>JAJACH010000001.1:0-1067646 GCA_022601645.1 Chlamydiia bacterium
TATAATTATAATAAATAAAAACTTTATTACTTTGAGGGTGAGGGGTTTAGTGACCGAAGCGGGCGAGGGTGTGGCGCCCTTGTTTGGCCTGAAAGAACGTGATTGTGGCTCGGCGATTCAGTTCAACCTCAAGCTCAGTCCTTCTATCATGGTATTGGATTGTCAGTTTCAGTTCGATTGTGCCCCCTGGATGACTTGTCTTCTCATATGAGATCAGAGGGCTCCCAAGAAGAGTGGCAATTTTTGCATGTGTCCCTGCGTGGTGATCAGGAGGATGTCTATCAAGCCATTTATTTAAAACGCTGTCCAAATGTCCAGATATGAATGCCATTATTAACCTCTTTGTTAAGAAGTGATTATAACTTAATTCTGTAAAGAATTCAATGGTGGATTAAGTAGTTGTAGACTATCCTTCACGGGTCAAAAACTTAGAATGGGAGAGAGAAGATGGGGCTAGTAGGAGTTGGCGCAGAACTAACGGTGCCAGATTGGGTGTCTGTAGAATCGATGAAGCGCATAGGACAAGGATGCATTGGAGCTTTAGTGGGTTTTGTGATCTCAGATGCATTGAGGCCACCACCCACGATGTGTGACTATGAGATGACACCGTTAAATCTGGTGGTTTGCCAAAATATGGGAAAAATTGTGTGTGCAGTAACAGGATGTGCTGCGGGCGTGTTTCGACAAGAGGTGGTAGAGTACGTGGAGGGGCTACTTAGTTGAGGAAAGCTTTGTCTGTAGACTAAGTTCAGCGAGTTTTTCGGGGGGGCATTTGTGTGGCCAGTTCTCACGGTTTTTGCGAAATTCCTCAGTCTGCTCGTTTGTTACCAGTTTGAGGGTTGTAAGATCGTCAACGTGAGAGATAAAGCGAATACCGTTTAGGTGGTCCACTTCGTGTTGTAAGATGCGCGCTTCCATGCCCTCGTACTCTTCAACAACCATTTCACCCATTTCGTTATAAGCGCAGAGCTTAATTTTGGCCGCCCGGGGAACAAGGCCTACGATATCACCAAGGGAGTAGCATTTCTCATGCAAAACGAGCGTTTCATTCGATCTCCAAATGACCTGGGGGTTGAAATAGATCTTAAGCAGGCCGTTGAAATTCACGAGGATCACGCGTTTCCCGACCCCTATTTGGGGGGCGGCAAGGCCGGCCATCTCGTTGATGCGTTCATTCGCAATCTGCTTCATGTTTTGTACTAAAGCCTGGGTTTCCTCAGATGTCATCTCATTTTTAGTAAGTTCTAGAGCATTTTGCCGTAGAAGTGGGTCTGATGGTGCTATGAACGGAGCTGAAGCTAAAATAGTGCTGAGTATAAGAAACATGTACTAAATTATATTCCTCTAAGGCGCTTGTGTCAACGAATACTAAGAATTTCATTGTTCAGACGCTGCAAATACAGGTTAGTTTGTTAAGAAATACATTTACAGCAAGTAAAGGCATGCCTAACCTTGATAAATATGTTAGACGGCGCAATTGATGGCATTGATCGAGTGATCATTCAAGTGGATTCGAAAAACGAGGTAGAGCGCTTATTTCATCGCCTGTGCAAAAAGCTTCGTGTACCGAAGGCGTGGCCAGTCACGCATTTTCCAGCAACTGCCTATTGTCCTGGGGGTTTTGTCAGTGGTGGGCTTTATGTCGGGAACTGTCATGTAGAAATCCTCTTCACGCAGATGTGCGGGCCGATAAGACGGCTTTTTGCTAAACGGGCACCTCGTATAAGCGCAATTTCCTTAAAGCCGGCGATGCCTTTAGAGGAGATAATACACAATTGTGATCGGGAGTGGCAACCTCACTCGGGAATTGTTGACTACAAAGTCGCCCCGATGAAGCTTTTAAAGCGGAAAATCCGTCTATTAGGACGCTCACAGCTTGACTTAGCCTTTGCTCAAGAAAGTGCCATCTTACACCAGTATGTATTTTTGGAAACCGAGCCTGTATTTCGCTTGAAGAAAATCAAGAAGGCGACAGGGCAGTGGTTGTTGCAACAGCTTTTAGAGGTGGCCTACAAGGCAGGGGAAAAACCGCTTTTCTTTTTCACGCGCTATGCAGACCTTTATCTCAATCCAGAGAGTGAGCCGTACGCAAGTAATCCGCTAGTGAAAGTGCAACTCAACCCGATTCCAGTCGACATGGAACACCCGCAATTGGAATTTGAGCCCAACCAGCACGAAGGGATCTACGCGCTTGAATTTGAAAAGTGTACAGTAACACTTGCTGACCTAGCTAGCATGATCCTGTGAGGATGTGTAGCCGGGCTTTCCATCAAAATGGAACAGGTTCTCCGTTTTAATCATGTCCACTTTAGGGGCTAAGTGTGCTAATAGTTCGGCGATGTTTTCTTGTGTACAAGGCGCGCTTGCAATGAAGCGGTAGCGCCACTGTTCGATGCAAAACGTTTCCTTTTGTCCTTCTGGGTAGACTTTTGCGCCGCGGTTGCTGGCAAAGACCATTTTGAAGGGACCAACTTGCACGTCTTTCATTGAGTCGTTGAACCCTTTGTCGTAGGTATAGACATCAACGCCGAAGAGTTCTCGCTTCGGATTTTCGGTGAGGGTGGGCTCGATGTGTACTTCATCTTCGGTGGATTGGTAGTCAACAGCGTGGAGGGTGCCTGGTTTTTGTCCCAACCGTGCAATGACAGCGTCGGCAAACTCTTTGGTGCCCACTTTTTCTTTGCTTGTTCCTTCGACGAAGAGGTCGTAGGTGTGGATGCCATCTTCTAAGGTTTTAAGCCACGCGTTATGGACGGTTGTTGCTACGGCGTTTTGTCCAATGTGTTGGAGCATGAGGATGGAGCCGAGGAGGAGGCCCGAGGGGTTGGCCATGTTTTGGCCAGCGCGGCGAGGGGCTGAGCCGTGGATGGCTTCGAACATAGCGCCGTGGGTGCCGATGTTAGCTGAGCCGGCAAGGCCTACTGAGCCACTGATTTGTGCGGCAACGTCGGAGAGGATATCGCCGTAAAGGTTGGGCATCACAACGACGTCAAATGCCTCTGGAGAATCGGCAAGTTTTGCAGCGCCAATATCGACAATCCAAAATTCGTTTTCAATCTCGGGATAGTCCTTGGCCACAACGTCAAAAACCTCGTGGAAAAGACCGTCTGAGAATTTCATGATGTTGTCTTTGGCAAAGCAGGTGACTTTTTTCCGATTATTTCGTTTGGCGTACTCAAAGGCGTAGCGGCAGATCTTCTCAGAGCCAGGCCGTGAGATGAGTTTAATCGATTCACAGACGTTAGGTGTTTGGCGGTATTCGATGCCAGAGTAGAGGTCTTCCTCGTTTTCACGAACGATGACTACGTCCATAATCGGGTGTTTTGTTTTAACAAATGGATGGTAGGAGACGCAAGGACGGAGGTTAGCGTAGAGGCCTAGAGTGGTTCGAACGGTTACGTTTAGGCTTTTAAAGCCGCCGCCTTGGGGTGTGGTGATGGGAGCCTTTAAAAAGGCTTTTGTGTTTTTAATCGTGTCCCATGTTTCAGGTGCCATGCCGGTTGGATGGCCGCTTGTATAGACCTTCTCTCCGATTTCAATTTCGTGAATCTCAAGTTCTGCGCCAGCAGCTTCCAAGATTCTTAACGTGGCATCCATAATTTCAGGGCCGATGCCATCTCCACGTGCAACAGTAATTGGTATTTTCATACGCTTCTTTGTACTCACTGGAGTGTTTACGTTAAAGTTTTTTTTGTTGAAGAGTTAAAAAAAACCAGGCTAAAATATGTGCATGTTTCGGTTTTTATTTTTTACAGGGAATTGGCCTCCACGTTGGAGGTGCGGCACCTGGTCTGATGCGTTAGGTTATGTGCACATTACCTCCGAGTTAATGATCTTTGCCGCCTATATGGCGATACCGCTTCTTTTGGTTTATTTTCTTCGTAAACGGAAAGACGTCCCCTTTTCAGGAATCTTCTGGCTTTTTGCAGCGTTTATCATCGCTTGTGGGTTTACCCACCTGACAGAGGCGATTATTTTCTACTACCCTGTGTATCGTTTTTTGGGATTGTTACTAGTACTAACCGCCCTTGTTTCCTGGGTGACTGTCATTGCGCTTATACCTGTTTTACCGAAACTACTAGCTCTACCAGGCCTGCAGAATATCAACGAATTGCTCAAAAAAGACTATGGGCAAGCTAAATTGCGTTATGATACCGCCTTAGAATTAGTGCAAGTTGGGGTGTGGGAGTGGGATTTAAAGGCGCAGCAATGTGTATTATCGGCAAACGCACAAGCTTTGCTAGAGCTGTCCGGGTCTAGCTCTATGGCAGATGACCATTTTTTTAGCCAAATTCACTTTGAAGAGCTAAAAAAATTCGAAGCAGAACTCCAAGAAAACTTACAAAGTACCCATCATCAATCGCTTCGGCTAAGGTGTATGGTAGGAGGAAAGAAAGTCGAAAGTTTTCTGTTTCATTGGAAAACAATTTTCGATGAAAAACAAAACCCTCTGAAAGTCATCGGGACAATTGCGCGTTAAATATTTCTTGAAATATTTTTTATAAATACATCATGTAAGAAATATGGTAACCGAAAATGGGCTTCGTAAATATTCTGGGACAGCAACATTTTTTGCCTTTGCCCTAGGGATTGTGGTGTTGATAGGCTGGTGGTTTCATCGGCCAACCTTAGTTCAGGTGCTACCGAATTTAGTGCCCATGCAATTTAATACAGCTTTGCTCTTTGTTGTTGCAAGTTTGGGTCTATTCTGCTCTTTAATTTCATACAATGGATGCAAAGTAGTGCTTGCGCTATTTTTAGGGGTCTTTGCGCTGTTAACTCTTAGTCAATACATGTTTGGTTGGGATTTATCAATTGATGAGCTCTTCCAAAAAGCCTATATCACGACTAAATCTTCTAATCCAGGGCGTATGGCGCCTAACACCGCAATAGGGTTTATCTTTATTAGTCTAGGATTACTTTCATTAAAAACTAAGAATAGTTGGGCCTCGAGTTGTTTTGGAGGCTTTGCTTTTGCTTTTGGTTTTGTATCTACGTTAGGTTATATCGAGTCATTCGAAGCAGCCTACGGGTGGGAAGCCTTAACTGATATGGCCTTACACACAAGTATTGGTTTTATCTTGTTGGGAAGTGCATTATTTATAGCCACCGTGAATTTTGATGCTAAGGCAAAGATTTCTTCTTGGGTATACATCCCTCTCATGCTTACAGCCTTTACTGTATGTTTATTATTTTGGAGAGGGCTTGAGGTTGCTCGTTTGCAAGCGTTCAATGCCGGGGTCCCTTTTCATGTTAATTATACAATAACCATTTTGATGTGCCTTTTCCTAGTTCTTACTGTGCTTTTGTTAAGAAAAACAACTGCATTTGTCTGTGAGCTTGAAGATGCGAAATTTGAAGCTGAAGTCAATACACAGATGAAAACCAAGGTGCTTCATTATGTGAGTCATGAAATTAAAAGCCCGCTTTCGGCTATTTTAGGATTTAGTGAGCTATATTTTGATGATGAAAATATTGAAGGGGAAGTTAAAAAAGCGTTTGACTGCATTTATACAGCAAGTATGCATTTAAAAGCTGTGATTGATGACCTATTAGCTCTTTCGCGATTTGAGAGTGGAAAAATCGAACTTGATAACCACGAGTACAACATAGCTCAGTGGGCGCAAAGTATTTCTAAGCCCTTACAAATGAGAGCAAACAAGCAAGCGATTCACTTTGCTCTACACCTAGCACCCAATTTGCCTGAAACGTTAAGAGGAGATGCTTCTAAATTAGCACAGGTAGTGATTAATTTAAGCGAAAATGCCTTTAAATTTACCCCGCAAGATGGTGAAGTGAATGTCTATATTGAGCTCGAAGATCCGGATACAACCACCCCAATTCTCTTGATAAGGGCAGTTGATAATGGAAGAGGGATTGCTCCTGATGCAATGGAAATGATATTTGAACCCTTTAGCCAAGAGCGTTCTGCAGATATTAAAATTGGTTTAGGACTAGGTTTATCTATATGCAAACGGTATCTTGAAATGATGAATGGTAAAATCTCAGTCTCAAGTAAAGAAGGAGAGGGCACCACTTTTGAGTGCCGCGTCTTAGCATATTTATGAATTCACAAGATCAATCAGCTTCACTAAAGTTTTTTAAAAAAAAGTTTTGGCAGCACTTAGCTTGGTTTTTAATTGTGCTTGTTATTATCACGGCTTTTTTGTTTAGGGCAAATGTAAAAAAAGCAATTACAGCTACTGAACACACTGAAACCATTGCAATACGAGCCAGTTTTGAATATTTAACCCAAGTCTCAGGCATTGAAAAAGCGCAGGATTTTCTTGAGTACGTTGCTCGTGAAGAGTCAAACATTGAGCAACTCGCTTTTAGATTTAACACGCATCAGTATTCCACTGATGACCCCAAATGGATGACTAGGAATACGCCTAAACTAAAGGATTTACCGTTTCAAAAAGGGCGTCTTTTCATTGAGCGGGGGGAAAGATTTATCATTACAAAAATGGATCAAGGTTTTTTGTGGGCAAAGTTCAAGGAAACTAAAGCGATCAAAGATTTCACTAAGTCTATTATTGTTTTCGAGTTAATAGTTGTGTTAGTTGGGGTTACGGCTTACTTTGGAGTGTTTTTTTGCTTTAAATTGCTATTTTACCCGTGGCTCAAAAAGCTGCTAGATGCAGCGGAAAACTACAGTTTAAATATATCAAAATTAAAAGGGGTCAATGTTTCGGTTGAGAAATTAAATAGAGGTTTTTTTGGCCCCTTCAATCAGTTTGATTATTTATTAAGCGAAGTTTTAGAGAATATTATATGGATTTCCTCTGTCTATAAGCAGCAACCCTACGGCTTATTATTCGCAACTAAAGGACGAGAGGTGGTATATGCTAACGAAAAAATGGAGGAATTACTTGGAGTTACAAGTGAAAATACCATAGGAGACCGTTGGCTTGATTGCTTATATCCTGCAGACAAAGAAAAGGCTGAATCCACGTGGATAAGGGCGTGCAATGAGCAGCTTCAGATACAAGAACAGTTTAGATTTCGGACTCCAGATGGAATGATTAACTGGGTGAATATGCAAGTTATCACGCTAAAAGGGAATAACAATAGAGTGATTGGATTTATGGGCACTTTCACACCAATCAATCGCTTAAAGCAGAAATCAGACCTGCTACTGTCTGACACTTAGCCAGAAAGATAAATTTAAGTGTGTTTTAAGGTTGTTTTAGAGTATTATCTAAAAATAATGTTGAAAGATCTATTTGCTAAGCAACAAGCCTACATTAATGCCTTTTTTGATCGCCTCAACTTAGAAGATGCATTGCGCATGATAGAGGCAATTAATGGTATAAGTGGGGCCCTAATTTTTACTGGGGTTGGTAAAAGCGGCCACATCTCAGAGAAGCTTGCGGCAACCTACACCTCGCTCGGCATCCGATCTCATCACCTCCGCCCGCTCGATGCACTCCATGGGGATATTGGGATTGTCGGAGAGGGAGACTTGGTGATTTTACTCAGTAAAAGTGGCGCTTCCGAGGAGCTTTTACGGCTTGTTCCAGCCATCAAGGAACGGGGGGCAAAAACGCTTGCCTGGACCTCAACCCAAAACAGTCGCTTAAGCCAAATCGTCGATGACTCGATTGTATTGCCTCTTGAAAAGGAGCTGTGCAAATTCGATCTAGCTCCGACAACAAGCCCTGCCATCCAACTCATTTTTGGGGATGTGTTGGCTGTGCACCTGATGGAAAAACGAAAGCTTACTCTCGATGCGTATCAAAGCAACCATCCTGCAGGGGCGATTGGGAAAAAAATCAGCGAGAAGGTAGAGGATATCATGGTCACAGGGGCAGACTTGCCGCTTGTCACACCTGAGACCAAGCTTGTCGATGCCCTCCACATCCTGACCGAGAAGCGGAAGGGGTGTGTTCTGGTTGTCAATGAAGACAAACAAGTCCTTGGCATCTTCACAGACGGCGATTTGCGGCGCGCCCTTCAAAAAGATCACGCCCAGGCATTAGGGGAAACGATGTCCGACCTAATGACCGATACCTTTATCGCAGTCACTCCAAAAATGCGGGCGATTGAAGCCCTAAAGCTGATGCAAAAAAAGCGTAAAGTCATGATGGCCCCTGTTGTTGAGGGAGGTCAGCTCAAAGGGCTGATTCATCTTCATGATATTCTTCAGGGGTAGGGAACCCCTCATCACATAGGCTTACACGTTTATATGGCTCGATCACAAGCATTTTTTTTAGAGCTACAGCTCTTACAAATTTTAGACGTTGGTCAACAGGGTGCTCTGCAGCACCCTTTATCCACTCATCAAGATCAAGCATAATCGGGTAAATGGGACGTATTGCGGTACACGGTCCTTCGGGAACCGTTTCCACAAACTCTCTTGAGGCGCGATCTAAGCCAGCAAGTTCCCAGGCTGTTTTTAAACGATCGGATGTTGACAAAGGAAGGGGACTTGGCGGTCTTGCTCCCTCTTGGTATAATACGGAGGGGAGAGATGGATCGGCCGGCGTCAGGGAATCTTTGCAATACACACAAGAGCAGGTTTCAGGGGGTGGGGGATAAGGCGGTGCACTTAGATGATCATAAAGTGCACTTGCTATTTCCCATTTTTTTGGCATTCCTTTGGTATCCACTATTTGGTGCATATTCCGTTGGTGCCAAAATCCAAGAGGAACAAAAGGTTGACCGGTGATCGCTTCCATTAGCACCACGCCAAAGGACCAGATGTCGCTGCTTTGATGAACCATCGCTTGGGTCCATCCTTTAGGAAGGGGTACACCGGTCTCAGGGATGAATCCATCAAACAGTTCTTCATACAGGTAACCCTCAAGAGGTCTATACTCTGGGTAAGGAGAAGAAGCATAGTGATTTACTCTGGTCGATCCATCTTCGTTTGGCTCTAGGCATACATATGTCTCTGGTGTTGTTTTCAGATGGTAGGAGCCATTATCCTCTCGAACAATGGAAGTGGCTTGTATGCCACCAAACTCTTTTGTGTAGGATCTGCCACAGTTGTGCCAAGCGATGAGTTCTTGAGTGATATCACTTACCATGCGTGCCACTTCGTGGACTCGTTCATCTGCAGTGCTGCCATATGCCGCGACTCGGTCTACTTGTTGCATTTTATAATCAACATAGCCAAGGGTAGCCGTACTAATTGCCATAAGTTCTGTCTCCTCTCTTTTTTAAGTAAATCAGATTCTATCACAGTTAGTTTGTTAAATTAAACGAGTTTTTCAAAGTAATATTTTTTTGATAAGTTGAGGGGTTAAGGAATAACTAGCATTCATATCAATTCATATGCTAGTCTGTGTTCGAACATCGAATAAGGTTTAAGAAAAATGGAAGCTCTTTCAGCGTCGCACCTTATTTTGATCGCAGCCTTTGTGATAGGTTACCTCGGAATCATCTTCGAGTTTTCGATCAAAATGAATAAAACTGCGGTCGCATTGTTTATGGCAGTCATCCTTTGGGTGATTTACTTTGTCGGGGAACCCGATGCAATGCACCACCACATGCACATCCTCTCGGGACAGCTCGGTGAGGTGTCGCAAATTCTCTTCTTTCTTTTAGGAGCCATGACGCTTGTTGAGCTCATTGACTCACATAAGGGATTTGATACCGTTGTGCACTACTTGCACACCCAGTCTCTTAGAAAAATGCTTTGGATGATCACCATTATTTCCTTTGTCTTATCGGGTATTTTGGACAATCTTACGACTACAATCTTGATGATCTCACTGATTAAGAAACTTATCCCTGTACCGTCTCAGAGAATGAATCTCTCTGTCATGGTCATTATCGCGGCAAACGCCGGCGGAGCGTGGACTCCTATTGGAGATGTGACAACCACAATGCTTTGGATTGGTGGGCAAATCTCAACTCTAGAGGTAATGAAAGAGATCTTTGTGCCAAGTGTGATTTGCATGCTCGTGCCCTTAATTATGTTTACTTTTACAACAAAGGGGCTTTGTACAACGCCCAAATCCGATATTCGATCGAAAGATCTCGAACCCGGAGCAAATCTCGTATTTTATATGGGAGTCAGTGCTTTTCTCTTTGTCCCCATTTTCAAATGGCTTACCGGTATGCCTCCTTACATGGGGATGCTCATCGCCGTTTCGATCTTGTGGTTTGTGACAGATATTCTTCACCACAAACATGAACAGCGTATGCACCTGCGTATCCCGCATATCCTGACGAAAATTGACGTCAGTAGCATCTTGTTTTTCCTTGGAATCCTACTTAGCGTGGGAGCCCTCCAAGCAACAGGCGTATTAAAAGAAGGCGCCGATTGGCTTCATGCTCACATCGGATCGTTGCCAACCATTGCGACCTTAATTGGCCTCGGCTCAGCTGTTGTCGATAACGTGCCACTTGTTGCTGCTACCATGGGGATGTATACTCTTGAGCAATTCCCTATGAACAACGAATTTTGGATGATGATCGCCTACGCGGCTGGAACAGGGGGCAGTATCTTGCTCATCGGCTCCTCTGCCGGTGTGGCTCTTATGGGCATGGAGAAGATTACCTTCTTTAGCTACATGAAGAAAGCCTCCATCCCAGCGCTTTGCGGTTTTTTTGCAGGTCTTGGTGTTTACCTTCTGATGCGGTAATAGCAAATATAATTTGAAAAGTTTACATTTAGTGAATTTTTGAGTACAATTACTTCTTATCTAAAGAGGCAGTAATGATAGATTATAGAACCCTTCAAGCTGATTTCCCCATTCCTGTGAGCTATGTTGAAAGACTAGAGCACCCTATTCTTGGCGTGATAGACGGTCTCTGAAAGGAATACGTTGCGGATGATCCCGAGCTTGAAAGGGAAGTCGCTCACTGAGAGCATTGTAAAGAGATTCGATTTTGGATTGAACCGGGTCTTGTTGCCTCTGCTGCTGCAAAACTACAGACAAAAACCAAAAGATTAGTAGAGAGTATTCTGCATGCACCCCCAAGAGAGGTGACACCACCAGAGTCTTCCTTTGCCTGCTCCCTGATTATTGCACTTTTAGTGAAACGCACGGTCGAAGAAGAGGATGAATCGAAATTTGTTGAGCTACTTAACGCGATTCCCACTGATCTTCAAGGCAATATTTTTGTTGAATTAGAAAAAACGCCAGAGGGTCTTGCAAAGATCCAAAGACATTTTAAGCACTTCAAATGCGGGGGAAACGAGTGGCGGTACTCCAAGGCAAAACGATGGTTGCTTCAAGACAGCGAAGCGGCACTCAATCTCCCAAATTTTGGCTTGACTGAGCGAGAAAGATATCGCTTATATCATGAAATGCGACAAGAAAGTAGGCGTGGGTGGGTTTTCTCCAGCGAGAAGGTATTGCCCTACTTTAGAATTTCACACTCAGACAGGCTCTTTGAAATTGTCAAGGATGGGTATTTTAAAGATTTTGATGAGGTACTTAGGCAGTCAGGGAATACAAGCTCGAAGTTAAGAATGCGTCTGATCTGTTATTTAACTGAAAAAAAACAGATGGGAGCAGTTGCGAATCTCGTTGATACTTACCCAGGGTCTGCGAAGACAAAAAAGCGTCTTACTTGGGAGTTAATTGCAAAGGATCCCTTAAACAACTTTGAAAGGCTTTTTGATGAACGCGGAGGGTTGATCTTTTCTGAGAAGCGTTTATATATTGCACTACGAAACTTAGTAAGAGAGCTTCATACAAGATCAATTTCAAACGTCCATATGCGGGCAAAGAAAATGATTCGCTTGTTGGAGATGGTGCCAAAAACATATCAAGCGGATGCGATAGAGTATGCTTTGCAGCAACTGACCTATCGAATGAAGAAAATGCCTCCAAAGGAATCTCTTCAAACTAAACACGCTTTTGATTTTTTAAAAATTTGTCTAAAATTTGAAGATCTTTCAACTGCTTTAAGGCGTGTGAGAAGTGCAGATCTTACGATTAGCCGAACAGCCATGCGTTATCTATATCGATGGAGAAATCTCCCTCCTAAACTTCTTCAAGAAGTTGTATCACATTCATTGGTAGCTTTACGTGGATCCGGAATTTATCTCATGCAACTGACCAGGCAAGAATGGGAGAGGACAGAGGCTTTTAATATTGCGATCCCTTTTGCATTTGAGCAATTCCCAGAAAGAGCGCCAATGATGCGCTACTTCTTTAACGAAATCGAGCCAAGACTTGCCGGTCTTGACGAGGGTAAAAGAGCTAAATGCCTCCGCTGCTTCGAAACACTCATGACGTTTCGTCGTAATGAAGGGGTTGTTTGTTACTACTTACTCACAAATCTTGCAGAGGTGTTAGGGTTTGCTCCTGGTTTAATTCCAGATCTAGAAAGATTTAAGGCTTTCCTCGTCGATCTCTATGGCCCACTTAATGAAGCAGCTTTGGAAGTTATAAGAGTACATCTCGGACGTCAAGAGGCAACCAGTAAAGAAATACTTAGCTTAATTGAATCTGGTATGAGAGAGCGCAAAGATCTCGATCCCTTTGTCTTTACTCAAGTCGTTCCAGCAGTTGTAAACTTAAGAAATACTTCTATTCAAAGAGCGTGTAGATACAACCTCTTTACCATCTTTAGAGATCAAGAAAAGGAGAGGGCATTTTTACGCCTTTGTTCTCCTGGTGGAATCCCGCTTACGCGGCTAGTTCCAGTGATGCTTTTGGCAAATTTAAGCAGCAAAGAAGAAGAGCCTGTTGGTGGTGCACTTCGTCTCTTAGGAGAACATGTTCGAACACATAAAAGCATGTATAAAGACCGCTCAAGGGGAGTAACACAAGCGATGCAACTTTTTCTAATGACTGTGGGGCAGGGTGCAGATGCGAAAGCTCAATTTTTAATGAGACATTTACCTCTCGCCTTTGTAGAAGATGTTGAGGAATTGAAGATGAAGGTAGCATTTTTGACTTGTGTAGCACATTTGAACTTATACAATGAGAGCTTGAAAGAGGCGACCCTCTCTATAGAAGAGATAAAAGAGAGGGTCGTAAAGAGCTTAAGAGAAAAAATACAACTTTTTACAATCAATGAGGAGGAGTTTTTACATCGCTACCAGGATGTTTTTGCAACGGGGAGATTACAGGGGCTCTTTGAAATGTATGTGTCAAGGTTTCATACGAAATATGAGCTTCGAAAAGTGATGCGAGAATTTTACCAAAGGGTGATGTTTGGGGATTTTAAAGTTTGGCGCTATAAAAAAACGCAAAGTCCTCATTTAGCCAAACTCCATGCAAAGCACAGTGCGTTTTTAGAAGCTTGGAAGAGCGATAGTGCTCCAGAAAGGATCGACATTGGTGGTAAAGCATATGATGTGGTCAATTCTGGTGAAGCAATCGATCTCTTAAAAGCTGCAGGAGTGGGGGATACATGTCTTCGTATTGATGGAGGGGAAAATGCTGACTGTTTGATGGCGTATACAAATGATGGAAAATACCGCATCTTTGCCATCAAAGATCCGGAAACAGGAGAGGTCGTTGCAAGGCAGATGGCGCGAGTCCTCTTTGATAAAAATGGGAATCCAGTGATACACATCTCGCGCTACTATGGGGCAAGCTCACCAGTGATGGTACAAGCTTTACTTGAGAAAGCAAAAAAGGTGGCAGCTGATCTTGAAACAAAAGTCTATGTTTACCATAAACCGTCTGAAGATGATTCGGGAGTATTGCTCAAATCGCTCGGCTCTCCAGTTCCCTTCGAGTATGTGGATGGGATTGGGCGGACAAATGGGTGTTATACAATTTCAGGAAGAGAGATCATGTAATATTTTATTTGAATACAAGTAAAATAATAAGTGTTTATTTAATCCTAGTTTTAAGAGAGTTTTTAAGTTAGAATTACCTTTCATGAGAGAGGAGGGTACTCAATGGTAGTATCTTATTATAGTCTTCTTAGAGACCACAGACCGAATACAGCGTATGTCAATGAATTAGAGCATCCTGTAGCAGGTTTAGTCCAACAGATCTGGGATGATTATATAAAAGTAGATCCAGCCCTGCAAGGCAAAGTAAAAACCCTATGGGATGCGCTTGAAACACATACATATGGGTCGTGCTATGTCATGAGCATTTTCGAGAAAGCTTCTGAAAGAATTGCGCAGTGTTGTCATGACGTTTCGACAAGGATGCTCCACATGCCAGCCCCAGTGGCTATGGAGGTTAAAGATACATTCGCGTGTAGTTTGGTCTTCTCGATGCTTCTCCAGCAAACCATCAATGAAGAAAATGATGTCCGTTTTTGCAAACTCTTAACTGCTCTTCCAGCTGGGCTGCAAGAAGTTGTCTACAGCAAGCTAAACGCCACCCCAGAAGGTGTGCGAAAAATTCAAAAGAATTTTTCCGCTTTTCAATGTATTTCTGAGAAAGACCGTTTTTCCATCGCAAAGAAATGGTTGATTGCGGATCCATCTACCGCCAAGTATGTCGGAGGGTTTGGCTTAAGTGATATTCAAAGGTTCAAGCTGTATAAAGCGGTGTGCATGGCTCCTCGAGCCAATCCCTACAGTATTAGTGAGCATCTGAGAGAATTTGCACTCACAAATACACACTTGTTTGAGCTTCTTAAAGACAGTTGTCCCTCTATGGTTATCTCGACTTTAGGAAAATGCTGCAATACTGATGTGGAGCTCAGGGTTAGGCTCGCGGAGTATGCGGTAGGGCAAGCATTCTCGGCTTATGCTGTCGAATTTTTGGAAACTGTCCCCTTGCCAAAAGAGGAGGAAGAAAAGCTTTGGAAAACACTTATTTTGGCACATCCACAAAGACAGCACGTTAGACTGTTTGCCGCAGATGGGTCGCTCAAGTATGACGAGGCTTTTATGTATAAGGTGTTTCGTCAAGCTGTTTCTAAGTTAAAGGTGGGGCATAGACGCGTTAGAGCTCCTTTTGGTCATAAACTCAGTGAAATGCTTGAGAAAGTTCCATCGATACATCGAGAGGCACTTGGGCAATATTGTCTGCATTGGTATGTGATGACCCTCCAGGAAAAAAAGCGCATCAATGATCGAAGAGGGCGATTTGCTCTAGATCTATTAGAACTTAGTTTACATAGCATGCCTTTACAAGCCGCTGTAGGGTACGTAAGAAGTGTAGGGTTGACGATTCCATCAAACGTTCTCAGGCATTTGAGGCGGTGGCAAAGGCTCCCTACTAGCTCCATTCGAGAGGCTATTGGAATGTATCAACTTCTGCTCGATAGGAATATGCGGTCCTTTAAGCGTTATCTAACAAGTTTAGTTATACAATCTAACAGTGCAGTGAAGCTGTCATTTGAGCTTGTACTACCTTTGATTGACGAAATTTGGCCTGAGAGAGCAGCTTATTTAGCTTATGTGTTCGATCAGATCCTTCCCAAACTCGTTGATTTGGCGCCAGAGGAGAGAAAAGCGTATTTTAAACCCTTTGAAAGCATACTGGGAATGATGAGTCACACTCAAGTTAACATAAGGCTCATGCAAAATCTTGTGAAGATCCTAGCTCATCGAGAAGGCTTGATTACAGATCCAGCCGAGTTAGTGGGGCATCTGGAAAGATGCTTTAGTGAAATTCCTCCAGGTGTTTTGGATCTTTTATTGGCATTAGAAGGAGAGGGGGAGGATGTCCAATACCTAAGACTTGTTGAAGATGTGATAGAGCAGAGGGCTTCTATTGTTGATACAAAGAGTATTTCTAAGGTTATCTTAAAAATTGTAAAGCAAAGAAACCCGAAGATAAGAAGAAAGAGCTACCCTATACTAACAGATATTCTCAAGCAACCAAGCTATCAGGCTGCGTTCTTAGAGCTTTGTACGCCTAATCGTCAACTCGTAATGTATTTACCTCCACTGATGGTGTTCTCAAATCAGTCAAACTTAGACAATGAAGAAGAAAGAGCGGTTTGGTTTGCCCTTCGTGATCACGCTAGTCGAAACAGATCAATCTTTAGGAACCGGGAAAATGGCGTCGTGCAAGCCTTTCAACTTTTTTTCATTGCACTAGAAAACATGCATGGTGCTGAAAGGACATTTTACTTAAGACACCTCCCTCTTGTTTTTTCAGACAACTCTGACCAGATGAAGGAAAGGCTGCATAAGCTTACTCTGTTTATGAAAAGTCAAGCTCATATCAGGAACGATCTTTCAACGCTTTTAACCTTAGACGAGGTCAACGAGTCCATCGTAGAGGTGCTCCAGAGCACGCTAGGGCTTTCAGACACAAATCGCCATAATTTTTTGAAGCGATATCTAGAGACCTTAGGCTCGCCAGTCATAAGCGGAAAATTTGAAATCCATGTGTCAGGTCTTGTGCGAGATAACACCGACCGATCCAGGGACTTTTTACAACATGTCATGGAGAGGACTTTTGTAGATTGGAGATTAGCTGAAGACAGAAGCCCGCACCTAAGAGCACTACATAAGCCAGAGCATGCGGCTTTCTTAAGTAGGTGGAAAGAAGACGATGAAGTTGCTCGAATATGGATTAGTGGAAGAGAACACGAGGTGGAGTGTTCAGCGGATCCACTTGATTTGTTCCAGGTTGGAAATATGAGTAGCAGCTGTTTGCGTCCGGATGGAGGCGGCAACAATGATTGTTTGATTACCATTCCAAATGATGGTAAATATCGCGTTGTCGTCATTAGGGATATAGAGACAAAAATGGTAACGAAAAGGCGATTAATGCCCGTACTATTTGATGTGAGTGGAAATCCCGCTTTAGTGGTAGCGCCTAGCTATGGAGTTACCGATGAAATCATGGACACAGCCCTTCTTAATCAAGCTAGACAGTTTGCGGAAAAACTTAGAACCCCGCTTTATCGAATTTTGATGAAAGAGGAACTGCCGGATGGTCCTGTGGTTACGCTTTACTCATATGGTACAGTTCCCGGGCACATAGAATATGTCGATAGTCTAGGTCGTACAAACGGGCAATATCGCTTGCAAGCCGTTTCTGTAAAATAAGATCCTTCATTGGCTGTTAGTCAATCCCATGTTGTCTCTTAGAGGTAGTGCTACAAAACAGGTGTCCATATGGCGTGTAATACGTTCGCATGGAATCAATTTTTTAAATAGTGGAAGGCACCAGTATATAGTGACCCTGCCTTGAGCAGGTGCTCTTACAGGTATGGGGGAGTAGTCTTTTTTAGAATGCAAGGAGCGTTCAGAAGTGAAGGGGAGAATGGGTAAATAATTTCCTGTGCTAGGGGGGCTTAGAGGGGGCTCAGAGGCCTGTTTTAAGAAAAAATGAAAAAAGTTTCGAAATACGCTTGCGTTTAAATTGGGGCGTGTTATATAGTTTTGAGCATCTTCGAAAGAACGAAGAGACAAGATGAGAAAGAGGTTCTCATCCGAGTTATTTTGACAGCTGAAGTGAAGTGATAATCTGCTCTAAATTTATTTAGAGATTTAAGTAAGGTTTATACCGTCAAATACATTGTATTTGTCGGCCTATGTCAAGAATTTTTTTATACTGAGAATTTGATCTTGGTTCAGATTGAATGCTGACGGCGTGGATGAGGCATGCAAGTCGAACGAACTGACTTCGGTCAGTTAGTGGCGAAAGGGTTAGTAATACATGTGTAACCTACCTTCTACCTGGGGATAACGATTGGAAACGATCGCTAATACCGAATGTGATGCAGACTAGATAACTAATTTGTATTAAAGTTGGGGACCCTTCGGGGCCTAGCGGTAGGAGAGGGGCTCATGGGATATCAGCTTGTTGGTGTGGTAAAGGCGCACCAAGGCTAGGACGTCTAGGCGGACTGAGAGGTCGATCGCCAACACTGGGACTGAGACACTGCCCAGACTCCTACGGGAGGCTGCAGTCGAGAATCATTCGCAATGGACGAAAGTCTGACGATGCGACGCCGTGTGAGCGATGAAGGCCTTAGGGTTGTAAAGTTCTTTCGCCTGGGAATAAGAGAAGTAGAGTAATATTCTGCTAATTTGAAGGTACCAGGTAAAGAAGCACCGGCTAACTCCGTGCCAGCAGCTGCGGTAATACGGAGGGTGCAAGCATTAATCGGAATTATTGGGCGTAAAGAGCGAGCAGGCGGATCAGAAAGTCAGGTGTGAAATTTCGAAGCTCAACTTCGAAGCTGCGCTTGAAACTTCTGATCTTGAGGATAGGTGGAGAAAGTGGAATTCCACGTGTAGCGGTGGAATGCGTAGATACGTGGAAGAATACCGGTGGCGAAAGCGACTTTCTAACTTATTCCTGACGCTCAGTCGCGAGAGCAAGGGGAGCAAACAGGATTAGATACCCTGGTAGTCCTTGCCGTAAACGATGTGTACTTGATGTAGATGGGCTCAACCCCGTCTGTGTCGAAGCTAACGCGTTAAGTACACCGCCTGAGGAGTACGCTCGCAAGAGTGAAACTTAAAAGAATTGACGGGGGCCCGCACAAGCAGTGGAGCATGTGGTTTAATTCGATGCAACGCGAAGAACCTTACCCAGACTTGACATGTTTAGGACCGCTCTAGAAATAGAGTTTTTCGTAAGAACCTTTACACAGGTGCTGCATGGCTGTCGTCAGCTCGTGCCGTGAGGTGTTGGGTTAAGTCCCGCAACGAGCGCAACCCTTGTCACTAGTTACCAGCACGTTATGGTGGGGACTCTAGTGAGACTGCCTAGGTTAACTGGGAGGAAGGTGAGGATGACGTCAAGTCCGCATGGCCCTTATGTCTGGGGTTACACACGTGCTACAATGGCCGGCACAAAAGGCAGCGAAGCCGCGAGGTGGAGCAAATCCCCAAAGCCGGTCTCAGTTCGGATTGTAGTCTGCAACTCGACTACATGAAGTTGGAATTGCTAGTAATGGCGTGTCAGCAATAACGCCGTGAATACGTTCCCGGGCCTTGTACACACCGCCCGTCACATCATGGGAGTTGGTTTTACCCGAAGTCGCTGACTTAACCGCAAGGAGAGAGGCGCCGAAGGTGAGGCTGATGACTGGGATGAAGTCGTAACAAGGTAGCCTTACCGGAAGGTGAGGCTGGATCACCTCCTTTATGGACAGAATGTAGGGGAGACCCTACTATTCAATGGTTGAGTAAATCATGCTTAACTGATTATCACTTCTCTTTAGTTGTCAAAATTGATAGCTGAATGTTATTTGGAAAGATTTTGATATAATGTATACCTGCAAATCTCTACTTGTAGAGGTTTGTAGTACCTGAGTTACATTTATTTGTAACTCAAAACGAAATAAGTCTTTTTATAGACTTATTGTGAGATTTCATCGATCTCAAGCAGCGCTTGATGAATATGAATTAATTCTCGTACTTGTATGAGAAATTAGGCGAAAAAAAATCGTGATTAAGTTACTAAGAGCTGCTGGTGGATGCCTTGGCATTAACAGGCGACGAAGGACGCGTATACCTGCGATAAGCTCCGGTGAGTTGGAATAAAACTTTGACCCGGAGATTTCCGAATGGGGCAACCCAGTGGAGTTAAACCTCCATTATTCCTTAGCTGAATACATAGGCTTTGGAAGGCAATACCCGCTGAATTGAGACATCTAAGTAGGCGGAGGAAAAGAAATCAAATCAGAGATTCCCATAGTAGCGGCGAGCGAAGTGGGAATAGCCCAAACCGAGGATTTATTCTCGGGGTTGTAGGACAGACCATAAAGCTATATGATCTCTAGCTTAACCTTTTGGAAAATAGGGCGATACAGGGTGAAAGCCCCGTGAGCGAAAGAGTGATTATAGTGAGGACTGCACCTGAGTAGGGCCGGACACGTGAAACCCGGTCTGAATCTAGGGAGACCACTCTCTAAGGCTAAATACTAGTTAATGACCGATAGTGAACCAGTACAGTGATGGAAAGGTGAAAAGAACCCCTGTTAGGGGAGTGAAATAGAATCTGAAACCAGCAGCTTACAAGCGGTCAGAGCCCTATGCTTCTTTTTAAGAAGAATGGGTGATGGCGTGCCTTTTGCATGATGAGCCAGCGAGTTGTGGTATACGGCAAGGTTAAGGGACATCCGTTCTGGAGCCGAAGGGAAACCGAGTGTGAATAGCGCGTCTAGTCGTATGCTGCAGACACGAAACCAAGTGATCTATCCATGACCAGGTTGAAGCTCGGGTAACACCGAGTGAAGGACCGAACCAGTAGATGTTGAAAAATCTTTGGATGAGTTGTGGATAGGGGTGAAAGGCCAATCAAACTTGGAGATATCTTGTTCTCTCCGAAATAACTTTAGGGTTAGCCTCAACTGTGAGCAGTCTGGGGGTAGAGCACTGAATCCTCGCGGGGGCCTACCGGCCTACCAACAGGAATCAAACTCCGAATACCAGATTGTCAGTTGGGAGATAGACAGTGGGGGATAAGCTTCATTGTCGAAAGGGGAACAGCCCAGACCGTCAATTAAGGTCCCTAAATCTACGCTAAGTGAGTAAGGATGTGAAGTTTCTTAGACAGTTGGAATGTTGGCTTAGAGGCAGCCATCATTTAAAGAGTGCGTAACAGCTCACCAATCGAGAGACTTTGCGCCGATAATAATCGGGACTAAAGCGTAGTACCGAAATTACGGGTTCCATGTTTACATGGAGCGGTAGGAGAGCGTAGTATGGGCGTCGAAGCTGTACCGTAAGGAGCAGTGGAGCGCATACTAGTGAGGATGCATGGCATAAGTACACGATAAAGGGAGTGAGAATCTCCCTCGCCGAAAGCCGAAGGTTTCCAGGGTAAAGCTCGTCTTCCCTGGGTTAGTCGGCCCCTAAGCCGAGGCAGAAATGCGTAGGCGATGGAAAACAGGTTAAATATTCCTGTACCACCTAAATCTATAGTGATGGAATGACGGAGTATACGACGCACGCGGTCCGTTGGTTGTGACCGTACCCCTGTGAGGAGGGCTAGTAGGTAAATCCGCTAGCATAAATCCAGGCAGGGGTCAAGTGGAACCCTCGGGGGAAATGATGGTGTTTAGTTAGGCTTCCAAGAAATAATTTCTAGCTGATGATGGTGACCGTACCAAAACCGACACAGGTTGGCGGGATGAATATTCTAAGGCGCGCGAGAGAACTCTTGTTAAGGAACTCGGCAAATTATCCCCGTAACTTCGGGAGAAGGGGAGCCACAGTCTGTAAGTCACTTCGCGTGGCAAGCAGAAGGTGGCCGCAGAGAAATGGCCCAGGCGACTGTTTAGCAAAAACACAGCACTTTGCAAAGACGTTTAAGTCGAAGTATAAGGTGTGATGCCTGCCCAATGCCAAAAGGTCAAATGGAGATGTCAGAACTTCGGTTTGAAGCATTGAAATTAAGCCCTGGTGAATGGCGGCCGTAACTATAACGGTCCTAAGGTAGCGAAATTCCTTGTCGGGTAAGTTCCGACCTGCACGAATGGCGTAACGATCTGGGCGCTGTCTCAACAAGAGACTCGGTGAAATTGTAGTAGCAGTGAAGATGCTGTTTACCCGCAATAGGACGGAAAGACCCCGTGAACCTTTACTGTAATCTGGTATTGGCTTTTGATTTATCATGTGTAGGATAGCCGGGAGACGTTGAAAGGGAGTCGTCAGGCTTCCTGGAGTCATCCTTGAAATACCGGTCTTGATATGTTGGAAATCTAACGTAACCCCATGAATCTGGGGGATGGACATTGCCAGACGGGCAGTTTGACTGGGGCGGTATCCTCCTAAATAGTAACGGAGGAGTCCAAAGCTACTCTCATCGTGGTTGGCAATCACGAATAGAGCGTAAAAGTATAAGAGTGGTTGACTGCGAGACCAACGAGTCGAGCAGGGACGAAAGTCGGGTTTAGTGATCCGGCGGTTGAAAGTGGAATCGCCGTCGCTTAACGGATAAAAGGTACTCCGGGGATAACAGGCTTATCGCCACCAAGAGTTCATATCGACGTGGCGGTTTGGCACCTCGATGTCGGCTCATCGCATCCTGGGGCTGTAGAAGGTCCCAAGGGTTTGGCTGTTCGCCAATTAAAGCGGTACGCGAGCTGGGTTCAAAACGTCGTGAGACAGTTTGGTCCCTATCCGTTGTGGGCGCAGGATATTTGAGAGGAGTTGCTTCTAGTACGAGAGGACCGAAGTGAACGGACCAATGGTGTTCCGGTTGTCATACCAATGGCATAGCCGGGTAGCTATGTTCGGAAAGGATAAGCGTTGAAAGCATCTAAACGCCAAGCCTCCCTCAAGATAAGATATCCCATGAGACAGCTTGTAGACTACGAGCTTAATAGGCTGGAGGTGTAAGCACAGTAATGTGTTCAGCTGACCAGTACTAATCAGTCGATTGACTTGATCTTTTATTTTTTCTCCGAACTGTTAATGATTCATTCATTAATAATTCAGAGAATTCTCGCCTAAGTTTCAGTTCATCAAGAGCTGCTTAGGATTGATGATATCGAAAATACGTATACATTAATTACACTCAAAATCGATCCAAATTTTTTTGGTGACCTTGGAGAAGATGTAACACCTGATACCATTCCGAACTCAGAAGTTAAGCTCTTCATCGCCGATGGTACTGTACACAAGAGTACGGGAGAGTAGGACGTCGCCAATTTTCCTTCGGGCTAACACTTCGGTGTTAGCCCCTTTTTTTTTATTTGATCTTTACACTTTTGAAGCGCATAATATGTGAATGTTGTGGATGATTGATAACCAGATTGTGCCAGAAGAAGAGGCGCGCATTTCCCCTAATGACTTGGGAATGTTACGAGGGTTGTCAGCTTTCGAATACATGCGTTCTTATAACCGCTCTGTTTTTCACTTACATACTCACATCGATAGGCTGATCAATACTTGTAGGTCAATTGACATTAAGCTCCCTTTTTCTAAAGAGGAGTTGGTGGAAATGGTTCATCGCTTAAATAATGCGTTTGATTCTGATGATTGTGGAATCAAGTTCATTATCACCGGAGGCCCTTCTAAGAACCAGTTTTCTTATGAAGGAAAACCTCGCGTTTTACTAACGATTAATCGCTGCCCTGTTTATCCAGCAAAGATTTATCAAAGCGGTGCTATTGCTGAGTCGGTTGTTTATGAACGCTATTTACCAACGGCTAAAACATGTGATTACATGTTAGGCGTACTCGAAATGGGACGCAGGCAGGTTGATGAGGTTCTATATATAACACCTAGTGGCTCCATTTTAGAAGGCTCTCGATCAAACTTTTTTGCGGTAAAAGCTGGCACGCTTTTCACTTCAGAGACGGGTGTCTTAGGCGGCGTAACAAGAAAATTTGTGCTAGAGCTTGCACATGAGCTTGACATTCCTGTTAAGTTCGAAGCTCCTTGTGTTGAAAACGACTTTGATGAAGCTTTCATCACATCTACGATAAAAGAAATCATGCCAATTGTAAAAATAGATAATAAACCGGTTGGTAATGGTCTCGTTGGCGGTCTGACGAAGAGGTTACGGCAACTTTTTTTAAAGAAAGTTGAAGCTCTAAAATCGACCCCAGAAGCTATTCTGAGCTAGATTTTAACACGATACGTTACTAATACCTTATAAAAATTGTAAAAATGCTCTTGCGTAATAACGTGTAAATTTTCTATTCAAAGTAAAATATAACGAATACAACTTTTAGGAGATCAAGCAAGATGGCACTTAAGGACACAATGCATAAGCTTTCTAAGTTACTACAGGAAGTTTCTGGAGACTTAGTTAAAGCTGAAAAAGGGAATAAAGCTGCATCACAGCGCGTTAGAACTGGCACGATTGCACTTGAAAAAGTCGCAAAAAAATACCGCAAAGAGTCTGTGAAAGCTCACAAAGGGAAAAGCCGCAAGTCAACAGCAAAGAAGAAAACGACAAAGAAAAAAGCTGCACCAAAAAGAAAGACTGCAACAAAAAGAAAAGCAGCACCAAAGAAAAAAGCAGCACCAAAAAGAAAGATTGCAACTAAAAGAAAAGCTGCACCAAAGAGAAAAACTGCAACCAAAAGAAAAGCAGCTCCAAAACGCAAAACAACTAAGAAAAAGACTGCTACACGCCGTCGTCGTTAAGCTAATCTCTTATTCTAAGCCCGCTACCAATTAGCGGGCTTTTTTTTTGCCTTTTTGCTATCATATTTTCCATGGAAGTGAAGATTGATAGCTATTCTAAACGAGGCCATGGCAAAGTCGCTGGTAAAAGAAAACTTGAAATACCCCGCTCAATCATTGGTGAAGACCTTGAAATCGATAAGCGAGGCAAACTCCTTCAGATCCTAAGACCTTCACAAGATCGCGTTAAACCACGCTGTAAACACTACTTTGAATGTGGCGGCTGCGCCTTCCAACATCTAGACTACTCAGCTCAGTTAAAAGTGAAACAAGACAAGATTGATGCGCTATTTGGCTCAAGTGAACCCATTATTGGCTGCAAAAACCCTTGGCACTACCGCAATAAGATGGAGTTCTCGTTTTCTGAGAATAAAGCTGGGGAGAAGTTCCTTGGGCTATTCATCGCGCGTTCGCGTGGCTGGGTCTTAAACGTCAATGAATGTCATCTAACAAGTTCTTTTTTCACAGATAGTCTAGAAGCTGTTAGGAAGTGGTGGCATCAAACCGCTTTAAAAGCCTTTCATCCGCCATCGGGCACAGGCACCCTCCGTACACTCACCCTTCGTGAAGGAATCCGCACAGGCGAAAGAATGGCCATCCTCACGGTCAATTCAGATGAGGCACCATCCCACCCAGACCTAAACAGTTTCAAAGCGCTCTTTTCTGAAGGCACCGCGGTCTTCCTCCGCATTCACCAAGCGATTAAAGGCCAGCCCACCCAGTTCTTTGAGATGCAACTTGCAGGCCCGGCCTATATCCATGAAGAGCTTTACATCCAAGACAAACGCTACCGCTTTGCCATCAGTCCCGAAGCTTTCTTCCAGCCGAATAGCCTCCAAGCTGAAATCCTCTACACCAAAGCGCTTGAGATAGTCAATCCTCAAAAAGAATGGATTGTCTACGACCTCTACTGCGGCACCGCCACCCTCGGCATCCTTTTCGCTCCCCATGTCAATAAGGTGACCTCGGTCGAACTGTCCAAATACGCCGTTTTCGATGCCAAGCAAAACTTAGAGCTCAACAAGACCAATAATGTTGAGGTACTTCAAGGCGATGTAGGGCAAGTCCTAGGTGACCTCAAAGGAGACCCCGACCTAGTGATCGTAGATCCACCACGCTCAGGTCTAGGGCCTTTGGCAATCGAGCACCTTAAAACCCTGAAACCCCCTCGCATTCTCTACATCTCCTGCAACCCCAAAACGCAAAAAGAAGATATAGAAAATCTTGGCTATCAAGTCAAAACCGTTCAAAGTGTAGACCAGTTTCCCCACACGCCTCATATAGAGAATATTGCTTTACTTATCCCTTAATATCAGGCACAATTCGCCTATTATTCATAGGAGGATTATAAATGTTTATCCCTAATTTATTAGCTGCCGCTACAGAAGGCCGCGAACAAAATCTTTGGCAAACACTCATTGTGATCGCCATCTTCTTTGTCTTTTTCTACTTCATCCTCTGGCGCCCAGAAAAAAAGCGCCGCAAGAAGCTTGAAAATGCCCGCTCATCCCTGAAAACAGGTGATCGCGTGACAGCAATGGGCATCATCGGTACTGTCGAGCAAATCAATGACGACTCGATTATTCTAAAAATGTTTGATGGGTCGAAGCTTGAGTTTGTGAAGGCTTCAGTTACAGAAGTTCATTCTACGGTTACTGTAGAAGAAACCCCAGCCACCTAAGATATTAAGACAAGACTCTTTGGTGGGGGAATATCACCTTTTTGGTGTCTTTCAAAGAATCCGCCCTCCGATGTATTCTCGATACTATTGAAGGGCGGATTAATTGAAATCCCCTCAAAAATCTGACATTCTTACGACGCTGTCTTTTGGCGATCTTTTCACTCCTGTCCTTTCGGCAGGAGCAAAAATCTCATCCAAAATACAGGCGCCGTAAATGATTCACATATTTACCCGAATTCGAGTGAGCGTTGGCCTGTTGGACCTAAGAGCATGCGCAATATAACAACTGCGCCAGCAGCTCCTACGAGATCACCTAGACGGCTTCTAGTAGATCGCCTTGTTTCAAGTGCTGCTACTCCTCTGGCTGCTGTTGGTTCTGTTCTCTCGGCTTCTTCCATCGCATCACGTAGTGGTTGCATAACGGCATTCCAGAAGTTGTTCTTTGGAGTTGGAGCTGCAGTCGATGTTAGCCACGATGGGGGTCGAAGACTTCTAAGGAATGTTGGCAATACTGTAGCTAAACCTGGGGGAAGTGAGCGTGGCAGCGTAGGTGAGGCTAATATGGCCTCCATTCCCGCGGTACTAGTAGTAGTTGTTGCCTGTGCTAACATTTGGAACATTCCTGCGCGGCGTATGATGTTCAGGGCGATAGTGCTATCGAAAACACCTGCTGTCCCATCTGTATAGGTTGTTGCTAAAGCAATAAGGCCAAGTAACTCTTGTGGTACAGTTTGGAAATTATCAAGGTATGCTTGTTGCTCTGCTTCTAAGACTGCAAGGGCTTCGTTTAAGGCTTGTTTAACAGCTTCTGGTGAATGCGTTCCAGCAACGCCTGGGAGCTCAATCATCTCTGAACGTGCTGCAGGGCTAGTCGCCTGTCTTGGCCCAGCTAAGCTACGAACACCGGTTTTATACGCCTGTAAACGTTCCACGTTGCGGCTTAAACGGTCATTTGCAGCACTTAGGGCGACGATGTCTCGGAGTTGTTCGCGAATAGTCTCATTTGCTCTCGCGAATTGTTGCTGTACATCTGCAAGTTGGCGTGCTTGTGAGTCCATACTAAGTCTTAATGAAGTAATTTCTTCTTCTTGTATCTGGATGTTAGTGCGTAAGAGGCTGATCGTAGGATCTGGTTGTGAAGCCTCTTCTAATCTTCGTTCAAAATCAGCTGTTAAGCCCTCGATTGTTCTGTGTAGTTCAGCTTTGTGTCCCTCATGGATGTCTGTTTGTGCATCGTGTGCAATTTGTAGGGCTTCTAGTTCCGCTTCGAACTGTGTCTGTAAACTTTGAACACGTGTTGCTACTACAGCCTCAGCTGTGGCTAGCTCTTCTCTAGTTGATGTCAGGAGATTTCTTAGTGCAATAGCACTAAGTTCTGATTTTGCCAGTCTGCTAGCCATTGTTTGGATGGTGTGCTCATGCGTTCTAGCGGTTTGTTGGGCTTCACGTAGCTCGGCGGTGAGTGCTTTAAGCTCTTGTTGCTCTGACTTTGCTTCTGTTAATTTCCGCTCTAGGGCTTGGACATATTCATCGTTTCCTCGTCTCATGGTTGCAATTTGTGTTTGCAGGGTATGAGCTTCCGCATCTGCTCTTTCAAGTGCTGGTATTAAGGTTTGAAGCTCTGCTTCAAGTTTGGCAACTTTGCGCTCATGGATGCGTGTTTGCGCTTTGATTTGCTCATCTGCTGCTTGTCTGCCAATCGTGTGCTCGCTTCGTAACGCGCGCATTGCTTGTCCACTTGCTGTGGCAGCCTCTCGCGTTTCTGTTAGTAGAGCAAGAGCTTCGCTTAGCTCAGCTTTGACTGTGGAAATTTTCCCTGCGTATTCGGTAGCTGTCGCTCTGACTTGTTCGACGGCAAGTTCTGCTTTTCGTGTTTGGACTTCAGCAGTGGTTCGCGCTGCGGCTAGGTCTTCAGTGAGTCTGATAACTGTTGATTCTTGTTCTTCAAGTTGGGCTCTAAGATCTGTATTTGTGGTTGTTAATCTTTCAACTTGGCGCTCACTTAGAGCTAGTCGACGCGTTGCTAGTTCAGCTCTGGTTCTTGCATCAAGAGCACGTGCTTGAAGGGCATCATGATCTTTTCTAAGTGAAGCGAGTTCAAACCGAGAAGGTCCGAGTTCCCCTCGAAGTGTGTCAGCAGTGCGGTGACTTGTTGCGAGGTCACCTTCTTTGCTTTTTAGCTGAGCTTGTAATCTGCGCTCTTCAGCTCGACTTGTGCGAAGTGCTCTGTGTGTCTTGGAGAATGCATCAGCAAGTGCTTCATTTCTACGTTCACTTGCGTGGAACGCTTCCCCTTGGGTGCCCATAGCGGAGTGGAGGTCGGCGATTTCTATCGCGTCTGCGGCTCGTTGGACTCTAAGTGAAGAGATGTCTACTCTCGCTCCTGCAAGGTCGGCTTCTAAGGCGTGTATACGCTCGACTTGAGCGCTTAGTTCTGCGTGTCCTTCTTGAAGCGCTGCTTCGTCCAACTGGTGTCTACGTTCTAAGGTCGCGAGTTGTCCGGTTAGGTGATTGACCTTTCTTTGAAGCTCTGGAACTTGTTGAGCTTCTGGTTCAAGTTGGGCGATTCTATGAGTGAGAGCATCAAGAGTGGTTTGAGTTGCCTTGATTGCGGCTGTTGATTCTTGCAGTTGGAGATCGCGCTCTTGCACCTGGCTTTCTAAAGTGCGACGGTTTGTGACTTCTTCACTATGTGCTGCCATAAGTTTTGCAACTTGCTCTTTCAACGAATCACAGGTTCTCTTTGCTGTGCCAAGTGTTGTGACATGGGTTGCAATGGTGTCTCTTAGGCCAGCTGTTTCGCGGCCATGTGTTGCTTTAAAAGTGAGGTGAGCGTGCTGCTCGGCTTCAAGTGCTCTTTCGAGTGTACGGATGCGAGCGGCGGCGGGGTCTTGTGTCGAGCCCGTTGCGGCTTCTTTCGTTAACCCAAAGACGGTGCAGACTGTACTCATGAGGGTGTAGAATTCAGAGGTTTCGCCAAGCGCAGATTTTACGGAGTGGGTTGTGCCATCCATGGTAATGCGAATATCGCCGCGCCTTAAAGAAACGTGGTAGGGGGCTGTTGGATCGATGCCCATTTCGCTTAGGGCTTTTTCAAATCCAGGGAGTCTAAGTAAGTCTCTATGGTGGGGATTTTGTTTGGGAAGTGTGCCCATGTCATGAGCTTGTCCTGCGGTATTTGTATACCAAATATTCTTTACGGTGTCTGGGCCCATTGGTGCTGCCATCTCTAATACCTCTCTTGTTTGTTAATACAATATAATAACAAGAATTAAGATTAACCACTATGGAATAATCCTTTGAATTACAGAGGGTTGTAAAACTTATTTTCAAAAGAGGGGAGATGAGGTATAAGGGAGGCATGGAGCAGGGGAATATCTTAGAACATTTTTTAACAACGCGTTTTATTGCAACGCTCGTGCTTGCTGTTATCTTGTTGACTGC
The DNA here is from genome assembly GCA_022601645.1 of Chlamydiia bacterium. Taxonomy (GTDB): domain Bacteria; phylum Chlamydiota; class Chlamydiia; order Chlamydiales; family Simkaniaceae; genus JAJACH01. The sequence continues at coordinate 29,064 of JAJACH010000001.1, forward strand.
CAGGTACTTCGTTGCAAGGTATATTCGTCGGGCGGAGCACGATTGGACGGCGCAGCAGCGTCTTAGGTGGATTGGAGCGACCAGGACTTGGGCGTTTGTGATTTTGCTTCTAGTTGTCGTCTATATTTGGGGTGAGACGATTCAAGGATTTGCTGTATCGATTTTTGCGATTGCTTTTGCGATGGTGTTCTCGGTCAAAGGGCTATGTGAGTGTGCGAATGGGGCGTTTGTCCGGTTTCGCGGTCATCATTTTGACATTGGCGATCGGATTGAAATGGCAGGGTATCGAGGCGATGTGATTGATACGACCCTTATGACGACGACGATCCAGGAAGTGGGCAGTGGCGCGGCCAATCATCAGTTCACTGGGCGGCGTGTGACGATCCCAAACAAGCTTTTTGTTAAAGAATGTGTTGTTAATGAATCTTTTTTAGAAAATTATTATATGAACAACATTGCGGTGCCGATCAAGCCTGAGGAGGATTGGAAGCGGGCGAAGAAGGTGTTGTTACAAATCGCACAGGAAGAGTGTGCTCCGTATTTGGAGCAGGCTCGGCAGAGGATTCAGAAGATTGAGCGGACGCGTTCGCTTGAGTTGCCATCGGTGGAGCCGCGGGTGACGGTGTCGATTCCATCGCCAGATCAACTGCATCTCCATCTTCGGATTCCATCGCCAGTCCATTTGAAGGGTCGCTTAGAGCAGGTAGTTCTAACCCGTTTTCTCGAACAGTTTTACCATCAAGCAGAAACGAATCAATAACTTCGCAATCTAGAGTAAGTGATTCGATAAAGAGTTTATCATCTCTAAGTTCCACAGTGTAGAAGTGGTTGAGGGGGAGTGCTTTTCTAACGTAGCGTCGCTTTTTTGGCGTGCGTGGTTTAACAGAAAGGCAGCCATCACCTAGGTAGAGAACGCCGTTAACGGGTCCTGCGACTTTATAGCAGTGGTTATCGTTTTCAAACGCAACCTGGACGCCGTATTTTTCAAAAAGAGCGCAGAAGAGACGGCGGATTTCGGGGGCGCCTCGACCAGAGTAGGGGTAGTAAGCGGGGTAGCCAGCCCTGTGGTAAATGGCAATCTTGTATTTGGTCTTAATCTTGGGGAGGGTGCGTTTAAGCCAGGCTGATTGATCTCCTGCAATTGGCGCGCCATGACCGGTGTCGAGGAAAATAAGGGTGAGTAACTCGGAGACCTGTACGGTGTAGTAAGTGCTTTTGAGCTCTGGAAAGAATTTGAAGATGAGTTGATTGCGATTGAGGCCTTTGATGTCGTGATTGCCAACAGCTATGTAAAGGGGAATGTGGTTGGGATAGTATTTGAAAAATGTTTCCCAACGCTTTTCTTTATAAAACCAGTGGTAGGGATTTTTGCGCCCGTCAGTGTAGGCGATGTCGCCGCCGAGGGCGACAAAGTGGGGGTGCACTTTTTCAATCGCATGCATCGCCTTTTGAAATCGTTTTAGCGAGTGGTGATACGCATCACCACCCACAACAAACTTCACATGGGCGCTTAAGCTCGAACACACGAGCAAAAGCAGACTAAGTTGTCGCATGCGACATAAGCTTTTCTAAAACTTCACTTGAACGCTCGATGAACTGGCTGAGTTTTTCAGGCGCAAGTTCCTTTTGCGAGAGGAGTGAGAGTTCATAGACTTGCTCAACAAGGGCTTTTGCCAAGGCTGGGTCTTTAGCTTTGAGCTTCGGGAGGCCTTCGATCAACGGGTTATTGGTATTCACAACAAGCTTAGGCTTACCTAAAATATCACCTGGCATTTCGCCATTTGAGAGCTTCATGTAGTCGCGAAGGCGTCTTGATTCTTCAGTGAACATGACAAAAGCGGGAAGTGTTGTACTCGAAAGACTTTTCGCCTCAACGTCAATGCCCTCAAGCTCTCCTTTCACGAGCTCTTCAAGCAGGTGCGCCTCAGTTTTTCCATCTTGATCGAGAACTGATTTTTCCTTTTCCTTGTCTGTGATCGACTCGTCAAGTGAGCCATCAACACGCATGAATTTAAGCGGGGCGAGCTTTGGCTCTAAAGCGTTCATCAGTGGGGCATCTAAATACGAATCGGCATACACCACTTCGTGGCCCTGGTCTTGATACAGCTTGGTGAGCATTCGGTCATCAGAGGTGGTGTAGAAGATCTTTTCTTTGCCTTCTTTGAGCTCATTAACCGTTTTCCACTCATCAACCGTTGTCTTGAAAAGCAAGCAGTCTTGCATTCGCTCATAGAATTTGTCGTCTTGTAACACACCGAGCTTGATGATCAGTTCAATGTCAGGCCACTTAGCCACAAACTCGTCTCGATCTGCCTTAAACAATCCGCTTAAGCGATCTGAAACTTTCTTAGAAATGTGCTTTGTAAGTGATCGGACCGTCATATCCATCTGCAACATGCTTCTAGACACGTTTAAGGGGATATCGGGGCTGTCAATCACGCCGCGCAGCACCGTCAAGTAATCGGGAATGAGGTCCTTGCAGTTGTCAGAGACAAACATGCGATTACAGAAGAGGCGGATGTTTGACTTGTTGAATTCAAACCGGGGCGTAATCTTGGGGAAATACAAGATGCCCTTCAGGTGGAACGGGTAGTCGACATTCAAGTGAATCCAGAAAATTGGATCGGGTTCCATTGGGTGGATGAGACGATAAAACTCTAAGTACTCTTCGTCAGTGCATTCACTTGGTGGCTTCATCCAAAGCGGTTCTTTGTCGTTGATGCGTGTTTCACCGAGGTAAATTGGGAAGGCCAAGAATTTGCAATGCTCGTCTAAAATGGATCTGAGCTTGTTTTCGTCGAGATGCTCTTCGCTATTGACGTTCAATGTGATCGTTGTTCCACGTGTCTCTCTTGATCCTTTTTTCATCTTGTAATCAGATGAACCGTCACACTCCCAGTAAGCGGCCTCTGCGCCATCTTGGTGCGAGAGAGAGTCAATCTCAACCACATCAGAGACCATAAACGCCGAGTAAAACCCTAAGCCAAAGTGGCCAATGATTTCTGTTTGCTCATCTTTGTACTTGGAAACAAACTCCTCAGCGCCTGAAAAGGCAATCTGAGCGATGTAGTTTTTGATCTCATCGGCCGTCATTCCAACGCCAGTGTCGCTAATCGTAATCGTTTTCTTCTCTTTATCAACATTGATATCAACGCGAAGTTCGTCTTCTAGGCCAAGGACCTTGCATTTAGATAAAGCGTCGCAGGCATTTGCAACAAGCTCGCGTAAAAAAATGTCTTTATCCGAGTAGAGCCATTTTTTGATAATAGGTAGAATATTTTCTGAGTGAATCTTAAGTTTAGCCAATGTAGCACCTCCAGGTAGAAAATCATACCTCAAACGCGCTCTTTATACAAGTATTGCTAGTTTGGCTTTGATAGCATGGGCAGGTACGGTTGTGCGTTCATATTCAGTAAAGAGTTGATGCATGAGTTCCTCTAGGGTTAAACGATGACCTCTTGGAGGATTTGCTGTGTAGGCGAAATACCCTTTAAAAAAAATGCGCAAATCGTAGTGAGTGAAACGCTCTGGTAAGCTTTTCCCTGCATGCGCCCTTTTAGCTAAAAGGAACATTCCCTCGCTGTGTAACTGGCTTAAAAGGGGAAGCGAGCTCTCTCCTAGAGAAAGAAGATGGGCATACTCTTGAATAAGATTCGAAAAGAGGAAATCAGGGAAGGTGGGAGGGAGTGCTGTGAGCACACTTTGTTGATAAGTTTCAAGAGTTTGTACTGTAATTGAGCGGCTTGTGTTGGCGATTGTTGCCCGGTTTAGCTCTAAAAGCTCGTTGGCCAAGCGCGTGACGCGCCTGGTCTCAGGTAAGCTAGCAGCTGATCTGATGAGAATAATACGGATGGCTGCAATAAAATAATGGGCCTCGATCGGGCCTGGAAGTGCAGTTGATACGCGCACAATGGGCCTTCGTAACGCAATATATTGAGAAAATTGCCTGTGAGAAAAACTTCTTGCTTTTGACTCTGCAAATACAGCTTCGGCCATGCCTTCTCGATCAAAGGCATGCAATGTTAAGTGTAAAGGCTCATTCGTAAAGACATGGCGGGCAAGTGCAAGAGAGGCTTCTTGGTGAATCTCAAGCAGTGACCGGGTTAAGCGATTCATTGCTCTTAGTGCTCTTGATGCGTAGTAAGAGATCACCTCAAGCACTCTAATCTGGGATGTTGATAGCCAGGGGAAGCGGTTGTCTGTCTCTTGAAGGATATGGGCGCCCCCCATCGAATGACCAGACATACTCACTCTTGGTGCTGGAGTTCCTGGGCAAGTGAGGAGACCTAATGCTGCTCGAAAGCGACCTTGAGCAATGGTGAGAAGTCCAGGCAAAGGGCGAGCTTCTTCATGAAAGCGTGTTGCTATATCAGAAAGAACGGGAGAGTCAAATGAATCGGGAGGTCGAGACATAGCACACGTTTGAAACTGTAGCATCAGGGCTCGTAATTCAAGAAAATCCTTTGAGGCAGGTATGATTGTACAAGCTGGTTCAAAAGAGTAATCACGAGATGCTACAGTTGCCATGGTGCGGATATCCTACTTATATCGCGCGATTTTTTCAAGGTTTAACCAAGGCCTTCTCGAATGTCAGAAGAGAGGATGGGCCTATTTGGATGGTTTCCCGTAAGCCTAAGCATCAGCATGAGCAACCTTCGTTTAAAGTCAGACGGTTGAGCAGGTGTTAAAATATAGATCCCGTTGATCAATGCCATAAAATCGTAATGGGACAACAACTCAGGAAGGTTTTTATTCTCTACGAACCTTTTTGCTAAAAGGTACATGCTGGTCCGGTGTAAATGGGCTAAAGTATCTAGCGGTGATCCATTTTCTAAGGCGGTGCAAAATTCTCTTGCCAGCGATAGGAGCATGTAGTCAGGAAACGCGGGGGGAAGGGAGCTAAGTAGGCTCTCTTGAAAAAGCTCAAAGGAGGGAGGGTCCAGCTCGACGAAAGGGTCATCAGTGGGGAGTGCTTCAAGTTCTCGCCTGGCATCTTGCTCTAGAACGTTGAGGCGAAACTTTCCGAAACTCGGTGGCTCATCGCGACTCATAAAAAAACGGAGTGCATCAACAAACCGATGAGCCGTGACAGGGCCTTCGAGAGTTTGGCTGAAAACGACAAGGCGGTCTTTAAGCGGATTCGGATCTTGAAGGAGATGATGGAGAAGCCCGAGTCGATCGTGGTCGTCTAATTTGAGGTTAACGGGTCTAGCTGTAAAGACGTGCTCTGCAAGAATTTGGAAAGCCCTGTTCTCACAAACAATAAGTTGGTGGTTGACTTTCATAAGCACGTCCATCGCAAAGAGGGCTTTACGAGCCGCTTCGGCAAAGGCTTGTTTGTTTGCATCGCTAAGCCAGTGCAGGTCATCATCTGAGCGTAGGTGAGCATACCGTGTTAGCCGCCTTCCAGAGCGAGGAAGAAACACATCTGCATGCAAAGGTCGAACCAAAAAATCATGGGCAGTCGTTAATCGCATGCTAGTGAGGGTAATAAGCCCTGGCAGATAACGTTTGTGATGTAAAAAGACCTCAGCAATTCTCGTCAGACCACTTTCTTCTAAGTGTCTTGGATTCCCATTTAAGCACGACGCTTCATGAATAGCCGCGCATCGTTCCATCTCTTGTAAATGAGCCCGTGCCTGAAAAAGGCTACAGGCGGGTTCATGTCTAAAAATGCGAGGGGTGAGAAATGCCATGGGCGAAGAGTTTAGAAAATCGTAGTGTTGTTGTCAATTAGCTTGTTAGGAGGCGAAGAGCGCCTTGCAGCCGGCTTAGGGAAATCGATTCAACTCGAGTCGATATTGCACCCAAATACCTGACTAATCGTTGAGAGCAAAGGGGAACTTTATCTGCTGGAACGGTGATCACTTCAATGTAGCCGATTAGGAAAGGAAGGATATCTTTTGTGGGGATGGGGAAATCTAGTGTAGCGGTGTTATGTGCTGCTGAGGCGCCTATTTCTTTTAATAGGCAGAGGTGGAGATCAGCTAAGGTGGTTACGGCTTTAATGAGGATTTTCAAGGAAATTACATCATGATGGGTGCAGCACTGTTCGAGATGGGTGCGACACTGTTCGAAATGAGGCAACATGACAACAACAGCTTTTTCAAGCTCGCACCAACGAGGATAATGATTCTTTAGAACTGTTATTGGGTAATGTTGTAATCTTTGAAGGGTTTTCGTGGCAGCTTTAAGAGCGAGATTTCTTTCATACTTGAAGTTGCGGTGATCGATCATTGCTTGGCTTCTAGGTTCACAAAAAAAAGCATCAGCTTCAATCTTCCAAAGTGCGTCACTTAATTCGGCAAAATTTGAGCATGCTTGCAACACTTCAAGTCCACGCTCAAAGACTTCTTGATAACGTTGACGAGACCTCGTGGACATATCTGGAAATGGGTTAAAGCAAGCGATGTATTGTCGGACATTAAATAAACTTGCGATTTGTCTAACTTCGGATGACAGCAGCGGGCAATCGAATGAACCACGGGCATAAAATATGTCGTAGAGCGTATTTAAGTAATCTTGGTGATACCCCAAAAGGGTGTCGATCTCTTGCTTGAGCTTTTGTTGAGCAAGGCGGAGGGTTTTAACATAAGTCCTTCGGAGGGAATCTTCTCCTTTTACGAGCACTACAGAGGGTGTGGGGGTGGCATCTTTACGCACGCTGTGCTTTACTAATGCCGTCCGTAAAGCAGTGATGTCAATGCTCGCATGTGCTTTTGCATCGGCTTCATGTAAAAAGGCTTTGTTAAGTGTACTTTGACTAAAAAGTAGCAGCAACTGAACACGTTTTGCACATTCCTGAGCCTTGTAGGCAAGCCGTCTGAGTGGGAAAATCCGCTGGCAAAGGGGATTTAAGAGATGGGACCGGCTAAGTGGCTCCACCTCGTTTTCAAAAGAGATGTGTGTGTGCTGTAACTGAGCTAAATTTTGTGCATCAAATTCACATTTCTGGACATAAGCTGGGTACGGTAAAGTTAATGCCATGGGGGAGGATTTTACCTACATATAGGGTAAATTACAAGAGCTTTAGAAGGTGACGCCAGCTTCTCGTAGAATGATGAGAATCACCACAACAGGCGCAAGCCATTTGACGATGAAATACCAAGGATAGAGAAAAAAGCGCGAGCGTTGCCCCTGCATAAATTCCTCATAGACGAGTTGTTTTGGCAGCACCCAGCCAACAAAGAGTGTTGTTAAAAGGGCTGCAATCGGCATCATCCAGCTTGCCGTGATGTAGTTCATGGTGTCAAAAAAGTCCTTGCCATAGACCATCGTCCACGATGGAAAGATCTTACCAGACGCTGAGGGGAGAGCTAAAATAAGCACGCCAATGGTCGATGTTAATGTCGCGCGAAGACGTGACCAACTAGCCACTTCCATCAAATTGGAGATAAGCACTTCGAAAAGCGACACAGTGGATGTGAGAGCAGTGAACACAACAAGGAGGAAAAAAACGGTTGAAACAATCAAATTTCCAGGAAGCTTGGCAAAAAGCACAGGCATCGTCTGGAAAATAAGACCGGGGCCACCCTGCGGTGGCAAATTGTAGGTGAAGACGATCGGGAAAATCACGAGTGAGGCCACTAAAGAAATAAGCAAAGTTGCACAAGCGACGAGTAAGCCTGTTTTGGGAATGTTGACATCAGGCTTTAAATACGAGCCATACGTCACGAGAATCCCGAGCCCCACAGACAAGGTGAAAAACGACATACCGAGTGCATTTAAGATGATCTTCGGTGTCAGCTTGTGGAAATCGGGCGCAAAAATAAACTCACATGCCGCGCCAAATCCTTTAAAGCTCATCGAGTAAAACAAAAGACCTAACATAATGATAAACAGCGCGGGCATCAAAATCTTGTTCCATCGCTCAATGCCCTTGCGCACACCAGCAACTAAGATGCCAATATTGCAAAGAAGGAATAAAATCAGGAAGAACACATTCATGCTAGCTGATTTGTAAACGATCTGAAAGACATTGCGGATTTCATCCGGCGTCCTGCCGTGAGCAAACTGATTGAGTGACATGAGGGCATAATTGAGACACCAGCCCGACACAACAGAGTAATAAGAGAGGATAATGAACACCGTGATCATGTTGAGCCAACCGACGCCCTTCCATGAAGGGCGGTGACTTAGCTCACCATACGCATGGACCGCTCCCTTTTGGGACCGCCGGCCTACAATCAAAGCTCCAATGAAAACCGGTAAACTAATCACCAACGTCATGATAATATACAAAATGACAAAAGCGCCCCCGCCATTGTCGCCTGCTGTGTAGGGGAAACGCCAAATGCTCCCCAGCCCAATTGCCGAACCCGCCGCGGCCAAAATAAAGCCCAGCCGGGAACCCCAATGCTCTCTAGAATGGATCATATTCTATCAATAAGGTAAAATCTGCATTAAGTTCAATTCTTGTTGTTATTTCGTAATTCACGTAAATGGAAAGTATGGTCTTTCAGCAAATTGAAGTGCTTATCTTCTTCATCGTCTTAGCTGGACTCTTCCTCATGGGAGCAGCCATCTATCAGCTGACCCGTGCAAAAAGGCACAAGGGGAAGATGCATTCAAAGATCACCGATGTGATCGCGAAAGAAAAAGCGCATGCCAAAGACCTAAATATCTACGACCTAAAGAAAAAACTCCAGCGTGTCCAAAAAGAGTCCGACAAAAAGATCTCCACTCTCGAAACACAAGTGCATGCTCTAAAACAACAGATGAAGACCTTAAACGCCGCTCAAATGAAAGAGCTAAAAGCCGCCCAAACACTTGTCGATAAGGCAACCAAAGAAAAGACTGACCTAGAAAGCCAAATCGAAGGGCTTAAAACCCAACTTAAAGCCTTAGATTTTCGGGCCTAAACGAGGAAGAGCGCGCTCTATTTTTCTAAGTGTTTTGACTTGCTCATGTGCTTTTTTTGCCATATCAATTCGTAAAACGAGTTGCGCACCTATACCGCTTGAATTTTCCTCAGTCACACACGATGCAAAATCTTCCAGTTGGTCCATGATGGTTTCCTCAAACGCTTCTGTTCGTTGGAGTTGCTCCGCCACTTGCTGAGCCAGTTCTGATGGAGCTGCAGCTCTTGAATCTAAAAGAGTATGCACTCTGCCTGCTAACGCATCAAATGTTGTATTAAGAGCCAGCTCTTCTGTAAAAAGCTCGCATTGTTGTGTGAGAAATCTGCCCAGAGGGGTATCATTTCCCCAAATCTCAGTTAGGCCATTCATTGAAACTGCCATATTATCTCCCTCTCTTGTTGATGAGTTTATTATAACAAAAAAGTGCAATAATTTAAAAGGTTAATTTTAATTCCTTAAACATAAGTCCGCAAATAATGCATATTCTTTTGAATTCCATTTGGGGGTGACGAAATTCTTTCCAAGAGCTATAATCTCTCACCAAGCAAACCAGAGGAGAGAGAGAATGAGCCATTTCTTGACAGTATTAGAGATAAATTATGCAGCAAGAATGGAAGTTTTACAAAGAGCAAATCAGGCCACTACATCTGCAGCAGCAGGAACGCCTCTAGATGCTTTTCTAAGCGACTTATGCACCCGGTACTTTATTTCAACTTCCCTAAAAGCAACAAGGCAAACCTATACAGCCATCTCTGAAGGGTTGCAGGGGCGATTAGTCAGGCTTGATAATCTAGATGCGAGAGACGATGTATTTATTGGCACTGTTCAGAAGCTTGTTGCACTGATGTTACACGATCTTAGACCGGGACCTGGTACAGCTCCTGCTCTAGCAAGTGCGCCTCCACCGCCCCCTCTTTCAATGGTAGTGGCAGCGCCTCCACCGCCCCCTAAAACAGCGGCGAGCGAATCCAAAAAGCGTGGACGAGCGTCTTTAGGTATAAATAGGTTGACTGACAACCCAACATGGGTCGAGCTCTGGATCGAGTCTGGCTTAAAAGGTAGAGGTGATGGAAAAAACTGTTGGAATAGCCTGCAAGCAGCGGGGGCGACATGGCTTAAGCAGAAGAATTTGGATAAGTATTTACAAGCTATGAAATACATCCTTAAAACAGGGCATCAGAATCACGGGTTAATAGACTGTCATTGGAGGGAGGTCGCAAGAGCCGTTGACATGGTTCGTGCAGGCACAGTGACGCTTGCTACACCTTTGCCAGATGAGCTAAGAGCGATACCAGGGCACCCTAGAGTTGTTGCTTTGCCTGCCCCAGCTGCAGCTGCACAAGCAATTCCTGTCCCAATGCCTCTCGCTATTCAAAGGCCCGCGACTCGACCGCCTCTTGCTGCGCTTAGACCGCCTCCTCTTAGTTTGGCCGACGCTGCGATAGGTGAAATCACACCACACCTAGATGTAACAGAAAAGGGAGACAGTGATTCAGCTGGAGAAAAACGCCAAAGAGTTCGTAAGTAACGCCACTTTATAGAGCAAGGGCTATAATTTCCCACCACGTAACCCAGAGGAATGAGCCATTTTTTGGGAGTATTAGAGACAAATCCTGCAGCAAAACGCCAAAAAAAGCAGATGTAACACCCGAAAAAATAAGAGAGGTAATATGGCACTAATTAACTTTTTAAGAGGAAATAGTGATCTCCAAGACCTATTTTTAGATCATGCAGAAGGAAGGCTGGGTCGTCTTGGAGTCGTTCCGTTTCTCGAAGATGTAATGGCTAGGGTAGAAGTGGCAGCTGAGGATTGTGTCGTCACCTCAGTTGTGTATCGTTTTTTTACTGCTCAAGTTACAGGAAGAGCGGTGTCTCGAGATCACTCCGACCGTTTTGAAAATACAGCGTGGGAGGTGCTGCTTCCTATTTCACAGGCTTGTCGCGAGCGGACAGGGAGAGGTGAAGTCGAAGGGGCTGCAGCGGCAGTTGATGCGGTTGCTGTTTCGACCGTTCGGGAAAGGAGGCAACAAGATCCAAGAGCGGCTACGGCGCAAACACGGGCTAGTAGCGAGCGGAGAAGAAGAGGTGAAGTCGAAGGGGCTGCAGCGGCAGTTGCTGAGGTTGCTGTACCGACCATTCAGAGAGAGAGGCCGCAAAATGCAGGAGGGGCGGAGGAGCTACCATTATCAGTCGCCTTGAGAACGAACATTGCGTTACAAGAGGAAGTGTATGCGTATGTCATGAGTGATTCAAGCAAGCCCCCAAATGATTTTATAGCAAGAATTAAAGCAACATATAGACTCTCTCAATCTGTACTGACTATTTGTGATAACTATAGAGTATTAGAAAAACAGATTCGTAATGGGGTTGCACTACCTAAAAGTTTACTGGATCCTAAAAGAAAAAGACGTAGGACACGTTGGAGAGTGCTACAGCCAACGGCAGAGATGATCTTGGCAAGGCATGCCGCACCCGTAGCTGCAGCTGGGTCTCTGCCGCAATCAGAGGGCGGTGGTTCTGTCTTAGCGTACGTAGCAGGTGCGAGTAAAAGGCATCGTGGAAAATGCGTTGTAGCTGATAGGGTGGTGCCATGGTCGGAAGTTGAAGCTTCAGCACCAACGCATGCTAGGAAAAGACAATGCCTGGGCCCGCCTAGAGCCGCTGCATGTGGTAGCAGTTCTGGCCAAGATTTTTCAGTCAGGGAATGTCAATTCACTGTTGAGGCGGCAAAGGTAGAAGAGGGCTCAGAACAATTTAACCTTTTCATGGAGAAATGGCAAGAGACGCGTAGACATCATTCCCGTACAAGTAATGCGGAAACCTTTTATAAAGCAGTAAATGAGATGCGCAGCTTTATGGCAAACCCTGTTAGTGCCACGCGGAGCCATGAAATTGCAAAAGCACGTTTTGATTTAGCGCAAAGTTTCTAGTTCAACCAGATGCAAATAAGCGCTCTCCTGACTTGACAAGTTGTGATTAATCAGACAAACTACTCGCTATGTTTGACTTCGAGCTTTCGAGTTTTGCAGTGGTCGCCTTTGTGCTCATTGGTTTGCTGCTTTCTTTGATGATTCTCTACACGCGTGCTAAGCTCGTTTCTACAGCGCCTGTTAAAATTCATATCAATGACAATGACGAATTAACAAAAGACGTGTCAGCAGGGCAAACCTTGCTCTCAGCCCTTTCTGCGGAAGGTTTGGCCATTCCATCGCCATGTGGAGGTAAGGCAACTTGTAAGCAATGCCGTGTGCAAGTGACAGCGGGTGGTGGAGACATTTTGGAAACGGACATTGCTACCTTTTCTCCCAAAGAACTCAAAGCGGGATGGCGTCTCTCATGCCAGTGTAAAGTGAAAACCGATATGGGCCTTAAACTGCCCGAGTCAATGCTTACCCTAAGAGAGATTAAGGCAAAAGTTGTCAGTAATGACAACGTCGCAACGTTTATCAAAGAGCTTGTTGTTGAGGTCGAAGAGCCTGTGGAGTACATCCCAGGGGACTATTTGCAATTCCATGTGCCGCCTTATGAGACGAATACAAGTGATTGGAAAGCCACCATGGACGAGCAATACTACGCCGACTGGCAACACTTTGGCTTGTTTGATCGTTCCATTAAGTACGAAGGGGAGGAAATCATCCGAGCCTACTCAATGGCCTCTTACCCGGCTGAAGGACGCATCTATAAATTCAATATTCGGATCGCATCACCTCCTTTTGCAGGAAAGGATCTCATGGACGTTCCGTGGGGCCTTTGCTCAAGCTACACCTTCATGCTCAAGCCCGGCGATGAAATCAAACTCTCAGGGCCTTTTGGCGAATCCCACATGATCGATGACGAGCGTGAACTCGTCTTCCTAATCGGCGGCGCAGGCTCCTCTTTTGGACGTGCTCACATCCTCGACCTTTTCCACACCAAGAAGACAAACCGCAAAGTAACCCTCTGGTACGGCGCTCGCTCGCTTAAAGAAAATATTTATCAAGAAGAGTACGAAAAACTCGCCATTGACGCCTCAAATTTTTCCTATAATCTCGTCCTCTCAGCTCCCACCGAAGAGGACATTAAAAGCGGTTGGCCAACAGATGATCCTTTAAAAACAGCCTTTCTCTTCAAAGCTTTTGAAGAGGGGCAGCTTAAAGGCATGGAAGAGCCTGAGAATGCGATCTACTACGTCTGTGGCCCTCCCATGCACAACAGCTCTATCATGACCCTCCTCGACAACTACGGAGTTCCCTCCTCCAGCGTTATCCTAGACGACTTTGGCTCTTGATCATCAACAACTTATGCAGTAGTTGTAATTATAACTAAGTTTTTGATATAATAGTTGCATGGGGGTGTTATGGCAGATATATTAAGAGCAGGAGCGGAAGTAGGACTAGGCGTAGGCGCTAGTGTCTTGGGTTACGGATGGGAAGCGGCAAAAAATGTGAGCAAGTATGCGATTAGCTCAGTGTTTGGCCAGAAATCCCCTCCGCCTTCTGAGAGCTCACGCCAAGACTTTTTTGAAAGAGTTGATGATATTTTGCTTCAAGTCGAGGACAATGTTGCAAGCTATATTAATCACGCTCCTGAAAGTCCCGTCTCAACACCAAGAGAGAGCTCTGTCAGTTCCCCGCAAGCGTTAAGCATGATGGCAAAAGTGGGATTAGCCTCAAACTTTATCTGTTCTCGGACAAGTAAGAAAACCATGATCATGGTGGCAGCGCTAGTAGTCCTCGTCGCGGCAGGGCTCTTAACAGCCTTGACTCGTGGCGCTATGCACATTCATCAGCCTTTAGGAGATGCCCTAGTAGCAGGGAGTCTAGCTGGCATGGTGGGTGGAGGTTTCTGGATTGGCAAAAAAGTATTTGATTTTGCTAAAGATGGACATAGCCATTTTCCGGGTGTCTAACCTGCCTGTTAACTCAAAAGTTTAGTCGTATTCCATGGATTTAGGAGACATGTTACAATAGAGCTATTATGATGGCGACAGTAGCAGGCGGTCTTGATTATACCGCTCAAGCACTCAAAGGGGCAGGCAACCGTATCTATGCAACCGGTCAAACAGCGGTTTTGCAAACGTGTACGCATGCTAAAAATACTGCAGCAGTCTACAGGCGAGAAGGCGCTGGATGGGCAGTTGTCGCAGCCGTAAGCGGGGTAGCAGTCACCGCTATCAATTCAACGGCGGTCTTAGTGACAGGTAAAACAGCTGATGCCATGCTTGAGCGTAGTAGAGTCGCTCCTCCAAGGATCATCGCAGCTCCTGTTGAAGTCGAAGAAGAAGTCGAATACTCTGTAAGTCCCATCGATGTTATCAAATACAAGGCAGCCGAACATCTACTTGAGCATGGAGTTGATGGGGTCAAACGACAACTTATCAACACCGCGATAGGCACAGGCATCGCGGCTCTTTTACTCTTTGCCATTATCTTTGGAGCGATGCACGCTAAAACGCCCTATGGTCTTTCCTTGCTGATCACTGGAGTCGCAACACCAGTAATCACCGGAGGCGCCTACCTCTTCAAACGCCACTATAATCTCTAAATTGAGCAGGATCAAACCAAGTGTTTTGATCAAATAACAACATCCTGTAAGATGCGGTTATGAAATTATTAATGGCCCAATTGAATCCTGTGATCGGGGATTTGGATGGCAACACTCATAAGATCATTCAAACTTTCGATAAAGCAAGGGCTGAGGGTGCCGATATTGTGCTCTTCCCCGAGTTGACAATTTGTGGCTACCCCCCAGACGATTTGGTGTATCACGCTGCGTTTATCGACTCGATGGAGCAGCATTTGCATTCTATTGTAAAGGCATCGCATGGATTGATGGCGTTTGTAGGATTAGCGCGGCGCAATGTTGGTCCAGGTGAAAAGCCTCTTTTGAATTCAGCAGCGGTGATGTTAGATGGAAGTCTCCTCGGTTTTCAGGACAAATGGCTATTGCCGAATTATGATGTGTTTGATGAAAGGCGCTATTTTGAGCCTGGGCTTGGGACAAGAGTTTGGTCGTATAAGGGAAAGCGTATAGGCGTTGTGATATGTGAAGACATTTGGCAGCATGCGGGATACATCGATTATTCGCGTTATGGACGCGATCCGATTGTAGAGCTTGCGGCTCATAAGCCTGATTTGCTTGTCAATTTGACGGCCTCGCCGTACCAGTTTGAAAAGCCTGATGTACGCGTGAAGGTGTGTGCCAAAGCGGCAAAAACACTCGATTGCCCTGTGGCACTTTGTTGTCAGGTGGGAGCGAATGGTCAGATTGTGTGTGATGGTTACAGCATCTTTGTCGATAAGACAGGTTGTTTAAGTCATATGGCAAAAGGGTTTGAAGAAGACTTCATGATGGTTGACCTTGAAAACCATGAGTGTCAGCAACGTGTGGAAATCGATTCGAGGGAGGATTTATACCGCGCGCTTGTTTTGGGTGTGAAGGACTACTTTAAAAAATGTGGGTTTAAGACAGCAATCCTCGGTATTTCTGGAGGGATTGATTCTGCGCTTGTCGCATGCATTGCAAAGGATGCGCTTGGTGCGGAAAATGTAACGGGAGTGACTTTGCCGTCTGAGTATTCGTCTGAAGAGACGCAGGCCGATGCAAAGAAGGTTGCAGAGAACTTGGGGATTCACTTTGAAGCCATTCCTATTAAAGAGGTGTTTGAGGCGCAAAAAAAACTGCTTGAGCCCTATTTTGGTGGAAAGGCAGAAGATATTACGGAGGAAAATCTCCAAGCGCGTATTCGCGGTATGATGCTTATGGCCTTAGCAAATAAGCATGGGCACTTACTCTTGTCGACGGGGAATAAAAGCGAGTCGGCAATTGGTTACATGACGCTTTATGGCGATATGTGTGGCGGTCTTGGTGTGATTTCTGATGTACCAAAGACGATGGTGTATGATTTAGCGCGCTGGTACAACCGAAACGAAGAAATCATACCTCAAACAACGATTGATCGTCCGCCTACAGCCGAGTTAAAGCCAGGGCAGATTGATTTAGATACGCTGCCTGAGTATGGCATTGTTGACAATGTAGTCAGTGAGTATGTGCAAAGTTACATGAGCGTTTCAGAGATTGCCGAAAAGTATGGGTATCCACTTGAGGTTGTAATGGATCTTGTGCATCGGATTCATTTGTCGGAGTTTAAAAGGCGGCAGAGTGCGCCAACCCTTCGTGTTACGAAAAAGTCGTTTGGAGTTGGGCGCCGCTATCCGCTGGTGCAGGGGTGGCGATAACGCCCTGGATCGAGCTTTTTTCTTCTTGGAGCATAAGAAGGCGGTCAAAGCCTAGAGCAACGCCGCAGCAGGCAGGGATGTTGTAGGGGAAGTCTGTTGCTTCATCATACCCGTTGGCAAGTTCCACGCCGCGATAGTAGATTTCAAAACGCTGCTTCGCAAGGTCTGATGGAGCATAACCTGTTACCACTGTGAGTTCTTTAAAATTTGGTTCGACATGGGTGCCCCAAGCAATGTTTTCATCGTCAAAATCTTTCGGGGCAAATTTTGTTAAAGCGTTTTGGTAGGTCGTGTAGGAGGCTTTTCCTGGGATGAAAAGATTGATTAGTTCCACGCATTCTTGGATAAAAGCTGTGTAGGGAAGGTCGCGGTAGTATTCGATCAGGGTAAATTCAGGGGAGTGGAGTCGGCCACACTCATCTTTGCGGAAAACATGGCAAATTTGGTAGATGTCTTTAAGGTCACATGAAAGGAGCTTTTTCATCGCACGCTCAGGCGATGTGTGGAGGTAAAAATCTCCAACTCGCATGGCTTCGCTGTACGGATCTAAAGAAGGGTGTGGTGAGAGATAATTTGTGTCTACTTCAAGCATGTCGCGCGCTTCAAAAAAAGCACGGACGCGCTTAAATGCGTTTGCTCGAGCCTTAACTTTGGACGCGAGAGACATATTCACCTGTGCGAGTATCCACCTTGATCAATTCACCTTCGCCGATAAAGATAGGAACGTTGACTTTGGCACCTGTTTCGACAACAGAGGGTTTAAGGACGCGTCCTGAAGAGGTGTCGCCCTTGATGCCTGGCTCTGTTTCTGTAATTTTTAGCTCTAAGAAGGTGGGAGGTTGGCAGTTGATTGCATTTCCTTTGTAGAAAATCAGGTCGTAGAGAGTTTCCTCTAATAGCCATTTTACGCCATCGCCAATGACAGAAAGAGGGATGGAGATCTGGTCGAAGGTTTCATCGTGCATGAAAACGGCATCTTCGCCCTCTTGGTAAAGGAGGCGCATCTTCGTTTCTTCCACATCTGCAAGTTCTAGCTTTTCCCCAGACTTGTAGGTTTTTTCAATCACGCGGCCTGTTAAGAGATTTTTGACTTTGACGCGGGTAAAGGCTTGACCTTTGCCCGGTTTGACAAATTCAAGCCCAACAATGGAGTAGGGGTCGTTGTCGATTTCAATTTTCATTCCAGCTTTAAATTCATTGGTACTAACAGATGGCATATTAACTCTCCTTTATACGCGACGTACTATAGCACCATTATGGGTATCAGGCAACGCTAATCGACCGGCTGCTGCATCATCTATGAGGGTGTGAAGGCGCTCTGTTGTTTGTCCAAGCCTCCACTCTTGAAAAAAGAGTTGCTGTGTGACATGAGTCACCATCCCTCCAATCCAATTGAGTTGTGCCATTCCTGTGTGGATTTGCTCACGAACACCACGTAATTGATCCACGTTCTCCCCAAGGTGCTCATTTGCCTCATGCAGATCGGTGACTTCACCCGAGAGGCGCTGCCGCTCTGTTGAGAGGGAGCCTACCTCATTTCTGAGTTGGTCGTTGATCTCTCGCAGGTCTAGAGCTGTATATTCGCGGTAGGTGGCGATCGCAAAAGCTGTTGTGAAAAACCCATAGATCATAAAGGCTGAAAACGACTGGAAAAAGGTGGCTGCAAAGCAAATCACGGATACAGTCAGCCCAGCTAAGGAAAGGTATTTAGGGGCTTCGTGGACGATGTTTGAAATGGTTGTGATTGCTTCCGCCATAACTCTTCATTAAATCTTAACTTTGAATTCCTGTAAAGAGGCTTTCGCTTAAAAGTTTTTTCTGCTACGATCATCGTCTATGAGTCAAGTAAGAGAGCACTGGGGATCAAGATTTGGATTTATCATGGCGGCCATCGGGTCAGCCATTGGTCTTGGAATTTTGTGGAAATTCCCCTACACCGTCGGAGAAAATGGTGGTGGACTCTTCTTGCTCACCTACTTAATTTGTCTACTTGTTGTAGGGATTCCCCTTTTTATCGGCGAACTGATCATGGGGCGGAGCTCAGAGCGTGCTGCCGTTGGCGCTTTTAAAGGCTCGCATTTTAAAATTGCTGGTTGGTTTGGCGTGCTGGCAAGCTTTCTCATCATGAGCTTTTACTCAGTGATTGCCGGGTGGGGGATGAGCTATGTGCTCATGTCGCTTACCGGTTTTTATCAGGGCCTGTCTGTCAATGAGGTGGGCGTTGTCTTTGAAAAGCTGTCAAATTCTGGTGGAATCACCGTGTTTTGGCACTTTATTTTCACAGCAATTACTGTTGGGATTGTCATCTCGGGTGTGAGAAAAGGGATCGAATTTTGGGCCAAACACATGACCCGCATCCTTCTTATCATGCTTGTTGGCCTGTTCCTCTATGGAACGCAGCTGAGTGGATTTAAAGAAGCTGCCCGGTTTGTCTTCCACCCAAAGGTAAGCGGCTTTACGTTTTCTAGCGCAATCGAAGCACTTGGACTGGCGTTTTGGACGCTAAGTATCGGCCAGGGAATCATGATCTCCTACGGGAGCTACATGAAAAAAGACCACAACATCCTCCAGCTTGCTGGGATCGTCGCCATGTCGGTGATTATTGTTGCAACCCTCTCAGCCATGACCATTTTCCCTGTAGTCTTTTCCTTTGACCTGACACCGCAGTCAGGTTATGGATTGGTCTTCAAAACACTGCCCTATCTCTTTGCGAATCTTCCCGGGGCTTTAGTGGTCTCTACCGTGTTTTTCGCCCTCTTTGTCTTCACCGCTTTGACATCAGCGATTCCTTTAGTTGAAGTGGTTGCAAGTAACTTGATGGAACTTCACGGCTTAAGCCGAAAAAAAGCGGTGACACTCGTAGGATCTGCCACTTTTCTCTTCGGAATTCCAAGCGCTCTTGCGATAAGCGGGGGACTGTTCCCCGACTGGAAAGCCATTTACGGCCAAGATTTCCTTGAGACCATTAATAATTTCGTCTCCATCTGGGTCATTCCCATTGGGGGACTGCTTACATCGATCTACCTTGGGTGGGTGCGCGATAAACAATCGACCTACGACGAATTTATGTCGGGGAATACCTGCGCTTGGGCCTTCCATGTGTGGCGCTTTTTCATCCGCTATCTGGTACCACTGACGATCTTCATCATTATCATAGAGAAAAGCGGTCTCTACAGCTTCGGTAAATTATTATGACAACCAGAGAACACTGGGGGTCAAAACTCGGCTTCATTTTAGCAGCCGTTGGATCAGCCGTGGGCCTTGGAGTCCTCTGGAAATTCCCCTATACAGTCGGGCAAAATGGCGGTGGGATCTTCATTATTACGTATGCTCTTTGCCTGATTCTAGTCGGCATACCCGTCTTCATTGCAGAGCTCTTGATTGGACGAAAAACCCAAAGAGCCGCAGTTGGTGCCTTTTCCCTTTTAGCAAAGGGAAAAACCGGTTGGAAGATCGGAGGGTGGCTCGGTGTGATCTCCTCCTTCTTCATTATGAGCTTCTACTCCATTATTGCTGGGTGGGGGATGAGTTACGTTTTAATGAGCTTAACCGGCTTCTACCAGCATATGTCACAGCACGAGATAGCCGATGCCTTTACGAGACTCTCCAAATCCGGGCAGATTACCCTTTTTTGGCACTTCCTCTTCACAATCATTACAATGAGCATCGTTTTATCAGGCGTAAGGAAAGGGATCGAGTTTTGGTCAAAAATTATGACCCGTACCCTTTTTGTCCTCCTCGTTATTTTATTTCTCTATGCAACACAGCTTGATGGCTTTAAGCAAGCGTGCCATTTCATTTTCTACCCTGATGTAGGCAATTTTAGCTTTTCAAGCGCCTTGGAGGCGCTAGGTCTTGCGTTTTTCACCCTTAGTTTAGGCCAGGGGATCATGATCTCGTATGGCAGTTATATGAAAGATGACACAAACATCCCAAATATGACCTTTATTGTGGCCTTCTCGGTCATCATTGTTGCTGTTCTCGCGGCATTAACTGTTTTCCCTGTGGTTTTCACCTTCAACCTCTCACCAGAAGCTGGCACGGGGATGATCTTCCAAACGCTTCCCTATCTCTTTGCTCAATTACCTGGCGCTCTTATCCTTTCCACCCTCTTTTTCATCCTGTTTGTCTTTACAGCGCTTACCTCTGCCATCCCCTTTGTCGAAGTTGTCGCCACAAACCTCATGGAGCTCCTCTCCTGGACACGCAAGCGCGCCGTCCTAACAGCCGCTACCTGCACTTTCCTCTTCGGGATCCCCTGTGCCCTTTCAGGCTCAGGCGACATGTTCCCCAACTGGATCAATATCTACGGCAAAACCTTTATCGAAACGATCGAATCGCTCGTCTTCATCTGGCTTGTTCCTATCGGCGGTCTTGTTACAGCGCTCTTTGCAGGCTGGGTGATCGACCAGACTGTCACCCGCGAGTCAATCCCCGGGAAACTCTACCCTGTCTGGCTCTTTTTTATGCGCTTTTTAATTCCACTGTTTATATTAGCGGTTATTTTAGAAAAGAGCGGTTTAATTACTTGACATATCTCGTTATTTGAATTAGTTGTTAATTGTGAAGACTAAAAAACAATTAATTGCTTTTCCCCTTGTCCTGGCTTATTTGGTTTTGCTTTTAGGCCTTGTAGTTGTCTTGGGCTGGTACACAAAAACTCTTGAGGTAATTCAGGTTTTTAATGGCTTTGTCCCAATGCAGTTCAATACAGCTCTAGGGTTTATCGCCATTGGACTCTCCTTGATTTTGTATTCCTATGGCAAAAAGGGTGCTGCATTAGTCGTTGGGTGCATTCCTTTCTTGTTAGGAGGCTTAACAATTTTTGAATACCTGTTTAAACAAGACCTTGGAATTGATGAGTTCTTTGTAAGGCACTATATTACGACAAGCTCATCTTCTCCTGGGAGAATGGCGCCATTTACAGCGATTGCCTTTATGCTGATAAGTCATGGGATTTTAGCACTAAATTGCTTTAAGTCATCCTTGAATAAAATTTGGTTGTCAGGCGCATTTGCATCTTTGGCTTTTGCTATAGGATTTGTGTCATTATTAGGGTATCTTTTTGACATACAAGCAGCCTATGGGTGGTTAAACCTCACTCACATGGCGATTCATACTACAATTGGTTTTATATTGAGTTCAACCTCTCTCTATTTTTTAGTGGTAAAGGGGATTGGCAAACATGTACTTCGTATTTCTTTGGTCTTTTCGGCTCTTATGACGATTTTTCTTACAGAAATTCTGCTTTGGGAGCCCCTACGCACTCTGTCTAACGCAAAGATCATAGGTGTTTTTTCGCCGGAACAATTCCGAATATCCTTGATTAGTGTGTTTTTGATCTTACTGCTAGGTATTGCAATTTATTTGTACCGGGAAATTTTACGGATTTCGATTAACCTTGATCGATCGCGTATCCATGCTGAAGAAGATGCAGCAGGAAAAGAAATTCTCTTAAGACACATTAGTCATGAGATTCGAAACCCCCTTCACGCAGCGCTTGGTCTACTTGGGTTAATTAAAGAAAATCCAAAAGGGGATAATCAAGAGTCTTTTGATCGAGTTTATTCATCTTGCCATCACATATTACGTGTGATTGAAAATCTCTTAAGTATTACCCGTCGTGAGAGAGGGAAGCTTGAACTCGCCGAGCGCCCTTTTGATTTTGAGGATTGGACCAAAAGTGTTCACTCGATTTGTGAGGTGATCTCATCGCATTACAATCTAGACTTCCATTTTGATTCCAAAGGCAATGTCACTCAACAGCTTGTAGGAGATTCTACGAAACTTTCACAAATCGTTTTTAATCTTTGCGATAATGCACTCAAATACACAAGCGCAGGGGAAATAAACGTACATATAGAAATTGAGCAACAACAAAATACAGCTCTTCTTACTATTCGCGTTATAGATACAGGAATCGGAATCCCAATTGATAAGCAGAAAAAAGTCTTCGAATTTTTTGGTCGATCTGCAAATGAGCACCACCTTATGGGAGCTGGCTATGGCCTTGCCATTTGTAAAACCTATACCAACATGATGCAGGGTAAAATTTTCTTTGTCAGTGTTGTTGGCAAAGGAAGTACGTTTACTGTTCAAATTCCTTTGAGTATTTCCCAAGAGAATGCAGCATAAACATTCACCTTTAAATCTTAACTTATGGTACAATCTGTAGCGCAGGGGCCTCCCGAGTCGCACCCCACGAACTAGGTCAGGATCGGAAGATAGCAGCCTTAAGAGGGTAGTGCGTGTCGGGAGCCTGCATTTTCTCCACTAAATATTTTAATTGGTAAAAGCTTTTTTGAGTTCTTTGGTAACTTCTTGTTCAAAAAGTTCACCGCTTGGTGTCGGTTTGAGGATGACCCGTTTGGAGGCTTTGCCCTGTTCCATGTAAAGCGTGTGTTTTTGGAATTTGAGGAAGGTGATTTTTTGGGCTTGGGCGGTGATCCGGATGCGGGTTAAGTGGTAGAGGAGGATGACTTGTTTTGGCGCTTTGCCGAAGCGGTCTTCGATTTCTTTTAGGATGTCGTCTGTTTGGGTGTGGGTAAGCGCATCGCCGAGGCGGTGGTAGAGTTCGATGCGAAGTGATGGTTCATGGATGTAGGTGCGGGGGATGGCGGCGTCAAAGGTGAATTCGATTTTTGTTTCGGTAAAGTCGGGGGAGAGTTCTTTTTTCAGGGCTGAGATGGCCTTTTTCAGAAGTTTACAGTAGAGGTGGAAGCCGATTGTAGTGACGTGACCGGATTGTTTGGTGCCGAGGATGTCACCGGCGCCACGGATTTCTAAGTCGCGCATGGCAAGTTTCATGCCACCGCCAAAGCCAGAGGTTTCAATGAGGGCTGTGAGGCGACGTCGAGCGATTTCAGGGAGTTCGCGGTTTGTGGGTGTGAGGAAGTAGGCAAATGCGGGGCGGTTCCAGCGGCCAACGCGACCACGGAGTTGGTACAAGTCAGCGAGGCCGTAGGTGTCGGCGCGGTCGATTAAGATGGTGTTCGCATTGGGGATGTCGACGCCTGATTCGACGATGGTTGTGGCAACGAGAATTTGGGTTTCACCGGTTTTAAACGAGTGGAAGATTTCATCAATGCGGTCTGCGGGCATTTGTCCGTGAACAACGGCGATGCGGGCTATTGGGACGAGCTCAGCGAGTTCATTGGCGATTCGATCGATGGATTCGACGCGGTTATGAATAAAGTAGACTTGGCCGTCGTGGGAGAGCTCGCGTTCGATGGCGTTTTTAATGAGCTGGGGATCACGGTCTGCCAGGATCGAGCGGATAGGGAGGCGGTCTTGGGGCGGTGTATTGATAACAGACATGTCTTTGGCGCCGACAAGAGAGAAGTAGAGGGTGCGTGGAATGGGTGTGGCGGATAGGGTAATGCAGTCAACACCGGTTTTCATTCGTTTGAGGTGTTCTTTGGCGCGGACACCAAAACGTTGTTCTTCATCGATGACAATTAGGCCGAGGTTTTTAAAAAAGATATCTTTGGAGACGATGCGGTGGGTGCCGATGAGGATATCGATGGAGCCGGATTTTACGCCTTCGATGGTTTTTTTCGCTTCCTTTGGTTTAACAAAACGGGAAAGGACGCCAACACGAACTGGAAAGGAGGCCATCCGTTCGCGGATGGTTTCGTAGTGTTGCATAGCGAGGATAGTTGTCGGAACAAGAACAGCAACTTGCTTTCCCCCGTCGACAACAGCTTTAAATGCAGCGCGCATGGCAACTTCTGTTTTGCCGTAGCCGACATCTCCGCAGATAAGGCGATCCATCGCTTTTTCGGTTGTCAGGTCGTTTTTGATCTCTTCGATGGCATTGACTTGGTCCATGGTTTCGACAAAGGGAAATTCTTCTTCGAACATTTGCATGTCGTGGGAGTCAGGTGGATAGATGGATCCGCCCGTTACTTCACGCTCTGCTTGCCATTTGATCAAGTCTTGAGCGTAGCCGACGATAGCTTTTTCTGCTTTGACTTTGGCTTTTTGCCAGTTCTTGGTGCCGAGGGTGTGGATTTGCGGGGCCTCTTCGCCGGATCCAATGTAGCGGCTGATCAGGTGGGATTGCGCGAGGGGAGCGAAGAGTTTGGCGCCGCCTGCGTATTCGATCGCCATGAATTCGGTTTCTTGACCGAGGTGGTTTGTTTGCGTTTCGATGCCGAGGAATTTGCCGATGCCGTTGTGGAAGTGGACGACAAAATCACCGGGTTTGAGTTCGTGGAAGTCGGAGGGGGGAGTTTGGTAGGTGTTGCGCCACTTGCCGCGCGATACTTTGTGGCGGCCAGTGTATTCGCTGTAGGGATAGTAGACGGTGTTCTCGCGGATAAAACCCGAGGAGAGGTAGCCGTCATGGAAGATGGCGTTTGGAGGCGCAATTTTGCGCATCGCTTCAGTTTCGGCCTCGCCGCTTGCAACGATATGGACGGTTTTGTATTCGTGAAGGAGTTCTGGGGCTTGGACAGGAAAGAAGTTGTGGCGGATGCGCTTTGCTTGAAGGGGACGGTTAAACATTTCAAGCTCCTCTAAAAGGTGCTCGGAAAAATAAGTGCGCTCTTTTACTTTTCCCCAAAAGCGATCAAAGTCAAGGTCTTTAAGTGCGACGAAGTGGTCTTCGATTTTAAGAAGGTCTTCGAAGACGACATGAGGAGTGTCCAAGTAATCCATGAGATAAGCTTCTTCGCTTTCTGCGGCTGGAGAGATGACAAGGTTTTCAGCTTTACCGGTCGACATTTGACGAATTGGATCAAAGGTACGGATCTCTTCAATTTCATCGCCGAAAAAGTCGATGCGATACGGGTCGAATGAAGAGACGGGGTAGAGGTCGATGATGCCGCCACGCACAGCGAACTCGCCTTTGTCAGCAACAACGGTTTCACGGCGGTAACCGAGCTTTTCTAAGATGGCGGGGATCTCATCAAAGGAGATCGTTTCGCCAACACTCCATTCGAGGAATTTGGTTTTTTTCCCTGGGACCGGTTGGAGAACAGCTTGCAAGGGAGCTAAGACGATTTTCTGCCCGCGCGTATTTAAGAGCGTGTGGAGGATTTCAAAGCGGCGCCCAATAATGTCGGGGCTTGGCGAGATGTTTTCGCTCGGCAGCGTTTCCCAAGAGGGGAAATGGAAGACAGGACAGCTGGCGAAGAAACGGAGGTCTTCGTAAAGGCGCATGCTGTCTGTGATGACAAGAACAGTGTTGTCAATCTCAGCAATCAGTTTTGCTTTGGGACCGTCCCAAAGTTTTTCATAAAGAGGATAAGAAGGTTTCGAGGGCATTATCTATTCCTGAGGGATCTTTTCCTCCCGCTTGGGCACTGTCTGGTTTTCCACCGCCTCCGCCTTGGATGAGCGGGCCGACTTTCTTAATAAGGGCGTTAGCCTCTATGCCTTTTTTAACTAAGTCTTTGCTGACTTTAATCAACAGTTGGGCACGGCCGTCTTTTTCAAGGGCAAGGATCAAAGCGCCTGAGCCCATGTGCTCAAGAAGGTCGTTTGCTAGAGGGGCTAGCTCATCGGCTTCTACGCTCACCTTTTCAGCGAGCACTTTGTGTCCGTTCACTTCCTTGACACTGCTTAAAAGGGTCGTTTTTAAGTTTGCAAGTTCCGATTTCCTAAAAGCGCGCAGGGATTCTTTCATCTGCTTGTATTCTTCAAGGAGGCGATCAACCCGCTCTTCGATTTTGGGTGTGGGAACACCGAGTTTGTCAGCAAGGGTGAAGATCCGTTGTTCTCCCTGATACATGATGGTTTCAGCATCGAGACCAACAGCCGCTTCAATTCTGCGAACGCCTTTGGCAATACTCGATTCTTTTGCAATGCGAAAAAGACCGATCGTCCCGGCGTTATCTACGTGAACACCGCCGCAGAGCTCCTTGGAAAATCCGCCGATTGAAACAACGCGTACTTCATCGCCATACTTGTCGCCGAAAAATTGTTTAATGCTCGGATCTTTTTGCGCCTCGGCATATGAGATGACTTTTTTATTCACCGCATTGTTTTCCCAGATTTTGCCGTTGACCATGCGCTCAACTTCGATGATTTGGTCGTGCGTGAGGGGCTTGTGGTGGTTAAAGTCAAAACGTAGACGCCTTGGTTCAACAAGCGAACCCGCTTGGCGAATATGGGAACCAAGAACTTCTTGGAGGGCCCAATGGAGGAGGTGGGTGGCAGTGTGATTGCGAGCAATCGCATCGCGACGTCTAAAGTCAATTTGTGTAAGAAGGGGTTCGCCAACCATAATAATGCCGCGTTCTAGTGTGCCAACATGACCGATCACACCTGGAAAAGGGCTACGTGTGTCTTCAACTTTAAAGCGCGCATTTTGATGAGAGAGGTCTCCAATGTCGCCGATCTGACCACCTTTTTCTGCATAAAATGGAGTGCGGTCCAAAATGACCATCCCCTTTTGCCCAGATTCAAGCGTCTCGACAAACTTGCCGTCAGAAATAATCGCAATGACCGTTCCTTCGCCGTTTGTTTCTTCAAAACCGGTGTAGTGACAAGAGCCGTGCTTGTCGGCAAAGCCTTCAAAGAGGCTTTTTTGCGCCTTTTGATCGTCAACGTCGCGCGCCCCGCGCGAGCGCTCTTTTGCCTGCTCTTCCAAGATGCCAAACTGCTCTAGGTTTACTGAGAGATTGGCGTCCTTTGCAATGAGGAGAATTTCCTCTAAAGGAAAGCCGTAGGTGTCTTTGAGTTTGAAGGCATCATCTCCTGTGATCTCATGAGAGGTGTTTTCAATGACTTGGTTTAAGAGGTTGCCGCCCCGTTTTAGGGTACGGAAAAAGCTTTCTTCCTCAAGCGTCACAAGTTCTTCGATGCGCGCTTTTGAATCACTTAGTTCGTGGTAGGTCTCGCCCATTTCGGAGATCAGTCTTGGAAGGAGTTTGGCGAGGAAGGGGTTGTTTAAACCGAGCAACTTACCGTAGCGCACAGCGCGTCGGAGGAGTTTTCGCAAAACATAACCGCGATCGACATTGCTTGGTGTTGCGCCATCGGCAATGGCAAAAGCAAGTGTGCGCATGTGGTCAGCAATCACGTGGAAAGCCGGTTGTCCCGCATACTTTTGCCCCGTAAGATTTTCGATTTCAGCAATCAAGTTGCGCAAGATATCAGTTTCAAAAACCGTATCGACGCCCATTTGCAACATCCGAATGCGCTCGAGTCCTGCACCCGTATCAATCGAAGGACGGGGGAGATCGTGCTTCTTGCCATTTTTGTCGCGATTGTATTGCATGAAGACGAGATTCCAATATTCTAAGTAGCGCTCATCGCCTTCAAACCGGTCACCGCGATCATACAAAAGCTCAGAACAAGGACCACAAGGACCTGTATCGCCCATCGACCAAAAATTGTCTTTCTCGCCAAGGCGGATGATTTGATCTTCAGGCAAATACTCTTGCCAAAGAGAGTAGGCTTCATCATCTGTTTGGAAAACAGAGGCCACAAGCTTTGACTTATCAAAGCCAAAAACATCGATGGAGATGTTCCAAGCAAACTCAATCGCCTCTTTTTTGAAGTAGTCACCAAAAGAAAAATTGCCAAGCATTTCAAAGAAAGTCATGTGGCGCGTTGTGTGCCCAACGTTATCAAGATCGTTGTGTTTGCCGCCAACACGCACACATTTTTGTGAGGTAACAGCGCGCGTGTAATCGCGCTTAGACTCACCTAGGAACACATCTTTAAACTGGTTCATGCCCGCGTTATTAAAGAGCAGTGTAGGGTCGTCATGAGGAACAACAGGGGCGGAGGGAACAATCGTATGTCCTGCGCTTTTAAACGCTTTCAAAAACTTATTTCTAATCTCATGCGTGCTCATAAATCCCTGATCTTGTATAAGAGTGGTTAAACTATTAGTGAGGAGATTACCATAAATGGACGAAGAGCTCAAGAAAACCTTAAGTAAAACCGCCGACACAATTCGCGGCCTATCAATGGAAGCCGTACAGAAAGCCAATTCTGGACACCCCGGGCTGCCGATGGGATGCGCGGAACTTGGTGCTTACCTCTATGGTGTTCAGCTCAAGCACAATCCGAAAAACCCCGACTGGATCAACCGCGATCGCCTCATCCTCTCAGCAGGTCACGGCTCAGCTTGGCTCTACTCTTGCCTCCATCTCGCTGGCTTTAAAATGTCGATTGAAGACCTCAAAAGCTTCCGCCAACTCCACTCAATCACTCCAGGTCACCCCGAATTTCATGAGACAGAAGGCGTCGAATCGACAACAGGGCCCCTTGGGCAAGGAGTCGCCAATGCCGTCGGACAAGCGCTTGCCATCAAGCTACTCGAAGAGCGCTTTAACCGTCCAAACCACAACATTTTTGACTCTAAAGTTTACTGCCTTTGCGGAGACGGATGCTTAATGGAAGGCGTCTCGCACGAAGCGTGTTCCTTAGCGGGTCACCTCCAGCTAGACAACCTCGTCCTTATCTGGGACAGTAACCAAATCACACTCGATGGACCGCTCTCGCAAAGTAACTCCGAACACACAGCCGATCGCTTCCGCGCTTACGGCTGGGACGTCCTTGAAATGGACGGCAACAACCTAGAAGAAATCCACGCTAACTTCTCCAAAATCAAAGAATCACAAGGCAAACCCCTCTTCATCGTTGCAAAAACAATTATTGGAAAAGGATCTCCTAACAAGGAAGGCACACACAAAGCACACGGCTCTCCGCTTGGGCCTGAAGAAGTCGAGCTTGTGAAAAAAGAACTCGGTCTCCCCGAAGAAGATTTCTACGTCCCCTCAGGTGTGCGCACCCACTTCGAGCAAAAACTTGGCCGCGACCAAGACGCCGAACACAACTGGGATAAAGACTTCGAAGCGTGGAAGTCCGCAAACCCCGACCTTGCAACTGAGTTCGATGCCATGCTCAACAAAACCCTACCCGATAATCTCGAAGAACTTCTAGACGCAGTGGAAATGGGCGACTCAATTGGTGGCAGAAACGCCTCTCAAAATGTCCTCCAAGTCCTTGGCGATCACGTACCCTTCCTCCTTGGAGGATCGGCTGATCTCTCTGGCTCCGACTGCACCATGATGAAACAATTCCCGCTTGTCGCACCAAACGACTTTGCTGGACGGAACATCAAATACGGTGTACGCGAATTCGGTATGGCCGCCGCCGCCGCAGGAATCTTCCAATCCCACATGTTTTACCCCTACGTAGGCACCTTCCTCACCTTCTCTGACTACATGAGAAACGCCATCCGCCTCGCCTCACTAAGCCACTACAAAGTGATCTACCAATTCACCCACGACTCGATCTTCCTCGGTGAAGATGGCCCTACCCACCAATCCATCGAACAGTGCATGTCACTACGTCTCATACCCAACCTCCACGTCTTCCGACCAGGGGACGCCAACGAAGTGAAACACGCCTGGATCGCCATGCTTAAATACTCCGGGCCTTCGGTCATTATCCTCACCCGTCAAAAACTGCCCACCCAAGAAGCGACAAAAATCCCTTACAAAGACGGCGTAGGACGCGGGGCATACATCGTGAAAAAAGAAAAAGGCAAACCCGACTTCACCCTTTTTGGAACCGGTTCAGAACTATGGCTTGCCCTAGATGTCGCCGCCGCCCTTGAGAAAATGGGCAAAAGCGTCCGCGTCATCTCGATGCCATGCTGGGAACTATTCGAAGCACAAGACCAAGCTTACATCGACTCCGTCGTCGGTGGAGAGCTCGGCAAGCGCGTCGCCATCGAAGCCGGCATCGGCCTCGGATGGCAACGATGGGTCGGCCCAGAAGGTGTCACCATCTGCATGGAAGGCTTTGGCCTCTCAGCACCGATGGCAGATCTAGCAAACGAGTTTGGATTTAATGTTGAAGCTATCCTCGAACGCATTCTCTGACGCACTAAAGTGCCAGAATACTTCCCGTCCTCCCGTTTGGCTCATGCGCCAAGCGGGACGCTACATGCCCGAATACCAAAAACTTCGGCAAAAACACTCCCTCATCGACCTATTTCACACTCCTGACCTCATCGTAGATGTCACCCTCCTCCCGATGAAACTCCTCGGCGTTGACGTCGCAATCGTCTTCTCCGACATCCTCCTTATCTTAGAGGCCTTCGGATGCACCGTTAACTACGATAACGGCATCAATATCACAGGCACCATGGGCGACTACGACCTCACTAAACTCGACTACGTCCTAGAGGCAATCCGCACCCTTAAAAAAGAACTCACCGTGCCACTTATCGGCTTCGTCGGTGGCCCCTACACCGTCATGCACTACTATAAAAAGCCTGGCGACATCGCAAAACTCACACAGGCAACCCGTGAATACATGCAGCTTCAAGCAGAAGCCGGCGTCGACGCCCTCCAAGTCTTCGACTCATGGGCCGGCCTCCTCCCACCCGAAGAATTCCGCACAAAAAGCCTACCCTACCTCAAGCCACTTATCCTCGACACACCAACCCTTCTCTTCACTCGCAACTCCTCCACCTACGTCGATGAACTAAGCGCGCTTAACCCCGCTGGCATCAGCTTTGACTGGTCCGCCCCCATCCAAACCATGCGCGAGCGCGTCCCAAACCTCACCGTGCAAGGTAACCTCAACCCCGATATCCTCTTCGAAGACCGCCAAACCGTCATCCGTGAAACAAACGCCATCCTAGACGCCATGCAAGACGACCCCGGCTTCATCTTCAACCTAGGCCATGGCGTCAAGCCCAAAACGCCCATGGATAACGTCCGCGCTCTGGTCGACACAGTCAAAATGCGCTGATAAAATGTGTTTATGCTTTATGAGATGAATCTTCCTCCTCCGGCCTACCTATTAGGTATGGCCTACGTCGGTCAGACCACACCCTTGCAAGCAAGGCTGTTTCCATCTCATTTTGCCTAAACACATTTTATACGTTCGTGATGTATTTGGGGTGAATCTTCCTTCTATTAGGTATGGCCTACGTCGTTTAAACCTGCGTTCGAGGGGGATTACCAGGTGGCGGTGGGGGGCATCGAGCAGAGGATCGCCTCGGGGTTGCCGCCTGTTTGGAAACCAAACTTGGTGCCGCGGTCGTAGAGAAGGTTGAACTCGACGTACTTGGCGCGGTTTTTCGCTTGGAGAACTTTGTCTTGGGGAGTGTAGGGCGTGTTTTGGCGCCGTTTGTAGATTGGCATGATCGCATCGACGAAGGTTGATCCAACTTTTTCCCACATGGCGAAATCTGTGTCGTCATCAAAGAAGATCCCCCCAACACCCCGTTCGTGTTTCCAATGTTTGATGTGGAAGTATTCCTGAGCCCACTTTGTTAAGGTGGGGTAACGGCTGCCTGTGGCTGCTTTGGCTATGTTGTGGAAGTGTTTGGTGTCTTCATCGTTTGGAAAACCCATGGGAGTGAGGTCGTAGCCGCCGCCTAGGTGCCACTTGGTGGCCCGTCTGATAAAACGGATGTTCATGTGTACGGTAGGCATAAACGGGTTTGTCATGTGGGTGATGAGGCTGACGCCTGTTGCAAAAAGAAGGGGGGTGTCAACGCACGAGAAGTTCACGGCCGCTTTTTCAAAGACGTCACCGCGAAGAATGGCCATTTCACCGCCACCACCACGATTGTGCTCCCAAGGCTTACGCTCAAAGCGTTTTTCAGGCTCTAATGACTCGAAGTTTGCAATAATATCCTCTCGTAAATTCTTGATAAATTCAACAATTTCAAGGGGTTGCTCGAATGTAAAGCGGCTTGACATTTGCACTTCCTTTTTGCATGTTACTCTAGCATGAGAAAGCGTAAAGTTGCAATCATTGGGGCTGGAATTACTGGTTTAAGCGCGGCGCATTATTTGCGTCGAGAAGGGCATGAGGTGCAGGTTTTTGAAAAATCTGATCGTGCAGGCGGTGTGATGCAAACCATTCACGAGCCTTATTTTTTTGAACAGGGACCGCGCACGTTTCAAGCAGGGCGTTGTCCGGAGCTTTTAGCGCTCATTCGGGACGTTGGTCTAGAAGATGATCTCATTTATACAAGTGGGAAAGCGCGCTATGTTTTTGAAGGCTCGCTGAAAAAGTTTCCGATGTACTTGGCTTTACTTCCTCTTTTGCTAGAACCATTTAAAAAAAAGGGACCGCCAGATGAGTCTGTGTGGGATTTTGCTAAAAGACGTCTTGGGAGGAAGGTCGCCGATCGCCTTGTTGATCCGATGGTGAAGGGCATTTACTCTGGCGATGCGAAAGAGCTTTCCGTAGCCCATTGCTTTCCCATGTTAAAAGCGCTTGAGGGGAAGTTTTACTCGATGATCTTTAAGAAGAAAGGGGACTACCGGCTCTTTACGCTTAAAAACGGGATGAGTACGCTTGTTGATCGCTTGAGCGGGGATGTGATGTTGAATACAGAAATTAAAGACCCTCTCGATCTTGATGTGGACCAAGTGTTTGATGCGAGGCCCCCACAAGATATTCCTTGCGCTTCTTTAGATGTCACAAACGTTGTTTTTGAAACGCCGGTTCTTAAGAAATCGGGTTTTGGCTTCCTCGTTCCTTCCTCTCAAAATTCTCCTGTTTTGGGAGTCATTTTTGACTCAGAGGTATTCCCTGAGCAAAACCGCGGAAATGAGACGCGTTTGACGATCATGAGTCGTGGTGGCGATCCGTTAAAAGCCTTGGAGATGCTTGAAATTACTAATGAGCCCATCTGGCAACATACCCATTCCTACAAAGATGCCATTGCTCAATACCCAGTTGGCTTCTCCCCTAAAAAAAGCCTTGATAAAGTGACCTGCATTGGGCCCAGTGTAAGTGGTGTTGCTGTAAACAGTTGCGTCAAGTCAATTAGGGACTGTAATAGCTAATTTGTGGGATAAGTGTGAGGAAAAAATCATTGGACCAACCATCGAGCTCTCGAGGGCTTGGAATAAATCTCTTAATATCTTCTTTAGCGGCTTTTATATCCAGTTGGGCAATTTTTGCCTCTAGGATGGATTTGAATATTCCAGGAGAAAGCTGGACGTTTTCTTGGTAGTGTTTGGATTGGCGCATACGCATTTCTAGATGACTTAAGTTTAGCTCAAAGCCGTTTTTGATATACCAGATGAGGTCATACCAATCGCGTCCTTTTACTCTCACTTTATAGGGTCTACACAAGATGGCATGCATTTTACCTGCGAAAAGATCGCGGGGAACATAACTTTTTATGGAGAAAGGAAAAGGTTTCATCAGATAGCGGACTTCTGTTTCAAATCCCTCTGGAGGGTCAATGTCGACTTCCAATTTCATTTTGATCACTTCATTGGATTGAGTGTGTTTTTTAAGCGACTCATTTAGTCCAATGCGAATAAAGGTTTCTAAGGTGCCAGTTTTTAAAAAAGCTGAGCGAATTGAGGACTTTTCTTTTTTGATTTTGTGATCTAGAAGAACCTTTAATCCAGACAATTCTAATTCCTCACTAATCGCGTTGAGAAAAGGCTCTAGGTTAAAGTCTGGATCCTTTTTAAGCAGGGAGAAATCAAGGTCTTCACTAAATCGATTAAGGCCATATAAAATACGAAGCGAGGTGCCTCCATAAAATGCAGCATGCTCAAAGAATTTTGCACGCCAGAGACCTGCTAAGGTAATTTCCTGCATGATTTCTTGGATGGCATTTTCGTATTCTACTTTAGATTGAGGGTTGTAATGTTTTAACATTTCTTCGATGACTTGGCTCATAATTGACTCAATAGAGTTAGACTTTTTTTCTTATAAATTGCAGCAAGCTTTGCGAGTTTTTTTTTGTCCATTGCATTAAAAAGATCTACATCGATGCGCATTTCCTCAAATAGAAAAAAGCGGAGTTGAGCTTTTGTCCTAATGCCGGGTGTTTTGTAAACAAAATCGACAAGCGCTTTTTCCTTTGACGCGATAAAATATCCCCCTTCCTCTCCAAGATCCCTATATTCTATTCCTACTTTAAATTTTTCCCGGCCAATTGCCTTATATTCAAAAACCCCTAAAGGCGTGTCAAAGGTTTTGGTTTTTCCAATGGCAAGAGAGGTAATGCTTGATGCTCGCTCAGCTAAGAGCCCATAACGATTAAGAGCATATTCCAATGAGATACAAGATGGTCCATATAAGACATTTGCTATAACCTCTAAGGATAGGGGAGCTCGTCTCCATTCTTCTCCAAAAACATAAAGCCCTTTTTTTAGTCTAATCAACTTGCCTTCAAGGACTAAGGAAGAGATTTTGTCCCTAATTTTTTTCAACCCTTTAAAGCAGTCTGCAAACTGTTGGTAATCAAATAGATCTGTCTTGATCTGTCTTCTGAAATCTTCAAAGTTCATATCTTAAGTATACATATTATCTCCAGTATGTCCAGAAAAAGTGGACATAATGGGCAAAACATGCAAAACACATAGAGTCGATGGGTCAAAAAAAGTATGGATAAATCAGAGGGTTTTTAAGTGTTGCTTGTCTAATAAGTTGCGTGAAATCTCTGTTCAATTGCGATTATCTGTTGAAAAATTAGCGAAATCTGCAGATAATACTCTCCTTGAACAATGAGGTAGATCTATGATACACACAAATCCACTATTTGCGGGGGTTGGCAGACTTCCACAACAAACAGTAGACCAAGCTCGAAATGATGTTGAGGGTCCTCAAGGAGTTTATACTCCTATGGGAACTTCAGCAGCTGAGATGCAACTACTTGGGATTGCAGCAAGAATGCGTGCTGGCGAGGAAGTAATAGTCCCCGATCACATCAGAGGCTTAAGCGAAGCACAGCAAGCAAAACTTGCGAATTTACGAGCCATTTCACAGCTAAGACCCCAAGATTACTGTGGACCCAATTTTCGACGAGAAGCTGCAGCAGAATTCCTAACAAAAGATGTTGCAAGCATTTTAGACCACAATTCTGAAGGGATGCCAATTGAGCTTCCATCAAGAGATCCAGGGGTTAATGCAACGGCCACGTACCGAGTGAGAAAAGCAATCCAACATGATGGTTGGGGCTGCTTTATTCTCGTTCGAGAAAGTTCGCCATCTGAAGCCCACGATCCAGAAGTCTTTGTTGTCGGGCGACCTACAGCTCAAGCTGAATTTCAAAGTATCATGCACAATTTAGCGGATACTTCAGGTCAGCTTATGGTTGAGGCGCACGCAGACGAACTCATTGGTGCTTTACAAGAAACTCTTCGTGAAACAGGTGCAACCCACATTGGCTTTGATGGGTACTCTCAAGGTGGAGCAATTGCAGCTCAATATTTGATTAAAGCGCTTAACACTCCTGAAGCAAAGCAACTTCGCACGATTGACACGACGCTTTGGCACAATCCAGGTTTAAGCTTTGATTTAGCACGTCAGCTAAGAGAGGGGATTCGCGCTAACCCACAGGTTCAGTGTAACGCGATGTTTAACCATGTGAAACATGATCAGGTTTCACTTGCTGGAGACGTTCATCCATTTGTTGGTATGGTTGCGAAAAACCTTAGAATCGACTACCGCCAGTGGGAGCGAAAAGATATTAGTGCTGGTTGGATGTGGGATGTAACAGGCCTTTTAGGTCTTCATACTTGCCGTGCAACTCAAGATTGGGATCGAAAGCCTTGCACCGAGATTTCCGTCGATTACCATGACTTGGTTGAGTCGGCTGAGATGTCTCATGCCTTAAGGGAAGAAACAGGACCTTTTGCACAAATGCGCGCTGCTCATAAAGAGCGCTTTAAAGCCGCACGAGAGTCGATTGCAAAACGTACAGAAGCGCTTAAAAAGGCCCTTCAAACAAGACTTGGTGGGTTACAGCGCACAGACCAAAAAGTGATTGGCTGGTGGATGCAAAAAGCGGTTAAAGAGCCCGTTCACCTTATGGCTGATCCACAAGCGTCGTGGTGGCAAAGATGCCGCGGAGCTGTTCAATTCACTGCAGGTGTTGGAGGTGGTGCCGCTGTTGGGTGGACCGCAGCTGCTGCTGAAGCTCCTCTGGTGATTACTGGGACTGTTGCTGCTGTATCTGGTATCTTCGGGCGATGGAGACGCACACCACAGCACAGTATGCTTTCTACACGCGGAGTTGTGGCACTCACAGCAAGCGCATAAAAAATGCGAAAAGTTCAGGGTTGTCTTTGAGCTTTTCGCTTAAATTCTAAAGCGTTTTTTCAAGCAAAGACAGGAGAGATTCGATCTCTTTCGGGCCGTGGTCAACGGTGAGGGTGAGGCGTAGGCGCGCTTTCCCAACAGGGGAGATAGGAGGCACGATCGTGCTACAGAGGATATGGTTTTTCTTAAGCATATTAGAGATATCTTGAACGGTCTCTGACTTGCCTAAAATAATCGGGACGATGTGGGTGTTTGAGCCGCCGGTGGACAGACCAAGGTGTTTGAGTTCTGCGCGTAGATCAATGGCGCGTTGTTTCACCCGCCGTCTTTCGGCGTCCATATCGGGAATCAGTTGCAAGATGGCGTCGATGCCACCGAGCATGGCTGGGGGAAGGAGGTCGGGGCCGGTGGAAAATGCTTTGAGGTATTCGTACATGAGTTTTGAACAGGCGCCGTAAGCTCCAAGCCCTTTGGGAAAGCTGCCAACGGTAAAGTCAACGCCTTTTCTGTGAGCCGATAGGCCCATGCCAAACTGACCGAGTGCGCAGTTACTCGAGGTTTCGTCGACGAAAAGAAGGGCGTGATTTTCGCGGCACAGTTTAACGAACTGGATCATGTCGGCGCTTTCTCCTTCGATGGAAGAGACAGCTTCAGTCACGACAAGTTTGGAGGTGCTCATGCGATTTTTCTGCAAAAGGTTTGCGAGGTGAGTTGGGTGGCCTCGTTCAAAGCGGATCACTTTTCCCTTAAGCATTTTTGTCAGGTTTGCAGGGTAGCTTCTGTCGACAAAGACAAGCGTGTCTTGTTTTGTGATGTGGCTTAAGATCGTTGTGACAGCTTGGTAGGGCGTGTTGAAAAAAAGCGCTTTTTCAAATCCCGTGAGTTTAGCCAAAATTGCTTCGATGCGGTGTTGTTCGCGAGAGTGTTCAGCGCCCTCTTGTGTGCCCCACGAGAGGACGTATTTGATCGTGTGCTTTTTGACAAAAGGATGTTTGGTTAGACCAAGCACATCGTCGGAGGCAAAGTTGACAAGCAGGTCGTCGTTTGGGCTCGCCAAAGTGGCGCGCATCTCTTGAAACGATTTTTGCTCCTCTCTTTTTTTAAGAGCTTGCTTAAAATAAGCGTACTTGTCCGACATGGGAAGGAGGGTAAATCTTTAAGTAAATTTAATGCAAGAGGGGATGTGTGTCGTTTTGTAATCTGTCACCGAAAACAAGACCCATTTTTTTCAGATCGTGCGTGTGGGGATCAGCATCGTTTTTGACATACACGGCAACGCTTGAGCAAAAAGCGATGACAAGCGAGGGGCCGCATTCAAAGTCGGTTTCGGTATTAATCATCGTTGGATTTTCACCTAAAATAAGAGCGCCCGTTAAATATTGGACAGAACTTGTTTCATCAAGCGGGGTCACGTGATCCGTGTACTCGGTATACGCAAGTCTAAGTGTGTCGACTTGGAAAATCTCTTTCGCTAAGTTGGAAAAAGAGCGCTTGCAAACAATTTTTTTGAGCTTCTCATTGTGGCGCCAAGCATCTCTAGCACCCCTTTGATAATGATGCAAAATCTCAGCGAGCTCGTCTTCTTTAAGAAGATCCTCAAAAGAGACATAGCCATGCTCCCTAAAATAATTCATATGATCTTTGGTGATTGCAAATTGCATCTTAACGTCGAACCTAGTATATTTGTGTCGTGAACGAGCACGAGAGCATAAAAGAAAAGTACTTAATAATCGAGGAAAGAATTGGATATCAGTTCCAAAATAAGGAACTGCTCCTTCTTGCCTTCACGCATAGCTCCTATACCAACGAACATGCAGGTCTCGTGCCCAATGAGCGCCTCGAATTTTTGGGTGATAGCGTACTTTCTATCATCGTTTCAAAAGAACTTTATGTACGTCACCCCGAAGCAACGGAAGGCAAGCTCTCTCATCTTCGCTCTCAGATCGTCGACGCCAACGCGTGCGCCGAAATGATCGAAACCCTCGAGCTTGAAAAGTACCTCCTTCTCGGCAAGGGCGAAAAACAAAACCTGGCAAGATCGCGCAAAACACTTCTCTCCGACCTTTTCGAAGCGCTTATCGGCGCCATCTATCTCGACGGAGGCTACAAAGCCGCGCGCACCTTTTTCTTTTCAAACTTCGGCGAGCGCTTTGAAAAAGAGCCCGCGCCTAACTACAAAGCGATGCTCCAAGATTTTGCGCAACGCACCGAAAAGCTCACCCCCGAATACCGCGTAATCAGCGAAGAAGGACCCGATCACGAGAAAACCTTTACAACAGAAGTCATTATTAACGGCAACGTGCTAGGCAGTGGCACAGGCTCTTCTAAGAAAGAAGCAGAGATCAGCGCTGCAAAGGACGTATGCACAAATGTGGACATGTAGAGACTGCGGACACCGCGAAAAAAAATGGAGCGGCAACTGTTCCATGTGCAACCAGTGGGGAACACTCGACGCCGAATCTGGCACCACCTCAGGTGCCAAACCTGTCCTCATCCAAGACGTAGACACAACCGCTTTTAAACGCATCCCCTCAGGCTATAAAGAAATCGACCGCCTCTTTGGTGGAGGCGCCGTCCAAGGCTCTCTCTCCCTCATGGCCGGCGAACCCGGCATCGGTAAATCCACCATGATGCTCCAACTCGCCGCCCGCTACGCCACCCAAGGCCTAACCGTCCTCTACGTCTGCGGCGAAGAATCAGCCGAACAAACCTCCCTGCGCGCCCGCCGCCTCAACATCCAAGCTAAAAACCTCTACCTCCTCTCAGAGACCGACCTTAACCACATCAAATCCCAAATCGCCACCCTAAAGCCCGATATTCTCATCGTCGACTCGGTCCAAATCGTCTACAAAAAAGAACTCTCCTCTGCGCCCGGTTCCGTCTCCCAGGTCAAAGAAGTCGCCATGGAAATGATGGAAGTTGCCAAAGGCCAGGGGATCACCACCTACCTGATCGGCCACGTCACCAAATCAGGCGAAATCGCCGGCCCCCGCGTGCTAGAGCACCTCGTTGACACCGTCTTTGAATTCGAAGGCGACCGCCAACACGGCTACCGGATCGTCCGCGCCATCAAAAACCGCTTCGGCCCGACAGACGACGTCGCCCTCTTCCAAATGGTCGAAAATGGCCTGCGCGAAGTTGAAAACCCCTCCGCCGCTTTCCTCCAAGAGCGCCTCAAAAACATCGCCGGTTCCAGCATCATTCCCACCATTGAAGGCACCCGCTCCATCCTCGTTGAAGTCCAAGCGCTCGTATCCTATTCCTCCTTCTCTACCTCATCGCGCCGCTCCGCCGGCGTTGACCAAAAACGCCTCGCCCTCCTCCTCGCCGTCCTCGAAAAGCGGCTTGCCTACAACCTCCACGCCATGGACGTCTTCGTCTCCGTCACAGGCGGCCTCAAAATCGACGAACCCGCCATCGACCTTGGCATCATTCTCGCCATCGCCTCCTCCTTTCTCAACCGCGCCTTAGACCCGCTTTCCGTCGCCATCGGCGAAGTCGGCCTCTCCGGCGAAGTCCGCAGCGTCCCGCGCATCGAAGCGCGCATCAAAGAAGCCATCAACATGGGCTTCAAACGGATCTACCTCCCCATGCGCAACCTCAAAGGCCTCAATAAAGAACTCACCGCCAAAGTTGAACTCAAAGGGATCCAGCTTGTCGAAGAAGCCGTAAAAATGCTTCTCGGATAAATCCTATTCTGCTAACTAAAAACTATGGAACCAATCGTCATCGCCGCACGCGACTCAGCACTTTCAAAAGTGCAAGTGCAAGAAGTCCTTTCTGAATACAACATCACCCACCCCATCCAAACCCTCTTTCTCTCCACAATCGGCGACCGCGACCTTAAAACATCGCTGCGAGCCCTTGATAAAACCGACTTCTTTACCCGGGATATCGACCACCTCCTCCTAAATCACAAAGCAGATCTTGCCATCCACTCAGCAAAAGACCTCCCCGATCCACTTCCCGAAGGCCTCGAACTGATCACCCTTACAACCGGCGTCGACCCGCGTGACGTCCTCGTCCTACGCAAAGACTCTACCCTCGAAACCCTCATGCCAGGCGCCCTTATCGCCACCTCCTCAGAAAAGCGCGAAGAGGCTGTCCGCACCCTCCGGGACGACCTCAACTTTACCGACATTCGCGGGCCCATCCACGCCCGCCTACTCAAGCTCATCACAGGCCAGGTCGACGGCGTCGTCATCGCCGAGGCTGCCCTCATTCGCCTAAACCTCACCCACCTTACCCGAGTCTACTTACCAGGTAAAACAACCCAACACCAAGGTCGCCTTGCTTTGGTCACACAGGCTGGTAATCAACAGATCAAGGATCTGTTTCTTACCTAGAAAAAGACCTTCTAAATCCTCTTAAACAAAAAAAAGACGCCTCACTCATCGTGAGACGCCTTTTGTATGTGTTACTGCTATATCTTAGGAGGTTTCTCTTCTGATTTGTCCGTTGAGTTGGAGATCAATTTTAGCTGTAGTTTTTACTTTCTCTAATGCAGCAGCTGACGCTTCAGCTGGCGACATTCCAGTTGCTTCATACTCGCTTGTATAAATTGAAACTGCTTCGCTCCATTCTGGAGTTTTTCTGTTAATTTCATCCATTAAGAATTTGGGGTCTGTTTTTGCTAGGTGTGCTACATGAGAAAAAATAGCATCGCTTAAAGGATTAGTTTTTCTGCTTGCAAGACGAGCTGCTGCTGCTGAGCGTGTTGGAGGTGCTGAAACAGTTGCAGCCCCACCGCTATTTTCTGCAGAACCTAATACAGCCTTAGCAGCTCTTTTTACTCCTGCTAATTTAGCAGAAAGAATTGATGTATCGACGTCTGCAAACAGTGAAGATTTAAGGAGTTTAGATAATGCATTATGTGATTTTCTAATACCTGCTAGTTCTGCAGGATCACTAGCTTTAATCACCTTTGCGCTAAGATCAGAAATCGTAGCGTCAAGGTGTGATAAAGTATCAGCCATACCATTTGCTTTGGTATTTGCTTCAGCCCATAGGGCTATTTGATCTGTTTTTCCTGTAGCTGTTGCCATGTTAATTACCCTCTTGAAGTTGTTAGTTTAAATTATAATTATAACACAGTTAAGCAATTAATTTAAATAAAAATAACAATAAAGCAACTAACTAATTAACAAAGGTTTGAAAGAGGGTGTGGGAGAAAAACTAGGAGGAAGAGGAGTTTCTCCACTGATCCCCAGCCTCTTGGATGATCTCAGCAATGATTGCTGGAAGGCCTTTTTGAAG
This sequence comes from Chlamydiia bacterium, assembly GCA_022601645.1. Classification (GTDB taxonomy): domain Bacteria; phylum Chlamydiota; class Chlamydiia; order Chlamydiales; family Simkaniaceae; genus JAJACH01. The sequence continues at coordinate 70,402 of JAJACH010000001.1, forward strand.
CGCAGCTTGCTCTTCAGGGGTTAGGTCGGCATTAACGCCTTGGCCTTGAGGGGGTTGGCTACTTGGCGGGATGGGATTTGCCATGATTTTACTCCTTGATTAAGTAGGGAGCATAGAAAAAGCCCTCTTTTTGAACAAGAGGGCTTAAATTGTTTATTTGGCGAGGTCTTTTGCGCCTTGAGAGCGTTCCTCTTCTACACGATTCTGCAGGAGATCAATCGCCCCTTGGAGATCTGTTTCAAGGGCTTTTGTATCTATTGAACCGTCACATTTTATCACGGAAATACTACTCTTTAGCCCCAAGAGCTCAATACGGAGTTCGTTTAATTCTGTGCTTTGTGTTGTTGGAATTGTTTTAAGTTTCTCATGCACAACGACATGCATTACTTCTAGAATCTCTTCTGGTTTTCCTAAATCAAGAAGCATCTTTAAAGTTGGCGAATTTGCATCTAATTTTGCAGCCATAGTAACCCCCGCTGTTTGTTTGTAATATAATTATAACATTTTATTAAAATAAAAACAAACGGTCGTAAAACGGTGGATTACAGCGTGTTGAGATTGTTTAGGATGTTGTAGATTGCTGTCTGAGTTGGTGTTAGCTGTGTCACTTCAAGTGGTTGGTTATCAACGATTAAAGCGCCGACTTGAACCTCTTCGAGTTCAGGTGTTTTTTCAGGCTCTGGAATGTTTAAAGAAATAGCTTGTAGTGGATCCATAATACCCCTCCATTTTCCATAGAGGATAGGGGGAGGGGTATTTAAAGGCAAGGTACGGCTTAGGCGCCAGCTCCCTCAAGCACAGCGACTCTGTTATCAAGTGCTAAGATTAATCTAGCCGTGATTTCAGGTAAAGTGCACATGTTGATGTTAAGGCCTGTTCTTTTTGCTTCGTTGCAGACGTCTACAAAAGAGGCGATCCTGTCTAGGGTTGCTCCGGCTTGAACTTTAGCGCCTGTGCCAGTGATAGCTGCGATGTGAGGTTGAAACACCTCTAATTCAGCAGCAAGTCTGGCAACTGCAGCGCCAGGACCCATATGTCCTACAGCGTCGAATGCTTTAGGTGCGTCAGGAGGTCCAAGCATCTCAACTACAGAGTTGCTTAAGACTTCGATTGGTGTGCGTACTGGTGGTAATGCCATAATTTTTTTCCCTCTCTCTTGTTTGGGTTGTTGTTAAAGGTTGGAATTGTACGCCGTTCAATTGAAATACGTCAAGGGCTGATTGCATCAAATATCTTTTACTGTTACGTTTAACTTATGCGTAAAGTTCTTTATTTAGGGCTCGACCCTAGTCGCTTCGAATGTGATGGAGATTTGGTTCATTGTCCGGTGATCAAAACGGTGAATCGTCCAAGAGAAGAAATTGAGTGGGCGTTAAGTGATGCTTTAGAGTTTACGCATTTGATTTTCTCGAGCCAAAATGGCGTGCGCTATTTTTTCGATGCGGTGCCAGAGCTTGGATCTATTGAGATCTTCTGTGTGGGAGAGGCGACGGCAGGTGCTGTAAGAGACAGAGGGTATGAGTGTCAGGTAGCTCAAAAGGAGAGGCAGGAAGGGGTAATCGATCTTCTTCGGCCGCTTGATCTAAATGGGGCGTATGTCGGTGTGCCTTGTGCGGTTGGCGCGCGTGGGACTTTAGGTTACTATCTTGCAAGGCAGGATGTTCGTCATCAGATCATTCCCCTTTATACGACGGTGCCGCGTGAGGTTGATATTCCTTCATTGGATCATGTGGATGAGCTTGTGTTTACATCTCCTTCTTGTGTAGATGCGTTCTTTGCAAAAAGACGCCCCACGCACCAGACACTTAGGGCGATTGGTCCTGTCACGAAAGAGCGTCTTAATCGCTATTTATAAGATATTTTGCAGCGACCTCGCTTAGTTTGGAGATATGTCCTACTAAAGTAAGTGAGGGTGGTTCTTGTTCTGCGGTGGTGATGAGGACCTCCACTTGATTGCGCAGGATCTCCTTTTGGGTGGGAGATAGTGCTTGCACCGTCTGGATGGTTAGGATTAGTGCGGTGGCTTCTTCGGTAAGGTTGGTGTTGGGGTTTTCAACGTGTGCTTTATACAAAGCTTCTGTTCCAAAGTAGATGGATGACATGGGTTATTCCTTTTGTTGTTAGCCAAGTTTTGTTCCTGCCTGGTAGGAGAGGAAAAAAGCGGCTGGGAGCTTCATTTTTTCAAAAAGCTCGTCGATTTGTTTGGCTTTGCTGTTTAAGTTGCGAGAACGAGTTCCTAGGTGAAATGCGAAATTTTCTAAGGTGTAGATGACACAGTCCATTTCGGTTTGTTTGAAGCTAAATGTGTTTTGACTAAGCATGGTTAAAAGTTCAATGGCTAAGGTCTCGGGGAGTTTTTTTTTGCGAACGGGGTCCATCATGCGATTAATGGATCTTATCAAAGCGTCCTCGTGGATCGTCTGACCTAGGATATGGGCGATAGGGGACATTGTTTGCTCCGTTGTTTATCCAAAGCAGCCGCATTTGGATTTTATTTTTATAGAAGGTTCTAGTTGGTGGAGAATCGTTTCGATTAAAGCAGAGGGGTATCTAATAGCAAGTTTAGAAAGGACTTCTCGAATCTCTAGTGCCATTTCGCCTCTATTGGCGTACTTCACAAAGTAGGGGTTTCGTTTCAAAATGCGGAGGACTCTTGTGAGGTGTGTGAGTCCTATTTCAGGGGGCGTATCAAGGGCTTTTTGCAAGGTGTCTTTAAGCACTTTAGCAACAGCTTTTTGATCTTGTGCATCTTTAAAAGAGACGAAAAGGCCTGCGAGCACAATGTCGCGAGTTAAATCGCGTCTAAGCCCAATCATGCAAGGGTTTTGCTTTGATCGCTTGAGTCGCTTGTAGAGCGTAGGAAGAGAGCATTCTGCGTTTAGCTCGACATAGTTTGTTGGGTAAACATTGTACTTGCATAACAGCTGTAATTTTCTCTGAATGGATACTACATGTCTTCCAAGAGCTTCGGAATTGGGTTTAAGCGGGCTAATAAATCGGGGGTGAAGCAAAATGCTAAGATTGGTGAGGCTTTTTTCTTTTTGGTCCAGCTCATCCGGGCTGGGAAGTAGTGCCCAAGTGCTTTTGCGTTTTTCAAATACAGGCGAGATGCTTCGCATCATAACGCCTTGGAGAAGGTTTAAGCGGAAAAGGTTTTTCTTTTGTAGGTTAAATCGCAGTTCTTTACATCGCTCAATAGCGTCTAAGAGCGTATTCGCCTCTTTTGCTGTGAACGTGCGCTTGAAGAGTTGAATCCCTCCGTCAAACTCTCTGATGGTGTTTTCCGCAAGGCGATTAACCGTCTCCATCAAGGTGAGGATCGGGTCATCATCAAGCCAAATTCCATAAGTTGTAGATGTTTCAATAGCGCTTGCCGGTGCGGCCATAACCCCTCCTAGAATCCCTTTTAGACAAAGATCTTAGCACAAAAGCCCATAAAACACAACCCTAGAGAGCTTAGTTGTTCTACCATTATTTTTCTTCTTCAATTGTGGGGAAATAGGTTAAACAAAGTTTTCTAAGATGTTTAATCTTCACCTCAATTTCAGGGTCGGTTGGGTTTGTGAGGGCAATGCGCGTCCCAATTTCATCAATCACCCCGGCATCTTTTGAGCCGATGACAAATTGCATGAGTTGATCTAAAGCCTCTTTGACTTGATCTTCGTTACCTTGTTCTACTTGGCTAAGGAGAGTGTGATAATTGACTGGGCTTGCTATCGGTGCTGCCATGATTTTACCTCTTTTTTTTATAACCGATTTTTTCTACAGCCATTGAGACAAGCTCTGATACCTTCTTTCGAAACTGATCATCGACTCCATCACCATCACTGTATTTTTTGATTTGCTCAATCCGGTGGCTCAACTGCGTCTTGTCTGCCGTCTTGTTAAGGAACACCTCGAGTCGGAGCTCGTGTAGCTCAGCGAGTCGAGGGTCTTGTTGTTGGCTCGAATCCATAGAAATATGCAGATGCTCGTTGCCATAGTGGGAGTTGCTGCTGAAATGTAAAAGTTGTTGGGCTTTTTTTGCGATTTCAGGTTGGATGATGTGGTCAATCCCTTTCATTTTTGCTTCGAAGTGAATTTCATTGATTCTTTCTTTGTCTCCGCAGGAAACGACAAGAGCTATGAGTGCATCTAGGGCGTTAATGGCTTTTTCTGGATTTTCCCTTTTTACTTGATGCAATAGTTCCCATTCATCGATGTTGGAATGATTTTCTGCTGGAGCTGCCATGATTTTACCCCTTCATGTTTTTGTTTGTTGGCACAAGTGTAACATGAATAATTTAATATATTCAAGTAATTTGTATACAACTAAGGGTGAGCGGGTTGAGCTTTTAACGGGCGGGTGTTGTGTAGTTGGAGGGGATTTGGTATAGGGAAAGGATGTTATTACTTGTGAGACATGGGGAGACCCCCTGGAATGTAGAAGGGCGCTATCAAGGCCTGACGGATATGGAGCTGACGCTTCGTGGGCATGATCAGGCGCGGCGGCTTTCAAAGGTTTTGGCGAAAGAGCATGCGGATATTGAGGCGATTCATGCGTCGGATTTAAAACGCGCTCAGGCGACGGGGAGCTATTTGGCTGAGCGGCTCGATCTGGAGATGGTGTGTCATGAGGGCTTACGAGAGCTTGATTTTGGCGCTGTGGAAGGGCGGTTGCATGATGAGGTGGAAGAGGAGTATGCAAGCGAGCGGCTTAAATTAGATGCGCGGTATGCAGCGGGGCAAGAGCGGTGGAAGGTGACTGAGTTGCCTGGAGCTGAGACGCATTATGCTGCCTTTTTGCGCATGAAGCAGGCTTTGCTTGAGATTGCATCTTTAGGCGGGAAGCGCGCTGTATTTACGCACGGCCTTCTTATGGGCATTTTTGTGGCGGAGCGGCTTGGGAAAGAACGTTATGTTGCTTTGCCAAATTGCTGTGTTGTTCATGTGGATGCGTCGTTGCAGGTTAAGGGGATTGAGGATTTGCTTGGGGGTTAAAGTCGAGGAATAGGGCGGCAGCTTGGTGGAGTTTGGTGGCTTCTTCTTGGATGGGGGCTGTTATGGGGTTAGTTGCAAGCCACGTATCAACGATTCTAACCTGGTGTGTGAGGGTTTCTTTTGTCGAGCTATCTGCGTTAATGCTAAAAAAGACGACAGTCCAGCTAAGTTGCTCAATGATGGATTGGGTGTTGGCGTCTCTTGCGTAGAGTCTTTGTTCGAATAGTTCTGCTGTATCGATTCTCATGATTCCCCCTGGATTTTTTGTGGAATATTAGTGGTGATTGTTTGAAGTACTAGACTGTTGAGGAGGGAATCTCTTTTAATCTCACTTGAAGGTCTTTTGTTAATTGCTTGCAAGTTTCATCCTCAATTTCTAGATCATGTTTATTGGAAAGTTCTAAGAGTTTGGTGCAGGTCTCTTGAAGTAAAGGTAGCAGGCATTCCAGGGTAATCGATTGGCTCAAGGAGATTGCATTTTTGAGATTATGAATCAATTCGGTTCTGGATTTTGGTGTGGCGATGAGATTTAAGCACCACTGCGCAAGTTGCTTTGTGATAAAATACTGTCTTACAATGGTGTAGTATTTCTCTAAAGCGTTAATTTCATCAAAAACAAGGATGATTCGTCCGAGCTCTAGGGGTGTAACCGAAGTGTTTTCTACTTGCTTTTCAATGCGGGCGGCACAGGCTTGTAAAATTTCATTTTTTGTGGGTTTTGCAGTAAGGGTTTGATTGGCAATGTTAAGTGCATTTTCTAAATGTTGTTGTTGCTCTTTTAACCAGTCGGGCAGGTGTGTTTTTTCTTGATGGCTGTGAATAGGTGGTAGGGTGAAGTGGGGTTTTGTGAGTTCGTCAAGTTTTGTTAAGAGAGTGGGTTCTAGGGGTTTTTCGGAAAGTGCATGTACGGCAAGGTAGACTCTTGTGCGCTCCTCTCGATCGGAGGGTATGCCGCTTTTTGAGAGCTCTTCGATGAGATTTTGGGCGTATTGGGTTACCTTTTCAGTAGGCAGGTCTTTTAGCTCATCTGGAATTGTAAGTTCGATGTTTGTTAATGATATGCCTAGATCTTGTTGTGCTGGCGCAGCCATGAGATTCCCCCTTAGATTCCCTTTTTTTTGGGGATAAATATACAGGGCGTGTTCAAAAAACGCAAGCTTGCGTTTTGGTGGCAGATGGTGTACTCTTTTTTCAAAAAAACTAGGAGTTGTTATGAAGCACGAACTACCCGATTTACCTTTTGATTACAGTGCGCTCGAGCCGGTGATTAGTGGCGAGATTATGGAATTGCACCACAAAAAACACCACGCTGGTTATGTGGCAAAGTTAAATGATGCTTTGGACGCTTATGCAAGTGGCAAGTTAGAAGACCAGGTAGGCGTGTTGCAGGCGATTAAGTTCAACGGCGGTGGCCATATCAATCACTCGCTGTTTTGGGAAAATCTTTGTCCTGAAGGTGAAGGCGATCTAGGCGATGGGGCTCTTAAAAGTGCAATTGAAGGCAAGTGGGGCTCGGTTGAGAGTTTCATTGAGAAGTTCAATACCCGTGTGGCACCGTTGCAAGGTTCTGGCTGGGGTTGGCTTGTGGCCTGTCCTGGTGGCGGCCTTTGTATCTCGCTTTGCAATAATCAAGACCCTGTCTGCGCAAGTGGAAAGATGATCCCTCTTTTGGGTATTGATGTGTGGGAGCATGCTTATTATCTCCAGTATAAGAATGCTCGTCCAGAGTATCTAAAAAATATTTGGAAAGTCATTAATTGGAAAAAAGTAGAAGAAAGGTATAATAGCCTCAAACACTAAGGTTAATTATGGGCTTTTTACGACTTTTCTCTAGGCACGCGCCTAAAATTAAAATTTCTTCAAGTAAGAAAGATGGCTTCTCAGGCTGGGTTAAATGCTCAGGTTGTGAAGAAATGACGCATGCCAGCGAGCTTAAGAAAAATTTTCAATGCTGCCCCAAGTGCGATTTTCACTATCGCATGGGGGTGGATGAGAGGATTGAGATGCTTGTGGATGAGGGGTCGTTTGAGGAGCTTTATGCCGAGCTTGAGTCTAAGGACCCTCTTAGGTTCAAGGACGAAGAGGTGTATCAGGATCGCCTAAAGCGCTCGAAGAAAAAGACAGGTCGTAAGGATGCGATTGTTGTTGGCATGGCGAAGTTAAATGGACGCGATGTGGCACTTGGTGTGTTGAATTTTGCGTTTATGGGAGGCTCGATGGGAACGGTGGTTGGTGAGAAGATCACTCGCATCATTGAGCTTGCTATTGAAAGGGCGATGCCGGTCATTTTGGTTTCAGCGTCAGGCGGTGCCAGGATGCAAGAGTCTTCTTTGAGTCTAATGCAGATGGCAAAGACCTCTGCCGCTCTTAATCGCCTTGGAAAAGCGCGCTTACCCTACATTTCTGTATTGACCAATCCGACAACGGGGGGTGTGACTGCATCGTTTGCCTCGCTTGGCGACATCATTATTGGCGAGCCAGGCGCTTTGATCGGCTTTGCAGGGCCAAGGGTTGTTGAGCAGACGATTAAGCAAAAGCTTCCAAAGACGGCGCAGCGCTCTGAGTTCTTGATTGAAAAGGGAATGATCGATGCGATTGTAAAGCGCTCTGAGATGAAAGACACTTTGTCGACCTTTTTAGATTTCTTAACGACAAGCCCTGAAAAATTAGATGTTCTTATCAAGCAGTTCACGACGAGCCGCAAAAAAAATGCGATAGATGTTGCTGCTAATCCGGGAAAATAATATTTTAACGCTCTATGGATAAAATCGAAGTTCCAATTATAGCTCAAGATGAAGAGCTCATTCCCGTTTACGGCTCTGATGAGGCGGCAGGCGCGGACGTGCGAGCTTTTTTGACGGAAGCTGTTGAAATTGGGGTGGGTGAATCGGTCTGTATCCCAACGGGCATTCGGTTAGAAATACCAAATGGCTTTGAGGTGCAGGTTAGACCACGAAGTGGTTTGGCATTCAAGCATGGCGTGACTGTTCTTAACACGCCAGGAACCATAGATTCTGACTACCGCGGTGAGGTGGGCGTGATTTTAATTAATCATGGCAAAGAACCGTTTGTGGTAGAGCCAAAAATGCGTATTGCGCAGCTTGTTTTAGCGCCCGTATTCCAGGCAATGTTTACAGTAGAAACTGCCCTTGCGGCTTCAAAACGTGGAGAAGGTGGTTTTGGCCATACTGGAACGCACTAAAGAATTCCTCGCTAGACCGAGGAGAAGAGGAGTAAATGCGTTGATTGCTGAATACTTAGATCCAAAGCTCATCGTATTTTTCGACGCAAAAAAACGCGAAGAAGCTTTAGATCAGCTGATCGAGCGCCTTAGCGAGCAGGGCAAACTTTTTGATAAGGACGCCTTTAAAGGGGCGATCTACAAAAGAGAAGGCGTTGTTTCAACTGGCATCGGAATGAGCGTTGCTGTTCCCCATGCGAGACTTCCCGGGTTTGATAAATTCTTCATAGCGGTTGGTATTCAACGCGGTGTTGATGGAATCGAATGGGATGCTTTAGACGGTTCCAACGTACGCTTGGTCTTCATGATTGGAGGACCTGCTGATAAACATACAGATTACTTGGCGATCCTCTCCAAGTTAACGATGGCGATAAAAGACGAGAGTCGACGCAAAGGCCTCTTTGAGTGCCAAAATGCACAAGATGTGATCAAATTATTCGAAGGGTGTTAGATGGATTTAAAGATTAAAGATGTTGCCGAGCTTTTAAACGTGTCTGAAACAACGATTCGCCGCTGGCTCTCGGAAGGGAAAATTCCAGCATACCGTCTCCACCACCAATACCGCTTCTCGCGCATCGAAATCGAAAACTGGATGATGGGTTGCCGCCTTGGCGCTGACCAAAAAAAGGCCATGGGCGAGAACACAGGCCAGGGGATCCAGCAGTTTAGTCTCTACCGCGCAGTGCACCGCGGCGATGTAATTACTGATATTGAGTCAAAGACAAAAGAAGGCATTATCCGCGAGACGATGCAACGCCTTGCTAAAACGCTTGATCTTGACCCAGGAGTTCTCACAGACCTCCTTCTCGATCGGGAAAAGATGATGCCAACAGCCCTTTCACATGGGGTGGCCGTGCCTCACACGCGCGAGTTTCTCTTAAAAAAACCATTTGATGTGATCGTGATCGTATCCCTTCAAGACCCTGTCGACTGGGGCGCCCTTGACGACGAAAAAGTGCATACGCTCTTTTTTCTATTTGCGTCAAATGACAAAAGGCATCTACACTTACTTGCCAAACTAGCGCACCTATCCTCGAATGAAGAAGCGATGGAAATGCTTCGCTCAAAACCCCTTAAAGCTGATCTACTCGATCACATTAAGGCATGGGAATCCAAAGTGCGCGACTAAATTTTAGGAGATTTACTTTGCGCCGTTTTCTTATTTTAGCTCTACTTGTGCTATCTGGTACACTTTCTGCATCCTATTTGTCCTCAAGCGAGATTGAGCAGTATTACAAACAAGGTTATTTTGTAAAAAAAGCTGCTTTATCTGCAGAGGTAGTGAGCGAATTAGATCTAGCAAGCGATCTCTTATTAGATAGGGTTTTAGATGAGCTTTCAAAAGACACATATCCAGAAATGGCATCTAATCAAACCACGTATATTGATGGTACGCAGATTGTTTTTGTGAAAAAAGAAAACTCTGCACCATCCATTAAAAGAATGGTGGGTTGTGGTTCGATTGAACCAAGTTTTATGAATGTACTTCGTTCGAAAAAAATGGTTGAGACCTATTTTGCGCTTTTAGGAACCAATGCAATTGAGCAACTTGTATGCCAGTTTCATCCAAAGGTTCCAGGAGATGGTGTACATTTTGTAAAACACCGCGATATGCAATACCGAAAAGCTTTTGATCCAAAATGGGAAGATTTAGGCGAGAATGGGAGTTATGCTGTATGCATTATTGCCATTGATCCCATGTCAGAGGACAACGGGGGATTGGTCATAGATAAAAAAAGTTATCCGGTGGCAGATGGTAGTGACATTGAGGCGCTAACCATGGAGCCAGGTGACATGCTATTTATGCACCCAGAAATTCTTCATTGGAGTGAGGCAAATCTCTCTACGATCCGTCGGCGAGTTTTGCTCGCAGGTTATTGCGTCTACGGTGCAAATCACCGAAACTATCCCGGGAATTGCACAAATGATGTCATCTCCAAGGCGTCATATCAGGTTGAACCAGCACCGTGGAAGGTGATGGATGATGAAAGTTTCTAGCGGCTTTTAAGTTAACTGTCGAGGTCGGGTTGCGAATCAACCTCCCAGGACTCTCCCTCAATGGGGGGTAGAGAGTATCTCGTTGGGCTTGTTGGGGTTAGTGGAAAAGGTGGCGGTGAATGGGAAAAAAACGCATCACTAAGTTGCATGAGCTCTGTCAGAGCAGCGTCTAATTCTAGGTGAGGTGGAGGTAAAGGTGGTAGTTCTCCTGTAATATTTGGCATGATAATACTCTCTCTTTGCTTGTTTAATTAAATATTTTAACATAATATATAATATTATTCAAATTATACCCTAACCTGTTGATAGCGAGTTGATTGGCATTTGGTTATTGCAGGTTGCGCTAAAGGGGATAAACCTATATATTTATCGGCCAAATGCGCTCAGACGTATCTGGGAGGGGTTTTTAGCGCATGTTTTCTTTATTCTAGGGATTTTATGAGGTGTGTAAATGGCAGTCAGTGCGGTAGAAAAAGCGATCCTTGATATTGGTGATTTCCGTTCAATGGTACGGGGGAGTTATTCAAGAAGGCGTCTTACAGAGCTTGAGACAAGAGTGCATACAGATTTCTTGCGCGTTCAAGTCGCAAACAATGCAGCAGAGAGTTGCGATGGCTATCCTGAGACCAAAAAACTTGGCAAAGCATTACAAGCTGCTCTCGGTATTTTGTGTCATCGCGTACAACAAATGAGAGGAGCTCTAAAAAGTTTTCCTCGAGAGCGCGTTTGCTTTTCAAAGCGCTTTGTGCGCATGCTTGATCTGATCTCTCTTGACCCCTTTTTTTTTACCGTAAGTCAGAAAGTCATTGGCTCTGGAGGTTCTAGTGAGGTGAAAGAGGGGTGGTTAATGCGAAAGCGTATTTGTGTAAAAATGTTCTGTGAAACGGCTTATGGAAAAGGTGTAAGACGCGAGGTTGAAATCCTCTCAATCCTAAATCATCCTAACGTGATGCACATGTACTTTGGGGGCAAAAACGGTCTTGCAGTAGAGCGCGCAGAGACAACCTTACTTCGCCTGTCTAAACCTATTAAGCAGCGTACCTTGGTCAGGGTTGCCCGCGATGTGGCAAAAGCTCTTTGTTATCTCCATAGTATGGGGATTGTTCACCGCGACATCAAACCGTCGAATATCTTGGTAAAGGATAGTGGAAGGGCTCAAGTTTGTGATTTTGGCACGTGGATGAAAGCCGGCAGAAAAACGCATCGCATTGTTGGGACACACGGCTTTATGCCTCCTGAAATTCTTACCGCAAAATGTAGAGTAGCTCCAGCGATGGATATGTGGTCATTTGGAGTGATGATTCTCCTTCTTAGTAGTGAGAATCGCACGCTTTCTGGGGAAGTTCCAGGGACACCAGCGTGTGATTTTTGGTTGCTAAGAGCCGAGCAAGATGCAATTCATAAAATCGTCGCTGCAAGAATGCCTGCTGACTCACCCCTTTCTCCTGTTGTACGAGAATGTCTGAGCCTCAACCCAAAGGCACGACCTAGCGCTTCAGTGGTGGCTCATTTTCTAGAAAATTTTTGATGGGTTCGGGCTAGACCCCAAGCATTTAACCGCCGTCAGGATTAGGTGACTGTGGTTTCGACAAGTAGACGGCTTTTGGTAAACGGGGAGCTTGGGGAGCTGCTGGGAGTAGTGCTGTGGTATCCAGGACTGCTAAAGGAGGTGCGCTTGAACGCTGAAAATTTCTAACTTCAGGGCGTCTCTCTGGTTGTTTAGCACGAAGGAGGTCAGTATCACGGCCGCTTAGTAGCAAGCGCGTGGTTGATATTACATTATGTATACTTGCTATTGCTGCTTCAACCTCTGCATGAGTGGGTGGAGCGTCTGCTGGGCTTGAAGTTACGGGGCTTAGTGGCATAAGATATCCTCTCCTTGTTTAAGGATAAATTATACAGGATTAAATAATTTAGTTCAATTCTTAGATCTATTTAATGTGTATTAGAGAATGAAAATCAGGGCTCAATTTCATCAGGTAATACTTTTATTATAACATAATATTTATTTTAATCCCACTGAAATTTTGTAAGTGTTTGATTATAAAGTAATTGCGAAGTCATGTAAAAATAACGGAAAAAGTCAATGTTGCAATGCATTGATTATAAGCAGGTAAGGATATTTAACAGTACAGCTTTCTTCTGCGAAAGGACTGAGCTCTTGCTTTTTGTGGGAGCTCGTCATCGTATTATGATGTACATACTTTGCTAGAGTGTAGCTTTTTGCCTCGACTAGTTGAGGCAAAAAGCTAACTTGGATGCAATTCGGTTTATGTTCTTACAGTTAAGGGCTCTTGGCCTCTTCTTTCCCTTAGTTTTGAATAAGGCACGCTAGTGCGTGGAGGCATCATCTTTGCTGTAATGCGTGGGGGGGGTGTTGCAAAGGGATTACGACCCTTTGAAGCTCCAGTATGCTTCTTCATCAAGGCTGCTGTTTGCGTGTCAGCTGAACTATCTGCTGTTCCTGCTTCTGGGGCAACTAGTACTGGTAGGGCTGTTGAAGGGAGTCCTGCTGTTGGTGTGGTTGAAGCCATGTTTTACCTCTTTTTGTTTGTTAGTTAATTTTTTTCAAAACCTCTAGTTACACTGAGCTAGGGGTTGTTCCTGTTGAAGCTGCGCGCTTGGGTCTAGGAGAGCCTCCAGCAGGTGTTGCACCTGTTGATGCTATGGGTGTGGTGCTTTGTAAGTGTGAGAGGAGGGTACGAATGGGTAAGCGAGGGGGTGGTACTCGATTAAGTGCTCTTGGAGAGATGAAAGAACCACCTGGATTTTGTGTGACAGCGGTGGGTGGAGAGGGGGGCTTTGTGTTCCATCTAAAGGGTACTGCAGTAGGAAGAACTCGGAGGGGACGATCGATGATGGCTCGTGTTCGCAATTTGAGCCTTGGCATGCGCTTTGTGGGCTGGTGTCCAAATCCTTCTCTGCCGCTAAAAGCTTGTCTCACTAGATTGTCTGGGCGTGTAGTAGAGCCAAAGTGGCTTGCGCTGAAACTAAGCGAACTAGATGCAGGAGCTGGAGGCGTTGCTACGGGAATCTCAAGGTGCGTCGGGCTTATGGTGAATGCGGGGGATGAGGTGTCGGAATCATCGGCTGAAGATAGGGTGTCTTCGGTGTAGTCAGAAGCAAAAGTGCTAGGTGATTCTGTATCGCTATCAGATGGGTAGTGTTGGTAGGGGTTGTGCCCTGTTGAACTTAAGGGGCTACTACTCATTTGTCAGCCCTCCATTAAGTTGTTGATGGAGCATCCTGGCAATGTGTACGAGCTTGGACTCTCTTTGTATTTCGCTTTGAGTCTTAATAAAAAGCGGGTTATTTGTTTTTCTTATGAGTTCGGAAAGGTTCCAGGCTAATACGAATCCTGTTTTTCTAAGTAAAGGGTTCAGCGGCGCGCGGTAGGCATTCCACCGCCCAGTTCGTATGTGGTGTGGTAGAGTGCTTGAACTATCAAGACTCCTAGGGGGTGGCGCTGAGCCTAAAATAATACTCATCTTTAACTTCCTCTCTTTGTTTAAATTAAAAATTTTATCAAAAAGAATGTTTAATTTCAATTAAAAGAGGGCTTTATTAGTGATTTGTTTAGGTGAGTGTTAAATCAATTATAACATAATCTTTATTTTAAACAAAGGGGAGCTTTGCAAGCGGTTGATTGTGTGGGGGTTATGTACGGGTGCCCTCAGAGGGTCCTGCGTTAGAAGGTGTAACCTATTGACTGTCTGTAGTTTCGGGTTCGTTGAAGAAGCCAAATACAAAGATTATAACTAATTATTCAATTGAATTCAAGGGAGCTTAACCGAGGTTTTATGAGGAGCGGCCATCTCGGTTCCACCAGCCGGGGGAGTTGGTCTCTCTCAGCTCCAGGATATTTCTAGAGGGGAGGGGTGAGTCTGAAGGCAGGGGCGCACTAGCAGTTCTACGTTCTCTGGCTTCTTCCTCTGCCTCAAGGCGTCTTAATCTTGCAAATTGTCGGTGAGTAAAGGGGGCTGAGAGGGTTCCACTTGCTCTGGCATCTTCTAGAGCTTTGAGGGCCTTGAGTTCTTGAAGTTTCTCTTCTCTTTTAACTGTAAAAGCGTGTAGTTCAGCGTAAAAATCTCGGGCTCTTGCTGGGAGTGGGCGTTCTCTTTCCTCTGTGATTGCCCTGAAGGAGCCGGTAGCCTCAAAACCTGCCCTTTGCCCTGGAGAGGGGGCTCGAGCCGTTGCAAACCCATCTTCACCTGCTGCGGACCTAGGGGCGGCGGGTGTTGCTTGGCGCGTAGCTGATGGAGCGCTTGCGTTGGAAGTGTTGAGTTGTAGAGGAGGGGCTACGCGGCCGACGCGTCCTCTTAGTGAGCGTGGTGTTGCACGGGATTCAGTGTATGCTGGGGGTATAGGAGGTGGCGCTGCAGTGGCTGGATCTGGGTGGGGTGTTCCAGCAAAGGTTTGAGATTCAGAACGATGATCTGTAGCAGTAAGCACAATAACTCCTTGTTTGTTGAGGAGTATACTATCTCATAATATGTTATAAATCAACGGTATAAACATACTTTTAAGGAAATTTGAGCTCAGCAAAAATGCAGAGCTCTATCCAATGAGTTTGATTAACCTTTGGGCGGAGCGCTAGCGACAGGAGGGCGAGCGAAAGTTGGGCTAAAAACATGATTTAGGTTCGTTCGTGCAGTAGGGCTGAAAACAGAAGCTACTGCGGCCTGAACTTGAGTCTCTGTAGTGCTGATTGGAGCTGGTCTTGGCCTATCTATGGGTGGCCTAACTGTTGATGCTGTTGATGAAGCTACTGGTGTGAATGCCATAATTTTACCCTCTTTTCTATTTTGTTTTTTTTGTTAAAAAGTTAATTATATAACAAGGGTTAATTAAAAACAAACTATGTCATTAGTTGTTGGATGTAAGGGGAGTGGGGGATGCCCACTCCTTAGGATTCGGCAAGCGCTTCTTCGGGTTTTGGAGCTTCTTCCTCAATTAAGAGCTGTTCACCATCCATTTTGATGTGGAAGGTGCACGGCTTATCTCCTTCGCGGAGGAGCTTCTCGGCGAGGGCATCTTCGAGCTTTTGCTCTATCATGCGTCTGAGGGTACGGGCACCCATCTCGGGTTGAAAGCCTTTGTCGACGAGGTGCTCTTTAACCGATTTGTCGAGCTTGATGGTGATGTTCTTTCGTTCAAGTCGTTTAGCGAGTTTAGCAACCTCGAGGTCGACGATGTCGATGAGGTGTTCTTTATCAAGGGCTCTAAAGATGACGACGTCATCGAGGCGATTAATAAATTCGGGTTTGAAGTGTTTTTTGACAGCTTTATCGATCTTCTCTTCCATGTCCTCGTATTTGAGCATGCCGTCTTGAACGCCGAAGCCCACTTCTGTGGAGCGACGGATGAGATCAGAGCCGAGATTGGAGGTGAGGATAATGATGGTGTTGCGGAAGGAGATTTTGCGGCCGACTGAGTCGGTGAGTTGTCCGTCCTCGAGAATTTGGAGGAGGATATTCATCACGTCGGGGTGTGCTTTTTCAACTTCATCAAAGAGGACGACAGAGTAGGGGCGTCGGCGTACTTGTTCGGTGAGCTGTCCGCCTTCTTCGTGGCCTACGTATCCTGGAGGGGAACCTGTCATACGGCTGACGGCAAATTTCTCCATGTACTCGGACATGTCGACTTGGATTAATGCTTCTTCACCGCCAAAGAGTTGGGTGGCGAGTTGTCTTGCTAGAAGTGTTTTTCCAACACCTGTTGGGCCTAGGAAAAGGAAGGCGCCAATGGGGCGTTTTGGGTCTTTGATGTCAGCTTTTGAGCGTTTAACTGAGCGGCAGACGGTGGCAAGGGCTTTGTCTTGGCCAACAACCGTTTGCTTAAGGGTTTCGTCCATGTTAAGGACTTTGTGTGCTTCGGTTTCGGTTAGGCGGCGGATGGGGATGCCGGTTTGTTTGGCGACGATATTTGCGATGTCGTCTTCATCGACGATCACTTGGTGTTCGTCTTTGTTTTTCTCCCATTCGGCGTGGATGTCGTGGAGTTTTTCGCGCAGTTGCTTTTCTTTATCGCGTAGTTTGGCGGCTTTCTCGTACTCTTGTTTGCCGATCGACTCTTCTTTGGATTGGCGTAGCGTTTCTATTTCAGCTTCTAGGTCGCCGATGTCTTGGGGCTGATGGAGCATTGAGATGCGCGCTTTAGCGCCTGCTTCATCGAGAAGGTCGATAGCCTTATCGGGCAAAAAGCGGCCGGAGATATAGCGATCTGACATGTAGACCGAGGCTGCAACCGCGTCGTCTGTGTAGACACACTTGTGGTGGTCTTGGTATTTTTCCTTGAGGCCTGAGAGAATTTCGACAGCTTCGTCGAGAGAGGGTGGAGCCACGTTGATTTTTTGGAAACGACGCTCTAATGCTGCGTCTTTTTCGATTTGTTTACGGTATTCGTCGGCTGTTGTCGCACCGATACACTGGATTTCGCCGCGGGAAAGGGCGGGCTTTAAGATGTTTGAGGCGTCAATGGCCCCTTCTGCAGCACCAGCGCCAACGATTGTGTGGATCTCATCGATAAAGAGGAGGATGTTTCCGTGCTTTTTGACCTCGTCCATAACGGCTTTAATGCGCTCTTCAAACTGGCCGCGGTACTTAGTGCCGGCGATCATCAGTGTGAGATCAAGCGCGATGAGACGTTTGTTGGCGAGATGGTCGGGCACGTCGTTGTTGACAATCGCGTGAGCGAGTCCTTCAACGATGGCTGTTTTTCCAACGCCGGCCTCTCCGATGAGCACAGGGTTGTTCTTGCGGCGGCGGCATAAAATGAGGATGAGTCGTTCGACCTCAAGCTTTCGGCCGATGACAGGATCTAATTTGTTTTCACGGCACATTTCAGTTAAGTCGTGGCCGTAAGCTTTCAGAGCTGGCGTTTTTTCGCCGCCAGGGGAGCTGCGTTCGCTTGAGCGGGGAGATGAGGCAGATGGCTGCGAGGCCATGCCCATTGGAGGGAGTTGGAGGTTAAAGGTTTCAAGCTCTTTTAAGACTTCTTTGCGGACCTCTTTGAGATTGACGCTTAAATTTTCAAGGATTTGGGTGGCAACGCCATCTGTTTGGCGAAGAAGTGCCAAAAGCAGGTGCTCTGTCCCGACGTAATTGTGATTTAGGGAGGAAGCTTCTTCATTGGCGAATTCAAAGACTTTTTTCACTTTGCCAGTAAGCGCTGGGTCACCATAGACTTGAATTTCGGGGCCAAAGCCCACAAGTCTTTCGACCTCTGATAGGACGGTTTCATAGTCTACATTGAGATTGCGCAGTACATTTACCGCAATTCCTTGGCCCAGTTTGAGCAATCCCAAGAGGATATGCTCGGTACCTAAGTAATTGTGGTTAAGACGTTGAGCTTCTTTTTTTGCAAGCTTAATGACTTGCTTCGCACGATTCGTAAACTTATCAAACATGGACACCTCGCTACCCTTTCATTGTATCTCAATCAATAGTGCATATCAAGACATTTTGCAAGCGCAATAATTAAGTTTTTGGTATTCTCATCGCCATGTGGAAGGTATTAGACACGGGAATTCACACTGCGGA
Source organism: Chlamydiia bacterium (assembly GCA_022601645.1). GTDB lineage: Bacteria > Chlamydiota > Chlamydiia > Chlamydiales > Simkaniaceae > JAJACH01. The sequence continues at coordinate 88,162 of JAJACH010000001.1, forward strand.
AGAGAATATGGAGATCGATCGAAAACTTTTGGTCGATTTAAAAGACGAACCGATTCTCCATCTATATGGATGGGCAAAGCCTTCGGCGACATTTGGCCATTTTATTAAGATCGGTGAGCACTTAAAAACCCCGTCGATTCTCGATTTGGCAAAAAGGCCGACAGGTGGTGGAATTATTTTTCACACCTTTGATTTGGCTTTTTCTGTCTTGTTGCCGGCAAGCCATCCGGAATTTTCCGATAATACCTTATCCAACTACCATTATATTAATAGTGCTGTGGCAAGAGCGCTTAAAGCAAGCGATCTATTGCCCGATGAGCCAGTGCCGCTCGATCCACCGTCGAAACACTTTTGCATGGCCAAGCCAACCAAATACGATGTGATGATCGGAGGGCGAAAACTTGCAGGGGCAGCTCAGCGAAAAATGAAACAAGGGCTTTTGCATCAGGGGAGCATCTCGATCGCACCGCCAAATGAAGCCTTTTTGGATGAAGTACTTTTACCAGATAGTCGCGTCAAAGAAGCGATGCTTGAAAATAGCTATGCACTACTAACACATGATTATACACCAAGCGATTTACAGGCCATGCGCCGTGAAATTGAAGAAAAGTTAACGAGGGAACTATGTCAAAAAAGCTAAAAACCGCCATCAATCCAACAAGAGAAGAAGACTTCCCCGAGTGGTACCAACAAGTGATCAAAGCCTCTGATTTAGCAGAGCACTCTCCTGTTCGCGGTTGCATGGTCATCAAGCCTTGGGGTTATCGCATTTGGGAAAAAATGCAAAAGCATCTCGATGACAGATTTCGCGAAAAAGGTTCTGAAAACGCCTATTTCCCCCTCTTTATTCCACTCAGTTATTTGCAAAAAGAAGCCAACCACGTCGAAGGCTTTGCCACTGAATGCGCCGTTGTGACCCACCATCGCCTTGAAAAAGATGGTGATGGTCAATTGCAGCCATCCGGCGAGCTTGAAGAACCACTCATTGTCCGCCCAACCTCCGAAATGATCATCGGCGAGAGCTTCTCGCGCTGGATCGAATCATACCGCGACCTGCCACTTAAAATTAACCAGTGGGCGAACGTCGTTCGCTGGGAAATGCGCACGCGCCTATTCCTCCGCACAGCAGAATTCCTCTGGCAAGAAGGTCACACAGCTCATGCAACAGAAGAAGAAGCCAATGCCTGCGCGCGCGAAATGCACCGCGTCTATATCGACTTTCTCCAAGATGTCCTGGCAATCCCCGTTGTGGCTGGCGAGAAGACCGAAGCAGAGCGCTTCCCCGGCGCTGTTTCCACCTACACCTTTGAAGCCATGATGCAAGATGGCAAAGCGCTGCAAGGGGGAACCTCTCACTTCCTCGGGCAAAACTTTTCCAAAGCACAAGACATCACGTTTACCGACCAAGACGGGCAACTCACCCACGCATGGACCACTTCATGGGGCGTGACAACCCGCATGATCGGTGCCATGGTCATGGTGCATAGCGACGACGATGGACTTATTTTACCGCCGCGCATCGCATCAAGCCACATCGTCATCATCCCCATCTGCCACAAAGAAGAATTACTTGATGACGTCCACACATACGCAAACCACGTCGCTGAAAAACTCCGCAGCGTTAACTACCACGGCGCTCCCCTCGACGTAAAAGTCGATACGCGTGACATGCGCGGAGGAGAGAAAAGTTGGGACTGGATCAAAAAAGGCGTGCCCCTTCGGATCGAAATCGGTCCGCGCGAAATGGAAGAAAAACAAGTGTCTGTTAAAACGCGAACGAATGGCCATAAAGAGCGCGAAGATCTTATTTTAGACGATCTTCTCTTGACGCTGCCTCAAAGGCTTGACAAAATCCAAGACACTCTTTACGAGCGCGCCCTCTTCAATCGCGAACAAAAAACGCGTGAGATCACAAACAAAGACGACTTCTATGCTTACTTTAATGAAGGTGGCGGGTTTGCCTACGCACACTGGTGCGGAGATGCCGAGGTAGAAGAGCAAGTAAAAAAAGACCTCCAAGTGACGATTCGCTGCATTCCCGATGAAGCATCCGAGCCCGGTACCTGTATTTTCACAGGTAAGCCAAGCGCTCAAACAGTCCTTTTTGCTAAAGCTTACTAAGCTTTGTAAGGTCTTGATTTTTTAGCTCTTTTAGTGTTAAATTCTTCGTCTTTATTCCAAGGAGGAATTAATATAGCAATATCCAAGACGTTACCCGCGGTTATTATAGAGACAGCAGAAACAGGGATCATGTCCACAAGCTCAGTATACAAGCGGCAGCTTTACTTATATAGAGAATGGTTAGCAAGAGGGCGGGAATTTAATACGGCTCAGGTAAGCGCAGGTGCGCTTTTTGCCCCAAGCCAGCGTTTAAGAACTGATAGCCCAGATCCTCACCAGAGGATTGTGCGGGGAAGGAACGTGTCAACGAGGGCTTCGTAGTAAGGGCGAAGCTCTGCGGTGTTCAGTGGTTCGTCGTCTTTTGAATAAAGGTCATACTTGTTGAAGAGATGAAGGTAGGGCAAAAGCTCTTTATCGCGCTCGGAGAGGAGGTGAAGGTATTCGCCTTCGCGGTGGAGGGAATAGAACGAGTGGAAGCGGATGATAAAGAGAGCTTCTTCGGGAAGGTAGGGTTTGAGCACTTGGTAGAGGTATTCATCATGCCCCCATGTCATATGCACGTTATCGAGGCCGCACTGGTCAGTGTAGATGGACGGGGGATCGGCGGGGAGAAATTCTGAGAGGACGATTTTTTGCGAATAGGGATGGCCAAGGGGATAGGTGTCTCCAACAACGGCCCACTGCGGCTCGCCAAAGTAGGCGAGGAGTTTGCCGAGGTCGTGGATGAAGCCTGTGAGGATCAGCCAGTCGGGCTGGCCGTCTTGGCGCATCATTTCGGCGGTTTGGTAGGCGTGGTAAGATTGGGGGAGGTTGATATCGGGGTCGCTTTCGTCGATTAAGGTATCAAGGAGGTCGAGCACTTCCATAATGCTAAGTGTGGCATGACGCGGTGGTAGGTATTCGGCTTTTTTAGCGAGGACGAATTCAAGTGTTTGGTTTTCGTGGTTTTGCTTGTAAAACTCACAGATCGCTGGGTCATCGTAGATGCGGTGGCTTGCTAAAAGCGTAAGTGGTAGTAGTAGGGCTATTTTTTGAAGAATTCTTCGATCTCCTCAAGCGATTTGAATTTGGTTTCGGGAATCATTTTGATGATAAAGTAGATTCCGAAAAGTCCGATTAATCCGTAAAGCCAGAAGGTGAATGATTTGCCAATATTGTTGATTAAGAGGAGGAAGGTGAGCGTGACGGCAAAGTTTGCGATCCAGTTGGCGCAAGTGGCGATTCCCATGGCGCGGCCGCGAATTTTAAGGGGATAGATTTCTGAGTTGATAAGCCATCCGATGGGCCCTAAGCTAAAGGCAAAGCAAGCGATGTATGCGAGCATGGCGATCAAGGTGACCCAGCCGACGATCGCATCTTGGGCTGGAAAAAGGAAGCCGCCGCCGAGGAAACCAAGGGAGACGACCATTCCGGACAGTCCGAGGAGTAAGAGCGGTTTTCTGCCCCAGCGGTCTAAGAGATAGATGGCGAGGAAGGTCATTAGCACGTTGACAATTCCCACAAAAAGTGAGGCGAAAATGGCAGATTTATTGGAGGCGAAGCCGGCAAATTTGAAGATAGTGGGGGCAAAGTAGATGATGGTGTTAATGCCGGTGACTTGTTGGATAACGGTCAGACCGACACCTGCGATTAAAGCGGGGCGTACGGCTTTCGAGAACACGGCGCGGCCTGGTAGTTTCCCTTCTTCTTCGTCGACACGGACGATATGCTCGCACTCTAGGCGGGCATCTTCAGGTGAACCACGAAAGCGCTCGAGGATTTTTTGTGCTTTTTCCGTCTTGCCATGGGTGACTAGATAGCGAGGGCTTTCTGGGAAAAAGATCATGCAAATAAGCTGGATCGCGGCGGGAATGGCGGCGACGGCAAACATTTCGCGCCAGCCTGAGACCGAGGCAAAGGCGTAGCCTGCAAGGTAGGCGATTAGGATGCCGATCGTAATGCACAGTTGATTCAGTGATACGAGGGCCCCGCGCATGGAGCGAGGGGAGAGCTCTGCGATGTAGACGGGGGCGGTTGCTGAGGTAACCCCTATCGCGATACCGACAATAAGTCGGCCAATGATAATCCAAGAAACAGTTGGAGACCAAGCAAGGGCTAAGGCTGAAAGGATAAAGAGGATGGAGGAGACAATGACTACTTTTTTCCGCCCGAACCGGTCATTTATGGGGCCCGCGAGGAGCGCTCCTGCCATGGCGCCAAGAGAGACAATCGAAACGATCCACGACTCTTGAAGAGGTGATACGGCATACTCTTGCTTGATAAAGAGGATAGCTCCTGAAATCACACCGGTATCATAACCAAAGAGAAATCCTCCAATTGCTGCCACGACACTAATGAGAATAAGTAGAAATTTTTGCCAATGGGTTTCCTTAGCCATGAGATATCCTTTTTTTTTCATCCTAGCAATTTTTTTGAGGAAGTAAAGCGAAGTTTTGTTATGATGGACCCATGTTGAATTTTATCAGGAAGTACCAACGTTACTTATTTATCGTTGTTTCAGTGTTTGTCATCGGCTCGTTCTGCTTTTTTGGAATTAATACAGCAGGAACCCCTAAATCTAAAGATATCAAGGACGTAGCACTCGGCAAAGCTGTCGATGGCTCGAATATGATGCGCTCAAGTATTGACCGAATTTCCCATATGCTAGGAGCGAACTTTTTCAATGACGGCGTGATTGAAAAAGATTTTCTTGAAACAGGAATGGGCATGCAACTGATGCACGCTTATTGGGATGAATTAGAAGAAGAGCTTGGAGCGCGCTTTGAAAAGTTCCAAAAGTTTAAACCCTATCGGCACCCTGGCGCGAGTTTCATCAGTGTCGAATCGATGTGGGAACAGGTCCTTCCTGCACAAAAACAAATTTTTGATGCGTTTAAAACAGCTCCATTTAATAAACAGAGTGTCGCCCTTTTAGCTAATCTCTACTTAAATGAAATGCGCTTTCCTCCCTCACTGATGCGCCGCTTTTTGATGCAAATGCAAAGCCAATACTCTTGGGTGCCGCGCGACTACGAATTGGAAAGAGGCGATCTCTCTTTATTCCGCTGCAAACAGGCTTCCGATTGGTTTGGCCCTCGTTTTGTAGAGCTCACCTCTCAGGTGATTTATAACAGTGCAATTGTAGCAAAAGAAAAAGGCTACAAGGTCACAAAGCAAGAAGCGCGCGTTGATATGCTGCAAAATGCAACAGCGAAACTTAGACAGCAGGGCGTTTCCGAAGATGAAGCACAAGAGATGATCCGCTCTCAATTCTACATGCTCGGTATGAATGAGAACGAGGCCATTAAGACCTGGCAACAGGTTCTTTTATTTAGACGCCTCTTTGACGATTATGGCCACTCTGTTCTCCTAGACCCGGCAGGGCTTAAGCAGTTCTTTGGCTTCTCTGGAAAGGCAACCGAAGTTGACCTCTACACATTACCAGTAAGTCTTAGTGACTTCGACGATGTGATGTGTTTGCAAGAATATATCGATCAGGTGGCAAGTAAGAAAGAGACAATGCATCCGCTTGCTCTCCCGACAACGTTTAAGACCCCAAGCAAAATGAAGGCAAAAGAACTTGTTCAAAAACGCTTTTTTGTTGAGCTTGCTACGGTAACAAAAAATGAAGTTGGCTTAAATGTTCCTCTCGCAGAGACGTGGGAATGGGAACTCAAGCACTTTGATTTACTAAAGCGTCACTTTAGCGAACTTAAAGGCGAGAAGAAACCGTTTGAGATGCTCGAATCGGTCAGTTCAGAGGTGAGAGGAAAAATCGATGATTTTTCTCGCTTAGCCATTGTTGATGAGCGGCCCGAAATGATCAGGCAAGCTCTTGAAAATGCGGCTTTGGAAAAAACAGAATTGACTGTGCCTCTTGCAGGTCCTATGGCATTGCCTGGGCTTGATAATCGCACCGAGCTTTTAGCAAAACTTTGCCAAGGCAAAACGCTTGATGGCTACACGCAAGATGATAAAAATTTCTACCGCATTCACGTTCTTGAAGAAGCAAAGGACGTTGAAGTCATGACCTTTAGTGAAGCGAAAAGTGCGGGCGTCCTAACTCACTTAGTCGACTCTAAGCTTAAGAAGGCTTATGAAAATGTGCGCCTTAACAATCCTACCTTGTTCCAGGACGAGAAGGGACGTTGGAAAACTTTTGCTGATGCGAAAGAAGAGATTGGTCGCACCGTTTACAAGGATCTTGTAAAAAAGATTAACGTACAAGGACGCGACTTGGGTGACATCGTTGAAAATCGCCTTGTCTACCCTATGAAGGAAATGCTTTCACACTTAAAACAGGGCCACGAGCATTTGGTGAGAACTGAAACAGTTGAGCAGGCTGAAGGCCTCCGTAAAAGAGGCACCCTTGTCGATCAATGGCTTCTTGAAAAACAAGCCGTGACCCTCAAACTTGCAGAGAAAAGTCGCTGCATTGATGAAAATGCATTCACGAAAGGTGAAGGCGACTGGTCTGAGGTCATCAGAAGCCAAAATGGCGAACCAGCTCTCTACCATGTGAAAGCTCAGTCTGGTAATGAATCAAATTTCGAAGGGAGAATGGCAAGTGCGCAAAATGTTCTTGCAAAAGATGCTAAGCGCTACTTGATGTCGTCTCTTTTGGAGCACTTTTCCAGTGCACTCCATTAGTCCGATTCCCCCCGCTCTTTTTTTTGACGTCAAAGCAAAAGTGCGGAGGGGACTTACAAAGTTACCAAGCGGCTCACACCTTCTAGCTGAAAAGCACTTGGCCGACGTTGAAATGGGCTTTACCGATGAGGCTCTTGAAATTGAAGTCACCTTTAAACGCCCCATCAAAGATGGGGATGCCGTCGAATTTTTTGTCGATACAAGGGATCTTAAAACATCCAAGACCATCACGCAGTTTTGTCACCACTACAAGTGCACACTTTTAGGTGGCGTTGAACTCACGCGCTTTCGCGGAGATGACACCCATCCACTAGCTGAAGACTTCTCTATTCAAGTACGCGGTAAAACACTTTGTATCACGCTTGATCAATTGCACGGATTTGATCCAAAACGGTTTAACCGCATTGGCTTTACCTACCAAATTACACGCGAGGACGGAGATGCTGAGCACTTCTTCTTAAGTAAGTCGACACATAATCTAGCGCAAAATCCCCACCTATGGACAACTATTACCCTGGAGGACAAGTGAGCTTATATTACAGTGATTCACACGAGTGGATCAAAATAGATAATCAGATCGCTACTGTTGGTATCACTGAGCATGGTCGGAAAGAACTCGGCGATATCGTTTACGTACAACTTCCCAAGCCCGAGGCCCATCTCCATGCAGGGGATGAAGCCGTCATTTTGGAGTCCACCAAAGCCGCCGCTGATCTCTACAGCCCCGTCTCCGGTAAAATCATCAATGTTAACTCTGTCTTGATCAAAGATCTGACCCATCTGAATACCTCTCCTGAATCTAAGGGTTGGCTATATCAGATAGAGCTCACAGATATGGGAGAGCTGGAAAATTTGCTCTCGCATGAGCGCTATCTTACTTTACTGAAATAACCTTTTGGGGATTTGTAGCGCTACTTATTTCTGAAAAAAAAGTGGGGCCAATTGGGCCCCAAAGTCTTAAGTCGCCTAAAGTGCAGTGGATGCAGGCCTATCAGGGAATTTAAATAAAATACTAAGTGGTAATGTATTTTATAATTCATATTAATTTACATTATTGGTTTTCTGTAGTAAAATCTCCTCATAACAAAGAGAGAGAGGTTTTATGGCGATTCCAGGTATAAAGTTAAATGTACATTTTTGTCCGCGCACTGATGCAGCGGATACTTCACGGTTCACTAAGACATCAACCTATGAAATTGTTGTAGGTGGTGATACGTCTGTGGAAAAGGCAGTCAGTAATTTATTAAATTCTGGAAGAGCCTATTATTTTGTAAGTGCTCCTCGTGATGCCGTGCAGTATGATCTATATGTTTTGAATCACATCCTAGGTTACTGTACCATGGGAGCTCATCAAGAAATTCCATCGACTGATCGTGTAGATAGTTTAGCTGTAGGGCTTTTGGGACATCGATCGGTTTGTGTTAAGTATACTGTTTAGGTAGTTAGGTACAATGAGGGTGATGTGATAAGGATTTTTAATGTACATGCAAACAAACCCGTAGGATTCGATCCAGCAGCTTATCCTGAAGTTAGTTATTCTCCACCGTCTGCTGCCTATCCAAATGGAAGAATTTCGATGACAGTTAGCGGGAGCCAGAGAAGAACAACTTCTACTCGTGATGTTTCGGTTTTAGCAGTTTTTAATAGAGCAATGAATAGTGTTAGCGATGCGGCTCTTCGATGTGCATTTACAGCGACCGTGGTCAATCCCTATTTTTACCATAATGATTTAGATATGGAACTTCCTAGAATTACTTTTCTAAGAGGTGTATATGCTGGGCCAATTGAGGTAGACACACTCATTTTGTGATTGTGTACAGGCTAGGGTTGTGATGATTCTTGGTCAAGTGAGCTTTTGGTAAAGCCCATAAACGCCATGGCAAGTACGCCTATTACCATAACCAAGACCTCCAGCTTTTAGTTTGCATAGAGGTCCAAGCAGCTCTATGCTTTCTTTAGAATGCGTTGCACCATTTATTGATATTAAATATCGATTGTTATAAGATTATATCTCATTAAATTAAGGAGTAGTTTTATATGAGGGTGTCAATGCAATTAATAATGCCTTTTACGGGTGATCTAAGAAGCATACCGTCTAGTGCAGCGGGGGTGTTTGCTATGGTCTCGGTTTACTCACCCAGTGATCCTAGAGTAGATGCAAGCAGGTATCCTAGCGGAGTGATAGCCGTGCAACTGGTAACGCGTGTAGATGATCTTTCGGTGAAGCTTATCGAAGAAATGAATAGACTAGTAGGTAGATGTCCAGAGCCAATCCGAACGTTTTTTGACGCAGTTGTGGTAAATCCAACTTTCAGTATTCAAAGAGGATTCGTGAGAGGGCCAAACCTGCATCGCGATGTAAGCTTTAATGATTTAGATACTCCTATTGGTGTAACATCGCCTGTGATCTGCGAAGTTGTCAATCTATAACGTAGTTCGAAGTGGGAATACGACACTGGAACATGCTGTAAGTGGCTTTTTAAATTCTGGTCAGGCCTATTAGGGTTGTATTGATTCTTGATCTGTGATGAGTTCGGGGTAGGTGTCGTCTTTCGTGACTTGGTCTAGTGAGATTCCTGTAAAGCCCATAAACGCCATGGCAAGTAAGCCTGTCATCACAAAGGTGATTCCCATGCCACGGAGGCCGGGAACGATGTTTGAGTAGGTCATCTTTTCGCGTAGGCTGGCTATGAGGGCAATGGCGAGCCACCAACCAAGACCGGCTGCCATCACGTAGATGAGGTTCGGAATGAAGGGGTATTCGCGCACGACGGAGAAAAGGCACGCACCGAGGATGGCGCAGTTCACGGTGATCAGTGGGAGGTACATTCCAAGCGCTCGGTAAAGCGCGGGGGCAAATTTGTCGATGACGATTTCAAGCACTTGGACGAAGGCGGCGATGACTGAGATGAAGATCAAAAACTCTAAGAAGGAGAGGTCGATCTCTGAGCCATTTAGACCAAAGCGGTCAAGCCAGGAGAGCGCTCCGGGGCCTGTGACAAAGGCGTGGACAAGCCAGTTGAGCATGCCGGAGATGGTAAGGACAACAAAGACGGCGCAGCCAAGTCCGTTTGCTGTTTTAAGTCGGTTTGAACAGGCGAGATACGAGCACATGCCGAGGAAGTTAAAGAGCAAAATGTTTTGGATGAGCGCTGATTGGATGCCAAGGCCGAGTAGGTTTAAAAGGGTGTAGGGTCCCATCCACATATTATGATTCTTCCTTTTTCATAGTGAGGTTAATGATCCAGATCATCCCGCCGATGATGAAAAAGGCGCTGGGGGCAAGGGCCATCAGATTGGAGTTGACGTAGCCGTCGGGGTTGGCTGCGCTTGCATAAAAGCTTTCTGGAATGATTTGGTAGTCGAGAAGCGATCCAAAGCCGAAGAATTCGCGGATGACACCAACGCAAAGTAACACTAGAGCGTAGCCAGTGGCAGCTCCTAGTCCATCGAAAAATGCGGGCAGCGGTGGGACGTTTTTTGCCATCGCTTCTGCGCGGCCCATCACCAGGCAGTTGGTAATAATCAACCCAACAAACACCGAAAGCACGCGTGACATTTCAAAGAGGTAAGCTTTGAGGAACTGGTCGACGATGATCACAAACAGCGAGATAATGGCAAGCTGAGCGATCATGCGCACGCTTCCCGGGGTAACCTTCCGAATCAGCGAGACGAAAAAGGAGGAGAACGCAGTGACAAACATCACTGAAAAGCCCATCGTAAGGGCCACCTTCACCTTGATCGTCACGGCCAAAGCGGAGCAGATTCCAAGGACTGCAATTAAAATTTGATTATTATTCCACACCTGGTCGAGGAAATAATGGCGAAGAGGGGGCTTTTTCATGCCTAAACAATTTATACCACCCGAATATTTTCTTCAAGGTGCCAATTTCGCAGTAATAAAAATTTAATTACACAGTTAATTAAATGTTAATGTGTGATTATTAACCTTTAATTCTGTATAATATGGGGTAACAAACAGGAGAATATTATGGCAGCAACATTCAACGTAGAAAGAACCCCGCATTTGATTGATGGCAAAATGGCCGAGCCAAGTGCTGATCAAATCCATATGAATCTAAAGCATCCGACGACAGGTGTAGAATATGATGTAACTTTAGCAGATTTGAAGGGCATGGGTTACACACCTGTGCTTGCTAAGCTGAAAATTTTTGCACAAGATTTCTTCACGCGAACGGTGCTTTTCCTTGAAACACTCGGATGGTCTAAAAGTAGAGTTAAGGGATATTGGGCTGCGCGTTCCGCGACAAAGGAGCTTTCGCCACCTTCATCTCCAACAAGTACAATGAGTCATGACACTTCATCAACCTCTGCGTCCTCATCTGCTGGAAGTCAGGGGCCACGACGTGCAATGCAACTGCCTCCACCTTCTCCAATGAGAGGTAGACCAGTACCGCCACCACCACCATCACCGGCTGTGTCGCGCGTTTCGTTTGACGTAAATTTTTAAGGGCTCGGGGGGGCTTCCCGGTAAGACCACTTTCACCTCTTCAAGAGGTACCAGCGACGCGGCAGAGTACGCCAAGTCCTGCAATGCAGTGTGAGGAAATACGCCATCCTGCTTTTTCACCACCACCGAGCCTAAGTAGTTCGCCTCCATTGGTAGCTACCACAACGCCGCAATCATCATCACCAGAATCTCTAAGAGAAAGTCCTATAATAGATACAAGAGTCATCCATAGACCCATTCCTATGCTTCCTGGAGGAACTCCGAGTAGTTTAGTGACGGAACTCCTCTCAGATGATGAAGTGAGTTCAACACGATCAAGTGCATTTAATACTCCTGAGCAAATTCCACCCTCTCCTGCGTCTTCTGGTCGCTCAGTGACACCTAGGGCGCCATCCACTTCACCGCCACCTCTGTCACCAAGTTCAACCGCGAGTTCTTCTTATCCTTCGCCTCCGCCAGGCTCACCGCTACCGCTTTCTCCAAGAGGGCGCCCGGCGATGGATACAAGGGGTGCTCAGCCAATTCAGTTAGTTGCTCCACCAACACCAAGAGCTCCATCGGTTGCTTCGACAGGTACAGCGAGTGAGTGGGAGACTGATAGCGAATATTCTACCGATTCAGAACTAGGCACTACAGGAAAAGTTTCTCTTATTGCGTATACCTTTATGGTTCTGATGCCCCTATTGATGGCGCTTTTCACGGCAGGTCAAGGTATGAAGGAACTTTTGGATAAAGACTACGAATAAGCGCTATTTTGCTTGCTTGAGTAGGAAGGGCCGGTACGGTTCTAAGCAGGAGCTGTAGGCTTCGTTAACGCCGGTGATGGTGATGGTCGCACCTGAGATGCCATCGACGGCGCTTTTTGCTGCGGGGGTGTCTCCCAGTTTCTCTGAGACTTTTCCTTTAACAACTTCGATGCCAAGTGGTGCTCTTTCATAGTTTGTTGAGCCGTCTTTGCTTTCGCGGAAGATGTGTTTGCCGTAGAATTGGCGTTCCCATTCTGGGAGTGCGATATCACCGCCAAGTCCAGGGGTTTCTTTTTGGTCGTACCAGGTCATGCCGATCACGGTGTTGCCGTTTGCGGCAAGACCTAGGTAACCGTAGATGGCATCCCAAAGTCCGTAGCCGTTGATGGGGATCACGTAGCCGGTGGTTTGATCGTTTGTTTGAATCAGGTAGATGAGTTTATTGGGGAGGGTGCTGTAGCCGTACTTTTCATTATCGCGGATGTAGGTGGCTTCATTGAGGTTGGCTTGCTCGAAGGTGGTGAGGTTCCCTTTTGGGTCGATAAGGCGTGCATGGATGTGGGTTTTGAAGAGGGATAGAATTTCGCGCGAGGAGGCGATTTTGTTTGTGGCTTTGACGGTGCCATCAAAGTCGAGGATGTTGGCGGCGATGAGGAGTTGTTTGGATTTGAAAAGTTCGCGCGCTTCTTCTTGGGGCTTTTTTAGGGCGGCGGCGAGGGTGGATAGGACAAGGGCGCAGATGAAACAGATGACGATGACAAAGGAGATGGTGCGGCCATTACCGGGCTTAACTTCTTGCAAGGCGTCCCCTCCTTAGGCGTTTTAAGGTGAGGTGGTCGATCAACGGGGCAAAGACGTTGCCAAAGAGGACGGCGAGCATAACGCCTTCGGGGAAGGCGGGGTTGATCAGGCGGATGACGATGACGAAGGTGCCGATGATTAAACCGTAGATCCATTTGCCGAGGTTGAGTCCGGGGGAGGAGACAGGGTCGGTTGCCATGAATACGAGGCCAAAGGCGAGGCCACCGAGGAGGAGGTGTTTGTAGGCGGGGAAGTCGAATTTTGCGGGAAACCAGAGTGAGAATTTGGAGCCGTATTGGAAGAGCAGGGCGCAGCAAAAGGCGCCAAGGGCGACGGCGAGCATGGTGCGCCACGATCCGATGCCAACGCCGATGAGAAGGAGGGCGCCGAGAAGGCATGCGAACGTGGAGGTTTCTCCCATTGAGCCGAGCATGTTTCCAAAGAAGAAGTTTTCGTTGGTGTAGTGGGCGTCCCCGTACTTGAGTTTGACGAATTCACCTGCTGTCGTGAAGTTATCAAGAGAAAGACCGAGGCCGCTTTGTGTAAAAGGCGCTGTGACAAAAGCTTGTGTTTCGCTGGGTGTGAGGGTTGAAAGGGTGAGCGTTGAGTCGTATTTTTTTAGCGCGGCTTCAAGGGTTTTTTGATTGTCTTTAGAGTAGCCATTGACAAATGCAAGCGTATCGACGTGGATCCGTTTGATGTCAGAGCTCATGTTTAAGATGCCAAGGGGTGTTGTTTGTGTCACGCCGTCAACGTCCATAGCGAGAAGGCTTTCACGCACAACGGTTGGATTGGTGCCGACCCACACATCGCCTGTCATTTTAGTGGGAAAGGCGAAGAAGAGGAAGCAACGACAAAGCATGGCGGGGTTAAGAATATTCATGCCTGAGCCACCGAAGACTTCTTTGCCAATGACAATGCCAAGCGAAACGCCAACTGCAACCATCCAATAGGGGATGGTTGGAGGGAGGATCAGGGCAAAGAGGATCCCGGAGACGAGGAAGCCTTCGGAAATTTCATGGCCGCGTATACTTGCGAAGAGGCATTCCCAAAAACCGCCAATGGCGTAGGATACGATCATAACAGGAAGGAAGGCGTAGAGACCAAGTTTGAGAATTTCAAGGAAGTGTCCCTGTCTAAATGCGAACTCAAAATAAGGGGCGGTGAGGTAGTCGTTCATAAGAGCACTGTCACCACTTGCGTAGACAAATTTTTGCAACCCCGTGTTCCAAATCGCCATTAAAACACAGGGGACCAGTGCGAAAACAACGAGGATCATCAAGCGTTTAAGATCCATTCCATCACGGATGTGTGGACCCTTTTTTGTCTTTAAGGGGACCTCTCGCATGAATGTCGTAAGCGCTTGCCGCAAGGTATTAAGCATGACGGAAATGGTAGGGAAAAGTTCAATTCATCGCAAGAAATTCATCGTATAGGGTAGACTAAAGGGCATGAAGAAGTGGTTATTAGCTCTTTGCATTTCTTTTTTGGTGATCTCAACGTTTTTTAAAACGGGTTTTTGCTTTGTAGTTAAGCAGACGATGTCTGAGCTCGAAGCGTTTGATTACGATCGTTTAATCTTTCATCGGCATGGCTTAGAGCTTCGCGGGGTGAGGATGCGCCTGAGTGTGGGAAAGTTGTCTGCGAAGAAGGTGCGCATTCCCTACGGTGGTAAACGGACGCCGGTGATTTACAAACCACTTTTGAAACTCTCGAAATTTGAGCGAGATACGAATCCTTGGTTTCTAGATCTGAATGTGGAGATGCGTCAAGGTCAGGTCATTTTCCCCCATTTCGATGAGGTGGTAGATTTTTCTCTTAAAAGTGGTGTGATGCAACTTAAAGAGATGATGATTGAGCGAGAGGGGATCACGTTTAAGAAAATGAGCTTGCCGTGGTTAACGCGGTGGCTCGAGTTGCCTCTTGTTTGCAAGGAGGGAACGCTTGAAGGCTACACTTCTCACGACTTTAAAAAGTATAACTTGTGTGCAAGCGATGTCGCAGGCGAGTTTAAGGGATTACAATTAAGTGCAAAACGCTCTCGTTTGTCTGACACATGGGACGGGGAGTTCGTGGATGGACGCATTGCCTATAAAGGGAGAGTGCTTGAAAAACTCCATGGAAAATTGGGAGCTGAGATTCAAGTATCTGCTCAGATGGATGAGAAAGAGCTGAGTATTTTGGGAACAAAGCTTGGAAAACGCGCATCACTTGGTGTGCAGTTTGGGGATTTTGAAGGGAACTTAGAAGTTAACAGAGATCATTTAGAGGGGCAATTCGCAGACTGTTTGAGCTTTAAGTATGCAGATAAGGTTCTTCAGTTTGAGGGGGATGGTGTTCCATCCAAGATTTATAACAGCGCGCTAAGTCTCTTTGACATTACATGGACAGGAAAGGGGGAGGTTGACTGCACAGGAAGCTTGTCAAAAGAGAAAAGTGAAATGACGCTCTTTGTAAAAAAGGGAACAAAGCTTGATTTTGGCTCGTTGCAAATTGCTGTGAATGAGGAAAAACCGATTCACTGCGCTTATAAAGAAGGAAATGCGCGCGTTTATGGAACGCTTTCAGAGCTGACTTGTGATTATAAGGACCTATCGTTTACCCATGTTGGGGGCAACTTCCACTTAGAAGAGGGCAAGGTGTCTGCGTACGGGATTTACGGTAAGCTTGGCAAACTTGATCTTTTAGCAGAACTTTCTTTGTACTTAGATGATACGCCAACAGAAATTGATGTGACCCAAATCAGGGGATCTCTTCAAGAAGCGGCGACATTACTTGGGAAAAATCTTCCAATTGGGGGCGATTTTACAGGGAGGCTGATTTATAATGAATCGGGTTGGCAAGGGACGGTTTTGGTCGATAAGGGATCGTTGCCCTTGCACGGCAAATCGGGCATTGAAGATCTCTCCTTTAAATGTGATTTTTCAAAAGAGTTTATTCTTTCCAATGTGCATGCAAATTTGGCCTTGCGCGGGTTAGAAACGCCGCAATTTTACCCTCTTTCAGCGCCAAAGATTGTGATCGATGAGGATTTTGCGTGCCATTTTGATGTCAAAATGGAAGCTAAAACACACGATCTGTTCCGCTTAGCTGGTGCCTTCACTCCTGAACGATTGCTGATTAACACTGATTTAACCCATCTTTTCGGCACAAAATTTGAGAAGTTTGAGTGTCAATTAAAAGAGCAAAAACTTGCGTATTTGGATCTTATGGCGAATCTCTCGTTTCATGACTTGCTCAAACATGTTGAACTTCTCAAACAATTCGGAGTGAAGATTAAAGATGACTTAAGTGATCTTGATTTGAAAGGGGATGCAAAGGTGAAAGTACTTTGCACTCAAGATGGGGATCATTTTGAATTTCATTCAAGCAATTGCACTTACAACAGAGAGTCTTTCCCCGTTCATATTGCGGTTGAAAAACAAGGCGCGTACCTCCAACTAAAGCAAGCAGAATTTGGCGCCTTTAGAGCACTTGGCAATGTTGAGAAGATTGTTGATATTTGGGAGTTGACCGGGTTTTCTATCACGCGAGGCAATTCACGTTTTTGTATTTCAGAAGGAGAGCTTCGGGGCAATAAGCTAAGTCTAAAGTTCGATGACACTTTGATCAACTTAAAAGATTTTAAAGCAGAGGATGGAGGGCAAGTTTTTGCAAGTGGGGAACTGACTGCAGATCTTCACCACCGTTACCTCACTGCGAAACTTGATGTAAGTGCGGACAATTTTTTAAAAGCTGATTTAAATGTACGCGCAAAAAAACCACTCAATATTTCGTATTCGAAAGATGAAGGGCTAGTTGTGCAAAATACGAAGTTTGCCATAAAGCACAAAGATCTTTGGGCTGAATGTGGATTTGAAAGGTTTATGTGGAAAAATCAAGTCAGTGGAAAAGGATTTTCTTGCGTACTGCCTCCAGAAATGTGCATGCACCTTGCAAAGACCTCGGTTCTCCCGATAGAGATGCGCGGGGATAAATTGGTCATCGGAGGGTCCGAGTTCAAATGGGAAAATCAGATCGAACTTGAGGCACACTTTGTCTACGATCAAACCCTCTCATTGCAAGGGCGGCTAAAAAATGGGTACTACTGGATCAAAGACGTCTCATATCCTCTCTCAGATGCATACTTTGACTACGAAGGGGGAAGGCTAGAGGTCTCACTGCAAACCGAAATTTTTAAACAACCCATTGGACTAAGTGCCTTAGCAGAAATTGGGCCAAATTACACAGCTGAAATTCGTATCAAAGACCCCAAAGGGAATACCCTTACCTTGCAAAGCCAAAAAGAAAAACCCGTGCAAAGTGTTGAAGGAAAGTGTTTTGGTTTTGATTGTTCATTTTACCAGGGGAATACAGGAGGTTTGTCTGGGCAGATCAAAATCAATTTTCCTGAGCTGCTCCCTCTTATTTCAGAGGAGATGCGGGAGAAATTCTTAGCCTTTGGGTTAGGCAGTGGGTACGAAATCGCAGGTGATATCGTTTTTGGAACAAAGCCGCATTTCGAAGGCTATCTGAAAGGGAAGGATTTCGAATGTCTAGGCTCAAGACTTAAAACATTCATGGGCCATCTCTATGCAGATTTGGATCATATCTCAATTGACCATCTCAAAGTGTCTGATGAAGCAGCGCTTGTATTTATCAAAGAGCTCTCAGCAACGCGGCACAATGATCAGTGGCACTTGAAAATGCCCTCTCTAACTGTGCAAGATTTTCGCCCCTCTCTATTAAAGAAGATCGGTAAGTTTCGCGGTAACATGAAACCGCTGATTATCCGCGACCTCTCGTTCCACAATGTGGAAGGCACAATCGGGGATAACGAAAGTTTTATAGGCTTTGGGGAAATGCATTTCACCAATACCTTCCGCGAAGAAATGCATTTACTAGAGCTGCCGCTTGAACTCATCGCGCGCATTGGTCTTGATCCTAAAATTTTGGTCCCCATTAAGGGCACCATTGACTTTGAAATGCGCAAAGGAAAAGTGTATCTCACCGAGCTAAAAAATTCTCACAGTGATGGAAAGCGGTCTAAATTTTACCTAGCCCGTTCTCGCCCTTCCTATATCGACCTCAATGGCGATATCGATATTAGCATAAAAATGCGCCAGTACGTCATTTTAAAAGTGACAGAACCATTCATTCTGTCGATTGGAGGCACACTTGCTAAACCTAAATTTGGTCTTCGGTGACGTTTTATCCTAAGCTATGCGCAATGTGCGAATTAAGCGATGCTAAACATATTCTGTGTGAGGTGTGCTCAGAATCTTTGGTGCTAGAAACAAGGGAGGGGAAGTGCGAGATGTGTATGCGCTTGGCTGAAAAGGAGCTCTGCTCGCTTTGCTTTAGTGGGCATATCATTGCACAAGAGGTTGCCATTGCCTACAATGATGTAAGCGCAAAAGCTTTAGTCAAGCCTCTTTACACTAAACTGCGCGCAGCACTACTGGTTTATCAATTCTGTCGTTTAAAAATGCCGATGCCAGATGTGATTTTTCCCGAGTCCCATCTCTTAAGTAAAGAAGTATCTAAGTTACTTAACGTACCGATACGTCGCTTTGGACCATTTCGTTCGAGGCATATTTTGATTGTAACCGATACCGTAGACGATACGTGGCGCTACCATCCTCTTCACCGTCGTACTCCCGCATCCGTTCGTGTGCTCGCATTTTTAGACGAGCGAGTAACCTAAACTTCGATGTTTTGCTTAGTCATCTGAACTTGACGGCGAAGTGTCTCATCCGCTTCAATTTGCGAGGACACCTTTTTCCACGCATGGAGAAGGGTTGAGTGCGTTTTACCGCCGAAGTTCGAAGCGATCTTCATTAGGGAATCACCGATCAGTTCTTTGGCAAGGTACATGGCAATTTGACGGGGGAACGCCACGCGTTTTTCGCGTGAAGTGCCTTTAAGATCTGCAACACGTACATCATACATCGAAGAGACCGCTTGTAAGATCGTTTCCACAGTGATCTTTTGACTTGGAGCTGCTTGGAACATTTCCCCAAGTGTACTTTCCACAACCTCTTGCGTAAGGTCGAGATGCATTAACCGGCAATATGCGCCAAGGCGGTTGATCGCACCTTCAAGCTGGCGCACATTATTATAGATGTGCTCAGCAATGAAAAAGCCAATTTTGCTTGGAATGCGAAAGCCCTTTTGCTCAGCTTTAAATTGCAAAATTGCCACGCGTGTTTCTAAGTCAGGAATACCAACTTGTGCAACAAGCCCCCATTCCATGCGGGCAATCATCCTCTCAGAAAGCTTAAGTTGTCCAGGTGGTTTATCGGATGTAACAACAATCTGCTTACCTTGATTAATAAGTGCTTCAAACGTCGCACAAAACTCTTCTTCAAAATTTAAACGGTTTTGCAAGAACTGAATATCATCGACGAGTAGCACGTCTAAAGAACGATAGAAGCGTTTCATCTTGTCGATTGTCTTTGACTTGAGGTGAGAGACCAATTCGTTGATAAACCCTTCCGTTGTAATACAGTGAACCTTCATCCCTTTGTGGTAATCGCGCACATAATGCCCAATCCCATGCAAGAGGTGAGTCTTACCAAGGCCTACACCACCATGAATGAAAAGCGGGTTGTAGGATTTACCTGGGCGGTTAGCAACACCAAGGGCTGCTGACTTAATAAACTGGTTAGACGGACCTTCAATAAAGGATTCAAACGTATAATGATGGTTGAGTTTAACCTCGTGATGAACAGGACGCTCTTCTTTTTTAGCAGGTTGCGTAGGCGTATGATTTTCTCTAGGTGCTTCTGCTACAACAAACGTAATTGCAGGATCGCCATTTGCATTTGTCGGTAGATAGAGCGCAAGATCTTCGCGATAGTTATCAAGAAGGTATTCACGCACAAAGATGTTTGGTACTTCGATCTGAATTCCCTCGTCTGTGCTCTGTAAGAGCTTAATCGGGGCGAACCAGTTTTCGAACTCGACTTTTCCACAACGCTCTTCAATAAAAGCGAGGAATTCTGTCCATACGTCTTGGGCGGTTGCTGCTAGCATCTAGTATCCTTTTAGTTACAAACCTGTATTACGTGTTCTTCCTCTTGATAATCAAATTCTTGTCGTGACTTTTTCCTTTTTTTCTCTCGCCTATAGCGCCTTTGGCTATGCACTTCGCAAAAAAACAAAAACTCATCGACAATCACTTTGATTCTCTAAGAGCAGAAAACCCGCAACTCAGGTTATCAACGATCTTTCCACAATGAAATAGGAGTGGAATTTATGCCGCAACTCTACTCATTCACCTAAATGCTCGCAAGGAAATTTGGAAACTTTTTTAACTGCCGTACGCAAGCAGAAGAGCCTCAGCTTGATTGGAAACGTAAGTGTCGTCCGAATCAACAAGCTGCTTTGCCCGTTCTAAAGCTTGACGTTTGTAACCGAGCTGGAAAAGCGCTTTGGTTTGGTTGAGTTTTGTAGCCAAGTGATCGGGAGTTTTCTCAAGCGCTTTTTCTAAATAGTTAAGCGCGGAAAGATTATTGCCCATCTGTAGATGCAGTGCACCAAGCGTTTGGAAGTCGTACGGCTCATCTTCTAAAAAGACAAGCGCTTCGAAGAATTTAAGCGCAATGTCATACTTGCCCTGCTTAAGATAGGCATAGCCAGCATAACGAAGATCTGAGAGCTCGGGGGCTGACCAGCCCAAGAGATCAAGCCACTGATTTCCTTCCATGATTCTTAACCTTTGTGGTGCGTATTCTGCTTGGATTTGCACATAGCAATATCCTTATCAAGAGGGGTAAGCGTGTCAAAGACGCCAATTATCGACTTAGCCTCATAAAGGCTTTTGTCAAGTTTTTGCTTTTCCTGCCAGTTACTTGGATCCAAAGCCCTTCTCTGTCCTTGGAGCGTTCCAAGTTCCGAGATCGTTGCCTCTTTTTTAATATCCCTTAAATCTTCCGACCCAAGCGATGGGATCACTCCCTCTGATGTAAATAGATTACCACTTTCCTTATATTTCGTAAAATGTCCCCACGATGCAACTTGCCTTGGACTCCATAGATTATCAAATTCTGATCTATAGTTAGGGTCATTTGACTGAATACTCGACCCCGGAGGAGCCTTCTGTATCAAATCTTCAGCAAATGTAGCTTTATCCACCGCATAGCGGTTGGATTGGTCGATTGTAACATCACTTATTTTACGAGCCATACCCTTCTCTTAACTTAATCCCTTAATTAAGAAAAGGGGGGAGTGTTTATAGCCACGCAGAAATCCCCATTCTAGTGACCTCTTTTCTAATTATCGCGTGCTCGCTTGCTTGCTGTGTTTCGAACACAGCTTCACTCGTGCGACAGCGATTCTGCGCGGTCTAAACACTCCACGGCGCAGCAGCTCCGCGCTGCAACAAAAGATTTTCTCTCCTCCTCTTCTTTGTGCCTTTGTGTCTCTGTTCTCTTTGTGTTACCTGTTACCGTCAAATCCACAAACTTGAAAACAAAGCAAGCGTAAACTAATCCCATTCCTCTTCTGTTTGTTTAATAATTGTGCGAATTGATGCTGTTTTTCCACTCAGATTTCACCAATTACCACTCATTTCCACTTTTTCTAATCACTTGGAAAAAAGGGAGTTAGAAGTTTTATTTTCTAAAATATTCCAAAAAAGATTGCCCATATAAGCCTTCATTGTTAGGATGTGGAAGTGAGTGGAAATAATATGAGTAAATTCTTCTTTAGTGGATCAGTTAATACCAAAGTCGATGACAAAAATCGATTCGTCCTTCCCCAAGCGATGCGCTACGGCCTCGTGGAAGACGGAAAGCTCGAGTTTGTCATTGCTCTCGGTCTTGGCGGATCACTTGCGATTTATCGCAAGAGCGACATTGAGAAGATTGTCGAAAAATTCAGGGAAAAACAGCATTTAGCTAAGTACCAAAGATTTTTCACTCTGTTCTTTTCCACATTACACCACACGACATGTGATAAGCTCGGTCGCGTTGTGATTCCGTCGATCTTGAAAAAGGCGGCGAAGTTAGAAGGCGAGATTGTTGTGTGTGGCGTCCTTGGTAAAATTGAGATTTGGCAGAAAGATAAGTATGAAGCCGACCTTCTCAAGTTTATGGAAGAGGATGCAGGTGACATCGTCGAAGAGGCGTTCGCGCTTCTTGCTGAAGATGAAACTGAAGAAAAGAAGAGCGACGTTGCTAAGCTTACGCCGGATGAAAAGAAAGAGTATGAATCAGTCTAACCACATCAGTGTCATGTTAGATGAGTGCTTGGAACTTTTCCGAGGCCAAGAAATCAAGGTTTTCTATGAGGGAACTTTGGGAGCTGGCGGGCACGCCGAGGCGATTTTGAGAGAGCATCCAGAGATTGAACTCTACATCGGATGTGATCAAGACACCTCAGCGCTTGCTTTAGCAAAAGAGCGCTTAAGTGAGTGGGAAGACAAGGTAGTCTTCATTCACGATAATTTTAGTAACCTCGATAAGCACTTAAGTGAACTCGGGGTGGAAAAAGTAGACGGTTTTTTTTTGACCTGGGGGTCTCGTCAATGCAGCTCGATCAAGATAAACGCGGCTTTAGCTTCCTAAGAGAAGGTCCGCTAGACATGAGAATGAATAAAAAAAGCAGCCTCACTGCTGAAGAGGTTGTTAATAAGTGGTCTGAAAAAGACCTCGGTGAGCTTTTTAAAGAGCTTGGTGAGGAAAGAAGATGGGCGCAAGCGGCCAATGCGGTTGTTCGTGCACGCCGGAAGAAACCTTTTAAGACGACAACTGAACTTGCTAAGACGTTAGAGGACGCAATTGCCCCAAATGGACGGGGAAAATTGCATCCGGCAACAAAAGCATTTCAAGCCATTCGCATGTGTGTCAATCGAGAGCTTGAGTCGATCAGAGAAGGCATTGAGAAAATGCTTAAGCATTTACGAGGAGTTGGTGTTGTCATCAGTTTCCATAGCTTCGAAGATCGCTTGGTGAAAAACATCTTTAGAGATGCAGCATTGCCTTTTAAGGAGATGGGGTCTTTTGAAAAAAAACGCCTGTTCCACCTCATTACGAAAAAACCTTTAGTGCCAACTCGAGAGGAAACTCGTAAAAACAAGAGATCAAGAAGCGCAAAGATGCGTGCGATTGGTAAGGAAAAGTAATGCGTTTTTTTCTATGCCTCTTTGCTTTGATGGGGCTTTTATATCTTTCCATTGATGGTCAAAATGAGATCACTGCTTTGCAAATGGAAATTCCCCGTTTAAGCCGCGAGGTGCGGTTACTCAATGAAGAAAATACACGTCTTAAGTACCAGATTGATCAGTTTGAAAATCCTCACAATCTAATGCAGCTTGCAAAAAGCGATTATTGTCGCCATTTAAAGCATCCGCTAGTTGAAACAGTTTTTGCGATCCCAGAGGGCTTAGCTTTAGAGCTTAATACACCTAAAGAGGCCGCTGCGCCCTTTAAACTTCCCCTCTTTCTTGGGGCGAAAAAATGAATCGCGCCGATGGGCGCCGCCTCATTGTCATTACACTCGGTCTTTTTGCTCTTTTTGGAGCGTTAATTGTACGTTTTTACCAAATTCAGATTGTTCAGGGTGAAAAATGGAGAAAACATGCGAAAAATCAGCATCAATTTGTTGTAGAGGTACCTGCTAAGCGCGGTGTTTTTTATTCAAATTGTAGTGTGAAGGAGGGGCATGTTGAAAATCCCACTCCCTTTGTTGTCGATATTCCAAAATTTCATCTTTTTGCAGATTCAAGAGCGATTCCCAAAGAGTTAAAGTACAAGGTAAGTCGCGAGATATACAAAAGACTTCCTGTTGACGGACTCTTCGATGAAATTTCGAAAAATTCCCGGTCTAGACGCTTAGCTAAACATATTGAACTTGAGGATAAAGAAACCCTTTTAGAATGGTGGCTACCTTTTGCGAAAAAGCACAAATTACCGCGCAACGCTCTCTATTTCATTCAAGACTATAAGCGCTCTTATCCATTTGGTCACCTACTTGGTCCCGTTTTACATACTGTGCGTGAGGATCGTTATCCAACAGGGGGCTTAGAGCTGCAATTTAATCAGCTTTTACAAGGAAAGGCAGGAAAGAAACGACTGCTTCGCTCACCTAGAAATCCTTTAGATATTGGAGAAGTGATTGAACAGCATGAGGATGGTGCCGATGTATACCTTACCATTAATCACTATCTACAAGCGATTGCTGAAGAAGAGATTGAAAAAGGGGTGAAAGCGGTTCATGCTAAAAAGGGTTGGGCTATTATCATGGATCCCTCAAATGGGGAGATTCTTGCCTTGGCTCAGTATCCATTTTTTGAGCCAAGTAATTACCGCAGCTATTACAATGACCCGAAGCTTTTAGATCTCACTAAATTGCACGCATTAAATGACGTATTTGAACCAGGATCTCCGGTGAAGGCGTTAAGTGCAGCGCTTGCTTTGACGGCAAATGAAGAGTTAGAAGCGAAGGGGATGCGGCCCTTATTTCATCCAGATCAAATGATTCGCACGGATAACGGTCTTCTTCCAGGACGCACAAGACCCATGAAGGATGTGAGAACACATAAGTATCTCAATATGGATCTTGCGACTCAAAAATCGTCTTGTATCTACTTTGCAAGATTGATCCAAAAAGTGATTGAGACCATGGGGGTTGAGTGGTACCGAGACAAACTAACAGCTGTTTATGGTTTTGGCGAAAAGACCGGCATTGAATTGCCAGGAGAGAGTCGAGGGCTTTTGCCGACACCGGGAAAAATTCACCCCAATGGTCAGCTGGAATGGTCTACACCAACGCCTTATTCCCTAGCAATTGGTTACAATCTTTTGACAAATGGATTTCAGGTGGTCAGATCATTTGGAATTCTTGCAAATGGGGGGAAACGCGTTGAACCCACCTTGGTCAAAAAAATTGTGAAAGGTGAGACGCTAGTCTATGAACACAAGCCAGATCTTAAGCGTGTTTTAAGCGAAGATGCGACAACACGAGTGATTAAAGCGATGCGTTTTGCCGCATACCGAGGGGGATCAGCTGCCCGCGCCAAGGTACCAGGCTATACCATTGCGGGAAAAACTGGGACTTCAGAGAAAATTGTAGGTGGGGTTTATTCAAAAATTAACCATTTTTCAAGCTTTGTTGGCTTTGCCCCTTGCAACAAACCGCGTTTAGTACTAATGATAGGGATAGATGAGCCCGAATATAAGTTTATCCCTGGGTATGGGATGACACATTACGGGGGGAAATGTGCAGCGCCCGTCTTCCGAGAAATCATGAAGCGATCGCTTGAGTATTTAGGAGTCAGTCCAGATGATACAAATGGCGGCAGTCATGGTGCTACTCACTCTAATCGTTCACGAGATGAATGGAACAAAGAGCTTAAAGCCTTAAAAGAGCTTTATGCCAAATGGAATATGTGATAGAAATTATCACCTATGAAATTGAAAAAACTGGTCTCTTTGATCGAGTGTACCTTAAAGAATGGGCGTGACGTCTCGATCACCGGGATTTCGGAACATTCAAAACTTCTTGCTCCTGGGAATCTCTTCATTGCAGCAGGGGATGGCATCAATTACATCCCAGACGCAATCGATGCTGGTGCCAGTGCAATCATCACCGATCTATTTAATCCTTTTGTAAAAATTCCCCAGATCATCCACCCAAATCCACACGAGGTAGCCCATAAAATCCTCGCTGCATTTTATCCCATCGACAAACTAAAACTCATCGGAATCACAGGTACCAACGGAAAAACGACAACTGCCTACCTCACCTCCCACCTTCTTGGAAACTGCGGGATGATCGGCACAATCGAATACATCGTTGGTGAAAAAAGGCGTCCTGCCCGCCTGACCACACCCGACCTTGCGACTACCTACAAACTCCTCCACGAAATGCAACTATCTGGCCAAACCCATGCCGTCATGGAAGTTTCCTCTCACGGCCTAGACCAAGGGCGTGTCAACGGCCTTAACTTCGACCTAGGGATCTTCACCAATCTCTCCCAAGACCATCTCGACTACCACAAAGACATGGACGCCTACCTTGAAGCGAAGAAAAAACTCTTCCCCATGTGCAAAACAGCCCTTCTTAACGCCGACTGTCCAATTAATGTCCCTGGACAAACCTACTCCATCGATAACCCCGCTGATTTTCAAGCTACAAATATCCATTTAACCACAGAAGGTTCAAGCTTTCGCCTAAACGGTATCGACTACACCTCACCTCTGCTAGGCCGCTTTAATATCTACAATGTGATCGCAGCTCTTATCGCGACAGACTTTCCCGACCCCTCAAAACTCCAAAACTTTCCCGGTGTCCCAGGTCGCATGGAAACCGTGCGCACCGACCCAACCGTCATCGTTGACTTTGCCCACACCGAGAAAGCCTTAGAAAACGCCCTACAAACCCTCAAAGAATTAAAGCCCAACCACTTGATCACCGTCTTTGGTTGCGGTGGAAATCGGGACGCCCTAAAACGTCCTCTTATGGCCAAAGTCGCCGAAAAATACTCCACACACACCATCGTCACCTCCGACAACCCACGTCATGAATCGCCTATGCAGATTATCAATGAAATCCTCGTGGGCTTTAAAAGCCCTTCTAAGTATAGTGTGGAGGCAGATAGACGATTAGCCATCAAACAAGCCATTGAGATGGCAAAGCCCGGAGATATCGTCCTCATCGCAGGGAGAGGTCATGAGCCCAGCCAACTAATTGACGGCCGAGCCATCCCCTTCGATGACAGACAAGTTGCCAAAGAAGTATGAAAAAACTGACACTTTTTCTCCTACTAACCCTATCGCTCTTTGGCGCACCCGTCAAAAAAGCACCTGGTCCTCTCATCGTTCTAGATGCTGGCCACGGAGGATACGACGTAGGCTCAGCCTCTCATAAAACCTATGAAAAAGATCTTTGCCTATCAACTACCATGCTCACCAAGAAATACCTCACACAAAAAGGATACCGTGTCGTCTTAACACGCACCCGTGATGTATTTATTCCCCTCAAAAAACGGGCTGCCATCGCGAACAAAACCCGCGCACGCCTCTTTGTCTCCCTCCACTTCAACGCTGCCAAAACCGACAAAGCGGCAGGTATCGAAGTCTTCTACTATAATAAAGGGAATAAGTGGAGACAAAACTGCTCATCGAAACTCGCGAAACGAGTCTTAGCTAACCTCCTTTGGACAACCAAAGCCCCCTCACGCGGCGTGAAAGTCGGCAACTTCCACGTCATCCGGGAAACCTCTATGCCAGCCATCCTCGTCGAGGGAGGCTTCATCACCAACACCAAAGAACGCAACAAGCTCAAAGACGCCCGTTACCGGGATAAGATCGCCCGTGCCGTCGCAGCAGGAATACACTCCTACTTCACCAAGAAATAATGATTTAGGGTGGGGAGCGGCGTATCTTGAAATTTTTTTGCTCCGCCGTGCTATTCGCACTGTCTTCCGCGCAAAATGCGGTTGCTTGCGCTCCCAATTCCAACCTACTTGCTCCGCACTCCTAAATCAAGTCTCGGGTGGGGAGCGGCGTATCAATGTAAAGTCGCCTTACATTTTGTTAATGTGTGAATGGTTAGTTAGTTTAAATGATTCACTTTAAAAAGAGGGTTAATTAAAATAAAAGAAAGGGGAGGAAACTATGTCAGGTGTTACAGGAGTCGGGGGCACAGGCCCAACAGGGGGAAGTTCAGGTTTAACAGGTCCAGAAGCTTTAAAGGACTTAGAAACAAGAGTAAACAATTTATCAAGCGAGCCAATGGCAGTGCCGGATAAAGCGCAATTATTGACTGATGCGCAAACAATTATCGAAAAGCAAGGATGGCCGCATGGGAAAGAACCATCTAATTCACTACTCCAGGATCTTAGAAATTTTATCAGTGATCCTGATGGGAAAAATTGGCAGAGCTCTCCTTCAAATTTAGGGGAGCTGGCGAATCAAAGCCGACATATTTTCAATGATCCACGTACGGCAGCCATGTCCGTTAAATTAGAATATGATCCTTCGTATCTTAATACATTGCACGGTCAAGCAACTTCAGCATTGGCTCAAATGGCAGAGGGAAACCCGCTTTCAGGGGATGATTTTACACATCTTCAGATGGATTTTAGTGCGATGTTCCATTCAGGTCAGCTTGCACGTTTTGACCAAGGGGCTGACAATCAATTTCAAATTGCTGTGATGTCTGCTTATAAAAATCCTGAGGATTTTTCGAATCCTGTTGCATGCATACTCGATGGGCGAAGAGGAGCAAAAGACTATAATTTACAGGATATGGCAGCTAAAGTATTGGAGATGTTCCCAAATCCCTCTTCGAGTTGCATTTGATGTAAAGCCGCTTTAAATCACCCTAAGCCACTCATTTAAAGCGATCAAAGCACATTCTTGTAAGGAATTAGCAAACGGTTTAAACTAAGATTAAAGGGGGTATCTTATGGTAATGTATCGTGTAATGGTTGAGTACCAATTCAAGAGAGGGCATGAGATTAAGGCGTTAAGAATGCTCAAAACAGAGCTATCTCACATCGCTCATCTAGCTGGGTGTATGGAGACAGAACTTCTCATGGGTGATAGGAAGGGGCATTGCATTGCTCTGGGCTTATGGACATCAATGGCAGCAGCAAAGAAGTTTCAACCTGAGTTTGATCGATTCATGAAGGAAATGGCACCACATCTTACCAAGAAGCCGATGCGTCGGATTCACAAGGTGGGGCACTACATGCAAATTCATGATCTGCGCTCTGCGGCTTAGATAGGAGAGGAGTTCCATCGTCTGAAGAACTCTCTTGCGATTTCGACAGTGGCATCGGCTGGTTCATTCTCCGTTTGTGTACCAACAGTCGTGGTACTTGGTGGGACATATTCGGGTTGACTGGGTCCATGTATGGGGCTTGGTGTTGCCATCTTTTCTCCTATTAAAACGTATTATCTCAATTACTTGGGCATATCGTATGGAATTAGCAGCTATGCTGCTGTATTTTTTCGGAAGACAGTGCTTTTAGCACGGCGGAGAAAAAAAATTCCTAACAACCTTCACAGCTCAACCCTCAGTTAAGCATTTGGGGTCTCGAGGAAGGAGTTTGAAGTTAGGAGCAAAGCTCCTGTATCTCGGCGGAAGAGAGTAGCATTAGCACGGCGGAGCCGAGAAACTTCAAAATCCGCCCCTCGAGATCCCCAAATGTTCTCGGCGCGATTCGAACGCGCGACCTATCGCTTAGGAGGCGATCGCTCTATCCAGCTGAGCTACGAGAACGTGGGCACTATGATATCAATTGAAAGCTTTTTCGAAAATAGGTATATGTATGTGATGCGCATAGGAGTCATAGGGGTCAACCATCACAGTCCGATAGAGGAAAGGGAGAAGATCTCTCTTGTAGCTGAGCGGAAGTTAAAAGGGCACGGCGTGTTGCTTTCAACGTGCAATAGATGCGAGCTCTATTTTTCAAGTGATGAGCTTGCGTTAATGCATATTAAGCTGCTTAATTTGATTCGAGAAGAGGTCAGCGGGCCTTTTGAGGAGTATTTGTACAGCTACTTTGAGCGCGATGCGTTCTTGCATCTCTCTCGGGTCACAGCAGGGCTTGATAGTGCCTTGGTAGGCGAGAGCGAGATTCAAGGCCAGGTCAAACGCGCGTACATGCGTGATAAAGATGAGCTGAGTTCAGATCTGCATTTTGCGTTTCAAAAGAGTTTGAAGATTGGCAAGGATGTGCGGACACTATTTGAGATGCCAAAAGGTGTTAGTCGGTTGGCTGAGGTGATTGGTAAATTAGTACCAAGTGGCCGTGTTTTACTTATTGGCAATTCGGTGATTAATCGCTCACTGATGAGAAGCTTTGAGAGAAGTCATCAGATCACGCTCTGTTCAAGAACAGGTGTGGGCTCGAGTTGGGATGAGCGGGCAAACTGGTCAGACTATGATGCAGTGATTTCAGCCTCACATCACAGAGGCTATTTACTTCCTCCTCCAAAAGAGGCTTGCAAGACGGTGTTAATTGACTTGAGTGTTCCGCGGAATATTGACCCCGATCTTGGGAAAATTAATCCACTTTATAATATCGATCGGTTAATGCAGCTTACGGATAAAAATGTCGGTGTTCAGCCGATGGAGCGGTATGTGCTGATGGGTGTGGAAAGGCAAATTGTGATTTTCCATAACAAAATGCGAGTAGGTGTTCGGTGAGATGGTTTTTTCTGCTTTTAGTTACCTGTTCTCTTTTTGCAAATGGTGATCCTGAAACGATGCATCTCTCACGATCTACTGTGCACAAAGGGGATTTTTTCGCTTATGGAAAAAGTGTCGAAATTGCGGGCATGGTGGATGGAGATTTGTATGCGTTCGGCGGGCAGATTTATATTGATGGGACGGTGACAGGTGATGTCATTATTTGTGGGGGAAGTATTAACGTTCGCGGGGATGTCAAAGGCGATGTTCGGCTTTTAGCTGGGCAGGCAACAATTAGCGGGCATGTCTGGAATAATGTCTCAATCATTGCAGGAAATGTGGATTTAGGCCCCTCTGGTGTCGTTGACAACAATCTTATAGCGATTGGTGGAAACATCGATATTTCAGGTGAAGTTAAGCACAATGCACGTATTTATGCTTCAAACTTGCGCCTTTCTAATATGATTTTAGGGAATGTAAAAGCCTATATTGGTCAGCTGCGTTTGACTTCGCGGGCGGTTGTTCAAGGAGATCTTGAGTATTGGAGCAATAACGATGCTTTTATAGATCGTCATGCTAAGGTCGGTAAGGTCATTCCTCACCCTTCATTTTTCTATAAAGCGTTTCAAAGCACGCTTGTTAAGGGGTTGAGGCTTGGATCAAAACTTGCGACACTTCTTATGAACTTGGTCTACACGTTTGTAATTGGGTTGATCCTATTGAAGTATTTCCCTCGGAAGTTAGAGGTCTCAATTATGGCGATGAAAGCACGTCCGATCCAGGCTCTCTTAACGGGCTTGATTATTCTTATTGTACTTCCTCTCGTATCTCTAGTCTTATTGATATCGATTTTAGGAGCGCCGTTTGCTTTAACGTTGATTGCGGTCAATGTGGTGGGATTCTACACGGTGAAAATTGTCTTTGTGCTCGCTTTACTTAGCTATATTGGCAATTTTGAAAGGCACAGAAAGCTCTACTTCTTCTTCGGCTTGGTTGCCTATTTTGCGCTGACGCTTATTCCAATTGCGGGATGGATCATTTCGATTGGAGCGCTTTTACTCGGTCTTGGTTCTCTCACGCTGTCTAAGACTGTTGTTGACAATTAGAATTCAACACTTCCGGGAACGCGGGGGAAGGCGATTGCATCACGGATGTTTTCAATCCCTGTCACAAATTGCACGAGGCGTTCGAAACCAACGCCAAAACCGCCGTGTGGGACGGTGCCGTAGCGACGAAGATCCATGTACCATTCGTTTTTCTCAGGCATTTTTAGTTCAAGGATATCAAGGCGTTCTTCTCTTTGGGCGCCGCCGATGATCTCTCCGATACCTGGCACAATCACATCTAGCGCTGCGACGGTTTTTCCATCGTCGTTGTTACGCATGTAAAAGGCTTTGATATCACGCGGGTAGTCGGTGATAATAACAGGCCCTTTTGCATGTTCCTCAGCAATAAAGCGTTCATGTTCGGATTGGAGGTCGATGCCCCACTTGACGGGGTAGTTAAATTTCTTGCCCGATTTTTCGAGGATGTCGATAATTTCTGTGTAGGTAAGTCGTACGAAGGGGGTTGCTAGGACGTGATTGAGTCGCTCTAAGAGCCCTTTTTCGATGAAGTTTCCAAAGAAATTCATGTCTTCTTCACAGGTATCAAGAACGCCTTTAATGACATACTTGAGATACTGTTCTGCAAGATCACAAATATCAGGAAGGGAGGCAAAGGCAACTTCGGGTTCGATCATCCAGAATTCTGCTAGGTGACGTGAGGTGTGGGAGTTTTCGGCGCGGAAGGTGGGACCGAAGGTGTAGCATTTGGAAAGGCCGCACGCGTAGGCTTCGGCATTGAGCTGACCTGAAACGGTAAGAAAGGCAGGCTTGCCAAAAAAGTCTTCTTTGCCATGGGTGACGGAGAACATCTCGCCGGCGCCCTCACAGTCGGAGGCGGTGATGATGGGGGATTGAAGGTAGAGGAAGTCCTGGCCTTGGAAAAACGAGTGGGTAAGGAAGGCGAGCTTTGAGCGTACGCGTGCAACGGCGCCTTGTGTATTTGTGCGAGGACGTAGGTGAGCGATGGTTCGAAGGTACTCGAATGAGTGGCGCTTTTTTTGCAGGGGATATTCGGGAGGCGCTTCGCCATGGATTTCAACGTCTTTGACTCTTAGTTCAAATGGTTGCTTGCCGGGGCTTTCAACAAGCTCTCCTGTTAAAGAAACGGAGCTTCCTGTGGGAATCGGATCGATATTATCTGCAATGGCTTGTAAATTGGAAAGCGTGGAACCGTCATTGATTTCAATAAAGCAAAATGTTTTCTGGTCGCGACAGGTACGTACCCAGCCGTTAACGGTCAGTGTTTTTCCAATATCTTTTTCGGTAAGATGTTTAATCATTTAGCCATTCCTTTTAAAAGAGCAATTTCATCAACCCAGCGCGTTTCTCCGTTGGGTGTTTCTAAGTATTTAGGGAGATTTTTTGTTCGAGCGTCAGTCATCAAAAACTCAAAACATTCGATACCGATTTCTCCTTCACCGAGATTGGCATGGCGATCGCGCCTGGAGCCAAACTCTTTGAGCGAATCATTGAGGTGAAAGGCGTAGAGATGTTTTAGACCAATTTCCTTATCAAAGGCTTTCAGCGTTTCATCCCATGCTTTTTTGGTGCGGATGTCGTAACCTGCTGCAAAGATATGACACGTGTCGATGCAGATGCCGATGGGAAGTTTGTCTTTTGTCTGATCAATGAGATAGCCTAGATGTTCAAATTGCCACCCGACCGTGTTTCCTTGACCGGCTGTTGTTTCAATCAAGAGGCGTACATCACCGCTATTTGTCAGTGCCTCAACTTCCATCAGGCTCTTGACAATCGTATCCAAACACTCCTCAACAGTTCCGTCTGTTGCTGTGCCTGGGTGGAAGTTCATATAAGTGAGTCCGAGCATTTGACACCGCTCAATCTCTCTTTTAAATGCCGAGCGGCTTTTCTTTAAAAGATCGGGTTTAGGGGAGCCTAGATTGATCAAGTAACTGTCGTGGCTCATGAGTTTTTTAAGTCCCGAGTCCTGCAGTGCATCTTTCCAATTAGCCAGTTCCTCATCCGAGATGGGCTTGCCAAACCATTGTTTTTGATTGGCAGTGAACATTTGGAAAGTTGTGGCACCGAGATTTAAGGCGCGTTCAATGGCGTTTGAAACGCCGCCACTAATTGAAACGTGAGCGCCGACTAAAGGTTCTTGCATAGGGAAAATCCTACTCTAGATCTCTATTATTGTCCACGAGGCTTATCACTTAAGAAAACATCTCGTCGAGTTTTCTTTGCACGTCTTCTGGCAAGGTTTGCTGAGCAGGGTCAAGCGCTTCATAGAGTCTGTGGACTAGTGCACAGCGCTTTGTTGCAAGTCTTCGTGTTGCTGTCCCTATTGGTGAAGTAGGAGCATATTGTTTACTAAGTGTTGAGTAGACAAGGCATAGACAAAGCGTTGCAACACATTTTTCCCCAGCTGGTAGGTCATCGCACTTACGTACACGATCCAAAAGAGGCACAGCCTGGAAGTAATTCTTTAAGCAAAAATAAGACATCGCTACAAAATACAAGCGCTTTGTTTCGCCTTCTGCAAGTTCGAGGAGTTCAAGAGCATCCGTATACATCTCACTTTCATAGAGCCCGATCCCATACTCTAGCGTCCGAGTTGCTAAAGCTGTCACTGCCGTATCATAAGCTGCGCGTGTAACTGGACCTTCTGTGAGTCCTTCTGCTGCTGCATCGAGGTCCTTTTTTGCTTGAACATAGTCTCCTGTTGCCATGGACATGTTGGCTTGCTGGATCATGTACATGGGGCCTTGGACGCGACTACTCACCTAAACCGGTCCTTATCGTTTCAAATAGAGATGCTATTGCGTGAATATTTTTAAGTGCTGCGGTTTCTTTACCTTGGAGAGCTTGAACCTGTGCAAGATACAACAAAGCTGAAACGTTCGCTTCATCAGTTGGAACCCAACCCTCTAAAGCAGTTTTAAACCACCTCTCCGCCTCACTGAGGTTGTTTCCTTGGAATGCAGCAACTCCATTTTCATAGCGCTCTGTAAATTGGGACCATCTCCGTGCACTTGTGTAAATCATTGCCATAGATTAGCTCCTTGTTGTTTCGAAAGTAGCCGCGTCAAAAAGTCCTTGGATTTGAAGTCTTTTGCCTGGGGAAAGATCGATATCATCTTCTAAAGGCCAAATTCTTTGGACGTTTTCCAGAGCCGCTCCATATTTACCTTGGATGGCTTGGGCCCCTGCAAGTTGAAAAATAGTCCAAATTCTTTCTTCATCAGATTCTGTCCGGCCCCAGAGAGCACTCTGAAAAGCTATTTCTGCCTGTAACCATTTCCTTTGTTTTGTAAATTTTTCTCCAGCTGCTCTATTCGTTATAAAGTGGACGTTTGGGTCTGCTATTAAGACTAAACTCATTAGCTATTCCTCTTTATTTGTTCTCTCTTTTTTTGGATGTAGTTGACAGAAGCTTTAAAAAAAGTCTCGAGTTCTGGGTAGTTTTGTGAAATCCACGGCAGTGCCTTCTGCTCAATTTTGTGCATTTCGTGCCCGAAAAAGTAGTCGTCGCCTTTTTTAGGATCGCGAACAAGGCCGCCGATGTCGATCAGCATGGGGCGGTCTCCGTCAAAACCGAGATTTTTGATCAGGTGAGGGTCTTTGTCGGAAAATCCTTTTTGATGTCTTTCAACGTTAAAGTTTAAGAGGTCGATGAGAAGCTCTTTTGCTTTTTCATGGTCGCCAGATTTTTTGAGAGCGAGGAGCTTTTCATCTGTCATGGTCCCTTTTTTCTGGAGGATAAAGTGGACGCGATCGAGGTCAAAGGTATGAGGAACTCCGAGTTTGTCAAAGACTTTGAGTTTGGTGCCTATGTGGGAGGTGTGGTTGAAGTGGAGGTATTCGATGCCAGAATTTTCATTGAGGCTATTTAGGGCGTAGAGGCAACTTTGGTAGGTAACGCGACGGGATTCGGCTTTGCGTTTTACACGATCAGGAACAAGTGGGGCGATGAGTTTCGAGTAGCGGTAGCGGTGGTGTTTAAAAAACTTGATGACATAACGGCCATCTTCGCTTGCAAAGGCAAAATTTTGCGCGCCACACCCGATGTAGTGGTAGGTTTGAGTCAGGGCATCTTTTGGCAGAGTTTGGTTAAGGTCAAAGGCAGGATCAAAGGGGAGATGGGTTTTCACCCGCTCGTCGATAAAGCCGTCTGTCATGAGATGGTGGAGGCGGTCGCCTGCAATGAGAAGTCCGATAATGCCGAGGAGTGCTGCCCATTTTTTCATGCCAAAATTGTAGCATAGCGGGGATTAAATCGCATGTGTTATGCTGTATTGATGAAACTTGGAAAAGCTGCTCTCCTCTTCTCTTCAGGGACTTTATTTAGTCGGTTGACAGGACTTTTACGAGATGTGGGAACTGCTGCTGTTTTTGGAGCGAGCGCGCCTTTAGCAGCGTTTATGGTGGCATTTCGTTTTTCGAGTTTACTTCGACGCGTTTTGGGGGAGGGACCACTTTCGTCGAGTTTTATTCCTCACTACGAAGAGCTAAAGAAAGGGAATGGGGAACAGGCTTTTTTTGGCGATATGTTTGCAACGTTGTCACTAGTGACGGGCGCAATTGTGATACTTGGCGAACTGGTTATGTGGCCGTTTCGCGAAGCGCAAATTGTTCATTTGACAATGCTTATGTTGCCAGGGCTCTATTTCATTTGCCTCTCGGGGCTTTCAAGTGCGTATTTACATACAGAAAAACGGTTTTTCTTATCTGGCATCGCCCCTGCTTTATTTAATGTGGTGTGGATTGTCTCGCTTGTTTTTGTAAGAAGAGTTGAGACTCTGGCTGTTGTCGTTGTGTTAGCCTTTGCGGCTCAATTTGTCATGACCTCTTTTGTGAGTTTCCCTCTTACCCTTGTGAGTTTAAGGCCTTTTTCTAGAGATGTGCGTTGTATTTTGGCGCCGTTTGGCTTAGGAATTTTGGGCATTGCGGCTGCGCAGATTAATAGCGCGCTTGATCCGCTTTTTGCAAGAGCGGCTATGTTAGAAGGACCAGCCTATCTTTGGTATGCGATCCGGATCTATCAATTGCCGATTGCGCTCATTGGCATTGCGTTGTCGAATGCGATTTTGCCAGCCCTCTCTCGGACAAGTGCAAAAGGTAAGCTAGTAAAAGAGGGTGTCTTGATGATGCTTCTTTTGATGAGCCTCGCAACGCTTGGGCTCTTTGTCTTTGGTGGGTGGATTGTGGAACTTTTGTACCATCATGGAAATTTTTCAACCGAGGCGGCAAGGCTTACCAAGTGGTGTCTTTGGGCTTATGCGGTGGGGTTGATTCCTTCAGGACTTGTATTGATTTTGGCACCTGCGCATTTTGCGCGGAAGTCTTACAAAGCACCGGCTGTAATTTCAGTGATCACCGTTTCAGTGAACATTGCTTTGAATAGCTTATTTGTATTTGGGCTTGGATGGGGGGCGTTTAGTGTAGCGCTTGCCACATCGGCAAGCGCATACATAAATTTAGCGCTACTCGTGATTAGTGAGTATGGGCTAGGAATTCGCAAACTAGTGCGACGTTGATTGGTAGGGGAAGGGGGATTTGGTCGAAGATCGGTGTTGAATTGAGCTCACCTTTAAGTGACTTGAGGTCAACCGAAAGGTAATCTGGTGTTTCGTGCTGTTGGTTTTCTGATAGGTGTTTGATCAGTGGGTTGTTTTTTGACTTCTCTCTAAGCGCAACGGTTGATCCACCTTTCACTTGGAAAGAGCGGATGTCAACTTTCTTCCCATTCACAAGGACGTGCCCGTGCACGACAAGTTGTTGTGCGTGGAAGATCGTTGCAGCAAGACCCATTCTATAGACGACGACGTCTAAGCGGCTCTCTAGAAGTTCCATGAGAACGTGAGCAGTGTTGCCCTCTTTTTTCATGGCGATGTTGTAATATTTAAGAAGTTGCTTGTCAGATAGCATGCCATAGACAGCTTTCAATTTTTGTTTCTCATCAAGCTGGAGACCATAATCAGATTTTTTTCTTCTGCGGGCTCCGTGCATGCCTGGAGGGTGAGGTTTGTGTAGTAGAGGATTTCTCAGTTTACCGAAGACGTTTGCACCAAAGCGTCTTGCAATGCGGTTTTTAGGGCCTGTATAGCGAGCCATTAGTTCTCCTTGATTTATGGGAGCAGTATAAAAGAAAGTCGTATTAATGCTCAAGGATATTTGCTCGG
The DNA here is from genome assembly GCA_022601645.1 of Chlamydiia bacterium. Classification (GTDB taxonomy): domain Bacteria; phylum Chlamydiota; class Chlamydiia; order Chlamydiales; family Simkaniaceae; genus JAJACH01. Next base: position 125,306 of record JAJACH010000001.1, read on the forward strand.
CTGCAAGCAGACATATGTCTAGTTGCAAGAATACAGAGCACAGCACCTAGGAGTAAGACGGGAATTGCTCCTGTAAAATTATAAATAAGGGTACCTAGGAAGGGAAGGATGCAGCCTCTAACACCTACGGTCAAAACATTTGTTTGTGTGTATGTGGAGCTGTCTTCATAGCCTGCAAAGCGTGGCCCTGAAAGGGACCAGCTCATATCGGAACCGGCTTTCATGATGCCGTAGCCAATGTAGGCGAAATACAGGTAGGATAGGTTGGTTTTAGAGGCGATGACAAAGAAGGGGAAGGCAGCTGCCAAGGTTGTGACAATTGCGCTAAACCTAAAGAGGTTCACTTTGTTTAGGTAGCGGGCCCAAATGCTTGTTGTGGTGGCATAGCCGATGCTTTTGCAGATAATCAGCGCGACTGCCATTTTGGTGTAGGTTAGGCCGAGCTCATCGACAAAGAATTTTGGTAAAATGGGTTGTAGGACCATGACACCAGCGCCGCCTAGCATAAATCCCCACTGAAATTTCGAGAAGTCAGGACGCTTTTTCAAGAGGTTAATTGTTTGCTTCCAAGGCTTGAAAAGCGTCATCCTCTCAGGTTTCGGGAGGATATCCATGGAGGGTTTGATCTCAATTTTTGTGATAAAGTAGGTTGATGCGATGCCAATTAAAGCGGTTCCAAAGAAAATCCAACGCCATGAACTGCCCCAAGTATCCAAGAGAAAACCAAAAAAGAGAGGGAGGATGGCCGTTGAAAGATAGTCCAGTGCACTGCCAAAGGCAAACACCTTCGAATGAGTGTCTCGGTTCAAATTTTGTTTCATCACCTCCATCCAAGCCGGGATGATGCCGCGCTTTAGCACCATGTAGAAGCCAAATGCACAAATTGGGAACCAAGGGTTTGAAATCCAAGGGATAAACAAGAAGGGGACAAACTTTAAAATATTTGCTGCAACGAGATTGGGAACGAGTCGGTCGGGTCTTTTGTCGAGGGAGGCACTCCAATACGGTGAGAGGAGACCGGCCATCGGCTTCATGGCGATTAAGACACTGATGTGCAGGGCGCTAATCTCAAATTCTTTATACAAGATGAAAGAAAGCAGGGGAACGATCCCCCAAAAGGGGCCGGAGAGTGCGCGCGACCAAAAGTAGGCTGAGCGAGTTTTTAAACAATCCCTTAGAGGTCCTTTCATGGAAGATATTTATACAATAATTTCCCTTAATATGCTACCATCCTCTCCCATGTACAAGGTTTTAGCATTCTACGATTTTACTCCAGTTAGTGATCCCCAAGGGATGGTCAAAAAATGGCTTAACTATTTTAAAACCCAAGATGTCCATGGACGCATTTATATTTCTGAGGAAGGAATTAATGCCCAAATGAGCACACATGAGAGCATTGATTGCACGGCTTGGATATTAGAGCAGTTCCCAAACGCTGATATCAAAACGCACCTCTTCGACGAGCATCCATTTGCCCGCCTACAAATCAAATACCGAGGGCAACTGGTTGCTTTAGATAAGAAAGTGGATATGTCAACGGTTGCTGAGCACGTGAGTGCGAAAAAGTGGCGTGAAATGCTTGATGAAGAGGATGGGAAAACACTTGTTGTTGATGTCCGTAACGAATACGAATGGGAAGTGGGTCACTTTGATGGCGCGATCGAGCCTAAAATGGATACCTTTCGCGAATTCCCTGAATTTGCTGAGAAAATTGCAAGCGAAGTAGACAAAGACACGCGGATCATGATGTATTGCACCGGTGGCATTCGCTGCGAACTCTTCTCGCCTATGCTCATAGAAAAGGGCTTTGACAAGGTCTACCAACTTAAAGGCGGTGTGATCCGTTATGGCTTAGAAGAGGGTTCAAAACACTGGAAGGGCAAACTGTTTGTCTTTGATGATCGGATGGCAATCCCTCTATCTGAAGAGCCAACAGAAACGATTAGCCACTGCCATGAGTGTGGGTGCCCAGCAGAAACGTTTTATAACTGTGCTTACATGGATTGTAACGAGCTTTTTATCTCGTGTAAAGCGTGTGCTGAGAAATTGCAAGGGTGCTGCTCTGAAACTTGTACGCATGAAAAACGGCTCAGAAAGTTTGATCAAACCGAGCGCGTGCGCCCCTATCGTCGCTTGAGCGCCGAGGAGAAAGAAGAGCTATCTTCACTTTAAAGGAAATCCACGAGAAAGCGAAAAAAGGGGAGCTCTTTTTCGGGGGCAAAAAACTCATCGTCGACCTTTATACAGAATTTATGCGCGTTGGAGATAAACTCGTCTCCACCTTGCGTACCTACCAAGTTACAGATTGCTCAGAAATCACAAGCGACTACTTTATCCATCAAGGCTTTCTCTACCTTATCGAAGACGAAATTGAAGAAACCGTTTCACCAACTCCCTATCTTAAACTTAAAGATCCACGCGGCATGTTCGTCGAACTGTGGATGTCTTACCCCAATCGTGAAATTTGTATCCACGACCTGTCGTGGAAACGCGATCAAACCGAGGAGAAAATTTGGGAGGAGGATCTCCTCAAGACCGACTACTCTCAAGATGGCGATACCTACTTTTGCTCGCCCAATGATGTGCAAAAAAATCTCACACATCTCATTAATGAGGGGTGGCGCGTCTTAGATCCTCAAAATTGCGAAATTGTCCTGCAGGAAGGATGGGACCTTGAGGGGGAAATGTTTGCCCCTATTAATCATGAGCAAGTTGGCCTTTACATTGAACCTAAATTAAAGCAGGTTACTCTAAATAAGAGGTTTAAAGGAGAGCTCTATCCGTATCAGCAGCACGGGCTCAATTGGCTGAGTGCCATTTATCATGCGCAAAGGAGTGGGATACTGGCAGATGAGATGGGTCTCGGCAAAACTGTCCAGGTACTGGCATTTTTGTCTGGGTTAAATCCGCAAGGACGTTACCTTATCGTGGCTCCAACTTCTCTTCTTAAGAATTGGGAAAGAGAGGCTCATCAATTTTTACCCGACTTGCCCGTCTATATACATAATGGTCCAGATCGAGGGGTTTTACCAGAAAGAGGTATGATCATTACCTCCTATGCCCTGCTCCGTTTGGACATCGAACAGCTTAAGCAAGAGGTGTTTGATGTGATTGTGCTTGATGAAGCGCAGGCAATCAAAAACAAAGCCTCCCAAACGGCGAAAGCAGCCTACTCCCTTCAAGGCAAATTTCGCCTTTCCTTAAGTGGAACACCGATTGAAAATAGTATCTCTGAGCTCATGTCCCAATACAAATTCCTCGGTAGACCCTTAATGCTTCGTCGGAAGAAGCATGAGGTTGATCTTGATCTGCCCGCAAAAGTAGAAACTGAACTCTACCTTGAAATGGATGAAAAGCTTAGCGGTGAGTACCAGGAAATCAAAGATGAACTTAAAGATCGGCCACTTGAATTGATCACCGCTCTTAGAATGTGCATCGCTCGAGGAAAAATTCAACAGGTCGCAGAAGATATTCATGAACTTGCTGAAAATGGGTATAAAGTCTTGATCTACAGCCAGTTTACTACAATCCTAAAAGCTCTTAGAGAAAAACTTTCAATCCCATCTCTATACTTAGATGGATCTACTAAAGACCGAGATGACTTGGTCACACAATTTAAGGAGGGGCAGATCTCTCCTTTTCTCATTAGTTTAAAAGCTGGGGGAACAGGTCTTAATTTACAAGAGGCTGATTACGTCTTGATTATCGATCCATGGTGGAATGAAGCTGTTGAAGATCAGGCAATTAGTCGCGCCCACCGCCTCGGACGAACCAAAGCGGTGATTGCTAGACGATATATCACACAAAACAGCATCGAAAACCGTGTTTTCGAGCTTAAAGCAAGTAAAAGGCATCTTGCTGAACAAACCCTAAGTCAGGAAGAGCTTCTATCACTCATCTAGATAGGCTCGTCTTCTTGTTTTTTCTCTAAAAGTTCAAGCGCTGCTTCTTTGAGTGTTTCAAGGCCTTCCTCAAAACCGACTTCCCGAAGTAGCTGGTCGATGTAATTCATCTCAGACTGGAGTTGATCTACGATAGATTCTAATTTTGCAATCTTTTTCAAGAGTTCATTTGTTTTCATATATTATCTCCTTTTACTTAGCTTATAATGCAAGATAGGTGCCAAATAGAGAAAAATATGAAATAAAAAAGGCAATTCACTTAATATCAATCAGATAGAAGTAAATTGCCTTGGAATTAGTAAGCGATTTTAGTTTTTGAACGTTCGTTCATAATCGCGATGGTGTGTTCTCTTGAGACGAGGTCGTCATACTTCGTCTTGGAGACCAGTTCATTATTATAGAACCACTCAGTCTTGGACATTCCATCATAATAGATTGTAGAAGGGCCGTGTTTTGCCCCGCTTAGCCAGTGAGTTTCCTCAACAATGGTCTCGCCATCGACATAGTGTCTTTCGATGCCATCTTTGAGGCCATTTTTGAAAGAGAGTTCAAGGTAACGGCTTCCATTTTGGAAGTAAGTGGCAAGGCCATCTAGGACATCCATGTTGTAGGATTCGATAGAAACAGGCTCTCCTGAGGTGGCAAAGATTTTCTTCGTGCCGTGTAGTACGCCATTGAATAGGTCGTACGACATGTAAGGGACTGCATTTTCGTGGTAGCTTTCTCTATGGGAGCAGCGTCCTTCGTCGATAATCTCTTTGACGAGGATACGATCTGTTTCGCCACATTTGAGAAGGCGCATGCCTTTTCCGCCTTTAATTTCTGAAACGGTTTCATTATTTAGGTTGCGATATTCTCCCGTCATTAAAAGTCCATCTTCGTGTTCTTCAACCGACATCGGGGAACCGTTAGTGAACCATTGAGTTGACTTGACATGAGTGGGGGAGATGAAAAGCTGTTCCTCTGCAGGAATGCCGCGAATCGTATAGCTCACCTTTTTGACCAGGTTTCCTTGGTCATACATTTCTAGGCTTGAACGCGTTTGGGAGTGGGGAAAAGTGAAAGTGGTAGGGCCATTTAAGACGCCGCTTTCATAGGTTGCCGTCTTCGTGACACCATTGCGTAGAGTTGTGACAACTTGACCTGGGTAGGTGGCATCGTTCCACTCAGACGGTGAGACATCATAGCCGTATTTATGGATGTAACGTTTTGCAACAACTTGCGCAGTTTCATCGTTGTTTTTGTTATTACAGCCTACTACTAGTAAGCTAAGTAATGGAATAAATAATGCTTTTCGATTCATAGATAACCTCTGTAAGATCCTAACTTAACGATCTGAGTCTATTCTTTGCAAGAGATTCCTCAGATGATCGACGATTCTTGAGTGTTCTCGATCAACGTCCTCAGTTTTTAAGGTTTTTTTCTCGTGGCGGTAATTAAAGCGGAAGGTGGCGTTTTTTTTATCAGCTCCAAGCTTTTCACTTTCGAAGAGGTCGATTAAATGGGCTGATGCTAAGAGTTTGGAGCGGATATCAGAAAGAGCTGCTTCGATGATGCCAATGGGTGTTTCTCTTTCGAGGGTCACGGTCCAATCGCGCTCAACAGCGGGGAATTGAGGTAAGGGGGACATGCGTTTTTCAGGCAAAGTAAAAGCGTGAAGATCGATTTCAGCAAAGTACACGGGGAATTCAATACCGAAGTGAGTAAGGACGGTTGGGTGTACTTCTCCGATCGTGCCAATTGACTGATCGTCGAACTCTAAGTTTGCTTGAACACCTGGGTGAAATGTGTCGAGGGAACCACAAATCCATTTAGGTTCCATATTAAACGCTTTGAACACATTTTCTAAAACGCCTTTTAGGTCGAAAAAATCCACCTTGCTTGGTTTCTCAGAGTAGTGGTGGGGGTCACTCTTGCCGGTCATCACTACACCTGCCATCAGGCGCTCTTTATAACCGTCTTCCCACCTAAAGTGGATGCGACCGATTTCGAACGCATTAATGTCCAAGTTGCGGTGGTCAAAATTGTGACGAATCGATTGGAGAAGACCTGGAAGAAGTGATGTACGTAACACAGATTGGTCAACAGAACTTGGTTTTAAAACCTTAATCAGTTCACTTTCTTTGAGCACTTCAGCTTGCTTTGGGCTGATCAAATCACAACATAAAAACTCTTGAAGGCCCTCTCTTAAGAGAACATCGCGCACCTCATTTTCCACCTGATAAATCGTTGAGTGATTTTGAGGGGACAGCGGCGCAATTGGTTGGGAGCGTTCAATATTATTGTAACCGTAAACACGAGCTACTTCCTCGATCAAGTCAATTTCAGCTTGAATGTCATTGCGATAAGAGGGGACTGAAACCTTGCCATTTTTAAGTGGCATATCAAGACGCTTTAAAAAAGATTCAATTTCATTTTCACTAAGCTGCGTGCCCAATAGTGCATTGACGCGCTCAAAGCGGAGCGGCACGCTCCGGGTTTTGACCTCTTTTGTTTTTTTCTCGGCAATGCCCTCTAAGAGCTCTCCACCAGCTACTTCTAAAATGAGCTCTGCGGCGCGATCTAAAGCGCGGTGAATGCCTTCAGGGTCAATGCCGCGTTCAAAACGACTGGAGGATTCAGTGCGTAGATTAAGCGCTTTGCTTGAGCGTCTCACATCTGAGGCGTCAAACCAAGCAGCTTCGAGTAAAATGTCTGTTGTCTCATCACAAATCGCAGAACTAGCTCCTCCCATCACACCTGCAACAGCTAGAGGGGACTTATCAGAGCAAATTAAAAGCACATCTTCTCTTATCTCCCGCTCAACATCATCGAGAGTTTTAAGCGTTCCCTTTCCCTTTTTCACGACAATGTGGTCAGTATGTTTTGCATCAAACGCATGCATTGGCTGTCCGAGCTCTAGCATGACATAATTTGTGACATCGACAATGTTATTTAAGCTGCGAATCCCTGAGTCTTCCAAGGCTGTCTTGATGAAATCGGGTGTGGGCCCCACTTTAACACCGCGCATCTTGCGGCATGCGTAGTGATAACAATGCTCATCTTCAATTTGAACTGACGTCGTATTTTTCTCTTGAACCTCTTGAACTTTCGGTTTTTTTAGCTTAAGAGGTTTTTCTAAAAGGGCTGCAAGTTCCCTTGCCACACCGAGAACACTTGCGCAGTGACCTAAGTTTGGTGTAAGAGAAATTTCGATAATCAAGTCGCTGTAATGCTCACTAAGATCGGTACCAACTGCTAAATCAAGTTCAATAATGCCACTTTTATCTTCGCCAAGCTCAAGCTCATCTTCACCGCACAGCATGCCTTTTGATTCAACACCGCGTAACTTGGCTTTCTTAATCTTCATGTCACCGACTTTGCCGCCAACACGGGCAAAAGCCGTCTTCATTCCAGGTCGGCAATTAGGCGCACCACATACAACCTGAACCGTCTCTTCGCCATCGCTTACTTGAGCCACAGTTAATTTTTCTGCATCGGGGTGCGGTGCGGTTTCAAGAACCTCACCAACCACAACGTTTGTGAAATTAAGGGGCTTTGGTTGGATCGAATCAACTTCAAGACCGCTTAAGGTCAAAACCTCTTCGAGCTCATGAGGAGTTAGATCTAGATCAATGAATTTCTTTAGCCAAGAGAGTGGAATCAACATGAAAATAATTTATCATATTCTATCGATAAGAAAAAGGGAAAAATGCTACCGTTTAGACCATCATGAATGCTTGGGAGAAAAAGTCACGGACACTTACTAAAGCCCTTATTATCTCAGGGGGGCTTAACATTGCCTTTCTATCGACATTTATTGTCTTAGCACTACGCCCAACAACGCCGCAAAAAATCGCCTTTAACGCCCCTCGTGAAGAGCGCGTAAGCAACACGAGAGTGTTTCATGAATACCTTTTGGCAAGTTTTGAAGAACTTACCTTTGAACTAAAACGGAATGAGCAACTAGAAAAGGGCTATTGCCGCCGAGATCTCGCCCTTGCCTGCCTTGTTGCCTTCCACGACTTTGATATCAAACGCGCCTTGCCATCCGATGAGCTGCAAACAAGAAGCCTCCATTTCACAAATCCCCAAGGGGGCGAAGAGCTTGAACTCACTCTCTATCCGAGTCTGAACAGTGCCCATTTCGACACTCTCCAAGCTTTTGCCCAAACCGAGCAGTGGCCACTAACCCCAAAAGGTCTATTTGAAGAACTCAAACGAGGGAACAATTCTTCTTCTCTTAAAGAAACATTTTACTTAACGCCTGAATTTTATGCGCTTACTATGCTCTTTAACCGCTCAAAGTACCTTATCGAAAAACAAACCCTGCTTTCTATGATCCTTCACTGTGATTTCCAAGATTTGCCCAAAGCGTTTGAAAACTTTGATGCGAGCACACGTCGCGCGCTCTTACAAACGTATGTCAACCGGGGCTCACCTATAGCAGCACGTCTGCTCGTTGAAACCGAGAAAAACTATGTCCAAAATCGCCTCGACAATGAAAAAATATCCATCCTTATTCCCTTGCTTACAATCCCTACCAATGAAACCGTTGATTTCCTTAAAGAGACGATGATAGGCCTTCGTCCAGACTCTGTACGAGAAATGGCAGCGAAGCAGCTGTGTAAATTAACAAACCAATCTCTGCCCGAACCTTACGAACACTCGATTGTTGTTAAACTTTTTTTCCCTGATGCTCCTACGGAGAAAAAAGTACATTTTATCAAAAAAGGAGACACACTTTGGGACTTGGCGCGTCACTATAAAACGACTGTGAGCGCCCTTCGGGAAGCTAACGATTTACCTAAAGACAAAGCACTTCGCCTCGGCAAAACCCTCGTCATCCCCTAGCAGTGTGCCTCAATAGTAATAGCCTCAGATCTGTCTAAAACGCCTAAGGTTCATCGATGCCGCCTGGATGGTAAGGATGGCATTTAAGGAGGCGGCGAATCGTAAGATACGTGCCTTTAAGCGAACCGTGTTTTTTGATCGCAAGAATAGCATACTCACTGCAGGACGGGTAGAAGCGACAACACTTGCCGATCCAAGGGCTGATCAAAAGACGGTACCCGCGGATTAAAAAAATCAAACTTGCTTTCATATTCACAATTTATTATGCTTGATTCACCTATTTTCGCGGAAGTGGCGGAATTGGCAGACGCGCTACCTTGAGGTGGTAGTGAGGGAAACCTCTTGGGGGTTCGATTCCCCCCTTTCGCAATCATTAAAAGACCGACAAAAGTCGGTCTTTTTTTTCGCCCTTTGCGACAAGTAAAATATTTATTGACTGTAAAGATTGTTTTTGGAATGGTTAAATAATATTTTAAGACCTAGGGAGGTAAGTCATGGCAGTGCAAGTTGTAGAAGGCGCAAATTTTCAGTTTGTCAGAAATTTACAAGAACGTTTAGGAAGTGCGGTTTCCACTGGAGATAAACTCAGAGCAAGTGTCGCCGAGTTTGTAGAGGAAAATGGTCACTTAGATACCGATTTAGCCATAACGCGAAGTTCTCTTCAAAAGGAAATTCAAGCTCTTCGGAAGGTTGCAGCTGAAGCAATCGGACACTTACGAGGAGTTAAAACAGAAACGTGTTGTGGTGCAGAAAGATCTTCGGCAAAGGTTTGGTCTTTTTGGGGGGCGGAACATCTAACATGGGCTCTTTCAATTGGTGCGGGAGTTGTCCATTTTTTGGATCCAGCGGCTTCAAAAGTAGCTGGAGTGGTGAGTGCTACGGCAAATTTTATTCAGGGATCTTGCTCAAGGCTTGGGAAACACCAGCTAAATAAGAGGGCGACCTTTGAAACTGCCGTAACAGAGTTAGTCGGTATACGTGATACAGCTCGTCGCGCTATTGCAGATTTTGGGTCAGCCCTTGCTTTTTACGAAGCCGATGCGGCTGTTGAACTGCGTCTTTCTCCGCAAAGCCTCCCCTCTGAATCGAAATTGGACACAGAGACTATCGGACTGTGGTTAGTTGAAGAATTGAAACGCATATGGGGTGTGAGTGTGGGAACTGCTCCTCTTTCTCGTGAAGAAATTGCAGCGAGATGGTTGTCACGTCTCTCGCGTGACCAACTTACGGCAATTCCGCCTTTTGGGGATACGGTAGAAGGATTGATTTTAGAAGAAGCTCGAGAGAACCGTTTAAGAGACTTAGCATCTCCCATGACACATGACAGAACACCTTCGGGAGCTTTAGTGTGTACTACACCTCCACCTTCAGTTTGCGATGACGAAGTTGAAGTTGTTGTAGAAGCTGGCTGTGCAAAAACACCTGACGAGCCTGAAGCGGAAATTGAACCACTTTTGGCAGGACCACAAGAAGCCTTTATTTTGGATATGGAGCGTGAGTTAGACCGTGCTGCAGCAAGCGGTGACACAATTCGCGCTTTTGCAGGCTCTCATGCAAGGGAAACACAACGTCGTCGCCATAATTACTCGATGCATATTGGGATGCTTGAGGGGCATGTTAGAACCCTAACAAGACTTCATCAGCATGCTGAAGCGATTTTAGGAAGAACGGGGACAATTTGTGGTGTAGAAGCAGATCGTTTCAAAGATAGAGTCTTAACTGCTGCTGAATACGCTGTTTGGTTTAGCAATTTAACCCTAGGGATTTCGACCGCTGTTTCTGAAGGTGTAGAAGAACTACGCGTGCTTAACATTGCGCTGCTCTTTGGACAGGCGGTGATCTCAAATGCGAGTACTCGAATGAAGCAATCAATCGTTGCCAAAGAGAAGTTGATGGGGCGATTTAGGCGACTTAGAGATGAATCAGATCGTCTTCTAGGGTTGTTTAGAGGGTCGATTGCCATTTTACAAGGGTGTCCAATTGAAAGATCTGACACACCCGAGATAGTCGCAGCATCACTGGAAAGAACCCTTAGAGAGCAAGCTCGAGCTCGTCTCCGTCCCACAAGGGTTCTCGCTCGTCGTCTTGTTGAGGCACAAGCTGAGCGCTCTACTCGAGACGTCACAGCGTATCCCTATCCTGATACGCGTTTGGGGCGGATGCTAAGGGACGCGGCGGAGCGGGTAACAACGCATGGCTATCTGTCTCCCAGAGCCGCGGGTGGTGATGATGACGGCAGAAAGTAAAATTAACTTAATAGGAGAAATATTATGATGCTAGGAGCCGCTGCAGTTGCACCTGTGAATTATGACACCAAAGACAATCGAGAACTGGAACTTGCCTGGCTTGCCGTTAAGCACAAAAACCTTGGTGCTGGGGGCGTGATTGGTGCGGTTTTAGAAGGTGGCGGCAATGCAGGGCCTGCCATTTCTGAGCTAGAAGCTAATCAACGGGCGCTCACTGCCATGAAAGCTGTTGTGGAGGAGCGCGTTGAACATGCAGAGAAATGGGTTCCATTTCTCAAAGCCAGTGGTTGGTCAATTCTTGGTAGCTTAGCAGGCTCTGGCGTACTTGCCGGGGCGGTTGCTTATGATGACACTGCAGCACAAGAAGGGGATGAAACTTCCAGTGAAAGGGTTGTTCTTAACATTTTTAAAGCGATTGGGCTGGGAATATTTGGTTGGGGTGTTGGAAAAGTCGCTCTTAAAAAGGCTGAGCTTGATGAGGAACAGGAAGCCCTTGAACGTTTAAAAGTGATTGTTGACACAGATCTTCAAACCGCTGCGACCATGACGCGCGTGTTTAAAGCGTATGGTGCCCCTGCTCAATCTCCTCAAGAACTCCGAGCCTTAGCACGAGCACCCGTCCAGCTACCACCTGAAGTTCGAGAGCGATTCGAACAACATATGGTTGGAGCCCTGATGCATCAACCCTACTTGCAAGCGCATTGGGGAGACGATGAAGCAAAGCCTGCACCTGGTGGAGCGCCACCAGTACCGAGGTTTTTACAGCGTTTAAGGACAGGTGTAGGGCAGCTTCACACAGCGGATCGAGTAAGATGCTTAGCACGAACGTCAACCCTTTCAGGGAGTGCGGTTCAGCAGAGTCCCATGCTAGCAAGTGCTGCAGGTGTCGCATTAGATTCATCAAGTTCACCCTCCCCCTTAATGGTCACAGGTCACTCTATTTCTGCTGCACAGCTCGCTCGTATGCTTGCAGAGGATGATTCGGCTGGTGAAGAAGATGGCGATAGTGATCTCGATGCGACACTAACAAGTTTAGCAGCACGTCAAAGTCCAGACCGTCACTCACCTACCCATGCTGTTGCAGCGTCTGTCGGATCGTCGCAGCATACGGCTCACACAGACGAAGTTGTTGTGACGGTACATGATGCTGAAGAGGTCGATGCAGTGCCCCCACCACCGGTGCCAGTATCAACAGCAAGTACGCCTCCTCCTCCGCCGGCAACAGAAAGTGTCCACGATCGAATGGTTAGTCGGTTGCCTGGAAGCGACTCGAGCATCGTGTAGAAAAAACGCTTGCTAGATATTCATCCAGATGTAATCTTTTCCTCTCGATTTTATATTTGGAGGAAGAGAGATGGCCTTGAAAGCACTGAGCGCACAAACGCTCTTTGAAAGGTGGGAAGCGGTAAATCTTAGAGAAACAACTGCATGTATGGGCTTAGCAACAGAGACGCTCACACAGGGAGTCTTTGACCGAGTGCTTTTAGTGATTCAAGCATGTCATACAGATCGGGTAGAAATAGACGGAGAAGTGAGAGAGCGCTTAAAGGCAATTGAAGAGACAGAGCATGGTGATGGTGCTATAGCGGCAGGCACCGTAGGCGCTCTTTGCATCATAGCAGGTTGGGTTGTTCCTGTTGTTAAAGCAACAAGAAGCATGGGAGTTGTTTCTCTTGTTGTAGGTGTTGTAGGAACTGTGCTTGTAGGTCTTTGTATAAGACGTCATGTCGCTGTCGTTAAAGTTGAAGCGGGGGAAGGGAGTCTCCACCCAACATCGGTTCAGCATCACAAAATTGCTGATACTGCGGCGAGAGTTGCCCTTTTACAAGGACTGCAAACTCCGTGTCACGACATCGGAGATGTTCTAGATAGGATGGCTCTTTATGATGCTTTCCCAGGGGCTATCCATGGGTCATTGCCGCGATCACTCTTTAACAGCTGTGTGGCGCTTGATCCTGTAGCAGGTGATTTTATGACCGGTCGTAGAGCGTTTCCAGATCCAGCACCAGGACAAGATTTCACAGCGTTAGGGGAGCTGAAGGATGCCTATCTCCAAGCTCATCAGGTACCGCCTCCTCCTGGGCTACCAACAGCGAGCGCTGTTATGGCTGGAGCCCGTGCCGTAGATCCTGCAGATGAAGCTGATCCACCCTCCCCGCAGGCATCTGTAGGAGAGGTCAGAGTTGCGGTGCAGCCACCTCCAGAACTGGTCACAACGGTCCCACAAAGCGCTCATCAGAGAATGCTAAGCCGGTTACCTGGTGGCGACGATACTGGTGTTTAGTAAGAGGCTAGAAGGGCTTTAATGTAACTGCGTAGTTGACTTATCGTGGCGTCTTGCATGGTCAGGGTGTCCAAAAAGTTAAAGCCTTTTGCTTCAACAAGTGCTTTAAGAGCCGCGCTTTCACTTGGTGGAAGGCTCGGCTCTTCTTCTAAAATTCCCTCGTGCCTTAGGACTTTCAGAGCAAAGGAGAGGCTGTAGTTTTTTGGGTTTTTGCTTTGGGGCAAAGCTTTTAAAAATTGTTTGAGGCTGCCGTAAAGGATTTCGCAGGGCCTATCGGGGTATTGCGTTTTTAAGAGGATCTTGAGCATCTTTCCCCCAGCTTCCATCACTTCATAGCTTTCTCGCAGTCCAAGGTGAGCATCTAGCAGTGTCACGTCTTTGCACCGATACATCGCTCCTCGCCCGCTTTTCATCTCAAACTCACTACAACTAAAGGGCTCGGTATGCACTTTCTGTGCCAACCTTCCTGGCAAGAGCGCGCTTATCCGCCCACGATCTAAGCTGAGCATTTGCACGATTTGCCCTTTCTCCCCATACGGTATCACGTTTAAAACGATCCCTTCTATTCTTTCCATTCTCCTATTTTCCTCCTTCACACAAATAAATGAAATAAGTATCATTTAAACCCTGCACCAATAGCTCAATCGGATAGAGTACCTGGCTTCGGACCAGGGGGTTGGGGGTTCGAGTCCTCCTTGGTGCGTTTTTTGAGGGTTTTTTTGGGCGATTTTGGCGCATTTTTTGGCTGGCCCCTGCTGGAGCAGGAGCTGGCGCTGCGGCCCCAAAGGGGCCCAAAAATTCACCAAACTCACCTCAAAAAACTTCTCAAAAAAAATATCCTGTGATTAATAACTAAATACGGTGAGGTAGATGGTTCTTCAGGGTTTGACGACGCTTAAATTACTTGAATGAGATGTGGATGAATCTGTGAAAGCGGAGGTGGCCAGGAGGCTTGCCGAGCAAAGAGGCGTTTGGGGAGAGCTGAAGCGCGAGGTGAAGGTGGTTGTTCCTGCGGCGGTTGGGCTGTCTGTTTTTGTGGGGACGATTTTTTGGAACATGAGTCACTTGGATGGGTGTGGCCCTGATTCAATGGGGGGTGGAGGAGCGCTGTTTAATGGCGTGGTTTGTGGAGGGTTGGTGCTGTTGGGAGAGGTGGTGTCTGAGGTGGCAAGGCTCGCTAGAGCGGAATTTGCGCTGCTAAAAGATGCGGATCAAAAAGAGGGTTGGACTAAGGTTTAGCTGTCTGGATTGAACGATTGATAGTCCGAGATTAGGGTTTGTACACTAGTAAGCATGTTAAATTGGCCGGGTTGAGCGGTGCCCTCTGGTGGTAGAATATTCATCATCCAGTTTGCGACAGCATCTTGATCGCCGTTAACTGGCACGGGTATTTCATTAAACGCCTTAATATGTGTGTCTAATGTGGTCATTGCATTAGCAAGAGACGAGTTAGGGTATTTTTTGTCTTCGCCTGAGATCATGGAGTTAATCAGGTCGTAGGATTGATTGATCAGGTCTGCAAAATTTTTTATGTTGTTAGGGGTTCCAGTGGATTTATTATTAAATACCCATGTTAATTGAGGTTGGGCGAGTGTTTGGAGGTTAGCTTGCACAAAAAGCATCATCGCCTCTGCCGGGTATTTTGTTTGATAGGGGTTAGTTTGCGGAGGTTGTATGGGGGTGGGAGGGCTAGTAATTCCAGCAAGCATTGCTCCACTAGCTTGGCTTAAATCAGATTTATTAAGGCATGTAAGAGCAGCTTCCATATCTTGTCTATAGAGAGAACCATCTCCCGAGGGGTCAGAGACAATACACATTTCGAGAGTTTTTTGAAGGTAACTTGTGAGAGCGTTCATGGTTGAGGCTGTCAGAGGTGGTTGCGAGTGTGTTGCATAAGAGCAGATTTCATAGGAATGAAGGAGGAGTTGTTTAGACGGACTTGTGTTAGATTCTCCAAAACCTGGATTATTTGAGATATTTTGTGGACCGACCGGACCTGATATGCCACTCATGGTATTCCCTTTGTTGTGTTATATTTTACATCTACTATTTGTGGTTAAATATTGCAAGCATTGGAGGTCTACACATTAAATATTGAGTCTGTTATCCTTGCCTCTCAGGAGGAAATAGATATGAGTGAGAACTATAGAGTTTCGGTTGTTGGTAAGAATATTGAAGTGACAAACGCCATGCGCGATTATTTCATGGATAAATTGGAGAAAACGGAAAAGTTATCGACTGATTTAATTCATGTGGATGCCACGGTTGAGGTTCACAAGCTTGACCACGAAGTCACCATCATTATGAAATTTTCCCATTACCGTATTAAGGTGCATGCCGTGACGGGGGAAATGTATTCTGCCATTGATAAGGCATTTGATAAGCTAAGAAGCAAGTTACGTCGTTGGAAAAGCAAGATTCAAAGTCATCACGCTAAAGGTTTGAAGATGACGGAGATGGAAGTTGAGCTTCTAGAACATGAGGAAAAAGAGGTTCAAGCTTTAGATCAAGACATCATCGAAGAGAATAATACAACTCTTGATGCGGCTTTTGCAAGGCCCCCTGTTGTTCGGGTCACAAAAGCGCCTTTGAAGACATTGACCTTGGATGAAGCCTGGATGAAGATGGAATTGACAGATGATCTTTTCATGGTGTTCAAAAGTGAGGAAGATCGCACGATTAAGGTGATGTATAGACGTGCCAATGGTGGCTATGCGATCATGAACACTCAATGAAGCCGGAAGAACGGGTCAGGCAAAGTTTAATTGCGCATATGAAGGATAGCCTTGGCTATCCTTCGTCGCTTATTGTGGTTGAAAGAGCGTTAGCGCTCTTGCCGCATTTGAAGGGGAGGGATGTGCCAAACAGGCGGCTTGACTTAATGTGTTTAGAAAAAGGCTCGATGCGCCCGCTTTTATTGATTGAGTGTAAGGCGGAAAGGTTGAATGAAAGCGCGGTTGATCAGGTCTTTGGCTACAATTATTTTGTGGGGGCGTGTTGTGTGGGTTTGGTAAGCAAAGGCGAGGCGGCATTTTTTTGGAAAGGGGAGGAGGGCTATAAGAAAATGGAGGGGGTTCCAACCTATCAGGAGCTATGTGTACGAGCGAAATCTTGAGCTTTTAAGCGAAAAAAACCCGTTGCTTGCAATGCAGGTGAGGATGAGTGGCGCGGTTGTTCCAAAGGATGTAGATGTTCTTTTCGTGTATGGCTGCGGTGATGTGGGTTTTGAGGGGAAGCACTTAATTTATTTAGAGGATGATTTAGATCGGTTATCGCGCTTTATGGAATCCAAGGCGGCGGGCCGTTTATTGGAGGATCCCCGGGTTGAGTTCCACTTTTTAAGTGAGGAAGTTTTAAAAGGTTTGCTTTGGCGCTTTTGTTTTAAGAAAAGTGTTCTAGTAGCCAATAAAGGAGATCATTTTCAGGAGCTTAAAGCGAAGTTTGAGGAGTTAAAAGAGGGAATTTTCTTAGTCGCGTCAGATTATCGCGATTTTGGTCTTAGGGTGGTTGACAATGTGTTAAAGAATGTTCGCTTGAAGATGCGAGATGGATTGAAGGTGATAATGGGGGGACCTGCAATTATTGTGGGGGCAGGGCCTTCGCTTGATGGGGCAAGGGAGGATTTAATGCGTCTTTCTAAAGGAGCTTTGGTTCTTGCGGCTGGGTCAAGTGTAGGGCTTGTAGATATGGCGCATGCGGCGGTGGCTTTTGACCCCGATCCGAGTTTGCAGGAAGGAAAAGGTCGACCTTTGTTTTTCCAAAATCGGTTGTCGCACCGCTTTTTAAAGGGGTGGAATGGCCCAAAGTTCAATATGGGTTCTAGTGGGGGCCATCCTGTTGAAGAGTATTTGATGGGATCGGGGCGGTTTTTCGATGGGGGATGGAATGTGGCAAATTTTGCGGCTAAAGTTGCTCTGAATTTAGGATGCAGTCCGATTATTTTGGTGGGAGTTGATTTACAAGGTTCTGGCTATGCTAAGGGAATTTTAGGTTCAAAAAGTACGGCTGAATTTAATTTGGCGGCAAAGTATTTCGAGGATTTAGCCATTGAAAATCCTGAGACCGAGTGGCTCAATGCAAGTGATGGAGGAAGGGCTTTAAAGGGCTTTGACAAGGTGCGTTTAAATGAGCTCCATTTTGTGGAGAAAGAGACCATTTTCCCTGAAGAAAAACCTCTTGATTGGGCGGGTGATCCGGAGGTGTTTTTAGAGAGCTTAAAACGGTGTCAGTCGGCGGTTTCTCATTTGTTAAAAGGGCCAAATGCCTTATACGAAGTGGAATTAGAAGAAGAGGTGGCGTTTACTGTCTTCTTAAATCCACTTTGGGAGGTTTGGCGTCACTTCATTGATGATCGATGGATATTTTTTGGGAGAGTCTTAGATGAAGCGTTATTACGATTCGGGTGAATTATTGATGGAGGCAGAAAAAGAGGGTGAGGTTTTACATGGCATGTCGCGCTATTTTACCCGCTCTGGCCAGGTGATGAGCGAGACGGTCTATCACATGGGAAAAAAAGAAGGCGCTGCTAAGCAGTTTTATGCAAGTGGTGCTCTTTATAGCGACCAGTTTTTTAAAGAGGGTCAGATGGAAGGGGTACAGACTTATTATTTTGAGAATGGTTCGATTAAAACGAAGATGGAATACAAAGATGGCGCACTTCATGGCGCCTCGGAAATGTATGGGGAAAATGGGATGAAACGCAAATTGATTTTTCAAGATGGAGAGCTTGTAAGTGAACACGGCTATTGAAAAACGCTACCCACAGCTTGCTTTTTTGCTCTCGTGTCATGAGAAAAAAAAGATGAACTTTGAAGAGCTTGAGCTGATCTATTTAATGTCGGTTTCTCGTTCAGAGCGGTTTTTCGAATTTAAAGCTTGGCTTGCTAAAGATGCTGAAAGGGATTTGGTTTTTATTGAAGAGGACTTAGATGAGATGGAACGTTTTTTAAAACGGTCTGAGTCCGAGGAGATTTTAGCGCATCCGCAGGTGCATATTCGTTACTTATTTGATAAGGAAAAACGCGACAGCTTTTTTCGGGAGATTGCAGATGAATTTCCCTACAAGCGGCTTGAGCTTTTTGGTGATGATGTATTGCGGCTTAAAATGCTTCGTTTGCACACGGTGACCAATGCACTCTATGAAGAGGATTTGTATTATCATTTATTATCGCAAAATCTCTTAGCGAATATTAAGCGGTTGCCAAAGGCTTTTTCTGCAGATAAGTTAGCGGGCGCTTTTGAAGGTGTCCCTGCGATTATTTGTGGTGCAGGTCCGTCTTTGAATGATGAGATGGAGCGGTTAAAAGGGTTAGAGGATAAGGCTTTGATTTTAGCTGGGGGATCAACGATCACTGCGCTTACAAAGGCAGGTGTTAAGCCCCACATCTGTTTTGCAATCGATCCCAATCCTTTAGAGTATGAGCGTCTCAAGGAGTCGGAGTATTTTGAAGGGCCACTTATTTATGGTAACCGTTTACAGCCGCGTATTTTTGAATTGTTTAATGGGCCATTTGGTTACAAGCATACGAAAACGGGCGGAGCCTTAGAGGCGTATTTTGAGATGGAGCTTGGGATTGAGGGAAAAACGCTTGATCACGCGTTTGGCGAAGAGGCGTTATCTGTCACAACAAGCGCCATCGCTCAGGCGGTGATGATGGGTTGCTCTCCCATTTATTTTGTGGGGATCGATTTAGCATTTACCGGTATGCAATCGTATGCCTCTGGCATTGTGAGTGATGCGAGTGTTGATCTTGATCAGCTCAAGGCAAAGCCCCGCTCTGAAGATCAGGTGGTTGAAAAAGATGGGGTGATTACGCTAGTGAAGTGGGTGATGGAATCCGAGGCGATTGCGAAATTTGCCAAAGCACACAAGGATGTTGAGTGGATTCACGCAAGCTCTGGCGGTTTGGGATTTGAAGGGATTAAGCGACAACCTTTAGAAGAGGTGTCTTTCGAAAAAACACTTGATCTACGCGGTTTAGTGCATGCAGTAGTTGGACAGGCTAATCTTGGTATTGACGCTAAGCTTTTAAATGAAAAGCTATTAGAACTTAAAGGGAGTTTAATTCGAATTAAGGAAATGCTCCTTGATGTAATAGAAACCCCTCACTTGGTTCCGATCTTGGAGCTTGAAATGGTGGAGGAAGTCGGTTATCGGATCTTGCTAAGACAACTTGAAATGGCTCTTCTTAAGATGCTTAAGCGAAAGTTTCGCGAGGATGAAGAGAAGATTCAAGCCGCCCGCTTCCGTCATTTACTAGTGGCAATTGATAAATATATTGAAGCCTGCTAGTTTAACAAAAAAGGGGGGGTGCTAAGTGACACATCCATTAGAAACGGGCGATGAGATGCCTAGAGGCGATGAGATTGAAACGCCTTTAATTGAAGAAAAGCAAAAAGCGCGTCCTTGGGTGCGATTTTGGGCGAGAATCGTTGATTATTTTATTTTCGGGATTATTTGCGGCGTAATTATTGGGCTGCTTGATATTCCTACACCTGCGTACAATCAGCCATGGCTTGGCATGTGTGTGATCTTTTTATGGGTTTTTGTTGAGGCTATTTTGATCTCAACTTGGGGCTCTACTCCAGGAAAAGCACTGATGCACTGTCATGTAAGACGCACAGATGGGACAAAACTGAGCTTTTTAAGCGCACTGAACCGTTCTTTCTCGGTATGGTGGCTTGGAGTCGGTGCTGGAATTCCCATTGTTTCTGTGATTACAATGATTGTTGCGTGTGTTAAATTATCGAATTTACATGTGACAACGTGGGATCGTACAGGTCATACTGTTGTTGAACACAAAAAAGTGGGTTTTTGGCGCACAATTGTGGTGATCGCTATCATGATCGTGTTTGCCTACATTTTGTATGCCGGTGCACGTGGATAAAATCCCCGCCTTAGGGGATAACTACATTTATATGCTTCATTGGGGCGAGAACGCTTTGGTCATCGATCCAGGTGAGTCTGAAAGTGTCATCAAGGCGCTTGATGGTAAGCGCCTGCGTGCTATCTTGAACACGCACCACCACTCAGATCATGTCGATGGCAATTGCGCTCTTAAAAAGAGAACAGGGGCTGAGGTGATAGCACCGGATGATGGAGCCATTCCAGGGCGAGATCGAATTGTCCGTCCCAAAGAGAAGTTTCAAATTGGTCCCTATAAATTCGAAGTGATTGCAACGCCCGGGCATACGAAAGGACACGTGGCTTTTTATATGCCTGATGAGGGGATTCTCTTTTCAGGCGATACGCTTTTTGTTAGCGGGTGTGGCAGACTCTTTGAGGGGACTCCAAAAGAGATGTTTAACTCAATGAAGCAGCTTAAGAAATTGCCAAAAGAGACACTCATCTATTGTGGCCACGAATATTCTGAAAAAAACTTAAATTTTGCAAAAAGTGAGCTTGCTAAAAAGCGGCTGAAAAAAGGGCCACCTTATGTCCCTTCGACGCTTGAGGCTGAGCTCGAGTACAATCCTTTTTTACAAGCGGGCTCTGTTGAGGAATTTAAGGAGCTTCGGGAAAGGCGCGATAATTATTAAGCTTATTGCGCAGTGTGCGAATCGAAATCCCCAGAGCATTTGCTGTTTTGGTGCGGTTGTTATCAAAAGCTTGTAGCGTCGCTTCGATGTGTCTTTTTTCGACTTCTCTTAAAGGGAGATTGGTAAAAGGCACGTGTGAGAGTTTTTTTGTGCAAACGTTTAATTCGCCCATCACCACAAATTGTTCCATCAAGTTTGCAAGCTCTCGAATATTTCCAGGCCAAGTGTAACCAAGGAGTAATTCTTTGTCTTTTTTGGTCAGATTTGGCGCCTTCACATCATTTTTCTTAGAGGCCAAGTTTAAAAAATAGTCGGCAAGTGGGAGAATATCTTCCACTCTTTCACGCAGAGGGGGGATTTCAATCGGAATGACATTGAGACGGTAATAAAGGTCTGAGCGGAATTCTTTCTCCTTGATGGAGGCAAGCATATCTCGATTAGAGGTGGAGATTAACCGAACATTAATGGGGATTGATATCGCACCGCCAACGCGTTCTAACTCTTGCTCTTGGACAACGCGGAGTAATTTTGCTTGAAGGGCGGCTGGAATTTCAGAGATTTCATCTAATAAAAGTGTGCCTTGATCAGCGAGCTCAAATCGCCCAATTCTCTGAGCTATTGCCCCAGTAAACGCACCTTTTTCGTGACCAAAAAATTCCGATTCAATAAGCGTTCGAGATAATGCTGCGCAGTTCACTTTGACAAAAGGATGCATCTGCCTTTTTGATGCATCGTGAATAAGTGATGCTATCACCTCTTTTCCAACACCGGATTCCCCGTGTATAAACACATTCGCTTCACTTAGGGCAATTTTTTTTGCTTTTTCAATAATTTTGCGCATGCTGGGGCTGTTCGCGATCATTTCCTGGTCTGTTGTGTAGGAATTTAAAAGAGCTAACACCGCTTTTTCATCAAAAGGCTTAGGAGTTTGTACTTGGGGGATCTCAGGGGAGCAAGGCAACTTTTGATCTGCAAAAACAAGGTCAAACCTCTTGTCTTTAAGGTGCTTAAGTGCGCTTGCTTGATCGCAAACACTTACAACTTTTACTTTCTTTAGGCGCAAAAGATCAAAGAGGAGTTCACGTGTTTCGCGATTTTTATCAATAATTAAGACGTTCTTTTGCATGTTTCCCCCTAGCCTTTAGTTAGTATAGATCGAATTTTTTTGCAAACATCGATGCATATTGTGTCTAACTCTGGACTAGTTTCATAACAGTCCTTATATTTTGTAGGATGCGTTACATCTTGTTCCTTTTACTCATTGGCTGCTCAGATCTTAAAACCGTAAAGGAAGATGAGATCAAACGGAAAAATGCCACCTTTGAGCCTATCGTAAGACGTCAAGAAGATGTGTGCTTTCCGATCTTTATCCCTCTCTTAAAACAGCGAAACGTTTACCCCTGGGAAGAAAAAAGTGCTCACTTAGAGCCTCTAACAATCAACGACATGCGATGCAAGGGAGATAAAGATCATCCAAGTCGTATCTTACCTGTATCGGCGTTTGAACTCACAGAACTTGCTGATTGCCACCCCCATTCACTGCCTAAAAGTGAGGGAGTTGAAGTGTATTCAAAGACGATTTTGGATCTTTTGAACTTAATTCAACGTGAGCTTAAGAAACCTGTGCGGATCACCTCGGGTCATCGGTGTCCCATTCACAATCTCTATAACGATCCAACAGGAAGTGCTGTCTTCAATAAGCACTTGGTTGCAGGTGAGGTTGATTTCATAGTCGAGGGCGCCACAAAAGAAGAAGTCTTCGCCTTAATCAAGCAAAATGTACGTGGGCCTGTTACTTCGCTACCAGAAAGGGAAGAATGGGCATTTGATGACGTGATCGTCAGATGGAAAGGGACCGTGGATATCTATGATTTTGACAACCGGCATAATACGCCCTATTTCACCCTCGAGGATCGACACTTACCTCTGACTTGGGACCTAGCTTTTTCAATACAGCATTAAACGATTCGTAATAGGGGATGTGCTCTGCTGATTTCATCTGTGGGTGATCAGGTGAACATATCAAAATAGGGTCAACACCAGCATTAATGAGTGAGGAAATCCCGCGCATTGAATCTTCAAAACCAAGGATAGTTTGGGCGTTGGGGAGCACTTGTTTGATTGCTGTGAGGTAGGCATCGGGCGCTGGTTTCGGATTTTCATAGTCTTCGCGTGTGATCCAGTGGTTAATCACATTGAGAGCTGGAAGGTGACTCTGGACCGTCTTAATCTGCTCAAGTCTAGAATTTGTGGCAACCGCAGAGGGGATCCCTGATTTTTGCACAAATTCGAGCATCTTATCCGCCCCTGGCATCAGAGAAAGCTTTCCAGATTGGAGGTAACCGAGAAGATTGGTTTGTTTTTCTTCGTAGAGGACATCCCAGGAGATATCTGGAATCAGCGGCGCTAAAAAACTTTTAAGCGCGGTAGAGCTTGTATGTGCAAGCCCAGCGAAATCATTAAAACTTAAGTCAAGAACGACATTATGATTTTTGAGCATATCTAGATACGCTTGATAATGGAGCTCTTCAGTATTGACTAAAAGCCCGTCAAAATCAAAGAGGATGAGCTCATAGTCCGTTAGCATTCGTAATTCCATACCAGTCTAATATCTCCTGATGGTTTTCGATCAGTTCTTGGTAGTTAAAGATCATAGCAGAACCATTCATTGTTTCAATAATACACGTAGAATCTAGGGGAAGTGCATTCACAATATCCGAGATGGTGCGGACTCTTTGTCCGTTAACCATATTAATGTCATAGTCGTTTAAATCGCGATAGCTGTAATTCATAGGGTGGGGCAAAATGGCACTGACAAACACGCCCATATCGTCTTCAATGAGGACGAGACCTCCTAGGATAAAGTAGGGTCTTTTTTTGTTAAAGTCGCTGTTTGGAACGGCCGCTTCTTCGAGCTTGAGGTAGATTTTTTGCATTGAGCCATCGCGGAGAATCTTGATAGGAACAGTGCTTGGCATAAGGTGTGATTGGATGAGGTAAGTCATATCGATTCTAAGACCTTTATTATCGAGGAAAGTGCCTTGGTTATCGATTAAGTGACCGTCAATTTTGATGATGACATCACCGAGTTTCAGCTGCTCATCATCTGAATCTAAAACAAGAACGCCACCGTCCATTGCTCCGAGGTGGGAAGCTAGCTGGGGGTTTGTAAGCGCTTGCCATTTAAATGGGACAAGAGGAATTCCATGATAAGAGCCGTGTGTGTTGACATCTTGGATAAAGCGTTTGATGATGCTTGCGGGAACAATCTCACCATAGTTGTTAAAGCCTGGGATGATTTGTGTGCTCACGCCGATCAGTTTTCCATCAGCAAGAACTGCGCCACCACTGTTTCCCGAATTGATACTAGCGTCGACTTGAGTCATGAGGATTTCAAGGCCGCTATTAGCCACTTCAACAAGCTGGGTACGGGAGACAATACCGCGAGTGCGGCAAAGTTCTTGGCCGCCATTAGGGAAGCCTTCGACAAAGACCTCATCTCCTACAGAGGGCATTTCACCAAGTTCTAGAAGGTGAGCGCCATCCCAAAAATCAGGGTCAGAAACAGTAAGTAGTGCTAAGTCACAATCTTCAGCTAAGTGCTCGATAAAAGCTGGGTATGCTTTGTGGTCATGGGCCTTTTGAACCATAAGAAACGGAGCGCCTGAGACGACATGGGCACAGGTTAAGATCCGGTTCCCCTCAATGATACAGCCAGAGGCTGTTCCAAGCTCACATTCAGGTGGAAGGTAAGGGAGATCAGGGTGGTAATAGCGCTTACAAGTTTCAACTTTTACAACGCTCGATGCAATAAGGCATAAAGGCATGATGAGTAGGACTAAATACTTTTTCATAACCTAGAAGAATAGGCGATCTCTAGCTTAAAAACAAGAAATGTTGCACAATAGAACGTATGAAAAGTTTGCTCTTCAGTTTAATGGTTCTTTTCTTATTCTCTGCGTGCGACTCAATCAAACCGAAATCCGCGATTGTGATCGAGGTCAAAGACAAAGAATTTCCCTTTCATCTGCCTCTTGTAGTTGAACAGGCCAAACAATTTAATCCAAAAGCAAAGTTTTACGTTCTAGATACTAGGCAGAGGAAGACAGGACTACCTCAAGTTTCATGCAAAACGTTTACAAAGACCTCTAAGCTAAAGAGTCAAATGAAGCGGGATTTAGTCGGACCCCGCTACATCATCGAAGATAATGTTTTAGTCTATGCAAATCTTACAAAAGCGCGCTCAGGAACTAGAATCCATTTAGGTCCTGGTATTAAGCTCATAAATGGCTGGCTTCATCGGGGAGAACTAAGAGCTAAATTTTTAGATGAAAAAAAACTGACATCGCTGTTTTGGTCCAGAATTTCCGACCAAGCAATCATTCCACGAGATGATTCGGGGAAATTAATCTGCAGTTTGCAACTTCCAAGAAATATACTTGCTGATTACCAGGCAAAAGAGCTGCGCATGACAAGTAGTCCTTTTATTTCAGGAGACTCATTTAGGGCATTTGCTGATCACGTGTACGACGATACCCCCAAGCAATTTGACTTAAGTGCTGTGAAAAAAGGGGATTCTATTTTTGTTTCAGCAGATGATCTTGCTCTCTTTTTCTCAGTTATTCACCCCCGTTTGAAAGAACCATACGTCCTAATCACTCATAATTCTATCAAAAACGTTCCAGGACCTTTTGCAAGCTACCTTGAAGATGACACACTGCACGCTTGGTTTGGGAAAAATGTGACGCTTAAACACCCGAAAATGCGACCTTTACCTATTGGACTTGCAAATTTGTTTTGGAAACACGGAAATGTCGATCAGATTAGGCGTGTAATGGGGCACCTTCCAGAAACAAAAGAACATTTAGTTTATCTCAACTTGTGGAAAGTCACCTGCCCTGGTGAGAGAGAGTTGATATATAAAAATTTTGAAAAAGCGCCTGAGACCTATGTGAGCACCAAAAAACCCTACACTGGTTTTTTAGAAGATGTGGCAAATTCGACGTTTGTTTTTAGCCCACGTGGAACGAGTTTGGACTGCCACCGTACTTGGGAAGCGATGCTTCTTGGCAGTATCCCCGTTGTCAAAAGGTCAGAGATAGACCCGGTTTATGAAGACTTACCTATTCTGCTGATTGATGACTGGGCAGAGGTGACAATGGAAAAATTAAAGCGTGCCAAGGCATTATTTAGTGCAAAGAAATTTAAAAAAGAAAAGCTCTATTTGGCCTATTACCTGGATCAGATCCGGGAAGCTCAAAAAGAGTGCCGATGACCGGACTCGAACCAGCACGCAATTGCTTGCAACAGATTTTGAATCTATCGTGTCTACCAATTTCACCACATCGGCATGAAATATACGAGACCATATTAAAGGAAAACGATGAAAAAACTCAAGAAATTCTGGCCCTTACTGATTTTGGTAATCTTTCCCCTTACGTATGTTCCTATTAAGGTTAAAAAACCGAAGATTTGCACCGATAGACCCTCGGTTTCTTACACATTAAACGGAGGTCGGCTAGGCGATAATCTCCTTTCCTATTTGCACGCGAAGTGGATTGCGGAAAAAGAAGGGTATAATTTTTACTTTGAGCCGTTTGACTACTCTGATAAATTTGCTTTTCACACTAATGAAATGGTCAAACCCAAAGCCAAACTCTACAAAGAAGTTGTCTATCGCAGGCCGTTAAAAGAAATCACCTCGAAAAAACCCCTTTTGTATCTAGTCAACTACTTCCCCGAGGCTTTAGAAGATCGCGTTGGGGGTGCTTACTCTACCTTTGATGTTGACTGGACCGATAAAGCGTTTTTAAAAGTCGCAAAAGAGATGGTGACTTCGCGTGAAAAACTCTCTTTAGTCCCACTAAAAGAGGGGCATTTTAACTTAGCGCTTCATATTCGCCGCGGAAGTGGTGGTGATACACCGATGGAAATTGTTTCAAGGCCCTTGAAATTCCCCCCCTTAAGTTACTATGTCGAGGGGATTTTAAAAGTTTCACGCTTGATCGGAAACAAACCCATATACGCCTACATTTTCACGGACGCAAAAGATCCAAATGCGTTAAAAAAGCAGCTACAAAATGAGCTAGGAGATCTACAAGTTACACTCGATTGTGGCTCTTCTGATGTCCTGACGGATTTCTTCTCCATGATGGCCTTTGACGGCATCGTACGCGCCTCGTCCAATTTGTCCTTTGTGGCAGCAAAACTTGGGCAGATGCAAGTGGAAATTGCGCCAAAGCATTTTACTGTGGCAAATGGATCGGTCACGCCTGTTGTTGATCAGTTAATACTCAACGTTAACCAAGAAGAGGCCTTCAGGGGGAGCTGCGCGCCCAGCAGAGCGCCTGTCCCGCGCGTCAAAAATACGGCTAAGGTCAGCGATGTCAAGGCTCCCACGTCCAAGATCAATCAGCGTGCCAACAATGTTTCTGACCATCTTGTAGAGAAACCCGTTCCCGTGAAACTCGAAGCGAATCCCGCCATCGATCGGAACCAAGTCTAGCTTGTAGATTGTTTTTGTCATTTCAGAGGAACCACCTCCTACGTTGGCAAACGAGGTGAAATCGTATGTCCCAATAAAGCGTTTCGCCCCTTCAAGCATTGCTTCAACATCAAGCGCATATGAGCAATGCGTGCGATATTTTCGATCAAAAGGGGAGATAATCGGGTCTAGGTGGAGAAAATAGTGGTAGAATTTGCCTTTTGCGCTAAATCTTGCGTGGAAGTCTTTGGTTGTTTCCTCAAGAGATAGAACGCGGATATCAGGAGGCAATAATGCATTTATTGCGTGGGCAGTAAGAGGTTTTTTGTGTGCAAAATGGGCTACTTGGTTTAAGGCATGTACTCCAGCATCAGTCCGACCTGAGGCGGTCACTTGAATTTTTTCGCCGGTAAGCTGCGCTAGTACCTGATGGAGCGTTTCTTGAATCGTCACGCCATTTGGTTGGATTTGCCATCCTGAGTAAGCCGTGCCATCGTAGGCTAAGCAAATTTTACTGTAGATCATCGGGATAGGTAATCTTGATGTTCTTTGGAGAGCCCTCAACCACGCTTACAGGACGCTTAAGCAATTCGACAAGAGAAACATCATCTGTTACCGAGATTTCCTCGTCAGTCGCTTTTTTAAACCCTTCTTCTAAAAGCTCAGGGGAGATCATTTGAGGCGTATGAATCTCATAGAGGTTTGTGCGATTGAGCGTTTTTTGGATGAGACCTTCGGTCACTTCCTTGACAGTATAGCGGACCGGGCAGGCAAGAGTCGCAGCCTTACTAACAAGAGCTTCTTGAAGCAGCTTTTCAACATCTTCTTTGCTAATGAAGGGCCTTGCCGCATCGTGGATGCAAATTAAGTCCACACCTCGAGCTGTTTCCAAAAAACCATTATAAACAGAGTCTTGGCGACGTTCGCCTGGGTTTGCAAAAGTAGTGTCAGGGGGGAATATTTCGCGGTATATCTCAGGACAGACGACCACGACTTGAGTGACGTAATCGAGTTCTTTGAAAAGATCGAAGCTATAACGAGCTATCGGCTTTCCATCGAGATCCAAAAATTGTTTTGGCACGGACGTACCCATACGAGTGCCCGTGCCCCCTGCTAGTAAAATCACAGCGACTTTCATAGCAGGCATGTTACTCGACCTTAACTAATTGGTCAAGACATGTGGTTGTTAACAAGCTTTGTCATTTCAAACATGTTAACAGCTTTCTTTCTACCGAAAACTTTTTCAAGTTTTGCGTCTGGTAAAATATTTCTTCGATTTTCTGGGTCTTGTCTATCGTGCTTCTTAATGTAAGCCCATAATTTCTTAGTCACTTCAGTTCTTGGCATGGGGCCCTTACCGACAACAGCTTCTAGCGCGTCGCTAAGTGCCATAGGTTTCATGAACTTAGATTGCTTCTTTGCAGCCATGCATCAACTCCTTTTGGCGTTTAACAAATATGTCATTTTGTAGCCCCTATGGGGATTAATAGTCAAAAAAAATCGTCTGATGAGGTGATTTTCTTGCATTTTTACGAAATCAGTGGCACCTTATCTATCTATGGTCGATGAAGCACAAAACCATCTGTCAGACGCTCTTCTTAAGGGTGGGCAAGCACATGTACTTGCAAAAAAGAGCCCTGAACTTTTTACAAAATTAAGGGCTGTTGATCAGTTTTATAGCGAACTTGGTGGGCTTGATGGGTATATTGACACCTCAAAAAAGCTTCTTAAACCACCCTCTGAAACAGAAAACATCACATTGGAAGCGCCACATCGAGTGGACATTCGAGAACTGACTGATGAAGTCAGAGAGGCTGTGAATATTGGAATCGAAGCACTTGAGTGGATGGCGGAAATTTACCCAGTTGGAGGCGCTGCCGATCGTTTAGGAACCGGCCAACCAGCTGCGAAATTTAAATTTCTTGGAAAAGACCTTTTAACGCGCTTAATTGAAGACCTAAATGCGCGTGAGCACCTCTTTTTTCAACGAATGGGGCGCAAAATTGAACAGCCCATCGTTATGATGACCTCTGAGGCGAAAGAAAACGAAACACACATTCGTCAAATCTTAGAAGAGCGAAACTACTTTGGAAGAGACCCTGAAAAATTCTTTATTATCTCACAGCCCTCAGTTCCCACCTTTGATTTGGACGGAAAGTGGGTTCTTGACGATTTAGGGCATTTGGTGATGAAGCCCGGTGGTCATGGGGTTATCTGGAAATTAGCTCGTTCAAGCGGTGTTTTTGAAAAGCTTCAGTCTCTGGGAGTTAAAAGTGCACTCGTTCGTCAAATTAACAACCCAGTAGCCAGTACTGATTACGGCATTTTGGCCCTGATTGGATTTGCTACGAAAGAAAATAAAGCTCTAGGTTTTGCCTCATGCCCTCGCATTGTGAATGCAAAAGAGGGGATGAATGTTGTGAAATGCAGCGGGGGAAAACGGAGTCTGACAAATGTTGAGTATTGCGACCTAGAACGCTATGGCATCCAAGATGAACCGAGCGCTGGGTGTAACTACTCCAAGTTTCCTTCCAACACAAATGTTCTCTATATCCGATTAGATCGTGTGATTGAAGCATCAAAGAAACTTCCCTTCCCTGGTTTATTAGTTAATGCGTCCAAGGAAAAAAAGGTCGCACGCTTAGAATCTACCATGCAAAATATTGCAGATGTTCTTGATGAATCAGAGGTAATCTTAACTTACAATAAGAGACGGAAAACCATTTCAACCACCAAAAGACTTGCAGGAATTGGGAGTTTAGAAACACCGGAACATTGCGAACATGACATACGAGAGAATGCACGCGAACTTTTACATGACATGTGCGGTATGGAATTGCCCGAACATTTTACGTTCCAAATGCACCCAGCCCTCGGTCCTCTTTGGGAAGATATTGCAAAAAAAATCCGTGGTGGAAAAATGCATGAGGGAAGTTCTCTTATCATCGAAGCTGCTAATGTTTATCTAGAAAATGTAACGATTAACGGATCTTTAACCATTAAGGCTAAAGATGTTACGGGGGTGGGTCAATGTGTTCTAAAAGACGAAGTAATCACGGGAAATCGCGTGATCGAGATTTAAAAAAGAAGACGAGCATGGAAAACACTCGTCCTCTTTTTCAATTGCACTACCTAGCTTATCCTCCAACTGGGGGGGGCGCAGGCTGGCAAAAGCAACGTGAAACTACGTATGTTAATGCTGCACCAACTGCTACACCACCAACAACGGCCATTGATATTTCTTGGTTATCAAGAACGACATCTACCATGCTCTCGAAGAAAGGAAGAACGGTTTCTTGGACAAAGTTAGAAACAACTTCCCAACCTTCTAGGAGAAAATCTCCAAGTGTAGACGCTGTGTTAGAAAGACATTCACCTACGCTTTGAAAAGCATTGCTTGCTGCTGCGGATACGTCTGCTGACATTTGTAACCTCCATAAGGTTGTAACGGTTTTAGAAATGGAGGGTTTGACCTCCGTACCAAAATTTGGTTGTGGCAATTATAACTCAGCGAAAATAAATGTAAAGCTAGAGTTAAGTCTTTTTAAATTTAAGAAAAATCTTGATACTTATAAAGTAATTAGTTGAAAATTGAACATGACACTGGAATACAATTCTAAAGTATGTAAAAATGGCTAGAATATGAATGAAGAAACAAAACTTCGCATTAAGAGTATAGAGAGTCGTCTCCTTCACATGTGGAGGTATCTTTGACCTCGCTAAAAAAGAAAGCGAAGTTGAAGAGCTAGAGAAAAAAATGGCCGAGAGCAGCTTCTGGGATGATAATGACGCTGCAACTAAAACCATTAACCACTCGAACGAACTCAAATCTTGGACAGTCCCTTACCGCGAAATCAACACCCGGTTTAAAGATGTTGCGTCTTTACTTGATGAAGAAGTCGATGAAGATTTCTTAAGCGAGCTTTTAGAAGAGCTCAATCAAGTAGAGCAAGACCTAGAAGAACTCGAGGTGAAGAAAATGCTCTCTGGTGAGCTCGATAATAAGTCGTGCTACCTTGGAATTAATTCAGGTGCAGGTGGAACCGAAGCATGCGACTGGGCAGAAATGCTCGCTCGTATGTATCAACGCTATGCCACAAAAATGAACTGGAAAGTCGAAGTGATGATGCGACTTGACGGGGATGTCGCTGGCATTAAGAACCTCATCTATAAGTTTACAGGTCCTTTTGCCTACGGCCACCTTAAATCTGAAAAAGGTGTCCATCGCCTAGTAAGAATTTCACCCTTTGATAGCAATTCAAAGCGCCATACAAGCTTTGCTTCCGTAGAAGTGACGCCCGAAATCGATGATGATATTGCAATCGACATAAAATCCGACGACCTACGCATTGATACATTTCGCTCATCAGGAGCGGGTGGCCAACACGTAAACACGACCGACTCAGCTGTCCGCATCACCCACATCCCCTCAGGGATCGTCGTCGCCTGCCAACAAGAGCGCTCTCAAATCAAAAACCGTGAAACAGCCATGAAAATGCTGAGAAACCGCCTTTACGAGAGAGAAGTTGTGAAGCGCGAAGCAGAACTCAAAGAGCTCGATGGCGAAAAAATGGTGATTGCGTGGGGGTCTCAAATCCGCAACTACGTGTTTCAACCCTACATGCTAGTTAAAGACACACGCACCAAGTACGAAGAGGGGAACGTCGACTCTGTCATGGACGGAAATATCGATGGGTTTATCAACGCATATTTAAAAGAGTTTGGGTAATGATTTCAGATAAAGAAGCCTTTGATGTCCGCTACACAACCGCTGACGATGAATCGCATCTTAAAAAATGGCTTCGGTGGCCGGGGGTAGCCCAGTGGTATCCTTTCCGAGAAGATAAAGAAATGGAGCTCATGACCCGAAACTGGATCGGGTTCCATAAATACAAGTGCTCACTGACCGCCACCTATAAAGGAAAGCCCGTCGGCATTGCCACCTTGTTTCTCATGCCTTATAGAAAAGTTGCTCATACCTCCATGCTCTACATAATTGTCGATCCCCATATGATAAAAAAAGGCATCGGCACCTCCCTCCTAAAAAATATCCTCCACCTTGCTAAAACCTACTTTCGCCTAGAGTCAATCCATTTCGACATCTTCGAAGGGTGCGCCCTTCAAGGTATTCTTGAAAAAGCCGGCTTCAAAGTCGTCTGCCGCCAAAATAAGTGGATCAAAGAAAAAGACGGCAGCTACAAAGCCCGCCTACTCATGGAGGCAAAACTATGAAATTTCGCCTAGCCAATGAAGAAGACCTTCCCTACCTAAAAACCTGGCTCATGCAAGAAGGAGTCCTGCGTTACTTCCCCATGATCAACGAAAGGGAAACAGATGATGCTCTACGCGTCTGGGTCGAGTACATTAAAATGGGCGCTGCTCTCACCTGTCTAGTCGATGATAAACCGGTCGGAATGGCAAACCTCTATATTCAAACTTTCGAATGCCAAAAACACCAATGCCTCTTTTCCATCGTTGTTGATGAAAAATCACGTGGCAAAGGCGTCGGTACAGCTTTAATGAACGAGCTGATGAAACTTGGTAAAGAAAAATTCAACATCGAAGTCCTCCACCTCGAAGTTTACGATGGCAATCCCGCCCAAAAACTCTACGAGCGGCTAGGATTTAAAGAATACGGCACCCATCCCGCCTTCCTAAAAGAGGATGGAGAATACATTAATAAAGTCATGATGGAAAAGGAACTCTAACAAATGGCCGGACACAGTAAATGGGCAAACATCAAACACAGAAAAGGACGCGCAGACGCCGCAAAAGGGAAACTCTTCTCTCGCGCTGCCAAAGAAATTATCTCCGCTGTAAAACAAGGCGGACCCGATAAATCAGCCAACGCAAAACTGCGCCTTGCAATCCAAAAAGCGCGTGCCGTCAACATGCCCAACGACAACATCGACCGTAATATCAAAAAAGCTTCAAGCACCGACCAAGCCGACTACGTCGAAATGACCTACGAACTCTACGGCCACGGTGGCGTCGGCATCATCGTCGATGCCATGACCGACAACAAAAACCGCACCGCCTCCGACATGCGCATCGCCACTAATAAGAAAGGTGGCTCAATCGCCACACCCGGCGCCGTCTCCTTCAACTTCGACCGGAAAGGCGTCCTCCAAGTCAAAACAAGTGCCACCGATGAAGACACCCTCTTCATGCTTATCACCGACGCAGGCGCCGACGACTTCGAAACAAACGAAGACCTCTACATGATCGTTACCCCACCCGAACTGCTTTTCCAAGTCAAAGAAGCCATCGAAGCAGCCGACATCCAAGTCGAGGAAGCCAACCTCGAAATGATCCCCAAAAACTCTGTTGAAGTAGACGAGGAAACGCGCGCCAAAAATGATGCGCTTATCGAATTCCTCGAGGACTTGGATGATGTGGACTCTGTCTACCACAACAGTTAGAGGGGATTTTTAGGCTTTGGAGAATGAATTTTCTGGCTTCGGCCTACCTAGAGGTATGGCCTACGCCATTCAAAACACAGACTTGCGAGCAAGTCTGCTTCCATTCTCCTTTGCCTAAACCCCTCTAACGTTCGAGAAGTTTATGCTTTGGAGAAAGAATCTTCCTCCTTCGGCCTACCTAGAGGTATGGCCTTCGTCGGTCAGACCATAACCTCGCTAGCGAGGTTATTTCCATTCTCCTTTGCCTAAACCCCTCTAACATTCCCAGGTCCCCGCTCGGCTAAAAATATGTTTAATCTTTATGGAATGCTAACATTCTGGTAGGATGGCTTGTTTAAAGGAGAGAGTTTATGTCCATGAGTATTGGTGATGTGATATCAAACGTTTGTAATTATGAGTTTTTGTCCCAAGCGACGAGTAATGTGGTTGGGGAATGGAAAAACATTCTACTAAACACTTTTGAGGTGCGCAATGGGACGCCAATCGAATTTTCTCACTTCAATCCTGCTACGCGTTTCGGCGAGGGTGAGGATGAATTCACTGTGGTTGACTTAACCAATAATGACCCGTATGGAAATGAAGAATTAGGTGTTATCAGGGGGAAATGTTTAGCGCTTTCTTTAACAACACCGATTGTTCATGCGGTGACTTGTGTGGTAAATGTTGCGAACCGAGTGGGGAAGGTGGTGTCGCTTTCGCATTTTTGGTGGCCATCAGGTGGCGACTATTCGCTTATATCTAGGGCTGTGGCTTGTGGAAAGGATATTTTACAGGTGGTAATGACGCCGATCGTTTATGTGGGCTTGGAATTATCTGCGCTGTATGGCTTGGCGATGCCACTTCAAGGCCGCAAGCTCTTTGCGACGTTTGAGCGCTACGCTTTTGGAGACGCGGTTTTAGCTCCTTGTTTCCAACCAAGTGCAGAAAGGCATTTGGGTGGCGCTTCTGCTAGTGTTTTGAATGCATGGTGAGCCGAAGGGCTAGGAGGGTGCAGATGAATTTTGCAAGTTCAGTGTGTTTGGTTGGCGTGGGTGTGAAGGTACGGGTAGCCCAACGGTAGTCATCGGGGTTTTCTTTGGATTGGCGATGGGTAGGGATAAAAAGGCTATCAAATGTTGTTGGATGGGCTTTTTCAAGGCCCATTTCAAAAAGTTCTCGGTAGAGGTATTTCTCTTCCCATTCTTCTGGAAGTCCAATGATGACTTGTCCTGAGAAATCTTCTGTTGGCGAGGCTTCTTTAGCGATGGCATGCCATAGGGTTTGCATAAGCTCATCTTTTAGCACTCGGTCGTCGGGTCGGTCTACTCCGATCCCTGTCATTTTAGTTGTCGCTGCAAGAAGGGACGTTCTC
Source organism: Chlamydiia bacterium (assembly GCA_022601645.1). Classification (GTDB taxonomy): domain Bacteria; phylum Chlamydiota; class Chlamydiia; order Chlamydiales; family Simkaniaceae; genus JAJACH01. Next base: position 160,367 of record JAJACH010000001.1, read on the forward strand.
AGGGGGAGCTTTGCTAGTGTTTCAACGATTCCACCTTCAGCTCCAGCTAGGCAGGCTTGAAAGATCATGCCATGTTTACTTGCTTGACTGAGGTGGATCCATGTTTTTGGTTCAATGGAGTCTTTGTTAAGGTGGTCATGACCGAATTGTAAAAGGTTTTTATTGGCATGGTTTGTTAGGAAAATGTAGTCGTAGGTTGAGTGGGTGGTGTGGAGATAGTCAGCAACGGACTGAAGTTCAAAGAGGTTTCTGATAACGACATGATGTGTGGTGTAAACGGGTAGGGGGGTGTGGGGTTCGCATGCATCGGTATCGTCGTAGGCAGGGTCCATCGTAATGGAAAGGACGCGGTGGGTTCTTTTAAAGTGGGCGAGTTCTTGGTAGAGGTTTGAGAGCTCTTTGTGTGTGGTTTTTGCGAGGCGGTCTATTGTGGCGAGTTCTTGGCTTTGCTCGCTTTCAAGGCGCTCGATTTGAGCCTCGGTCTGCACTCTCTTTCGACGGAAGGTTCCAGGTTGAAGCAGCGCCTTAATAGGTGAGTGAGGAAGGTCTTCTGTAAAATAAATTATTGTATCACTAATAGATCTAATAGTAGCTGCCATGGCGCTATTATAACATTATTTTACATATAATTCAAGTTGGCAGGTAATTAGTGTTATAATTTAAACATTAAATATAAATACATAGTGGGAGATAAGGTAAAAATGCGCGAAACTACCTGCTAAAACAAATAAATGCCAAATAGCATGAAAATAATGGTATTTCTGATCCAAGGCAAAAAAGACAAACCCTGCTGTGTAAAATGCGCCTCCGGCGAAAAGCCAGGCCAATGCATGGATGGGAAGCGTGACTACAAGGGGCTTTAGAACAAAGATAACGATCCATCCCATCAGTAGATAAAAAGCTCCGGAAAGTGCCGGGTATTTATGACCATAAATAGCCTTATGAGTAATCCCAAAAAAGCAAAGAGAGCACTCGACTCCAAATATGGTCCAACCTATAGCCCCTTTCAAGATGAGCAAGGCTATCGGCATAAAGGTTCCTGCTATGAGGAGGTAAATACTGATGTGGTCGAGTCTTTGTAGGATCTCTTTAGCGCGACTAGTCGCATTGCACATGTGATAGAGTGTAGACGTCACATAAATGACTATTAGGGATACACCGTACGAAATAGAGCATGCCACGTGCAGCACTCCTCCATTCTTAATGACGTTAAAAAAGAGAAAAATACATCCGATTAGACTGAAAATAAAACCGATGCCGTGGGTTAGAGCATTGGCAATTTCTTCTTTTTGTGTTTGCGTGGTGCAAGTAGAATCTTTCTTTATAAACATATAATTTTACTATAATCATATAATCGTAAATTACAAGAAGGCTTATTTAAAGTTGGTGGGTTGACATGTAATCTTTATTTTAATACAAAGAGGTTCCGGGGGTATTGCGTTCAATGGTACTTAAACTTATAATCTTGGCAACTATTTGTATGGCCGAAATTCCTCACACCTCATTTGTCGGTAAAATGACATCCTGTGTCCGCTCTCTTGTCAGTTCATTCTATGTGAACTTGGAGCCACTATCTTTTCTTATAGAGAAGTGGATCTTGAAAGAGGATCTTCCCAATTTCCACAAGGTTTCTGAAGGCTTGTATCGAGGCGGGCAGCCGCTAGGTGAAGGCTATAAGCAGCTTGAAAGGGATGGGTTTAAAACGATTTTGAACCTGCGGGCTATCAATACGGATGTCAATCACGGCACCGATATGAAATATTGTCATATCCCTATTCACCCTCATCGACCGAGGGAAGAGGATGTCGTTGAGTTTTTAAAAATTGTGAAGGAGGCGGATAATCAACCGATTTTCCTCCACTGTTTCCACGGCTCAGATCGAACAGGCCTTTTTGTCGCGATTTATCGCATGTGTTTTGAGGGGTGGAGTAAAGATGATGCTCTTCATGAAATGGTGCATGGGGGGTATGGTTTCCATACGACCTATCAGCAAAACCTCATTCACTTCTTGAGAAAGCTGGATGTCGAGCGAATTCAGCAAGCCTTATCAGAGCTGTAAGAAAAATAAGTCCTGAGCATAGATAGGCCAGCGGCGCAAAGAGCGATGGGTATCCCATCATCAGCGCGAAGAAAACAAACGCTTCAAAGCGCTCCATCAGTCCTGGACTATAGTAAAAGCTCTTTTCAGTGCCATTATCGGCAAAGATTCCAACAACAAGAAAGGTGGTCACACAGATAAGAACGGATCCCATTAAGATAATGGTGGGCAGGGCTTGTTTGGTGAAAAGGTAAAGGCCGAGGATAATGGCAAATTCAACAAAGCGGTCTGAAGTGATATCGAGCGCAGCGCCTCTTGGAGTGACTTTTTGCGAGATGCGAGCCAGTGGTCCGTCGAGCAGGTCAAAGAAACCTGAGAGAAAAAGAAAGAGGATGGCGAGGAGGTTATAGTGGTAGTAGAGGAGGGGGAGGATCGAGATGCCGAAGCTAAGACCGAGGAAGGTGGCAAAGTTTGGGTGCCAGCTTCGGAAAAAACGGGTGCGGACAAGTGGATCGATAAAAAGAGCTTGGAACGGTTTAGGATTTAGCACGTTTGATTCTCCTATAGATAACGGGGATGAGGGCAAAGACGGCAAGTAGGATCAGGGCGATGCGCATCTTCCAGTTGAGGATATTTTCTATGGTAAAGGCTTCTCCTGAGTTGAAAACCTCAGAAAGGCCGGCACCGGCTTGGGTGTAGATGTAGCAGCCGGGCATGATCCCAAAAAAGGTAGTCCACACATAGTGCTTTAATCGCACGCCAAAAAATGCCGGGGCAAGGTTGACAACCCAAAAGGGAAAAAGAGGCACTAAGCGTAGAAAAAAAAGGTAAGAGACAGCGTGTTCCTTAAACCCTTTTTCCATTTTCTGGAGCATTTTTCCAGATCGTGCTTTAAGCATATCTCCAAGCGCTGTTCTTGCTGCCATGAAGATGACGGTGGCGCCTGCTGTCGCTCCAATGATCACACAGATCGTACTCCACGGAACGGGAATAAGAAAGCCTCCAAAAATGGTAAGGATGGCAGCGCCTGGCAGGGAAAGGGAAGTGGCAACAAAATAAATCAGCGTGTAGAGGATTAAAGAGGTAACGTAGTGGTTATTGACAAACTCTTGAAGGATGTCGCGGTGTTCTTTCAGCGTCTTAAACGAAAGTAAGTCTGTGATGCCGGTAGAGTAGGCAACGATCATGAGCGCGACGATAACGATGAGGAAAAGATACTTTTTTAAGAAGGCGCTAATAGTTGTGTTAGCCATAGATCTTAAGCTTTTCTCACTCCCTTTCGAATACATTGGGTATAAAGGCCAGATTTCCTCTATACGCCTTCATGGAATTTTAGTGTGCATAGCACTAGATATTTGAGCAAGCATTTCACTAGATTGGGAGTTGTTCTATAAAATATATTTTACTCCTGCTTTTTTTTATATAGATATGGTAAACTATCTCCTTTCAAGGAGAGAGTAATGGCGGATGTAACGTTTGGGGATCTTGTTTTTCAACGAATACGTGAAGGTGAGCTTTGTCGTGATGGTGTAGAGCTTATGACAAGAGGTCGTTCTACTCTTCCTGTCCGCCTCTATCAAGTGCTATCAAGTTGTGTGTTGAGTCGAGTTGGGACTGAAGAAGAGCAAAAGCTTGTTTCATCAATGCTGATCGAGGTCTTTACGGCTACGCTCTCTTTGTCTCGACATGGCAGGCAAGGGGTTTTATCTGATACTAAGTGGGCTGAAAGGGTCACCGTATTAAAGAATTATGCTGGAGAGGCAGCTTTGTATTTTAACATTTTAGCGCCAGGTGTTAACGACTTTGTTCGCCGTTTTCTAGGCGATAAGTTGGACAAGCCAGATAGGCCGCTAGAGCCTGCTGTTTTGCAAAATCTTCAGCGTTTGACTCTTCATAAAGCTGCATGTTTTCTCAGAGATTGTTTTTCAGCTTTTTGTCGCGCAGATATTTTGTGCACGCATGAAATACGCGCAGATAGGAGGGAGGGTAGGCCGTGTCTTCTGTATTTAGAAGAAATGATCCGAACGGGAACTGCTGTTCCTCTACCAGGTTTTTCTGAGTTAACCGCAGGGGAGCTCTATATATTTCATCAGTTACTAAACGAGCTTAAGGTTGAGATGGGCGAGCTTGGCCTGAGTGCAGGTGAGGAGGCTGAGCGGTTTAGAACAGTTTTTGCAGAGAGATATTCACCTTTGTTAACTGAGATACTGGTTTATGATGCAGCAGGAAATGTAGTTGGAGTAGATGAGAGAGTCCTTGAAGAGCATATCGATGATATTTCTGATATGGGTGCATGGTTTAATAGTTATTTGGAATATGCAACTGATCGGTATGAAACATGCTTTGGCAAACTTTCCTTGTTTGGAGGGATGTTACACCGTATGTTAAGTGAGGGGTCAGCGTGGTTTAAAGCGGCTTTGAGTGAAACTATGTCACGACGTGGGTTGCTTAATCGTTTGATGGTAGAGATGCGTGTTTACGTAGAAGGAAATAGAGCTGCTATGGAAGCTGGTATGCCTGGATTTGAAGAGCTGGGGATTCGCGAACCTAGAGCTACAACATATATTAGCTACATGAGGCGCTTAGTTGACATGGCTGAGCAAATGCGTTTTGCTGCGATACCAAATTTTAGTGAGGCGCTTGCCTGGTATCGGCAAGGGGTGAGTGCGGAAGCTCGGGTAGAAGAAGTCAGTGCGGAGGGGAAAGAAGCAGAGGATGAAAGCCCAGTGTCTTCCCCTGTTGTTGCTGCAGGAGCTGGCGAAGTAGAGGAAGAGTGTGATCCGATTCCCTTATCTTCAGAAATGTGGAGCCCAAGGGTCGAACTAAGCACACCTCTTACACGCGCGGCTTTTGAAGATGCGATGCGCCACTTTGAACAGGTCCTTTTGCTCTTTGAGACTTTCACCTCTCCTTTAGATGTGATCAGTCTTGTTTCGTCATCCACCTTAGCTTTAGAGCAGATGCTAAGACTTGTGCAGCACTCCCATGGGAAAAGATTAGAGGGGATATCACATGGGTTAGAACGTCTTTCAGTGGCTTTGGATTTGGACTGTTCATGTCTTAGTCGGGGAACTTGGGAAACCCTGCGCCTGGCTGAGCGAGGGGATCTTTATGCACGTGCTCCTTCCTTAAGAGTGGACGCTCCAAGCATCAGAGAGGGTTCAGCTGAGGCTCTTTTAGTGGCTGCATTGCAAGGGGATGCGGAACTTGAAGGAAAAATGCGAGTATACGTAAGCCGTATCATAGGGGCCTTTTTAGAATTGCAGACCTTTGTGAAAGGTTATGTGCCTGAAAAAGAAGTGCAAGAGCGCCATGAGATCATTGATAAGAATTTAACGCGAAGAGAGCTCCCATGTGATGTAACTGAGGTTTCAGCTGCTTTAGGGGAACTGGCGACTGTAATTCCTCGCTTTGGAAATCCTACTGTAAGTTCTGATCCTCATTTAAAGAATTTGCACCTGCAAATTGATCGCCTTCGTCATGAATGGGGGCGCTCAGAAGCCCAAATTGAATTGAAGCTGACTCAGACACAAATTATTTCTCAGATTGTCTTAGAGTCAGCAACGCGTTTTGTTGCTTATCAATCTCGACTTGTGATCCCTCTGCGCTCGCATGATATGGCCGAGCCGTTAAGCCGCCTTGGTATTGAGATGACAGCAGAGGAAAGAGAGCTAGCACTAAATGGGGCTAAAAGTCTTGTGGATGCACGTTATACAACAAGAAAGAAAGGAAGGCATAGAAGAGGACGGAAAAGCAGGTCTGTAAAAGTAGCAGGTGATGCAGGTATTGCAAGGGGTGCAGACTTAGCGGCGCGTGTAAAAGAGCAAGAGATGCGCTTGATGACGACGTGTAGCCTCGTTAGAAAACTTAGCGAAAAAGGAGCTGCTGTTCCAGCTGGGAAATAAAGGATGAGTATTGATATTAACAGCGTTACTCGTAGAAGGATTCATGAAAGTTTACTTGCGCTCGATCGTGTGCAAAAACCTGCGGCTTTTAAACCTGGAGATCAGACTTGTGCAACTGCTGGAAAAGTTACGGTAAGCGTCTTAACCGTGATGGGTAGTGCTAAGTGTCTACAATGTAATCGAGTTTTTCCAAATGGCAAGCTATGTTTGAGCAATTCTTCTATAGACCTTGTCGTTGAAACCCCAGAGCTTCATGACTGGATGCTTCACAAGCAAGTTCCGGAAGTTCATAAAGGACTTTATGAATTAGATATATACGTACTTGGTATGTAATCTATCTTCTACTCTGCGCAGCTGATGTAGGTGCCTTCGTTTTTAATCGTTTCGAGTAAGATCTCATTGTAGGAAAAGCTAAGCTCTGCGCTTTTGGTTCCCTCTAAGAGGAAAGCGATGCGTTTCCCATTACTTCTGTCAATAAAAGCATGAGCGTCTTTTTTAAACTGTTCGTAGGTGAGGTTTTTAAGAGCTTCGATTTGCTCTTCTTTCCAGCGGAAATTTGCGCCATGATCTACGAGGTAGGTGTAGAGTTCGGATGCTTTTTGCTCTAAGTTTGGCTGGGGCTCTGAGAGTTCTTCAATTTGGGCGTTTTTGAGCTGGTCAAAGCGTCCTTCTGAAACAGTTTCATCGATATTTTTTAGAAAGTTTTCGATAAAGATTTCAAAGCGGACGAGGAGTTCTTCGGGTGTGTGGGAGGTTGATTGAGCCATGTAGATTTGCATGAGTTGTGAATCAGACTCGCTTGTGCGAGAGCCCACGACGTAGCCGACTTGTTGTTTCGTACGTAGTTCGTTGAAGAAGTCGGAGGCGATGGCGCTTCCTAGGACTTCTTGAGCGGCTTGTTTTTCAAAGGTGTGGAAGCCTTGACCGATGACTAAGAGGGCGGCGTTCCCTTGCATTTGGATGTTTTGTTTGACTTTGAAGGGGCCGCCTTTTGAGGGGAGTAGAAGAGAGCGGTTTGAAGCGTGCTCACGGACGGGGTAGGGGTCCTGGACGAGGGCTTTTGACAAAGAGCGCCACTGATGTTTTGCCTCAACTTTTGTCAGGTTTCCCGTAAAAAGACCTTTTAAGTAGACCTGGTCAAAGAGTTTTTCGTTAAAGGATAGAAAGTCCTCATAGGAGATGCTTTCAAGGGCTTCAATGGATTGCTCTGGTAGGTGGGAGTAGTTATTGAAAGTGTGGAGGGAGAGCATCAAAGCTTGTTGATAAGGCGGGTTAAAAAGGCGGTTATTGTAGCTTGCTAGAAGCTCTGTTTTTTGCATTTCGAATTGTTCTTTCGTCGGTGCTAAGCTTTTCATGAGTTTGGCGGTATCAAGAAGGATTTCTTCAGACTTGTTGCTAAAGCCGTTTAGCATGAGGACGAGGGAAAGTTTGTGTTTGATCACATTGGGAGAGCATCCACCTTGGCGCACTTGGTTAAAGAAAGGGGCGTTTAGGTATTTGATGGTGCGTGTGTAGAGATCACACATGGCTTGTGAACGAGCGGTAGTGTTGATTTGAGGGGAGTAGAGGCTTAAGTAGGTTGAGACCTCAGGGACTTCGTAGGTGCTTTCTGGAGAGTAGTAGGCGGTGCCGTCGGGACCATCAGCTAGAAGCATGAGTTGATCGTCGTAGACGGTTTTGAGATCGAAATTTTCTGGGATGTAGGGGTTAGGTGGTGCGAGGCCTATTTGTGGATGAGCTCCGATACTTTGTAGGTGGGAGATTTGAGACTCTTTCAATGGAACGCGAGCAAATTCTGCCCCTGTCCACTTTTCTGTTTGGTCGACTTTAACAGGTAACATCTCTTCTGGAGCAAAGACAAAGGTTAGGCTGTTTTCTGGGGTGAGAAGCTCGAGAGCTTCGCGTACTTTTGAAGGGGAGTAGCGGGAAATGAGGGCAGTTTTCTGAGGGTAGGTATCGAGTGGTTCGTTTAAAAGGCCTTCGACGTGTTTTGAAACGATGGCAAGTGCTTCGTTTCTTGTTTGGAACTTGTAACCCATATCAAAGAGGCGGTTTGTTTCCTCAAAGATGAAAGGGGGGATGCCTGTTGTTTTCAAACCGTTAATGGCTTGGTAGCATCTTTCTTGAACTAAGCTTAAGTTTTTCACTCCTTCGTTTGTGAGGTTAACGTCGAGTCCAAGAAGTAAGTGATCCACTGAAAAATGTTCAAAAAAGAAGGATCCATTGACGATTAAGCCTTCGCGTTTGAGCTGCTCAAATAACGAGCGCTCTGATTCTCGGTTAAAGCTTTGAGCGATTAAAAGAGCGATGTGGTTGTCTTTATCATGCGCCATTTCTCTTGGGGCTTCCCAGAGGATAGAAAAGGATTTAAGATCTTTTAAGGGTTTGATGTAGACAGTTTGTCCCTTTGATTCTTTTGCAATTAACTCTCCAGTTTCTTCAGGAATCACACACTCTGAACGAATGGGGGAGAATTTTTCATCAACGAGAGCCTTTAGGTCTTCGAGGGGTTGATTGCTATAAAGCACTAGGTGGGCATTTTTTGCGCCGTAGTAGGTTTCAAACCACTCTCGAACAACCCCGTGGGGGATTTTGCTGAGTGTTTCTTTATTTCCTGAACCAAATTTTGCATTTGGATGATTTGGATTGGCCACTTCTTTCAAAATTTGGAATTGGCGGCGGTTGTCATTTTCTAAGCGTAGTCGGTACTCTTGTTCAACGGCGTTGAGTTCACGGTCGATGCCACCTTGATTAAAAAGAGGGCAGATAAAAAAGGAAGAGAGTTGAGAGATGCTTTCGTTAAAGGCGCTGTGGTTGATGTTGTAAAGGTAGACGGTATGATCAAGGGCTGTGTAGGCATTAGGGGTTCCGCCATTTTCCTGAACGAAGTTCATGAGTAGATCTTCTTCTGGGTAGGTTTCGCTTCCTAAAAAGAGAAGGTGCTCAAGAAAGTGGGCGGTACCTGCATGTTCACCGTCATGCCATGAGCCAACTTTTTGGCAGTAGGCAACGGCTGATTGTTTAGCACCTGGATCAGAGATGATGTATACTTCTAGACCGTTGGCTAAACGGATTTTCCCCGTTTTTTGGCCTTGCAGAGATTTGGTGAGAATTTCCAAGGTGCTTTTATCGGGCACTTCTTCATATTTGGCAAAGAGGATAAGAGGGAGAGTGAGTAGAAGGGCTAAAAATTTCATAATTCACCTAATTTGTTGTAATCGTCTTTGACCTTTTGCCAAATGGCAGTGGCTCTAACTTGTCTTAATATTTTTTTATTTTCGGCGCTAAACGCTTCCATGTCGATTGCTGGCCCAAAGTCTAAATGGACAGGACCTGGTTTGGGCTGGCGTGCCTCTCCAAGCTCAATCTGGATGGTCTCAGGAGGTGGCAAGAGCTCAAACGTTTCTAAGGCAAGGGTGTGGAAATGGGTTGGTGTTTTGGCGCGTTTTGCCATTAAGTAAAACATCTCAACGCTGCTTGGGTCGAAAGGGTCAACCTCTACAGTTCCTGACTTGCCTTTTCGGTCTCTTCCGCCGCTTGGGGCGACATAAATGCAAATGCCACCTTTCGCAAGTTTTTGACTCATTTCAGACATGGTTTTCTGATTGTGGAGTTGCTTATTTACTTTATCTTCGGGGGGATTGTCAATGTATTTCTTCGAGTAAATGCAGAAGAGATTACAGCCCATGCTAAAGGGAATAGCCATTGGATCGGTTACAACGCGATCGCCTGCCACAAAGATCATGTCTTCTGCTAAACGAGGGAATTGATGTTCGATCATGAGGCTAATTGCTTGAGGGTCTGCTTCGGTTTGGTGGTTTGCTAGTAAAATAACATTTTCGCCGCGCTTAAGTTTCTCTTCGATCTCCTTTAATACGATGCCACCTTTGACTGTAGAGTGTTCCATATCGATTAAGGGGCGGACAAAATCGAGGCCAAATTGGTAGTAGTCAAAGGGGGCTCTAAGAGCCTTGTGATACAGTTCAAAGGGAAACGGATTTTTGATATTTTCTAAAACTAAGTCGACGAGATTGGTTAAAAGCTCGTCGTAAAAATCGACATTTTCCTCAATAACACACATGTACGAGTCGTGAAACATGCGTATTAAGTAGGTGTACTTCTCGCCTATAAGAGGTTCAACCTCCTCTAGACGAGTGTAGAATTTAGACTTCGAGTTTTTCGTCATTTTTCGCGCACATGAATTCAAAAGCGTTTAAATGAAGTTCGTCGTTTGAGGAAACTTTGACACTCGTTTTCCACTTACGAGCCACATCACTTAAGTAGTTTTTCTTACTATGATTGATAAAAGTTTCTAGTTCGGGATGCACAACGAGCTTTAAGGCTTTCTTTTTCTTGTGAGAGCCGAGTTTTCGGATGCCCCGTTCGATGTCGATCATCACACTTTCGTGATTTTTGATGTGGCCAATCCCAGTGCAGTAGGGGCAATGCGTGTAGAGCAGTTGATGCAATGACTCGCGTGCACGTTGACGTGTCATTTCAACGAGGCCAAAATCACTCATGCCTAAGACGGTGCATTTTGCAGAGTCTTCTCGCATCGCTTCTTTGAGTCTTGTTAAGACACGTCTTCCATTTTTACGAGAGCGCATGTCGATAAAGTCACAAATGACAAGGCCGCCGATATTGCGCAGTTTGAGCTGGCGCGCGATCTCCTCAGCCGCTTCCATATTGATGTGGACAAGCGATTCTTCAAGGGTTTTCGAAGAGTCGGTAACGCGCGATCGTCCTGAATTGACATCGATGGTTGTCATCGCTTCTGTCTTTTCAAAGAAGAGGTAACCGCCGCTTGGGAGCCAGATTTTGCGACGAAGCGCTTTATCGATCTCGACTTCGACGCAAAAGCGTTCGAACATTGGAATGGTGTCTCGATAGTATTCGATTTTTAGCGGATGTTCGTCTTTGTATTTTTGATAGAGCTTGCGGCAACGTTGGAATGTTTTGTAGTCGTCGATGAGCATCCGGTCGTATTTCTTATCGACAGCGCGAATAAGAGCTTTTTTGACGAGATCTGACTCGCGGTATAAGCAGATAGAGTCGTCGCTATCTTGGAAACCGGCCATGATGCCTTCCCACGTTTGCAAGAGCTCGTTTGCTTCTTGGATAAGCATTTCTTTTGAAGCATTCATGCTTGCTGTGCGGCAGATGAGACCGACGTCTTGGGGCATCTCAAAGGCGCGAATAATTTTTTTAAGCTGCTCTCTAGCTCCTCGGTCTTGAATTTTTCTCGAAACGCCGCGGTGAGGGGTGTTTGGTAATAAAACTAAATAACGACCTGGTACGCTAATATTAGAAGTCAGTCTAGCACCCTTCGATCCGATCGGTTCTTTGACCACTTGAACAAGTACTGGCTGGTCGATCTTAAGAAGTTTGTCGATATCTTCGATCCGTTTCTTGCGGGTCTTTGGCTTGACTTCACATTCGAAGTCCATATCAAACATTTCTTGGAATTTCTGGGTATTCTCGATGATATCCGAGATGTGGATAAAGCCGTTTTCCCCCTCATTGATGTTGATGAAGGCGGATTGGATGTTGTGGAGGATATTGGTGACTTTTCCACGGTAGATGTTGCCCGTTAAGGGGTTATGGCTCGCCCGCTCGATTTGTAGGTCGGCTAGCTGCCCTTGTTTCAGAAGAGCACATCTAATCTCTCCCGATTCGATATTCAAGAGTACTTCTTTCATAAGCGGATAGCATACACAAAATGGCCTCAAGTTTCCACAATATATATAAGAAAAATAGCAAGGGTATGAAAACGAGCGAGTTAAGAAATAGTAATAAATAATACACTATGCTATAATCTATTATTAACAAAGGGTGAAAAATGGCAGCAGTAGATCAGTCAGGAAGCAACAGGGTTTTAACCGACTATAAATCAGCGTTTTCAGGCAAAAAGCTTGTCAAATGGCAAGAAAATCTTAAAATTATTGGTATGGTGGCATTTGTTGCGCTTCTTGGTGCGGGAGTTGCTTACGCTGCTGTGCGCGGTGGAATGAGACTTGAGCAAATCGGTAGCGGATCTGCGGCCATTCAAGCAGCTCTTAGAACGGGCATGCCATTTGCACTGCCCTTTATAGGAGCTGGCGGTTTTGTTGTAGGGGCGTATTTTGCAACACGTATCATTAAAGTGCTTCACGAAAAGATTCACGGGCACAGTAAAGTTGAAGGGATAATGAACGACTGGCGAGCAGAAGTTGTTGGGATTGCAGCTAGCAAAGTTGTGACAATTACCAACACACCTAGAACCGATGGTGATGCTTCTACTGATCGAAGAATTAGAGCGATGGTAAAAATGCAAAAATCAACAATTATGAGAGCTGCGAAGGCGGTAGATGCTGCAACTGATCCAAAGAGTAAATTCACCAAGTATTTAGCGCTTCGAAAGGCGATTGCAAATGCCATTGCTGAAGCAAACAAACAGCCTGCCGCGTATAGCTTCAAGCGCTATTTAGATGACGTTTGTATGGCGGTTGTGGCTCCACAGTCTCATCAAGCAAGCACAAGAATGACACGCAAACTCCTTACTGAATATGAGATACCTTTTCCAAGCGATGAGGTACCTCATACTCCCGAGCAAGCCTTTGAAGCAATGCACTTGTTAACAGAGAGGATTGAAGCGGATAATTTACGAGGTGCTGCAGTTGTTGCAAACAAGCTTGGTCACTTACAGAAACTTTTCACTTCGGTGATGGGTCATGTCGATTGCTTAGGAACTTGGGGTTCGCTTGGGTTTAATAGTTATGCGCAGGGTAACTCTGAAAATGGTGGTCCTATGTTGACACTTGGAGGTCACCGTCTTCCAATCACGTTTGGAGCAGGGTTTTCTCCTGCAGATCCGCTTGGCCAGTGGCTTTATGAAAGAAAAGGGATGGCTTACATGAATCTTCAGTCACATGGAGCTGGTGAAGGTGTGAGGGTCAGGGAAATGGAAAGACTTCCTAAGCATCTGCACTCAGAGTTACGCCATGGTGCGACAGAAATGGGGATTTGGAAAGTATTAGAGGCGCCATTTGCGACGGCAGAAGAATATGGAGCGGCTTTAAAAGCGCATGTTGGAGCAAATAGGGGAGTATTCCCCTCGACTGCAGAAGCGGCTGTTGATGTGATGGTAAAAATCATGAATGACGCGAACCTTTCAGATATGAACGAGCTTGAGAAAAAACAAGCGATGCAGATCGGGATGATGGTCGTCAGCTCTCTTGATTTAGCAAAAGACCAACTTCAAAAGTCCCGAGATAGGGGAAGCTTTGGATATTTATATCGGATTGCTTGTAAGCAAACCTATGATCGCGCTGCAATGATTAACCAAGGTCTCTTTTTCCTTACAAAACTCGGTTCAGGCAATCGTAACTTCTCAGCCGATGAGATGGGAATGTTAGGTCAGATCCATGGGCGAACCATTGCTGGAGATCGTCGTATCATGTTTGATAATCGTTACGATCCTGGCATGAACTTCCTTCGCGTGTTACTTAAAACAGATCAAGGTGCATTACAAAGGGTTTTCGGAGAAAGGTATGGTGCCTTAACAGCGTCAATTCCAACAACAGATGAAGAGTGGAAGCTTAGTGGTCGCCCAGTTTAGAGGCCACCTGTGGTACAACCTGCGCATTCACGAGGTCCGCAGCCCAGATTGCCGCACGTTCAAGTGCGCTAAAAGGCGAGGATCCATGGACCTTCAAAACGAGTCCTTGAACTCCTAAAAGGATGGCTCCTGGATGGTCTTGGTAGTTTAGCTTAGCTTGGTCGGTCAGGGAGTGACCGAGTGTATCGGTTACAAATTCAACAACGCCTTCAGCAGTTTTTAAAAAGACATTGCCTGTAAAGCCGTCGGTGATCAGCACGTCACAGACTCCTTGGAAGACATCACGTCCTTCAACATTTCCGATAAAATTGAGATGTTTTGCAGCGGTTAACATCTCATTGACGAGGCGAAATTCCTCGCGTCCTTTCATGGCCTCTTCGCCGATGTTTAAGAGGGCGACTTTTGGGTTTTTAATGCCTAAAACTTTTTGGAAGGCAACGCCCATTTCCGCAAATTTATAGAGTTGGTCAGCGCTTGATTGCACGTTTGCCCCAACATCCAAGACGGCAACAGAGGTGTTTTTTGTTGGAATGAGGGCTAGTAAGCCAGGGCGTTTGATCCCTTTAAAGGTGGAAAGGCTCGATTTTGCAGCGGCAGTTAGGGCGCCGGTGTTGCCTCTTGTGACCAGCGCATCAATCGCTCCATCGCGGAGGAGCTTAACGCCAAGTGTTAGGGAGGCATTTTTCTTTTTGCGGACACTTGTTAATGGATGGTCATCCATGGAAATCAGTTCGTCAGCGGGCATGAAGTGAACGTCGCTATCCCGGATGGGATCGCTTAGAGCTAAGAGCGTTACATCTGCCACACTTTTTAGGCTTGATGACAGGGGAAATGTTTCCCCCATACAATCAATGCCTATTCTAGGCTTCTGCAGTGGCTTCTGAGATGACACTGCGTCCTCCATAAAAACCGCAGCTGGTGCAGATGCGGTGAGGGAAGCGCTTAGAGCCGCAATTTTTGCAGCTTGTCAGTTGTAGTTGGGTGCGTCCTTGGTGGGCGCGCTTTTTCTTCTTTCTAGCGTTTGAAAGGCGGTTACGTGGTACGGCCATTTGCTTTTTAAGTCTCCTTATCAATTCCCGAAAAGGGATAGTATACTTCTTCTTCTCTAACGTAGGGCTTTACTTTGTGTCTTTCTTTACACCCACTTTTGCATTCAACATAGTGGGGGACTTCAACGAGCAATGCTTCTCGAAGCACTGGCTCTAAATCAAAGATAGGGACCTTTAAATCCGCAATGGATTCGGTATGGTAAAAATTTTCTAAAAAGAGGGGTTGCTCTTGGTCGGCATTGCAAATACTACAAGGCATTTGTACCTTGGTTGCAACGTTTAGGTGGATGACGAGGTGATCATTTGCGAGATAAACTTCACCTTTAACCTCTACGGGGCTAGGGAACCTTAGTTCGCTCTCTTCGACTCCAATAAAACCTGGGGGCAACGACTCCAAAATCTTCTCAGTTTTTTCGCCACTAAGCCTATCAATATAAACTTTCAACACGGGAGAAATTTTACTCTATTTCAGCAAAATTGTAAAGGATTGCAGTATTTGCACTCTCCTCTGGAGAGGAAAGGGCGTCACCAATTTGAAGGAGGTCTTCAGGTTTCGGCAATCTTTTGAGCCCATCAAGCAGAAGAGCCTCGGTCATATTGGGACCATAGTACTCGGGAAAAAGCGTTTTTCCCGCGATAATATTCACAATGCAGTAGTGAGATAGGTTAATTTTAAAAATTTTAGTCGCAATAAAAAGATCGAGAGGTTTGATAGCAAAATTACACACAGTTGGAATGAGATTAAGGGCAAGTTCTAAGCAAATCGTGCCTGAAGTTGCTAAGGCGCATTTTGTTTGCTCGATCAAGAATTCTCTATCGTGGTAGATCACAGCGCCTGGGGCGAGCTCTTTAATCAGGGATTCGAATTTTTTGTGGGCGCAGGAAACGGCTATTTCCATGCCTGTTTTTTTCGCAACGCGGTATTGCATTGGAAGGTTGCGCTTAATCTCTGTCGTACGTGAGCCAGGAAAAATCGATAAAAAGTGGCCATTAGGAGGAGTCAGGCGTCTTTTTTTGGAAAGGGGATGGCCGACAAATTTTGCGTCGAGCTTTTTAAAGTATTTTGGCTCAAAGGGGAAAAGCGTTAAAAGACCATCGAGGTTTTTTTCCATCGTAGGGATGCGATTTTTTCGCCAAGCCCAGACAGTGGGGCAAATGTATTGGATGATTTTTCCCTCAAAGCCGGCTTTTCGTAAACCCTTTGCCAGATGCAAATTGAATTCTGCATAATCAATCAAGACAACAACTGGCGGATTTTTTTTCAAAATGCTCGCTTTCACCTGCCTGTATAAACGGTAGAGTCTGGGCAAGGCGCTTAAGATATCGGTAAATCCCATCACCTGGAATTTTTCCATCTCAATGACGCACTCAACGTTTTCAAGCTCGCGCATTTTAGGGCCTGCAACAGCGCTGACTGATAAGTGAGGCATTGATTCAATAAGATCGTGGCCATGCAAGTCGCCGCTCATCTCGCCAGCAAACACGAAAAGATCACACATGAAGTTGCTCCTTTAGCCAATGTGCACCGGCCTCAAAAATAGCTTTAGACGTACCGTGCCCTTTAAAGCCGATAGAAGGGGTTACGATTAGCTCAATTGGAGGGGAGCGGATTTGATTTTCCTGGGCCTTTTTAGAAAGCTTTTGTGTGATATCAAAACACTCACGTGTACCAACACGCGTATCTAAATTTCCAATATAGAACCGAACTGAGCGGTCGTAGAGGTGGTCTTCAATGTTATCGAGGAATTTTGAGTAGGGGGCAAAGCCAAGTACATGCTTAATTTCGGGGCAAATAGCTGCTAATCGGCACGCCATCATCGCGCCTCGAGAAAGTCCCATTACACCAACCTCACTTGCGTTGAGGTCGGGGATTTTAGCCTTCACCATGCGCACAAAATCTGCCACAATTTCCTCCGTCCATTTGGAGAGATCTCGCTGTTGATTTTCATGGTGTGGCAGTGTGAAGGAGAAAATGCGCACCTTTTCATTTTGAAGGGCTTTAACGGGTTGATCAAACGGGTCTAACTGGAGGCTTTCTTCAGCAGAGAGTGCGAAGTAAATGATGGCTGGCAAAGGCCCTTCTTCTAGGGGAGGACCTGTCATCATCATGAGCGTCTACGTCTCCTGCGCCGGCGTGGGCGCCCAGAATTTTTTGGGATCTGATCGATCTGTCGGTCCAAAGCTGTTTCCCATTCCTGAAGTGTCTCTTGAAGGCCTGGTTCGACACATGAGCGCACGCGTAAAAATTCGATAGCATGGGGGAAGTCAGGGATGCGGGGGATGCGAATGCGCGTTTTTTTCTTCTTCACGAAGGGGGTGATGCGGTACTGGTTTGACACGCAGTGGGCAAGCGAGGAACGAAGGCGCCTTGGTAACACAAAGAAAGGGTGAAACACATCGCCAATGATATCGTTTGTCATTTTATGCACATCGCCCAAATGCGGGAGGTGTTCGCTTGCTTTGAGTTTGGTGTCAAGCATCGGGAAAATTAAGCAAGCAAGTAAGCTTACCCGGTGGAATTGAGGGTGGTGAGGTTCAATGAGGTTCTCATCGATCTCTTTCAAATAAGTGTAAATGTCATCTCCTTCACTGCTCTCTAAAAAATCAGAGAGCTCGGGGCTTAACACTTGCATGAGCCCTCTATCTGAAAGGAGCTTGAAGAATTTAGCTGATGCACCAGATTCTAGCATGCGTAGGAGTTCTTCTAAAACGCGCGCAGGGCTTGAGAGGGTCAGGTCATGACGGCAGTCAAGGAGTGCCTGTTCAGCTTCTGGGTCGGCTTCGAGTCCAAAACGGGCGATGAATTTGAGCATTCTAATCATGCGAACGGGGTCTTGCTTGAAGCGGACAAAAGGCTGCCCAATCGTGCGAAGAATGCGTTTTTTCGCATCCTCAAACCCACCAACGTAATCTAAAATTGTCTGGTTGCTCGCATCGTAACAAAGGCCGTTGATTGTAAAGTCACGGCGAAGCACGTCTTCTTCTGCATTTCCCCACACATTGTCATGGATGATGAGCTCTTCGCTTTCATTATCTCCAGCGCGGAACGTTGAAACTTCGATGACTTTGTTGGAGCCGAACCGAATATGGGCTAAGCGGAAGCGGCGGCCAATTAGTAGACAGCGTCTAAAAAGGGCTTTGACTTCTTCGGGTTTTGCAGATGTTGAAATATCGAAATCTTTGGGCTTTCGCCCCATGAGAAGATCGCGCACTCCACCACCGACTAGATAGGCTTCAAAGCCTTTAGCTTGGAGCTTTTCAAGGACGTATAATGCGTCCTTGTCAATCGAGTCGATATCGAGCTTGTGTTCACTTTGCGGGATAATAGGCATTTCACATTCGAGCATACTTTATTTCGCTTTAAATAACCAGAAGTGCTGGTTTTTTTCCGGATAGGACCTTATCAGACCTCGGCCGATGATTTCAAATTCTTTTTTGACAAAATCTTCATATTCCTTCGCTTCCCTGTATGTAGAAGGATTTAAGTGAGTCGGGTTTTGGCGAGATTCCCTGCAACTTTCCCTGATAAAACAGACGCCGCCCGGGGCAAGCCAACCTTTCATTTTTTTCAGTAACTCCTCAGCCCTAGTATCATCCAAATAAAAGAAGAGCCAATTGCTGAAGATAAAATCAAAGGAGTTTTTTTTAAAACATAAATTGCACACGTCCTGACAAAGATAGGTGATGTTGGAGAGGTGGCCATGGACATTTTTATTTGTGTCTAAAAATTTTTCGACAAAGTCGTTGCAAACGACATTTTCAGCAAGTTTTGCAAGTTCTCCTGTGAAGCGCCCGATGCCTGCGCCAAGTTCAAGAACGCGCTTTTGGATATAAGGGTCAACAATTGAGAGGATTTCAGGGATTTCGACCAAACTATAGGCTTCTCCGTCCGTTTTTAAGACCATCGAATTTAAATCCGCCTCTCGAGTTCCCCAAAACCGTTTAGCGGTTTGCCGAGGGACTTTTTCATAAATCACGAGAAATTCTGCAGGGAGAGCCTCTTGATATAGGGGAGTTAAGAGTTGTTTGACAGATAGTGGTTTGAGATTTGTCTTAACAGAGCAAGTGCCTGATAACAGAAAAGCGGCTTTTCCTGATACAGTCAGGTGTTTTTCAACTATTTCTGGTAAGATATTGCACCCTTTGTGGACTAGGATGAAGTCATATTTCCCATCAACGTCTGCCAGTTCAGGTGTTTTGATTTCTAAAACCCTCTTGCCGGTAAGATCGGGGAGGAGGCCTAGAACTTCAAGAGATAAGCTTCTCATTATATCGCAACTTACTGTATTATAGATTATCTATGAACTGGAAAAAAGCCCTTGGAGGCGCACTTATTATTGGTGGGACAGCAATCGGCGCGGGAATGCTCGCTTTGCCTGTTGTTACCGGCTTCGGCGGGTTTCTGCCCGCTTGCATCATCTATCTCATCTGCTACCTCTTTTCTGCAGCAACAGGACTCCTCCTTCTTGAAGTATGCCTTTGGATGCCGCAAGATTCGAACATCATTACCATGGCAGGGCACTTACTTGGCCCCATTGGTAAATACTGCGCTTGGATCCTCTACCTTTTCCTTTTCTATTGCTTAACTGTCGCCTACATCTCAGGAGGAGGCGCTTTTGTAGCGAACCTCTTGCACATTGACAAAATTCTCGGCCTCCTTATTTTTACCTGCGCGTTTGGAGGTTGTGTTTACGCGGGTACAAAAACCATCGATCGCGTCAACTGGGTGCTCATGACAGGGCTTGGCGTCAGCTTCATTGCATTTCTTTTCATTGGCTATTCAGATATTCAGTGGAACTTTCTCTCCAATATGCATTGGGGAAGCGCCGTTTTAGCCTTGCCGGTTATCTTCACTTCCTTTAGTTACCAAGGTACCATTCCAAGCTTAAACACCTACCTAGACCACAATCCGAAAATGGTGCGTTTTGCGATTTTAGTTGGCACAGCGCTGCCTTTTATTGCCTACATCCTTTGGGAACTGCTTATTTTGGGCCTTGTCCCACGTGAGGTACTCCTAAGCGCTAAATTGTCAGGCCAAACAGCTGTGGCCCCTTTACGCGAACTCTTTCCGGGTTCATCCATCTACACCATCGGGAGTTTCTTCGGCATCTTTGCTCTTACAACATCCTTTCTCGGTGTTACCCTAGGTCTATTTGACTTTCTCGCAGATGGCCTTCAAATGGCAAAAGTTGGAAGCAAAAAAATCGTTCTAGCGCTTCTTGTCTACGGTCCACCTGTGATTATCGCCGCCATCAATCCGAACATCTTCCTTCGCTCTCTTGGCTATGCCGGTGGCATCGGTTGCGCTCTCCTCCTTGGCTTTTACCCAACCCTGATGGTTTGGGTAGGTCGGTATAAAAAAGACTATCCTAAAGTAAGTCGGCAACTCTTTGGGGGCAAAAAAATGCTCATCGTCTTGTTTGCATTTGTCATATTCGAACTCATCGTAGAACTGATCGTGGAGCTTACATGACTTGTCCTTGCGGCAGTGGGAAACTTTATACTTCGTGCTGTGGACCGTTTCACAGCGGAGAAACATTACCAGAAACACCTGAAAAGCTCATGCGTTCGCGCTACAGTGCCTTTGCTAAGATGAAAAAAGGCTACCTTGCAAAAACCATGCGCGATCCGATTGGCGAACTTGATCCAAACATCCACTGGGAAAGGCTTGAAATCATCCGCGCAGAAGGGAATATCGTGGAATTTATCGCCCATTACCGGATTGGGAATCAGATAGGTCAAATGCACGAAGTTTCAGAATTTGCGAAAATCAACGAGAAGTGGATCTATCTACAAGGCAATTTAAGTGCTTGAACGATGAGATCAGGATTGATTGTATAGGACCCAGCTGGCGTCAGCAAATTGATACTTAAGACTCGTCGACCGTCGACTTCTGCTAACACTTCAAGTGTACAGGAAGCGGCTGATGGGCGAGGGGTCATTGGAAGTGTGCGAATAAGGGCCGCTTTGATCCTTTCGTCGTGATTAGTTGCCTCAGCAAGCATGCCCACAGTGAATGCCCGTGTTGTTGGGGCTGGGGCACCCGCTGCTGCTGGTGAGGCACCCGTTGCTAGTGGTGAGGGTGTGCCAGCTAAAGATTCAAGGCCTGATGAACTAGATTGAACACGTCTTAACATGCATTTATTTTAACCGAAAATAAGTTAAATTACAACGCGTTTAGTTTTAAAAAATTTTCTTTCCAGTGGTAATTTTCTAATAAAAACGTAGGATCCCTACCTGTAAGTAGATAAGCGATATAGAGTGCTTCAATGGAGGCAAGTCCTGCCGATTCATCTTGCCTTCTTGGATAGGCTGTTTGATACCCGCTTGGGATGGATCGATAGGTGAGTCCTTCCGGTAAGACCTTTTTCATCTTGTCCGCATAACGCCAAGTACCATCGATTAAAAAAAGTCCTTTCTCATCACCAACAAGTGGCGGAGCGTCTGGTGTTAAGATCGTATAACCACTTAAATCAGGCAAAGTTCCAGTAGGATAAGTGACAAAATGCATCTTTGATTCAAGGCCTGAAAGCGAGCATTTCTTTAGGTTTTCTTTACGATGTCTAAAAATTATTGTAGGAAGAAAATGGTCCATGCGATATATATTACCCTCTATGTCAAAAATCATGCTAGCGGTATCTATCTTTACGAGCGCTTTACACTCTCTACCGGTCACTGAGCGGTATGAAAAAGTTTGTGAGCTCGCTAAAGTTTATCAAAAAATGTATGTGCTGGCCTTTACCGGTTCAGATTGGGCGGATCCTGTCTCCCTTCTAACCGATGAGGTGTCTTCCAATGCTTTAATGGTTGTGCAAGTTGATTTTCCTGAACTAAATCGGCAAGACATCCTCTCCCTTGAGAGGAATGCTGAGCTCAAAGAGCGCTATAGTGTGGATACATTTCCAACGCTAGTGCTCTGTGATGAATCGGGGGAGGAGGTAGCCCGTTTTCAAGATGCTCCTTTAAGTAAACTTTGTCGTATCGAATCTGAGTATCTAACACTTCGTGACCAATTTAAAAGAAATGGCTCAACACTTGAGATCTTTAACCAGGCGAAAGCGCTTGGGGCAACAAGCCTTGCAGACAAGATCATGGAGAGTGGACTGTCGGATAACAATCCGGAGTTCCTTTTAGAGCGCTTTGCAGAACTCGTCGCTAAGCAAGAGGGTGAGTCTGAAGAGGCGCGTGACATTTTTGCCACACTTAGCGCTGTCGACCCAGACAACAGGAAAGGTTTGCTTTACCGTGCGTCGCTTTTAGCGTACCAGGCTGAAGGATCCGAGCGGCCCCTTTTAAGCTTGCTTGCCCATCTGGGCAACAACAAGGAGATGTGGAAGATCCATCTTCTGATTTGCGAACATTTGGTTGATAAGGATGAGACGAAAGAGGCTGTGAAACATGCGCATTTGTGCATGGATCGCGCTCCCGAAGAAGAGAGGAGTAACATCTCTTTGCTTCTCTCCTCCATAGGAATCAATTGATCCAGACGGATTGCGTCACGGGTGCTGTAATTGGTAGTGCGATTGAAGTTCATCGAGCGCTTGGGCCTGGACTTCTTGAATCAGTGTACGTGACGTGCTTGATGCATGAACTTGATCTAAGAGGTTTGATAGTTGAAAGGGAAAAGGTCTTGCCTGTCG
Source organism: Chlamydiia bacterium (assembly GCA_022601645.1). Taxonomy (GTDB): domain Bacteria; phylum Chlamydiota; class Chlamydiia; order Chlamydiales; family Simkaniaceae; genus JAJACH01. Next base: position 182,596 of record JAJACH010000001.1, read on the forward strand.
CTTACAAAGGTGTGGAGTTGGATACGGGTTACCGCGCTGACTTGATCGTCAATAATGAAGTCATCGTGGAAGTCAAATCAGTAATGTCTGTGTTGCCTGTTCATGAGGCGCAACTTTTGTCGTATTTGAAATTATCTGGAATCAAGACTGGTTTACTCATGAACTTTAATGAGGTGTGTTTAAAGCATGGTTTGAAAAGGTTTAGTGTGTAGTTGTGTGGCATGAGGATTTTTCTTGATGCGTCTCCGTTTTTTTCACCACAGAGGCACAAAGGCACAGAGATGCACAGAGAACGTGCTTTGCACATTTACGCTGCTGCGCAGCGGTGGTGCTAGAAATTTTCTTTCTTATGCGCGTAAGCGCCTTTAATCTTGTCTTGCACCGAAGGTGCATAATGCTGCGAAGCAGCTTCTCTGTGAGTCTTCGTGTCTCTGTGCCTCTGTGGTAAAAAAATCGGGAACCCTGCCCTGGGATGGATTGATGCGGTCTTTCCATTCCGTGTCACCTGGCTAACGCCAGGCACCACAGTGCCATCGCGCTACCGCGCGAAAAAATGCCTCTTCATTCCCTTCAAGGTGAACTTATGACTGGAAGGCTTCTTCAGAGTATTCTGTGACAGTTTCCTGTTCCTTGAGCTCATCAAGGTCTTCTTTGTCAGGCATGATTCCCTTGAAGATGACGTGGACACAAGAGACATGGAGGCCGGTGAGTTCAGTGATGGCTTTAGCAACTTTCTTTTGTACTTCTTCGGCTTTTTCTGGAATAGATAGGCCGTAGGCAATGTTGAGTTCGATTTTGACGCCTACTGAATGATTGTCGGCATCTTGTTCAACATGGATCCCCTTGATCAGCCCTTCGCGCCCAAGAAGATGGTCGATGAGGCTCCCACCAAGGAAGGAAACACCTTCGATTTTTGAAAGGCATTTGATCACGATGGATTCAAACACACCTGAGTCTACGTCTCTGATGTAAACGGTATCCGGCAGTTCAAATTCTTCTTTTTCTGACATATGCTCTCCTTAAATCTATGTTTTTAGTATCTTACTATATCATGGGTATTATTTTTTGTATCATTGGAAAGGGAAATCGGGCTCTGGAGCTTTTGAGCGAAGGAAAAGTTGTTGTGGCGCTCGATTGTGAGGGGCATGCGTGTGAGGTGCTTAAGTTAAAGGTTGCATTGTTGAAAGGTGGATGGGAGCACTTGTCGTATAACTCGAAAAATTATTGGAGGGGGAAGGTGCCGACATTTGATTTGCCAAAGGTAGAGGGTTTGGAGCGTTTGGTGGTGATCAAAGGGTCGCTTATGCATTTTTTAAGAAAGCTTGAGGGTGAGAGTGTGGAGCGGTTTGAGCTCGGCGGTGTAAGGGAATATTTATGTGAAGAGGAAGTTGAAGAGCTTAAGTCGCATGTCTATCGATGTGGTATTTTATCTGGAGTCGGGGTAGACTAAAGGGATGAATTATCCAATCCTATTTATTGTTTTCCTTCTGTACGGCTATTTTGGAACCAGAATGGCTAAAAAACGTGGACGCAGTGAGAAGGCGTGGTTCTTTCTCTGTTTTTTCTTCGGTTTACTTGGTTTGGCGGTGTTGTTCTTCTTAAAGCCGCTTAAAAAAGAAATTGTGGTGGAGGCGGTTCCTGAAGAGGAGGGACCCCGGGTGCTTTGGTATTACTTGGATGGAGAGAATAAGCAGATTGGGCCGGTGAGTGAGGGGGCTCTAAAGCGTAATTTGGAGGAGGCGGCGTATATCTGGAACGAGACCATGGATGCATGGGCTCGTCCCGATGAATTGGGTTTTACCAGGACGCCTTAAAGATGCCTGGGATTTGTCCGCCGTTGCCCATTTCTCTGAAGCAAATACGAGACATTTTAAACTTTCTTAGGTAGCCACGTGGACGTCCTGTGAATTGGCAGCGATTGCGCTTTCTTGTAGGAGATCCGTTAGGAGACATGGCGTGCAGTTTCTGCACAGCTTGTGCGCGCTCTTCGTCATCTGTATTCAAATCTTTAATTAGCTTTTTGAGCTCTTGTCTCTTTTCCCATTTAAGGTCGACAAGTTTCGCGCGACGTTTTTCTTTTTCAATCATGCATTTGCGAGCCATACTATTTTTTCCTTGCAGGTCCTTTTTGTCTTTGTTTACGGTTTGGGTCCTTCTTGTTGATCACATAGAGGCGCCCTCTCCGACGTACGATTTTATCACCCTTGGTAGGGTCGGCTTTAACTGAAGCTTTTACTTTCATTTCGATTTTTTCCTTTTGCGGCAAATGTTATCTTAAATCGTCATTCTTGACAACCAAAAAGAGGATTTGCTATGATGCTCGACATAACAAAGGATACTCGACGATGAAACGCACCTATCAACCGTCCAAAAGACGAAGAAAAAACACTCACGGGTTCAGAGCTCGCATGAAGACTGTAGGGGGACGCGCTGTCATTCGCCGCCGCCGCCAAAAGGGACGCAAGGTTCTTGCTCTCTAAGCGTTTTCCCAAAGCTAATCGTTTATTAAAGCGCCGAGAATTTCGGCGCTTTTCTCATTTTCTCAAATTAAAATTCATGGTTGTCGACCTTAGGCATTCGGAAAATTCACGTCTTGGTTTAACAGTTTCCAGACGGTTTGGTAATGCGGTGCAGCGCAATCGCTTTAAGCGTCTTGTTCGCGAGGCCTATCGCATGAACCCACCAAAAAATCTTGAAATCAATGTACGTCCTCGTCCATCCTCCGAGCCTGCTACCTTAGAAAATATCATGGCGGATCTTAGAGATGTTGAACAAAAGTCAAAAACAAGCAGTGAACCAAACCGAAGGCAGGGTTCTCATTCTAGCTGGCGCGGGAAGCGGGAAGACGACCGTGCTTATTCACAGAATAAAACACATTCTAAAAAAGGGCGTTGACCCTGAGAAAATATTAGGCCTGACGTTTACGAACAAAGCGGCGGGTGAGATGAGAGCGCGTCTCAAGCATCCTGACGCTAAAAAGGTCCTTCTCTCTACTTTCCACAGTTTTTGCATGATGGTTCTCCGGAAGGAGATTCACCACTTGGGTTTTACGAATCGTTTTAGTCTCTATGACGAAGCGGATGTTGGTCGCCTCGTTAAGCAGATTAATGCAAATGAGGAAGTTCCTCTAGAAGAAACGGCTCTTAAAGGGCGTTTATCCGATTGCATGCGGGCTTACAATGCAGTGGATTTTGATACTCTGCTTACACTAACTGTTCAACTTTTCGACGAGTTCCCCGAAGTCAAAGAGCGTTATCAGTACCAGTATGTAATGATTGATGAGTATCAGGATACAAATGGCCCTCAGTTTGAGCTTGCAACGCACATTTCAGAAAAATATGGCAACATCTGTGTTGTAGGGGATGATGATCAGGCCATTTACGGTTGGCGCGGCGCCGAAGTGCGACACATTCTCAATTTTGGCGCTAAGCATGTGATTAAGCTCGAGCAAAACTATCGTTCTCATCCTTTGATCTTGAAAGCGGCAAATCACACGATAGCGAACAACAAAGAGCGTCATGACAAGAACCTCTTTAGTGAAAGGCCCAACGGCTCTCCGATTGAAATTTTTACAGCACCAAGCGATAAAGAAGAGGCTGAAGCCGTCATCCAACGCATTATCATGAAAGCCCAAAACTATGCCCTTGGCGACATCGCAATCCTTTACCGCTCCAATCTCCTGGCTAGGGGCTTTGAAAAAATGCTACTCACTCGCAAAATCCCCTACCAAGTCTTTGGAGGACTAGAACTCTACTCAAAAGGCGAGATCAAAGACGTTTTGGCCTATCTTCGAGCGATTGTAAATCCTAAAGACACCGAAGCGCTTTTGCGCATTATAAACTACCCGCGCCGCGGTATCTCAGATAAAACGCTTGGTGAAATCACCCGCCACCAAAGACAACTCGGTAAACCTCTTATCGACGTACTTAAAAATCCTCCTGATACAATCACGGAGCATGGGAAAAAAGGGATTGAAAGTTTCGTCATGCTTATGGGACATGCTCGGCAAAAATTTGATGAGCTACCACCTCATGAAGCGCTTAGTTATTTTCTTGATATGATCAACTTCAAGCATGCGCTTCAAAACGAGTTTAAAAGCGAAGATGTGGTCAATATCAAGTGGCAAAACGTGCAAGAGTGTGTAGAGATTCTCAAATCATTTGACGATGTGCATGAATTCCTCACCTCTTCAACACTTGATCAAAACCAGCCCAGGCGTAAGGAGCGCTCGAAGGATAAGGTCAATCTGATGACTTTTCATTCGAGTAAGGGGTTAGAGTTTCCCGTTTGCTTCCTCGTTGGGTTAGAAGAGAACTATCTTCCTCACGAAAAGTGTTATTCACTTGAAGAAGAGCGTCGCCTGTTCTACGTGGGGATTACGCGGGCAAAAGATCAACTTGTTCTTTCTATGGCCATGAAGCGCAATCGGTATGGGAAGGATCAACCCACAACACCGTCGCCATTCCTTCACGAAATCCCCAAGGATACTCTTCAAGTCACCAGCTGGAATGTCTAGTATTCTCTCTTATTCAAAATGAAAAAGCAGACATTTACTCAAGGGTGGCAAGGAGGCGGCAATCTTTTTCCGAGAGGCCAGGAACTTCTCTTAGCTCTTCAAAGGTGGCTTTCTTTATCGCGGCAACACTGCCGAAATGTTTGAGGAGAAGGGCTTTCTTCTTGGGGCCGATGCCGGGTACGGTGTCAAGCGCGCTTTGGATAGTGCGCTTTTTCCGTTTGCTCCTGTGGTAGGAGATGGCGGCGCGGTGGGCTTCGTCTCGGATGCGTTGGAGGAGAAGAAGGACCGACGATTGTGGTGGCAGGGAGATGGGGCGCTGCTGTTTCTCGATGAAGACGCGCTCTTGGGTGAGGCCGCGCGTGTGTTTGGCGTCTTCTTTCACAACAGAAATGAGGTCAACCGAGGCGATGTCGAGTTCATTGAAGACGGTTTTTGCGACGTTGAATTGGCCGCGTCCTCCGTCGATGATCGTGAGGTCGGGTAGACGGTCTTCTGCTTTGGCTTTTGTGTAATGGCGACGGAGCACTTCGCGAAGAGCTCCGTAGTCGTCTGACTTATCGACGGTTTTTAGGGCGAAGAGCCTTTTTTTTGTTTTGTCGTAAGCGCCGTCGGTGAAGCCGACCATGGAGGCGACGATGTCAGTTCCGGAGATGCTCGAGGTGTCAAAGCATTCGATTTGCACAGGAGAGCGGTTGAGATGAAGCGTTTCTTGCATGTCGAGGAGGGTGTCTTCGTCAAAGCTGTGGGTGAGGGCGTTTTGAAGGGCGATGTCGAGGAGTTTTTTGCGGCTGCCGATTTTTGGGTAGATGAGTTTGATCCCAAGTAGATCTTCGAGGGTTTGTTTGTTTGAAAGTTCTAGGGGGATGATGACGTTTTTAGCGAGGTTTTTGTGTTGGAGGAAGAAGGATTCGAAAAGTTCTCCATCACTTGAGGGGGTTTTTGCGATTTTATATTGATGTGTTCCAGTCAGTTTACCGTCTCTAAAGAGGAGGTGGATGATCAGAGCGCTGTCTGATGAGCGGACGAGGTTGAAGACGTCGGTTTCTTCTTTTTCGGAGTAGACTAGGGATTTTCTGTGTGTGGTCACTTCATCGATTTGTTTGAGGGTGCGCAGAATGGCTCCGGCTTTTTCAAACTCAAGGAGGGCAGAGGCTTTTTCCATTTCGGCTTTGAGGTCTTTGACGATTTGTTTGTCTTGCCCTTTTAAAAACATGATGGCGCGTTTGACATGTTCATCGTAGGTGGCTTTGGTGCAGCGGTTAACGCAAGGGGCGATGCAGCGTTTAATTGAATAGAGGAGGCAGGCACGCTTGCGGCTTTTAAGTTCGCGGTCTGAGCACTGGCGGAGTGGAAAGATGCGCTGGAGGATATCTAGGGTTTGTCTTGCGGCAAAGGCACTTGTATAGGGCCCGAAATGGAGTCCATCTCCTTTGGGAGCCCCTAGAGAACGGACGAGTTTGATCATGGGCCACTGATCTTTGATGGTGACGACGAGGCTGATAAAACTCTTATCGTCTTTGAGAAGAATATTGTATTGAGGCTGGTGTTTCTTGATCAGGGTGCTTTCGAGGAGAAGGGCTTCTTTTTCGCTTGGAAGAACGATGGTCTCGATTTCGACGATTTTCGCTGTTAAATATGGGACCATTTCTCGGCCATCTCTTCCCGGAATAAAATATTGTTTCACTCTTGAAAGTAAATTTTTTGCTTTACCTACATAGAGCACTTTTCCCGTTTTATCTTTCATAAGATATACCCCGGGTTTTTTCGGCAGAGATTCAAATAATATATTACCATTTTTCATGGTTTTCAGCTTAACATGACCTTGAAAAAAAAGGGAAATGAGCGTATTATTAGTGCTTAATTTGAAGAGGAGATTTAACCATGGCATCACCGGCTGTTAATCGCGATAGAGTAGCATCTACTGCGAGCTACGAGGGTTTTTCTGCAACGCCAGTACTTGGGCCAGAAGCTATTGCAGCAGCTTTAGCAAGAGTTGCCTTGGCGCGTTCAAGAACACCTCCTCCGGAAGGTTTGGGTGGTAGAGTCGTCTTAGCATCTGAGATGATGGGTGCATCTGCAACGTACGTAGATCCCCGTATTCCTATCGAAGCTGCCTTGCCTACTTTAAGGCAGATTCTTATGCTTACCAGGCAACCCAAACTACAGGAAGTAGCAAGTTTTAAACACACCATGATAGAAGAAGGCTTGTGTGACGATGAGGGATTTGATGCAATTTTGGGAACACTACAGTCCAGGGATCCAAATGCTGCAGTTCCTCTGATACAAGCACTACCTAGACGAGAGAGACATGAGATCTTAAGAAAGGAGTTTGTGAAGGCTTGTCTTGAGTGTTTGAAGGAATATCAAGCACATTCTGAAATCATGGCTCTTTTCTACTTAAAGAGCTCATCTCCTCGAAGACAAGACGCTGAAACGGTTGTGCGGAATAGAGTCACCGAAATTCGTAGAGTTCAAGCAGAAAGACAACTTGCAACTGAGCGTCATGTAAAATTGCTTGGAGAAGATATGGACGATACAGTGGAAGCTGCTATGGATGCTGAAGTGGCAGCTGAAGATACAAAGGTTAAATGTGCCGCTGAATTAGAAAAGCAACAAACTGAAGCTCTGCTGTTATGTTTAACGGCGATTTGTAACGGGGAACTTGATGAGCAAGATGGATTTCGCCCCGCCGCTTTGTCCCCCACCGGAGCTGACATGGAGTGTTTTTTACGCGGATCTGATTCTTTGCGAGACGCTCTTGTACGCTTCAAAGCAGAAAATGCTGGTGTGGCAGTTAGGGAAACTTATGCCACTTATGCGCGTATCGGTCATGTTGACGTTAAACGGCTTATTTTAGGTGATGCCTCTCAGGAAAGACGACTTTATCAAACACTTGTTGCTTTGGGCGCTGTTCATAGAGATGGATCCGAACGTTCTCTAAAGCATAAAAAATTAAAGAACATCCATTTATTAGGGATGTTGAAAGATTCTCTTGAATTCACTCTTTGTCAGACGGTTGTGGCTTCCAGGCTGGTCTGGGTTGCACGTCCATCCCTTGTATCCCTCGCTAGACTAATTTACGCGAATAGATCTCGTATGCTGACGCCAGCTGCTGCACATATGGTGCCACCCACTACTCTAGACGCGATTCCAGAAGCTAGTAGAGGTCGAACACATTCTCGGAGTTTAAGCGGGCGGAGTCTTAGTGGATCGAGAGGAAGTCCTAGCAGAAGCCCTAAATCTTCGGGTTTTTGTGCATATAGTAGTTCTCCTGCTGTCAGGGCACAAGATGCTCCTCATCGTGCTATTTCACCATTCACATTAGGTCCTCCAGCCGTTCCAGTAGAAGCACCTGGAGTTAGAAAAACCGAGAAAGGGGATACAACAAGTCTAGTGTAAGCTTAGCTTAGACGTTGTTTAAGAGCCATTAAGCGCTCTAAAGCTTGCATGGGTGTCATTTCATTAGGTTCTAATTTTAAGATTTCCTCGATGATAGCCTCTTTGTCAGAGGTATCTTCTTCAAAAAAGGTGAGTTGTTTTTTCTCGGTTGTTTGTTGCTCTTTTTCAAGCGATTTTAGTCGCTTTTCTGCAGCAGTTAACGCTGATTGTGGGAGTCCTGCAAGTCGCGCTACATGGATTCCGTAGGATTTATCCGTTCCTCCTTTTGCGATTTTATGCAAGAAGACGATACCACTTTCTGTTTCTGCAACTGCGACGTTGAAATTCATCACTTGCGGATAGAGCTTTTCAAGTGCATTGAGTTCCCAGTAGTGGGTTGCAAAAAGTGTTTTTGTGTTTTTGAGTTCTTCAGCAACGGCCCAAGCAATTGCGATTCCATCGTAGGTGGATGTTCCTCTACCGATTTCATCAAGGATAACAAGTGAGCGAGGTGTGGCGTTATTGAGGATATTCGCTGTTTCAACCATTTCAACCATAAAGGTTGATTGGCCTCGCATGAGGTCATCAGAGGCGCCAATGCGGGAGAAAATTTTATCAACAAGACCGATTTTAGCCTCGGTTGCTGGGACAAAGGAGCCGATGTGTGCGAGAAACGTGATGAGGGCGACTTGGCGCAAGTAGGTTGATTTACCTGCCATGTTAGGTCCGGTAATGATGGCGAGGCGTTTTTGGTCGGTGAGTACGCAGTCATTTGGGACGAAGGAGGGGGTGTCTAGAAGGGGGTGACGGCCATCGATGATCTTTAAACGATCGTCTGTACTTAAATGGGGCTTTGTTAGGTTAAAGCGTTTACTTGCAATTGAAAGGCTTAAAAAGCAATCGAGTTTGGCGATGTTGTCGGCGATGTTCAAGATGCGTTTTTGGTTCGCTTTTAGGGTGGTTAAAAGCTCTTCATAGATTTGCCTTTCTAAGGCGAGGATTTGGTCTTCAGCGGTGAGAATTTTGACTTCGAATTCGCTGAGCTCATCGGAGATAAAGCGTTCGTTATTGACAAGTGTTTGACGCCTTGTGAAGGTATCGGGCATTTTTGCGCTTTGAGATCTTGGGATCTCAATGTAGTAACCAAAAGCTTTGTTGTAGGCGACCTTCAGGGTTTTGATTTGCAGTGTTTCACGAAGCTTTGCTTGGTAGCTTGCTAAATAATCTTGTGCGGAAGTTTTTAGGGCCTTTAATTCGTCAAGTTTAGTACTCACGCCCTCTTTAATGAGGAATTGACCTGGTTCCTCAACAAGGATGCGCTCGATTTCGCTTTCGATATCAGAGACATCTGTGAAGGTGAGTCCTAGAGCGGGGAGGGTGTTTGTGATGGTGCGGATGGCAGGGATTTCTCTTAGGGACGTTTTTAGGGAGAGAAGATCTCTTGGACGTGATTGATCCATTAAGATCCGGGTTATGATGCGGGAAAGGTCTGCAATGGGTTTTAAGTGAGTTGTTAAGTTCAAAGGTGAGATGAGTGTTTCAACGCATTTTTGGCGTTCTTCGATGGCGGTAACTGAAAGAAGAGGGTGGTTAAAAAAGCTCTTTAGGAGGCGGTTGCCCATGGCTGTCGAGGTGAAATCAAATTTGTCAAAAAGGGCAGCGATTTCTAAGTGACGCATGGTTGTAGCATCGATGAGCTGGAAATTGTCTAAGGTGATTTTTTGGAGTTTTTTCACATGGCTGATTGAAAGTCCAAGTGTGTTTTTCACATACGAAAGCAAAGAGCCTGCAGAATTGATGCCGGCCGTGAGACCTTTGAGGCCAAATCCATCGAGTGTCTGCACGTTAAAGTGCTTTAAGAGAAATTCTAAGCAGAGGCGATGGTCAAAAAGGTGAGCTTCTTTTAGTGTGACACGGAAGGAAAAGTGGTGTTTGAGTTCATCCAAAAGTCCTTCGGCTTTAAAAGAGTCAGAGATGAGGATCTCTGAGGGTTTTGTGCGATCTAATTCGTCAAAGAGCATGGAGGCATTTTCGACTTCAACAAGTTTGAGTTCACCCGTTGATAGGTCGAGAAGAGTCAGTCCAAAAACGCTATTTAGGCGTACAATGGAGGCGAAGTAGTTGGCCGACTTTTTTTCTTGGTTGATGTCGGTCCCAGGAGAGATGGTTCGCACGATGGCGCGTTTAACGATGCCTTTGACTTCTTTGGGATCCTCCACTTGTTCTGCAAGTGCGACAATGTGACCCGTTTCGATCAGTTTTTTTAAATAGCCGTCTAAGCTGTGAAAGGGGATGCCTGCCATGGGGATTTCATGACGTTTTGTTAAGGTGACGTTTAAGGCGGTGCTTAAGGTCTCTGCGTCTTCATGAAAGGCTTCGTAAAAGTCACCTAGTCGAAAGAGTAAAAGGGCAGGGCCGGCTTGTTTTTTAAGCGCGTGCCACTGCTCCATCATAGGTGTAGTTTTTCCTTGAGTAGAGACCATAATTTCTTCTTTGCGGGTTGTTCCTCTTCTTCTTTAATAAATTCTAAGGCTTCTTTGGCCTCATCAATGCCTTTCGAAATCTGTAAGATCACACCAGTAGACCATCGCACTGATTCTTCAATGGTTTCTTGCATCGCTTCGAGTTGTTCAAGGATTTCTTTAGGAGATTTAGAGATCTTGCCGATGAAAGGATCTCCCTCTTGTTTCATCTTGTAGTTTTCTATCAGTTGTCTTAGTTCAAACACATCGATTAAAAGAGGAAGGAAGGTTTTTTTAAATTCTTCTCGTAGATTGGCAACGGCTTTGGTCGCGATGATTTTTTTGGGCGTTTTACCTTTTTCTTGGCTTGGCGAAATGTTCTCACCTAGAGGAGAGGATTCAAGCTTCTCGAAGACTTTTTTATTAAATTCACCCTTAGTCATACCTTACCAGTTTAAGGCATCTATAGCGTTTTTCGCAAGGATGAGCTACAATGATGGCTATGGGAGTTTTTTCTAAAGAGAGCTTGGATCGTCTTCGAACACGTGTAGATTTGATTGAGCTTTTGTCATCCTACATTGAACTTAAGCCGTCTGGATCAACCTACAAAGCGTGCTGTCCATTTCATGAGGAAAAAACACCATCGTTTCACGTGAAACGAGGCGATTCCCACTATCACTGTTTTGGTTGCAACGCTCATGGCGATGCTATCGCGTTCCTAATGAATCATTTAGGCGTTAGCTTTGTTGAGGCCGTTGAGATGCTCTCAGACCGATTTGGTGTGCAGATGGATGTGCTTGAAAACAGAGAAAAGGGGACAGATCGGCGCGCCTTAAAGGATGCAAACTTAGCGGCAGCAGATTTTTATCAGGCGATGTTGCTGCATACAGATGAGGGACATTTTGCTTTAAACTACCTCTATAAACGGGGGATGGACCTTGAATTTATCAAGCATTTCAAGGTGGGCTATGCTCCTAAAAATGGGCCGTTATTTCTTCAATTTATGAAAGAGCGTGGCTCATGGCCCAAAATTTTAGAAGAAGCGGGGCTTGTCAAGAATGGGCGCCCCTTTTTCTTTGGAAGGGTGATGTTTCCCATCACTGAAGCAAGTGGATCGATCATTGGATTTTCAGGAAGGAAATTGGTTTCAACAGGGGATGGCCCCAAATATATCAACACCCCTGAAACGCCCATTTTTAAGAAATCAAGAGTCCTTTTTGGGCTTTCTGAATCAAGGCGGCGGATCACAAAGGAAAAGCAGGTTTTAATTGTTGAAGGGCAGATCGATGCGCTTCGACTGATTCAAGAAGGATTTGATTTTACCGTAGCAGGGCAGGGAACAGCGTTTGGCGTTGATCACACAGCAGAGCTTATGAAGCTTGGGGTTACACATGCGATCCTAGGCTTTGATGGGGATGCTGCAGGGCGATCAGCTGCTGTTAAAGTCGGTAATATGTTCCAAAAGTCAGGTGCAGAAGTCAGTGTATTAGCAATGCCAGAAGGTGGAGACCCGGATACAGTATTGCAAGAACATGGGACGCCTGGAATGAAGGAACTCATTGATCATGGTATTGATTACCTTTCATTTTTAGTCAGTGAACTAGCTAAAATCCACGACATTCACAGCCCTACAGGGAAAAATCTCATTGTCACGCATGTGAAGGATATGGTGAAAGAGTGGGATCACCCGCTGATCGTCCATGAAAGTTTGCGTCGCTTAGCTCATCTTGTCAATGTGCCCGAAAAACTCATTGGGATTGAGCAAGAGAAGCAAGAAAATGTGTTTATCAAAAAAACTGGCACCATTTCCGATATGCACATCGATCCCGACCGCATTTTAGAAACAGATCTTCTTCGCTGGCTCTACTTAAAGCCTGAATTTGGGACCTTGATTAAGAAAAATCTGCAGTTAAACCACTTCCGCGTTTCCGTTTGTCGGCGACTTTACAAGAAGTACTTAGAGAACGAAGAGGCATTTTTTGACTCGCCACTAAAGATTGATAATCCAGAGGAAAAACTCTGTTTATCCGAGATACTCTCAAGACAAGTAAACCTCGATCGAGCAGATGAAGGCGTTGAAACGACCATTTTAAAACTCCTCGAAAGAAAGTGGATGATGGAACGCGAAGCCATAAAAATGCAAATTCACAGTGGACAGCTTGATGATGATGAGGTATTTAAACTAGCAAAGGACTTTGATAGGTTAAAAAATGAAACACCTCATCTTTTACGATGAAACCTGCGGGTTTTGTCTGCGTTGCATTCGAAAAATTTCGATTTGGGATAAAAAGCATCTCTTTTTCTTCTCACCTCTTCATGGAGAACTGGCAAAAACACTGTTTTTAGATCAAGCTGAGCTGCCAGATTATTTGGTGCTCGTTGAAAATTTTGAAAGTGAAGAGATGAAATTCACAGGGAAAGGGCAGGCAGTTTTTAGAATTTGTCAAATACTTGGGGGGATACACATGATACCAGGCCTTCTTGGCTATCTTCCTGAAAGTTGGCAAAACTATTGGTACCGTTATGTAACAAAGCTGCGTCACAGTATCAAATGTTGTAAGAACATTACGAAGGATGAGCGTTTTCTTCCGTGATCCTGCATACGCTAAAAGTGGGGATATCTCCCATGCCCACAAACTTGAAAGCGAGAAAAGCTCTTAGAAAACATTTGCCAACGTCTATTAAGGGCGCCGCCTATGAACTAGGATCTGGTTTTGGGAGCGTGTTACCGCTTTTAAAGAAGCGCTATCAAAACGTAGTGGGTTTTGAAACCTCTCCCGTTCCCTATCTTTTTTCACGCGTCTTGCATAAAAATGTCCACAGAGAGGACTTTTTTGACGTTGATCTGTCTGATGCAGGCTTAGTCTATTGCTACCTCTTTCCTGGGGCCATGAAACGGCTTAAGGAGAAGTTTTTAGAAGAACTAAGGCCTGGAACGCATATTTTTTCAAATGCATTTTCCATGCCGCAGTGGACACCAACTGCCATCTATCCCATAGAGGATATCTACCACTCAAACCTCTACCATTGGATCTTGCCAAAATCGAGCAAATGACCAAAGTGGTGGAAAACCTTGTGTAAAAGCGCTAATCGATTTTCTTTAACCGATTGGTTATCAGCCATGATCTTTACCTTGTCAAAGAGGTTAGCCAAAGGCTCTTGAAGGTCTGAAAGCGTTTGAAACGCTGTTTCATAGTCCCGGTCGTGGAGGGCTTTTTCAAGATTGATAGAAACTTGATCAAGAATGCCGGAAAGGCTTTTCTCTTCTTCAGCTTCAAATAAATTGGGGTCAAGCGCTTGACTTTGCTTGTCGTCAAGTTGCCCTTTTGCCCGCCTGTACACTTCACCGAGTTTGCGAAAAGCTGGCGCTTTTCTAAAGACATTGAGCGCTCTGATCCGTAGGAATTGGTCATAGGGATCTTTTAGAGGACCATGCATGGCAGCTTCAATTTCATCTTTTTTAAAGCCATATTCCTCAAACACAGATTTTGCCCGCTGTTTGACAAAGTCTAGCACCTCTTTTGAGAGGTAGTGAGTCAAATCGAGGTTGATCTTTTTGTCGATAAGAATACGCAGCATACCAATGCTTGCACGTCTTAAGGCATAAGGGTCGCTTGAGGACGTCGGCTTTAAACCAACGGAAAAGTAACTTTCAAGATTATCAAGTTTGTCGGCAAGGGCTAAGATCGTTCCAGTTTCAGTAAATGGAAGCGCTGCGCCATCGCCAAGAGGGCGATAATGCTCCTCAATCGCTTTGGCCACCTCAGGATCTTCTTCATGGTGCAACGCATAAATGCGTCCGATCACCCCTTGAAGTTCGGGGAATTCACCCACAAGTTCTGAGACAAGGTCCGCCTTACAAAGATGAGCTGCGCGCTCCACACGTTCGTCATGCGCCTCTAAGACCTTTGATAATTCAAGGCCAATCTTTTTAACTCGTTCACTTTTTTCGAAAAGCGAACCAAGTTTCGTTTGGAAAATGACCTTTTTTGTCATTTCAACAAACTTCTCAAGGGGCACTTTGATATCTTGATCATAGAGGAATACACCGTCTGCAAGTCTTGCAGAAAGCACTTTTTCATTGCCTCTTCGAATTTCATCATTCGGTGCGTTATCTGCTGTAATCACAAATTCGGCTAAAAGTTTGCCTTCTTTTTCGATGGGGAAATAGCGCTGATGTTCAACCATCTCAGAAATCAGCACTTCATTTGGTGCCCGAAGATAAGAGGCCTTGAAAGTTCCTCGAATAAGCTGAGGCCACTCTGAAAGGTGCAAAACCTCTTTGAGAACGCGCGTTTTCTCAATGATTTGCGCTCCAAGTTCACGTTCGATATTCTCTAAGGCATGGACGATTCCGAGCTTTCTTTCTAAGCAATCGACCATGACGAAATTCTTTTTCAGTTGATCGACGTAGGTGTCAGGGGATTTGACGTCAAAAGCTTTACGAGCTAGCTGATTATGGCCACGAGATGAACGACCAGAAGAAAGTCCAGAATAGACAAAAGGGACAATCTTTTTGCCGAAAAGAGCCAAGATCCAATGAATAGGTCTTGCATATTGTGAAGAAGCCGTGCCCCAACGCATTTTTTTCGGAAAGTGGAGATTGTCGATCAGTTTAGGTAGGTTTTCGGCAAGAATTGCAATGCTTGAGACGCCTTTTTTCTCCATCGAAACAAAGAGATAGCCATCTTTTTCGCTGACAGCATCACCCGCATCTTCTAAGCCGACCGAGCGTAAAAAGCCCAAACCTTGCTTAGTCAAGTTGCCAGCCTCGTCATACGCCACTTCTTTTGAAGGACCGCGTTTTTCAATCTTTTCCGATAAGGTGCCAGAGACAAGCCCTTCTACAAGAACCGTGAGGCGTCGAGGCGTCCCGAAAGTCTTGATGTTTTCAAAGGAAAGGTGCTCAGCAACGAGAAGTTTTTGCACCGCTCGCTTGAGCGCTTCAATCCCTCCAGGAACAAATGTTGCAGGCAATTCTTCTGAGCCAATTTCAAGGAGGAAATTTTCTCGATCACTTGCTTTATAAGATGAGGGGATTTCCCCTTCAATTACAGGAGCAGGAGGAGGAAGTGCCTCTAAAAGAAGAGGGAACTTTTGCTTTTTGCGCATTTCCATGTAGCTTTCAGCAGTGATGCGACTTAATTCGCGAATTTTCAAGATATACTGCATCCGTTCTGTCGTAGAAAGTACACCACGCGCTTCCAACATGTTAAACGCATGCGAGGCTTTCATCACAAAATCATAGGCAGGAATAGGTAGTCCAGCGTCTGTTGCTACTTCCACTTCTTTCGCATAGTCATCAAAATGCTTAAGCCACATATCGGTCGAGGCCGTTTCGAAATTGTAGTGAGACCACTCTACTTCTGATCGTTTATAGACATCGCCGATAGTTAAATCTTTGTTCCATTGGATGTCAAAAATGCTATCGACACCTTGAATACACATGGCAAGGCGCTCTAAACCATAAGCTAATTCAACAGGAATTGGAGAAAGTTCAAAACCCGCGACAGATTGGAAGTACGTAAATTGCGTCACTTCCATCCCATTTAGCCAAACTTCCCAGCCAAGCCCCCAAGCACCAAGCGTCGGTGATTCCCAATCGTCGTGCACAAAGCGGATGTCATTAGTCTTTCGATCAATCCCAATCAACTCAAGCGATTCAAGGTATTTCTCTTGAATATCGAGAGGTGAGGGCTTCATAATAACCTGCAGCTGATGAAAAAGCTGCACGCGGTTTGGGTTGTCGCCATAACGACTGTCTTGCGGACGTCTTGAAGGTTCAACATAAACCGTGTTATACGGCTCAGGTCCTAAACTTCTTAAAAAAGTAGCTGGATTAAAGGTTCCAGCACCAACTTCGACATCATGACCCTGGTGTACGATGCACCCCAAGTCTCCCCAATAGTCTATCAGTTTCGAAATAATCTCTTGAAATGTGAGCATGCATAGATATTAATACCATAGAAAATTTTCCTCAACGAATATTCCCACTAATGTTATAAGAGGGGGGATGAAAACAATTGCAGTAAAACCACCTAGCCAAAAACGGTTTATTTCGCGCTTACCTCTTTATTTGACGGTAAGTAGACTTTTTATTAGTCCTTTGTTTCTTTTTATTTATCTCAAATCTCAATGGCTTGGGATTAGTTTTCAAGTCCTACCTTTTATTTTAATTGGGCTTGCGATCCTCTCGGAGCTCTCGGATATCTTTGATGGCTACCTCGCAAGGCGTCACAAAGTCGTCACTGACCTTGGGAAAATCCTCGATCCGATGGCCGACTCGATCACCCGTATCACCATGCTCCTCGCCTTCACCCAAGGCATCGTCAAACTTCCGCTCTTCCTCATCATGCTCTTCCTTTTCCGAGACGGCATCATCAACTGCCTAAGAACCCTGTGCGCCCTCAAAGGCTTTACCCTCGCTGCCCGGAAAAGTGGCAAATTTAAAGCCATTCTTCAAGGAATTACTATCTTCGCTATCCTCTTGCTCATGGTCGGCTATAACCTTTCTTGGATCTCACTCCCACTTCTACGCCTCATTAGCTTCAACTGCGTCCTTGTGACAGCAATTTATGCCATACTTTCGGGCCTTGAATATCTCTGGGTAAACCGCCTCTACATCAAGCAGAGTATTTAGAGGGGTTGATGCTTTGTGAGATGAATTTTCTGGCTTCGGCCTGCCTAGAGGCACGGCCTACGCCATTCAAAACAAACCCTTGCAAGCAAGGCTTTTTCCATCTCACTTTGCCTAAACCCCTCTAGCGTTTGGGGGCAGGCATTACGTTTAGCCAGCGGCGAGGACGGGGGAGCTTTCTCCCGATAAGCTCAGCCCTAGGTCGTCGAGTCGGCTTGCATCTAGGCCGCAAGGAGTTTGTATGGGTGCTGGTGGAAAGAGCTCCCGCTGGAGTTCTTTGAGGGCGTGGTATCCGCCGTTCTCTAGGAGGCCTCGATGTAAATTGGATTCCCTGTAGTGCATTTCTCTCGAGGCCATTTTAAGAGCGACTTCGTAGCGGAAGTGGTGTTTTCGCATGAGATGAGCCACGACGTAGGCGCCGCTTCTGTCACGCCCTGCCCCGCAAAAGAAAGCGACGTTTGTTCCAAAGCTTACTTCTGTATCGTAAATACGAAAGAATTGATGGAATTTTTCAAGGGTTGGCCCTGTGCCCATTTCAAAAGTTGGGTTTCTGAAGGCGTCTTCATTGCGGATGTGCACGACGGCTTGTCCACCAAATGTTTTCATCCAAAGGTTTTCGATCGTAGCGTCCATTGATGGGTCGTCTGAGGTGTCGTAATCAGAGACGGCTCTTTTTAAGCTGGGAGGTGCTGGGAATAGTTTTCGCTCGTACCGTGCAATGTCTGTTGCGGTTGTTGCGGCAAATTCACTGCTGCTTAGTGAGATGATCGTGGAGACTTTTTTGGCTTTAAGGTAGCCAAGTGTGTTTCTGATTTCTTCTTCGACGGTAATGGGGGTGAATTTACCTCGTAGCTCTGCGTTATAGGTTTTGTAGCCTGGTCGTGCCAAGCAGCAAAGGTTGTCGATTGCACAGAAATTCCAAGGTTTATGGGGTGCGCGAGCGTGCCCGTTTGTAGCGTGGGATGTCATATAATTGCCCTAATTGTTTGTTTGTTCTCTCTCTATTTAATCAACAAAGTTAAGGGTAAAAGATATATCCAATTGATCTGCCAAGATCGATACCCAAACTTTGATGATGGAGATATCTTATCAATGAGGGTTGGATAATTGCAATGAATTTTCAAGATTTTTCTAATTGAACAATTTTTCAAGAATTGATTGTCTATTCTGAGTAGAGTTCGAGGTATTTCTGAGCGGAAGTCTTCCAGCTATGGTCTTCAAGCATAGCTGTTTTGATCATCTCTTGGGTAGGCAGAGTTAGTGCGTGTTCAAGAGTTTGAAGAAAGTCTTCGTGGTCGTGGAATAGGTAGCCGTTCACGGTATGTTTAATGGTGTCTTTGAGGCCGCCCGTTGCTCGAGCGATGGGGATGGCTCCGTAGCGCATACCGATCATTTGGGTGAGTCCGCATGGCTCGAAGTTGGAGGGGATGAGGATGTAGTCTGCCGCTGCGAAGGTTTGATGGGCAAGGGCATTATCAAAGGTAAAGTGGGTGAAGAGATGGGGGTGTTTTGGTAGGGTTTCAAAGCTATGTCGTGTTTCTGGAGTGGGCTCGCCAAGGAGTGCGATGGCGCAGCCTCTCTCAAGGAAGAAGTCGATAGCTTCTAGGATGTACTCGGGCCCTTTTTGCGGGGCAAGGCGTGAGATGATGGCGATCAAAGGCCTGTCGGAGGTGGGTAATGGAAAAGCTTCACGGTTATGTTTTTTTTGATCAAGGCTATAGGCGTCATAGTGGTGTTTGATATGGGGATCTGTTTTGGGGTTCCAGTAGTCCATGTCGATCCCGTTGAGGATGCCATGGAGTTTGCCGGCGTTGGCTTCGATGATATTTTCTAGGCCAAATCCAAAGTCAGGGGTGCGGATTTCTGCTGCGTATGAGGGGGAGACGGTGGTGAAGACGGTCGAGGTTTCGATGCCACCTTTAAGGAGGTTGATCAGGCGCGGGTCGCGGGGGTCTAGCAGATTGTTATGGAGATCGGGAATACCGATTTTTTCCAGGTTGTCTAGGTTACACCGTCCTTGATGTTCTATGTTGTGGATGGTGAGGATGACTTTGGGGATGCGTAGATGTTTTAAAGCGAAGGTATGGGTGTAGAGAAGGCTTGCAGCTGAGGTGGGCCAGTCGTGAAGGTGTAGGATGTGGGGTGGTGGTTGGATCCGGTCTTGCAGGTAGATCATGGCAGCTAAAGAGAAAAAGAGAAAACGGTCGTTGTCGTCGGCTTCTCCGTAGATGGTGCCACGCTCGAAGTAGGGATGCTCGATGAGGATTAGGGGGATGCCGTCGAGGTCTGCTTTGTGCATAGCGCAGGTGTAGTGTTTGCCATCCTCTAGGACGGTGATGGGGGGAAGTGTTCCAAGAGGACCAAAATCGACATGACTGTATTTAGGAAGAATTATTTCAACTTCTTCACCGCTTTTAATGAGCGCTTTTGAGAGCCCATAGAGAACATCTCCTAGACCTCCGGCCTTGGCTAAGGGTGCAATTTCACTCGAGACATGTGTTATCCGCATGGCGTTTATATATACTAAATCTTTTATTCAAGGGAAGAGGGTTGATGAAAAATCACCGTCTTTGGTACATTGGTTGCCATCTGTAATGGGGCGTCGCCAAGTGGTAAGGCAGCGGTTTTTGGTATCGCCATTCGGAGGTTCGATCCCTTCCGCCCCAAGATTTTGGAAAGGAATGAATGATTGATAATAATACTTTGATTTTCTCCGGGTCTTCCCACAAGCAGTTGTCTGAGGACATAGCTAAGGAACTCGGGGCTAATCTTGGTAAATTGGACATTCAAACTTTCCCTGATGGTGAGATAGGCGTTCAACTTTGTGAGAACGTCCGCGGTCGGGATATTTTTGTGATACAGAGTATCGCTCGTCACCCGAATCTCTATCTCATGGAACTATTGATCATTGTCGACGCCTTAAAAAGGTCATCGGCAGGGTCGATCTCGGTGGTTCTCCCCTATTATGGGTATTGCCGCCAGGATCGAAAAGATAAAGGCAGAGTCCCGATCACAGCCAAGCTTGTCGCCGATATGTTGGAGACAGCAGGGGTGGATCGGGTCGTAACAATGGATTTACATGCCAGCCAAGTCCAAGGGTTTTTTGACATTCCCGTGGACAATTTGTACGCAAGGCCGATTTTGGTCGACGCGGCAAAACGGTTGCTTGAACATCCCGTCGTTGTGACTCCCGATGTGGGAAGCATACGACTGGCAAATATCATGGCTCATGCACTTGAGACGGAATTTGCCATTGTTGATAAACGAAGGATCAACTCTGATAAAGTTGAGTCCGGGGCCTTAATCGGTAGTGTCAAAGATAGAGATGTGCTTTTAGTTGATGACATGGTCTCAACAGGAAGCACGCTCAAAGCTGCTGCAAATGTTTGCAGAGAAGCTGGAGCAAAACGGATTTACGCAGCGGTCACCCACGGTTTACTTTTGGGTGACATCTTCTCTGATAGCGCTATTGAGCGCTTAATCATCACAGATACCATCTCCCTTCCCTCTGATGTAAATCGAGAGAAGGTAGAAATCCTTAGAGCCGCACCACTATTTGCTAAAGCAATCGAGTCGATTGGTGATAATTCATCAATCAGCTCTTTATTTAAATAGGAAGGCTATGAAGCTCAAAACAGAAAAGCGCTCCCATGACCGAAAGGGAGAGCTAACAGATATTCGTTTGAAAGGTGATGTTCCTGCGGTCATTTACAAGGCAGGAGGATCAAGTGAAACAATTACGGTTGACGGTCCCGCATTTAGAAAAGCATTAAGCACAATGCAAGATGGACACTTGCCGACAACGGTCTTCGACTTAGGTGGCAAAAAGGCTCTTGTGAAGGAGATTCAATATCATCCTTCAACTTACAAGATTCTCCATGTCGACTTCATGGAACTAAGCGATGATCGCGTAGTTGATGTGAATGTGCCCGTCGTTTGTATTAATCAGGCAGACTGCGCTGGGATCAAACTCGGTGGCTTTTTAAGAAAAGTTAAAAGACATGTGCGTGTGCGTTGCAAACCGAAAGATTTGCCAAAAGCGTTTTCACTTGATGTGAAGGATATGTCAATTGGTGATTCACTTCGCGCTAAACATCTAGATGTCAATAAGAATGTTGAACTTCTTGTGGCTGAAGAAAACGTGTTAGCGGTTGTTGCAAAACGTTAATGAAGAAGCTAATTGTAGGTCTCGGTAACCCTGGCAAGCAATATGAAGATACAAGGCATAACTTGGGATCCATTATTTTGCGTGCCTTTGCCGAGAAGCACAGCCTGCGCTTTAAGCGTTCAGGCCCCGTAAAAGGTGACTTAGCAGGAGGAATCATTGATGATTCATCTGTGCAGCTCCTTTTACCAATGACCTACATGAATTTATCCGGGGAGTCGGTCAAAAAGTGTGCAGACTATTACAAAATAGGCCCTGAACACATTTTGGTCCTCTCGGACGATGTTAACCTACCCTTTGGAAAACTTAGGTTTAGAGACGAGGGAGGTACAGGCGGGCATAATGGACTTAAGAGCATCGAAGGATGCCTTAAAACATCGAAATACCCCCGCTTGAAAATCGGAATTGGTGACAGATCTCATGGCGATTTAAGCGACCATGTTCTGGGCCAATTCTCAAAAGAAGAATTAAATGAGCTGCCCCAAGTCATTGATGAGGGAATCGCAGTATTAGAAACATGGCTAGGAGATAATAAACAGCATGACAAAGGATAGACGCCATCTGTATGAAGGAATGTATGTCTTTAACGGCACTCTTTCTGAAGACGGATGCAAAAAAGCGATCGAGCGTATCACAAGCTCTATTGCAGAAAAAGGTGGAGAAATTCACAAGGATCTCCCAATCGGGCGACGCAAGCTCGCATATGAAATTAACCGTATGCGTCAAGGACACTACTACTTAGTCTACTTTTCAGTTGGGACTAAAGCGATCAATGAAATGTGGAGCGAATATCATCTGAATGAAGATCTTTTGCGCTACATGACACTTAAAGTCGAAAGTGTTCCAGAAAATATTGAATTCAAACCAGCGAAGGCGGTCTCATGAGTAGAGATAATGATATGGGCTTTAAACGCAAAAGCCGCAGCCCCATTACGAAATCCACTAAAGTCGATTACAAAGATGTTGAGCTCCTAGAGCAATTTATCACTGAGCAAGGTAAGATCCTCCCAAGACGTATTACAGGAGTTTCTCACTACCATCAGAAGATTTTGAAGAAAGCAATTAAGCGCGCACGTCAAATCGCTCTTTTGCCGTATTCTCAAGAAGACTAATATTTAACGAAAAAGAAGAGATCAATGAGCAAACAGCAATTACTATTAATCGAAGATGTCGATGGTCTTGGCCGCAAAGGAGAGGTTGTCTCTGGAGCGAAACCTGGCTTTGTACGTAACTTTCTTCTCCCTAGCAAAAAAGCTGTGGTCGCTGACTTACGTACGTTAAGAATGCAAGAACGCCTTCAAAGCGAACGCGCACAGCAAGCAGTGATCGATAAAAAAGCTGCTGAAGAAGTCGCTAAAAAGATTGAAGACAAAGTCATTTCTATCGAAGTGAAAGTTGACCAAACAGGCCACATGTATGGTTCTGTAACAGCAAAAGACATTGTCAAGATTTTGGATGAGAATGCAATCACTGTTGAAAGAAAAATGGTGATCCTCCCTCTCCCTATTAAAAAACTTGGGACGTACAAGGTTCCCCTTAGACTTAATGAAGGTGTTGAAGCTTCATTTAGCCTAAACGTAAAAGGTGAAAACGTTCCTGAAGTGGTTGAAGTTGTTCAAGAAGAACAAGTCACTCCAGAGGTCGAGGACGAAGCTCCAACTGAAGAGAGTTAAGTGAAACTACTCTCACCTGCGAAAATTAATTTATTTTTTCGCGTGCTTAGTAAACGAGAAGACGGTTTTCACGAAATCGAAACGATCATGCAAGCGATCGACTTATTCGATGTCGTAGAAATCGATCAATGTGAGTGTGATGATATCGCCCTAGATAAGGACAATCTTGTTCATAGGGCGATAGACCTCTATCGTATGGAGACAGGGCTCCATTTCCCCCTCAAGGTAAGGCTGAAAAAGAATATTCCAATCGAAGCGGGCCTTGGAGGTGGAAGTGGAAATGCTGCTACAACGTTATGGGGAATCAATCAACTCGCTGATGGCTATCTGTCGCAAACCGATCTTTCAGACTTAAGCTCAGAGCTTGGATCTGATGTCCCTTTTTTCTTCTCAAAAGGAACTGCCTATTGTTGGGGACGCGGCGAAATGCTAGAAGAAGTCGACCCTCAAGGCATTGACACCCTCTATATCGCTAAACCAGATTTTGGACTTAAAACTCCAGAGGTCTACCGCTATTGTACACCAACGGAAGACGCGGCTCACTTCAACAATGATTTGGAGAAGAGTGCGTTCTTTTGCGCTCCAAAACTGAAAGAAATAAAAGAAGCTATCTTGAAGCTCGGCTTTTCTAAAGTTATGATGACAGGAAGTGGCTCGGCTTTTTATTGTATAGGAGAGATAAGCAAACCTTTTCTCCCAGGCGTGGCATTTACTAAAGTTAATACGATTAATCGCTCAGATAAGGAATGGTATTTAAGTGAAAAAGAAACTCTTTGATGATCAGTATATAGTAATTACAGGGGCAGCGGGATTTATTGGAACTAATGTAGTACGCCACCTCAATGAGAGGGGCTACTCAAACCTTATTTTAGTTGATGACTTGAAGCATTCGCCTAAATGGCACAACTTGGTGGGCTTGAAATACCAAGAGTTGGTCTCAAGATATGACTTATTCAATTTTCTCGATGGACGACAAAGTGAGGTCGAGGCGTTTATTCACTTGGGTGCATGCTCTTCAACGGTTGAAACTGATGGCGACTATCTCATGGAAAATAACTACCGCTATTCCATTGACTTAGCCGAATATGCAATTGAGCATGGGCACAGATTCATTTATGCGTCATCTGCAGCAACTTACGGCGACGGCTCTTTAGGCTTTTCTGATAATCATGACCTTCTAGATGATCTTAGACCTTTAAATTTATATGGCCTTTCCAAGCACATGTTTGACCTTTGGCTTCTTCGTCATAACCTCCTAGACCAGGTGGTAGGACTGAAGTATTTTAATATTTTTGGGCCGTTTGAAAATCACAAAGAAAGAATGGCTTCGATGGTCTACCACATGCGTAATCAGATTCATAAAGAAGGCGTTGTTCGACTGTTTAAATCGTCTCAGCCAGACAAATATGAAGATGGCGGGCAAGTGCGCGATTTCCTCTGCAGTAAAGACACTGCTGAGATGACCTGCTCTTTTTTAGAAAATGATTTAAGTGGGATTTATAATGTGGGGCGTGGGGAGACAAATAGTTGGAATGACCTGGCTAATGCTGTGTTTAAAGCGCTTGGCAAACAGGTGAATATCGAGTATATTCCTATGCCAAAAGACTTAAGCGGGAAATACCAAAATTACACTTGTGCAGACATGTCCAAGTGGAAGGGGAAAAACCACGCCATGTCACTTGACGATGGCGTCAAATATGCAATTGAAACCGTCTAAAATCACAGTCATAGGAGACGTGATGCTCGACCATTACACGGTCGGTCATGTGTCGAGGATTTCTCCAGAAGCTCCCGTCCCCGTCTTAAAAGTCTGTGATGAACATAACCTTCCTGGGGGAGCGGGGAATGTGTGCCAAAATCTTGAGGCATTAGGCTCTGAGGTGGCATTAATCGGTCGCGTGGGAAATGATAGCGCAGGTAAAGCATTTAAACGCTTTTTTGCGAATACGACAGGGATTTTAACCCAACCAAGCTACAAAACGCCTGTAAAAAATCGCCTAATTGCCAATTCGCAACAACTCCTTCGCACTGACTTAGAAGAAATTATCCCTACAACACGCAAACTTGAGAAATCAGCATTGATGTTAGCTGCAGAGGCTGAGGTAGTGGCGATTTCAGACTATGGGAAAGGCTTTTTAACAGACTCCTTACTAACCGAGCTAATGTGCCTTGGTTTGCCAACCTTAGTTGATCCGAAAGGAGAGGATTTTTCAAAATATCGCGGCGCTACCTTGATAAAACCGAATCTTAAAGAGGCTATGGGCGCTGTTAAAACGCCTGGAACGCTTGATCAGGTGGCAGAGCAGCTATTAGAAACAACTCGCGTTAAATACCTCTTAATTACCCGTTCACAAGATGGAATATCTTTATTCACAGACTGTGGAAAGAGACATGATTTCCCAGTGCATTCGAAAGAAGTTGTTGATGTCACAGGAGCTGGAGACACCGTCCTTTCAGTTATATCTGTTGCTATGGCCAATAAACTCCCAATTGAGGAAGCTGTTCGAATGGCCAACATTGCAGCGAGTATTGCGATTGAAAAAGTAGGGTGTGCTCGCGTTACACTTGCTGAAATCGGGGAAAGGATGTTGACAAAGGTTGTCGACGCTTCCCATGTTTTCCTCTTTCGAAAAGTTCTTGAGAAAAACGCGCACAAATTCCTTGAAGTCGCAAGTACAGATCATCTGCCGTTAGATGTTCTGGAAGAGATTCAGGGAAGCTTAGAGGAAAAACTTGTCGTTGTCGTCGAGGATGATGCAAGTGAGCGACTCATTTCCCTTCTAGCATCCTTTGAACAAGTCGATTTCGTGCTCCGCTTAGAACTGGCTGAGTCGTTTAATGCGTTCCTCTAACGGCGGGTGTGTTGAAAAAAGCTTTAGCATTTTTCCCCCTGAAAACATCATTACTTCAGCATTTTTATACTTTTGCGCAGTTTGAGGGGCTTTTGATTCATTCATAAGCCGTCTTAAGGCACAAATCATCTTCATTGGACCAGCGTAGTGAGCCCCCATCTTATCCGCGCGAAACTCTCGCCATCTGGAAAACGCGCAGATGACAGTTGATCCAAGGAGCATAAAGGCAAATTCAAGCATAAAGATCATCAGATAGGAAACGCGTCGTCGATCCTTGCCTGCAATGATAAACGCAATCACGCGCGCTAAAAACATGACAAAGGCATTCACTACACCTTGCAAAAGGGTCATTGTCACCATATCGCCATTTGCAATATGGGCAAGTTCATGTGCCAAAACGCCTTCAATTTCGTCATCATTCATTGTTGATAAAAGCCCTGATGATACGGCGATTAAACAATTTCGTTTAGAAGCACCTGTTGCAAAGGCATTGATTGATGCAGACTCAAAAACGCCAAGCTCAGGTGTTTTAGGAAGCAGAGCTGATGCCCTTAACCGTTCAAGGATAGGAATTAAACGGGCACATCTAGGATCGTTAATTTTCACACCCATCATCCATTTAGCTAAATGCTTGGAAAGAAACAGTGAAATGATGGCTCCACCCATGCCCCAAACAAAACAAAATCCCAAAAGCATGGGAATATCAATCCCTCTTTCAGTGAAATAGGGGCCAAGATGTAGGAGATTCAGAACAATAGAAATTGTTCCAACAACCAGAAAGTTAACCATTAAGAAAAGAAAAATACGTTTTATCATAGGGTCATCATACCAGCTTTTTGAATTTCCTTGAAGAATAAATAAAAACTTGTCTAGAATGCATTCTGAAAGGGGTTTTTCTAAAATATGAGCCGATACCTTCCAGATCATTATAAAGTTGCGGACACCCAAAAAGGGAAAGTTCCATCAAGAGTTAAAAGAGCTTTTGGAAGCCGAAAAATTTGCTATGTGCTAATCTCGTGTGAAGAACCGAATAGCCGTGGTGAAATGGAGGTTGAAATGACCTATGATGGAGATAAATATCTTGCATCCTATCTCGTCCAAAGTGCTATGCAACTTTTAGAGGAACAAATGTGAATGAGACGTTAAAAGCGCTTCTCTCGATCCCAAGTGTTAGTTCAGAAAAAGTCCATGAAAAAGATGTAAAAGCCGCATGTGAGTTTTTACGTGACTACCTCTCAACCTTTATGCAGGTGGAGATTTGGGAAGGGGATGGTCATCCTATATTATTTGCATCGCATCTAGAGGGTGAAGACAAGAAGACCCTGTTGCTTTACGGCCACTACGACGTTCAACCCGTTGATCCCCTAGAACTTTGGGTTTCACCTCCGTTTGAACCAACGGTGCGGGAGGGGCACATCTATGCACGCGGTGCCATCGACAACAAGGGCCAACTTTTCTATACGCTAGAAGCTGTCAAACAGTTCATCGAAAACGGCGGCGGCTACAATATCAAATTTGTGATAGAAGGTGAGGAAGAAATTGGCTCCCCCTTTCTCTCAAAAATTTTACCGGAAAAAAAAGGTCAGCTCAAAGCGGATCACTTCATCATTCCCGATGTTGACATGAACACCGAAGAGAAACCTGCGATACAAGTTGGTCTTAGAGGGATCCTCACAATGGAAGTGAGCTTAAAAGGCTCTGAAACAGATCTCCATTCGGGCTCCTTTGGAGGCATCGCCTACAATCCCAACCGTGCTCTCGTTGAGTTGCTCGCAAAATGTTATGATGAAAAGGGCCAAGTAACGATTCCCGGTTTCTATGAGGGAATTACAAAGGTTAATTTAACTGATCTCATGACAGATATTGACTATGAAAAAGATGCGCATGCAGGCGGTGTAAACGCAGTAGGGGGGATAAAAGGAGCATCTTTAATTGAGACAAACTGGCTGAAGCCTACTCTTGAGATAAATGGCATATGGGGTGGTTATACAGGCGATGGATTTAAAACTGTCATACCAGCTAAAGCGCATGCAAAGATCTCTATGCGGATTCCGGCAGGTCAAGATCCTAAGAAATTGGGCGAAGCGGTGAAGAACTTTTTACTGCAGAATGTAGCTGAGGGGGTTGAACTTAGTTGCGAATTAGGGCATGGTAGCAGGGGAGTAGTAAATTCTCCCACCGGAGCACTACCTAAGGTTGTTAAAGCAGCGTATGAATCTGTTTTAGAGAAACCCTGCGGTATTATCATTTGTGGTGCATCGATTCCCATCGTAGAAGAATTTGCAAAACACATATCGCCATCTTTTGTTTTGATGGGGATTGCTCTTAATGGAGATGGAATGCATGCTCCGAATGAAAGGGTAGCTTTAAAGCGCCTTGAGTTAGGAGAAAGGATTGTCTTAGACATCCTCGAAAGGTTTAAACAGCTATGATTGATAACAGATTGCAACTCATTTTAGGCAAGGAAAGTGCCTCATTTCTCAAACTCTTTTTTGGTCCTGTCCTCTTAAGTTTTGCAATTTTAATTGCTCCGTCTTCACTAGTTGCTACAGTTTCTTTACTTGGACTTGGTGCGACCCTTTTCTATGGAATACGAGGAGCACTGGGTACATTTTGTCTTTTATTTGTTGTCTTTTTATTCAAGCATGAGCGTTTCACCTGGGAATTATCTTGGCATGTATCTGCAGGCTTAAGTCATGTCATCACCGCTTTTGCACTCGAGGAGATTAAGAACTTTTTCAAGAAGGAAAAAGAAGATCTCACAACAAACCTAAGCGAGTTAAACACTGCGCATTCGAATCTTGAAAAGGTGTCACTTGAAGAGAAAGTGTCTTTACAAGAGAAGCTTGAGCAAACAAAAGAGAAACTGCTGAAAGCAGAAGAAGACATTCTTTCCTTAAAGCGTCTTTCAGATGCGGTTCGCGTTGAGTCGAATAAACTTTATAAAGAAAACGATGACGTGAAGGCGACCTTAGCGGAAAACGAAAGTGAAATTACACGACTTCGTCAAGAGATGGAAACCTCCCAAGATCGTCTCAATGAGCTCAATGAAAAACGCGTTGAAGCCTTCCAGCTTAAAACGCTTCTCGAGGAGAAACAGCCTGCGGTTGAAGAGGTAGAGATTGTCGAAGCGGTAGAGACAGTCGAAGAGGTCGAGCAGCCTTCAGTTGAAGAAGTGAAGGTTGTGGAAGAAGAGCCAAAAAGTGACCTGGAAATTTTAGAAGAGCTCAAGAAAACAGCTAAAGAAGCGTATCAAAAAGCTGTTGATGAAAAGGCTGAGGATGTGAAGGATAAGCGTCACGCGCTTGTTGAAGTCGAGCGCCAGCTCTTCAATCTAAAGAAGGCGATGCGCGATCAAGGCGCTCTTTTCAAATAGACTCAAATTGGTTTTGCTAGGGATGGGAGGTGAGGATCTCACAGCCTGTTTTTGTTACAAGTAGGGTGTGTTCCCACTGTGCACTCGGTAAGCCGTCAACTGTGCGTGCTGTCCATCCATCTGTTGGATCGATAACACTTTTACGCCGTCCCACGTTGATCATAGGCTCGATCGTAAAGGTCATGTTCTCTGCAAATGGAATTTGCATCCGGTTGAGATGGTGGGGGACTTGTGGCGCTTCATGGAAATCAAGGCCGATTCCATGACCGACAAATTCATCAACAACGCTAAATCCATATTTTTCTGCGACGGTATCGATGGCTTCTCCGATAAGTGAGATGTGGGCGCCGGGTTTGACAACGTCAATGGCTGCCATAAGCGCTTCTTTAGCGCAGGTGACGAGTTGTTGTTTCTCATCAGTGGTTTCTCCGATGATTACCATAGCTGAGCAGTCACCGTAGTAGCCGTCTACGACGGAGGTAACGTCGATGTTGAGGATGTCGCCTTTTTGCAGCGGTCTTTCATCGGGGATGCCATGGCAGATGACTTCGTTAAGTGAGGTGCAGATTGATTTAGGGTAGGGAGGAGAGCCGTAGCCGATAGTTGGTGCGGTAGCTCCTCTTTCTTTGTGCATTTGCATTGAGATGTCGTCGAGAGCTTGTGTTGTAATGCCTTCTTTTGCAGCATCGCATAGTGCTTTTAAAACGCTTGAGGCAAAGTCACACGCGATGCGCATGCCTGCAATTTGCTCTGGAGTTTTTAGGATAATGCCGTAGGTTTTATGGTAGAGGTCTTTTAGGTCCCCTTGGGGCATTTCTGGGTAATGGCACTTTTTCCATTTTTTTCCGCTGCCACACCAGCAGGGGTCATTTCTCGAGATCATAGTATACCTTGTTAAGTGTCAGCCCGTGGGCTGGTGCGGTCATGCCTGCGAGTTTTCTATCACCGCTTTTTATAATGGTGTCTACCTCGTTAATACCGATTTTTCCAAGTCCGATATAAACGAGTGTTCCTACGATATTTCGCACCATTTTATAGAGAAAATTCTCTCCTTTGATGGTGATGAGGATATCGCCATGACCTTGGATATCAATTGTAGCGATCGTCCGTGTTTTATCATAGGGAATTGAGGGGCTTTGATTGCAAAAGCATTTGAAATTGTGTGTGCCGGTAAAATGTGTGGCAGCTTGTCGCATAAATTTTAGGTTAAGTGATGGTTTGACATGCCAAGAGAGGTGTCGGTCGAAGGGGAGTTGAACCGGTGTGTTTGTGATGCGGTAGACGTATTCTTTAAAGTGGTTATCAAGGGTTGGGTGGAAGGTGTCTTTTTCGATGGTGACTGAAAGCACGCGGATGTCTTTGGGCAGGTAGCGGTTGATGGCTTTGACCATAATCGTTTCTGGGATGAGGGGAGGAGCTAGAAAATTGACAACTTGCTCTTTGGCATGCACGCCCCGGTCAGTGCGCGATGCGGCTTGGAGTTTAGGCGAATGGCCGTAGATACGGGTTAGGGCTTTTAATAGAAGTGATTCGATGGTTAATTCACTTTTATTGTCTTGCCACCCGAAATAGTTCGTGCCCTCGTAACAAATATTTAGTTTGTAGTTTTTCATTTCAGGAGAGAGTGTATACCCTCGAGGAACATTTGTACAGAGAGGAGCGTTAAGATCAGCCCCATGAGTCTTTCAAGGGCTGTAAGCACGCGTTCGCCTAGGAATTTTTTAAGCCATGTGGCGAGGAGGAGGATGATTAAGGAGGCGCCCCAGCTAATGAGAATGGCTGAGAGCATTTGGGCGGTGTTGTTGACGCGGTGGGTGTAGATCATCACAGCGGCAAGGATCGCTGGACCTGCGACAAGGGGGATGGCTAGGGGGACGATGTAGGGCTCACCTTTATGAGAGATGGTATCCTCTCCACTTGGAAAAATCATTTTAAGCGCGATGATAAAGAGGATAATTCCACCCGAAATGAGAACAGTTTCTTGGCTGACATGAAGGAAATTTAAGAGCTGATTTCCGATAAAGTTGAAGAGGATGATGATGAAGAGGGCAATAATCAATTCGCGTGTGATAATTCGTCGTTGTCGAGCTGGAGTGTATTTGCTGAGCATTGAGACAAAGAGGGGGACATTTCCGATAGGGTCCATGAGTAGGAAAAACGTAAACGCAAGAGATAATGTAGTCATTTTTTTAATTT
Organism: Chlamydiia bacterium; assembly: GCA_022601645.1. GTDB lineage: Bacteria > Chlamydiota > Chlamydiia > Chlamydiales > Simkaniaceae > JAJACH01. Next base: position 213,851 of record JAJACH010000001.1, read on the forward strand.
ATCAGAGGAAATAGTTTCTGGCGACATTTGTCGCAACATAGATCGAGAGAACCCCAAGTGAGGTTGTTGCTGCAACGGGCATGAACACAAACGTTGAAAGGGCAAGTGCACTGACATTTTCAACGAGGCGAAGCATGTGATGCTCACCTTTTCCCGCGAAATATTCTGCTCCAAGATCGGCTATGTTCTTAGCTGAGATAAGGCCTCCAGCGATAGCACCGGCAACAGCGAGTGTTGGCAAAAGATGAGTGAGGTCAATGGCTTTGATTTTATGGATATACCCTAAGGCTTGCGAGGTGTCATAGACGCCAGGTGCTAGGGTTTCAACAGCCACATTTTGCACTTTTTCAAGAGTATTAAAGCTGCTTGTTGTTGCCCCACCATCTAGCCAGTCCGAAACAGAGAGCTTGAGATGAGAGATGTTTTTTAAGGCAGTTAAAAGCCCTGGAGCTAGAAGGAAAAGACGAATGTAGGAGTGGGTTTGATCAAGGTTTTTCTTGAGATCATTCGCAATTGCCAATGTGTCTTTATCAAGGGAAAATATTGATTTAACAAGATCTGTGGACAGCTTTAGGACACGAGTAATAACAGACGGATTTCTCGCGATTTTTGCTGCTGTTGTTTCTGTGTTAACGTTATTTACTGACATTTCTGGACCCTCTTAGGATCCATTATACCATAGCTAGATATTTCTTAGGGATCCAAAAGCGTCACTTTCGGGAGTAAACTTTTGTGTATGATCTGATGAAGTTTTTAATAGCGAGAAAGCAGTTCCGGCTATAAGTTTACCTAGGTTTAATGCAACTTTATAGAGAGGGAAGAAGACCGTTGCAAGGGAGAAAAAGGAAATTGCCGTTTGTGAGAGTTTGCATGCGACTTTACTAAAATCACGCTGATCCGGAGATGTTGCGCAGTACTTATCAACTGAAACTTTTAGTTTATAGAGGTTTCCTCCGATGGAGAAGGCTTTTGTCCCAACAGAGATATACGGAAGATATGCGCCTAAACAGCAAAGCCCTAGTGAGTCGCATCGTTGAGCCAGTTTTCCAAGGCATTTTACTGCGTTGTCAAGCGCGACAAGTTTTACGGTATCCTGAGCAAAATCTTGATAGACATCGTAAAAGTAGGCGCCTGCGACAGCGTCTTTCAGAGCTTTTGTGACAGGGGTTGGCATATCCATCACGTGCGCTGCAAAAGCTAAGTATCTAAAAGGAAGCGCTGGATTATTTGAAATAAATGCTGTAACTGCCATAACCAGCAGTATAATCTAGAGGGGATTTAGTAAGTATATAGTTACGGTTTTAATTTCGTTGTTAGGTATTTAGGAATAGGCATGATGTAAAAATAATCTTCATTTCGGGTAAATGCCGATTTTGTCCAGTTAGCTGAGCCGAAAATCAAAATCTCTTTATCAATCAACGCCCATTTATGATGGCAAAGCACATTTTCAAGCGGATATTTCATACAAATCCCGGCCTCTTCAAAGGCTTTTTCTGCTTTTCGAGAATGATTTTTTGAAAGATGAACAACGACCTTTACACCTCGCAAGTGGGCTTTGCAGACGGCCTCAATCAATTCGGGGTGGGTAAAGGTAAACATCGCAATTTCTAAACTTTTTTTTGCCCCATCAAGCGTTTCAACCAGAGGGGTGATTGCTGCTTTATTTGGGAGGAGATAAAACGCATCTTCATACACCTTCTCCGATCCTTCTAAGAGAAACGCGGCCAGTTTTTTGTCAGACAGGCCAATAATGAGATTGCGATGCATCATTAACGAGGGCGCTGTGAGATTAGCAGAGCCTAAGTAGACGCTCTTTTCATCAATAATAACCATTTTTCGATGCATTAGGCCTGAACGTTTAATAGGAAAGTTTTGAACGGGATGGGGGAGGGGTTTTGCCGTTCGTTTATCAAAACGCGCTGAAACAAGAAGGCCTTTTTGGGCAGCTTGTACGAGGAGTTTTCGGATTTTTGGGTCTCCGAGGCCATATGATTCGACATGGATGGAACGTTTCGCGCTTTTTAAAGCACGTGTGAGCACATATTTGAGATCAATCCTATTCCCTGTGGAATAGATAAGGATATCCCCCTCATTCTTTGGGAGTTCAACCCACAAGGAGACGAGGAGGATTAAAGCAAAAAGGAGGCTAGACTTTTTGACCACGTTTGCGCATATCACGAATCACAGCTGCAAGGCCGTTTTTATCGATGGTGCGCATCGCGTTGGCTGTCAATTTAAGTGTGACAAAGCGCTTTTCTTCTTCAAACCAAAAACGTTTTTTGAAAATATTTGGTAGGAAGCGACGTTTTGTCGTACTTGTGACGTTAAGTCCAATTCCTTTTTTCTTCTTAGCGATCCCTCTGATCGAGTAAGTTTTACCACGACGAGGGCGTTTTCCTGTAACTTGGCATAGTTTTGTCATAATGGCTTCAGATTATGCCAAGCCAAACGTTTTTTGACAAGAACTCTTACGCGCTATAAAGTATTTGCTTTTCATTAAGATTTACGGAGGTCAAGTGCTAGCAGCAATTTCAACTGGTTTAGAGAGAGCATGGGAAAAATTATCATCAAGAGGAGGAAAGGGGACAGCTCTTGTATTAGCTGGCGTTGCAGCAGGAGCTTATATTGTTCAAAGGAACAAAGAAAGCTGGATGGCGGGGATCTTAGGAAAGCGAGACTTTATTCACTACCGCACAACCGATGGACAAGCTGCTGGTAGAAATTTATATCTTATGACGTTTCTTTTTGCGAATAGCATGGGATCCTATCAACACCTATTACCCAAACTACCACTTCCGGATCTTTCCCAAACGCTCAATGGATGGTATACATCCGTAGCTCCCTTACTCAGTGCAGATCAGCAAGAAGAGACAAAGGCTCTGATGAGCACCTTTCGAACAGGAGTGGGCTGCACTGCACAAGCAGGGCTTCGCGAGTATGATAGAACCGTCACTAACTATACCACTGAAGCTTGGATTGAGAAATATCTACAAACAAGCGCACCATTGCACACAAAAGATAGTTGGGTTGGGATTGGAACGAATCCAAAAACAACCGAGCCCCTGAAAGAGTTGGCTTTAAGGATAGCAGGAGAAAGGGAATTTAGGCGTCTGGTTCAGACCGATACACTGCCTCCTTTCTACATGGGAGATACTAAGCGGCCTGTGATCGTTTGTATGGATCAAATGAAACGGCTTCATGGAGTTTCGCGGTTACCAGGGGAACGTGAGGACTCGATGCGAGTCACTCCAGACTCTCATCATGTGATCCTTATGATCAAAGAGCAACTGTTCCGTATTGATTTTGAAGCAGATGATGGTACGCCGTTTACACATCAGCAAATTTACACGCAGATTTGCGCAGCAAATTATGCTGCTCAGACATCAAATCAGCCTCCTGTTGGGCGTTTAACGGCGCTTCCTCGTAGAGATGTCTACCCTTTATATGAGGTACTAAAAACGGCGAATGCAGCCTCAGTTAAGACAGTCGAGACGGCGATGTCAGTCTACAGTTTTGATGCTGATGTAGAGCCTGCTGACAATCACGCCGCAGCGGATATGTTATTTATGAACCAACATAATCGGTGGTTCCATGCAGGGGCCGATCGTGCGTTTGGAAAGAATGGACTTGGAGGGGGTGTTCATGAACACACTTATACGGAAGCGACAGCAGCAGCTCAGCAACATACGTGGATTGAAGGTTTTGTCAAACAGCATAATCGAGTGAGACTAGAGGATTCTGACGGCAGTACAGTTGCGGCTTTACCGTTTACGGTCACATCTGCAGTGTCCTCAGCCATTGAAGCAGTTCCAGAAAGACATGATGCGTTTAAGGTTCATTGTGAACGGATGCCGATCAATCGCTCTAGTTTGAAAAAGCTTCACTGGAGTCCTGATGCTGTCTTGCAAATGGCGATTCTCTTAACTTATTATCGATTAACCGGTCGCTTAACAAGTGTATATGAATCAGGGATGACACGTCTTTTTGCAGAAGGGCGGACAGAGACAATTAATACGAGCTCAGCTGCAGCCAAAACTTTTGTAGAAAGCCCTTCTCTTGATGCGCTGAGAGCTGCTTGTGATATACACAAGGATACAACCACACAAGCGCTGGATGGCAAGGGAGCATTCCGTCACCTTAGCGTTCTTAAATGGCATATGGAGCGAGCTGGACTCGATATTTCCTTTTTTGAATCAGAAGCTTGGAAAATTTCCCAAAAAATGGAAATATCCTCTTCTACAACACCTACTAGAGATGCGATGGGTGGCTTTCCTCCACCTTCCGATACGGGAATAGGCTGCAGCTATATCATTCAAGCTAAGCATGTCGATTTTACCTTAACAGGAAACGATCTTGATCCAGGAAGGTTTTACAAAAAGCTTCAGGCTACGGTACAAGAACTCCTTGCTTTTCGTTCTTAGGTTGCAATAAAGAGATGAGCTCTGTAAAAAAAAGTATTTATGGAGCAATTGAGCTGTGACCTTCTTGTGATAGGATCGGGACCCTCTGGCCAAAAAGCGGCGATGCAAGCGGCGAAATTTGGCAAGTCGGTGATCGTTGTGGAAAAGGATGAGGCCCCAGGGGGAACGTCCCTATATTCTGGAACCATCCCGTCGAAATCGCTACGAGAAGCGGTCATTGATTTAACAGGCCTTTGGAAACGTAGCTTTTATGGAAGTGAAGCGCTAAACCGTGAGGTCTCTATTTCGGATCTCTATTTTCGCTTGAATAAGGTGCTAGAGGGCCAGGAAAAGATTCTCACCAAGCAGTTTAAGCGCAATGGCATTCGTGTGATCCATGGCTTTGCAAAATTCGAGAACAAACACGAAGTTGAAGTGAAAAATGGGGATGATAGTACCCTCTGTCACATTAATGCCGAGTGCATTTTGATCGCAACGGGCTCGAAACCGCGTAATCCCAACAACGTTCCCTTTGATGATCAGCAAGTTCTCGATTCCACAAGGCTTCTCAAGATTGACAAGGTGCCAAAACGGATGGTGGTCCTTGGTGGGGGTGTCATTGGTTCTGAGTATGCCAGCTTTTTTGCAATGCTTGGTGTGGATGTCGTCGTGGTTGATAAACGCGATCACATGTTGCCGCTGCTCGATCGAGAAATCGGGATTCATTTACAGGAAGGGCTGACCGAGATTGGCTTGCAGTTTATGCCAAGAAAAGAAGTCGAGACGATTGAGAGAGAAAAAGAAGAAGTGGTGGTGAAGTTTACTGATGGAACAACCCTTCATGCTGATATTTTACTCTACGCCTTGGGGCGCGTTGCGAATGTGGATGGAATGGACATTGAAAAAGTGGGTGTATCACTTGATCACACCGGACACATTCCTGTGAATCCGCTTTTCCAGACCATTGTTCCGAATATTTACGCTGCAGGAGATGTGATTGGAGGCCCATGTTTAGCCTCAACATCAATGGAACAAGGTCGCCTCGCTGCAAGGCATGCGTTTGGCGGACAAAGCCATTACTTTCCGAACCTCTATCCGTACGGCATTTATACCATTCCTGAGATTTCCTACATCGGTTACTCAGAAGAAGAATTAAAAAATTTGGGGTTCCGCTACGAGGTAGGAAGGGCCTATTCGTACGAAATTGCAAGAAATCAGATTGCAGGAAATGACCCTGGCATGTTTAAAATCCTGTTTCATACGGACACACTAGAAATCCTCGGTATTCACATCATTGGTAGGGGGGCGACTGAAGTGATCCACATTGGTCAAGTTGCGATGACGTTTAATGCTAAAATCGACTATTTCATCGATCAAGTGTTTAACTATCCAACCTATGCCGAAGGGTATAGGATTGCGGCTCTCAATGGTTTTAATAAAGTGAAGCACAAAAGGTAACGACGATGGCGATATACAACCTCCATGAAAAAGACGATCTTGATGAAGAGATCAAAGCAGAAAGCAAAAGCTCGAGCTTTTCCTCGCTTGCTGCGCGGATTTTCTTCTTTCTCCTCTTGATTGCAGATATCGTGTGGGGTGTTTACGCCGTTTGCTTGCTCATCTTAACAACAACGCTTTCGCTGCTCTCTGGCTTTAAGATAAAAAGGCTTCAACAAAAGGCCTTCTTGCGCTTTAAACGCTCGCTTGTGTGTGCGTTTGCGCTCTTTGTCGCGATTTTCTCACCAGCACTTGGTGTGATGTTTGCTTGTACTTATTTTCTCATGTACGACAAAGATGGGATCGATGAAATCGTCCCATCTGTACTACGCGATCAATTCAAAGAATTTACCTCTAACTAGCCATGTGAGTTGCTCTAAAGGCATTAACTCTTTGCTGCACTGAGTAACGTGATGTGATGTTTTCGTCCGTTGCAAAGTGGGCATAATCCTCTGCAGAAAATACACAGCCATCAATCTGTCCTTGATAATTCAAAAGTATGGCCGCTTTTTGACGGACAGTACACCCTTCTGGGATGTGCTGAAGTTCTTTTAGTGTTAAACGGGCAAAGACATCGGCATGTCCAGATTCTATGAGCGATGTGACTAAGCGTGGAGTCCAAGGAAGATTGTCTAGCCTTGCGGTCGAATGAATAATCACATTCATCTTTTGTTCAACCGATGCACTGCGGCTTCTTCTTAAGAGAGAACTTAGCGCTCTTGTTGATAAACAGGCGCAGAGCTCTGGTCGTTCTAAGAATAAGTGGTTTGCCTCTCGGGGAGTGCGATGAACAAGTCCGGGTCTTGAGATAAGAGAGCTGCTCTGACCCTGTTCAAGCATTTCAAAGACTGTAAAACCGTCCAGCATTTCAGGACAGCCAGGTAGGCTCCATGCAGAACTAGGTAAAGTACCTCGAAGGGCTGCAACATCCTCAAAAGTACGCACAGCTGGCATGTACGTATTCCTAAATGTATCAGAGACATTTGAAGAGGCAAATAAGTTACCCATTGCTAAGTACGAGGTTTTTAAGGCTTGGAGAAGCGCTCTTTCTTCTTCTGTCAAGTCAGTTTTTCCATCGAGCGTGAATAAATCTTGGCTGCTAAGTAACAAAGTGATGTCACGTGCAAGAATCTCTTCCAATCGAGTTTGAAGAAACAGTTCTTCTGGGTTATCAAAAAACAAGCGAGCGACAAAATGAACGAGACGTTCTAATAGCCCGACTTCTCGCGTGTGGATCTCGCCACCGATAATACGTATTCCAACAAGAGGGGTGTTTGCAACTTGATCACACCTATGTTGCATGGCTTGTAGAGCTGCTATATCAGTCATCTATCATTGCTCCTTTAGCTATACATTAAAAGACGGGCTTCATTTCTAAGTTCCGGAGAGGGGAGTGATCTCACAAGGCTGATTTGATCGCTTGTGTCCATTCTAGTTAACATAGCTGAGCCATATCTCATCACGCCAAGAGCTGTTTGCGCTGACGAGAGATCTCCTAAGATGCGAGAGTTAAGTCCGCCTCTTGTTAAAGAGAGTAAGAAGAGGTAGTTGGCATTGCTTGGGTCGGCAAGGACACTTACCTGCTCAGGTGACATTTTTTGGACAATCGCGTGATTTTCCAAAGCTTCAACTAACACGTCATGATGATCGAGACCGTCGATCCGGGTAGTTGTGTGCGTTAAAAGGGCCATTTTCTGCACGTTATCCACAGCTGGATCATTAAACAGTGTCCAAACCATGCTAGGAGACATTTTGGCCACAAGCTCTGGCTCTCCGATAAGAGCGTTTCGTTGATCAGCTGTAAGATCTCTCAGTTCGAACGCACCAACCCTTGCTTTAAGTAGTGTCACGAGGGTTTGTGGTGGACACTGACCAAGGCTTTCTTGAAGTTTTGAATTAGGTAGCGAATTTGCAAGTTGTGGGCTATTTGCAATGTCAGCTAGAATCTCTGGAGGGATGGGTCCTCCATTCCAGTCACCGCGAGTCACTGCACAAGCTTGAACTAGGTGTGGACTCATATGGTACCTAGCTAAGAAACTATCACTAAATTTTAAACCAACAGCGCGATCTAGGAAACTACCATTCACGACAGAATTGAATGCAAGAAATGCTGATTTTGCAGTAAGTAGCATGCCGTGGTCGGTTCGTGTCAATCCAGCAGGATTATTGATGTGATCTCCATCAAACCCGATATTATCATGGATAGCGTCAAAAAGATCGTGTAGTTGGAGCTCTAAAACGCGTTCAACTTCGAGCATTGTTTGAGTGTGTATAGCCCTTGGGTTGTATGCGGCTCCGAAGAGGTTATGAGCTAATTGGTAAACAAAATCCATGACGCGTTGAACTAAAGCGGAAAGGGGATCAATGTGTCTAAACTCTAACCCATCACCCATGACGCGTACACTGCTTACACCATATAAGCTGAGTTGCTCTAAAGTATCACAAAACTGATTAAGATCGGGTCTACCTAGGGGGTTAGGGGCAACTGCTGATGACATACTGAATCTCCTTTCATTTTTTCGAAGATGAGATTCTAGTAACGTTGATGATTTCTTTACAAGAAATTTATTCGATCATCTGAAAAAACTAGTTTTGAGGGAGTCTTACCTTGCAGAACATAGCTTGAAAGTGGGTTTAGAACCTCTTTTTGGATGAGGCGTTTTAACGGTCTTGCGCCAAAGGCAGGGTCATATCCTTTCTTAGCAAGATAAGCTGTGACCTTTTCGTCCCAATTGAGTTTTCCATCTAGACGCTTTTTAACCTGATCGAGTTGGATTGAGACAATGCTTTCCATTTCTTCTTCTTTTAGCGCGCCAAAGACAAGAATATCATCCAAGCGGTTGATGAATTCAGGGCGAAAAGCAGAAGGGATTTCTTCTTCCTTCAGGTTTGAGGTCATAATAAACAACGCTGACTTGCAATTGACTGTACGTCCTTTACTGTCAGTGATCCGTCCATCATCAAAGACTTGAAGCAGAATATTAAACACATCTCGATGTGCTTTTTCCACCTCGTCAAATAACACAACTGAGTAGGGGTGGGTTCGTAGAGCTTCTGTGAGCTGCCCTCCCTCATCGTAGCCGACATATCCTGGAGGAGAGCCGATCAGCTTAGCTACACTGTGTTGCTCCATGTACTCAGACATATCGAGGCGAATCATGGACTCTTCAGAGTTAAAGAGCTCTATGGCAAGTGCCTTGGCAAGTTCCGTCTTTCCAACGCCCGTTGGCCCGATGAATAGAAAGGCTCCTTGAGGCCTTGAAGGGTCGGCTAAACCGGAGCGAGCTCGGCGAATTGCTTCAGAAACCGCTTGAATTGGCTCTGTTTGTCCAATGACATGCTGGCTAAGTGCTTCTTCAAGATGAAGCAATTTTTCGCTTTCTGTCTCTAGCATTTTGTTAACGGGGATCCCGGTCCATTTTGCAACAACCTCAGCGATGAGATGTTCATCGACTTCTTCTTGCAAGAGACGGTTGGGAAGTTTTGCTAAATTTTCTTCCTCCTCTTCAATCTCTCGTTCTTTTTCAGGAATCGATTTATAGCGAAGCTCCGAGGCTGTAGTATAATCAGTCAGGCGCTCAGCTTCTTCCTCTTTAAAACGGAGATGCTCTAGCTCTGTTTTCTTTTCTTTGAGTTTTGCGATGAGGTCTTTTTCCTGATTCCACCGTTGCTTTAACGCGCCTAGTTCTTCCTTGGCATTGACAATCTTTTGCTCTAATTCAGGGGATTTTGTCGATTCAAACTCGACCATTAGTCGGGATAGAGCGCGTTCTTTGGTATCAATAGGCAGGGGCATTGAGCCAATTTGCATCCGGATGAGACTTGCAGCTTCGTCGATTAGGTCAATCGCTTTATCTGGGAGCTGACGATCGGAGATATAGCGATAAGAGAGTTTGGCGGCTGCTTTAATCGCCTCTTCAGTAATGCGGACCCCGTGAAACGTTTCATAACGCTCTCTTAAACCACGTAAAATGGCAATGCTCGTCTCTACATCGGGTTCAGCAACAAGCACCGATTGAAAACGTCGTTCTAAAGCCGCATCTTTCTCGATGTATTTCTTATATTCACTAAGCGTAGTGGCTCCAATGCAGTGAAGTGTTCCTCTTGAAAGAGCGGGTTTTAAGAGATTAGCAGCATCCATGGCACCATCTGTTGCGCCAGCTCCAACAAGCGTATGCACCTCATCAATAAAGAGGATGATGTTCCCATCTGCCTTTTCCACTTCTTGCAAGATGCCCTTAAGTCTTTCCTCAAACTCGCCGCGGAATTTGGTGCCTGCAATGAGACTTCCCATATCGAGGGCCACAAGCTCTTTCCCCTCCAAGGCTTCTGGAACATCGCCTTGAATGATGCGACTTGCTAAGCCTTCTGCGATCGCTGTTTTACCCACTCCAGGTTCGCCAATGAGCATCGGATTGTTTTTGGTACGCCTAGAAAGCACTTGAATCGTGCGCCTAATCTCATCATCTCGTCCGATAACCGGATCAAGACGACCATCTTTGGCTAGAGCAGTTAAGTTTTTGCAATATTTTTCAATCGCTTGCATGCTTTCTTCACTACTTGGTGAGTCCATGTGGCGCCCTCCTCTAAGTTCTTGAATCTTTGTTTCAGCGGTTTTTTCATCGATATAGTTCTTTAAACGGGTTTTGCAAAAACAGGCTAAGAAGTGATCGGATGAAACATACGTATCCTTCCACGCTTTAGCTAGGGCATTTGCACACTGAATTAGCGCCCCCAATTCTCTTCCTACTTGAGGAGATCCCGAGCCATCAAAGGTCGCTAAGGTTTTTAAGCTGCTTTTTAGGCTGTCGAGGACTTCGGAGATGGGAATCCCCAAAGTATTTGCTAAGCTCGTAAAGTAGCCTTCGCTTTCTTCAAAAAAAGCGAGAAGGAGGTGGTCTTCTGTGACCATTGTGTGATTGTATGACTGAGCTAGACTAAAGGCTTGGTTGAGAGCTTTAGTAACCGATTCGCTATAGTTTTCTGACATTGACAGAGGTTCCCGTCGATAAATTTTTCATCATATACGGATAGGAGTCACTTGTCGGATCCCGTGTGATTTCCACCTCGAAGGGGAAGAGCCATATGCGTGAAATATTCAAATCACTGGGATTCACTTGCCAAATGCTTCCATCAGAGAGTTTTAATAGCTTGCCACCTTGCAAGTTTTCTTGCATGGTCAGCTTTTGAACTTTAACTGTTGACTGAGTTTCTCTTTGCGTCTGAGTAGGGGAAGTAGCCGCTACGTGTTCTTCCTTAATATCTGCAATGTAATCAGCAAGGGCCGCCTGCTCTCTTGGAGAAAGCTTGTCGACACCTGTTTTCTTTTGAATGTCTTTGGGCATCACCTTATCTAGCTTGGCGCCAAAGCAAATTGAACAAAGTAAAAGGGCAAACATCAAATTTTTCATATGTTTAAAAATAGCAGATTGGCAATAATGTGGCAATGCGCAAACTGCTTTTTTTTACATGCATGTCTCTTCTTCTTTTTGGAAAACGTCATGCTATTTATGAGGGCGTGCAAACGGCCCATGTTAAACAACAAAAAACACGTCTAGGTCGCCACAATTCTGGTTATCTAACTGGGCCGATCATCGGCTACACCTTCCGTGACGACTTTTATGCAAACATCGATATGCGCAAGTCGTGGGGAACCCTTCACCATGCTTACCGCACGCAAGATGTGTTAATCGATGGAATGATTGGCTACACGTTTAAACCAAGACCTCAAAAACTCTGGCTCACACCTAAGCTTGGTTTCGGCTACGAGTTCATGAAACAGTATCGCAAAGACTCTTCACAACTTGTTGTAACCATTCGCAAGCCCAATTTCCTCCTCGGTGGAATTTTTGAGGCCCAAGTCACAGACTTTCTCAAATTTGGTCTCGATGTGACAGCAATGATTAACCTTGAGACCACTTTAGAAGTGGGAGGTTTTTCAGGGTCACGCTGGATCCTCACAAGGAGAAACGATTTCCTTATCCAGGTGCCTTGGACCTTTGAGGTGGGGCATCGCTGGCTTTGGGATGTGGCGGTTGTTCCTTACTACCGGATTATGCGACACGGACGCTCGATTGCAACCAATTCTCAGGGAGTACCACTTAACGTTTTCCCTGCACTTTTTCGCTACATTGGCGTAATGGGAACCTTGCATCATGAATTCTAAAATCCTACTTTGTCTACTGACTTGCATTCAGTGCTTTGGACTGACCAAAGAACACTTTGAAACCTTTTACAACGTCTACTTTGATGATGTGAAGCACAATGTACATTCAACAACACCCGCTCCAAGTGCGAAATCTCAATTTGCTGACATTGGCTTTAACCTTTGGGTGTACCAGTCGGGGACATCTGCGTCATCGGGTAAAACCTATCCTGACGAGTACAAGAATCTTGTGACTTTTGTGAAGAATTACAACATCACGAAGGTAATCTATTACGTCCCGTATAACGCTGACACCGATTACTTCGATCCAGCCGCCGCGGCTGGAACCACATCACTTGTCCAAGATCTTCAGACAAACCCTTTGCCTTCGACTTGTAAACTCGAATTCCAGTTTGATAAAGGTGGTTTTTCATATTCTTCACCAAATTCCCATACCTCCCCAACGCAAACAGCTATTTTAAGCGTAAGCAATCGGTTTGAAGGCAATAACTATATTGGTTCTGGTTCCACTGCTGCCTACTTCTTAGATCTAGAACAAAAGCTGAACTGGGTTTTGGATATGCAATCGGCCTTAGCAAGTTCTCAACCTTTTACGATCACAGGGATCACAATTGATCCTGAAGGATCAGGGCTACCACCAACAGCAGGTACGGTTGAAACCGCCTACCACATTATCTTAAACTACATCGATTCGTATCTAATTGCGAACAATCAGCTCGGCTCTTTGACAAATAACATCACCTACGGTGTGAATTCAACTACCCCAACATTTGCTGATCGTTCACAAGTTCCTTTAGCAGCAAGTAGCCAGATTGGGGGGGTTGTCACAAGTGGGAAAATCTACTCGTTTCCCTTAACCAATCAGCCACCGTGGCGGACGAATCAAACATCGCCTTTTATTGATAACGTGTATATCCAAGCCTATCAGCCAGATATACCGTATATCTTTACTAATTCACTCAATGGTTCGAATAATGCTGGCGATATAGCGGCAAAGCGCATGCTTCAACTCCTAAGTAAAGTGCCTTATTTAATTGGTCCTGGGACTGCGACGTTCACTTCAGGGGGAGATACAGTTACTGGGCAGGGGGTGGATTTCACGCAGGCACTCAATGTCGGAGGAGTAAATGGCTATACGAAAACAGGCGTTCCTCAGTATTCGCATTTAGCTTACTTGCCTCCAGGCGAGGCACAAGCGTGCTTAAACCCCTTTACGGCTAATGAACCTGATGATCCAAGGTGTGCCAATGATGTAGAGACGATTGCTGCAACAACCCTAACTTTGAATTCACCTATCACAGCTCCAACGCCTGCAGCGCCTGTTCAATGGCTTACTGTTGAAATTTTAGCTAACTGGCGGAATTTCACCGTGACACAGGATATGGTAGATGGCATCACGTTTTTCTTCTCGGCTGAATCAGCTCAGCCAGATACCTTCTTTGGATCTTGGACGCTGAATCAGTTTGTGAATTTTGCGCAGCAGTTCAAGTCACAGGGTAAGACGTATGGCGTGTTCCAATCAGCAACAGGGGGAGATTCGCCCTTGCCTATCGGACCGAATATTGGGGTCTATTCCTATGATATCATCAATGGATCGTACTCAGTTAAACCAGAAAACATTTGGTTCCCCGGCGAGTAATTTAGTGGGTCACTTGGATGAGTGCGTTTCGAAGCCCCTTGAGGGCTTTGGGTTTGTGCCCAGCCTCTTGCAGGAGTTTTTCACACGAGGTGAAATAGCGTTTTGCGTCGATGTACTTGTAGCGCTCAAACGAGAGGACACTTAGGTAGTACTCGACAATTGGGTTGGTAGGATCTAAAGCATGGTAGCGCTTTAGTGCATCGAGGCCTTCACGCCCACGCCCGAGTTGCAGATGGCAAACGGCGAGATGGAACCAGCCATCGCGAAACTTAGGCCACTTTTTGACAACCGTTTCAAGCTCAGCTTTTTTCGCCTCAATCGAGTCACGCGTTTCATCGACTTCTTTAAACATGATTTTGAGCGAATCGATATCAACGCGACCTTTTAAATAATCAATCGGAGTGGTATCTGCGTGGACACCGCCGTCCATTGTTTGACCAGCCACTTGCGTTAAAAGGGCTGTTCCTTCTTTGACTTTGCCGATAAAGAGGTAATTATAGCCAAGGAGCATATTGATCAGGTGATCGTCAGGGAGGTAGGTTTTAGCCACTTCAAAAGCTGCCGCTGCTTCTTCGTATTTTTCCTTGTACCAGAACATGCTGCCTTTGTTTTGGTAGGCAAAGCCAATCACTTCCTTGTAGTTGCGCTCTTGAAGAGATTTTGTGTGGATGGAAAGGTAGTGATCGCTTGGAACATGGATGCCGCGGGCTGTTGTTTCAATGTTGCGGTCTTTGTAGCGAACAAAGATGTGCCCGGGCGGTGTAATCACGTCAAGAGGGAGGCCAAGTCTTTGGCCAAGGGCAATGTAGATGATAGAAACCCCAAGACACACACCGCGACGCGAGTCCATAACAGAAGGAAGGAAGGTGTAGGTGTCGATGTCTTTCGCGTAGAGGGAGTGGGGGGGGAAGCGGAATTCAAGTTCGAAGAAAATCAGTTGGTTAATTGCTTGGACCATGTCGAGGTGGGTAGCGCGCGGGGGAAGTTTAGCAAGCACTTGTAGGGCCAAGAGATCGAGCATCGCTTCGTAGTGGATCACTTCATTAAGCGGCAGTTCATGGAGGAGGAGACCGCGTGCAACATCGACCTCATCAACAGGTAGCGCTTGTACTTCTTCAACAGTTGTTGCGCTGTGTCCTTTAAGAGTGTGATGCTTTAGTCTTTTTGAAAGCGTTTCCAAGACAACGAGCATTTCATCGCTTAAGTTTGCTTTGTCATCCCCTTGCTCATTCGTAATCAGGCGGATCATTGCTTCAACATCACCAGCAGGAAGAGCGATGGGGTTTTCAACAAGGTGCTCTGGGTCGAGCAGTTCCCAAGCCTCTTTTAGCGCTTTATGTCCCGTTTCAGTGTTGGGGTTGAGCGTATAATAGGATAAGAGTTCTGAGACGGAGGTGGGATTAATCGAATGGAAAAGAGCACAGGCGGCAAAAATTGCGTTCAACATTTTTTGAGAGTATACCCTCTATTTAGGCTCAGCGTCAACGATAGAGCGGAGCGTACTTTTTAACTCTTTGTGAGCGGTGATTTCCTCGATGGATGGCCTCATCCGATACACCCAGTTCGTCGGTAAAAGTTTTCCCGGAACATTGATCCGATCAGCCTCTGGATCATCCCACACAAGCTCTTCGTAGAGCGCTAAGTATTCCTGCAAGAGGTTCACGTGGAAGTAACTTGGCGTGTGATGATTGTCTTTAAGGATTTGCAACCGCTTTTCGAAAGTAAGCGTTTGATCATCCCACTGCATCCAGCGGGTAAAGAGATCGACAGATTCAAGATTGTCTTCCCACCAGAGGGTGAGGGTTTCAGTGTCGTGGGTGGAAATCGTTGTCATGGTGAGAGGTTGGTACTGGTCGTAGGGAACAAAACCGCCTGTTTCGGTGCGCTCCCAACGGAAAAGGCGCATCCCGCAGATCTCGAGGTCTGTTAGGGTTTCACGCACCCCAGGAGGAATCAGCCCAAGGTCTTCTGCAATGGGTAACATCTCACTTGAATCGATGAGCATATTAAGAAGCGTTTGTCCTTGTAAAAGCATCAGTTCATGCGAATCAGGAATGAAGTGCCCCTTTCTCGCATCTCCATTTTTTTGAAGCGCCCAAATGCGGAAAAATCCAATCACATGGTCGACACGGTAGAGATCGTAGAGGTTTGAGGCAAACTTTAGCCGCTCTTTCCACCATGAGTAGTTTTTTCGAGCGAGGTTATCCCAGTTATAGAGGGGAAAACCCCAGTACTGCCCTTCGGGCGTGAAATCATCCGGCGGGGCACCGGCTACAAGATCAAGATTAAAAAATTCCCGCTCATGCCACACATCCGCGCTATCAGGGCTTAAGAGAATCGGGATGTCTCCTTTCAAGAGAACCCCTTTTTCTTGAGCGTGCTTTTTCACCTGCTTCATCTGATCATAGCAAAGCATCTGAAGAGCTAAGTAAAAATTCACCTCCACTGAATGCTCTTCTAAGAGCTCCTTGTAGTGACGGTGCGTTAAATCTCTCTCGCTCCACGATTGCCAATACGGATTACCATGGATGTTTTTCAACACCTTGAAAAGCGCAAACGGTTTTAAAAAGGGAAACTCGTTAGCAAAACTTGAAACAGCAATCTCGTTTTCCTCGATATACTCGCGTAAGAACTGGTACTTGGCAGCTAACACTTCTTTATACGCAACAGGGCCTGACATGGACAATTGCGGTAGAGGAGGGAGTTTACCGGGTAAGCTTTTAAGAGATAGGTAAATGGGGTGAAGAGCGCTTCCCGATTGAGCATTGTAGGGAGAGGGATCATAGCCCGAGTCGTTAAGAGGAAGAAGCTGGAGGGTATCCATCCCCACCTCAGCGAGATAGTCGATTAAGGGAATCAGGTCGAGATACTCGCCAATGCCGCAAGAGTTTTTCGTATGGATGCTTGACAGATGAACACAAACTCCGTGGTGAGGAGAGCGTTTAACCTCTTCCCAGATACGGTCGATTTTTTCTTTCACGATTTAATCCCGTGCTGAGGAGGTTTCTCATCTTTACGTGACTCTTGCTGTTTTGGAGAGAGAACGCCCTCTTGAATCGCCGTGTACCAAGCGTCGGCTTTTTCAATGAACAGCACTAAATAGGTCGTCATCGCCTCAGGTGTCATCGTCTTCACCGGCAGATAGTCAAAGAGTGTGAGAAAGTTGTTCCGATCTAGATAAGCAAGCGTCCCGTGTCGGGGAGGCAGCTCGTTGTTTTCCTTAAGCGCTTCTTTAAGCACATTTTCGCGGTACTTACCTGGTGGAATTTCTGAGATCATACAGCCAACCATTACTTTTTCAAGACCAGGGTCAAGCTCAAGCTGTACGCTAAATTTCCCATTAACCCGAAAGCGGCAGGTTCTGCCATCATCAGTACCAATCGCCTCGTCGAAAGTCAGAGAAAGACCTTTAATCAGATGTTCAAAAGGTGTCATTCGTCTTCCTCCTCTTCATTTTCTTCCTCTTCTTCATCGATTAAATCATCGAGATCAGAAAGAGCTTCAATGATTGCCATTAAGAGATCTTGCCTGTGCCTTTCCGACTTAAATAGGCGAGGAGAAATTTGGCGCATCGCATCGCGATACTGGCCAAATACAATCAGCTGCGCAATCAGCTCATCAGAAATACCAAGAGAGGCAGCAAGGCGCAAGACCTTGTCAGATGAGGGGTAGCGCTCTCTTAAAAGACGCATCAGCTGCTTGGCTAAAAGCTCAAACGAAAGCATCGCCGGAGTTGCCAAGTCCTCTAAATCAAATAAAGCACCAATGCTCTTCATTCGCTTTTGAAAAAATTGGAAAAGACCTAAAAAAGCCTGAAGTTTTCGAGACTCTGTAAAAAGACGTTCTAGCTCAGCGCGAGAAATCGAAGGACCAAGCGCCTTCATATCTGCCCCAAGCGAGTGGAGAATAAAGTCGATCGCCTGCTTCATCTTGGGAAACTGGAACTTGTTCGTTAACTCATCAAAAAGCGTATGAGGATCGCGTGGATTTAAAACCAAATCGCGGTATAAATCTCGTAGCCCCGTCTTCGAGCCAAGACCTTGTTCGGAAAACTCTTCCGCCTGAGCCTGAATGTTTTTCCCCGCTCGGATCTCTACCCCAAACTGCTCATTAAATTGCTCTTTCGCTTGAGCAATCTTCGCCTCCATCGGCGAGCCTTTCGTTGCAACTTCCTTCAAATAATCGAGAGCTTCATCAGCAAGCGTTGGATCCTTGTAAGTCTCCATTAATTTGCGAAGCATGTCATTGACAGAGTCTGACTCATTCATACGCGAGGCAAGAATGAGGAGGACTCGGCTAGAAAGCTCAGAGTTACTCGACTCGAATTTCTTCGCCACTTTTTCAGCGCGCGTCGCTTCTTGGTCTGCTTTTTCTGGCTCAGTAATTTCTTGGGGAGCGCGAGGCTCCGTCTTCTTTTTTAGCTCCTCGAACTTTTTTTTCATTGCGAGGTAGTTAAAAGCCGCCGTGTCCACCCATTCGGAGAACTCGTCAGTAACCGATTCGCGCACCATGGAGAGTTCTTTTGCTTTCGCTTTAGCTTCAGTTTGTTGGGCTTGCAGTTTAGCAGCAGTAAGATTGACACTAGAGAGATCCATATCTTCTCTATAACTTACCATTCTTTAATCGTCAAAGAAGGGAGGATGAGCGCCATCTTTTCGGTCTCTTTCAAAGAATCCGCAGGGCGGTGTATGCACATATACTACTGCCCTGCGGATTAATTGAAATACCCTCGAAAATCTAGCGCTCTTTCTAGGTCGTCTCTCGGCGATATTTTCACTCCTGTCCTACGGCAGGAGCAAAAATCTCATCCAAGATACGGCCCTAGAAATACTCTTTTATTTGGAAGATTTAGGGTGGGGAGCAAGTTATTTGGTGCAAGTTCTGCGAATAGCAGAACGGTCACGGTGACGGCTGTGCCAATGAGCACAGCCTAGACGGGAATGTGCCAAAGAACGCCGCTCCCCATCCCTAAATCCAATTAGGTGAGTTGAATGCGGCCAAGAGGCTGAATCCGGATTTCAGGAACGATTTCTTGGTAAGAGACAACAGGCATATCGGGATATTCACCTTCGATCAGTTTGCGTGCAAAGCGGCGCACGTCGATGGCGGTGAGCATGACAGGCGGTTGGCCACCGGCAGGTGTTGGGGTGATGGTATTGCGCATCGCGTGGAGGATAAGCTGGACTGAGTCGGGATCGAGGGCAAGGTAGGAGCCGGCGGAGGTTTGTTTAATCGCTCCGCGGATCATATCTTCGATTTCAGGATCGAGGAGGTAGACTGAGAGGACGGATTGTCCAAGCGAGTATTTGTAGCTAATGTAGCGTTTTAGAGAGGAGCGGACGTATTCGGTAAGAAGGACGGTGTCTTTTTCAGTTTGGGCCCACTCGGCTAAAGATTCCATGATGGTACGAAGGTCTTTAATTGAGATTTGTTCTTGGACGAGGCGTTTGTGAATTTCAGTCAGTTTCTGAAGTGGGATGAGGCGGGTGACTTCTTTAACGAGGTCGGGGTAGTTTTTCTCGACGAATTCGACAATGGCACGTACTTCTTGGATGCCGATGAATTCTGAGGCGTATTGTTTGTAGAAGTAGGAAAGGTGAAGGATCATCACATCGAGCGCTTTCCAGAATTTGATGCTCGCTTTTTCAAGGACTTCGGTGTATTTCTCGTCGACCCAGAGCGAGGCTTGTCCAATGGAGTTTTTAGACGCTGTGAAGGGGAGGTTGTAGCGGCGAAGGGTTTCTTCGTTTTCGTTTGTCAGGACCATGTTCGGGAAGACGCGACCGCGCATGAGGGGGACTTCGTTTAAGAGGATGGCGTATTCGTCGGTTTCTAGGGTGGGGGAGTCGGTACGCACGTGGACGCCGGGGAATTTGACGCCGAGATCTTGGTAGAGGGCGTGGCGCATCTTCGGGATCATTTGTTCGATAAAGGTGGTGCCACCGCGATCTTTTTTAATGACTTGAGAGAGGTTTGCTCCGACCTCGAGGATAACAGGGAGCGTAAGGGCAAATTCATCGGTGCCTTGACCAACGAGGCTGTGACCTTCAACGTCTGTTTCGACAGTGCCACCGCCGGCTGCAGCTGCGCCGCCGCGTTTCCCCTTGATGTAAAAAGTAATGCCTGTGGTTCCCATTCCAATAGCTAAAATCAGGAAGATAACCGTTGGAAAGCCTTTGAGGAACGCAAGTCCTAGAACAACACAAGAAGCGAGTAGTAGTCCTTTAGGTTGCTTAAGGAGTTGGGTCGAAATGTCTTTACCAAGGTTCCCATCTTGTCCATCGGAGGAGACACGCGTTGTCACCATACCGGCTGTTAAAGAGATGAGAAGCGAGGGGATTTGGGAGACTAGGCCGCCACCGATCGAGAGGATGGTGTAGGTTTGCGCTGCTTGCATCGCTGTCATGCCATGCATCATAATCCCGATAATCAATCCACCAACGATGTTAATGATCGCGATGACGATACCTGCAATGACGTCCCCTTTAACGAACTTCATCGCCCCATCCATCGCTCCGTAGAGTTGGCTTTCTTTTTGGAGGGCTAGACGGAGGTCACGTGCTTGGTTCGCATCGATTGTACCAGAGCGCATATCAGCGTCGATACTCATCTGTTTACCAGGCATCGCGTCCAAGGTGAAACGGGCACCAACTTCAGCAACACGTTCAGCACCTTTTGTGACAACAATGAACTGGACGATAGTGATGATGAGGAAGATAACACCACCGACAACGAAGTTACCACCAACGACGAATTCACCAAAGGCGTAGATGATTTCTCCCGCATAAGCGTGGAGAAGAATTTGACGCGTTGCAGCGATTTCAATCCCGAGTCGGAAGAGGGTTGTAATAAGGAGAACAGAGGGGAAGATGGAGAGGTGAACCGCTTTTGCAATGTAAAGGGCAACCATGAGGAGCGAGATGGAGATGGTCAGATTAATCGCGATAAATGTATCGATCACCATCGGAGAAACCGGAATCACAATCATCATGATGATTGTAATGACGAAAAACGCCAAAATCACATCGGATGATCGATTCAGGGTTTTGGTGATCTTATCGCCAATACTAGCTGCTATACTCATTTAAGAAACTCCAGTGCGTGCTCTTCTTTAGTCGTTTCAAGTTGCTCAAGCCAACGGAGGATTTCGGCAATCGCCTCATAGGTATCCTCAGGAACAAAGCCGCCAATTTCCGCTGTTTCGAACAATTCCTGTGCAAGTTCCACGTTTCGCATAATTGGCACTTCATATTCAAGAGCAAATTCAGTAATTTTTTCAGCGATGACGCCTTTACCCATCGTACAAATCTTTGGAGCCGGATCAGTTTCGGTGTCGTACTCAATGGCAACAGCGATGTGAACAGGGTTTGTCACCACAGCGCTTGCGCGTTTAACCGACCTTGGGCCCTCTTGATATGCAATTTCTTGAGCAATCTGCCGACGCTTACCCTTAATCTCAGGGTTACCCTCTGTATCTTTCATCTCTTGTTTGACTTCGTATTTTTCCATCTTCATCTCTTTAGCGAAATTTTTCTTTTGGAAAACGAGGTCAAACACCGCGATGGCAATGAAGAAGATACCAACTCTTAGGATAACCTTCACCAAAAAAGAGCTGAAGACAGCGAGCGCCCCTTGAATCGGCATAGCTGCTGTTGCGATAATTTCATCAAGTGAGTTGTAAATTGCAGAATAAATCAATAAAACGGCGCCGGCAATTTTAAATATCGATTTTAAAAGCTCGATGAATGTTTTAAGTTTAAACATGTTCTTTAAGTTCGAAATCGGATTGAGTTTTTTAATGTCGGGTTTCATAGCCTCAAAGGAAAAGAGGGGGCCGACAATCAAAAAGCTCACAAGCATTCCCATTAACGTTGTCATAAACATGATTGGAAACGACGTTTTAAAGATAATCATGATACACTCCATAATGTAGGAGTGCGCTTTCCCTTCGAAGGAGAGAGCTTCAGGAACCTGAGAGAACATGCTAAGCATAAAACCGGCGAGCATCTTGAAAAGATAGCCAGATGTTCCGAGAACAAGAGAAATGGAAACGATAAAGGTAAAGGCAGCAGGGAAGTCTTTTGACTTCGCTACCTGTCCCTTTTTTCTCGCGTCCCGAAGTTTTTTCGGGGTCGCCTTCTCGGTTTTTTCAGCCATTGCAACCTTTTATGCACACATGATAGCACTAAGTTAAAGCACTATGAATAAAAAAACGATCACTTTCTTTATTCTAACACTGATCACAGTTGGACAATTTGGCATAGATATTTACCTGCCATCTTTGCCCAATATCGCTCATGCGCTCAACACCACCCATTCTAAGATCCAATTCTCTTTGACCATCTACTTTATCGGGTTCTCATTTTTCCAACTCCTCTACGGCGCACTGTCCGATCGCTATGGGCGCCGCCCGCTTATCCTTCTTGGCTTGCTGCTCTATATTCTCGGAGCAATAGCCGCAGGCCTTGCCACAACTCTGCCCTTTTTCTACCTCGCTCGACTCATCCAAGGTATCGGAGCTGCAGGGACAAGCTCACAGGCCCGGGCTCTTATGCGCGATGGGTTCAATACCCCCCAATCGATTGCCCGCATCGCCGCGCTCATGTCAATGATGTGGTCACTCATCCCTGTCATCGCTCCCTTAGTCGGCGGCATCATTGAAGAAGCCTCCGGTTGGCGAATGAACTTTTTTATCCTCGTCGTCTTTGGTTGCATCAACCTCATCCTCGTCTATTTTTTCCTTAGAGAAACCCTTACCGTCGCGCCACCGCGTCAATCCTACTACCAAACTTTTAAAACCGTGATCACAAATCGAGAATTTACCCTCCATACCTCAGGTAGCATGGGCATGAGCTTCGTGCTTCTCTCCTTCATCACCCTCGCCCCGTTCTACATGCAGAAAACGCTCCACCATTCACCAAAATGGTGCGGCGTTATGCTCTTTTCCATCGGGCTTGGCTATTTTATCGGGGCCACCCTCATCAGCTTTCTCACAAAGCGCTACACCTTCAAACCACTGTTTTTCTTCTGGGGAATCGCCATCGTGATTTCAGCCGCCATCCTCACCCTCCTCCAAGGCCTGTCCATCCAAGAAATCATCCTCCCCATGTTTGCCATCAACCTCTGCATGGGAGCGCTTTACCCCCTTTTCATGACCCAAGCACTCATCCCTTTTCCACACCTTGCCGGTACCGCTGGAGCCCTCTTCGGCACCATGATTTTCATCGCAGAGGGCCTTGGCACCCTTGTTGCTTGCCTCCTTCCCTACACCTCGCTTTTCCCTTACGCCCTCTTGTCCACCATCATCTTTCTAGGGGTTTTTCTCGTTGCCTCAGGAAAGCTCACAAAATAAAACATACTCAATAAAACCCGCTAAAAACATTTAAAGTTAGTAGGTTAGGTTTTTAGGGGCAGAATTCAATCTCTTTTTCTCGTCTTTATATTGTTACTGAAAACTGTATATACCGCTAATAGTAAGCAGGGTGTGCATTAGTAATGATTATTTGAATTATAATATAAATTGTGGTATAATAGTTGTTTAGAGAGAGAGGTAATAAATGGTTCACTTTGTTGGTCCGGTAGATTCAAATGATCGTCTGCGGTTGCAAAATGCAACGGTGGCAAGAGACGACTTCATGCCTAGAGTAGATTACAAGGTTAAGAGAGTAACAGAACAATTCAATCCCATGGTGGCATTGGTAGATGGTGTTCCTGTCCGAAAAATTGTAACGCCGTTACGCTCAAAAAGGCCTACAATAATCCTTACAAACCCGCTTGCAAGACAAACTGCAAGAAAAATTCATCGACAACTGTTTAGGTCAAGATCTTCTGGGGAACTGGTAGGGTTAGAGCCTCCAAAAAAAGCAGGGGGTATTCTCTCACGTTTAGGTTTAAGAAAAGTGAAATCTGCTCCATCCGGTTTAACAAAGCGACAAGCTAGAAGACTACGTTTGAAAGCTCTTGCTCCCTACAATAGGCGTTTTGGAACCAAAGAATTAACACCTTTGAATAAGCGTAGTGCTTCCGTTGAAAAGGCAGTTGTCATTGAAAATCCAGCTTATGAGAGTTCGTCTGGCGCTTCTTTGAGTGAAGCCAGTGAGGTATCAGAACCTAGGTCTAGAGCAGAAGCCCCTCTATTATACAGGGTAAAAAAGCCTATACCGGACACTTTCAAAGTAACTCCTGCAATGTTGAAAGTTGCCGAAGATGTTAATTACGTGACTAGTGCAACAATTAACTATTTAGCACCACGGCAACAGCTAATTTTACAAAAACTTGCAGGTCTGCGACACGAAAGCCCAACAGACTATCGAGATGCCTTGTTACAGCTTAAGGATATGTCTACAAGTAAGGTCTTAGCTGTAAAACCGAGCAGAATTCAACAAGTGAAAAGCACAATTATCGCCGATTACAGGGGTCAACTAGAGGATTTTGCTAAATCGGGATATGAAGCAGTTAAGTCAAAAGTTTCCGTGAGAAATATCTTTTTGCTTTTATTATCCCTGCTTTAATATTTAGTTGATTTTATCCTAATTCTTAATTGTCCTATTCGTTGGAAGGGTCAAGCCCTTTTAAATATAGTCACTCGCTAGTTTGCACGAAACTAGCAGAGTGACTAGCGATTTTCTTATTTTAGAAAGTTTCCTTTCACTTTAAGACTGTTTAGTCCTTTCATCTCTAAAAGCTCGGTTTTACAATTTTCAGACAGGTCACCTTGCCAGCCGTTAAGAGAGACTTCTTCTAAGGCAGGAAAGGCTTTAAACTCAGCGCATGATGTGATGGTGTTAAAATTACAATATTTTAACGAAATTTTCTTCAGGTGAGAAAAGCTCTGCAAATCTTGTTTAGAGCATGTCTGCATAAGGGTTTGATATACGGTGTAATCTAGAGTGAGCTTTTCAAGAGTTGGAGCGAAGGCAAGCAGCGCCTGAACATTATCAACACAATCTGTTGAGGGACACTTGAATGTTTTTAAAGGCATGTGGGCGAAGTTTGCAAAGTCGCAGTACTCTGAGTACTCAAGAAAAAGTGTTTCAACGTGCTGGCAGGTATTTTGCCACTCAAAGTCTTCATCGAGAACTTCTAGATCTCCTGTACGTAGGCTTTTGAGTTCAGGATTTGAGAGTACGGAAGAGGGGATGATCTCTAGGTGCTCTGCAGGTACTTCTAGGAATCGAATGGTGATCCCTTCAAGGCAACTAAGATCCCTGATACGTGATCCAAAGAAAGCGAGACGATCCAATTCTTTACGACCTTCTAAGACTTTTGCAAAGGCGCGTTCGTTTTTTGGGAAATAGAAAAGTTCTAGTTCCTTTAGATTGGGCAAGGTGGCGATCACGCTAAAGTCGGCTCGATTGCCTAATCCTGATGGTCCTGAATAGCAGAAGACTTCTAGGTTTGGTAGATTCTTTAGTAGAGATAGATCTTCTACAGAGGAGTAAGATACATCGAGGGTTTTAAGGGATTCTAAAGAAGCTCTAGGAGGGAAAGCGGTTAGGTTCTCGCTGTAGTTGATCTCGAGGGTATCCAAGTTTAAATGGGACAATTCACTTAAATCACACTCACAGTAGCCTAGCTTTAACTGCTTGAGACTTGTAGGTAGCTTATCCATATTGGTAAAGTTAAACTCGTCATCGTAGTCGGCTCCAATGCTCAAAAGGGTGAGGTTGCTTAAGTTTTCAAAGTCGGTTCCATCAACCTCTTTAGGTGTCCTAAGGAAGCGAATTGATTCAAGTTTTGGACAGTTTTGAAGAAAACTTAAGTCTGCAAATACGCGGTGGGACTCTGGTCCGTATGTCAGCGTTCTTAGGTTGGGGAACAAAGGAAGGCGAGGGGTTAAATTTTGGTCGTAGACTGTGTAGAAAGTATAAGGGAGTGAGAGATTAAATTCTTCGACCTCGGAAAACTGTTGGATGATTCCAAATAGTGCTTCTTTGAGTTTGTCTGTATCATAGGAATAGACGTAGTTGTCTTTTTGGTATTTGTCCCATTCTTCTGAGAGGTTTACAGGTTGGGCGCTTAGGTAACTTGTGCAAAAAAGGGCTGCTAGCAAAAAGAGATGTTTCATGAATTCCTCGTGAATTATGTTTTCAGGAGGATCAGTCTACACCGTTATATGTTTAATTGTGAAAGAATAAAATCACGTCACCGTCTTTGACAATGTAGTCTTTTCCCTCAGCGCGCGCTTTGCCAGCATCGCGTGCGGCAGGTCTGCTTTTGTAGTGCATCATGTCGTCATAGGAGACGACTTCAGCGCGGATGAAGCCTTTTTGGATGTCTGAGTGAATTTTCCCGGCGGCTTCTTGCGCGTTGGTGCCTTTTTTAATGGTCCAGGCCCGTGTTTCGATTTCACCTGTTGTAAGGTAGGTGATGAGGTGAAGTGTTTCAAAGCCGGCTTTGATGAGGCGGTCGAGGCCTGATTCGTCCATTCCGGTGGAGGAGAGGAATTCAAGGGCTTCCTCGGGAGGGAGGCCGGCGAGTTCTTCTTCGAGTTTTGCTGAGATAGGGATCACTTCAGAGTGTTCTTTTGAGGCGTACTCACGCACTTTTTTGACGTGGTCGTTGTCGTAGTCCCCCTCGGGGCAGTTCGCTGCGTAGATCACTTTTTTCGCGGTGAGGAAGTTGTAGGTTTTTAGCGCTTCTTGCTCTTCAGGAGAAAGGTCGAGAGCGCGGACGGGGAGTTCTTGTTCGAGGTGGGCTTTGACTTTTTCAAGAGCGTCGACGGTTTGTTTGGCGTCTTTGTTGGTGCGTGCAAGTTTGTTTGCTTTGATCAGGCTGTTGTCGCACATTTGGAGGTCGGCTAGGATCAGTTCGAGGTTGATGATTTCGATGTCTGCAATGGGGTCAACGCGTCCATCGACGTGGATTACGTTATCGTCGTCAAAGCAGCGGACGACGTGGAGGATGACGTCGGTTTCGCGGATGTTTGTAAGGAATTTATTGCCGAGGCCCTCTCCTTTGGAGGCGCCTTTAACAAGGCCGGCAATATCAACGAAGTTAAGTGTAGCGTAGATGAGTTTACCGCTATTCGAGAGTTTGGAGAGATCGCGGATCCTGGGGTCATCGACGTCGACGATGCCCACGTTAGGCTCGATGGTACAGAAGGGGAAGTTTGAGGCGTTTGCGGTGACTTTTTTTGTAAGGGCGTTAAAGAGGGTGGACTTTCCGACGTTTGGGAGACCGACGATTCCAATCGAGAGTTTTGAAGACATTTTTCTACCTTGTGGCTTGTTTCGTCAATCACATTTCCTAGATGATTGATGGCCTTATATTTTACCTTTTTTTCGGTGCAATCCACAACCCAAAAAAACGGAATATGGCTTAAAGTTTTGGCAAAATAGGATTGGAGGTAGCCTTGGATGGGGGTATATTGGTCTTCTGGGCCAAATCCACCGTCTCCGAGATAGAGGGTGCCTTTTTTAACAGGCTGGTTGTTTTTTAGGGGTTTGGTGCGTTTTAGGGTTTGGTCGTGGTGTTCAAAGGCTGCGGTGAGTTTGTAAGCATCGAAAAGGGGGACCCAGTGTTCGCGCCCGAGTTCGGATTGGGGGAGCAAGATTGCGGGGGATCGATAACCTTGACCTTGGAGGTGGAGGATATTATGGGCAATTTGGAAAAAGGTATCTGCTTTGGTGAAGCGGACAGAGGGGTAGATGGGGATATGGTAGGAGGCAAAATGTAGAGGATAGTCTTGATGGATTTCGAGTGTTTCGTTTAAAAAGGTTTTTTGGTCGCCGTCGTAGGTTTCGGTATGGCCGCTGTCTAGGATAGTGATGGCGATGTTTTGCCCAAATGTTTTAGTAAAGTAACTTTTTCCTGTGGGGGTTTGGTCGAAGAAGGTGTAGTAGAAGGGGGCTCGATCAGGTGTTTGGAAGAATTCTCCGAAGACGTCGTGATTGCCAAGGGCAAGGATCATGGGGATGAGACAGTCGTCTGGGGTGTAGAGATGGCTTAGGTAAAGGTCAAACCATTCGTCCCATTTATCAATGTCATTAACAGTGCGGATGCGCCGTCCATAGTCGCCGCCGAAGATGATAGCAGTAGGATCCCATTTTGCAGCTTCGATTAGAATCGCTTCGGCTTTTTCGGTCACTTCACAATCGCCTCCGAAGATAAAGCGATATGGGGGCGCATCTGGCGCTGTTTTGACCTTGTAGTCTTGATCACCTTTGATAGTAAAAAAGTAGACTTTGCCAGGTTTGAGATCATTAATCGTTAGGTGATAGATGTAGCGGTCGATAAAACCTTGCCCCTTCAGATTGTAGCTTTTTGCGTAGTCCTCAAAGGCAAGTTGCGGTTCTAGATCATAGGCTAATTCTAACTCCGGCGTAGAAGCGTGGATATTTATTGTAAGCGATGTACATGGATCATCTCTCCAAGTCACGTAAACGTGTTTTACATCTGCATAGATCAGGCTAGTTACCAAAAAGAGAAGTACGGCAAAACGCATGCGGAAAGTCTACCAACCAAGATATTTCTTGGCTAGCTCGTGATTGCCAGTTTGAAGCAATTTGCGGATGCGGCCAGAAGAAACGGGAGCTCCATCCATTTCGAATTTAGGTGTGCTTGTTGCACTAAAACCTAGAGCTTCACCGAGTAAAGAGCATTTTTCAATAGTCCCTTCGCGGTTTTTTCCAAGGGCAGTGCCCATACCTACAACAAGTTTTTCAAAGGGAATTTTTTCATATATTGCTTTTAGGAAAACATCATATGGGGTGTGTGCAAGTGCTTCATCGAAGGTAAGCATGATACAAAGATCCACACCCACTTTTTCTAAACGCTCTATTTTTTCTTCAGGAGTTGTAAGAAGCATGACCTCTTTTGAAGGGTAAAGGACGGGGAGGGGATGATTGGCAAACGTCACAACAGCAAGTGCGCCAAGAGGTTTTAGGGATTCAAGTAAGTGTCTTTGGCCTATGTGCACGCCGTCAAACATGCCAATTGTTAGAACGATAGGAGGTTCAATGAGGGGGATATCATCAATGCGCGAGACAGTTTTCATACTTTAAGAACTCTGTGTAGTTAAAAGAGAGGTCTTTAATTTGCTCTGTTTCCACACAATCTTCAAGCGCAAACTGTCCACTTGCTGTGCGGATAAGGCCCTTGAGATGAGCATGCGTTCCAAGCGCCTCGCCTAAGTCATAAGCAAGCGAGCGGATGTAAGTGCCTTTTGAGCAACGGACCTTAAGTTTGAGAGTTGGATATGAATAGTCGAGAATGTCAATTTTCATGGTAACGGATTTAGGTTCTCTTGGAACCTCAATTCCTTTGCGTGCAAGTTCGTAGAGCTTTTTCCCTGCAATTTTTTTGGCAGAAAACATAGGAGGGATTTGCAGAGTTGTTCCTTGAAACCCGCTGATCTTTTCCTCAATCTCATTAAGCGTTGGGATAATATCAGAAGTGTTGAGCGTTTCCCCTTCAATATCGTAAGTGGTGGTTGAGCGTCCAAGGAAAGCTGTTGCGATGTATTCTTTATCGTCATTTAAAAAAGTGTCAGATAAACGGGTGTAGGTTTTTCCGATTAACATGACCATCACGCCTGTTGCAAAAGGGTCAAGCGTACCTGCATGGCCAATTTTTTTGATCCCTGTCAAACGTCTGAGCAAAGAGACAAGAAAGAAAGCACTTTTGCCTTTCTCTTTATTGACTAGAAGTAGTCCTTCTCTCATCTTCTTCTTCGTGGATTTTTTTTAATGCCTCTTCAATGCGCATGTGTCTTTCAACCGACTCATCAAGCTTGAATGT
This sequence comes from Chlamydiia bacterium, assembly GCA_022601645.1. GTDB lineage: Bacteria > Chlamydiota > Chlamydiia > Chlamydiales > Simkaniaceae > JAJACH01. The sequence goes on from JAJACH010000001.1 coordinate 243,294, forward strand.
GAGGGAGGGGAAGTGTCTCATGACAACTTTTTTAGAGGCCAAAACCGAAATAAAGCCGGCAGCAGATTGGAGTGCTTTTAAAGCATCCTGCTTTTCTTGATCTGTTCCAATCACGCTAAAGTGGACTTTAGCGTGCTGGAGATCTTTTGAGATGTCGACTTCAGTGATAGTAATCAATGTAGGAATCATAGGATTGTCCACATCGACACGAACGACTTCGCTAATGACTTCTTTGAGGAGGGAATTAAGGCGTTCTGTTCTACGTGTCAATTATAATTCCGGGGTTACATAGGTTACTTCAAAGCCTTTGATTAAGTCACCTTCTTGGAACTTATCAAAGCCTCTTAGGAGGATTCCACACTCTGTGTCATTTTTCACTTCTTTGACTTCTTCTTTAACGCGTTTAAGCGACGCAAAAGGGCCTTCCCAAATGAGTTCATCATCTCTATATAGCTTTGCGTGGTATTCTTTTTTGATCAAACCAGATGTGACCATACAACCTGCAATGTTACCAAGATGGGATGATTTAAAGATCATGCGCACCTCAGCGGTTCCAATTTCGGTTTCATGGCGCACTTTATCAAGTGTTTCAACCATCAGTTCTTTCACCTCATCTACAGCGTGGTAAATGACATTGTGGTTCAAGATCTTGATTTTTTTCTGTTTGATCAAGCCGTCAGCATGACTTTCAACTTTTGTGTGGAAGCCGACAATTGCGGCATTTGATGCTGCAGCAAGTTCGACATCAGATTCTGAGATCTCACCCACTTCACAAGAAATGATGTTAAGTTCGACTTTTGCACTCTTGATGCCGAGTAGGGAACTATTAAGTGCTTCAACGGATCCTTGCACATCTGCGCGGAGAATAAGGTTGAGGACTTTTTTGGCTTCAAGTTCGCTTTTGCGGGCCATAAGCATTTCGATGCCGTCGCGCTTCTTCTTAAGGTGTGCGCGTTTTTGTCCAGAGGCCCGTTCATCTGCAATCTTCCGGGCTTCTTTTTCACTTACTACGCCTATAAATTCGCAGCCTGCTTCAGGAACTTCAGAAAGACCAGTTACTTTGACGGGAGTTCCGGGGCCTGCTTCTTTAATAGGCTTGTCGAATTCGTCATGCATGGTTTTAACGCGACCATAAATTTCATCTAAAACGATAGCATCACCGTATTTAAGCGTTCCATTTTGAACGAGAACAGTTGCAACGGCGCCGAGGCCCTTGTGGAGTTCTGATTCAACAACACTTCCACGAGCTCTTGCCGTTGGATCGGAACGAAGCTCTAAGATTTCAGCTTGCAAGAGAGCGGTTTCAATAAGAGTAGAGATTCCTTCGCCGTTTGTCGCAGAACAATTTGTTGTGAGAATCTGACCGCCCCAGGCTTCTGGGAGGAGTTCTCTTTCTGCGAGTTGTCGGTAGACTTCTTCAGCATTAAAGCCTTCTTTATCCGACTTATTAATGGCAACGACCATGGGGACTTTTGCATCAAGCGCCATGCGAATAGCTTCATCCGTTTGGGGTTTGATTCCTTCGTCACCTGCGATGACCAAAATCACGATATCAGTGATCGAAGCGCCACGTTCTCTCATAAGAGTAAAGGCTTCGTGGCCTGGAGTATCGAGGATCGTGACTTCTCCGTGATCAGTGTGACATTTGAAAGCGCCAATGTGCTGAGTAATTGCACCGGCTTCTCCCATTGCAATGTTACTTTTGCGGATAGCATCAATCAAGCTTGTCTTACCGTGGTCAACGTGGCCCATGAACGTAATAACAGGGGGGCGATCTTGAAGCACAGAAGGATCGACGTTGGCAATTTCCTCAGCAATTGATTTGTCAGTGATGCGCAGTCTTTCTTCTTCCGTTGTATCAATCGTAATCTGACAGCCAAATTCTTGACCGATTAGTTGAGCTGTTGTCTCATCTTCTAAATAGTCGTTGATGGTCAACGCCATGCCCTGCATGAATAGTTTAGAGATGATTTGAGATGATTTGAGTTTCATCTCTTGGGCTAAATCTTTGACAGTGATCGGCAAGCGAATCTTAAGCGAAGTTGGCCTTTGAATTGGTTGTTCGCGGCGTGATTTTTGCTTAAAGTGGCGTCGTTTTCTCCAAGGTCGATTATCTTCATTATCTCTAAGACCTTGACGGTCTCTTGAGTCAAATGGGCGATATGTTTCGAATTTCCGAGTAGGTTTTTGATCGGGTTTTTTTGGAGGAAGCGGCTTCTTTACTGGGGGTGGTGCTCCAGGCTTGGGCTTCACATCAGCTTTGGGTTTTACCGGAGGGACAGGTTTTTTAGGCGTAACCTTCGGTGCTGTTGCTTTCTTTTCTGCTTTGGGTGCTTCAGCGACTGGAGAAGGAGGTGCTACAGGAGTTTCTTCCTTTGGCTTTTCTTCAACAACTGGAGCTGTTTCCACCACTTTCACTTCTTCAGGAGGTGGAGGATTTTCGATTTTATCGACATCCGCTTTGCGACGAACAATTTTTGCCTTTGGCAAGACCTTCTCTTCCTTTTCAGGAGGGGGAGTTGCTTTAGCAGCCTTCTTGGGAGCGGGCTCCTTTTTTTTCTTAGGAGCTTTGAGTTTTAACGCTTCCGCAAACTGGGCGTTCTTTACTTTGATTTTTAGGTTCTTTGCCATTTACAATTTTTGTTATTTTTTTCGGATCTTTTCCAAAATATCGTCGGCCATTTCTCGGCTGATGGATGCCTTTTCGGACAATTCATCAGGAGAGACAGCGAGGAGCTTTCTTGGAGTATCGAACCCAGCTTCAACAAGAGCATCGAGAACAAAGGCATTAAGGCCTTCACTGTCAATTTTTTCATCAAGGTTTTCGTTACTCTCGTCCGACGCCATTTGTTTAGCTTCGAATGTGAGTTCAGCTTGATATTCGCTCATTTTTTTGACACTAAGTTCCATCCCAATGAGTCTGCCATTAAGCCTAGCATTCATGCCTTTGCGGCCAATGACAATTGGGTAGTCTTCATCATTTACAACTATGAAGATGGTACCATCTTCCATGCGAATTTTCTTAATCTCTAAGGGATTGAGTAAATTTTCTAAAAGGGCGACAGGGTCCTCTGAGTAGGGGACAATATCGATCTTTTCATTGTTAAGTTCTCGAATGATGTTTTTAACACGTGTACCGCGTACGCCGACGCATGCGCCGAGTGGGTCTACTTTCTGGTCGTTAGTAACGACAGCAAGTTTTGTACGGTACCCTGGTTCGCGAACGATTTTCTCAATCGCAATGGTGTCATCTTGAAGTTCTGGAACTTCTTGGATGAAGAGAGCTTTAACCATTTCAGCATGTGTTCTACTTAAAATGACTTCAGCGCCACCATTATCAGTATCTCTAACCTCTAGGAGGAGGGCTTGAATCCTGTCACCTGTTGCATAGCGTTCTGTCTTTGGGTAGTAGCGGTCGGGTAGGAGGGCTTCTACTTTGCCGAGGTCGACAATGAGGCTGCCTCCGCGAATGACGCGCTTAACAGTTCCAGAGACAATTTCGCCTACGCGGTGGCGGTATTCTTCGTAGATTACGTCACGTTCAGCGTGGCGTAATTTACCTGCAATGACCTGCCTTGCAGTTTGGGCAGCAATGCGGCCCAAACCTTCTGGATTGAGAGGAGTCTTGATCCAGTCACCAATTTCGCAATCTAGCCCGAGTTCTTTCGCTTGGTCGATGGTAATTTCCTCTTCAGGAATGGTGACATCTTCTACGACTTCTTTTTCGGCGTAGACTTCGATCTCGCCGTTTTTAGGGTCAATAGCGATGTCAAGATTACCAGCGCCTTGCATTCCCTTGCGGGCAGCGACGAGTAAGGCTTCTTCGATTGCACTAATGATGATTTCACGTTTAATGCCTTTTTCGCGCTCTAGGTACTCAAAAATGGAGACTAGGTCTTTATTCATTCATCTCCTGCCTTCTCTCCCTGCTCAGTGACGACGATATCGTCTTTGCTACCACGATCTTGCGATGCGAGGTAAGCTTTGAGGGATAGTGAGATTTTTTTGTGTTCTGGGTCAATATTTAGCACTTCTGCTTCAACTTCTTCATTGACGGCGACGATATCCTCGACTTTCTCGAAGGCTTCATCGGCTAGGTCATTGACGTGAACTAAGCCTTCAATGCCGTTGTCAAATTGAACGAATGCGCCAAATGCTGTGATTTTAGTAACGGCACCTTTGACTTTGCTGCCGATGGGGAATGTCTTTTCGATGGTTTCCCATGGGTTGTCGTACATTTGCTTGATGCCGAGAGTGATTTTCTTACTATCTTTATCGACAGAGAGAATGACTGCTTCGACTTTATCGCCTTTTTTGAGGATCTCTGAGGGGTGAGAGACTTTCTTGATCCAGCTCATGTCTGAGATGTGGATTAGTCCGTCAATACCTGGCTCTAGCTCAACAAAAGCGCCGTAGTTTGTTAGGTTGCGAATCTCTGCGGTGACGTTTTTCCCAACAGGGTATTTCTCTTGAACGTCTTCCCATGGATTCTTCTCAGTTTGCTTGATACCAAGGCTGATTTTCCCTTCTTCTTTTTGAACGGAAAGAACAATGGCTTCCACTTCGTCGCCTTTATTGACAACTTCAGTTGGGTCAGTCACGTTTTTCACCCATGACATTTCTGAGACGTGAATTAGGCCTTCGATGCCCTGTTCGATCTCAATGAATGCGCCGTAAGGAACGAGATTGACAATTTTACCTTTGACAAGTGTTCCTGGTGGGTATTTCTCTTCGATCGCTTCCCATGGATTTGATTCTCTTTGCTTAAGGCCAAGAGCAACGCGTCCTTTTTCACGGTCGATGTGAAGGATGATAACGTCAATTTCGTCGCCAAGCTTGAGCATTTCTGATGGGTGGCGAATGCGCTTCCAGGTCATGTCTGTGATGTGGAGCAGGCCGTCAACGCCGTCGAGATCTAAGAAGACACCAAAGTCTGTGATGTTTTTCACGATCCCTTTGCGGGTTTCACCTTCTTGAATGTTTTCGAGGAGTTCAGCTTTTTTCGTTGAGCGCTCTTCTTCGAGAAGTTCACGTCTTGAAACGACGATGTTCTTTCTTTCGATGTTGATCTTGAGGATCTTGAAGTCGTATTCGTGTCCTAGGTACTCGTCGATGTTTTTGATGCGCTTGTTGTCGATTTGTGATCCTGGAAGGAAGGCTTCCATACCGATGTCGACCATGAGGCCGCCTTTGACCTTGCGGATCACTTTACCTTTGACGATAGATCCTTCCTGGCAGTTTTCGATGATGTGTTCCCACTGGCGCTGTTTGCGTGCTTTTTCCCTAGAAAGGACGATTTGTCCATCTTCACCTTCAGCTCTGTCTAAGAAGACTTCGACTTCGGATCCGAGAATGAGTTCGCTTGTGTTGTCGAATTCGCCGACAGGGATAAGGCCTTCTGATTTTAGGCCGACATCAATGACGACAAACTCTTTGTTGATCTCGACAACAAAGCCTTTTAAAATTTCACCAACTTCCATTGACGAAGTGGCACCTTCTCCTGTATCTTCTTTATTGTTAAGAAGAGCTAGAAATTGCTTGGCATCGGTTTCATCATAGTCGATATCGTCGATGATCTTGCTATCATTCCAGTCGAAAGTTTGGTTATTGGTCATGTTAAAGGTTTCCTTGAGTAAGTTAAATTTGTTACTGCTGATAGGGTATCAAAAGAATAGTAATAAAGGCAACAGGTTATGTCATCGATTGTACTAAAGTTTGGGGGAGCGGCGCTTTCAAGCAGCGAATCCTTTGATCAAATTGCAAAAATCATTTGTCGGAAGCGTGAAAGAAGGATTGTCGTAGTCGTCAGCGCAATGGGTTCAATGACGGATGAACTTCTCACATTGGCGCACTCGGTAAACCCACAACCGCCTAAGCGAGAGTTGGATATGCTTTTGTCTGTAGGGGAGAGGATCAGTATGTCGCTGCTTGCGATGGCGCTTGCAAAAGAAGGCAGGTCGGCACTTAGCTTTACAGGCAGTCAATCTGGGATCATCACAACGGGGGATCACAGCAACGCAGAAATTCTCGAAGTTAGACCTCATCGAATTCTAGAGGCGCTCCAATCTAACGCGATCGCTATCGTTGCGGGTTTCCAGGGAGTGAGTCTTCAAAAAGAAATTACAACCCTTGGGCGAGGTGGGTCAGACACTTCTGCCGTTGCTTTGGGCGCGGCAGTAGGCGCTACCCATGTTGAGTTTTACAAAGATGTGGGAGGGGTTTTTTCAGCAGATCCCAAGAAAGATCCAGACGCCAAGCTCATTTCCCAATTGACATTCAAAGATGCGATGCACGTTGCAAAAAATATTTTGCATCCACGTAGCATTTTACTTGCGTCAAAAAATGATTTACCGTTACACGTCTTGCCATTCAATGGAAATGGAATTGGCACAGAAATCTCAAACTCTTTTGAAGACGCAAGTAGCCCCAGGTCCTATCGATGAAATCGAGTTAAGGTTTAAGAAGCGAAAGCTTCCAGCACTTGATTTTACACATGAGCCTGCACCTACAGTGTTCATGGCTGCGCCGTTGCATAAGCAACTTAGTCGCTTCTTCTTTCATATGATGCATACGTTTTGCATCCCAGGAAAACGGATTGAGGTAAAGGAGTTCTCTTTTCACCAAGATCGCACAGGACTTTCAATTGGGTACGCAAAGGTTGTACTAGAAGGGGCTGTGACGCCGGAACACTTTGAGTGGATAAAGCCAGAGCTTTTAATGGGACTTACTTCGAGTTACCATGCAATGCGCGTGCTTGAAATGCAAGGAGTGCCGGCGGGGGACAAGCCGATGCTTGTCCACGAGCGTTTAAGTGACTTTATTCACCGATTTCCAGAAAAATTTGATTTTGATCTCTTTGCATTGAAGCAGACCTTTTTCAACAGCATGAGTGAGTCGTTTAAAAATTCCAGGCGCTTGACCCATCTTTCCAGGCTGATTATTAGCGCTTATGCGATGCGGCGTAAGATTCTTTCCCGTATTGAGGATAAGCCTCGAGAAAGGCATTTGCTTGTTAAGGCGCTACCCGCCTCGCTTAATCTTCCTTTAGAAGAAAAAAGTGTGATGGGGATTTTGGTTGGAGCGCACCTGATGAAAGAAAGGGAAGTGCTTGGGAAAAGACATCTTATTAACACCATTAGACGGATGCTTCCTGGAGTTAAGGACGTTGAAGGGAGTTCTCTTGAATGGCGAGAGGGACCCATTCGTTGGATCTATTTAGAAATTGAGAAAGACGCAGCCTTAGATAAAACAAAACTTACTGCATTTTTGGGTAGCCAGTTAAAGAACAGCGTTGAAAAACTCATGCGCTCAGTCTTTATGCCTCGTAATGAGGAAGAAGTGATGAAAAACTTGGTGCTTCTTTCCCATCAGATCAAGTTTGTTGGGGACCTGCCCCAGGTCATTATCTCATTTGAGGGGCAAACCGAGTCAGAGCTTCTATTTAATGTGGCTCTTGTCCGCTTGCTTAGGCGAGGCTCTGTTCCTTACGAGGAGCTTCCCATGCATGTTGATCGCCGGCGATTGATGGGGAAGCTGCGCAAACGCCACCCTAAAGAAGCGCTTGTGTTGCGCGTAAACATTAAAGCCGAACCCTTTTTAAGAGAGGATCAGTCAATAGACCTGCTCTCAGCAAGAGTCAGCGTTGTTGGCATGCTTGAATCGGTGTTTGGTGAAGTGCGTGATTTTAATGGAGGAATGTTTTCCAAACAAAACGAAGCGATGAGCAAACTTAAGCGTTTACTTGTTGATGAGGGGGAGTCGAATCAACTGACTATTGAAAATTTTTTTCATGCGATTCGCCCTATAGAAATGCAAGCGTGCGTGCGCCCAGATCTTGCGAAAAAATTGTTTCTCATGATGAAAGCTTCGAAAGACCGAGTCTCAATAGACATGAGTCATGGACACACTTTTATAGTTATTCAGGACTTAGCCAAGGAGAAAAAGCTCAAAATCTCTTCAGCGCTTTCAAGGCTTGGCCTTCGCCGTGACGAGCTCGTCACGATCCAAATGTCGCGCCACTTAGGCATTATGGCACCAAAAAAATATGCTCGGGACTTGCTCAATACGGTCCAGGGGTTTATGATGGAAATGTGAAAAATAAGACAATCATTAGTCCATCCATCTTTGCGTCAGATTTCGCAAAGCTTGGAGAGGAAGCAAAACGGTGCGAAGAAAGTGGAGCAGATGCCATTCATGTCGATATCATGGACGGCCATTTTGTCCGCAATCTGAGCTTAAGCCCAAAAGCCCTAGCGGCCATTAATCGATCAACAGACCTGTTTCTCGATGTCCACATCATGGTCTATGACCCCTTCCGCTACATTGAAGAACTCGTCAAATTAGGTGCAGACCAAATTACCTTCCACTTTGAAGCAACAGAAGAGGTTGAGGAAACGCTAAACTACATTAAAAAATGTGGTGTCAAAGCAGGGCTTGCATTTTGCCCAGAGACAAGCGAATCACTTGTTGTCAAATACTTGGATAAGATTGATACGCTTTTAATGATGACCGTTCATCCGGGATTTGGTGGGCAGGCATTTATTGAGGATGTCCTCCCCAAGATTGAGTTTCTTCGCAAACTTGCTGATGACTCGAAGCTTGATTTGGATATTCAGGTCGATGGCGGTGTTGATGATAAAACAGCACCTCTTTGTTTAAAAGCGGGAGCCAATAATCTCGTTGCTGGAACGTATCTCTTTAAAGGAGACGAGATGGCACAAAAAATTACGGAGCTGCGAGGGTGAAAAAAGTCGTCGTGATCGGAGGGGGCACTGGCAACTACACTGTACTAAAGGGACTAAAACAACACGATGTGGATTTAACGGCAATTGTTTCAATGGCCGATGATGGGGGGTCGACGGGTATTTTACGCGATGAACTCGGTGTATTACCACCCGGCGATGTGCGCCAATGCTTGGTCGCACTGTCAAATTCCACAGACCTCATGCGTTCACTGATGAACTACCGCTTCGAGGAAGGTGGTCTTGCAGGGCACAATTTTGGCAATCTCCTCCTTGTCGCTTTAGAAAAAGTGACAGGCAGTTTTGAAAAAGCTGTTGATGAAATGGCTAAAATCCTCTTTATTCGCGGCCGAGTTATCCCTGTCACAACAAACGAAGTACGCCTTCGCATGATCCTAAAAGATCGTACTGTTCTCATGGGAGAAAAAGAAGTCTACCTCTCGCAAAAAATTGATCAGGGTTATTGTAACATTTACTTAGATCCCTTTCCTCAAGTCAATCCCACAGCGACAAAAGCAATTCAAGAGGCCGACTTAGTCGTCTTGGGTCCAGGTGGGCTTTACACTTCACTTATTCCTAATCTTCTCGTAGATGGCATCTCAAAAGCTCTTCGAGAAACGCGCGCTAAAAAGGTTTTTGTCTGCAATCTCATGAATCGCAAAGGACAAACAACAGGCTTTCACCTAAGTCATTACCTAGAGGAAATCAACCACTTTATTGGCGATGATATTTTCGACCACGTGTTTGTCAATTCAACCACTCCACCAGATCATTTAATCCAACTTTACCAGTCAGAGGGAGAGCTTGTCCAAAATGATTTAAGCGATAAGCGAATTATTTCCGCAAATTTCCTAGGAGAGGTTGCTAAAAAATGCAAAGGGGATACAATGGTCCGCAATCTTATAAGACACGATTCGAAATCCCTAACAAGAGAGCTTGTTAAAATTGTTAATCATCTTTGATTTAGACGATACACTCATCGACACCACAGGATCAATCACACCACACGTCCTAAGAAATGCGTTTAAGCGTTTTAATGCGATGGATGGACAATTTGATGAAAAAGCCTTTGGGCAACTCACAAGACTGCATACGTCAGCGTATCGCGGTAAAGATGGAGTCTCTGAGTTTTTGGAACTCCATAACAAAACTCATCTGTACGATACGGCTATCGAGGAAATTTATAAAACACCCAGCTTGCCAGAAAAAATCGAATGCTCTCCCGATGCCCTAGAGGTTTTAGAAAAGCTTAAAATGCGTTATCCGCTTGCTTTAGTCACTGGGGGCTATGACGATGTGCAAAGAGAAAAATTGAAACGCGCAGGAATAGACGAAAGCATCTTTAGTCACATTTTTGTTGAGCCACTTTCTCAAAAAAAAGCTGCATATGAGAAAATTTTAGAGAAAGTCGGATTAAATGCATCTGATGTTGTTGTGTGTGGAGATAGAATTGAACTGGATCTCACTCCAGCTAAGCGACTTGGAATAAAAACCGTTCATTTTCGCTTTGGTCGAGGGTTAGGTAATACTGGATTAAAAAGCGACGTCGACTATACCATATTACATTTAGAAGAGTTAATGGATTTACTCCCAAGAATCGAGAGTTTTGCATGATTACAAGTTCACAGATTACGCCAGGAATGACAATTTCCATCAAAGATGAGATCTATCGGGTCGAATCAACAGTCAAGGTAACGGTGGCAAAAGGCGTTCCGTTTATCAAGGCAAAACTAAAAAATTTAATATCGGATGAGGTTTTAGAAAAGAACTTCAAACTCGATCAAGAGGTTAACGAGGTCACCATGTGTGAAAAGACCCTCGAGTTCCTCTACCTAGAGGGCAAAGATTACCTCTTTTTAGACGTAGATAACCTAGAACAAGTGCTTGTGCCTGCAAGCATCATTGAGGATCGCGTCAACTTCTTAAAAGAAAGTATCGAATTGATTGCAAACTGTTATGGGGATACGATTTTTTCAGTAGAACTGCCCCAATTCCTAGAACTTATGGTTGTAAAAACAGAAGCAATCGAATCAAAAGTCTCGGTCTCCAATGCAAGTAAAATAGGCGTTTTAGAAACAGGCGCTAAAGTTGAAGTACCACTCTTCATTGAATCAGGGGATATCATCAAAGTTGATACCCATGCAAGCGAATACGTACAGAGGATATAACTTGTGAAAATAGATGAGATCAAACAATTAATGGACGCGATGGAAGAGAAGCAGCTCACGAAACTCTCCCTTAAGAGAGGGGATAATGAGCTCGTACTAGAGAAAGCGGCCCCGCCCGTACATGCAAGTCCAGCTTTAGCCCCGCCGCCGCCAGTTTTAAGCCACGCTGCTGCGCCAGCAGAAGCTGTACAAGAGGCACCTGCACCAGAAGGGGAGTATATCACCTCACCAATGGTCGGGAGCTTTTACGGTTCACCAGCACCAGATGAGCCAAGCTTTGTGAAAGAAGGCGATCGCGTGAGTGCTGATACCGTTGTGTGTATTATAGAGGCGATGAAAGTTATGAATGAAGTAAAAGCTGGACAAGAAGGCGTTATTAGACGCGTTCTCGTCGAGAGTGGTAACCCGGTGGAGTATGGAACAAAACTGTTCGAAATTCAATAAAGTCTTAGTCGCAAATCGCGGCGAAATCGCAGTACGCATCATTCGTGCGTGCCACGATCTCGGCATTCCAACAGTCGCAGTCTACTCCAAAGCAGACGAAAAAGCTCTTCATGTTCTGCACGCTGATGAAGCCGTTTGTATAGGTGAGGCTCCAGCCCTTAAATCGTATCTAAAAATCCCCAATATTCTCTCAGCTTGTGAAATCACAGGTGCCGACGCCATCCATCCAGGGTACGGATTCCTCTCAGAAAACGCCAACTTTGCTTCGATCTGTGAGAGCTCAGGGATCACATTCATCGGCCCAAAAGCATCGACAATTGCCCTGCTTGGCGATAAGTCACAAGCTAAATCCATTGCTCGAAAAGTTAAATGCCCTGTTATTCCAGGGACAGAGGGAATTATAGAAGACATTGATACAGCCCTCAAAGAAGCGAAAAAAATCGGCTACCCCGTATTCATTAAAGCCTCAGCTGGAGGCGGTGGAAAAGGGATTAGAATCGCTATGGATGAAGACGATTTCGCTCGAAAATTCGTCGCAGCAAGAGCTGAGGCCGAAGTCTCCTTCAATAATCCAGACGTCTATTTGGAAAAAATGATCGTCAACCCAAGACATGTCGAAGTACAAATTATGGGAGACCTCTACGGCAATTATGTCCACCTAGGTGAGCGTGATTGCACCATCCAAAGACGCCGTCAAAAACTCATTGAAGAAACACCAAGCCCCATGCTCACACCCTCTTTGAGAAAGAAAATGGGGGAATCAGCAGTAGCGATTGTTAAAGCAGCAGGCTACCACACTGTGGCTACAGTGGAGTTTCTGCTCGATGAAAATAACGACTTTTATTTCATGGAAGTAAATACTCGTATTCAAGTTGAGCATACAGTTACAGAAGATCTTACAGGGATTGATCTTGTCACAGAGCAAATTCGCTTAGCTCAAGGTGAAAAGCTTAATATGAAACAAAAAGACGTCCAATTTACAGGACATGTCATTCAATTTCGTATCAATGCTGAAGATCCTACAACAAACTTCTCGCCATCCCCTGGAACTCTTGATTACTTTATCCCTCCAGGTGGATCCAATGTTCGCGTAGATAGTGCATGCTATACAGGGTACAAAATCCCGCCCCACTACGACTCTCTAATTGCAAAACTTATAGTGAAGGGGAAGAGTCGTGAAGAGGCGATGCGCATTGGAAAAAGAGCGCTTCGTGAATTTCATATTGGTGGTGTTAAATCAACCATTCCTTTTCACCAATTTATGTTAAACAATGAAAAATTTCGCGAAGGTATTTCTTACAATCTCGACTTTATTGACACCCTTATCGATGAAGGCTGCAGCTTTGTCACCTGAGATTCTCATCAGTAAAGCACAGATCGATAAGCGCATTGAAGAAACTGCAAAAATCCTTAATGAAAAGTACAAAGATCTAACAATCGTAGTCGTCTTAAAAGGGGGCGTAATGGTTGCAACAGACTTATTACGTAACCTGACAATCAACACAGATATCGAATTCGTCCGGTGTAAAAGCTACAAAGGCACAGAACGTGGCAAACTGACCATTGAAAACTTAGAAAATCTCGACTTTAAGGGGAAAAATGTCCTTGTGGTCGACGACATTTTTGATTCAGGTAAGACATTAGAATCAATTATGAAAGCGATGGCAGCTAAAGGGTGTGCGACACTGTCCTCACTCGTCTTGCTAGAAAAAGACGTACCTCACGTCACAGAGTACCGCGCAGATCACGTCCTCTTCACTATCCCCAACAAGTTTGTTGTCGGCTATGGAATGGATTATGATGAAAGGTATCGCGGTCTTCAAAATATTCAAACCATGAGATAAGACATGAAAGGCATCATCCTAGCTGGGGGCAGTGGAACAAGACTCTATCCAATGACAATCCCTTGCGTAAAGCAGCTTTTGCCCATTTACGATAAGCCAATGGTCTATTATCCCCTTGCAACACTCATGCAAGCGGGGATAAGAGAAATCTTGTTAATCTCCACCCCAGAGGATTTGCCGCGGTTTGAAGAGCTGTTTGGAGATGGAAGTGATCTCGGATTGGAGATCTCTTACAAAGCTCAAAGCAAGCCACGCGGTATCGCCGAGGCGCTGATCCTAGGTGCCGATTTTATCGGAGGTGAGCGCGTGGCGCTTATACTTGGAGACAACCTATTTCATAGCTTTGACCTCGAGTCGCTGCTTCTAGATGCGACCGAAACAAGCGGAGCTTCTGTCTTTGGCTGTGAAGTATCCGACCCTTCACGTTACGGCGTCGTCGACTTCAATGAAGAGATGCAAGTGACCGAAATCGTTGAAAAACCCGAACATGCACCATCTCCCTATGCTGTAACAGGGCTCTATTTTTACGATCACACAGCCCCTGAAAAAGCGGCTTCACTCAAGCCTTCTCTACGAGGTGAACTTGAAATCACCGATCTAAACAACCTCTACATTAAGGAAAACAACCTTACCCTGCACCTCCTCCCACGCGGATTTGCCTGGCTAGATACCGGGACCACACAAGCACTGCATCAAGCGTCATCCTACGTGCAAACTCTTCAAGAGCGCTGCGGAATCATGATCGGATGTATCGAAGAAATCGCCTATTTGAAAAATTACATCACCCTAGAACAGCTACAAAAACTCACCGAGCCCCTTCTAAAAACACCGTATGGAGAGTACCTATCAAACAGGTATAATGCCCACCACCAACTCGCCCTTGACCTTTTCACTTAAACCCTCAAGCACCACAGCCGGCGAGCCAAATAACACTTGTTCGAATTTCTTCGTCAATTCTCGGCCAAGCACAACCTCACATTCCTCTGGCAAAAGACCCAAAAACTTCCGAATCCTGTGCGGTGATTCGAAAACCACGCTCATCCCGTTGTAATCCATTAGCCTTTCTACGAAACCATTGAGACCTTTCCTGGGCACAAAGCCCAAAAACTGCACCTTCCCTTTCGGTGGGCAAATGCTTAAAAGTGCCGTTAAACTCGAAGCGCCAGGGATCGGGCAAGGACTTAACCCCTCCTCCAAACAACGCCTTAATAATCGATAACCTGGATCAGAAACACCAGGTGTCCCCGCATCAGAAATCAATCCCACATCGAGACCTTCCTCAAGGTCGCGCATCACCTGATCTTCCCGACTTCTCTCATTGAACTTATGGAACGAGATAAGCTTCACGTCGATCTCATACTTTTTCATCAATACGCGAGAGGTACGTGTATCCTCACAGAGGACATACTTACACTGCTTAAGTGTTTCGATCGCCCGAAAGCTCATATCCCCAAGATTTCCGATGGGGGTTCCAATAACGTATAACATAATATTTTAAAGAAGGTGGCACCCAGATTCGAACTGGGGATAAGGGCTTTGCAGGCCCCTGCCTTACCACTTGGCCATGCCACCTAAGGCACCGAATTGTACACCACATGTTCGGTTAAAGTCAATGGGGGCGTTTATAGCCACGCAGAAGCGGATTGTTCTTGTTTTCTCTTAGAAAGGCATCGCGTGCTCGCTTGCTTGCTGTGTACGGGACACAGCTTCACGTCTGCGACAGCGATTCTACGCGGTCTAAACGCCCCCTCGGCTCAGCTGCTGCGCGCTGAAAATTTGAGGTTAGGTCTGACCCTAAATACTAGGAAAGGAGAGAGGCCATGCGACGACGGTCGGCTTCGATCTCGGCCTGCGAAATTTGACGACGCTTGAACTGGTCGTAAGGTGTGCCTGTGATGACGGTTTCAAACATGTGGAGTCCATACGCTCCACAATTGTGGTTGTCGTGTTGTTGTTGCTCACCGTCGTTGTCACTCCAGGTGTAGTCTGCGAACTGGGCTTCAAGGGCTGTTTTGACGGGGTTAAGTTGTGCGGCGTATTCGGTAAGCGGTTTTCCCATTGAGTCGTAGTAGTGAAGTTTTTTTTCTTGTGTGTCGACAAGGAAGAAGACGAAGTGACGGTCGACGAGGCGGTAGGTGCCGATGTAGCGTCTTGCTGGGCTTGTTGGGATTGTTGGGATTACATCTCCGCCAGCTTCGACGAATTGGAAGTTGGCGTGTTTGGTGCTTAGGTAGTGCCCGTACTTTCTAAGTGCTGTTGTGAACAATGCAACAGGTTTGCCGAGGTTTCGCACGTCGGCATCGCCGTGCGCTTCGATTGGTACTGCCCTAGTGCCGATTGAACTTTGGAGGCTAGCTGCGATGCTTGTACGTGTATTGTGGATGTGTGTGCTAGCGATAGAGTAGGTTCCGCCGACTTGGTAGAGGTGGCGGACGTAGTTGGCGCAGTGAGCAGCACCTTGTGAGGTGAGATCTGTGGGGGAGAGGGTGGAGGCTTCTTCGTGGATGGCTAGTGCTGGCTCTTGTCGGAGCCAGTTGCGGAGTTTGACTTGGATGGCTTTCGCGTCAGGTTCCATGGTATTACCAGCTAGGCCTGCACATTTGGGATCAAAGAGTGTAAGGGTGCGCGCATTCGCGTTGTAGAAGAAGATCCGCGTATTGGCTCCGGCTTCTGCTGGGTAGACAAAGACGGCGTTTTTACTGTTATCGATTTTGTCAGGGCCGCTTTTTTCGAAAACTTGTAGGTCGGTGAAGGTTTGGAAGTAGGCTAGGAGTTGAGCATGGGGGATGGCGGTTGTTAATGCATTAAAGGCATCGGCAATTGGGCTAGGTGTAGGCTTTTGAATAATCATTTCTCCAGACGGATTTGTTCGGTCGGTGTAGTGGGCTTTGTGGCTTTGGACCTCATCGCGCAATGCTGTGATGAAAGGAACGAGCTCTGCATTTTGGTCGGTAGGGAATTCGTGGTGTTTGAGTTTCATTTCGCTTGGTTTGACAAACTCAGGGATATTTGTGTCGTCATCGTCGTAACCTGAAGTATAGGTAATGGCATGTGTTGTGAGATTGACAGTGATGGAAGTGGGAGAGTTGCCGGTTGTTTGTTTTACACGCGTCATCAGTGGCGAAACTTTGCTTGCAATTGATGCCCACTGATCGTTAGTATACCCGAGTTGTTGACCGTTTGCACCGTGGACGGTGTAGATCATCACTCTGCCATTTACCCATGCGGCGTGCATGCTAGTCGCGCGAGGTGCATTTGGGGCTTTTGGCGTTGGGGGTGTAATAGGCCTTGCAGCTAGATATGGGCTTGCGGCCGGGGAGGAGTATGGAGAGTGAGGTATACTAATAGATGGTGCTGCCATGGTAATTAATTATAACATAAAGTAATAATAATTTAAAGAATTTGGTAAGTTGTTTAGGAGGAGTTAGTTATGCATGTGATTGACAGTCGAGCGGTTGAGAAAGGAGATTGTTTTTATGCTCTAGAGGGAGAGAAGGTTAATGGGCATAACTATCTCGAAGATGTGGCATCTAGGGGAGGCGCCAAGGCGGTCGTTTCTCAAAGCTATTTGGGGCCTGATTTTGGGCTTGAGCTGACGCGTGTTCCAAATGTTGAATGGGAACTTAAAAGGCGGGCAAAAACCTTAGCGAAGCCTTTTATTATTGCGGTAACGGGGTCGGTTGGAAAAACGACGACAAAAGAGTTTATTGCTCACTTACTTGAGGGTAAATACACGGTTGCAAAATCACCAGGCAATGCCAATTCTCAGGTGGGACTTCCTTGTGCGATTTTGAATATGCCTGATGCGGATGTGTGGGTACTTGAAATGGGAATGAGTCACAAAGGGGAACTGATTCGCCTTGTTGATATTGCTCCACCCGATATTGCGGTAATTACGAAGATTACTCTTCAGCATGCGGAATTTTTCGACGATATTTATGGAATCGCCAAAGCAAAAGCGGAAATCTTTACGCGCAGTCAGACGAAAGTGGGCATTATTTCCGAGCAAGTTGCAGATTTTAAAGAAGTGCTAGATACGGGGGAGTGTCGGAAAGTTATTTGTAAGGATGTGGAACCGGTCTTTGAAGCAGAACATTTGAATGAAGATTATGCCTTGGCATATACTGTTGCAAAGGCGATGAGTATGTCAGACGATGCGATTTTAAGCCGTGCAAAAACTTTAAAACCCTTTAAGCATCGGTTTGAAACCTTTGTAAGAGATGGCGTCACCTATATTGATGATGCGTATAATGCAGCGCCTGATGCGGTGTTGTGTGCACTTGACAATCTCCCCAAGGTTACGGGAAGAAAAATTGCCGTTTTAGGGGAAATGAAAGAGCTTGGAAAATATGCTCACGATTGTCATTTAGCGGTTGGTGAAAAAGCATCAAGCGTTCTTGATTGTGCTCTCTTAATTGGTGATGAGTGTCGTTTGATCGAAAAGTGCTTTCAGCAAAAGGGGAAACCTGTAGAATGGTTTGCCAATAAAGCAGACCTCAAAGCCTCCTTAGATAAGATGGTTTCTAAAGGCGATGTTGTTTTAGTGAAAGGAGCGAATTCAGACAGATTATGGGAAGTGTGCTCACAGCGTTAATGCACCCAGTTTTTGGCTACACCTCAACACGCATGCTCTTAGCGGCCTTAACAAGTCTTTTTATCACGCTATTTCTCGGACCTTGGTTTATCAAAAAGCTTTATGAGATGAAGATTGGTCACTCGGTCAGCCGTTTAGCGGATGTACCGATTCTTGCTGACTATCACGCTAAAAAAAACGAGACGCCAACGATGGGGGGAGTCCTCATTTTGTTTGCCATCATTGTTTCTAGCTTACTTTGGACAGATCTTTCGAGTCCCTCTGCTTTAATTATGCTCATTACAACTGTCTATTTTGGGTTACTTGGCGCTGTTGACGATTATTGCAAGTTGAAGAAAAAGAAGATGCAAGGGTTGTCAAGCAAGGTGAAATTTCTGTTGCAGGTGATTTTTGTTATAGTTTTTGGGATCTACTTCCTTTTTCAGGAAGGTCCTTTAGATTATTTTGTCCCTTTTTATAAGTATCCACTGTTTGTTGCTGGGGGGATATTAGCTCTTTTAATTACAATTGTCGTCGTCGTTGGTAGTTCAAATGCGGTCAATCTAACAGATGGCTTAGATGGTTTAGCTTCGGGATGTGTCGTATTTACAACGCTTGTTTTGGCAACGTTTGCCTTTTTATCAGGTAACAAGGAAGTGTCTCGCTACCTAAACATTTTGGCTTTGCCTGGTAGTGGAGAGATTGCGATTTTTTTATCAGGCGTTCTTGGCGCGACCTTAGGTTTTTTATGGTACAATGGCTATCCAGCGCAGGTTTTTATGGGAGACACTGGATCATTAGCCTTAGGGGCGATTTTAGGTGTTTCAAGTGTACTGCTCCGGCGTGAAGCTGTTTTGGCTCTAGCTGGCGGGATTTTTGTAGTCGAAGCCCTCTCTGTGATCTTACAGGTTGGTAGTTACAAGCTGCGGAATAAAAAGCGGATCTTTTTATGTGCCCCCTTGCATCACCATTTCGAATACAAAGGGTGGCCTGAATCAAAAGTCGTTGTGAGGTTTTGGCTCATTAGTTTAATCTTAGCTCTTTTAGCTCTGGCATCGGTGAAGTTCCAATGAAATTTCAAGTGATAGGAAACGGGGTAAGTGCAAAAGCTGCTAAACGGCTGATTAAAATGCACAATCACCAAATCGTTGAGGAGAATCCAGCCGTCTTAGTTTTGTCTCCAGGATATCCTGTTGATTGCAAAGAGGCTGTTCATGCCCGCAAAAATGGCGCGTTGGTCATTGGCGAGGCCGAACTTGCTTTCCGCTACATGCAAAACAAAGCTATTGGAGTGACAGGGACGAATGGTAAAACAACAACAGTCTTGCTGATCGAGCACGTTTTAAAAGCATCGGGCAAAAAAGCTGTAGCGCTTGGCAATATCGGGCACGCTCTTTGTGATTACATGTGTGATCCTGATGAGGATGAGATTGCTGTTGTGGAACTCAGTTCCTTTCAACTAGAAACGGTGCAAACGCCGATTTTTATCGCTTCAGGAATTACAAACATTAGTCCTGACCATTTAGACCGCTATGACTCTTTTGAGGAATATCGCGCAATGAAACAAAAGATTGCCCACTTTACCAAAGGGCCTTGCTATACGGAAGATGTCGCTTTTTCGCTTTGCCAGTATTTAGGCGTGACAAAACAGCAGTATGATGATGCGCTCTTGACCTTCAAAAGACCTTCTCACCGATTAGAGCTCATAAAAAAGGTTGATGGTTTATCTTTTTATAACGATAGTAAGGGAACAAACGTTGATGCTGTTTGCTATGCTGTCCAAAACGTGCCTGGCCCTATCATACTGATTGCCGGCGGCGTTGACAAAAAAAGTTCTTATGCGATTTGGAATGCCAAGTTGCAAGGAAAGGTTAAAGCCATTTTAGCAATTGGACAGGCATCGGAAAAAATCGCAAAAGATGTCGATCAGCTCAATGTCACTTGTGTAAAAACGCTTGAGAAGGCGCTTGAAAGAGCTTTAAAGCTCTCTCAAGGAAAGGGAACGATATTACTTTCACCTGGATGTTCAAGTTTTGATCAATTTAACAACTATATCCATCGAGGTGAAGAATTCGAAAGGCTGGTAAGGTTAGTTTATGAATCGTAGAGATACAATTATTATTGCAGTTTTGATTAACACGGCGCTTTTGGTCGGCCTATTTTTTAGTGCTGTTAAACCAGAAAAAACCGTTCACATAGCGAAAGCTGCGCAACCTCAGGTTGTCAAGACGAAGCCTCAACCTCAGCCTAAACAGAAACAAGTTAGCGCGAAGAAGAAAGCCAAAGAGCCTGTTGTTAGCAAACCTGTGAATGAAAAGAAAGT
Organism: Chlamydiia bacterium; assembly: GCA_022601645.1. Classification (GTDB taxonomy): domain Bacteria; phylum Chlamydiota; class Chlamydiia; order Chlamydiales; family Simkaniaceae; genus JAJACH01. Next base: position 263,387 of record JAJACH010000001.1, read on the forward strand.
CGATAAGACTGCTCAGAAATATCAAGAAGCCCTTAAAAAATCGAAAGTTTTAAAAGAGGTGAAGGTCACAAAAGGCGATACTTTAGATAAAATCGCTAAAAACCACAAAGTGAGCATCTCAGCTTTGATGAAAGAGAATCAACTGACAAGTTCTTCTCTTTCAATAGGCCAGGTCTTAACCATCCCAGAGGCCAAAGTGGTTGTAAGGCCAACTCCAAAAGCAGAACCAAAAAAAGAGACAGCTGAATACTATGTCGTCAAAAGTGGAGACAACCCGTGGACAATTGCTCGGAAAAATAAAATGCAGGTTGATGAGCTTTTACGACTAAATGACATGAATGAACAGAAAGCAAAAAGACTCCGTGTGGGCGATAAGCTCAGGATTAAATAAATCTGCTTTTATCCTCATCGCCTTAATTGCGGTGTTGTTGATGCTTGGCCTGATCATGGTCTTCGATACAACGTCTGCTGAGGTGATTGATCGCTCGTTAGAATTAAACCCCTCGCATGCGCTCGTTAAACAACTCATTTATGCCCTTTTATCCATCGGTTCGATCATATTCTTATGGAAAATTGGCTATAAAAACATGATCGACTTTGCCCCTTTAGCGTATTTAGGGATTGTCTTGCTACTTGTCTTTGTTTTTATTCCAGGCATTGGTCTTGAGCTTAATGGCGCAAAAAGATGGCTTGGATCAAAGCATTTTTCTTTGCAACCATCGGAGTTTTTCAAGGTTGTTTTACCTCTGATTTTTATTCGACTAAGGCGTTATCCCTTCTATTACACGTTTTTAGCCATTGTTTTGCCACTAGGATTGATCTTTTTACAGCCTGATAACGGTACAGTTGCTATTTTGCTTGTGACAACTGTTGTTCTTTGTTTTCTAACCCGTGTTAAATGGATCTATTGGGCGCTTCCCATTGCAATTCTCACCTTTGCAGGAGGATTTGCAGCGTCAAAAATGCGACACGTTCATGATCGGATTCACATCTATCTCAATCCCGAATCAGACTTGCTTGGCAAAGGACACCAACCCTATCAAGCTAAAATCGCGGCTGGCTCAGGAGGTTTGGTAGGGCGAGGCGTTGGAAAAAGCTTGCAAAAACTCAACTACTTACCTGAAGCACGTTCTGACTACATTGCAGCGATCTTTGCTGAAGAATTTGGCTTTTTAGGCGTGATCTTTTTGCTCCTTCTTTATATGCTAATTGGATATTTTGGATTCACAATGGGTAAGTCAGCCTCCGATGTGGAGGGATTTTACATAAGCTCGATCTACACATTTTTGATCTTGTTTCAAGCTTTTTTGAATCTCGGAGTAGTGTGTGGGTTGTTGCCAAGTAAAGGCACGAATCTGCCCTTTTTTAGCCAGGGTGGTTCATCTTTGATGGCAAATGCCATGATGTTGGCTTTAATATTAGACGTTTGTAGGAATAAAACATGTCAAAAGTTGTCATAGCCGTTGGAGGAACAGGGGGACACCTTCTTCCAGCGCAAGCCTTAGCAAAAGAAATGTCAGAAGAAGTGGTGTTTATGGGCCCCCGCCTTTCTGCATCACCCTATTTCTTTAAAGGCTTTGCCTATTACGATGTCACCAGCGGTCGACGTATCTACCCTCTGTTAAAAGGCATCTATCAAGCATGTAAGTTGTTAAAAAGGGTAAAACCTCGCTTAGTTGTAGGGTTTGGATCGTATCACTCTTTTCCCATCGTTATGGCTGCTGTGCTCTGTCGTATTCCCATTGCGCTTTTTGAACCAAATGCTGTGCGAGGTCGAGTTAATCGCTGGTTTGCGCGTTGGGATTTGATCAAAGATCTAAAACCTGCCGTTCCGATGTACCACAAAGAAAAAGTCAGTCGCGCTGAAGGGCTTAAATATTTTGGACTCCAGGAAGGTAAGAAAACGCTTCTTATTTTTGGCGGCTCGCAAGGTGCTGAAGTTTTAAAAAAACTCAAGCTCGACTACCAAGTGATCCAGCTCAGCCGTTTTGAACCCAATATGCATTATGCCTGGTCCGCTGCAGATTTAGCAATTTGCCGCGCTGGTGCAGCGTCTGTTGCAGAGCATGAATACTATAAAGTCCCAACCATCTTCATTCCCTATCCGCATGCGACAGATAACCATCAATTTGAAAATGCACGCCACTCTAAGGGCTGTGTGATACTTGAGCAAAAAAATATCCACCTTTTAGAAGAAGTTATCACAAAATGCTTAGATAATTTAGTTGCTATGAAAGCACAATTGCAAATGCCTTCAGGGCAAAAGCCTAACTTAGCTGAACTGCTCACACCCTATCACCTCATTGGAATAGGGGGGATCGGAATGAGCGCTTTAGCTCACATCTTAGTTGAAAAAGGATGCCACGTCTCAGGAAGTGACCTCAAGCCTCTTAATATACCAGGTGTAAAAACCTATCAGACCCAAGACAAAAAGCACGTCCCTCCACACGCTCATGTCGTTTACAGCACTGCAATTAACAAACAAAATCCCGAATACCGCGTCGCTCGAAATCGCCGCGACCATCGCTCAAGGATGCTTGCTGATTTGCTTGCCCCAACAAAACCTCTCTTAGTTGCCGGTGCGCATGGAAAAACTACCACTTCTGCACTTTTAGCTTGGTCTATGATAGCAGCTGGCAAAGACCCTACCTATGCCGTTGGAGGAATCCTTGGGAATACCGGTAAAAACGGAGGATACGGCAAAGGTCTTCATTCCGTTGCTGAGGCTGATGAATCAGACGGCAGTTTTCTCGCATTTCCAGCAACTCACGCCATCATCACAAACGTAGAAGCAGAGCATCTCGAATATTGGAAGAGCGAATCAGCGCTGCTTGATGCCTATCGCCGCTTTATCGACCAAGTTCGAGAGGAAGTCATCTACTGTGCTGACGACCTATTTTTACGCGAAGTTGCCCCTAAAGGTATCAGTTACGGCTTCTCCCAAAAGGCTGACGTTCCCATCACCCTCTTCCATCAATACGAAGATCGGATCATGTTCGATACCCCTGATGTCAAAGGAATTGAAGTCCCTATGTTAGGGCGGCACAGCGCATTAAACGCCTTGTCTGTTTTCCTTCTGCTTACCCACTTAGGCATCCCACGCGATGAAATCCGCAAAGCCTTTCTCTCCTTTAAAGGCGTGAAACGACGCATGGAATTCATTGGTGAGTGGCAAGGTGCTCTAATCTACGACGATTACGCCCACCACCCCACCGAAATCGCGGCCACCCTTTCTGCTGTAAAAAAAGCCATGCCCTCTAAACGGATCGTCGTCGCCTACCAACCCCACCGCTTTTCACGCACGCGCGACTGCTTTAAAGAGTACGCTGCCTGCTTTGATAGTGCAGACCGCGTACTCCTAACAGATATATTTTCTGCTGGAGAAAAACCCATCAAAGGCATCAACGCAGAACGCCTTATTGGTCAAATGAAAAAAAGTGCCTCACACGTAAAGAGAGATCGACTCTTTGAGAGATTGCAAAATGAACTGAAAAAAGGTGATCTCCTCATCACCTTAGGCGCCGGAGATATCACCGAAGTTTCAGGAAAATTCTTCACATGAAATCGGTAAAAAAGCCCCTTACTTACTTTGGAATAAGCCTACTCACTTTATGGATTGGGGCTTTAACTTTTTTGAAAGTTCAGTCAATCCAAAGAAGCGATAAACAAAAAAGCTCAGAATATACCATCACAGAAATCATGCAAACAAGCATGCGTAAAGGAGCTTTAAAAACCCAACATCTCGCTGAGCTGATCCACTTAGGTTCAAACACACCCATTAATCTCTACTGTTTTGACTTAGAAGAGGCTACAAAGCGGTTAACAGCCTGCCCACTGATCTACGAGGCCAAGGTTAAAAAACGCTCTCCAAGCACCCTTCATATCGACTATACCGCTTACAACCCGATTGCGCTTGTCGGAGATTTCTACAACACTGCCATTGATGAAACGGGACATCTTTTTCCAATTTCCCCCTTTTTGTCCCCAAAAGCCCTTCCAGAAGTTATCTTTGGCATTCAAGCGTTTGAAGGGTGGGACAAAAAACCCCCTCACTTTAACGAGGCCCTAAGCCTCATTGCCCTTTTCAAACAACACAACCTTTCACTCAATCATATCGACTTGTCCCGCCTAGATAGCCCAAGTCTTGGTCGAAGAGAACTCATCCTAAGAACCGGCCATCACACTCTGCGCCTCCCTAGCGAAGAGTACAAAAAGCAACTCGGCAACTACCTCGAACTGGCAGGCGAGATCCGCCTCCATGAAGAAGAAACAGGATTTGTTCCTAAGGTTATTGATCTCCGTATTCCCAATCTAGCTTTTATCAATAAATAATTTAATAATCCTTTTTAATTATTGTTTATGTTATTCTCTTTACTAACAAAGAGTGAGAAAATGGCAACAGATGCAGCAGGGCGCCGGATACCCGGATTTTATTCATTTACACCAGAATTAGCGGTGGTTCATAGGCCGGGGTTAAGGGGAGAGTCGTACAAATCAACGATCTCTGCCCTTGTTGACGAGAAGTTTTCTCGGATGGTGTCATTTAGCGATCCTATCTTTGCAGATCCGCCAATTCGAAAATTTCGACGGTACAAAGGGATAGCACACGATCCTGAGATAAGAGCTGCTTGGATCGATCTCGAAGCTGATCGAGAGTTCGTGCAGTTACCGATAGAAGATCATACGCTTGTTCCATGGAAAGATCGGGAAGAATTTGCAGAAGACCCAAAGCGTGGTTTAACATTAGATCGGCTTATAGAGGCAGTGAAACTCATCCAAAGACTAGTAGGGCTTGGGCATCGTGTGGTAATGTATTGCGCAGCAGGAGTTGGACGTTGTGGACCTATCTACGCGGCTTACCTGTATGCTGCTTACGACACACCCGTTGAGGAGACAATAGAGAAAATTAACAAGCTTAAAGGAGGGGGGCTTAGACGCGAAATGGAAGCAAATGGAGCGGATAGAATCTTAGAGCAGTTTGTGGATAGGAGAAAGTAAGTGGCGAGTCGAGTTCCTGGTTTTCTTCAGTTAGACCGTTTTCCACAAGTTGCAGTGATGGCACGTCCGGGATATGCGCAAAAGACAACACCATGGGACGTAGATAAAACGTTAGCAGCTGTCGCGGCCCTTGGGTTTAATGCTCTCGTGTCTTTAAGTGATCCAGTCTTTGCCTTTCCATCTGATCCTCCGAAGTATCCAGACCATTCAAATGATGTCGAGATCAAAGCAAAATGGCTCTCTAGCGCTGTTGAGCGGAGGTTTGAGCAGGTCCCTATTGAAGACTTAGCATTACTAACAGTTGCTGAAAGGGCTGCCATTGTCGCAGATCCTGAGCGAGGGATTTGTTTGAAAAACTTCTTACACGCTGTTTATACAATCCGTTCTCTTTTAGATAGGGGGTTCAAAGTGATGGTGTACTGCAGCGCTGCGCTTGGTCGGTCACCTGCTGTCTTGGCAGCCCTTATTTTGTCAGAAGATAGTCTTTTAAAACCTGCAGATGCTATTCGCGAAGTGTGTTTAAAAAGCAGTTTGTCGGTCATAGAATTTAAGGAAAACAAGGTCGAAGCGGTATTGGGTGAATTTGTAGGATTTCATCAAATGCTTAAGTTGAAGTGTGCTGATCGGCGAAAGTAGCCAATTTGTGAGATCTAAGGCCAGTGGTTGAGCAGGTGGGTGAGCTGACGGAGTGTTTCGTCGGGATTTGATGGGTCGTGGGATTGTACAAGAGATGAAAGGTCGCGAGAGAGTGTCTCCGCTTGGAATTTCGTTGTACCGCCGATCACTTTTTGCTCGAGTTTATCAAACTGGTCGTTGAAATCAGAGGCGAGGCGGTCGCCTAGATCATCGTCATTCTCTATTGAGATGCGGTATTCAAGGTCGGTAGAGGTCCCAATCAGTTTTGCGTGTGGGTTGTCTTCTTTTAGGGTAGCTAGGATGTGGGTTAAGGAATGGTGGACATCACCTGTTGAAAGCCCTCCGTAGGTGAGATTTTCAGAAAGGTCGGTAAAAGCGCTTTGCGCTTCTTCTTCATCACTAGGCGTTAGATAGTTAGCTCCGTCTGCTGAAACTTTAGCAATGCGCATAATGTTTGATAAGGTGCGGTAAACTGAGGCGTTGCTTTTGGGGTCTTGGACAGTCGCTAGGTGCCAGCTATAGAAATCTGAGGCCTGTTTGAAAAGATTTGCCCCGGCGCCTTTTGGTGAAGGGTCGTTGGGACGCTCTGAATGAGGGGATGCTGGCGGTAAGCTTGGTGGTAAGTTAATAGAATCGCTCATTATGTGCCCCTCCTCTAACTTAATTATAACCGATAATTGTATTATGGCATTGAACTTTTAAATATATTTTAAACGACTTAGATTGAGCGGTTTGAATAGTTCTTGTCAAGCGGTCGCAAATCGTCTATAATCAAGATTTTAACAGTTCGAGGTTACCTATGTCTGTGAGTCTCAATGTGGTCGAAGAAGCTAAGGATAGTTTTACGATTCTTAGGTTAGAGGGCCGTTTAGACGCCTCATCGGCCCCCCTTCTAGAGTCAAAGCTAGGGGAGCATGTAAAGGCCGATGCGAAGGTTTTGGTCGATTTTGCCAAAGTTGACTATTTAAGTAGTGCGGGGATGCGTTTGCTCCTCTCTGCGACGAAAAAAATGAAGAATGTGTCTGCCAAACTAATTTTCTTCTCGATTAATGATGAAGTCATGGAGATTATCAAGATGGCTGGCTTCGAGAGAATCTTGAGTATTAGTGGAAATGAGACGGAAGCTGTAAACGCCGCGTGACTCATCAGCTAGGGACTTTGCCAAAACCTATCCGGGCACAGTCATTTATTCAAGAAAAGGGCGTCATTATCATCTCAGGTCCTACTGCAGCGGGCAAGTCCTCCCTTGCCATTGAACTTGCCAAAAAAATTGGTGGCGAGATCGTCTCTGCAGATTCGATGCAAGTTTATCGTGGGATGAATATTGGAACTGCAAAGGTTTCACAAAAAGAAATGGAGGGGATTTTACATCACATTGTAGATATTTGTGATGTGAAAGATTCGTTTACGGTTGTCGATTATTATGAGGCGGCAACAGCCGCAATAAGAGAGATTTTAAAAAGAGGGAAAGTTCCGATTGTTGTGGGCGGAACGGGTTTTTATGTGCACACGCTCATTTATGGCCCCCCAGCAGGACCACCATCTAATGCAGGTGTTCGAAAGTTGATTGAGGACGATTTGCAAAAGCTTGGGCCGCAGGTGATGTATGATCGGCTCAGCGCAAAAGATCACGAGTATGCAAAAACCATTACAGCTGGGGATCGGCAAAAAATCGTACGGGCTCTTGAAATCATTGAATTAACCCAGCAAAAAGTGAGTGATTTTCCCAAATTCCGGTCTACTGAGCGGCAGAGCGAGTTTACGTTTCGTTGTTTTTTTCTCTTTTATCCACGCGAAATTTTATATGAAAGAATTGAGTCGCGCTGTGACCAAATGATAGAAATGGGCTTTCCTGAAGAGGTGGAAAGGCTTGATAAAAATGGTCTAAGAGGAAATCTTTCGGCATCCCAAGCGATTGGATATCGTCAGTATTTAGAGTACCTCGATTCCGAGCAAACAGAGGCAGATTGGCAGCATTTTGTCTGGGCATTTAAGCAAAGTTCAAGGCGCTATGCCAAACGGCAATTCACCTGGTTTCGCAAGGAACCTTTGTTCACTTGGATCGATTTAGATCTATATGAACCACATGAGGTGTTGAAAATAATCCTGGGCTAACGATATATTTCTCGTATGTTCCAAGAATTCAAGCAAAAGTTCGATGAAGAGGTGGCCGCAGAAGCTAAAGTTACGTGTGCTCTCGAGTTTATGCGAACGGTGCTCTCATCAAATGAGTCGCTCAAGCTAAAAGAATTTTGGGAAGCTAAAAACTTATGTATCGAGGCGTTTAAAGGCGAGATTAATCCAGCTAAGCGCAAATTCCTTTGGTCTGAGTATGTTGAGCTTACAGGTGAGGCAAAAAGACTCAAAGCCATCTTAGATGAACAATCTTCCTTCGCCATTGAACAAATTGAACTAGCCTTAGATGCCCTCGAAAAAGATTTAAAAAGTGCTGAGGAAAAAACCTTAGATATACCCTGTCCTATCTCGATTGAAGAGCGCGAGGCGTATGGGAAATGGCAAGGAGAATTCAATGCGTTAAGTAGCATTGGAATTCGCCTTACGACACTTAGGAAAGAAGCGATTGATACTGAAATGCGTTTTAAGCATCGCAATCGCATTTTAAAAAGGGTTGCAACGCTAGGCGATACACTGTTTCCAAGAAAGAAAGAAATCGTTGCCATGATGAGTGAGCAGTTTGTCAAAGACGTTGATCGCTACATTCATGGACCTCACTTAACAAGGGCTGGCGTTCAAGAATTTCAGAATTTAGCAAAAGACCTATCGATTAATTCTCCCGCGTTTAAGAAAACACGTAAACTCTTAGCTGATGGGTGGGACTCTGCGAAAAAACGCACAAGCACCAAACCGTCAGGCCCGCCTCCTTTTGAATTTGCTGATGAGGTCGAAAGTGTGTTTGAAAAACTCTCAAAAGGAGAGGATGTTAAAGTTGAACTTGAAGGTTTGAAAACAAAGCTCAAATCAAAACTCGATACACTTCGTCGCGAAGCTGGAGCTTCAAATCTCGATTTCGAAAAAGCGATTAACGTCCAAGAGAAAATTACTCAAAGCAAAGAAGCTTTGCAAAGGGTGAACGATGAACTCTTGCGTCTTTGAAAAAAAGCTCTCAGCTGATGCCGATCTAGAAAAAACTGCTCGCGAAATTAAAGCATGGGCCTTGTCAAAAGGGGCCACGCATTACTGCCACTGGTTTCAACCTTTAACAGGCGCATCTGCCGAAAAACACGAATCGTTTTTAGTTAGTGACTTCTCCGCGAATGAACTCCTCCGTCAGGAGCCCGACGCTTCGTCTTTTCCCCACGGAGGCTCACGTCATACCTTTGAAGCAAGAGGCTACACAAGTTGGGATCCCACATCGCCACCTTTTATATGGAATGTTGGTGGGGTTAAAACACTTTGTATTCCCTCTGTTTTCTGCTCATGGACAGGGGAAGCTCTTGATACGAAGATTCCTTTGCTCCGCTCTGAGGAAAAAATTGCAAAAGCTGCGATGCGCCTTCTCAATTTCTTAGGTATTGAGGCTAATGAAGTCTATTCAACTCTTGGCTGCGAACAAGAGTATTTCATCGTCGATCGTAGTCTGGCAATGGAGAGGGAAGATTTAACGATTTTAGGGACAACCGTTCTCGGAGCTCCACCCGCCAAAGGACAAGAACTTGGTGATCACTACTTTGGGAGTGTCAAAGAGCGCGTTTTAGCTTTTATGGCCGAGTTCGAAACTGTTGCGTATCAATTAGGAATCCCTCTGACAACACGTCATAATGAAGTTGCACCCGCTCAACATGAAGCAGCTCCCATGTATGAAAGAACCTCGCTTGCTGTAGATCACAACATCATGCTCATGGAAGTAATGCGCAAAATTGCTGTGAATCATGGCCTTCGTTGCCTTTTAAATGAGAAGCCATTTGAAGGAGTGAACGGTTCAGGCAAACACCTAAACTGGTCCCTTCAAACCGATCAAGGCTTAAACTTACTTGATCCGAAGGAAAAACCTTTTTTGATCTTGCTCATCGCGATTTTACACGCTGTGCATAAACACGCCAAGCTCCTGCGAGCCTCGATAGCAAGCTATAGTAATGACAAACGGCTCGGCGGACATGAGGCTCCTCCTGCGATTATTTCAGCTTTTATTGGAGAAGACTTAGAAGCCTTCTTACTTGGGGAGAAAAAAGCCAAGCCAGGTGTACTCGATCACAAAATCAAGAAATTGCCCAATCTACCAAAGCATAGCTCTGATCGAAACCGTACCTCACCTTTTGCCTTCACAGGAAATAAGTTCGAATTTCGCGCTCCAGGGTCTTCCCAGAGTCCTGCGTTTCCGATGACTGTCATTAATGCCATTGTTGCCGAAAGTTTAAATGAGATCCTCGATGCCATTGAAGAAAAAGGGGATGTAGAAGCTGTCACAGAACATTATTTAAAAATCAGCCAGCCAATCCTTTTCTCAGGTGACAATTACTCAAACGAGTGGAAGGCGGAGGCTGAAAAACGAGGTCTTCCTAATTTCCCCCGTGCCTTAGATGCTTATGACGCTCTCCTTGATGAGACAACCCTTTGTGCTTTTGATGAGGTAATGGATAAAAATGAGTTGACCTCACTTCAAGAAGTTCTTGTCTCAACCTACAAAACAAAACAGCAAATAGAAGAGAAAGTGCTCCATGAAATGTTTATGACAAAAGTGTTGCCTGCAGCGCTTATTTACCAAAAACGGATCATGGATGCGGCTGCTACAAAGCCTCAGCGTTATCTTGTTCACACCTACACCTCTGTTCTAGATCGCGCTATCGAAGCGCTTGAAGCAGGAAAAGTACGTCAAGCACGTGAGGCAATCGATCAGATTGAGGGACTTGTTGATGATGCACTTTGGGCAATCCCTAAATATTGGCAGCTATTGTATTTGGTATGAAGCGCGCATTTTTTGGTGGAACTTTTGACCCCATCCACAAGGGGCACCTCTTATTAGCAGAAGCTGTAGCCGAACAGGTTGATGAAATTCTTTTTTGCCCCGCGGCCCAATCCCCCTTCAAAGGGCAAACCTTTGCTTCAGGGGAGGATCGTCTGGCAATGGTGAAGCTTGCAATTGATGGTGAACCAAAGTTTAAAGCGATCGACCTTGAGTTAAACCGCCCGTCCCCCTCATATACCATTGATACACTGAAGTCTCTACAAGGAGAGGGGATAGAGCTATTTATTATTTTAGGCGAGGATGTCTTAAAAGAAGTATCAACTTGGAGGGATGGCGATGAAATTTTACGCCTCGCAACGCCTCTTGTCGCCCCAAGAACTCCCACTTGCAGCTCAGCAATTCGCGAAAAAATCAAAAACAAACTTGATATCTCGGCCGATTTAGACCAAAAAGTCCTAGACTACATAACAAAACATCATTTATATTTCCCCCGATGAATAAAGAACCAGAAGACCTAGTTAATTTAATAGCTCAATCTATTTTAGATAAGAAAGGGTCGAATATTATCGCAATTGATATTCGAGAAATTTCTAGCACTACAAATTATTTAATTATCGCGGAAGGAAATGTCGATAGACACGTCAAGGCGATTAGCAATGATGTAGAAAAATCGATGAAAGAGGTTGGAGAAACACCTCTTCACATCGAAGGACGTGGGAATGGCGACTGGGTCGTCATGGATTACGGACACATCATCGTGCACCTCTTCATGCCTGATATGCGCGAGAAATATAAACTCGAGCGCCTTTGGAGCGAAGGAACGCTTGTTGAACTCAAATTAAACCACGAGGTTGTATGAGCAAGGATAGACGAGTAGTCGTCACGGGAATGGGAATCGTTTCATGCTTTGGCATGGATGTAGATCACTTCTACAATCAACTATTAGCAGGAAAAAGCGGCGTTGATATGATCACAGCCTTTGACTGCTCAGAATATCCAACGCGTTTTGCAGCTGAAGTCAAAGATTTTGAGACCGGCGACTACATCGATAAAAAACAAGCGCGTCGCGTTGATCCATTTATCCGCTACAGCATGGTTGCAGGTAAAAAAGCCCTTGAACATGCAGGTCTTGATGAGGACAAATTAGCCCAAGTGAACAAAGACCGCGCAGGCGTCATTATTGGTTCAGGTATGGGAGGAATGGGAACCTTCTCAAACGGTTGGAAAACCGTACATGAAAAAGGCTTTAAGAGACTCACTCCCTTTTTCGTTCCCTACATCATTACAAATATGGGAGGCGCACTCCTCTCGATGGATCTCGGCTTCACTGGGCCGAACTACTCAATTTCTACCGCATGTGCGACGGGCACACACTCGATTATAGCAGCAGCCCGCCACATCCAACATGGCGACGCCGATCTCATGATTTGCGGTGGCGCTGAAGCTCCTGTAAACGAGATAGGCTTGGCTGGATTTGTCGCATGTAAAGCACTTTCTACAAATAACGACAATCCACAAGTGGCATCCCGCCCCTGGGATACAGGACGCGATGGATTTGTCATGGGAGAAGGCTCAGGCGTTCTTATTTTGGAAGAATACGAAAGTGCAAAAGCACGTGGTGCTAACATCATTGCAGAATATCTTGGTGGCTATGTTAATGCCGATGCCTACCACATCACAGAGCCCTACTCAGACGGTCACGTTGTTGCGCGCTGCATGAAGGAAGCTTTAGCTGATGGCAACGTTCCCTTAGAACGGGTGAATTATGTCAATGCTCACGCTACATCAACACCTGTTGGAGACCTTTGCGAAATGCGCGGCATCAAATCGATCTTTGGCGCAAAAGGCAAAGATATCTGGGTAAACGGCACAAAATCCATGACAGGACACTGCCTTGGTGCGGCCGGAGCAATTGAAGCAATTGCCGTTCTAAAAGCCTTTGAAACAGGTAAATTGCACCCAACGATTAACATCGACAATCTAGAGCCTGAACTCGAAGATATGGCCCTTGTTAGAAGCGAAGTGAAAGACCTTGAAGTTGACGTTGCTTTAAGCAATTCTTTTGGATTTGGAGGACATAATGGCTCCATCGCCTTCGGACGACTTACCTAAATCATACGGTGTAATCCCGATTAAGGGAAACAAGGCCTACATTGTCAAACACAGAAATGGCGGCCATTGGGGATTCCCTAAAGGAAGAGCTGATGGCAATGAAACACCTCTTGAAGCAGCAACGCGCGAGCTAATGGAAGAGTCAGGCCTTACCATCGAATCTCTTATCCAAGACGAGCCACTTGTTGAAAATCGAAAAGATAAGACAGTCTATTTATTTTTGGCAAAAGTTCAAGGTGAGGGGAAACCCCAACTTGATGACGTCATAGAGGGGGCCTGGGTCTTACTCAAAGACCTAGAACAAGCGATGACTTACCCCGAAGCTAAAGCAATTAGCCGCAAACTTACCCAGTTTTTCTAGCTAACTTATGCATTTTTGCATCAGCTGCTGAATTGAGTCCACCTTGTGTGGCCTCGCGGGTAAATCCTTCACGTGGTGTTGGCATATGTTCCATCATGTGATGGGCTAAATCGACGATTTTGCCACAATTTGCTCGGTTTACTGGCTGATGAGGGATATTTGTTCCCCCTGATGCAGGTTCTATGCGCATGGACTGTCTCCTCTATTTTTCAAAAAAACCATATACTTCTTTAAAGGATTGGTAAGCGCGCTGTCAACTAAATTTATGTGGAACGTGAAAAAATGATTGTGGTAGAATAATGCGGTATGAAAATCTTCCACAAGTTCCTATTTCTCCTATTGAAAATCATCCTCAAATTTCGCTATCGCATCACCATCACAGGTGACGATTTGTCCAAAATTGAGAACAAGCGGGTGCTCATTTTACCCAATCACCCAGCAGAAATCGATCCGATTATTCTGATGTCGGTTTTTGAAGGGCGTTTTAAACCGCGTCCATTAGTTGTGGAATATTTTTTCCACATGACGGGTGCGGGCTTTTTTATGCGGGCAATTAAGGCCATCTCGGTGCCGAATTTTGACACGTCTTCGAATAAATGGAAGATGAAACTCGTTGATCAAGTCTATGAAAACGTTGAAAAAGGTCTTGAAATGGGAGATAATTTCCTTATTTACCCGTCTGGTCACTTGCAAAAGCAAGAGCGAGAAATTGTAGGGGGAAGCTCATTTGTTCACGGGATCGTTCAAAGATATCCTGATGTAAAAATCATCAGCGTAAGAATTTCAGGGCTCTGGGGTTCTCTTTTTTCAAGAGCTTTGACAGGCCAAGTGCCACCATTTTGGAAGATTCTTGTAAAAGGGGTCAAAATCATTTTGAAAAATGGGATTTTCTTTGTTCCCAAACGCCCCGTTAATATTGAGATTAAGGACATGACAGACTTAATCCCCAAAGAAGCGTCTCGCCTTGACTTTAACCAGTATCTCGATGCGTTTTACAATGAAAAAAGTGACCCACTGACTCTTGTCTCTCATAGTGCGTTTCGTGAGGATCTTCCTGAGGTCATTCATAAGCAAAAAACGCGAAAGAAACGACGCAATCTCGAGATTAGCGATGAGATGCGCCAGGCAATTTTCAATGAAGTTAGGCAACTTGCAGAAACAGACAATGTAGGCGAGGAAATGGATCTTTCAATCGATCTAGGCCTCGATTCACTAGACATTGCAACCTTGCACGCCTTTTTGGATCAAAGATACGATATCGGAGATATTACGCCCGGGGAATTAGGGACTGTTTATGATCTTTTAGAAGCTGCATCGGGTCACGCTGATCGAGAAGGAGACACCGCCGTCAAGCTTGATAAAAGTTGGCCCGAAGAAGCAAATCGCTCTGATGTAAGACCGCCAACAGGATCGACGATCCAAGAAGCCTTCTTGCACATTTGTGAGAGAATGGGCAGTGCAACTGCAATTGCAGATCAAAATTCTGGCATGCTTACCTACAAGCGATTAAAACTTGGAGCGCTTCTTTTAGCCAAAAAGATTCGCGAAATGCCAGGTGATTACGTTGGGATTTTACTTCCATCTTCTGTTGGAGCGTACCTCACTTTGATTGCCGTACTCATGGCGAAAAAACTCCCTGTGATGCTCAATTGGACAGCAGGAGTGCGCACGCTCAATTACTCTCAAAAGCTTTTAGGCCTAAGGACTGTGATTACATCGAGGAAGTTTTTAGACCGCGTAGAGGATTTAGATCTAGGCGTATTAGAGGAAAAACTCGTTTTTTTAGAAGATGTGAAAGCCTCCATTACTTTTGGAGATAAACTTCGCGCTCTTTTTGGAAAACCGCCTACATTTGAAGACGTGAATGAACACGATCCCGCGCTTCTTCTCTTTACAAGTGGCACCGAAACCTATCCGAAAGCCGTACCACTTTCTCACTACAACCTACTAGAGAATCAAAGAGCGGCCCTGCGATCAATTGAGATCAACCGCCACGATATCATGTTTGGGGTCCTGCCGCCATTCCACTCCTTTGGCTGCTCTGTCACAGGTCTCATGCCCATCTTGGCAGGGATGCGCGCTTACTTTGCGCCTGATCCCACTGACAACCAGGGTATGGTTCGCGATATCGAACACTGGAAACCAACGATAATCTGTCTTGCCCCGAGTTTTTTCAGAAACCTCTTTAGGGTCGCCGAGGCAGGTCAGTTAAATTCGGTTCGTCTTTTTGTAACAGGCGCCGAAAAAGCCCCTCAAGAGCTCTTCAACTTTGTATCGAATCTTGGAAAGCAGGTGATCGAAGGATATGGTATTACAGAATGCTCACCAATGGTTTCGCTTAACAAAAACCGTACGATTGAAAAAGGCGTTGGCAAACCATTGCCTGGCATCGATCTTTGCACCATCGATCCTGAAACGCAGCAAACGGTTCCGGGAGAAGGCGAGATCTGTATCAAAGGCCCCTCCGTATTCTCAGGCTATATGAGCCCCACCGCTAAAAACCCCTTCGTCGAAATTAAAGGGGAGAGGTGGTACAGAAGCGGTGACATCGGTTCGATCGATAAAGAAGGAAATCTCATCTTAGGCGGTCGGATCAAACGCTTTGTGAAGATTGGCGGCGAAATGATCAGCTTAACTGCTTTAGAAGATGAACTTTCAGATGCTGCAAGACGCGATAACTGGCATCCCGATATCGAGTCGAAAGCTTCAATGGCTGTTGCCGTCCAAGAAGCAGGTGATAAACCGCGTATTGTCTTATTCTCAACCTTCCCCATCTCGCGTGAGAAAGTCAACACAGCACTGCGCACATCTGGTTTTGGCCGCATCGTTAAAATTTCTGAAGTCCGTGAAGTAGGGGAAATCCCCATCACAGGCACTGGTAAAGTGCACTTCCGCAAACTCGATGAGATGCTATGCTAAAGCTCCACAATACCGAGTCGCGCAAAAAAGTCGCTTTTGATCAGAAAACCGTGCGCATCTACACCTGTGGACCGACTGTCTATAACTTCGCCCACATTGGTAACCTACGCACCTACGTCTTCGAAGACCTCCTTCGTCGCACCTTCAAGTACTTTGGCACCGACGTGACCCAAGTCATGAACCTCACCGACGTCGACGATAAAACCATCAAAGGCGCTTTAGAAAGCAACCTCTCCCTAGACGAATTTACCAAAACCTACAAAGACGCCTTCTTTCAAGATCTTGAGACCCTCTCTTGTGAAAAAGCTGAAGCCTACCCCGCTGCCACCGACCACATCCCTGAAATGATCCAAATGATCGAAGCGCTTATCGAAAAAGGCGTTGCCTACCAAGGCAAAGACGGCTCCGTCTTCTTCCGCATCAGCGCTTTCCCCTCATATGGCCGCCTATCTCACCTCAATATCGAAGAACTCAAAGAAGGTGCTTCCGAGCGCACCACAACCGACGAATACGAAAAAGAATCAGTCTCTGATTTCGTTCTCTGGAAAGCCTACGATGAAAAGCGCGACGGCCCGATCCATTGGGACAGCCCCTTCGGACGTGGCCGCCCCGGCTGGCACATCGAATGCTCCGCCATGGCGATTAAACACCTCGGTGAAACGCTCGATATCCACGTCGGTGGCGTCGATAACATGTTCCCACACCACGAAAACGAAATCGCGCAATCAGAAGCCTGCACAGGCGCCTGCTTTGCCAAACACTGGATGCACTCCGAACACCTCATCGTCAACGGGAAGAAAATGTCCAAAAGCCTTGGTAACTTCTACACCCTTCGCGACCTGATTGAACAGGGGTACACAGGCCCTGAAGTGCGCTACCTCCTCCTCACCACACACTACCGCACCCAACTCAACTTCACCTTAGACGGTTTAAAAGCCGCCCGCTCTTCTTTAAAACGGATCGAAGACTTCCTTTTCCGCCTTCAAGGGGCAAACGGCACTGACTCAAATGCCGTCAAACCACTTCTTGAAAAAGCCCACGAGCAGTTCTCCGCTGGAATTGCAGACGACCTCAACATCTCAGTTAGTATCGCTGCCCTTTTTGATCTCATCCGCGACACCAACACGCTGATCGACGAAAGCAAAGTCTCTTCAAATGATGCTTCAGAAATCATCACCCTCCTGCATGACTTTGATCGCGTCCTCGCCTTCATTCCCTTCATCAAGGAAAACACCTCGGTTGATGCTGAAAAACTCCTTTTAGAGCGCAACGAAGCGCGCGCACAAAAAGACTACGCCCGCTCAGATGCTCTTCGCGATGAACTCCTAAACCTTGGCTTTACCATCGAAGACACCCCCGATGGCTCCCGCTTAAAACCCATTAATTAATACACCATCTCCTAACACACACATAATTAACAGCATAACAAGAGCTGTAGGAGGTGTTGCAATATTTAACAGCAACTGTTAAGATTTGCAACAGGAGGCTGCTCAATGTTTGAACGTAATATAGAGGCTGAGGTCAGGGCATATTTAAAGATCATGCCTGTGGTTCTTTTGTTGGGTGCTCGCCAAACTGGCAAGACCACCTTTACGCATGAAATCATGAAGAAAAATGGCTGGCATTATGTCACATTAGATGATGAAGCCTCGCTGTCTTTTGCTAAGCGTAATCCAGAAGCATGGGTGGAAGGATTACCTAAGCCCATTGTGATTGACGAAGTTCAACGTGTTCCAGAGATTTTTTTAGCAATCAAACGAGATGTTGATGAAAATCGGTCCCCTGGACGGTACTTATTAACAGGGTCTGCGAATCCCTTTTTACTTCCTAAATTAGGAGATTCATTGGCTGGAAGAATGGGAATTGTTTCGATGTTTCCCTTTTCGCAAGGTGAATTGCTTGGTGTAAAGGAAACGTTTATTAAAAAGGCCTTAAATGGTTCATTTGATCAGGTGCAACTCTCACCTATAGATGAGAGATTTTGGTGTGAAATGATGTTAAGAGGAGGATATCCTCCTGTCCATTCTCTTGAGAGTCTAGGAGATGCTAAAAGATGGGTAAACTCATACTTACAAACAATGATGGAGCGGGATGTGCGAGATATCTCAAATATCGAAGGATTAAGGGAGTTTCCGCGTCTTTTCCGCTTGATAGCAACACGTAGCTCTAATCTTCTTAATGTCTCAGAGCTTTCAAGATCTCTTGGTATGGTGAATATGACACTTAACCGTTATCTGCGGCTTCTTGAAACACTTTTCTTTATCCATTTACTTCCTGCTTGGTATACCAATTTAGGTAAACGGATGATTAAATCGCCAAAGCTTCATATTTGCGACACGGGAATTATGGCTCAATTGATGGATATCAATGTTGAAAGGCTCCAATCTGATCGAAGTCTCTTTGGTCAATATCTTGAGAGTTTTGTGTTTAGTGAGTTGATGAAGCAGAAGAGTTGGTGTGATCAAGAGTGCGAATTGTTTCATTTTCGCAACGGTGATCACGAAGTTGACTTTATCCTTGAGAAAGCTGATGGGGGAGTGGTTGGCATTGAAGTGAAAGCCTCGTTAAAAGTTGGTTCTAATGATGCACGTGGTCTATTACACCTCAAGCAGCTTATTGGTAAGCGCTTTCACAGAGGGATTGTTCTTTACCTAGGAACTAAGACTGAACTTCTCGGTGAAAAAATCGAAGCCATACCAGTTCAGTCACTATGGTCAAAAAAATGACATACTGTTGCAAATCTTAACAGCAGATGTTAAGATTTGCAACAGCAGGTCTATCGCTCTTTAAATTAATAGTTTAAGTTTGAAATTGGAAGTAGATTCGTGTATACTAATGAGAACAAATAAGAGAGGGTATTATGTTAGTCAATTTTGATTTTTCACGGCCGTTTTTTGCCTTTGACGGGAAGCTAGAAGTCCCTATGACTACTTCAAGTGAAGGAGATGTTGTTGTCAGAGAGGCGCTAAATGAAGATCTTTCTATAGCAGAGTTTGTCTCGAAATACGCAACAAGTTACTTCGGGCACGTTCGACCTGCGACAGTAACTACACTTGTAGAGAAAATGAGAGAGATTAATGCAGATCCAAGCGTTCTTGATACGAAATTTTCTACGAATGATGTAGCTTGTCCTACTGCAAGGTTATATCGCTCTTCATAGAGTCCGACATAGAGAAGAGGGGCCTTGTTTAGCGCCACCTGCAAGTCCTGTTGCAGATAGCGGTATTCCTACAGCGACTGTTGAAGCTTTTCTGCCAGCTGAATGTATGGTGTGGGACGCTTCTTAGAGATACCTGTCTGTAAAGTCTCTGACTAGCATTGTCACGGAGGCTCGGTGGATTTTTCCCTCTATACCTGTTGTGATGTAACGAAAGCGTTTCGGGTCTAGCTGATCCCGCAGGTGTTCAGGCATTCCTGTAGTGAGAGGAGTTGTTGCTGTTGCTTCATGTTTGCGTGAAAGAGGTAAGCGCAAATAGTCTTCTCGGCTTTCTTTCCATTGCAATTTACGTACATTGCAAAGGTTGATGTATACTTTCTCACAATTTGGGCAACACCAATCGTAAATCTCTTTTTTAGACGCTGGGTGGATTTCTCCGGATGGACGAGAGAAATCCATAATGGAGACGCCTTCTACTTCAGAAAGGGGTCTGCCTTTAGCGATTCTTCTTAGGGTTTCAGCACAAAGTGGAGGGGGATCAGATTTGCCTCTGCCTGCACCTGTTAAGGGGGGTGGTTCATAGCTCGGTGGAGTTCCTCCTGGGCTGTCTGGGCGTCGAATGTCCCTTGTGGGGGATGCCCCTGTTGCTCCTTCTACTACAAAGCTTCTTAAAAGTGCGGCATGTAGTGCGTCTCTACGAGCTATATCTGGTTTCGGACGAGGTTGAGACGATAGCTCACGGAGGTAGGGGGCATTATCCCCGAATGGAAGCGTTGTTCCAGCCTTTTCTGCCTGGCGTTTAAACCGGTGAAAGGCGCTATGACATAATTCGCAGTGCCAATCTGTAACCATGGTTACTTCATCAAAGACTGTAAAGGGATCTAATGAGGGTGTCTGAAGGTGCTTTCCATAGACATACCAGAGCTGTCGTATTTTAGACGCTTCTTTGTGTAGAAAATCCTCTCGTGGAGAAAACTCTGGTTCCATTTCGGTAAGATCTAAGACGCGAAAAGCATGTCCCATAGGAAGGGATATTTTCCGATTGCCCATGTCGGGGACTGGATCGCAATAGTGTGCTTGGACCATCATTACAACTGCTCGGTCGCATGTAGGGGCTGCTATTGAATACAGGCTTAAGTTCGACATGCTTCTTTATGCCTATTTATCGCACTTTTTACAAGTGCTGCATAACCACTTTTACAGTCACCACAGTGATAGGAAGTCCAACCTAGATCTCTTACTGAGAAGGCTGATATCATCGTTCTACGTAAATTTTTTGCGTAGCGCTCCCATTTTTCGCTGATTATTGTTGCTTGGTGAGACAATGCATCTGGACTTAAGGCGTCAACTTCTTCTGGGGTAAGTTTCTTAATTCCAAGAGCTTCACCTAATGGGATCTTTAGATGGGGGTTTTCTGGATGAGAAACTAAGTTAGAGTAATGCTCCTGAGCGCATAGGGTGAGTGCGCGAGGACAAGTCGGTGCTACCATATAATAACTGCCTTTGTTTGTTAAGGAGTTATTATAGCAGATTAATAGTTAAAAATAAATCTAATTTATAACCGTTTATTTATTAGTTATTTTGGGTAATAGGGAAGTAGAGCACATCTCGGATAGAGGGGGCGTTGGTGAAGAGCATCACGAGGCGATCTATCCCGATACCTAGCCCTCCTGTTGGGGGCATCCCTTGGCAGATGGCTTCAATGAACTCTTCGTCCATAGGGGAGGCTTCTTCGTCGCCAGAATCGCGCTTTTTCGCTTGCTCTTCTAGAAGAGAGCGTTGAAGAACCGGGTCATTGAGCTCGGTGTAGGCGTTGCAAAATTCCATGCCGAGGATGAAAGATTCAAAGCGCTCTACGATGCCGTTTTCTTTCTTTTTTGGGTCTCGGTGAAGTTTACAAAGGGGGGTGGTTTCGATGGGGTGGTCGGTGATATGGTGTGGCTGGATGAGATGGTGTTCAACTTCTTGTTCGAAGAGTTTAGCCATCATATGGCCGCGCGTCCCAAGTTTGTCTTTGGGAAGCATTTTTCTAAGTTCGTCATCTGTTAGAGAGTCGAAGTCTATTTTGGCATAGGTCTTTAGCGATTCTTTCATCGAGAGGCGTTTCCACGGTGTTTGCACATCGATCTCATGCTCATTACCGTCAGCATCTTTTCTAAGACCAATTTTAGTCGAGCCGAAAAGGGCTTTTGCAACTGTTGCAAACAAGTTTTCCGTAAAGGTCATCACATCGTTGTAGTCCCAATAAGCGGCGTAGCACTCCATCATGGTGAATTCAGGATTGTGTGAGCGGTCGATCCCTTCGTTGCGATAGACCTTGCCGATTTCATAAATGCGTGGTAGCCCACCAACGATGAGCTTTTTGAGTGAGATCTCAATGGCAATCCGCATGTACATGGTCTGGTGAAGAGCGTTGAGCTCTGTTACAAAAGGGCGCGCCTCAGCCCCACCGTAGATGTTTTGAACCGTCGGCGTTTCCACTTCCATAAACGCGTTGTCTTTAAAATAGTCGCGAATGAGTGAGATGATATGAGATCTAGCTTTAAACGTTTCCACCACCTCAGGATTGGAAATTAAATCGAGCCAGCGCTTGCGGTAGCGAGCCCCTTTATCGGATAGCCCAGCATGTTTATCAGGAAGCGGCAATAACGATTTCGTCAAAAGTGTCAATTCAGAAACAAGCAGTGTCAGCTCGCCTTTTTGCGTGCGGAAAAGGTTTCCTTTCACGCCAATGATATCGCCAAGGTCGAGTTTTTTTTCGATGAATTTGATTGGCTTGATTTCGTCGGTGGTAAGACCTGTGACTTTGGTGTGATCGCGATTCACCATGAGTTGAAGCCGGCCGTTTTCATCCTGCACGTGAGCAAATGCATTTTTGCCCATGGCGCGGAAGAGAACCAGGCGTCCAGCAAGTGATGCCTCTGGCGTTTTGCCAGCTAAGGCGTCGTCAAAGTGACCGACATCTTGGCCTTCATAGGAGCTTTCTAGCTCTGATGAGGTGTGAGAAGGGGAGTATTTATGGGGATAGGGATCTACACCGAGATCTTTGATC
The DNA here is from genome assembly GCA_022601645.1 of Chlamydiia bacterium. Classification (GTDB taxonomy): domain Bacteria; phylum Chlamydiota; class Chlamydiia; order Chlamydiales; family Simkaniaceae; genus JAJACH01. The sequence continues at coordinate 285,546 of JAJACH010000001.1, forward strand.
TCTTTGAGCTTTACTGAGCGGCTTTCAAATTCTGGGTTCATGAAGGGGGATTTTAGGCTAAAAACGATATCAGGTCAATCTCAATCCATTTGGGAGACCAAATCTTGAAAAAAAAGATATATTAGTGTAAAATATCTCACTTTGGGAGAGGGCAGTATTCTTATTTCTCCACAAAGAATTAAAATAATAATTTTATAATAAAGAGGAACAAACTATGGCAACAGGTCTACCGCCAACTATGCAATTTGCAGGAATGAATTTTCGGATACAAAGTATGGGCACTTGTCCCCAAGAGCGCATTCAGGATGTGTGTGAGCAGCTTGTTAGAGTCGCTACAGAATTGGTAGTTGAAAACAAGGCTGCAAGGCCCCAGCTCGAAGCAAAGAGACTTCATGAAACTTTGGGAGTGAATTTACATGCACTTGTAAATACCGTCGAACTCATTGCAAATTTTTTAAAGGATTCCCCTAAGGTACACAGACCTGGTGTTGAGATGGTAGGGCCAAGCCTATCGTTTTCTAAAGCGCATTTTGATACACGCTATGCAGCTGCATTTGCGATTTTGATATCTTCCATTCACAAAGTAGGACCAGAATCCCACCCACCTGTATTAGAAGCAACCATGACAACTCGCTCGTTTTTCGAGTGGGTAGAAGCTGCAGAAACTATGGATAAAGAGATGCCAATAGTATCCCCAAAACCAGCTCAATTTCTTTCTTTGAGGGAAGATGCAAGTGCTGGTTCGCTTGTTGCAGATCCTATGGGTTTAACAGTTGAAATAGGCGCTCCCTGCCCTGATTCTCCTAGTAAGTATTTAGTGACTAGTCCTCGCTGGGAACAAAACGGGTGCTAAAGCGCATTTAAGAGAGTAAGGAGAGGGGATCAATGTCGATGAGGCGTTTGATCTCTTTGGGAGACGGGGGAAGGGCGGCTAATAGCCGCCCTCTTAGGATGAGTTTAAAGCGGTATCGGTCTTTGACTTTGGCATGGCCGCAAGGTTGAACGGGAAAAAGCTCACTTGATGCCGGGAGTGTTTTAAGGAGGTAGGCGCGCATTCGCTCAGCCTCTTGCTGGGTATGGGCTTCGTTATCACCGGAAAAGATGAGTTTTACAAAGGGGGCATAAGGGGGATACTTAAGGAGCTTTCTAACTTTGGCTTCTTCTTCAAAAAAACCTTCGAAATCACTTTTTGATGCTTTTTGGATCACGTAATGGTCTTTAAGGCGCGTTTGGATGATCACTTCGCCGGCTAGGGCGCCGCGTCCTGAACGGCCCGAGACTTGGGTGATGAGCTGGAAGACTTGTTCGGAGGCGCGAGGGTCAGGGATGTTAAGAGCGCTGTCGGCGTTTAAGACGCCAACTAGGGTGACGTTTGGGAAATGGAGGCCTTTAGCGACCATTTGGGTGCCGATGAGGATATCGGCTTTGCCGGAGCGGAATTGTTTAAAGAGGCGGTCGTGGCTCCCTTTGTGGCGCGTTGTATCGGCGTCCATACGGAGCGTGCGTGCTTCGGGGAGGATAGCTTTTAGGGTGTTTTCAACAAGCTCTGTACCGACTCCTTTGAACTTGAGATTGGCAGGGCTTTTGCAGTGGGGGCAGTTGCGGGGTGGCATGGTGCGGTAGCCACAAAGATGGCAGATGAGCTCGGCGTCTTTTTTATGGAAGGTGAGAGCCATATCGCAGTGGGGACAGTCGACAGTGTGTTCGCACTTGGTGCACATTTGGCATGCGTGATAGCCACGGCGGTTTAAAAAGACAAGCGATTGTTCGCCGTTTTCTAAGCGGAGTTTGAGCCCTTCGATAAGTTCGTCGGAGAAGAGGCCTTGCAGCGGTTTAACGAGGTGGACAGTAGGCATGTTGGCACTGTCGGCGCGGGCTCTTAGGTGATGGAGTTCGTACTTGCCATCAAGCGCATTTTTGTAGCTTTCAAGGCTTGGGGTGGCAGAGCCAAGGACGACTTTTGCGTTCTCGAGTTTTGCGCGCATCACAGCGATGTCGCGAGCGTTATAGCACGGCATCTCGTCGGTTTGTTTGTAGGAGTGGTCGTGCTCTTCATCAACCAGAATGAGCCCGAGGTTTTTGACCGGGGAAAAGATGGCAGAGCGAGCACCGATCACAATTTGGATATCGCCGCGGTAGATGGCGCGCCACATGTCGAGGCGCTCTCCATCTGAGAGGCGGTGATGCAAGACTCCCATTTTCTCGGAAAAGCGGGCGCGGAATCTTTCGATTGTTTGTGTGGTAAGCGAGATTTCGGGAACGAGCATGATAACGCCTTTTCCCTGGTCGAGCATTTCTTGAATTGCTTGGAGATAGATCTCAGTTTTGCCACTGCCGGTAATGCCAAAGATCAGGTGCGAGCCAAATTGGTCGTCTTTTAAGATGGCATCGAGTGTTTTTTGCTGCTCATCCGTCAGTTTCTTGTGTTTTGTCTGAAAATAATCTTCAAGAAGCATCTCGGAGCGATCAACGGTGATTTCTTTCTCTTTGATCAGGCCGTTTTTAATCAGCGTCTTAACAGGGCTCATCGACACCTCTGCTTGCTCTAAGAGAGCTGAAAGGAAGATGCCTCCTTGATTTTTTAAGAGCACTTCTAAGACTCGTCTTTGAGGCTCGCTGACTTTTGGGATAAATTTAGATAGCGCATCACGTGTTTGTGCGCGCTCAATCCACTTTTGCGTTTTGGGTGCCTTGTCGCTTCGGATGTCTTTTGGAAGCATCGTCTTTAAGACGCGAACAAGCGGGGTGTGGTAATACTTAGAGATGAAAGAGGCGAGTTCATAGAGCTTTGGCGGCATCTCAAAAGTCACCGCAAGTATGTCAGCAAGTTTGTTAAAAGCGCTTTCGCTTTTGAGTTTGACTACCGTGCCATCACGCGTTGTGTTGCGAACAGGAACCTTCACCCGCGTTCCCACATCGACTTGCATCGCATCTGGAATCGCATAATCAAGCACACCAAGAGGGGAGTGGTCAATGAGAACTTCTGCACATTTCATGGCGCTCACTATACGCTAAAAAGGAAAACTTGACAAATTTCCCTAATTCAAGTTATTTTTTACCGATAAAATTTTTTTAATAAGGAGATAAGAAATGTTAACCGTTTATAGCTCAATTACCAACCCTAAGGGCACAGCGTGCCGGATTTGTGAAGAGGCTTTGCAAGGAACAGATCGTGTCTATAATTTTGGGTGTGCCCATTACATTCATAAGTCTTGTGCGACAACTCATGGAGTAAAGAGAGAGGGGTTAACGTCGTGCCGCGTTTGTAAATTTAACGGGTTTGGAGAACCTTCAAAAGGTGAAGAGACGCGTAGAACAATGAAAATCGGTGATGTTGCAATGCTTGTAGGACTCGCAAGAGGTGATGGGGGGCCAAAAGGGATGAATGTATTCCCGCTACTCTGGCACTCTGCTGTGCGTCTGCGTGATGACGTTCCATAGAGAGCGTTTGAGCTGAGGATCTTTGTCATAGAGCGTGAGATCGGGGATGAGGATGAGGGGAACATCGCCTAGAAAGCGTTTGTTCTCCTGTTTCACTTCGCGGTAAAACCGCATGAGATCAAGCGCACCCCAAAGAGCTACGTCAGGCATCAGGATGAGTTTAAGACCTGGGCTTTTTAAAAACAGGTCCCAGGTTTTTTCCCGCTCGAACTTGGTGCCATCGACGATGTGCGAGGATCCATAGACGATATTGATGGCCTTTGCCACGCTTTTTAAAAGAGGAGGTGCAGATCCCATGACCACAATGGGGACGCTAGGCGTTTCTTTTTGCGAGAGGTAGGCCTCTTTGACCCGTTTGGCTTCCTTATCTGAGGGAACTTCATCCACAAATTTGAGGTTGGGGGCGATTTTGCCAAGAGTGGATTTAATTGAGGCGTCTTTCCCCGAAGTTTTCGGCTTAAGAGGATTGAGCTCAAGGGGCTTTATGACTTCTTTTTCAACAGGAGGAGCTGGAGGTGTTTCGACTTTTGGAGGAGGGGGCGAGATGATCTGAGGCTCTTCGATGACCACGGGAGGTGGTTTTTCCTCAGGATTCAAAAAAGCTAGGGTGTCCCGGACGAGGGAGGCATATTCTAAGCGATGTGACATACGATCAGATCATACATCACATCACGTTTGCGATGCAACTTTACGAGCCACCTTCTAGGATGTTAAGCACATCGTTGATATAGTTTTGGCCCGTTGCTTGAACACCTGCTGCATTTTGAACAGTTTGAATCACATACTCTGCATTGTTATACGCTTTATACCCTTGAGCGCTCGCACCAAGATCGTTCCATGCCTTTGTAAGGGCTGAATTAACCGATTGTAATACTGCATAGGCATCACTCACTTTTAGTCCACTTTTCCCAAGGTAGTCTTCAAGAAGGTATTTTACTGCATGAGGCGTTTGACCATGATCAGAAAGAAAGGAAGCCATGCCGTTTATTGCCTGATCATTACTTGTTGTAAAGTCAGCTTCTGTGACAGAAGTCCCGCTATTTGGTGAATATTCTGATAAAAGCGCTCGATCTAAAAGGTTTGTGTAGAGCGTGCCTAAGGCATTTTGAGCTGAAGTAGAAGACAGTGTTGGTGGATTAGCAAAAGCCTTTAGGATATTTCCAAAAAACAACCTTAGAAAATTAGATCCGCTATTTTCGAAGATGACGTAGTCAGCCCAACCACTTTGAGTATTTCTTGTTGTGAATATCTTTGAAAGGACACTTGCAGCGCCTTGTTGGAATTCAAAATTATTTGATTTGAACATAAGGCTAAAGGATTGAGAGAAATCGGTTTTTGCGATGTAATCTTCATTAGATTGCCCCCATTTTTTACCATAATAAAATAGTGAGAAATTAGGAGATATTATTGCTATATTTGCGATGTTCTTTTGATTGTTCGCATCTCCACACCATTTAGCATTCTTAAAATTTGAGACTAAACCAGTTAAAATATTATCGTATGCGTTGTACATACTACTCTCTGTTGTATTAACATCGCATATCGAAGCATTGTAAATAAGTGTTTGAAGGACTTGAATTCTGCCTAATAGATACTCAGGATTGGTTGTGTGCTTACCAGCGGCAAAGTTTTTCATGTAGGTTACAGCGTCGTCTATAATCGGCTTCGCAATCGTCCCAAATAGTTGATCTGGTGGAGGAATTCCATGCTCTGTTGCATGAATAGCCCCTGCTTGAATGTTAGAAATAGCCATTAAATACCCCCTTATGTGCTTTAATGTTAGCAGAAAATAGGGGGTTTGTCAAGAAATTTTTAGAACAGAGAATCTACGAAAGTCTCTGGCTTAAAGGGTGTTAGATCTTCAATGCCTTCTCCTGTTCCGAGAAAGGCGACGGGAAGCTTTAGGTCGTTGTGGATGGGGAGGATGATTCCGCCTTTGGCGGTGCCATCGAATTTAGTAAGGATGATCCCGGTTAAGGGAGTTACTTCGTTAAAGGTGCGAGCTTGGTCAACGGCGTTTTGGCCGATGGTGGCATCTAGGACAAGGTAGGTTTCATGGGGGGAGCCTTCGATGAGTTTGCCACTGACGCGTTTGAGTTTTTCAAGTTCACGCATCAGGTCTTGTTTTGATTCAAGGCGCCCAGCTGTATCGGCAATGATGATGTCGATGTTTTGCTCTTTTGCTTGAGAAAGGGCGTCGTAAATGACACTTGATGGGTCGGCGCCAGGTTTAGAGTTTACGATGGGAAGATTAAGTTTGGCAGCCCATTTTTGAAGCTGGGGGATGGCGGCGGCACGGAAGGTATCGCATGGGGCGAGAAGGACAGATTTGCCTTGATCGCGGTAGTGTTTAGCAAGTTTTGCGGAGGTGGTGGTTTTACCCGAGCCGTTTGTGCCGACAAGGAGGATGACATGGGGGGAGTTAAGGGGTTGCTTCTCTAGGGTGGCACTATTTAAAAGCTCTAGGGCTTGGGCTTTCATCCCATCGAGGGTAGGGTCTTTTTTTGCACGCTTTAAAAAGGCTTCAACACACGTTGAGCCAATGTCTGCTTGGTAGAGGGCTTCTTCGAGCTCCTCGCGGGTTGCCTCATCTAGGGGACGAGAAAAGATGTTTTTGATTTTTGAAAAGAACTTGAACATACGAATAGTATATGAGAAAAGGGGGAAAAGGAGCAATTGATGAATACACATGAGTACCAGGCGAAGGAAGTTCTCGCCAAGTATGGGATGCCGATCCCCGAATTTGGGGTTGCCTCATCGACAGAAGAGGCAAAGGCGATCGTTGATCGTTTGGGATTATCTGAAGCGGTGATCAAGATTCAGGTTCATGCAGGAGGACGAGGTAAGGCCGGGGGCGTGAAATTTGGTAAGAGCAAGGCTGAGATTGTTGAAAAGGCGCAAGAACTCATTGGCATGAAGATGGTCAATAATCAGACCGGCCCTCAAGGGGTGATTGCCAAGCAAGTGTTAATCACCGTGCCTGTTGACATCGCTAAAGAATACTACATTGGCGCGATCATCGACCGGGAAAATGCACAGCCCATCATCATCGCCTCTCCAGAAGGCGGCATGGAAATCGAGGAAATTGCTGAAAAGACGCCGGAGAAAATCTTAAAGCTACCTATTCGGATGGATGGGACTCTTAAAGGGTATGAGTTAATGCGTCTTGCTAAATTCATGGGATGGAAAGGCCCCGCAATGAAGCAGGGAATGAAGGTGACAAAGGCGCTCGCCAAAGCATTTATGGATGTAGATGGCGATTTGCTTGAGATCAATCCCCTGTGCGAGTCACCAAATGGGGATATCTGGGTTGTGGATGCGAAGCTTTCTATCGATGACAACGCGCTTTATAGACATCCCGAGCTTGCCTCTTATTACGATCCCTCGCAAGTTTCAGAAAGTGAAGTTGAAGCGAACAAGTATGACCTCGCCTACATTTCGCTCGAGGGAAATATTGGCTGCATGGTCAATGGCGCTGGATTAGCGATGAGCACGATGGATATTATCCATCACTATGGAGGTAAACCAGCCAACTTCCTCGATGTTGGAGGAAGTGCAACCAAAGAAAAGGTAGCCGCGGGGTTTAAGATCATTCTATCTGATCCCGAGGTCAAAGCCATTGTTGTGAATATCTTTGGGGGGATTATGAATTGCGCAACGATCGCCGAAGGGGTGATCGCCGCCGCAAGTGAGATGACTCTTGATGTGCCACTAATCGTTAGGTTAGAGGGAACGAATGTTGACGAAGGACGGCGATTGATTCGCGAATCAGGACTTAAGATTACACCCGCTGACGGCATGGCCGATGCAGCGGAAAAAGCTGTGAAGGCATTGGGGAATTAACATGGGAATATTGATTAACAAAGACACCAAAGTCATCACACAAGGAATTACGGGCAAATCGGGCAGTTTCCATACAGAGCAAGGGATGCAATATGGATCTAAGTATGTGGGGGGATGCACACCTGGTAAAGGTGGGCAAGAGATTCTCGGTTTGCCAGTATTTGATACCGTGCGAGAAGCAAAAGAAACCGTTGGCGCTGACGCAAGCCTAATCTTTGTGCCACCGCCGTTTGCTGCCGACTCGATCTTGGAAGCCGAAGATGCCGGTGTACCACTGATTGTATGCATCACAGAAGGAATACCCATTAAGGACATGGTCGAAGTATCGCGCGTCATGCAAAATTCGAAGACCTCTCGGTTGATTGGACCGAACTGCCCAGGTATTCTCACTGCTGATGAATGTAAGATTGGGATCATGCCAGCTTATATCCATAAGAAAGGGAAAATTGGCATTGTCTCACGCTCGGGTACATTGACGTATGAGGCTGTGTGGCAAACAACGCAAAATGGCCAGGGGCAAACTACCTGTGTTGGAATCGGAGGTGATCCTTTAAATGGGACTAATTTTGTCGACGTGATCAAGCTTTTCAATGAAGATCCCGAAACAGAGGGCATCCTCATGATCGGAGAAATTGGAGGCAATGCAGAAGAAGAGGCCGCCGCATGGATCAAAGCAAACTGTAAAAAACCCGTTGCAGGTTTCATCGCAGGAGTCACAGCGCCTCCTGGACGCCGAATGGGCCACGCGGGAGCCATTGTTTCTGGCGGAAAAGGAACGGCTGAAGGTAAAATGCAGGCCATGGAAGATGCTGGGATTGTTGTTGCTAAAACGCCTGCCGAGATGGGAGACGCAATGCTAAAGGCCATGGGATGATACCAATTCGGATCTCGCCGTTTTTCTGGCTTACGGCCGCCTTTATCGGCTGGATGAATAGTGGGATGAATATCATTGCGATCCTCATTTGGATCGTCATTATTTTTGTCTCTATTATGGTGCATGAATTCGGTCATGCGCTGACCTCGAAAGCTTTTGGGCAAAATCCTCGTATAGAACTCGTCGCTTTTGGAGGCCTAACCATTCCTGAAGGACCAAGGTTAAAGCTTTGGAAAGAGTTTCTCGTTGTCCTGTTTGGACCACTTTTTGGCTTTATTTTGTTTCTTCTAGCCTCTTTTTTAACAGCTCATACAGCACCACCAATGCAGGGGATTTTCAGAGTTACAGCAATTGTGAACCTGTTTTGGACCGTGATTAATCTGCTTCCGGTCTTACCGCTTGATGGAGGTCAACTCATTCGCATCATTTTAGAAGCGATCTTTGGAGTGAAGGGGTATCGCTATGCAACGATATGCTCGGCTGTGCTTTCACTCGCATGTGGCCTAGCCGGCTTTATGTTTGGACAATTGATTATCGGTGTGCTCTTTTTCCTCTTTGCTTTTCAAAACTTCCAAGCGTTTAAACAGCTCAAAGGGCTGACCGATTTTGATCGAGGAGCGAACATCCAAGAAGACATCAGCCATGCTGAAGAGCTTCTTTTGCAAAAGCGCTACGACGAGGCGAAAGACTATTTAGAGAAAGTGCGTCAAGAGGCCGGGAAGGGCGTATACTATTCGCTTGCAACGCAATATTTGGGAAGACTTTACCATGAGAGGGGAGATCGCGATAAAACCTACCAACTCCTCGTTGAAGTGGAGAAAGATCTCACGCCGCCAAGTCGCATATTGCTGCATGAAGTAGCCTATGATAGAGGTGATTTCGAAAGAGTGCTAAAGCTTGCCGGGCAGTGTTTTCAAGACATGCCATCAAGTGACATCGCGTACCGCACAGCAAAAGCCGCCGCTCAGCTCAAAGATGTTGAAGCAACCGTTGGTTGGCTTCGCGCCGCCTTTGAGTCAGGGGAGGAGCGTTTAAATCTGGACGATTCAGTATTTGATCCGGTCCGCTCGGACCCCCGCTTTAAAAACCCCTATTAGATTCAATGATCTATTTAAGTAAAAAAAGGAGAGAGTATGAAAATTGAGGGAACAACAAACAACCAGGGCTTTGGGGGGGTACAAGGACCCAATCCCTCAAAATTACTACAGGAAATGCAAGACTACCTATCAAATCCAACACAAGATGGGCTCAAACAAGTTGCTGCTAATGGACAAAGCTTATTTCCTGCAAGCTCCTATCCAACTTTAAATGCAGGTTTTGCCTCCTTAATGAATATGGTAGGCCTAAATCAAGATACGCCCGTTCCAAAAGAGCTGATCAAAGTATTACAAAATGCTATTAATGCAGGGCAAATACATGACTGGGATCCTAAAAAGATTGAAGATGGTTTTTATCAAAAATTCCTCGATCTGTGCCTTCCCCCAAGTGAGCCTTCATCGAAAGACCTACTTATTTTATCAGACAATTTAGCACCATCCATAGGAAAAGGCTTTAATAAGTTTTTTCCAAATGGTGAAACCGATGATTACACGACTTCTAGAAGTGAGTATATGAACTACCTTGAGCATCAGCAGTAGGGTCAGGCATTGCCTTGTTGACTTTCTGGATAGGCAGATGTTCCGATTTCTCATCAAAGAGGCTCAGAGAAACACAGAGATGCGCTTTAGCTCGAAATCGTTTGATATCTCGATTACGGAGTCAAGCGCATTCTGTGTTCAAAGTGTAACTAAGGCTTGAGGGTGAAAAAACGCACCCGCCCACTTTGTTTAGCTAGTAGCAGAACGCGTTTGGAATCCCCGACACTTGTTAAGGCTTCATGGAAATCTGAGATCGAGGTGATCTTCTCGTGGTTAACGGCCATGATAAGCGCTCCTGACTTGATGCCAGCTCGTGCAGCAAGGGAGTTGGGATCGACTTTGGTCACAACAACGCCGATGTCGTCGTTCGAGAAATGGTATTTAGCAATGTTATTCGGGGTGAGGTTCTCGACGGTTAGACCGAGCTGATTTGTTTGCACGGCGTTGTCTTTAAAGCGTGAGGAATGGTCGCCGAGTTTGACGGTGACGTTCATTGGCTTTCCTTTGCGCATGATTTCTAGTTTCACTTTAGTGCCAGGCTCTAGCAGCATGAGGTTGTTGCGCAGTTGTTCTTGGGTGAAGACTTTTTTGCCGTTGTAACGGGTAATGACATCGCCAGCTTTTAGGCCTGCACGTTCTGCAGGTGAATCGGCGACGACTTCGGTGATCAGGACACCTTCGGGCTTTTGGAGGTCAAAGGCTTCTGCGAGGTCTTTGTCGATTGGTTGGACCATGACGCCTAGAAAGCCTCGGCTGATTTTACCGGTGGTGATGACTTGGTTCATGATGGAGGCTGCGATTTTACTTGGGACGCAAAAGCCAATGCCAATGTAGCCGCCCGATGGGGAGACGATGGCGGTATTGATGGCGATGACTTCTCCATCAAGGTTGAGGAGCGGACCTCCGGAGTTTCCGGGGTTAATAGCTGCGTCGGTTTGGATGAAGTCTTCTAAGTCGGTGATTTGCAGGTTTTGGCGCCCTTTAGCGCTTATGATACCAACGGTGACTGTGGCTTCGAGTTGGAAAGGGGAGCCGATTGCCATAACCCATTCACCCACTTCCATGTCGTTTGAGTCTCCGAAGGTGAGAAAGGGGAGGTTGTTATCTTGGGGGTCGTCGAGTTTTAAGATGGCGACATCTGTTTGTGGATCTCCTCCAACGAGAGTGGCGGCATACTCTTTTTTCTCGCCGTCGCTGCGAAGGACGGTTAGTCTACGGGCATCGCGGACGACGTGGTAGTTAGTGACGATATGGCCTTCTTTCGAAACGATAAACCCTGTGCCATGGCTCATTTGAGGTCCTTGGGAAGGGGCTTGGGGTTTTTTCGGTGTGCCGAAAAAACGGTTGAAGAATTCGTCGTTATAGGGGTCTTCGTCGTAGTCGTCGTATTGAGGCACGACTTCTGCTTTAATATAAACAACAGCAGGGGTGGCGTCTTTTGCTACTTTGACAAAGGCGGAGGAAAGTTGTCTCTCATAACTTTTTGCGTGGGCTGTTCCAAAGAGTAGTAAGGTGGTGCAAAGTATTGTGAGAAGGGCTTTCATGGAGGTCTCCTTTTTTTCGGATACTATCTAGGGGCTTGCGAGAAGTCAAGCCTTTCAGCTATATACTGGTTGTATGAACTACATGCAAAATTTCATCGACGATATGGTTAAGTTGGAAGAGTCTGTAAAAAAGGCGAAGATAAAGCCGTTATCAGCGAGTTTAGCAGAGTCTGCTGCGATGGTCGCAAAGATTCAATCGGTGCATTTGCCTAAGCTGAAAAACACAAAGCTTAGAGGGGAGATTGAAAAGCCCCTTGATTTGATTTTGGAGTCGATTCATCAGTTCGAGGGGAAAGAGATTGACATTGCGCGGTTAAAATCAGCTCTAAGTGAAGCTCTTCATACAGAGGATACACATCTTTCTTCTGATTTGGAGATGGTCATTGTTGCGTTAGAGCAGCTTCGATGAGGGGAGGTGCGATGCTTCTTTGTCGTAGAGTTCTTGTCCCATGCAAGAGATGACGGTTTTCTCTTTATTTTGTAGGTGGCTTTTTACAGCCTGAATAAGGTCTTCTCTTGTCAAGGAGACGATTTTGTCTTTTCTCTGTTTCAAGTAGGCATGAGTTTGCCCTGTTCTCTCAAAGCTGTAGGTGAGGTTGGCGCGTGAGCCAGGTGCTTCTGGTGAGTAGATATTTTGGAGAGCGCGGAGCTTTGCACCTGTTAAATCTTCGTCGGTAAAGTTCCCATTGATCACTGACTGGATGCTTTCATCAAAGGCGTTCAGGGATGAGGTGAAGTTTGGATCGCGGTAGGTATGGAAGGTAAAGGAGCCATACATGGGGTTGTAGCTAGCGCCGGATCCATATGCTCCACCTTGCTCGCGGATGCGTTTATGTAAGGTGGTGTCGCGGAAGATCATGGAGGCGATTTCAAGGGCAACGGAGTCGGGGTGGTTTTTGTAGATGGTCTTGAGGCTAGCAGCAGTGAAAGAAACGGCTGATGGGATGAGTAGGGCTGTTGAGTCTTGGTCAAAGGGCTTGATGGTGGGATTCCAAAGTGGATGCTTGTTTGCGTGGAGGTGACCAAGGCCGCCAAAGTCTTTGGCAAGAAGAGTTTCTAGCATTTTCTCGCTGCAGGTGATCACAAGCGTTGGTTTTAAGAGGTGGAGCAGGTCGTGCATCACGCTTAAGTCGGGCAAGTTATTCGAGTGCTCGTCGAGGAATGTTTTATATTCTAAGCCGCCCCAAAGGCGTTGGATAGCACTTTGTTGGCACATGCCTGAAAGCGAGGTGTTCATCGCCATTGAAAGGGGATTTTGTTTAAGTCTTCGTTTTAAGTCGCTTTGTAGCTGGCGTGTTAACTCAAAAATGCGGTCTTTTTCATCAAGACGTGGTTTTGTCAAAAAGTCTTGCATGAGATTGAGGAGATCAAAGGCGTTTCGCTCTAACGCTTTCCCACTGAGGATAAAGGCTGGGCGCATGGCACCTGGATCTTCAAACTGGGTGAAAATACCAAGCGATGCCCCCATATCACCCGTCTTTAGGTTGATGCGGTGGAGGTTTTCTTCAAACGTTCTGCCTCCGGCGCCTAGTTCGGTGAAGATTGAGGTGGCAAATTTTGCGGCTTGGAGTTTTTCGCTCGGGAGATCTGGGAGGTCGAGGTAAAGGTCCATGTAGACAATTTTGTTTGTCGATGCCCCATGGTAATGGACCGTGAGATTCGGAAGTTCGTGAGTGGTCAAAGGGTAGTAAATGATCTCTTCAGGGACATCTTTTAAGTGGAAAGCGGGCAAACAAGAGAGATCTTCTTCGGTTTCCTGGAGTTCTTTTAAAGCAGCAGCTTGTTTATCAATCGCTTCTTTATCAACCACCAAATTGCTTAAACGCTTTTCTTCCTCTTCTTGCTCTTTTTGCAGGAGGTTCTCATCGGGTTTAAGTGTGACGAGAACATGGTGCATGTTATCGAGCAAGTACTTCTTAATGAGAGAGGGGATAAAGTTTTTGTCTTTCAAGCGCTCGCGGAGGGCGTCAAAGCGGTCGACAATTTTTAAGCTGTTTTCAACACTTGTTCCCAGTTGTTTTGCCATCAAGACGCGGAAGGCGAGATGCAAACCGTTTTGAGGGGCGATTTCTTTTTTCGAAAATTCAAGGGAGTGGAGCGCAGCTTCGATCTGGTCATCGGGAAATGGCGCGAGGTTTTCTAGTGTTTTGCGGACAAGGCTTTCGACTTTGATGCTATCATCGCTGTCCATACCGCGGCATAACAGGAGATAGGGGACCTCACTTGTTTCAGTGTCGAGATACGCATCCGCTTGCTTGACAAGACCTGATTCTAAAAGCGCCCGTTTAAGCGGGGAAGCGTCGGTTTCCATCAAGAGTGCGTCGACCAAAGACAGAGCCAAGACTTCATCTTCTTCAGTGACAGGACAGGTCAGATAGGCGAGACCAAAAAGCGCCTTATCATCTGAGCCGGCTGCTGTTGGATAGCTCGCTTCCACAACGCGATGCTCACTAAAGCGCTTTTGCAAACCAATCTTTGGGATCGTTTCGCCAGGGGTTACGTCTTTTAAAACCTTCTCTTCAATAAACGCCAAGTGCTTGTCTAAATCGAGATTTCCATAGGAGAAGAACAAGCTTTGTGAGGGGTGATAGAACTTCTTCCAAAAACCTAAAAATGCCTCATACGTGAGATTTGGGATCTCTTTCGGATCGCCGCCTGACTCAAACGCGTAGGTCAAATCAGGGTAGAGGTTTTCTGCAATCGCGTTCCACAGGCGAGAATCGGGAGATGAAAGAACGCCTTTCATTTCATTGAACACAACGCCTTTAAACTTAAGCTTGCCATCTTCGAACTCAAGCCGGTGACCTTCTTGCCTAAATGCAAGCTCTTCCAATTTTGGGTAGAACACCGCATCAAGATACACCTCGAAGAGATTGTAAAAGTCTTTGTCAATTGTGCTTGCTGCTGGATACACCGTGAAGTCTGCGCCTGTCATCGCATTTAAAAACGTGTTCAAACTTCGTTTTAACATCGAAAAGAAGGGATCGCGCACCGGGAAATGCTTGGACCCGCAAAGCACTGTATGCTCTAGAATGTGAGCTACGCCTGTTGAATCGCTTGGATGCGTTTTAAAACAGAGGGCGAAAAGCTTTTCTTCATCGTCGCATGCGATGTGAATTACATCTGCGCCGGAAAGATCGTGTTTCATTTCGATGAGAGTGCACCCGATCTCATCGATGACGACTTCATTGATTTTGGTGTATGACATCCGTTAAGCTTATCGAATTCCCACTAAAGGTGCAAACGTTTCATCGGGGACAGCATTTAAGGCAGGTGCCGCTCCGATAGCTGGAGTCATTCCATTTCTAAGCTTATGGACTGTCACCTTCGCCACGCCATTATACACAACAACAGAAATAAAGGAGGCAACCTCGTCTGTCATCCTTAGCCGGCAGATATTTGAAGAAAGCGCATAATCGTGGAACCAAGGGCGTTCTGTTCTTAAACCATTCACTGCAATCGCATGCGGTAGATCTGTTGCTAGACCTTCTAAATGGAATGCGCCAATTTGCGCTTCACGTATCAAATTAGTCGGCCTTCCTGTTCTTGGATCGTCTAGTGGGCAGTCTGCAAACATCCAGTGATGTGGCACCACATTGATATGATGTTGCGGGTTATAAGGAATGATCTCACGATCACGTTCAGTCGGCTCTCTTGCATTCGGGTTGCGTGGTCCCTCATCATTTCGCACTCCGTCCATATCGTGCTCTTGAATAAATAGCTCAAAACTCTGTGCATTACTTGTGATAAGAGCTCTTTGTACATCCTCAGGGAGAGAGTCCCAATCAGCTGGAAGACGGACACAGAGATTCAAGTGCCCCATGGGATAATCGCGGCTATAATGACCGAGATTGATCGCGCAGCGTGCATTGTTAAATTGTGCCAACATAGGGGCTGGGTCTGGATCTCCAGAAACCATCCTTGCATCGGCAATAAAAGGCATTCGGGCAGGTCCAACTGCAAAGGGATTGGTAGCGGCGTTAATTTTCATGGCATTTGGATTAAAAGCACTCGGATTCCCACGTAACGTTTCGATCCGATGAGCTTTCCATTCCTCTCCTGCACGAAGAGCAATCTCGACAATCTCTTGTTTGACGCGAGGTTCAGCTTCCACTCTCTCTCGATATTCAGTGCTAATAAAATTCATGATCGAGGCGCCAATCCACTCAATTGTCTCGGCAGTGACTAACCACAATACTACATTCATGATGCACTCGGGCAACGTCCGCTGCACCATGTCAATAATGCGTATATCGACGCGATCCAATCGATCGCCAATCAGTCCAATCACGCGCTCTCGGTCCATTGCATTTTCTAATGCGGAGCGCATTGTGGCACCGCGAATTAGCGCTAAACAAAAATTCACTTGAACATTGTCTGCATAATCCTGCTGTGCACGTACTAAACTTTCTGCTGGATAGCCCGCTGAGCTTTGAAGAGCCAGCCTAGTATAATTTGCTAGAGTTGGAGCTGCCATATCCTTTTTTCCTCCTGTTTTAGAGAGAAAGGATACGGCAGCTAAGAATTAATGTCCACTAACCCCAAATAAAACGACGACGGGGCTTTGTTGTGCCCGAAGATGGCTTCGCTAGAGGAGATGATGCTCGGCCTAAGCGTGTTTTAGACCTGCTAAGTGATCTGGACTTACTACCACCAGCTGCAGATAATTTAGCTTCCCTCTCAGCAGCAGCTGCTTCCTGTGCAACAAGTTCAGGTGGTTTTTCAGGAACAACTGGGACTATAGCTGGATCTTGCCACCACATTTGGTCACCTGGAAGAGGCGCAGGTGGGACCGGTACATCGGCTGCTTCATAGTACACCATCGCAGCTTGTGGGAGTTCCCTTTTCGCTTCAGTATCATCAATAACCTGGACAGTCCCATCGTTAAAATAGGTCCAAGTCCCATCTGCATTTTTATTCGCACTAATGTAGTGGCCTCCGCTGATCTGACCACCTCTATGAGCTACAAAGCTTTTGAGGCGGTAAGCTCTACCTTGAATCACCATTTCATCTGGGCACGTCACAGGGGTCTGGTTTTTCACAACCCTATTGGGCATGCGCGTTAAGGTAAACATGAGCTGTGCGGGAGGATCACCTTCAAACTTGTTGGTATCAACATAGGTTCTCATCACGGGGGCGGCAGGGATTGTTCGATCTTCACTATTTCGGACGACATTTGTAACTTGGCTAGCATACATTTCTCTAAGATCAGCTTCATCCACTCCGTCTGGAATCTTTAACTGAGATGTTGTGAGCCCACGCTCAGTAGCGGTACTCGAGAACTGCAATCCTTGACCCTGGGTTAACGCTGCTACAATGTGCTCGTCACTACCATAGTCTCTTAAAATTGTTCTCGCTATTGTAAACGAAGCAGCACTCGGAGTGCGGCCTGCCCTATATTCGTCTCTGCATTCATTAATTGCAGCTTGTATAGGCGGAGGTTGATCGGAGATGATTTCATCAATAGCGACCATTTTATAGGACGTCCTTCTTACTGTCCCAACAACTGGACTACCAATATGCGCGGCTTCACTAAAAACGTGAGCGAAGGAAGACAAGACTTCAGTAGCATCTTCATGCCTTAAAAAACCAATATGACCATGTTGATCTCTGATATTTAACTCAGCGCGAATCGCCAATCCAAATGCTCTGGCAACGTCAGAGGATAATGCTACACCCGCATCTTGATGTCTCAAATACTCCACTGCAAAATCTCTTACAACAGGGGGGAGATGGGGTAACATCTGATCTCTAAGCCCAGGATTATTTAGGAGAACTTGCATCATTGACCATAAAAAGCAGTTATTCGTTCCAGGATTTGGTAAGCCAATTCCAAGCTCGCTTGGAGCTTGAGGGCGAACTATGTCTCGAATCGATGGTGGCGGAGGCGGTCCATAGAATGCTGGTTTTAAACCCCTTCCCCAATCGTATTTCGGCTTATCAGATACTCGATGTGCTGATTGCGCAGCCATTATTTCAGCATCAATAAAGCCTTGTAGAGAAAATCGATCGGGCGCTGTAGTACTTTCCATTTCAAATCTATCTCTAAACCCAAGAACACTTTCATTCACATTTCTAACCCAAGCTGCAAGTGCTTGATCATCAAAACCTCTTTCACTTGTCGCAGCTTTAAAAGATTGAAGAACTTCAAGAGCAGGGTTTCCAGACCTTGGAGCTGCTCTACGAGGTCTAGCTGTTGAAACCGCTCTACGAGGTCCTGTCGACTCTGTAGCTCTTCTACCTCTTGTAAATGTTGGGGGAGCCGTAAATAAATTCGACTGATCGCTACTAGTAGAATCTGCCGCCGGAGAGGCAGGCCTTCTACTTTCAAAAAGCGGAGTCACCTTTCTTTGAAGCAGGTTACGAGGTAGTCGACGTGGTTCTGTTCGTGCTGGTGGTGGAGAAACAGGTCTTAATCCAAGAGTCGGAGGTCTTCTATCCGTATGGCTTTCTCTTTGCGGTCTTACGCGATGCTGAAGAGGTCTTCTTGTTAGTGAAGCGCTACGGGCAGCACTTTGGTCAGCACCTCTTAAAAATAGCTCAGTAGCACGACGAGCTGGCGTCGGCCTAGCAGATTCGGAAGGAGAGGCTTTTTCAGCTTCACGAAGATGCATTCTTAGCCGACTCATGATTTGCTCTTTTGGATCAACCTCGCTGAGTAACTTGTTTCGCGTACCGCCACCTGGTATTTTCTTCTTACGATAATGCATGCCTTCTTGAACATAAGGTTCGTCTGAGGCAAGCCCTTGTTGAATTTCATCCCACGTTCGTTTTCCCAAATTATCATGCTTAGTATCAAGGATCTGAAAAGCCCTAACGCTATCAGTTTCGTTTTCGATGGCTGCTATAGCAGTTTTAAGTACATCGGGTGATCGAAATTTCGTTAAATCTTCGTCAGAAGCCCTAGGAGGTTGAGTAGATCTTAGCCGATCTGTATGCCCAGAAGAAACAGCAAACATAATTATAGCCCTCAAATATTTGATTGTTAATCATAATTATACACCAAAAATCCATTAAAAATAATTAAAAAATAACTTAATTATAACATTAAAATATTAATTATTAGTATATTAATTTTGAATGTGCAGCATAAATCCAGTTAATCTACAGAATATCAAAGAGTTAAATAGAGAATAAGCCTTAGAGGCCTTTTTCATCCAAGTCCATAGGTTCAGCAGGGACACCGGAGCTCAAAGGCAACAAGAACTTCAATGTTGAAGTGCTCAATATCTCACCGCGAGATCCAAGTTCAGTCACAGTTAAAGAATCCAATGCATGTAAAGCTGCATGAGTGGTCGCTTTAATTTTGACATTCCCTTTTGTGAGAAACGTAAATACGCGACTTCCTGACTCATCCTGAGTTACATTGCCTTCAGCAATGACATTTCCATTGAAGACAGCTTGCAAGTAGGCCTTCGCCTTCTTTTGCTCATCGTTTTTCCATATAGAATTAGTCATAATAAAGCTAAAATCAGCACTAATGCCAATTAAATTAATTGTTTGCAGAAATGTACCCATTGAATTCCCTCTCTTGTTAATGACAACTATTATACATTTTAAGTATAAATTTCTGCAATTTCAAAAAAACATTTAAACTTTAATAAGCAGAATTAACTTGAGATGAAGAGTTAGGAGCGCGAGACAAGTAGTTTAGCATAAGTTTCCGTGAATAGCGGAAACGGTCGTGGCGACGGCAGTACCAGTAGTACTGCCTAGCCAAGAATATGCTAAAATACGCAGTCTCCCGCCCTAACTCACCAGGTGAGGGTGGAAGAGGATTGATACTCCGTGACCCGAGTCTCGAAGAAATTCTTCTCTTTACCAAGGTCGATCGTCTCGCTCATCCAGGGGAAAGGGTTTGTTGAGTTGTACTCAGTTTTAAGGCCGATCCGTTCTAAGCGGCGGTCAGCGATGTACTGAGCGTACTCTTTAAACATTGGGGCGGTGAGGCCGAGAATACCCTTAGGCAGGCAATCTTTAGCGTAATCGATTTCGAGGAGGACCGCCTCGCGAATCTTGTTACGAATGTGCTCTTGGAACTCGGGAGTCCATAGCTCGGGATTTTCTTCTTTAATGCCATTGATGAGGTCGATACCAAAGTTAAGGTGGATCGTCTCATCGCGGAGGATGTACTGGAACTGCTCACCGATGCCCGTCATTTTGTTTTGGCGATGAAGTGAGAGAATCATCGCAAAGCCGCTGTAGAAGAAGATACCTTCCATGATGATGTAGAAACCGATAAGGTCTTCTAGAAACTTTTGTGCACCTTCAAACGTTTGCGTTGTGAAGTTATCGGCAAGAAGCGCTTGGGTCAATTCCATTTCGAACTGATCTTTCTTCTGAATAGCGGGGATTTCGTTGTACATGTTGAACACCTCACCCTCATCAAGGTCGAGAGATTCGACAATGTAGTGGAAGGTGTGGGTGTGGATTGCTTCTTCAAACGCTTGACGAAGGAGGTACTGACGCGCCTCGGGATTCGTGACGTGTTTGTAGATCGCAAGCGTGATGTTATTGGCAACAAGGCTTTCTGCTGTTGAGAAGAAGCCAAGATTGCGCATCACCATGTGTCTTTCTGCTTGGGAAAGTTGATCGGACTTCCAGATCTCGATATCTTTTCCCATGGGCACTTCTTGAGGCATCCAGTGGTTAGCACAGCCGTTAAGATAGTGTTCCCAAGCCCACTTGTATTTGAGGGGCATGAGTTGGTTCACGTCTACTGTAGTACAGTTAATTAAGCGTTTTTCATCTTGGTTAAATCGGGCCATCGGTTTTCCTCCTTCTTACTGACAACTCTCACATCCCTCGTCAAACTCTGGACGGGGTGCTTTTTTAGGGGCGCGGTCTACCGACACACGTGCTGAGGGTGACTCGTTTTTCATCCAACGGGGTTGCAAACCGCGTTTGTTGATATCGGTTGTCGACTTCTCGATTTGCGTTGCGGCAAGTGATCTTAGATAGTAGTTCGTCTTGAGGCCTTTGCGCCAAGAGAGGAAGTACATGTTGGAGAGCTTTTTGCCGCTCGGTTCTGCTAGGTAGAGGTTAAGGGATTGTCCCATATCAATCCATTTTTGTCGACGAGAAGCCGCTTCAATGATCCATTCTGGTTCAACGTCAAAGCAGGTTAAAAAGAGTTTCTTAATATGCTCTGGAACGCGTTCAATCTCAATCAGTGAGCCGTCAAAATATTTAAGATCGTCGAGCATTTCGCTATCCCAAATGTTCTCTTTTTTGAGAGCATCGACTAAGTAGGGGGTAACAATCGTGAATTCACCTGAAAGGTTTGACTTCACATAGAGGTTTTTATAAGCAGGTTCGATCGACGGTGTGACACCGACAATGTTGGCAATGGTGGCTGTTGGTGCAATGGCCATACAGTTACAGTTTCGCATGCCGTGTTTTTTCACGTGGTTTCGAACAACTGACCAGTCCATGTGTGTGCTGCGGTCCATCTCGACTTTTTCGCCCCGCTCTTTCTCGAGGATATCGATTGAGTCGATGGGAAGGATGCCGCGTTCCCACTTCGATCCTTTATAAGAGGAGTAGGTGCCGCGTTGTTTGGCAAGCTCAGAGGAAGCTAGAATCGCGTAGTAAGAGACCATTTCCATCGAGCGGTCTGCAAATTCAGTTGCTTCGTGGCTTGCATAACTAATGCCTAGTTTGTAAAGCGCATCTTGGAAGCCCATAATACCCATTCCAATTGCTCGGTGGCGCATGTTGGCGGTTTCAGTTTGGGGAATGGGGTAGAAGTTGATGTCGATCACGTTATCGAGCATGCGAATGGCTGTCGTAACGGTTTTCTTCAGCTTCTCCTCATCGAGCTTTCCCTCTGGTGTGAGGTGTTGAGCGAGGTTAACAGAGCCTAGGTTACAGACGGCGGTTTCCTCTTTTGATGTATTTAAGAGAATTTCGGTGCATAGGTTTGAGCTGTGCACAACACCGACATGATCTTGGGGAGAGCGAATGTTCGAGGGGTCTTTGAAAGTGATCCAGGGGTGGCCCGTTTCAAAGAGCATACCGAGCATTTTGCGCCAAAGCTCCATGGCGTCCATCCGTTTAAAGAGCTTGATTTTGCCATCGTCGGCCATTTTCTCGTATTCGGTGTAGCGTTTTTCAAAGGCTGCGCCGTAAAGGTCGTGCAGGTCTGGCACATCGTTTGGGCTAAAGAGGGTCCACTGGCCGTTAACCTCGACCCGCTTCATAAAGAGGTCGGGGATCCAGTTGGCAGTATTCATATCGTGGGTGCGACGGCGTTCATCACCTGTGTTCTTGCGAAGTTCAAGGAACTCGGGAAGATCTAAGTGCCAGGTTTCGAGGTAAGCACACATGGCGCCTTTGCGTTTACCGCCTTGGTTAACCGCAACAGCCGTGTCGTTTGCCACCTTGAGGAAGGGGATAATCCCTTGGCTTTGACCGTTGGTGCCTTTGATGTAGGAGCCAGTGGCTCTAACATTTGACCAGTCGTTTCCAAGACCGCCAGCCCATTTCGAGAGTTGGGCATCGTCGGCAATCGTTTGGAAAATGTGCTCGAGATCGTCCATGATCGTTGCGAGGTAACATGAGGAGAGCTGCGAGTGGAGCGTTCCAGAGTTAAAGAGAGTTGGCGTTGCTGACATGTAGTTAAACGTTGAGATGTTCTCATAAAATTCAACGGCACGCTCAAAGGGCTTATCTTCATTAACAGAGAGCCCCATTGCAACACGCATGAAGAAGATTTGCGGGGTTTCTAAACGCCTTTCATTGTCGTGGATGAAGTAGCGGTCATAGAGCGTTTGGAGACCGAGGTACTGGAATTGATCATCGCGCTCGATTTTAAGGTGCTTTGAGAGTTTTTCGAGGTCGAATTCCTTCAGTTTAGGGGAGACGCGGTCAATTTTGACTCCGTGCTCGATGTATTCTTTGAAATAGGCTCTGTGTTTTTTCTCAACTTGCTCATCAAAACGGGAGGTGCCAAAGGTTTCCCGATAGGTTTTGTCAAGAAGAAGGCGCGCTGCGACTTTGGAGTAACTTGGATCCACTTCAATACGCGCTTTCGAGGCCATGATAAACGCTGTGTCGATCTCGGTTTCTTTCATCCCTTCGTAGAAATTCAAGATGCTCGCATCATAGAGCTCTTTTTGATTGACGTGCTCTAGGTCTTTACATGCGTTTGCTAAGAGATCCTTGATCTCAGACTCGCTAAGCTCAGCCTCTTTACCATTGATCTTGAGGTACTTGAACTTACGTCCCTTTTTAATCACGCGCTTTTTCGGTGTTGTTGGTGTTTGCATGCCTGTTTCAGCACGCATCAAGATGTAGGATTTTGCATGAGAAAAGAGGCCTTCTTTCATTAGAAGGGTTTCGATGAAGTCTTGGACATGATGAATGTGAAGGTCTTCACCTGCTTTTGAGAGGGTAACCGCTTGTTGAACAACGCCTTGAGTAAGCTTGTTTACCACTTCAATGAGGGATTCAGGCGTGTTTCCTTCCACTTCATCTACTTTGCGGAAGAGCCGTTCTAAGGATGAGGCGATCTTGATCGGATTAAAACGCACCTTGTGCTCTTCGTCTTGACGGAAGATCTTAAGGTTGTCTAGGTTATCTTCACGCTTTACATTGTGTTTGTCGCGGTAGATGATGTAGTCACGGGCAACATCGTGATGGTCATTTTTCATCAGCGTGACCTCAACGAGATCTTGGATGCCCTCCACTGTTAGCGATACGCCTTTTTCCGCAAGTTCACAAGCGCGAGTGATCACTAGATCTGTGATTTCCTGTACCGCTTTTTCTAGATCCTCTGGAAGAGGGACGTCTTTTGAGACTCCTTTCGTGTCTCTAAAAGCGGCTTCAATGGCTTTTTCAATGCGTGCTCTTTGGAATGGTGCAATGCGCCCTGAGCGCTTAACAATGGTAAAAGTTGTGTCTGTAGTGATCATGGCATCCTTACTATATGTTGTGTCTTGGTTCCTATACTACCACTATATATTGTGGTGGTAGGTAAAAGTCTAGAAAATTTTTCGAAAGTTTTCTAAGCGTTGAAAATCAGGAATATGGTACATTAAAAACATGAAGAGAATGAATTTAGTACCAAACATTATCACAGCCTTTGGCTTAGCGTGTGGTCTATTTGTGATCTTCAAAACAAACCTCAAATTCGCCGGCATCTATCCATTACTACATTCCTCGATGATTTTGATCTTAGTCGCCTCGATCGCTGATCTTTTAGACGGCGCCGTGGCACGGATCATTAAAGCAGAGAGTGATTTTGGTTTGATTTTCGATTCCCTTTCCGATGCCATTACATTTGGAGTTGCGCCAGCTGTTCTCTTTATCAAGTCGTTATCTCTTGATGAAGTAAGCCCTTTATCATTTTTCGTTGTCTTAGTGGCCATGCTGTACACCATTGCTGGAGTGTTGCGGCTTGTTCGATACAGCGTGAAAGTAGAAGAGACCGCCACGAAGAATTTTCAAGGCTTGCCGATTCCGTCAGCAGCAGTTGCCTCTGTGAGCGTCAATTTATTTCTACATTCGCCTCATTTTGCCGAGCATATCGGGTGGGGCACTACAGTTAAAACTTTAATTTTATGTGCGTTAATGCTCTTTCTCTCCTATCTAATGGTGAGTAAGCTTCGCTTTCCCTCCCTCAAAGCACTGCATGTTCGCATTCCCTCCTTCAATTTGGTTATGGGAACAGTCATTGTTGCCATCTGCCTTCTCTATGGAATCCTCTACTTCTTTGCGATCACCTTCATGGTGCTCTCCCTTGGATATGCTCTAATTGGATGGGCGCTCTCTTTAATTAGGTTAATTGCAGGAAAGAAATCTTCTTTATTAAAAGACTTTGAATCCCGTGACGAAAACTAATAATCGTGCTATAATCTATCTCTAACAAGAGAGGAAGAGATGGTCGTTCATTTTACCCAAAGGTGTATTTTTGATTTTAATGTATTTGCTCCAGAAGGTAGGGTTTGTCGAGCAGATTGGCAGAAGGGGTCTGAAAGAAGCTTAGCGAGAAAAATGGGGGTCTCATGGGGAGCTTTAGCTGCGTTGCAAGAGATGAAGCGAGCGGAAACTGATCCGAGTCTTCGTGATGATTTTGGTTTATTGCAAAGAGTTTGGAAAATAGAGAAAGATGAAGATGGAGCAGGATCTATTGGGCGAGATGAGAAAAAGCGCTTAAGCAGGCTTCTTTGCGTAATAGGGGCATATAGGCCTAAGCCGCAGGTAGAGCCTACCAAGCTCCAGTCATGTTTTAGACGCAAGACACGAAGGAGAACGCGGTGTAGGGAATTTAAGACAGAATTTGCAACGACAGGTTCAATGCAAGCGTTTCTTCAAAAACATGGAAGAAAGTATGAGGCGCTACCTGTTTTAAGCAAGGATGTAGAAAAAGTTTTCCGCCGCCGCTACTGTGTTTTGCAGCGCAAATACGGGCCGAGAATGAACCTCCCAAATGCTCAATTTACTCGAGAATTTAACTGTTACTATCAAGATTTAAAACGAGGCTCAGACTCACTGTTTGAGAAGAATATTGCCGTTGTTGATATTGGGCCTCCCTCTGGATTAGGTGTCTTTGCCAAAAGAACAATCAAACGAGGAGACATAGTTGGTCTCTACACTGGTGAGATTGTAAAGGTGGGTAAAGTGTCTAATGATGGGCGATATGCGTTTAAAGCGCTTGATGATGGCGCTGAAACGCGTCCTGATTTTGGATGGCTCAAAGAATACGATATTGATGGAGGTAAAAAAGGTTCATGGACAACTTTGATTAATGCCAGTGCAATGCCGAATGTAACCGCTCAAGTTAGGTATACAAAAGAGGGTCCTGTGTATGTTATAGTAGCAAATCAGGAAATCAATAGAGGAAAGCAACTCTTTCTGAATTATGGACCTGAATACTGGGATGAGCTAGGGATTGAACCTGTTGAGCTTAAAAGAGAGTTTAAAGCCTATCCAGACGCCAAACAATTACTTTAATTCACATTAACTAATGATTATGTTATGATATTCTTTTAATAAGCGAGGAATTATGGTCGTTAGAAGCACGCAAAGTTTAATTTTTAATATGCATATCTGAACTTCAGATGGGACAGCAACGCGTGCTGACTGAAAGCCGGGTCACGAAGCTGACCTAGCGAGAAAAGTGGGGGTGACCTACACCGCTTTAATGGCCTTAAAAGGGATGGAACGAGAAAGCGGTGATCCCTCTCTAGTTGAAGACCTGGGGCTTTTACAAACTGCCCGTGAAATCGAATGAAATCCAGAGTCTATAAGTTCAGTTAGCCGAACCGAGAAAAAACGCCTTTCCAAGCTTCTTTCTGCAATTGGGAAGCATAAACCAGTTAAACGCTCTACCATAAAACCCAAAACCTCTAGAGTAGCAACTCGGATCAGAGCGAGAAAAAATCGCTTTTCGCTTATGACAACCCCTACATCAACGAAGAAAATGAAAGAGCTTTTAAACGGTGATGGAAGAGCTTATGCTCCTTTACCAGTTTTAGATACGTCAATCAAACGCGGGTTCACACGTAAATACAATCGGTTGAAAGCGAGGTATGGGCCAACTATAAACATGCCTAACAGCAAATTTACAAGAGAATTCAATGCCTACTACAAAGACCTAAAAAAGGGGAGGGACAAGCTTTTTGAAAAGCATATTGCTGTGGTCGATATTGGCCCTCCATCTGGCAAGGCTGTTTTTGCTAAGACAGAGATTAAGAAAGGGAGTATTGTTGGACTATACACAGGTAAGATTGTGAAGGTGGGGGATGTAGAAGATGGAGGGCGTTACGCTTTTAAAGCGCTCCATGATGGATGGGAGAAGCGTGATGACTTCGAGTGGCTTGATGATTATGATATTGACGGGGCTACTGTTGGCTCTTGGACAACACTGATTAACAGCAGTGATACTCCTAATGTCAGTGCGCAGGTGCGCTATGCAAAGGAGGGGCCGGTTTATGTGCTTGTAGCGTCGACAGAAATTGCTAAAGAGGAGCAGCTGTTTATGAACTATGGTCCGGAATACTGGGAGAACCTTGAAATCGACCCTGTAGAGTTAGGGAGAAGCGTATCTGACTACCCAGGCGCAAAGCAATTACTTTAATGCTCCACTTATAGTTCTGATTAAGTATAATCAGATACGAATAGGAGCTGGAAATGTTATCAAAAAAGCCGTCAGATACGAAAATCATGATAGAGTTTCTTAAAACTCATTGTGACCGTGAATTCACCCCCGTCTCAAAGCTGGGGCCTTGCAAACGCTTTGAAAAGCGATTTGCAAAAGCCAAAAAATCACTTTATAGGCTGAATTTTCCCAATAAACCTTTAGCAATGCAACTCAAAAACTACCTTGAGAGTCTTGAAGAAGGTAGGGATTGTATTTTTGAAGAAAAGATTGCTATTTTTGATATTGGTGAGCCAGCAGGGCTTGGCGCCTTTGCCAAAAAGTCCTTTGAAACAGGCGAGCTCATCGGCACCTACACAGGGGTTATCATTCCAGAGGGCACTTCGGCAGATGATGGGCGCTACGCCTTCAAAGCGCTTGATGACGAAACCGAATACCGCGAAGAGATGGAGTGGCTAGAGAAATACGACATCGACGCCAAACACGTTGGATCGTGGACCACCCTCATCAACGGCTCTGAAGATCCTAACATCGAAGTTACCGTCCGCTATGTCAACGATCGCCCTGTCTACCTTCTCTACGCATCTATTCCCATCTTCGAGGGCGACCAGCTCTTTTTCTGCTACGGCCCTGAATACTGGGATGACCTCGGAGTGCCGCCTTCTGAATTACCACGTCACGTGGATCATTTTGAGAAGGGTGCCATCAAGCAACTTCTCTAATAATACCCGCTGTGGCAGACTAGGGAGATGATCTATTTAGCTTGTCTGCTCATTCTCGGTTTCGCGGCCTTTTTCATTTATCAACGCTCGCAAATGCAATCGCTGCTCCATAAACTCGAAACGTCCCAAACGCGCCAAGAATACGAAATGGAGAAGAAGCAAACTGCAATCGAAGAACTTGTTAAACCCGTCCGAGACTCGATGAAAGAACTCGATCAAGGCATGCGCAAGCTTGAGAAGGAAAGAACCGAAGAGTCAACCTCTCTTAAGGAACAGCTCAAACACCTCATCGCCAGTGAGCGCGAACTTAAACACGAAACAGCTTCCCTCGTTAAAGCTCTAAAAGCACCCATGGTGCGTGGTCAGTGGGGTGAGCTCCAATTAAAACGGGTCATTGAACTCGCTGGCATGGTTGAACATTGCGATTTTTTCCCGCAGGTTTCCGGAGATGGTGTGCGTCCCGACGTGGTCATCCAACTTCCCGACGAAAAGCGGATCGTCATCGATGCAAAAACCCCCTGTGAGGCCTATTTTGAAGCGATGGAAAGCACGGATGACCGACTCAAAGAAGAAAAGCTCCACCTGCATGCCAAACATCTAAGAAACCACATCAATGCTCTTGGCCGCAAATCCTACTACGAGCACTTCTCGCCCTCTCCAGAATTTGTCGTCCTTTTCATTCCTTCTGACGCGTTCTATCAAGCCGCTCTTCAATTCGACCCCTCCCTCATCGAAGAGGGTGTCAAACAAGGTGTCGTCATCGCCACACCTACAACCCTCATCGGACTGCTTCGCGCCGTCTCCTACGGCTGGAAACAGGAAAAGCTCTCCTTGCACGCTAGGGAAATCTCCAACCTCGGCGCTGAGCTTCATAAACGCCTTGCCGATATGCTCGGCCACTTTGGCAAGCTCTCGCGCGCGCTCTCCTCAGCTGTAGAAGCCTATAACAAAGCCATGGGATCCCTCGAAACGCGCGTCCTTGTCACCGCTCGGAAGTTCAAATCTATGGGTGTAGCCAAGCTTGATAAAGAACTTGATCATATAGAGCCTGTTGAAAAAGCCCCACGCGAACTCGCCCAGAAAGAACAATCCTAACCTCTTTAAAGCCAACCAAATAAACTATAAACTTGGGTTTAAAGATAAGATTATGTTAAAATAATGCTTAATTTTAAACAAAGGCTTTAGGAATGGCAGTCGATCTAAACATAAAGGATACAGCGTTAGTAGCAGATTATCTCCAGGATAGGGGATTGTCTCCCGATGCTGCAGGAGTGTTGGCGGAAAAAATTACAACCACTATCCGGCATGGAGACTTAGGACTTTTGACTGCAGGTGCTTACAATGAAGCAATCACAGCTTTACAGGGCACAGTTAGTGCAATTTCTGGGGCTACAGAACTTGAGCAGAAAATTGCAATGCTAGCAAGTTCCCGGGTTGAGATCTGGGAACAGTCTAACGTTGTAAGTCACGATCTTGATTGGGGGCTCATGGGATTTGTTCCCTCACACCCTCACCACCTTGTGTAAGTCTGATCAGCTTTACCTTAGCCCGAACTTTCTAATTTGTATACTGAATGTATTATAAAAACTAATTTTTGTTAAAAATAATAAAATCGGTGTTGGTTTGTCTTAAATTAGGATATAATAAGCATAAGAGAGGGGGAATAAATGGTAGAAGGAATCTCAGGGGCAAGTCCCACCAACTTTAGTCCAAATGAGCCGCAAAAGGATCACTTAGCCTCAGCGTATGATGTTGCAAGTGTAGCGGGTAAGGCTTTTCTAAGTCATACAACACCAGATGGTTTAATTCAGCCAGGGCAGGAAAAAGAAGTCTTAGGGGAACTTAATAAAATGGAAAGCTGGGTCTTATCATCCAATGTTCCTGCAAATAGTCCTCAGATTAAGCAACTAGCCACGCAACTTGCAACAGCCATTGACTGTTTGCAGCAGGGTAAAGTAGCTGAGGCCAATATGGTTACACCTTATATCCATACCTTTTGGAGTGCTGTTAAGGACTTTGGGGATTTTTCCAATGGACTTCAAAAACTCCAAGGAGAGATATCACAACTTACAAATAAATATGATGCGCTCGTAAAACAGTATGGAAATGACCCCAAAACGCTTGAGGCTAAATGGCAAACGCTTTCAGCATCATCTGGAGTTCAAGATCTTAAGTCACAGATAAATTTAGACGCGAATAATCTTTTTCCTGGGGTTTCAGTGTTTGATAACTACTCTACAGACCAAGGAAATGGTTTTTTCGGGCGAGCTGAGTTAGATTCTGAATATCTAGATGGAACAATGTCCGCAATTGTCCCGCAAATTTATAATGCTTTGGGGGGAATCACTGCTAAAACAGTGAGTCTATCAACGGCTGAGGATTCGCTTGATGAATTAAAAGAGACCAGCACAGGGCAGGGTGATGGCTCAATGGGAACAACACTTGGTGTCTTGCGTGAGCAAACAATCCCAAGTCTGCTTACTCAATATTTGGGTGTTCCCGAAGCTGAAATAGGCAAAAACATTTAATAGAAGGGGAGAGAAAATGGTAGAAGGAGTATCGGGCAGCACGCCCACAAGTTTTAATCCAGAAGATATGAATTCCAAAGGTGGAAGTGTTGATTACACAGCAGCCAAACAGGCGGGGGAGGGTATTTTAGCTGAAACACAATCTGATGGAACCATTAACTCGGGGCAGGAATCCACTGTATTGTCACAGTTGCAGACGCTTAATACCTGGGTAAAAAGTAACATGCCAAAGCCACCAGCAACTCCCTCGGAACAAATGACAAAACTCGCGCAGAATACAGAGTCGGCAATTACTGACCTTAAGTCAGGGCGAAATGCAAGCCCTCAGATTCAATATGTTCGTACATATTTTAAAGCCATCAATGATTTTGGGACGTTTTCAGATGCATTAAAGACTTTAGGAAACGATATGCAAACACTTCTCAATCAGTATTTTGATATTTCCAAAACTTACGGTTCTGATACTAAGGGATTAGAGCAGGCTTGGAATAAATTTTCAGCCTCTCCAGAAGTAAAAACTGAAGTAAAAACTATACAATCAGACCTCACCACAGTCCAAAATGCTGATGTGTTTTCAGCTTATGGCCCATCAAACGAGGGGGGGGACAATTTTTTTCCAAACATGAATTCGGGATACTGGGGAATGCAGATGGGTAATTTAGAGCAAATGGTGCCCGAGTATCTAAGTAACCTGACAGATGGTTCAAATTCCGTTCAAGATTCAGAGCAATACCAATCAATTCTACAAGGGTATGTAACTGGTGAAGGGGGTGGTACGCAGTCAACTTCTATTCAGGCGCTAGTAAATGACACCATCCCAAGTCTTCTTACAGGCGACTTAGGCGTTCCAGAGGGGGACATTGGAAATCAATCCGCCGCTTAAAAATAGAAAGGAAAGGGTTGAGGTGGGGATTTAGGGAGAGAAGTGGGGGAGTTTGGATGATCTTGCTCCCTTGAAGGGAGCGAGGTGAACCCTGGCGAGGCACAGTACTTTAGTACGGGCCGGCAAGCACAGGGCATTCAAAATCCGCCGCTTATCTCCCCTAAATCCATTATTCGGTGCCTAGGGCGTAGTATGCCGGGAATGCAAAGTTGTTATTGCTTCGCTCGGACACGAGAAGTGTCACTTGTTTCCCGACGAGATCGGCTAGTTCTACGTGAGTCGAGTAGATGTAGGCGATCGGCACGTCTTTATCTTTAAGGATGTAGTCACCTGGCTTTTGTTTGACAGGTTCGCCATAGGCCTCAAGGATGCCTGTGATGGTTTGCGACTTTAGCTTTTGATCGCTGTAGAAGTCGTCGATCGTTTTAGCGTGGTGCATCGCAGACCATGTAAGGTAGAGAGCTTCTTCAACAGGTTCCCACATTCTCATGCGGTCTGATCCGGATGGAAGAGTGAGTTCTGTTGTTTCGTGATGAACGTACTCTTCTCCACGCTCGCGGCTTTTTGCGAGGTTTGATGCTTTATTTTCAAGGAAAGCGATCTTTTTGGTGAGGTAGTTTTCGCTAAGTTCAGTAAGAGCTTGTTTTGCTCTTTTTGTGTACTCAGGGAAATCTGCGTAGTCATCGATGATGGTTTGGTAAGATCTTGTAAGCTGGGCCATATTGATGTCAGCGTAGGGCTTGCGCATTTCAGCACCGGCGAGAAGTGATGTAGATTCCATCATTTGCTTCACGGTGGAAAGGCGTTTGTCGTGCATCGCTTTCATTTCGGGATTGCCCGCATATTCGATGAATTCTTTTGCGATGTAAAAACGTGTGCTGTCTGGTGCTTTAATCTCTAGCCATTTGCTGTTGTGTTCGCAAACTTTACCCTCGACATGGTCACCAGTGCTTAGGTGGCCGATGATGGGGGCTTCGCGGTCAGGTGCTAGACGCACGTTAACGCGCTCACCTTCGACTTGTCCATCAAGCACGAAGCTGCGGAAAATGTAGGCTTTGATGTCGGTTGGGGGCAAGATGGCGAAGAAATCGCTTTGTTCGCCTGCAACAACAACGAGTTCATCTTTTTTAAGTTCGCGGATAATATTGCTTTCGACATCGGCACCGGCGCGCAGTCGTACGGATTTTCCATTCACTTTTCCTGTGAATGACTTGACGTTGGAAAGTTTTGGGCCTGCGTCTGCAAACGCCATGATACATGGCACGAGAGCTAGCAGGAAGCGTGCTCTGATCATTGTCGATCCTCCTTAATGAGTATTGGCCTCATTCTAGGAGCTTTGATACTTTTTCATCAAGAGGATAAAACACACTTGATGTGTTCGCAGTTTGATTTGCCACAAGTGCAACCAATCGGCGTCCCTAAAAAGACGTGGTAAGTCTCATCTGGATTAAGTGGATTTGTAACAGTGAATTGTTTGTCGCCATTCTCTTTAATGTCCCATTCGCGAAAGGTGAGTTCGTTTTCTGAAACGATCTCCTCTTCAACGTCTGGCATCTCTTCGAATTGTTCTTCATCTGCAATGACACGTGCAATTTGACAGTACGGACAATTACAATGAGGCTCAGCTTCTGGCATGTTTTGAATTTGCTCGTCCATCCCCATGACTTTTGTGAGGCCTTTGACTTTATCGAGCATTTCTTTTGGCAAGTCAGGAGAGTCAGACTTGTCCATATTGTGTTGCATGAGTGATGTGATATTTTCTAATCCACCAAGCGCTCCTAATCCACCAAGTTCTTGAATTGGCATGCCAAAACTAAAGTTGGTGTCGATCGGTGTTTCAGGGATTTCTTGCTCGTTTTCCATGTGACTTTCATGGGCCGTAAAAATCTCTGATAAAATCGCTTCGGGAAGGTCGGGAACTTCAATGACAGAGGCATTATTTAGGCTGATGATCAAGGAATTTCCTCTCACATGAAGAGCATTAATGTTCTTCCATGAGGTCGAAATGTAGGGGGGGATACTAAGAACTTTGTGATTTATCTTCATACTCAACTCCCATTCTACGGTATGTTGGATTTTTTAGCAATCAAGGATTTCGACTGCTAAGTAAAAAATTTTTGACAAAAACCTCAAATCGGCGCATGTATCGAGTAATGGATCGTAAAACATATTTAATTGATACTAACGTCCTTCTCCAAGACCCACACTCCATAGAAAGATTCCAAGAGAACAATGTCGTTCTTCCTTTCAACGTTTTAGAAGAGCTTGATCGGAAGAAAAAACGCACAGATAACTTGGGCCATAATGCGCGGATGGTGCTTCGTTTTATCGATGAGCTTTCGCAAAAAGGTAATATCTATGAAGGGGTGAATATTGGTGATGGGATCAACCTAAGCATCATGCCTGAGATCAGAAATGGTCAAAGGGCAAAGCTCCCCTTTTCCTACGAAGGGTCAAAAAACAAATTCATCTGCGCAGCACACGTGCTAAAAGAGGCGGGTGAAAAAGCCACGATTGTCTCTCGTGACTTTGTCTTTAGGGCAAAAGCACAGTCCCTTGGGATTGAGGCTGAAGATTACCTCAATTCAAAAGAACCCTACGAAGCACTTTACCGCGGGATCAGACACATCGAGCTTCCCAAACCACAAGTCGATAAGTTCTTCTTAGACGGATTCCTGAAAGTCGACGGGGATTTTTGTGCCAACGAATACCTTGTTGTGACAAGCGAGAGTAACACTTCTGTTACCGTTAAATATAACGCGAAGAAAAAGCACTTTGAACCTCTAATCCCTATCGATAAGGGGATATGGGGCATCAAACCTTTAAACGAAGAGCAGCAGTGCGGTATCGACCTCTTGCTTCGTGATGATATCGATCTTGTGACGTTTATCGGCCAAGCAGGAACGGGAAAAACCCTCCTCGCGTTAACTGTAGGCCTGAAAAAAGTTTTCGACGACAACGAGTTTAAGAAAATCCTCGTCTCTCGACCTGTCATGCCACTTGGAAACGACATTGGCTTCCTTCCTGGAACCAAAGAAGAGAAGATCTATCACTGGATGCAACCGATCTACGATAATCTCGAGTACCTTTGTGAATATACCGCAGGTGTCGACAACGGTTCTGAGACGAAAAAGTGGATCATGGATAGCGAGAAGATCGAAATGGAAGCTGTGACCTACATCCGTGGACGATCTTTAACTCGCACCTGGATTATTATCGATGAAGCGCAAAACCTAACCCCTCACGAGGCGAAAACAATCATTTCCCGTGCGGGTAAAGGAACCAAAGTCATTATGACGGGGGACCCAACGCAAATCGATAATCCCTACTTAGACAAAGATACCAACGCCCTCACTTACATTGTAGAACGGATGAAACACTGTCCTCTTTATGGACATATCACCTTCTCCAAAACCGAGCGGTCTAAGCTCTCTGCTCTCGCCGCCGAACTGCTTTAGGGGATTATGAGAGGGGGATTTCGGCACATCCGCGTCTAGGCTGTACTTTTAGGTACAGCCGTCACCACGACCGCTTTGCTATTCGCAAAGCTTGCACCAGACTACCCCACCCCTAACCCCCAAAGCTTATAGGGGATTATGAGCGGGGGATTTCGGCACATCCGCGTCTAGGCTGTACTTGAGGTACAGCCGTCACCACGACCGCTTTGCTATTCGCAAAGCTTGCACCAAACTACCCCACTCCTAACCCCTAAAGCATGGTGTTGCTTGAGGTGGAATCGGCGGAGCGGCAGCTTCGCACCGCTATTAAGGGCAGGGGAGGATGCTGGGTAAGAGGGCGGCTAAGGCGGTGCCGGGGGTTAGATGGAGTTTGCGACGTAAGCGTGAGATGCAACCTCTGTTTTCGTTCTCTTCACTAGCTATGATTTCTGCTGTGGCATTCTGTAGGAATATAAGACCCATAGGTGATCGAAGGTCGTCCAATAGCTGGTCTCCCTGAGGAATTACAGCTGCGATTTGATTTAACCCTGGAAGTACTTGCTTCTCAATAATCAGTTTCTTTAGGCCGATTCCGCTAATACCTATTGCGGTTGCAACTAGTAAACTTCCGTAAATGCCTTTTTGAACTTGGTTTTTTGAGATGATCGTTAACGCTAGAAATAGTATAACTACACTTAGCCCTAGAATTCCGATTCCGATATTTTTTCCACTAGCCAATATTGTTGGCTGGCGTGCTCGTACGACTATGGCTGCTACAAGCAACTTTCTTTTTACTCCGCTTCTTTCCGTCCCAACGCTTTGGAGGTATTTATGAAGTCGTCTAGCGAATTTTGAGTTACCCTGTTGTAGGGCGTTCATGAAAGTTTCAGTTGATCTTACAGGGTCAGGAGCAGGTGGGACATGTTGCTGTTCAGGTGGGACAAAGGCGGGTTGCAG
Organism: Chlamydiia bacterium; assembly: GCA_022601645.1. Classification (GTDB taxonomy): domain Bacteria; phylum Chlamydiota; class Chlamydiia; order Chlamydiales; family Simkaniaceae; genus JAJACH01. The sequence continues at coordinate 320,515 of JAJACH010000001.1, forward strand.
GTGTAGTGGCTGTTGCTCGACAGTATACATAGCTGGATTTAATGGAACTATTCTAGACATTATTAAAAACTCCCTCTCTTGTTATTTAAAATTATACACTAATTAAATATTTAGGTCGATTTATAATAATTATTATACTGTGTGTTGTAATTTGTCGATTAAAAGCCCTGAGGGCCCCGTAAAGAGCTTTTATCTATTTTGAGGCTCTCCATTCGACTGAGTCGGTTCCAACGGAACGGACTCCGACGCCATGGTCAAAGACGAGCGCGTCTTGACGGATGGTGGCTTCAAAAACGGTCCAACAGGTTCCTAGGGCAAAGACGAGGGTTAGGATGATAAAGAGTCTTTCCCAGATGGTGTGGTTGCGGAGGTAGGTCATCCACGCGATCATGGAGATGAAGCAACCGACGAGTGCGACCCAAAAGGCGTAGATGTTCCAGACGGCTTGTTCTTCGACGAGTGCTTCGACTTCAGGAGTGAGTTTTCCTAAGATGGCGTAGTGGCCGGCAATTTGCGCTCCGATGATGGCGAGGAAGGTCAGTATGAACATGATGGTGAGGTAGCCGATGTGGTCCTTTTTAAAGAAAACCCAGATGGCTAGGATGACCACGAGTGTCCCAAAGGCGATGGGAAAGTGGGCGATGAATGGGTGAAGATGTTCTAAAGATAGCATTATCTGCCTCCGTATCGGTCGACATATCTTTGAAATGTCGTTTGGTTAAATTTAAGGGGTTTGACGTTTTCATAGTTCACGGTTGTGAACATCCCTCCCCAAAGATGGTAGAGAAAATGGCAATGGAAGGGCCAGATGCCGGGATTTGTGGCATCGAATTGGATGGTAATGGTTTCGCTTGGCGGTACAAACACGGTATCGCGGATGGGGCCGTTGATTGAACGCCCATTCATGTTGGTGATTTGGAAGACGTGGCCATGTAGGTGCATGGGGTGTCCCATGTGTGAGGTGTTTTCTAGGATGAGTTCGACGCGTTCACCTTCGCGAACGGTAAGAGGGGTGTTATCGGGCCAGGCTTTTCCGTTGATGGTCCAGATATAGCGCCACATATCGCCGCCAAGTCTTAGATGGTACGAGCGGTCGGGTTTTTGTTGTTTGAGGGGATTTTTGGGTTTGAGTTGTTTATCGAGGCGATTGGTGATTCTGGGAATGGGGCTTTCTGAGAGGGTATTTAAAGAGGCTGTGGGTGAATCTTTTGTGTTTAGGACTAGCCCTGTAAAATCCCAGGTTCCTTGAGCAATTGCTGGGATGGGGTATGAACCGGTTCCTTCAGGAATTTCTAAAAGCACATCGTAGCGTTGGGCAACGGCAATCTCGAGGTTTGCGACTTCTAGGGGGTAGGTGGGATTACCGTCACATGCGACGATCTTTGCCTTCAGTGGGGAAAAGTTAATGAAGAAATTGGTCATTGCTGAGGCGTTGATGATGCGTAAGAGGTAACTTTCACCTTCTATGACTTCATCGGTGTAGGGCGTATTTCCTGTATGACGATTACATAGGTAGGCGTCGTATTTGACATCAACTAGGCTTTGTTTGGGCGTAGGCATTTTTTTTGGAGGGGCGATATTATAGTTTTTACGTAGGCCTCGCCAAATCGCGCCTGGTGATTTGAAGGAGAAGTCTTCTAAGAACATGACCCCTTCGTTGCCTTTATAGTCACTTATGATAAGTGGAGCGGCCATGAGTCTTTGTTCTTGCAGTCCGTAATGGGAATGCATCCAAAAAGTGCCTTCTTGGACGAGCTTGAAGTTGTAACCTTGGGATTGATTTCGAGGGATAGGGTATTGGGAGACAAAGGCAACACCGTCTTCGCGCCAGGGGAGGATGAGTCCGTGCCAGTGGATCGTTGTCGGTTGGGTTGTTTGGTTGTCTAAGAGAACGTTAAAGCACTCGCCTTTTTTCTTTACGAGGCCATACTTTCCCTCGCGGTTGATAATATCAAAGACTTTGGATTTCTTATCCTTTACTTTGATGATTGTCTCAACAACACTTAAGGTTGTTGCCTTATCATTGATCAATTCACAATCATTTGCAAAAAGGGAGGCAGAAATTAAGGCACAACAAATTGCTCTCATTCCTTATCGCATAGCAGCCAGGGGGAATAAGAGCAAGTGACCTATTGATGGTAGGCTTTCCATACAACTTCTGTCGCGGCATTTGAGCTGTCGATTTCTCCAGCATCCCAAAACCAAAGGCCTGTGCTGATTCCTTGATCGAAATCCCAAGCGGCAAAGTCACCGAGGTCTGTTGCTGACGAGAGCATCCCTGCAACGACGCCGGTTTTAGACATTCCATAGCCTTGGACCCAGGTTTCCCAGCTTTTGATATACGGTTGCATGAGGCTTAGGGGATAGTAGGCCATGATGTTGAGATAGTCGATGGAGCTGTCGGCTTCTTTGAATACCCATCCGGCTTGTTCTTGCCAAGAGGTTGCTGAGTTTGTGCAAAGACTTGTCTTAAGAGAAGAGGTTGCTTTAAAGGCCTTGATGAGTTGCCCAACGAGCTGGCCCTGGTCTTCGGTGTAGGTGTCTGGCTCCCAGTCAAAGTCAATCCCATCGAGTTTGTATTTTTTACAGTAATTTGCAAGAGCTAGGGCGTAATTTGAAATGTTACTACTTGTCAACTGATCCCAAGTATTGTCGTATAAGCCTCCATGCCCGCCAACTGAAACCATAACAGCAATATTTTTCCCATGACATGCCTTAATAAAAGAGGTGAAAAGTTCGTCATCTGCAAAAGCAGATTGGAGTCCAGATACTCCAGTGGTCTCACTTAATTCTCCAACGAATACATTCACAAGGTCGATATGCTCCGGGACGGGAGGAACTTCAGTCTGCACAGTGCGCCAGGTTGGGTACCAAACGCCATTGACGGCAAAAAGACTGCTGACAAAACAAAGGCAAAGGAGTAAACTTTTCATAACTTAAAACAGTAGGGAGATTTTCATTTTGACACAAGAACTCATCGACCTTCACTGTGACCTTTTAGGATGCGTTGAAGATAACCCGGCCTTGAATTTTGAAAGTGAGGAGACTTGCTGCAGTGTTCCTCAGCTTCTTGCAGGCGGGGTAACAATGCAGATTTTGGCTGTTGCTGCCATTACACGGGAGGGAAGTTCAAAAAAAGGCCTCCGTCAACTTGAACTTTTTGATGAGCTCAAAGAAATGAATGGGCCAAATTATCGCCTCGCAATTGAAAATGCCAGCGCTTTGATCGAAGAGACAGAAGAGCTCGACCTTTTTATCAAGAGGTTAGATGCTGTCGAATCGCCACTCTATGTAAGCTTGACCTGGAACTGCGAAAACCGCTTTGGGGGAGGGAACGCAACAGATATTGGGCTTAAAGAGGATGGGAAGGTTGTTTTAGAATATTTGAGTGAAAACGACATTGCAATCGATTTTAGTCACACTTCAGACGCGCTTGCCTGGGATATTTTAAATGAGATTGATCAAAAACAACTTCCGCTTAAAGTGATGGCAAGTCACTCGAATTTTCGCTCTTTGCAAGATCATCCACGGAATTTGCCCGATGAGTTAGCAAAGGAAATCATTCGGCGTGGTGGGATTATTGGCATCAATTTTATCCGTCGTTTTATCGGAGAGAAGAAAGAAGACATTCTCGCGCATTTCGAGCACGGTCTTTCACTTGGGGGAGAGGATGCGCTTTGTTTTGGTTCGGACTTTTACGGAGGTCTTAATATTCCAGAAGGGTTACTGCCAGGTATTGGAGACAAGCCCTTCTTTGAAGGCTTTAATAACGCTTCGAAGTTCCCCTTGATTTTAGCAATGCTTACCGAGAAACTCGGCAAGCAATTAGTCAACAAAATCGCATCAGAGAACTATCGGCGCTTTAACACGGTCAGTCCGTTGTTATTTTGATGCCTCTCAAGGAGCTCCCACTCAGGATGAGTTGCGAGAAAGTCAAGAACTGCTGGCCAAAGCCCGCGTTTTTCACGGCTGATATGCTTGGGATACTCGGAGCGATCTCCGGTGTAGCCAATCCAGTCGGTGTTTTCAAAGTCCGCACTTGTGTCGTGGCAGATGATGTACTTTTTCGTCTGTGGAGAGAATTTTTCCAGCTCATACATCAAATGACTGTAGGTGTGGAGTGTGTCGATAAATAAAAGATCTGTCTTTCTCGGTTTAACTTGCATGTCATCTTGATGGATGAAGGTGTAGTTAATCCCTGTCCGTTTTGAAAGCTTTTTAAGTTTTTTGAGTTTATTGGACTCAACAGGATCAATATCAACGCCTATATACGTTTTAGTTTTGCTTCCATTTTCGGTAAGTCCTACAAGGGATCCCCACGTAGAAACAACCCCGCGAATGCCAAGCTCAAGCACCGATTCACATTCTCTTGCATATTTGCGAATGGTGGGTAAGTGCTCGTTAATATCTGAGGGGTGCTGTGCAAAAAAGTTATACTGCTTGTGCAGTTTCTTTAAGGCATGCGTCTTTTTCTCCTCAGTTTGGCAACCCATACAAAGGAGAAGTGCTAATAAACTAAATACCAGTGAATTTTTCATACAAGCTATAATTGGATAAATCTCGATAATTGTCCAGTTTTTAAGTGGAGGAGTTAGATCTCAAAGCTGTACACACCGCATCAAATACGTTTCTTAGGCTGGAGGAAGGGTTGTGAGTTATGCATGTCAGCGAATGTTCCTGAACAAATTCATACCTGTGATTATATTCAGAGAAAAAACAGTGTGACATCAGAGGGGAGATTCCTAGGTATAAGAATCCGCGTGAAACGAGGTAGAATCTGTATGTGATCCTGTCTGTGCGTGTGCCCCAGTCTCTGCGTGTGCTCGTGTGGGTGAACATTTCTCTAAAACAAGGGTGTTCCCTGGGAAAGCGAAATGCGCCGAATGAGCGAACAAACTCTTCAGATTCAAATATAAAGCACTTAACTTTTGCTGAGCGAAGTTCACGTCGGGCATTTTCTGATGAGTAAAAGAATTCTCTAATGTAAAGGCAGATGCGAGTAATAATGTGTGCATTACGAGCAATTACATCAGACTCCTCCAGAAGGGAGATAGTTCTTTCTATGAGAAGAGCACATTTTTCTCTCTTAAACATGGTGCAATTCTCTCCATTCAAAAAGCCTTGTGATCGTGCCTTAAGGAAAGCAACTACTGAATAGAGAGAGTCTTCCTGATTGTCTCTTGTCACTCTAATCTGACGGCAACCCCAAAAGGTGATTGTTGGAATTGAGAACTCACCCAGCGCATCCTGCCTTCTATTATGAAGACGATATATGTCACCAGGATTTGGAATGCAATCAAATTGCATAATGGGTAGTGAGGGCACTATCTTTCCTTCTTTTTTTGCCGCTAGTTTACCACAAGTTCCTCGAATTAAGGCTACTCATTTCTAAAGGCTGTTTCATCGGCTATCACAAATAAATGGCCGTCAACTGTTATGGTGCCTCTTGCATCGGGGTGATTGTACTCAAAGCCATTCGGGCCTGTTGTGAAACGGCCGCCAAATGCGCCAGAACCTATGAAGTCTGCAGGGGTGTAGGCCAAAATGTATTTAGAAGCTTGGCGCGTTTCAAGTTGCGTTCGCATTGAGGAGGCTTCAAAAAATGAGCCGATCCACGCAAATAAGCGGGTAAAAAACCAAGCGTTTTCAAGGACTTGATCACAGGTTTCGTACTTACGAAGAAGTGATATTTCAGCATCAAGGCATATTTCGAGGTAGTAGGGATCGCATGGAGTGCAGTCATCATCTTCACAGGTTAAACCGTGGAGGAGGTCAGCTTTTGCCGCGTCGAAGAGTCTTTGAGCTACGGCTTCAAGTTCTATGCTTTGTCCATCAATTCCTGAGGTCACCATGCGTGTCCCCCAGAACGTCACTGAGACTTGAGTATTACGGTGGCTCAAATGTGTATAAAGCGCGTCCAGGTGACCTGCGTAGGTGGCTGAATTAATCGTAAAAGTAGCTGACATAATCATCTCCCTGCATTTTGAATGAGGGAACAGCTTACGTAGATGCAATTATATTTGCCAAGGAAAGGAATTTTTACTATATCGGCAAGGATGAAAAACTTCCTTTTGATTGTCTTATTCATCATCGTGTTTGGAGTCGCTGGACTTATCTATGGATATTTCCATGGGACACAAACAAAAGCAGGCCCCAAACCTTATCTCTTAGTGTTGAAAAGAGGGGATAATGTCTTAGAGCGGATCACAAAGCATTTAGAGGATGAAGGGTTAGATTGCTGCTCTGTTTCTGGCTTAGGTGCCATTGAGAACCCAAAGATTGCGTATTACAACTTAAAGTTGAAGCGTTACTTGCCGCGGACATTTGAAGGGATGTATGAGTTGGCCTCTTTAAATGGTAATTTCATTCCAGCTGATGGGCACATCGTACCACATGTTCATGTTGTGATTGGCAACGAGAAGTACCAAACATTTGCAGGACACTTAATGGGAGGCACTGTTGGAGCCACTTTGGAGCTGACTATTGTTCCTTTGAAAGACGACTATGAAAGAGTCGAAGATAAAGCAATTGGATTAAAGCTGATTCAGGAGGATTAAATGGAACCGTATTTATTTGTGTTAAAGCAGGGCCAGCCGATCATGGAAACGCTGACGAAACATGTGGCAGAGAAAGGATGGAGTAGCTGCTCTGTTTCTGGCATTGGAGCTGTTGTTGATCCAGAAGTTGCTTTTTTCTTTGATGACACGAAAGACTATACATCTGAAATATGCTCAGGTCAGTATGAGGTCATTTCAATCAATGGCAATGTCGCATGGTTTGAAGGAGAGCTAATGGCTCATCTCCATATTCTCCTCGGTGATGAGAAATATAAGACGTTCGGTGGCCATTTAATGGATGCGACAGTAGGACCTACTCTTGAGCTCACTATCGTTCCAATGAAGGCAAAGTACGCGCGCAAATTTGATGAGGAAGTCGGTATTAAACTCATTCAACACTAGTTGTTGAATTATAAGCTTAAGTTTGGTGCTCCCATGCGAGGTAGAGTTCCTCGATTTGGGTTTCAATAAGAGCGATCTGCTTGCAGGTCGCTTCTAGATCTTTCGTTGTTTCTAAGGTGGCGGTAAGGGCTTTGAGCTCTGTTTCTTTTTTCTCGATGTCTCGTTCGATTTGACGCAGCAGTTTCTTGTCTTTTGGTGGCGTTTTTTTTGTTTTCTTTTCTTTTTGGGATTTGGGCTTTTGGGCGGTTTGCCACTGGTCAAAGCTTGAGTAAATTTCAGGCGTTTTTGCGTGGCCAAGACCGAGAAGAGTGGTGCAGGTGCGGTCGAGCATGCACCGGTCGTGGGTGATGAGAACGACGGCGCCAGGGAAGGTGCTCAGGCTCGACTCGAGGGTTTCAACGGTTGGGATGTCGAGGTCGTTTGTTGGTTCGTCGAGGAGGAGGAGGTCTGCTTTTTGGAGCATGAGGTGTGCGATGGCGATGCGCGCTCTTTCACCACCGGAGAGGCGTCCGAGTTGCATGTCGAGTACTTCGGGGGCGAACAGGAAGCGGCGGCACCAGCCATTAACGTGGATTGATTGACCTTGGTAGTTAACAAAGTCTCCTGTGGGGGAGAGGGCTTCTCGGAGGGTGATGTTATCGGGGTGTTTGTTCCGGTGTTGATCAAAGTAGACGATGTTTAGACCGTCGGCGCTTTTTAGGGTGCCCTGTGTTTGGGAGAGCTCGCCGGCAAGAAGGCGGAGCAGCGTTGTTTTCCCTGAGCCGTTGGGACCCATGAGGCCCATTCGCGTGCCGGGCGAAAGGACGAAGTTTAGCCCTTGAAAGAGGGTCTTATTGCCCAATTCCATAGAGAGGTTATTGGCTGTAATGAGTTTTTGCGTTTCCCTTTCGCTGCTTGAAAAATTGATGCCTGCGCGCTGTTGTTTATTCCGCTGTTTAAGATCGGCCAAGTCGCTAATTGCTTCATTGGCCCGTTCGATGCGTGAGCGGGATTTGGTGGTGCGTGCTTTTGGGGAGGTGCGGAGCCACTCTTGTTCGCGGCGGGCCTCTCCAGCTTTTGACCGCTCTTGTTCAAGTTGGCCGGCTAGAAATTGTTCTTTTTTCTCGAGGAACTGGGTGTAGGGGCCATCGACGTTAAACACGCCTTCGGGATAACTTGGGTCGATTTCAATGATGCGACTTGTGGCGTGAGAGAGAAAGTAGCGATCGTGGGAGACGAGGACATAGGTTGTGACTTCGCGTTTTAAAAACGTTTCAAGAAATAAAATCCCTTCTAAATCAAGGTGATTTGTCGGCTCATCGAGGAGAAGAACATCGGGGTTGAGAAGCATTTCCCGCGCGAGGCGTAAGCGTTTCTTCCAACCGCCTGAGAGGATCTTACTGGATGTTTCATCGCCTTTAAACCCGAGCTTTGTGAGCCACGTTTCAGCATGGCGCTGTTTTTCGTAGTCGGGTGTTTCATGGTCGTCTTTAAGACTTTCTAGGAGGTAGTTAAGAGGGGAGATGTCTTCCATCTCACACGTTTGGGGAAGGTAACCAATCTTGAGCCCGCCGCGTTTGACCACTTCACCTGAACTTGGGACTTCATCCTTTGCTAAAATCTTCAAGAAGGTGGATTTCCCTGAACCATTTTGGCCAATGAGGCCGATCTTGTCGCCTTCAAAAACACTGACGGAGAGATCTTTGAAAAGTTTACGTGTGCCATATGATTTGGTTAGATCTTTCGTATTTAAAAGCAGCATGGGTTAAAGCGATCCTTTACGAACGCGGCTCCAGTAGTACCACTGTTTTTTCTCTGGATCGAGGTTAGGATCTTTTGCTTGTTCGATCGCGGCTTTAAATACGTCTTCAACACACGGGTCGTGTTTGACACCTGTTTTCTTGCAAAGTATCTCATAGAGTTCTCTTGGATCTTTGGTGCAAAGATCATCAAGTGTGTTGATGCCTAAAATCTCAAAATCTTCTAGGGCGGCTTTTCCAATCGAAACGAGATCAGAAAGTTCTTGAGGAGGTGTGCGTTTTTTGTTCATTACAAAGTCATTGTAGAGAATTTTGTCCTTGTAGGCAAATGGATTTGACTTTAACGAAACTTTATTTTAGGATCTCGCCTCATTCAAAAAAAAAGGAGTTACGATGGCATTGAAATTAGGGTTCACACCAATGGCACAGGCAGGAATAGCCATGACAGCAGGAGGCATAGGTGCGTGGTATGGGACAACGGGTAGTCAAAAACGAGCATGCCTTGATGCTTGCCTCCCGCTCTATCGTAAAATAGGTGTTGAGCATTTGACTGATCATGATTTGCGTGAGGGGATGTGGGCAACGGCACAAACCTTGTATAATGTCGCCGCCTCAGGGGTGCTTTTTTACATCCCCTACCAGATGATGCATAGGGGAGCTGGTGAAGCAATGAGCCGTCATATTCCCAAGGCGGTTATTCGAGGAGTGGCCGGTAACTTTGCCTCATTTTTGCCATTGCTTGTTTTTTATGGAGTTGCTGGTGTTGCCGTTCCAATAGTGCAAGATAAATTCATGGGGCAGGGAAAGGAGCCTGAAGATGCTCTTAAACAAGCGCAAGGTGTTGTCATTTTAAGTGCTTCTCCTGGGGAACTTGCTCTTGAAATGGTTGGTTCTCAGGTTAGGCCTATGCAAGCAACTCTAGGTCTTGGGCTTATTGGGACTGCGCTTGTTGCAGCGCGTTTGACAGCAGGTGTTCTTGTCAACATGCAAGCGGTGACAAGTAAAGAGACAAAGACAGAGGCTGAAAAACAAGAACAATTCTTAAAAACGTGGGGGCTTACTTCGATTTTTCAATACGGAATTATTGGCGTGATGCAAGCAACGGATGCAAAAGCAGGACTTGCTGGAATGGGGCGTTATCTGGTTTCTGGTTCTGCCCTTCCGGGGGGTGGATCACCAGGTGTTGCTGCGGGTAAGTTTGCAAGCACGGTTGTACAAAGACTCATTTTTTCAAGAGTCTGGACTGATATGAGTAACACTGAACACGATGCACCCTGGGTTAACGGAAAGATTGAAGAGTAAAATGGCCTGTGCAACAGCGTTAAATGCCATTAGAGCGGCGCATGGAGTCACTAGCCATCATACTTTTTCTGTTGGATCGCATGCTGTAATCCTTTGTGATAAAAGCGGAAAAAGGGTGGGGTCGATGGCCTCTAATTTTGGATTTTTCAGTTATAGAGTAATGCGAATTTATGTTGATGAGTCCCATAGAAACCAAGGTGTGGGAAGGCTTTTGCAAATTGAAACGGCATACTTTGCCAAATGTTCTGGCTATCGATACAAAATGCCATCGTCGCTGTTTTTTACACCTTTAGGGCGAAGGCATTTTGAATTCTATCCTACTCAAGTGGACACTCTCTTGTTGGATAAAATGCATAAAGCAGAGCTAATGGCTGGTTTGGTTACTGAGTAGAGCTTTGACAAAATAGTGAGCACTTGATAGGAATGAGTGTATGAAGATTCTTTTTGCTCTCTGTTTAATTCCTCTTGCTCTTTTTTCTTATAGCCGTAGCACTTATTGCTTTGATGGGAAAAAGCTCAATTTTTCTGAGAAAGAATGGAAAAAGCGATTAACTGCTGAAGAATTCTCTGTGATGAGAGGAGGAAAAGAGGAAGCGCCTGATACGGGTAAATTCGTCAATTATACGAAAGAAGGTCTTTATGAATGTGCAGCGTGTGATTTGGTGCTTTTTAATTCGAAGGCAAAAATAGCTCCTGAAGATGGCTATGCGACGTTTACTCATCCCATTTGTCCTGCCAATGTAGATCATGGAAATAGGTTTCACAGGTGGTCAAATGCTAAGTTTGTCACGTGTGCACGCTGCGGTGCTAAGCTTGGGACGATCCACTATGAGCCAGATGCTCATTATCGGATTTTTTCGATTTCTCTCGAATTTTCTCCCGATGGGCGGCCCGGCGCTGCCGATGTAGAACTCGGGGGTCTGCGTTGATTTCAGACTCTCTTTTTGCGGCGAGTTGACCGCATCCACCTGACACATCTGTTCCTTTACTGTAGCGTACGGGCGCGGGGATCGATCTTTCCGTGAGATATAGTTGGAAGGCGCGAATGCTTTCAGCGGTTGATGGACGCATTTCAATACCCGGAAAGTGGTTGATCGGGATGAGATTTACTTTAGCCTTGATACCGTGCAGGAATTTAACAAGGGCTTTCGCATCTTTGATCGAGTCGTTTTCCCCTTCAATAAGGACGTATTCAAAGGTAATCCCATAGCGAGAGGGAGCGGGGTAGTTTTCAAGCGCCTTTTTAAGATCTGCGAGGGGATATTTGCGGTTGATTGGCATCATGGCTGAGCGCTTTTCATCGATTGCAGAGTGGAGCGAAATGGCTAAGCGTACGGGGACATCGTGGCCAAGCTTGTTGATTTCAGGGATAAGGCCTGATGTTGAAACGGTTACTCGCGATTGAGCCAAGCTTAAACCTTTGTGATCGATCATCGTGCGGCATGCTTTAACCACCTCATCGTAGTTATCAAGGGGCTCGCCCATTCCCATGAAGACGATGTTGGTAACGCGGCTCTCTCCAAGCTGATTAGCAAGGATAATTTGGTAGAGGATTTCACCAGAGGTTAAGCTGCGCTTTAATCCCATTTTTCCCGTCTGGCAAAACGTGCAGCCAATGCGGCAGCCGACTTGCGAACTGATACAAAGTGTGGTCCGATTTTTGTACGGCATAAGCACCATTTCAATCAGGTGGTTATCGAGAGTCTTTAAAAGAATTTTTTCACTTAAATCTTGGGATTTTAGGTGCGCTTCAATCTCCCACCCTTTCCAAGAAAAATCTTCAAGGAGGGCCTGCTTTTTCTCTTTAGACAGGTTAGTGTAGGATTCTGGGTCAAGGTTGTTTTTGACATAGAGCCATTCGTAGACCTGCTTGCCTACAAAGGGTGCAAACCCTCTTTTTTTTGCCCAAGCCTGCCACTCTTCAGGGGATAGATTTAACGCTTCCATAGTGGGCCTGAGTATAGCGTTTTTTGTCCTAAAAAATCCATGTATAGTTTATCCTTTGGCCATGGAAAGAAAATCATTTTATCATATCGGCATTGCCGTACGTACGACGAATGAAAATAGTAAAGCAATGACTGACATTGGTCAGCTTTGGGAGCGCTTTTTCAAGGAAGATCTTGCAAGCAAGATTCCAAATAAAACAAAGGCTGGGATTACTTGCCTTTACACAGACTATGAAGGAGACTTCATGAAGCCCTACACATGTATCTTAGGGATGCAGGTGGAGAATTTAGACGAGATTCCTGAAGGAATGGTTGGAACAAATGTTAATGGTGGTCACTTCAAAGCTTTTGAGACAAAAGCCGATCAGGTTGGCGCAAAATGGGGCGATATTTGGCAAACCGATTTAAATCGCAACTACGATTGCGATTACGAAATCTACGATCCTGCTGGGCAAACCCCGAGTGAAATAGATGTGGGAATCCACATCGGTCTAGAGACATGATGCAGATCAAGGCGACCATATACTTAGAGAAAGCCTATTTTGTGGGTAGCTTTGAGCGGACGGATAAGGGGGGATATACGGTTGCAAGGCATATCTTTGGGGGAGAACCCTCTGACCAAGATGTCTACGATTTTGTCTTAGAACACTATCACACTCTAAATTTTGGCCCGAAAAAAACGTTTGAGCTGACCATCAAACGGGTGAACCCCAAGCGGCTGCAACGAGAAGTCAAAAAAGAGATGGAACGGGTTAAAAAAGAGTCAAAGCCAAGTACACTTGCCCAAGATTACATGCGCGAAGAGCTAGAGCGGAATAAGAAAGCAAAAAAAGCCTCAAAAAGCGCTCTCAAACAGGAAAGGGCTGAAAGACACTTTGAGCAAAAAAGTGCCAAGCGCAAAGAAAAAAGACGAGGACACTAGTGCAAAGTCAAGGCGTTGTGATCGGTGTCGATATCAAGCAAGAATGGCTTCTGCCGTGGTTTTTTAACCACTATGAACAGCACAATCAGCTCCCCGTTGCCATTGCTGATTTCGGCATGAGCAAAAAAGCGCGCTCCTGGTGTGAAAAAAAAGGTCACTACTTTCAACTCTTGCCCTCAAACTATCAGTGTCCTAAAGAGCATATCTGCCCTGAAAAACGTCAACAGTGGGAAGACGATTTCGGCACGGGTATCTGGCGCCTACGGGAAGCTTTTTTGCAAAAACCCAAGGCTTTACTTGAAGGGCCGTTTGAACAAGGCATATGGATTGACATCGATTGCAAGGTAGAAGGGAATATCGAGCCTTTGCTGAACTGTTTAACGTTTGGTGTAGAGCTTGCTCTAGCACCTGATGCGAGTGAGAACGGGGAACAGGTCAAACATTATAGCTCTGGCGTGATTGTGTATCAAAAACAGGCCCCCATTCTCCAAGCGTGGCTGGCGCGAATTAAAAAAGACGATGCCCTTTTTCTAGGAGATCAGCTCTATTTATCAGATGTCATTGAAAACAATGAGCCACTTATTTTTAAAATGCCTTCGATCTATAATTGGCATCGACGGGCTGGAGAAAATAAAGACGCTATGATTACCCATTTTGGTGGAGGGCTTGGGAAAATAGAAATCGTCAAAAGTCTCCCAGAAAGCTACTTTGAAGAGCTGGGCTTACCATATATCCAAGTGTAGTCGTGCCCTAATAGGACCTCATCACCGAAAGCCTCGTCAACTGCTTGCACAACGCCTGGGAAATTCACATGATCATAGTCATGCCCTGTGATCAATCCTCCAGGTTTGACCTTTTTAGACCAAAGTGCGATATCCTCTTTCACCGACTCATAACTGTGATTGCCATCGATGAAAACTAAGTCGAACTCTTCGTCAATCGTTTGGGCTGCATCAAAACTTGTCATCTTGTGAATCGAGATATTAGGATCACCTCCAAACGTTTCTTGAACATGCTGGTAGGCATTGTCATAATCGATCTGGTGATCGGACATGGGCCCTGCCTCATCAGTAAGATATTCATCATAGGCAAGCCACGGATCTATTAAGTGAAGCTTAGCTTCTGGAAACAAAATACTAAACGCCATTGAAGCATCACCGCGGAAAACCCCCACCTCTGCCATCCGACGAACGTCCAAGCCTCTTGTATTCGCAATGAGCTTGATGTAGGTCACGCGGTACTTGCAGCCATTTAAAAAGACAATGTCATGCCAAGAAAGATCAATGTTATTCATTCTTCGCATCCTATCGGGGGATTTTGCATTTGTAAAGGGGTTTGACCAAAAAAATTCTATCACCTAACCTGACCCTTTTCAAATTCTACGAAAGGATCATTTTATGAAGTACGTGAGCATTTTGATCGCGATGGTATCAATGTGTTTTGCGGGCGGGGAAAAACAGTTTTTTGAGGAGAATGGTTACCTTTGGGTGAAGGGATTTTTCTCGGGCGATCAAGTCCAAATGCTACAAGAGTGGGCAACGGATATGCACAACGAAGCCCTTAATCAACTTGCAGGTGAAGATTCAAACGATCTCATTGTCGTACCTGAATCAAAAGATCCCAAGAAAGTGTGCCGAGTTGAGGATATGCTCAGCATCTACCCAGAATTTCAAGCTTTTGTAGAAGAACTTATCACCCCTTATATCGATGATCTCATTGGAGAGGCAACCGTTACATTTAAGGATAAACTCAACTTCAAATGGCCAGGCGGTGGCGCCTTCATGCCTCACCAAGACTACCCAGCCTTCGCTTTTTTTACGCCAAAAGAACACATCAATGCAATGATTTGCGTTGATCCTGCAAATCTTGAGAACGGCTGCTTACAAATCGCTAAATCCTGGAAACAAACCTTTTCAGAAAATGAAGAAGTGGACCAACAGGCTCTAGATAGGGGAATGGCAATTTTACCCTACATTGAAGGTGGATCAGAACATGGTGCAATCAAGCCTCCCTTTGTAAAAAAGATCACATGGATCCCCCTTGAAGCACAAGCAGGGGACCTGGTGCTTTTTACCTCTTATGTCCCGCATTTTTCTGAAACAAACACCTCCAATTGCTCACGTCGAGCCATGTTCTTAACCTACAATAAACTTGCAGACGGAGAACATCGGGTGAACTACTACCTAAAAAAGCGCTCTGATCCGAGCAACCCCATTTTCCATTTTGGAACGCCCACAAAAGCGCGCGGAAAATAAAAGTTTTTGAGGTAATTATTGGGGGGGAGTACTATGAAACAAAATGTCAGTGTTATTCATATGTATTGGAGCGTCTTTTGGAGCCCTTACGCGCTGGGGACTTTCCATGGGGCTAAACCACTTTTTTCCCACGATGCCACCAGGCACCTTAGTGGCCAATATCTTGGGCGGATTTTTGATGGGGATCTTTATGGGAATCACAAAAGATCACATATACCTTTCTGAAGGACTCAGACTCCTAATCGTTGTGGGTTTTTTGGGGAGCATGAGTACATTTTCGACCTTCTCAGGCGAAACAGTCAGCCTGCTTTTAACAGGACAATATATGTGGACAGGCATCATGATCATTGGACATGTCGCAGGATCAGTTTTTGCAACGATACTAGGATTATATCTAGTGAAACTTGGGAGCTAAAGTCATGGATGGAGTACATCTGCAATTTTTCGTGAATGAATTTCACAAACATCAAGGCAAACTTGTCTATGAGTGGGTGCTTGAGTTTGCGAAAAAAAACGGGGTGCACGGGGGCTCAGTTTTTAAAGCTGTTGCCGGCTATGGGCGGCACGGCGTGATGCATTCAGAACACTTTTTTGAGCTAGCCTCTGAAGTGCCAATGCGCATTGATTTTTTTGTCGAAAAGACAAAAGGCGAAGAACTCATAAAACTCTTAAAGCAAGAAAAGCTCGACCTTTTCTACAGCCTTTCACCCTCTAATTTTGGAACCTTAACATGACAGATATTCCCCCAGATTTTCTCTATAAAGTCCTTTCAACCAATGAATGGAAGGAAAGTCAAACTCAAAAGACGATAACACTAGGATCGATGGACAAAGAGTTCATTCACTTATCGAAGAAAGAGCAGCTTGATCGGATCGTCTCCAAGTACTGGAATAAAGCACCCGAATATGTTCTCTTAAAGCTCGACCCCAAAAAACTCCAAGGGGTTTTAATCTTTGAAGCAAATCCTGGTGGTCAAAACATGTACTACCATCTCTACGAAGGATCGATTCCCCATGATGCAATTGTTGAAGTGCAAGTTTGTCCTAATTAGCCTTTTCACCTGCTCTTTATTTGGCCAGACCGTCTGTCTGAATATGATCGTAAAGGATGAGCAGGATGTAATTGAACGTTGTTTGACTTCAGTCAAAGGTTTGATCGATTACTGGGTCATCGTCGACACAGGCTCAAGTGATCGGACAATCGAGATTATCAAACAGTGTATGCAAGATATACCTGGAGAACTGCATCAGCGTCCTTGGAAAAATTTTGGATATAATCGAAACGAGGCACTCGAACTTGCCCTTGGAAAAGGGGAGTATATTCTTTTTCTTGACGCGGATGAAACATTGAGCATTGATGAGAATTTTTCACTTAATGGACTGAATCAGTTAGCCTATTTAGCACTTGGGAAATGTGGAGGCAATCGTCCTGATTTTTATCGAAAACTTCTTGTCAAAAGTTGTGAATACTGGCGCTGGCAAGGCGTTATCCATGAGCAATTACGGCATACAAAGAAAGCTCTTCCATCAAAGGTTCTACCGGGTATAAGAATCATGGCAGATCATGAGGATGGTAACAGAGCAAAAGACCCTAATAAGCATTTAAAGGATGCCAAGATTTTAGAAAATGCTTTAGAAGAGGAACCATCCAATCCAGATTATGTATTTTTTTTAGCACAAACTTATGCGTTAGCAGGAGATGAGGCCCTTTCCAGAGATACATATCTAAGGTATACAAATATGGGGGTATCAGGTGTTAGCGTCTTTTGGGCTTTGTTTGTTGCAGCTTATAAAGCAGAGCAATTGGGACTTCCAGAAGAGACTGTCATTGGTGATTATCTAAGAGCGTATGATAACCTACCATCAAGGGCAGAACCTCTTGTGTGTTTAGCTGACTACTTGCTTAGAAGAGGTAAGCCGCACGCCGCCTATTTGTTTGCTTTGATAGGAGCTTCTTTGGGAAAGCCGACTGATACCGGGTACGTTTTAAACGAAGTTTATAAATATCAGAGTGCTTTAGTTTTGGCAAAGTGCGCTAGGGCAACAAAGAGATTTGATGAGGCTAATAGACTTTATCAAGACCTTTTGAAGATAGGGGATCTCCCGGAGGAGATCCGTACTAGTATTACTGCTGCGCTAGGGCCGTGATTTGTGGGAGCGCTTTGTGCGCCTGTTGCTTTGGTTAGCTTTACCACCTCTGCGGCTTCCACCACCACCACCTGGCCGTTTGCTCTTCTGTTGGTGGAATGAGCGTTTCTTCCACTTTGGCTTCGGGTTGGAGCTTTTTTGAGTGCTCGGTTCAAGACCGGGGATTTCTGAGATGGCGATTTCTTGACCGGTATAGCGCTCGATGCGCTTTACTTGCCCTGAATCCTTTTTTGCAGCAAAGGTAAATGCTTTACCCTTCGCTCCTGCTCGGCCAGTACGTCCGATGCGGTGCACGTAGTCTTCACAGGTTTGTGGCAGGTCAAAGTTGATCACGTGCGAGATGGATTGCACGTCGATCCCACGCGCGGCAACGTCTGTTGCTACGAGAATTTTTACCGATCCACGTTTCATTTGTGCAAGCGTTCTTGTGCGTTGGCGCTGGTTCATATCTCCATGCAGAGCAGCTGCTTCGTACCCCTTATCTTGAAGCTCATCGGTGAGCCGGTCGGCATGACGCTTTGTTGAGGTGAAGACGATGGCGTGATTGAGATCTTTTTTATCGAGGATATGTTCAAGGATTTGATTCTTGTGGTTCATATCGTTCACAAAGTGGAGTTTTTGCTCGATGTTCTCGTGCTTTTCCTTCTCAGCATGGACGACGATGTCCATCGGCTTTGTGAGGAGACGCTCGGAGAGTTTTTGCACTTCACCTTTAAGCGTTGCTGAGAAAAGCAGTGTTTGTCGATCACTTGGTGTTGCAGCAACGATTTCCTCAACAGGGGGCAAGAAGCCCATGTCAAGCATCCGGTCTGCTTCGTCTAAAATGAGCATTTCAACGCGAGAAAGTTTAACTTTCTTTTGGTTTAAAAGATCGATGAGTCGGCCGGGTGTGGCGATGAGAATATCGCATGGCTTTGAAAGTTGTTTTGTTTGTTTGAAATAGGGAACCCCTCCAACAACACAGACGGTTTTGGTGCGATTCATGTATTTACTGTATTTGTCCGCTTGATCGGCGATTTGCATGGCAAGTTCGCGTGTTGGTGTAAGGACTAGAATTCTTGGCCCTTTACCGCTTTTTGTCGATGGTGTTGCTAAACGGTCAAGTGCTGGAAGGAGAAAAGCTGCTGTTTTCCCAGTTCCAGTTTGAGCAGATGCTCGTACATCAAAGCCTTTGACAATCTTCGGAATTGCTTTTAGCTGTATTTTTGTTGGTGTTTCGTATCCCGCCTCTGCTACGGCCTTCTTAATGTGGTCGTGCAAAGGAAAATTGTCAAAAGTCATCATTTTCCCATTTTTACTTTAAAATCGGGCAGAGGATAACACAATATCTCAGGAAAAGATATCTTTATTTGGGGTTTGCCCAAACTTGCCTGTTTTGGTGGAATAAAAATTTTAGGGTTGTGGGGAGGGCTCAGTATTGCAACTGAGCCCTAAGGGGTTAGAGGCCGAACCAGCCGCCGGTGTCTCCACCGACCCAGACTTTATATTTCATTTCTTCTGGTAGATAGCTCTCTGCAATAGCGACAAGATTTTCATCACGTGTGATGTTATCACCTGCTTTATAACCTTCGGGAATGAAAATGCGCCCTTCGTAATGGCCGGGAACGCGAATTTGACCTACAACGTAGATATCGTTGCCAACACTGTAAACACTTCCTTTAGGATCACGGGTGTAGATGGCTACGTAGCCTCCGTCATCACCAAGGTAGTGATTGAAAGTTGGAAGAATTTTTTCTTCACAGGCTCCTGCTCCATAGCGACCGACGCCATTACTGGCAGTATATACCTTAAAATCTTCGGGAAGTAGACGTGAAACGGCTTGTTTGGCCTCTTCCCTATCGACAACAACTTCATGAACAACTGGGGGCATATCCATTTTTATCTCCAATGTGTTTATTCCGGTCGAGTGATTGTGGCAGGGTAGGCTTTTTTCGAAAATCTGAAAGAATTCCTAATAGCTTGAAGTAATGGGTAGCTCAAGGTAAATTATATGCTCTATGAGAATTGTAATTGTTGGGGGAGGGGCTGCTGGTTTTTTTGCGGCGCTTCATGCGAAGGAAATTCATCCTCAAGCTGAGGTGATGATTTTAGAAAGGGGGATTAAGCTCCTTTCTAAGGTGAAGATCTCAGGAGGCGGTCGCTGCAATGTGACACATCACTGTTTTCAGCCAAAAGAACTTGTGCAGAATTATCCTAGAGGAAGTCGAGAACTCCTTGGTCCTTTCCACACGTTTGGGCCAGAGGATACGATCGCTTGGTTTGAAAAACGTGGCGTTAAACTTAAGACCGAAGCTGATGGACGGATGTTTCCTGTTACGAATTCATCAGAGACCATTATCGCCTGTTTTTTAAAAGAGGCAGATCGTTTGGGCGTGAGGATTTTAACGCAGCATAAGTTGCAAGGCGTAAAGGTGTGTGATGAGGGCTTTGAGCTTGAGATTGCAAGTGGACAATCTATCAAGGTTGAGCGTTTGATCATGGCAACGGGTAGTGCGAAGCCATGCTGGGAGTTTTTAGCAGGGCTTGGGCACACGATTGAGCCTCCAGTTCCATCGCTGTTTGCGTTTAATATTCCCTCGCATCCCTTGGTCGAATTGTCGGGGGTTGCTGTGCCAGCACGGGTCAGTATAGAAGGGAGCCGCTTGAAGCAAGAGGGTCCACTTTTAATCACGCATCAAGGATTTAGTGGGCCAGCAGCGCTCAAGCTATCTGCTTTTGGGGCGCGTTTTTTAGCAGAGAAAAATTATGAGAGTACGCTCGTGGTTGATTGGCTGCCAGGCATTTTGGCTGAAGAGATTCGCCATTGTCTTCAAAAGGAGCAAGGGAATAAGCCGATTGTTTTATTGCGCTGTTTTGATCTTCCAAAAAAGCTATGGAAAACGCTTTGTTTGCGAGCGGGGATAGCTGAAGATTTGGTGGTAAACTCCCTTGGGAAGAAGGGATTGAGTGCACTATGTTGCACGCTTAAAGAAGATCGGTATGAGATGAAGGGGAAGACGACAAATAAGGATGAGTTTGTCACGTGCGGCGGTGTGCGGTTAAGTGAGGTCAATTTCAAGACGATGGAAAGTAAAGTTCAAAAAGGGTTGTTCTTTTGTGGGGAGATTTTAGATATTGATGGGGTGACAGGGGGATTTAACTTTCAAAATGCTTGGACAACAGGCTTTATCGCAGGTGGAAATGATGCATAGATATCACAATTTGTCAGAAGAAGAGGAGCTAATCATTGAGGCTTGTGGCACAGAGAAACCGGGCACAGGAGAGTATAATGAGAGCGTAGAACCTGGTGTGTACCTTTGCAAGCGTTGTGACGCGCCCCTTTATCTGTCTGCTGATAAGTTTGACTGGGGATGTGGGTGGCCAAGTTTTGATGATGAGATTGATGGCGGTGTTAAACGACTTCCTGATCCGGATGGAAAAAGAACGGAGATTCGTTGTGATAGGTGTGATGCTCATCTAGGGCATGTATTTGCTGGCGAGATGCTAACGCCTAAGAACATGCGCCACTGTGTGAACTCGGTTTCGCTTAGGTTTAACCCTTTGAAGGTAGAAGAATTTGAAAGAGCTCTATTTGCGGGCGGCTGTTTTTGGGGAGTGGAGCATTTGCTGAAAGGGGAAAAGGGTGTAATTCGTGTTCGCTCAGGTTATATTGGCGGCACGGTTGTCGATCCGACGTATGAAGAGGTTTGCTCGGGGAAAACAGGGCATGCAGAGGCTGTGGAGGTGGTGTTTAACCCGATGGAAACGGACTTTGAAACTTTAGCGAAGGTATTTTTCGAGATCCACGATCCGACGCAAAAAGATGGTCAAGGCCCAGACTTAGGCTCACAGTACCGCTCAAGTGTCTTTTATTTATCTGATGTGCAAAAACAGGTGGCTGGAAAGTTGATAGAGGAGCTTGAGGCGATGGGATTGGAAGTTGCAACAGAAATGGTTCCAGCAAGCTTTTTTTATCTCGCTGAAGAGCATCATCAAAATTACTATGAACAAAATGGCAAGGCGCCCTATTGCCATATGAGGGTGCAAAGGTTTTAAGATGAAAAGTTGTGTGGTTTGTATTCTCCTTTTTTGCTTAAGTGCAGTTTATGGAGGGGCAATTGTGGAGAGGGGACCAGACGTTTTAGCATTTAGAGACTTAGCAACCGAGTTGGGCATTGCAGAAGATGCGGATCTTGTTGAGGCTACGCAAGCAAAATGGCTGCGACAAGCTGGATTAGAACGGTGGGAAGTTGAAGGGCTTAGTGAGGAGCAACGAACCCTTGTTTTAGAGTGGGCAAAAAATCAGGGGCATTTTGATGCTTGGGAACCTTCCCAAAGGGTTTATGATGTCGCACTCATTCTCGGATCTTCAACAGCTCATATGGAGGCGCGGTTAAATTATTTGATCGATCAGTGGAACAAAGGAATCCGGTTTGACAAAGTCGTGTGGCTTGTTGGACAACGACCCCTAGATGGGCGTGTTGATTCAATGCTAGATCAATTTTCGACCGAGTCGGAGGCGGCCCGCTATATTTGGGAGAAAAGCGCTGTCCCAGACATAATGCGAACATGTGAGGTAGTTTTCATAGATGTGCCGATGCATTTATCGGGTGCAAGACCTACAACAAAAGACACGATTGATGCCTGGGTGGATGTACAAGCAAGCTCTTGCTCAGCACTGTTTGTCTCAACGCAGCCCTTTTGTCAGTATCAATTTACTGTCATTAAAACGTTTTTACCAAAGCAAGTTAATTTTGAAGTCATTGGCCCAGGAGTTACAGATTTATCTCACCCAAGAGGCGCGGCCATTTTACTCGATAATTTTGCACGGACGCTCTACCAAGATGCAAAGCAGTAATTAGGCCTCGATTGATGAGACAGCTTTCTTTAATGCTGTTACGGTTTCATCATCTAGTCCTAATTTTGTGAGATCACCGCCTTCTGAAACGTATCCTATCAAGCAGGCGGCAATCAAAAGCTTTAATGGAACAAGTGCCTTGCTTGTTCTTTCAGTGCTAGTAAAATTAAGCTCCAATGCCTCTTCCACAGATCTAATTGGAGGTGAACTACGTGCAAAATCAACAATTTCTGTAAAAGCTACGGTTTGAATGGTGAGAAGAGATGCCATCTCTTGATAAAGCTTAAACAGCGTTTGAATGCGCAACGCGGGGTCCTTGACCTCGGCGGCTTCAAGAACGTCAACTTGCAAGCTCTCTAAGGTTTGGTGGCCTACAACGCTCTTTATTCTTTCGCAGGTGGTAAAAACAGAGGCACTGTGTGCTTCACATGTCGCTTTTAGACAATCAGTACTTGCAAGAGTCACAAGCGTTCGCGTTCTCATCGATTCCCCGGTAAGATCTGGTAAAGGCCTTGAAAGATAGGGGAAAAGACTGGGAGTAAGATCTCTTGGAGCAGTTAGCATTTTTAAACCTTGCCATGCACAAGCGGTTCCAGTTAAGGCAAAGGCCGTATTTCTCACAGTTTGAAAGCTTACTCTCATTGATTTTTCTCCTATTTTTAGCAGAGCATTCTAATCGATGCCTTCATTAGATTCGAGGCCTTTCTGAAAAATGGAGCTTGTGGAATATCGGGAGTTAAAATAGAATTTCCCTTCTTTAAACCATCCTCGAAGGAGTTTTTGATGCGACTTTTAAAAGCCTTAAGCGTTCTTATGATTGCAGCGACATTTGGTCTTGAGGCCTATAGTGCCACGACCTTAAGTGTTGCTTATGAAACAGGTGTGACGACCTACATCGCCTTGGAAGATGGCACAGCCTGGGAACTGCCCTACTATTCTAAAGTCTCTTCATGGGCAAACCTTGACCAGGTAACCATCTATTCAGCCTACTCAAACGACTATCCATTTACCCTTTACAACGACACGCTCTATGAATCAACGCCAGCTAGACAAATTCCACTCTATGAGATGTTTGACATCGTGTATCAAACAGCCTGGCAGCAAGGGGTCAATGACGCGCAGGTTAGACCAGGTTACTTAACCATCCTCTCAATCAATGGCTCAACGGTCATTCTCAGTGATGAGAGCTATTACAAAGTTAAGTATGTCGACGAGTATGATATCCGCGATTGGAGAGTAGGCGAGCGGATGAAAGTTGAACCAAACCGCGATTGGGACAAAGATTTGTATCCTTTCCGTCTCGTTAATCTCGAGAAAGCCTCATCAGCCCGCGCAGAATAATGATTGGCAAGTATATCGAAACCCCCATGGGAACGATGGTTGCCGTGGGGGATGAAAAAACCCTGAGACTCCTTGCTTTCACTGATCAGAAGGGGCTCAAAGAACCTGTTTGGACAAAAGGCACAAGTGAGGTGTTAGAGTCGATCGAAGAAGAGCTCAAAAGCTATTTTCTAGGCGAGCTTAAGGTTTTTAAAACGCCTCTTGCTTTTGAGGGAACGCCCTTTCAAGAAAAAGTATGGAAATCCCTAGCGAAAGTGCCGTATGGAACCACCGTTAGTTATGCAGATTTAGCAAAAACTGTCGGTAAACCCACGGCTTTTCGCGCCGTTGCAGGGGCTAATGCAGCGAATAGGTTTGCGATTGTTTTACCCTGCCATCGAGTCATCAATACAGGGGGTAAACTTGGAGGTTACGCGGGTG
The DNA here is from genome assembly GCA_022601645.1 of Chlamydiia bacterium. Taxonomy (GTDB): domain Bacteria; phylum Chlamydiota; class Chlamydiia; order Chlamydiales; family Simkaniaceae; genus JAJACH01. Next base: position 344,383 of record JAJACH010000001.1, read on the forward strand.
GGCTTAAGCGCAAAGAGTGGCTCCTAGAGATGGAACGGAATTGACAAACGGTAAAAGGAGCGCTACTATCAAAAAAAACTTGATAGGTACCTTTTGCGCAAACATGCTCACCCCAAAGCTCTTCGTTATTTAACGGGGTCCTACTCCCTTTTCATGGTAGGGTTTGGGAGTATTATTGCCTCCCTTGTTCTCTACCAAATTAACATCCTAAAGATCCCATCACATGAGGCGTATGCCATCTTTGCAGCAGCCGTCGCCCTTTTATGGATTCTTCCCCTCGGTGGAGGGTACGTTTCAACTCAATTGGGTTATACCAATGCAGCTCGCGTAGGCATCTTATTTTGCGCATTGGGATTCATTGTCTTGTGCGTACCAAGTACACAGGCGCTCTACACAGGCATGGGATTTTTCGTTGTAGGAAATGCCTTTGCAACACCGGCGACCTGGTGCATGGTCGACCATTGTTACCCCAAAGAAAGCCCACTTAGAGAAGCAGGATTCACCCTCTTCTACCTCTTTTTTAATCTAGGCGGAATCTTTGGCATCTTTGCGGGGGGAGCCATTGCAAGTTACTTCGGCTTTAGCTATGAATTTGGGCTCAATGCACTTTGTATGCTAGGCGCCTTAGCCCTTCTTCACTTTGCAAAACATAAAATTCACGTCCACAAAGGACGTTCCATCGCGCCTCAAGTTAACTGGTCAAAGCAAAAAATTTGGGGAAGTTTATTTGGGCTATCTATTGTCGCTACACCTATCACAGCAGTTCTTTTTAAAAATCCTGAGGTGAACAATATCCTGATGTTAATCCTCCTCGCAGTGATGATAGTTCTCTTAGGAAGTACTGCCTATAAACAAAAGACGCACAGAGCGAGAAATAAGATGCTAGCCTTCCTCGTTCTCTCGCTAATCTCAGTAGCCTTTTGGATCCTATATTCACTCGAGCCCTCTTTTGTTTCCGTCTTCATCAGCAATAATGTTGATAAGACATTCCTAGGCATTCAGATCCCGGCCTCTTCTTACTTCGCCTTTGACGGTGTTTTTGTCATTCTCATCGGTCTACTCCTTTCAAGAGTGTGGTATGTGCTTAGCCAAAAAAACATCAATCCCTCGATTGCCATTAAATTTGCCGCCTCTCTTGTCGTAATAGGTCTTGGGTTTGGCTTCTTAGCGCTCATGACAAAAATCATGGGCACGCGCATCATGCCGTCTGTCTATATCGTCATCGCCTATGCGATCTTTGCTTTTGCAGAACTGCTTGTTAGCCCGCTTGGAATCTCTATGGTAGGAAGCTTAGCTCCTGAGGGACAAGAGGGAATCATGATGGGGTTTTGGCAGCTGTGCTGTGGAATCGGCGGCGTCTTTGCAGGTTACATTGCAATTTTTGCGCCGTTGCCAGCCGGGGGAGAAGCCCTATCTATCAGTAATCCGCTCTACACAAAAGTCTTTCTTGCCGTTGGAATCGGCGGCGTCATCGCAGGACTTATCGTCTTACCCTTCATCAATAAACTCAAATACCTCATGGCCGAGCCCCCCTACGACGAACCTCACCTATAACTAGGCCTTTTTTCTTTCTTGTTGTATAATTGCTCGTATGAAAATCATGTCGCTGAATATATGGGGAGGACGTGTCCTAAAACCCCTATTAAATTTTATAAAGACCCATCACAGTGTTGACGTCTTCTGCCTACAAGAAGTCTATCACAATGCAAAAAAGCAAATTTCAACCGAAACAGAAGGCCTGTACTCACTTGAAATATTTTCTGAGCTTGGCGGACAACTTCCAAATCACCAGGGCTACTTCAGACCTGTGGTTGGAGGGATCTATGGGATAGGAATCTTTGTGCATAAAGACTTAGAAGTTCTTGAGGAAGGCGCAAAGACCATTCATGAGAATCCCACCTATCCAGGTTATGGCCCCGACCATGCGCGCAATTTGCAATGGGTCAAAGTAAAAGCTAAAGACAACCAAACCTATGCCATTGTAAACGTGCATGGGCTATGGAACGGCCAAGGAAAAACAGATTCCCCCTCGCGAATAAACCAGAGTGAAAAAATCCGCCAATTCCTCGATTCACTTAACGTCCCTGTCATACTTTGCGGCGACTTTAACCTACGACCTGATACAGAAAGCCTAAAACTACTAGAGCAAAACCTTGAGAATCTAGTCTGCAAATATCAAGTTACATCAACACGCACAAGCCTCTATCCTAAAGCAGAAAAATTTGCCGATTACGTCCTGACCTCAAAAGAGATCAACATCAAATCGTTCACTGTTTTAGACGATGAAGTTTCAGACCACAGCCCTCTTGTGGTAGAACTAGATCTACAACCATGACGAGCAACCTAAAGGAATACTCATCGACTGCTGACAAGAAGTCTTTGTTGCCAATGCGGAAAAAGAACCTGTCTAAGGACATAACTCTTTAATCAGATCTTTCACACTAATGTCCTGACATTTTGGATAATTTGTACCCGCCCAAAGAGACATGAATTCAGGGTTCTCGTTTTGCGCACTCATAGCTCGAAGAGCTTTTGTCAAAAAGTGCTGGATGGGGTAGGGGGGAATTGGATGATCTTCTAAACATTTCATCATCACATTTTCAATGCCTCGTGCCCGTTTACCTGTATAGATATCCGTGATTTTAGTCGGTGTTTTTCCTTGGTCTAAAAGCGCCTTTTTGTGAACAGGGTGGGCGCCACTTTCTTTCGTTGAAAGAAACGCCGTGCCAAGTTGCACAGCATCAGCTCCAAGGTTTAGCATACGAGTCACACCTTGCTGATCCATGATCCCTCCAGCAGCAATTAAGGGAATGCTAACCTCTGTTCTCTGTATCAACATCTCAAGATCGAGTTCTTCTTGAGGGGATGAGAAATTGCCGCGGTGTCCGCCTGCCTCGAGACCTTGCAAGACAATCGCATCAACACCAGAGAGCTCAAGCTCCTTCGCTTCATTGGGCGTTGTTGCCGTTCCATACACAAAAGTTCCTTGATCTTGGAGGGCTCTTACATGCTTTTCAAAAAGCCGACCGAAGGTGAAGCTAAAGACCGGAACGTTTTCCTCCATAATCACTTCCAATTGCTCTTCAAATGAAGGGCTAACCATTGAGGGTGTTTCAAAAGGACCTTCAAAATACTCTTCCCCAATCATATTAAGGAGGGCTTCCATCTCCGCAGTATCTCCAACTAGCGTTTCACTTGGAATAAAGAGATTAACAGCAAACGGGTGATCGGTAAGAGACCGTATCTCTTGGATATTTTTGCGAATAGTCTTGGGCGACATGTAACCAGCGCCGAGTGAGCCAAGAGCGCCGCAGTTTGATACAGCGGCCACAAGTTGTGGCGGGGTAGCCCCGGCCATCGGTGCCTGAATGAGCGGCAATTCAATCCCAAGAAGCTTATGAACCATTTAGCAGGTCATAGAGCAATTTTGTTATTTATGCAAGGGATACAAAGAGGCTTTATTTCTTGCTTACCTGCTTCATGCATAGCTCTGCAAAAAGGGCAGCAACAGCGCCACTTTCATCTGTAGCCACTCCTTCTGGATCTTCTAGGTCTAGGAGCTATTGGCAAGACAACCAAATACTGTCTCTTCACCTCTGTATCAGCAGGATTCCTTGAAGGTACTCTAAATTCAATTTTCCCTCTGGTTCCAGGAACGGTGAATTCTAAAAAACCCACACGTACATCAGAGGCAAACCGGGAGGTTACTTCATCCGTTCCCGTCCAACACACCTCTTGTAAAATAGCTTGTCTAGTTACTGTTGCCATATCGATTTCTCTTAGTTAAAATTTGCAAAATCTTAACATGGAACATGAAGATATCAAAGGAAAAAGAATGACTTAACGCCGAGATAGCGTTTGACGAAGAAGGCCCCTGCAAGGGAGGAGAGAACAATGGATGAACCAAGGGCAAAAATAGCGCCGTTTAAACCAAAGTGGGGCACTAAGATGATGTTCATGAGAATGAGGTAGAGCAGCTGGGCCGCGGAGATGACAAAGCCTGTCTTTTGGTGGTGGGAAAAGTTAAGAAGAGCAGGCACTGAATTGAAGGCGAGGCCAAATAAATAGAAGGCGGCAAGGGTGCAAAGCGCGCTATGAGAGTTAGTGAAGTCTTTACCGAAGATCCAGAGAAGAAAGTCGCCATAGAAATAGATGAGGACAAACAAGATGATGCCAGGGATCATTTTACCGCAGTTGAGGACATTGAGCATTTTTTGCAGGTGCGAGCTTGAGTGATGGGTGACAAGCGAGCTGATCCGGGGGTTTAAGAGCATGTTTACTGCGCCGCCGAGCATTAAGATCATCGAGGAGATCACAATAAGGGAGGCGAAAAAGCCCACATCGGCTTCGTATGTCCCAAGGATTTCTAAGAGAATGATCTGCACGGCGCTCATCCCTGAGAAGACAAGTGTTGTTCCCATTACAAAGAAGGAAGAGCGAAACCACTCTTTTTTGTGGTAATGGGGTTTGGCGTGGATCACTTCTTTCGGAAAGACTTTGTAGATAAAAAGGCTCTGGAAAAGGATAGAGAGGATACAAGCAAGCCCGACGCATGAGACGATGATCAGTTCCATGCCCGATTCTGAGGTGTAGCCTTTAAAGCGAAGAAAGAGAAAGATCGCACCGATCATCAGACCAAAAAGGGTGAAGCCTTTACTCATGGTGGCGATGTAGTGACGATTGAAGACAAGTAGGATATTGGAGAAAAGAATGTTTAGGGCGTAGAGGGGAATGAGCCAAAAAGAGAGGTAGACAAGGTGCACATCGTGGAGTTTACTCTCATTGAGTTGTTGCATATAGGCAGTACCATAGATCAGAAGGCCGCCAGTTGCTAAGATAATGAGGGTCATGATGCCGATCATCTTAAACGTCCAGCGGATAAAACCCGCGGCGTGACCGTAATCCTCATTTGCGAGGTACTTTGGGAGGTAACGGACAAGGGAAATTTCGGTGCCAAAGACGGCGAGTGGAACTAAAAGGGCCAAAATCAGAAGAACAACCGCAATATCCCCGTAAATGGGTGGTGGTAAGAGCCTGGCTAAGTAGACATTGAGCGTGTAGTTTGCCAAGTAAGAGAGGATGACAATACAAAGTACGAGCGTGTGACTTTTAAGTAACGAAAGCAGGTCTTTAACATCGGTTTTAACGACTTTGTCCATAAACCTGCTATACCATTATGTGTTTAAACTACTCAAAGAAAATCTTTTCAAATTCTAAGGATTCACCAGAAAGCACATAGGCGATGTTTTTAATAGATTTTGTTTGCTCAAAATGGTTTTGCAAATATTTTTGGTAGGAACCAGAAGTTTCCTCTGCATTGGGTGAGCGAAGTCCTAAAAATGTAAGGTCTGCATCCTCAGAGGCACCAGCAAGGTTTGGAAAGAAGGCTTCATTCACATCCTCAATTGCTGTAAAGCTTAGATTTTGGAGGCGTAACTTTTCATTAAACCGTTCAAATTGATGTGTTTTTTTCTCGCGCATTGCTTGATCTTTGACAACAGTTTTGATGCAAATTTTTGCCTGTTGCCAGTTATCACTCATTTGCAAAAGGTGTGAAAGGGCAAGACAAAGCTCAAAATTCCCTCGGTATTCACCACCCCACCAGAGGTTAATCTGTTTTGTATGATCATTTTTTCTTGTGAATACGTTTGTTTCAGGAGAGGATTTTAGAATAATTGTATTTTTTCCATTATTGCTAGCTCCTAGCAAAAAGGTAGCAAAGGGGAGTGACGGTTTTTCTTCAAATTGCCGAATCGTTGTATTGGGTCGAAGGGGACCAAGCCCATAATTGGCCAGAATCTCAATAGGACCGTGTTTGAGTTCAGAGGTGGAGTTAATGTGTACGTACGAGGGAATGTTGTAGAGATTAAGGTCATTTTTGACCATTAAAGGGACTGGATTATCTTGCACTTTATCATTCACAGATAGACCAAAGGTTAAAAACCCTTTTTCTTGATTTAATGCATGAGAGAAAAAAGCGAGATTCTTATCTAAAACATCTCCGGAAATAATTGTCAGGATATGAGGACGCCAGCTTTTTGCATTCTTTTCGAGATTAGATAAGGCAAAAATTCCTTTATTAATGAAGTAAAGACAAAGGCTATAGCGTAGATCCTCAAAATTACCTGCGACTTTGCGGGAAAATGTCCAAACACAAAGAGCAATTGTAAGAGCAAGAACCAAAAATGCTGCACCTGCATTGATCAAAAACATGGCAACAAAGCAGCCAATCGAACCGACAAGAGGAATAAATTTAGCAATATGGAATGTTGGTCGGTAGCTTGGGTTGTGGATCAATTTCTCAAAGAAGGCGACAAAATTTATTAAGCCATACGTCACAAGACAAGTCATGGTAAGAATAGGCAGGATGTGATTGATGTCAGTTGTACAAAGCAGTACGACAAGAACGCCATACAAGAATAAATTCGTGAATAGAGGCTTTGTCAATATACGCGGAAGCATTCCATCGCCTGCAATGGCTTGTACAATACGCGGACCACTTAAAATTGAACCGAAAGCACTTGATAAAGTTGCCCCCCAAACTCCAAGCATCACTAAATTACCATATTTTGTTAGGTGGAAGACAATAAATGGGTGAGATTTTAAGAGGTTAACTGGAACTTGTCCCCAGAAAAAATAGGCTAAAGAGCTATAGAGCAAAAATGCAGCTACAACAGATGCCAGAGTACCAAATTGAATGGATCGGGAGGGCTTTTTTAAGTCGCCTGACATTGAAAGACCAGCTTCGATACCTGTTGTTGCAGGAAAAAATAAGGCAAAGGCTGCCCAAAATGAAAGCCCGGTACCTAGGGTCTCAACAGGAGCTAAGGACTCGGGAATATAGCTTCTGCCACCTAAAAAAATTGAGGTAATAGAAACCGCTAAGATGGCAAAAATAAGCAGCTGAGTCTTAAGCACAAGCTCAGTAGATAAGAAAGTAATTGCCATTAAGATCGTTAGAGTTCCAACCTCGATGACCTGAATAGGAACATGTGGAATAAACTCATGCAAGGATAGAGAAAAACCTGAAATACAAAGACCTACACTTACCAGCTGAGAAATTGAAATTAATATTCCAATCGCACTGCCAAATTCTATGCCAAGTGTTCTTGAAATCAAATAATAGGAGCCACCGCCTTCCATCTTCATATTGGAGAGGGTTGCCATCAAAGAAAGACTTGTAATGATTAAAAGCGAAGAGGAAATGCCAATGATCAAGGTCATCTTGGTCAGTCCCACCTGACCTAGAATCCAACTAAGGCGCATGAATAGAATCACCCCAATCATCTGGAGGATATTAGGGATAAATACACCCTTAATAGTACCCATTTTTTGAGTGCTAGAGGGAAAAAAGTAGCGTCTTAAAGTTGCAATCATACCAAGAGAATACGCTAGACTGTAAAATAGCAGCAATCAAGAAAAGAATTATTTACACTGTTAGAGATCAGCTGGCACAAAGAGGTCTATATTTTAGCCTAAGGCTTTTGCAAGAGAGTGGTTTGCGTCTTGAAGACCCTTAATGATATGAGGGTCAACGGGAGCATGACCACCTTCAGGCAGAAGGTTTAGTTGGGAGTTTTCCCAATTTTCATGAAGAAGAACAGCTTGCTCTTTGGGGCAAATATAGTCTTTCTCGCCATGGACTAGAATGGCTGGAAGGTGCTTGATTGCTGACATGCCATCAAGGGTCTGGTTGTCTTTAAGGAAAAAGCGGTGTTTTGAGTAGTGAATGAAAGCGCGTCCCATACTTAATACATGCTGATCTGAACCCAAATAATAGGCTTTAGCCTCAGGAGAGGGATTAGGAGTTGAACCGTTGTAGGTGAAACCAAGTGAAGCTTTCGCAGCGCCCATATGGATTGTTGGATCAGGGTCCATGATACGTGTATAAAGAGCGTTGATAAGGTCAGATCTTTCATCTTCAGGAAAATAGTTTAAGAATTCCTGGTAAGCTTGAGGAAATAGCTTCCCCATGTCGTAGAGAAGGTGTTTGTAGTCTTTTTCCCTCCCAAGAAAAATTCCTCTAAGTACAAAGCCCAAGCACGACTTTGGATAGGCTTGTCCATATAAGAGCGCAAGCAAAGATCCCCAAGATCCGCCAAAGCACACCCATTGATCGATCTTCAAGTGGTTTTTGAGCATCTCAATATCTTCAACAAGGTTTTGCGTCGTATTTTCTTCCATTTCTGCAAAGGGGGCTGAGCGCATTGCGCCTCTTTGGTCGAGCATGATCACATGCCAAGTATTGAGATCAAAAAAAGAGGTTAATCCATCTGCGCATCCCGCTCCAGGACCACCATGGAGAACAACAACTGGAATGCCCTTGGGATTGCCGTACGTGGCATAGAAAATCTTGTGCTTTTTTGAGACAGGAAGATAGGCGCTTGTATTCGGGGGGTAGACTTGAAATGGTGTAAACATACGTGTTATCCGAGTTTGTTAGAGGCGACGTGGTAGTCGGGATCCTCGAGGACATTGGTTTCCACCATGTCACCTGCTTTTCCAAGAAGCAATTTGCACTCAGGGCTAAGGTGGCGAAGGTGGAGATTTTTTCCAAGCGCCACATAGCGCTCGGTAATGAACTGGATTGCATGAATCGCTGAATGATCCGTTACACGAGAACCGAGAAAGTCGATGATAATCTCTTTCGGATCGTTTTCAACGTCAAAAATCGCTTTAAATTGAGTTACAGAACCAAAAAAGAGAGGACCTTGGAGATGATATTCCCGAGCACCATCTTTATTCATTTTCTTCTGTGCATGAATGTTTTTTGCCGTTTGCCAGGCGAAGACCAAAGCGGCAATCACAACGCCTGTGACAACGGCAATCGCTAGATTGGTGAAGACCGTTACAAGCGTAACGATCACAATGACGAAGGCATCGTGCAAGGGGATCTTACCGAGGAATTTAAACGTCGCCCATTCGAAGGTTTCAATCACCACCATGAACATAACGCCCACAAGAGCCGCAAGGGGAATGAGCTTAATCATAGGCCACAAGACGAGAATAAAGAGGAAAAGAGTACAGCCTGCAATGATTCCTGAAATGCGACCTCGTCCACCCGAGTTGATGTTAATCATGCTTTGGCCAAGCATCGTGCAGCCGCCCATTCCTTGGAAAAAGCCGCAGACGATATTGGCAGCGCCTTGAGCAATACATTCCTTATTGGCACGTCCTCGCGTGTGGGTCATCTCATCAATTAACGAGAGCGTCATCAAAGACTCAGAAAGGCCAATAATGCAAAGTGTGATCGCATAGGGTAGAGTAATCTTTAAGCTAGCCCAAGTCAGAGGGATTTTCAACCAGGCAAATTGCGGTAAGCCTGCAGAAACCTCTTTGCCACCCATCATATCCTGAACCACCCGGGCATCCACCCCGAGTAAATGCACAATCGCCGTGACAAGAATAATTGCAACAAGCGCCCCAGGCACTCTTTTCGTTAGCCTTGGCAAGAAATGCGTTACACCCATGGCCAAAATAACCAACCCAATCATCGAATAGAGGGCCATGCCACTGAGCCAATGCACCTGATCGCCTACATGCACTTTAAACTGCTCTAGCTGGGCCAAGAAAATGACAATGGCTAAGCCGTTGACAAAGCCCACCATGACAGACTTTGGCAAAATGCGAATAAATTTCCCAAGCCGGAACACTCCAATGAGTACCTGCAAAATGCCAGTGAGCACAATCGTTGCAAAGACATAACTTACGCCATACTTAACGACTAAAGAGACGATGACAACCGCCATCGCACCGGTCGCGCCAGAAATCATCCCCGGACGTCCTCCAAAAAGCGCTGTAATCAAACAGAGGAAAAAGGCCGAGTACAAGCCAACGAGGGGATCGAGATGAGCGACAAGCGCAAACGCGATTGACTCGGGAATAAGCGCTAAGGCTACCGTCAATCCCGAAAAAATATCGAGCGTCCACTTTCCCTGTATTGGCAATAAATAATTTCTAACAGAACCTAACATGATAAGCAGCCAAGCATGGCAGCAAAACTAAAAAAAGTCAAAGACTTGAACAAATAATAAGCACTTGACCCTCACGTAACGTCATTCCTTAATATTGAGCTAACCTTTATAATATACGGGATATTTAAGGAGATCATCAATGGCGTATACAGTTAAAAAACTTGCATTACTTTCTGGAGTCAGCGTGCGAACGTTGCATTGGTATGACGAAGTAGGGCTCTTAAAGCCCAGTTTTGTTGGCGCCAATGGCTACCGCTACTATGAGGAAGAGCAACTTCTCACGCTTCAGCAGATTCTTTTTTTTAGAGAGCTGGGATTTGAATTAAAGCAAATTCGAAAAGTAATGAGTCATAGCAATTTTGACAAAGTTGTAGCTTTGACCTCACATAAGCAGGTGCTCCAAAATACAATTGCGACGACTAAAAAATTGATAAAAACCATTGATAAAACTGTAAAACACTTAAAAGGAGACATGAAGATGTCAGAAAAAGAAATGTTCCTCGGTTTTAACAAAGAAGAGCAAATAGCGTATGAAAAGCAAATCATAGAGCGGTTTGGTGAAGAGGGAAAGGCTCGACTTAAAGAGAGTAAAAACAAAATCGCGAAGAGGTCAACTGAAGAGATGAAGCAGTTAGGTGAAGAGTGTAAAATCCTTTGTCAGGAGTTTGTCGTTTGCTTAGAAGAAGGGGAAAGCGCATCAAGTCCCTCTGTACAAGCTTTAGTTGATCAGCACTTTAAGTGGCTAAGCTGTTTTTGGACGCCGGATAAGACAAGCTATGCTGAACATGGGCAGTTCATCTTAGAAAGCGATCTGAATAAGTACTATGAAGCCTTTCACCAAGACTTACCAGAGTTTGTGGCAAAAGGCATTCAATATTATGCTAAAAATGCGCTTTAGTCAGGAAGGTCGGTAAGACTTTCTGGTCCAAACGCTATCGGGAGCATCTCGCGTAAGTGTACTTGTGTGACGATGTTCCCGTGTTCATCAAAGGTGATGATCTCGATGTTTGGGGAAAACTCATTGAGCATCTGTCGACACATGCCGCACGACATGCCACCATCTTTTGTAACGATCGCAATGCGTGTAAACTCACGTTCACCTTCAGAAATTGCTTTGACAATAGCCGTTCTTTCAGAGCAGATAGAAACACTCCAGGATGCATTTTCGACGTTGCAACCGGAGTAAATTTTACCAGAGGCGGTTTCAAGTGCTGCTCCTACGAAGTAGTTAGAATAGGGACAGTACGCGTTTTGTTGCGCCTGAACTGCAGCTTCGTAGAGCGCTCTGATATCTGCTTTTAAACTTGCCATTGCTAAAACCGCCAGGATTACATATTTTTTCAAAAGGACCTCCATTTTAGGAAAAGGGAGAATCTTATGCAGGGTCAAATTTTCATTCAACCAGATTTAATCAGGGAGGTTTTTCTCCCACTCTTCGATGTGCGTTTCAGCCTTTTCGTAATCGAGGAAGGAGGCGATTTTAAAGATTGGTAAGCCTTCGTGAATCATCGGTGTGGTGTTAATGCCAACGACAATTCCTTCTTGGGGAGAGCGGACTTTTTCATCAAAATCAATACCAAACGGGTCGGTAATTCTTCCGATGATTTCGCCTTTTTGAATGGTTTGGCCCAAGGTAACATCTGTGTGGAGGATGCCTGCGTGATGCGCAACAATCCACTCTTCTTCTTGTGAAAAAATTGGTGTAAGATCTTGCTCAGGAGCTTTGGGCAGAATATCGATGGCTCTCATGACGTTCAAAACCCCATTGACACCGAGGGTAATGGCGTTTTCATCAAAGCGCATTGCTTCCCCACCTTCGTAAACCAAGAGAGGAATATTTAAATCATCTGTTGTCTTGCGAAGTTGATGCTTTGTGAGTGAAACGTTTGTCACAACAGGACTTTGGAAAGATTTTGCCAGTTTCTTGATCTCGACGTTTTCTAAATCGCAGTAGACCTGTGGCAAAATATTGTGGTTAAGGCCTCCTGTCTGGAGTTCAATGCAATAATCTGCTTTTGTTAAAAGTTCTTGGGTAAAAAGATGGGCGATACGCTCGCCAAATGAACCATCAGGTTTTCCAGGGAAACAATCCGCTAAGTTTCTGCCTGTTGGTAACTGTACAGGGAAGTGGGTAAGTCCGTAGATATTAAGAGCTGGCACGGCAATGATTGTGCCCTTAATTTTATTCACATCGATTTGTGGAATCGTACGGTTGACGATTTCTAGTCCATTAAACTCATTCCCCTTTAAGATGGAAAAAATCAGAATGCATGGCCCTTTTTCTTTCCCATGAATCACCTTCATCGGCATGTACAGAGGAGAGCAAGAGTATCTGTCAGGTAATGGCAGCGCTAAGTTAACCATTTCTCCTGGATGTACGATCGTATCACAAATCATTAATTTATCATTTTTCATTGAGAGTGTCTCCTGACATGTAAAATGTTAAAATCAACCGCTGATTTACAAAAGGTTTCTTTAATAGCAAAAAGAATCAAAATGAGTGCTACAAAAGCAATTCCTATGAGAGCGTAGAAGGCGTGTTGATAGTTGGCCATTGTAGGGTGTGTCGTTGTTTTCATTGAATCTATAACAGACCCAATAGCGGGCGCTGAAATTGCAGAAAAGGTCATAATCACTGCATTATTTAATGCCAATCCAACAGCGAGATAAGTGGTTTTAAATTGCTCTGAGATGAGGGCAAAGCCTACACTCTGTCCGCTTGTAGCAAGACCTAACCCCAGGAAAGCCCCGACGAGTAAAAATTTCTCTTCAGCAAAAATAATTGTGAGGATTGCACTAAGACCCAAGAGCGCTGCAAATAGCATCACATGTTTCCGGCGATTGGTTAAATCAGATAAAAACCCTAAAAGAGGACAGCCAATGGCATAACCAAACCATGCTAGGGTTAGCATATAAGACGCAAAATGCGAGCTGTGTCCTTTAAGCATCAGGAAATGCTTCCCATCATTTTCAGAAAGAAACTCGATAGAAAAATAGACAGTTGCGGAGAAGAATGCAATGCTCCAAGGCTGTACCCTTTTAATCAACTGCAAGAGGTTAGCTTGTGTTTCTCCTCTTTTCTTTAAGACCACATAAGAGCCCCTTTGCTTAGGGCTATTTTTGACAAAGAGTAAAATCAACGTTGAAATAAGGAAGCCTATACCACCGAGGACAAGAAACACAGAGCGCCAACTGACAGACGATCCATGAGCTAATGCGTTAATCGGGCCGGCGGCAATCATCGGCCCCATTGTCCCGATAAACTGCGACACCCCAATTAAGAGAGCAAGATGTTTTTTTGGCATCCATTCATACACAGCTACTAGAAGACACACAAATCCAAACGATGAGCCGAATCCGGTCAAAACCCTAAAACACATGGCAGAGACAAAGGTATTCGCATAAGAAAAACCAAGAACAGAAAGCGAGCACACAAACGCGCCTAAGAAAAGAGATTTTTTCAACCCATAGCGGTCGGTGATGAGGCCAACGGGGATCTGCATCAGGCCATAGACGAGTAAATAGGTCGAAGAACTAATCAGCGTGAATTTGAAGGAATTGAGATTTAGGTCTTGCATGATTGGATGCTGAAACGTGCCAATAACAGTGCGAAGTAAAAATTCGTAAAGAAAAAAGAGAGCGCAGACGCCCCAAACAACAATTCCAGTGAACATATCTTGGTAGCAGGGTACAGATTTGACGGAATAATGGCTAGGAAAGAATAGTGAATAGGGTGGGGTGTTTTAGATAAACACCCCATATAAATTAAGCTTGGTTATACCAGTTAGAGACTTCCTGAGTATATGGAGCTGACTGTGCAGTCCAGTCAGTCCAAACACCGGTACTAAGACCTTGCTCTGCTGACCATTCGATAAATTTTTGCTTGTCAGCTGCATTGAGGTCATTTATCCTCGGAGGATTAACTCCGCTGCTGATGTGAGCTGGATCAATCCCATACGTTTTGCCAAATGCTATCCACTGCTGCATGAATTCTTCATCACCTGCAAGAGTTTGTGCACTTGTCCCTAGTGTGTAATCATAGGACATCACGTATAGACGATCAACGGGGCATTTGCCTCCGTAGACTGCACATCCACCATCCAAGATTTGCTTAATATCAGCTTCGTGAGACGGATACTTCGGACCGGCCCCGCCAAGTGTACAAACACTGGTTTCTAGCTGAGGATTTGCTTTTTTGAAGTAACCGATTAACTGACCTACTAAAGCTCTTTGTGCTGGTGTTTGAGTCGCTTCATCATCAAAATCGATACCCTGAACACCAACTTGCTGACAATAATTTGCAAGGTCTGTTCCCATCTGCTCTACATTGCTTTGAGAAATCGAACTCCATGGATCAGTAGCTTGGCCACCAACAGTCAATTTTACTGTAATGCCCTGAGTGCGACATGCTTTGATGTAGCTATCAAGATTGGATTGAGTGATGCCGGTGACTTCCCAGTGGCCATTGACTTGGCCGATTGAACCTGCAAATATGTTAACTGTATTGACTCCCTTTGGGATGTCATTGACGTTAATGTTTTTGCTTTTTATCCACGCAGAATGTTCAATAGAGCTTGCTGCCCCAGAAACGTGATTAACCATATTATTACCCCCTAATTATGTGATTATCTCACTAAATTATAGCATGAATCACACGGTTAGTCAAGTATTTATTTTAAAATAAGTCGTTTACAATTAAGGTCTTAGGTTTTATTTATGGGTTTGATCCAGAAAATAAGTGGGTGAGGGGTCTCCACCTCATCGCCGATCTCCTTCCAATCATACCAAACGACCAGATCAGGGTCCCTAACAAACCCCATATGACGACGCGATTGAGAAAGGTCCTTGCAGCTCCCTTCAGGAACGTCGTCTCTTTCGATGCTTGCCACACAAAGATGTGTGTAGCGAGGGTCGAGGCTTGCTTCAAGCATCCGCATTTGGACTAATCTGCCGCCAATTCCTTGTCCTCTGTATTCTTTTTGAAGCACCGTGTCGGAAAGGTAGAAAAAGGTATCTACATCATACCCCTTCTCACGAAAGGGGAGTTGCATCTTCTCTTCCTCATCTTTTAAGGGAAGGGCTGTTGAAACGCCGACGACTTTGTCCCCATCTTTGGCGACTACACAAAACGCTTCTTCGGACTGGGCAAATTTTTTCACATATTTTTCTTCATACGTTAAGTCGCCCTCATAGCGATAAGGCCACTCGGCAAAGACTTCGATACGCAATTTTGCAATATCGGGGATGATTTCAAGGAGTTCTTCTCCTCGTTTGACAGAAATATCAAGCATAGTGTGTTGAGTTGTTGGGTTGTTAGCAAAGAGTAATCCTGAGGCTGCAACTGCTAGAAAAAAAAGAGCTTTTGTCATCGCACGCATAGGATCGTTCCAATTTTATATAAAATATTAGCAAACGGCTCATTCAAAAACAAGAGTGACTTGCTCTTCGCCAAACTACGTCTTTTTTGTGATTTTCCAGCAACGGTGGATTTTTGGATCGGAAAAATCACAAGGGAGTGTCCAGCGAGAAATCTCCTGAACAGTGAACTCTTCAAACAAGCTTGAATCAAAGGAGAATTTCCGTGAATTGGTGCTGAAAAAGATCGTTCCGCCATCTGCTAAAAGGCCCAGTGACTTTGTGATCAAGGTGATGTAGTCCTCTTGCACATCAAACATTTGGTCCATTTTTTTGGAGCGAGAGATAGTTGGGGGGTCGATGACGATGAGGTCGTATTTTTGCGTCTCCTCATCTAAGAATTTCAAGCAATCGGCTCGGACAATCTTGTTATTTTTCATATTAAGGGAGTTGAGCAAAAAGTTCTCTTTTCCCCATGCGAGGTAGGTGTTGGACATATCAACACTTTTTGTAAGCTTGGCGCCTGCATGCGCTGCGTGGACGCTAAAGGAGCAGGTGTAGGCAAATAGATTTAAAAGTTTTTTGTCCTTTGCCAAAGAGGCGACCATTTTACGCGTTTCTCGATGATCTAAAAATAGCCCCGTATCGAGGTAGTCGACAAGATTGATCCTAAATTTTACCCCAAATTCCACAGCGTGGAAGAAGTCTTTTGTCGCGGCGACCTTTTCATATTGCTGATCCTTTTTCCGTCTAAAACGAGAGCGAAAGTAAATTTCTGTCTCATTTACGCCAAATAACTCCTTTAGAGCAGATACAACCTCTTGTTTTAGAGTCTCTGACGGCTCTAAGTTTTCCCTGTCTCGTGAAAAAAAATGGATGCAAAAACGCCCAGCATAGACATCGATCGCAAAAGGGTAGTGATTGATTTCACGATTGTAGATCCTAAAGCAGTCTGTGTTCACACGTTTCGCCCACTTCTTCAGATGGCGATAATTTTTGCGAAGACAGTTTTTAAACGGGGAGGTTTTGTCATCAAAATCGAGAATGTCGAGTAAAATCATGCTAGCTAGTGTAGAGGAATCTTATAAAAAAACCTAGCTTGGTGCTTAGAAGGGGAGATCAGGCTCACTTTATAGTGAGCCCGACCCGAAGTAGAATTAATAGTGGTTGTAATCAATTTCTGGGAAGTCATCCACAAAATCGCTACCGAGTAAAGTTGGTGGACCGCTAAATAAGGGCCAAGGTTTTAAGGGGTAGTAAAGTTTAGAGTAGTTGATAATGTCGTCAAAGACATAGTGGCCTGGAATACTATTTCCATAATCCGTATGTACAATGGTTGTACCAGCCTTATGATATTCAGGGTAGTAATCGCAATCATGAAGAATAATGTACTTAGTTTTTGACCTAAAACGTTTGATTGTTTCAAGGCGAGCTTGCCACGGAGATTGATCAACAAAACAGACTGCAAAGTGAGTGTTTTGAAGCAGGGGATGCGAGTCTAAAAACGTCACCCAATGTGCAGCACACTCATTGTCGTGAGGGTTTTTCCCTGGAACGAATAGAAACTTATGCCAACCCGAGTTATCCTCTTCATACCCATCACCGAGATACTTTTGACTGAAGGTACTTAACCATTGCTGATTATCATCAATCGTAATGAGTTCTCTTTGTTGCTCTTTACAAATCGCATGGAGCAGGTCAGTGCTCCCATGACCAGATCCGAATTCAATAATAGGTCCATTTGTTTGCATGCACATTTCATAAAGCACAGGTTGGTGCGTTGCATACGAATCTACGCGGTGCGAAAAATGCACTTCTCCGTAAACAAGCGTGCTAAAGCATGTGACAAACAACAAACAAAAACGATATAGCATATTGCATCTCCTAGGTTGCGGGACATTGTTACTGAGCAAAAAATATTTTGCAAGAAAGGTCAGCTCCACCCATATCTCCCATAAGAACAAAGCGATTCGGAAAAAAACATAGCAATTAAAAATTTTAGGTGTATTGTAGTTGGTGTTAAGATTTCATTAACAACAAGGAGTGTTCTAATGAGAAGAATGTATCAATTATTAAGCTTGATTGCCTTTTGTGCCATGGGGTATGCCAACCCGCAACATGAGATCTCGGAGGTGCCGGGTTTTCCAGAGTTCGATGCGATTTTGCAAGAGCTAATCGTTGAAAGGTCTGATGGTTGGGATGATGCTTTGAACACCTGCAACTTTGAGAATTTAGATGAGTTAGAAGCTGTCAGAGAGGGGTTGATAGATACCATCTCTTCTCTCAGCTTTCTTGATAGACACTATTTTTACAATGCTGGAAGTCTCTTTAAGAAGTTTCTGAACGGAGATAGTGAGGTTCCTCTTGAAGAGCGGGAATGTATCGCCACTTCCCTTGGAAACTTTAACCGCACAGAAGCGGCTCTCAATCATCGTAAAAAGGTCATCTTTCATGCGTTGACATTGACAAGTTTTCTCATCTCTAAATATCCAAATTATACCGTTAGCGGTTCAATGGTTGAAATGGATGATATCAATGAGCGCACAGTTTATTCGAATTTAGCTGGAGCGTTCTACGAGGCTACGCAAGACGAGAATGCCTTCCGAGAAACCCTTTAATAGTTGGGGGGGGGATATCCAAACAAAGTCATCGAGAAGCTCCTCGATGACTTATGTTTTGTAGTCAGCGTTAACCCCAAGCATCAGGTCCGGGTTTTAGATCAGCTGGTAAATGCTCAGTACTGTTCTGTGCCACAAGTTCATATGAACCATCGCTATACTCTCGAATGACTGTTACAGATGCATTGTCTAGGTGCATTTTAAATGCCGCTTCGTGATCCATGCCTAATAACACAGTTGTGATGATTTTTATGGCGTAACCATGGCAATAAAAGGCCTCTTTTACAAATGCGGGTACATCCTCCCCCGTCGTCTTTGTGGCGTCGAGCATTTCAACCATTCTTTTTGCCACCATGGCATGACTTTCTCCTCCTGTTCCAGGATCCCCAGGAACAAAATCCCAGTTAACTTGTGCCTTACGCTCTTTTGTATAGACTTCTTTTCGAACAAGGCCCTCCCAGCTGCCTTGACTTCTCTCTGTCATTCTTTGGTCGACTGTGTAGGGCGTCCACTGTGACATGCCAGCGCCTTTCATGGATTCCGCAAAGGTTTGTTGGGTACGAACTGTTTCTGATGTGAAAAAACGATCAAATTTCTGCTCTATGATATACGGTCCTAAAGCCCTTGCTTCAGCCCTGCCTTTCTCTGTTAACTCTGTTGTCCGGGATCTTCCAGCAATCCGCTCTGGGGTGCTGTTCATTACGGTTTGACCGTGCCGAAAAAAGTGCATTTCTCTAACGGGTACATTTGCTATAGTTGACATTAATCTCTCTCTAATTTTTTACCCTTTCATGTATTAAAATATAGTAACACAAGTTGGTTTAATTTTAAATACATGTATTTATTTTACTAACTAAAATTATTCTTAGAATATGTTTCTAGGTGAGAAGAGAGTAATTCTTTGCGAAAATGTGTAACTATTTAGTACTTTAGCTTTGAAATTCACCTTGGAGCATACATTTTGAAAAAATGGTTAGCGGCTTTAGCGGTTTGTCTTACATCCCTAGTCTACGGCAATCTTTCCTATGCAGGTTGTGATTCGAAGGGGGTTCCTTTAGATCATAAACTTTTGGATTATATCCGGGATCAAAATGGAGTCTACATAGAGGTCGGAGCCAATGATGGTGTGATTTTTTCCAACACGAAGCTTTTAGAGGAGCTTTACGGCTGGACAGGTATTTTAGTCGAACCATCAGAGTGCTTATTCACCGCCCTTTGCCAAAATCGCCCGAGCTCCCATTGCTTTAATTGTGCTCTCGGTCCACATGAAATGGATAACACATTTGTAATGGGCGACTTTGATGGGGGATTGATGTCAAGCGTTGGGGGCGAAAGATGCCATAAACCTGCCAATCAAAAGGTGCTCATGAGAAGTCTCCAGTCGATTCTTGATGAGACAGCGATCAACCACGTTGATTTTTTCAGCTTAGATGTTGAAGGGTATGAGCTCGATGTATTGAAAGGGATCGACTTTGATAAAACAACCTTTGACTGGCTCCTCATAGAAGTATACGTGTCAGAGTTAAATGAGCTAGTGAGCTTTCTTGATCAGAGGGGTTATGAATGCATCGAGAACTTTACAAACTTCAATCTCGTCGATAATCCAGGCTGGGATGGAACCCACAACGACTACCTATTTAAAAGAAAATAATGAAAGAAATAACAGCTAAAGAATTTAAAGAAAATGCGGCGCAGTACACCTTACTAGACGTAAGAGAGCCAGAAGAGAGAGAAGAGCAGTCAATTGAACCTGCGATTGCAATTCCTTTGCAAGAGCTTCCAATAAGATTTCAAGAGCTGCCTACAGACAAGCCTATTGTTATCATGTGTAGAAGTGGGGGACGTTCGGCTCAGGCTGTACAATTTCTTCAAGTGCAGGGGATTGAAGCTCTCAATTTAAAGGGTGGGATCCTAGCCTATTATTAGATGGAATTACAAAATATCGCTTTTGAATGCGATGTCGACAACACCGTTTGGCTCAAACATGGCGATAAAGTGCTTGTACATTTCCTCTCTATCCACACCTTTACCTAAGAGAATTTCTTGGCAGTAGATTGCAATGTCTTCTACAATGCGCTCATGGCGGTAGTAGGCAAGCGCCGTCAAATTCATGTCCACGTTTCCATACCCCTTATAAAAGAGCTCTTCCTCGGCGGGATCATTCCACACATTGGCCACACCACCACCGATGAACATCAGGTCACGTTCTTTCGGCGCTAAAATAGGCTCATCCCAATCAACGATGTAGAGATCAGCATGGCTTATGAGCACATTGCCTCCATGGATGTCAGAGTGACATAGCACCAACTCAAGGGGAGCATTTTTAAGCCCTTCTGCAAGCGCCTCAGAGCGGTCCACTAAACGATGAATCTCAGGCAATTTTTGCTGCATGAAAGTTTGGAGGCTTCGGGAAAGCGCATCGGTTGGTGAATCAGCATTAATATGAGCTTTCATCGACCGGACACTCTCTCGCCATTTTGCAGAGAAGGTTTCTCTACGTAGTCGCTTATAAAGCGATTGAGGGAGCTCAAGAGAATGAATTTGTCTAAGTGCTTGACCAAGTTTTACCCATTGATCCTCACTCAAGCTGCGATTAAATCCATTTTGCCCCTCAATGAAGGGATACAAAGTGAGAGTTTCCTCATTCAAGATCTGAGATGTTTTTCCCTGCACCGTTTTGATGGGGGGAATGACGCGTTCTATCCCTGAGCTTACGAGGAAGTCGATGACCTCCAAGCTGACTTCATGGAATTCTTTCCGTTGAATTTTCAGGAAGTAAGACGTGTCGATTGTTTTGGCTTGATAAAGAGTGGCATTTGTATCAGCGCCTAAAGTAAGCAATGTAAGCTCACTCACGCGAATGCCATAATTTAAGTCTAAACAATGGATAATCTGGTCAAGTAGGGGGGTCTTTTTTAGCATTTCTTACCTCTGATACTAATGAAAGTACATGATCAGTTAGATTAGCTACAAGCGAGCGCTCGTTTTTTTGAATGGAAGGTGAAAGACAGGTTAGTTGTCTTTCATTTCTTCGTCATTAATTCGTTGTAATAGGTCAGTCTTAAACTTGAAATATTCAACTCCTTTGATAGAGACAACATGTTCTCCGATAGCGGGTACAATTAAAGAAGCCAAATGACGAGCTTCATCATAACGTTTGGAGTTTACTAGATGATCAATAATCCTGCGATGATCTTCCCTGTCGACTGTATTATAAAACAATATTCCATTGATGACTTCTAAAGCCTGGTCAAGTTGACCTAGATCAGCGCAGGTTCTAGCATATTCGAACTTGTATTTTGGGAGATCATAATGACGTGGGAAATATTTTGAGAGGATTCTCTTAGCTTGCTCAATATCACTATTGGCCAAGTACTTTCTAAAAATAGCAAGACGTAGTTCTTTCAGATCACCTAAATAGGAATCATTGATAAGCGCTTCCGCCGTCTCCAGGTGATTCCTTTTTGTTAGTTCAGCTATCAATTGAACTAATGTGTTAGGATCTTCTATAATTGTTGTGCCATAATTTAATACATACAATCTGGGTGATGTTGTATCTAATACTCTTAGCATTAAATCTGTCCCCTCATTCATTAAACCTTGGTCGAAATATTCCTTAAGAATCACTGTTAATAGTTTAGATTTTGGTTCGTCGTACATGTCGTGTAAAGCTATCGCTCTTTTAAAGAGGCCTTTTTTGCAAAGCTCTTGTACTAGGCGTAGCATTGTATCATTTTGTAAATCTTGGTAGATTGCGAGTTTATTTGAGAGCTTGAGAGCTCTAGAAAATAAGCCTTGTGAGATATATCTGGAGAGAACAGATTCAAGTAAGGGGTATGAAGAGGAGTTATTTAGGGAAGGATTCTCAGCAACAACAGTCACAAGTTCCATAAAACCTTCATAAGGTGTTGGGATGGCTCTAGGATCCGCTGCAAGCCCAGCTTCAAGTCTGTTTCGTTGTTCAGGCGATAGGGCCACTAAAAAATCTAAGAGTTCTTCTTTTTTTTGTTCATAAAAGGTGTAGAGATGGTAGTTAAAGGGATCATTCCAATAGAGCTGTCTTAAAGGGTATCCAGTTGCTGAATCTGCAAGCTCTGGGCAGATTGAAATCAGTAATTCACAGTAGTCTTCAAGAACATGTAGATGCTGTCTAAACTGTGCTTTCATAGCTACGACAGAATGTCTTGCTGGACCTATCTTTGCGATAGTGTCAAGTTCATCGGGGCGGAGAAATGTTAACGCTTCAACGAATACACGGCTCAAGTTTTTTCTTGGTACTGAAATCGGTTCAGGTAGTCGCACATTACTTGCTCCATCAGGTGTTGGAACGTCACTTGCTCTAGCAGGTTGATGAACATATCCTCCAGCTTGTCCAAATACAAACATATAAAACCTCTCTCGTTTAGGAGTTTATTATATATTAATTTGAGTTAAATTTCAAGACAACCTTATTAATTACTTCTGAGCGAGGTGTTAATTGCTTAAGGAAGAAAGAACGTCATAGGCCGATGATATAAAATATTATTTAAAGTTGTGGAAAATAATCCCTTCCAGCAAAATACCCAGTAACTAGGTATTATTTATGAAATCAAAGAATAAAACACGCTTTGCAATTTTGGGGATGCTCATAGAGGAGCCGCGCACCGGCTATGAGATTAAGTCGCTTATGAGTCGCTCAACCGTCTATTTTTGGCGCGAGTCTGACTCGACAATCTACCCAATGTTAAAAGTCTTAGCAAAAGAGGGCAAAGTCCTCTCCAAAGAAGTCTATGTAGGAAAGAAAAAGAAACAGGAGTTTTCTATCACAGATACAGGACGTGCTGAGTTTAGATTATGGCTTGAGGGATCGACAGCATCCGAGACGCCGCGCAATGAGTTTTTGCTCAAACTGTTTTTTATAACCGACCAAGAAGACATGGTTCGGCTTTTTCGAGAAAGGCTAGCACTCGCTGAGAAAACCTTTGAGGAATACAAAGACACAAAAGGGCGCCTAGAAAACCTAGAAAAGAGTTCTCGCCAAATGATACGACTCAAATCATTAAAGTTTGGGATGGCGCAGCTAAAATTAGAAATTAATTGGTTAAAGAAGGAGATAAGAACATGTTTAAATTTACACACACTGTAGAGACAAAAGCGCCTCCAGAGCAAATCTGGAGAATTTGGGAAGATGTGGAAAACTGGAAAAGATGGGATAAAGACATTGAATACAGTGAAATTGATGGTCCCTTCCAGGCTGGGACAAAAGGTACCACTAAATTTTTCGAGACCCCTTCTTTCAAAACTCTACTGACGGAAGTTAAGCCTCATCAATTGTTCATTCAAGAAGCGTACCTTTCCTTTGCAAAAGTGGTTAGTAACCACTCAATGAACCACAGCAATGGAGTAACAGAGGTGACTTTCAGAGTAGAGATTCAAGAGTCTTCATCCTCGTTCCATTCACAGATGATAGGCCGCTTCATTAAGAAAAAACTACCCTTAGAGATGGAAGAAATGCTCAAAATAGTAGAAGCATACGCATGACATCGAGCTCGCTTTGCTCATCCTAAAATAAAATAACTCCGGAACAAAGATGAGTTGAGGGAGGACCACTTTATTTAAAATGGAGGTTTCCACCTCCAAATCAACTTTCTCCGGCCCCCAAAGCCACCGGAGTCATTCTCTTTTATGATATCTCTCTTAGTCAAACCAGAAGGTTTGCCGTCATCGAGCACACTCCGCTTATCCTAAAATAAAATAACTCCGGAACATAGATGAATTGAGGCAGGACCACCTTATTCAAAATGGAGGTTTCCACCTCCAAATCAACTTTCTCCGGCCCCCAAAGCCACCGGAGTCATTCTCTTTTATGATATCTCTTTTAGTCAAACCAGAAGGTTTGCCGTCATCGAGCTCGCTCCGCTTATACTAAAATAAAATAACTCCGGAACTTTGGGGCTCCGGAGCTAGTTAATTTGGAGGTGGAGAGAATCGAACTCTCGTCCTATCAAGTTTTTGCAAAAATGCCTACATGTTTAGTACCTTTGTTTTAAAGCTTACCTTGCTGTTAGGCACACCACTTGGGGCTAGCTTACTCTTAAATATCTCGCAACATCGCTACAAGAGTCACTCGCAATGTGCATACCAGGGTTAAATGACGATACAATTCCCATTCCCGGTCCGATCGAAAAGGTATCGGCTACTAATGACGGATTAGGTCTTAAGCAGCGGCAGCAAGCTCACCCATTGCTGGGAAAGCTACTACTTTTGATGATTTGCTATTTGCAATTATCGTTTTACCGGTTTTTTAAAGAGGCCAACCGATATCCTCTACATGCCATAAATGCTCCGCTTCACAGTCGAAACCAGTGCACCCCCGTTAGGGATTATAGCACAAGTTTAGTTTATTTGGGGCTATTTGACAAGGTCTCTTATTCTGAAAGGTTTAGGTTATGAAGCCATTCGATGCGTGCTTCCTCGGTCAGGGTCATAAGGTTACCTGTAGAGTCTTGAAAGGGGGTAACCGTATAGCCGCAGCGCTCATGAAAGGGGATAAGGTTGGTGTAGGAATTGAGGGTAACGCGCCCTTCTAGGCCGTGCTCTTGACTGAGCCGAAAAGCTCCTTCGTGGAGCGCTCTGCCAACTCCTTTGTAATCTTCTGAGGCTAGGGAGCAAAGAAAGAGGATATGAAGGCTGTAGTCGCGGATGAATTTGACGTCTAATAACCCAAGTGGAGAAGCAACTTGGGGGCGGTTTGCGAGGATTAATTTGTAGGTTTTAGTGGAGCTTGTTGGAGCTAGGGCAACTTCTCTTACAAGGCGTGGATTTATCCGGTATCTAAGGTGAGTTAGAAGGGGCATGCTCATGTAAAAATGCTTCTGTGTGATGGGTGTGGGCTGGTTGCTGTCGAGAGTTTTTTGTAAGCCTCACCTGAGAGGTGGTATGTAGTGGGTGGTTGCAAAACCAGTCCATGTTGGGCGATTTGCATGAGATCTACCTCAGGTCTTTTAAGCCGTGCTTTTGTGATGGCTTCAGCTTTAGCGTACCATTCGGGGTGTTCTTTAAGGAGTTTTTGAAGGGCTGTTTTGTCATTAGTGTCTTTGTAGTGGAGGGCTAAGCCAAATGCAGTTGCATTTGAGGCAAGGTCGGGGTGAGGAATGGGTCTGGGTCGTATAAAACCAAGCTGCTTTAATGAATCGGGCCCTATTAATGCTGTGGGTTCGACTAAAAGCTTGCTACTTCCCCCACTTGCTCGGAAAGCGGCCTCGATGAGGGCTTTTCTAAGTGCAGTTGGAGCGCTCACTTCGCTGATGAGAAAAGCGCCACTTTTCGTTGTGGTGAGTGTACAGTAGGCAAGAGAGATATCTTCCACAATATCAAAAACTTCAACTTTTGTATCGTAAAGCGTTGCTCCAAGTGCTTTTCCATCAAAGGTTTCTCTGAGCATAACGCGGCCTTGAAGCGCTGCTAGGGTTTCAGAGCGAATTGTCCAGATTGTCAGATCTAGGCCTTGCCGTAATATTTCGGTAAGGTTCCACGTCTCTCTGCCAGTACTGGCTTTTGCGTATTCTTGGGCCTTTGTAATCCATTCAAGGTGTTTATCTCGTAGGTGTTTTCCGTGCTCAAAGGTTGGTTTATCTTGATAGGTTCTGGCTGCCAATAGGGCTTCGGTATCGGCGGCTAGGTCAGGTCTAGTGGTGGTTTCTTTTGGTGTAAATCCTAGTGCTGTAGGGAAGTGTCTTGGGAAAGTTGAGGGGAGGCAAAGGCTTAGACGTCCTCCTTGGGCGTTTGCACACGAGACGCGGTAGGCGGCTTCAAGCATGCATGGCGCTGCGAATGACATCCCATCCTGCATTTGTAGGCTTGTGATTTGAAGGCAGCGCCTTACTCCATCGATCTCAATATTCATTGTGCCAACTGAAGCCCTTGTTGTTGTTTCGACAACGTTGATGGTAGTGGCATCGGCGTGATATGCAAAAACTCGATGACCTGGTTGTGACATAAGCAGTGTAAACATGGGTGGACAGTGTGCAGGAAGGGCTGATTTATTTCCAGGAAGTTTTTTCAGGGCAGTAAATCCTTTTGGAGCAAGGTAGTAGCGACGGGCTTGCGCAGGAAGAGTGATGTCACCTCGAGTATCGCAGTAAAGTCCCCAGATAAGGGTTTCTCGTAAATTTCTTGGAGTTCTTCCAATGGCAGAAGTTGCATGGGCTGTCACTTTCCCTAGCCACTCTGCGTGATCTTTAGTCAGTTCTGCCGCAATAGCGGTAGTTTCCCCTTTATGGAGACCGCTTTCTATCGATTGGCGGTAGTCAATGGCCAAGCCAAAAGCTTTCCCTGCTTCATCGTCTACGACAAGATCAGGCCAAAGCTCTTTGGGCTCAAAAGATTGGAAGGCATAGGTGGATTGCTTAGGGGCAAAGCCGGTATTAAAATAGGTGTCTCCAATGAGGTGCCCCGCGATTCCCAAAATGACGGTTGCTCGGAAAAGCGCTTCGATCATGGCATCGTGTAAGCTTGGTTTGTCTACTGCATAACGCCTAATGAGTAAGGCTGTATGAGGGGGAGCATAGATCAAACGGCAAAAGACCACACCGACTCTACGGTTAAGGTCGAGCCCTTCAACCATTTGGATTTTCACTAAATTGCCATCTTGTTCGAGTTTAAAGCCAAGAGATAGATCAGGGAGGGTTGAAAGCGTGGTTAACATCCGAGCATTATACCCAAATCGTGAATTTTTTGCACTTGGATAGAAAAGGTTTTACCTCTATACTGGTCCTCATGTTTGAGGTAAATCAGTTAAGTTTTTCAAAAAGAGAAGAAAAGGTCTTAAAGATCTGGGAAGAGAAAGGGATTTTTTTAAAGTCGGTCGAGCATCGGGAGAAAGGTCCTGTATTTTCTTTTTATGACGGTCCTCCTTTTGCCACAGGTTTACCTCACTATGGCCATCTCCTTGCTGGAACGATTAAGGATGTGGTCCCAAGATACAAGACGATGCGTGGATTTAAGGTCACCCGTCGTTTTGGCTGGGATTGCCACGGCTTGCCGGTCGAAAACGAGATTGAAAAGGCTAAAGAGCTTTCTGGTGGCCCCGAGATTGAGCAGTTTGGGATAGCAAATTTTAACGAAGAATGTCGCTCGATTGTGCAGCGCTATGTGAAAGAGTGGGAGTCAACGGTGGCTCGCTCTGGACGCTGGGTCGATTTTTCACGAACGTGGAAGACGATGGACCCTGAATTTATGGAATCGGTTTGGTGGGTTTTCTCAGAGCTTTGGAATAAGGGGCTTGTTTATGAGGGCTTCAAGGTGATGCCGTTTTCGGCAAAGCTTGGAACGCCGCTCTCGAATTTTGAAGCGAATTTAAACTATCAGGATGTTGATGATCCATCTCTTACTGTGAAGTTTCCGCTTGTAGATGGCGATGCTTCTCTTTTGGTCTGGACGACAACTCCTTGGACGCTCATTTCAAACCTTGCCGCAACGGTCAATGCGAACATGGACTATGTGAAAGTGAAGGCTGAGGGCGAAAACTACATTCTTGCTAAAAGTCGTGTTGGTGCCCATTTTAAAGAAGGCGAATTTGAGGTTTTAGAAGAGTTTAAAGGCGATAAGCTCAAAGGCCTTCGTTATGAGCCGCCGATGGATTACTTTGCCGATCATCCAAATGGGTTTCAGGTGCTTGTTGATGATTTTGTAGGTGAAGACGATGGTACAGGGATTGTTCACACAGCGCCAGCGTTTGGTGAGGCTGACTTCTTCGTGTGTCTAAGAGAAAAGATTGAAATAGTATGTCCTGTCAACCATAACGGCCAGTTTACAAGCGAGATTCCCGAGTACGAAGGCCAGTTTGTCAAAGACGCTGACAAGGCGATCATCAAACGCCTTAAAGAGGCTGGTAAGGTTTTCAAACATACGCAAATTCGTCACAGATACCCGTTCTGCTGGCGCTCTGACACCCCTTTGATCTACAAAGCGATGACGACCTGGTTTGTCTCGGTAGAAAAAATTAAAGATCGTTTACTCGCCAATAACGAGCAAATTCATTGGGTTCCCAATCACATCAAGCATGGCCGCTTTGGCAAGTGGCTTGAAAACGCCCGTGACTGGGCGATTTCGCGCAATCGCTACTGGGGGACACCTATTCCGCTTTGGATCTCTGATGAGGGCGATGTGAAATGCATTTCAAGCATTCAAGAACTTGAGGAAAAAACAGGGAAAAAAATCGACGATATTCATCGCCATTTCATCGATGAGCTGACGTTTGAAGAAGATGGGAAGGTGTACAAACGCATTCCTGAAGTCTTTGACTGCTGGTTTGAATCGGGCTCTATGCCGTATGCGCAAAACCACTACCCGTTTGAGAATGAAGAGACGACGATGGACCGCTTCCCAGCTGACTTTATTGCAGAGGGGCTTGACCAAACGCGCGGCTGGTTTTATACTCTCACGGTGCTCTCAACAGCCCTTTTTGATAAACCGGCGTTTAAAAACTGCATCGTCAACGGCATTATTCTTGCAGAAGATGGCAACAAAATGTCCAAGCGCTTAAAGAATTATCCCGATCCGACGCTGATGTTTGACAAGTATGGAGCGGATGCGGTGCGCTTATTCCTCTTGTACTCTCCGGTCGTTCAAGGCGATGATCTTAAGTTTTCAGAGCGCGGTGTGGAACTTGTTTTAAGACGCTTTCTCCTACCAATGTGGAACTCCTATGTGTTCCTCGCTACCTACGCCAAGATTTACAACTGGAAAGCTCAAGAATTACAAAAAACACCAACAGCTGAGATCGATCGCTGGATCCTGTCTAGACTGCAAAAGCTCATCCGAGAAGTCGAGCTTGGCATGGACCGCTATGAGCTTTCGAAAGCCGTTGATCCGTTTACCGACTTTATCGATGCGCTTACTAATTGGTATATCCGCCGCTCACGTCCCCGTTTTTGGGCAGATGAAGAGACGCCTGATCGAAATGAAGCCTTTGAAACACTCTACACGGTGTTACTTGCTCTGACCAAGATCGCGGCCCCTTTTGTGCCGTTTTTAAGCGATGCCATCTACATGCAACTTTCAACTGTGCACGACTCTGTGCACCTTACCGACTATCCTGAGTATGATGAAACCTTGCGCGATGCAGCTCTTGAAGATGAAATGAGCGCTGTCCAAACTGCCGTTTCCATGGGACACATGCTCCGTAAGGAAAACAAGCTTAAAGTGCGCCAACCCCTTAAGGTGGCTTACTTGATTTCTTCTGAACAAACCGTGTTAGATCGCTTAGCCAATCACACCGATCTTATTGCCGATGAGCTTAATGTGAAAGAAGTGGCGTTCTCCTCAGATGAAGGGGAGTTTGTGAGCGTCTCTCTTAAACCCAACTATCCAGCACTTGGTAAGAAGCTTGGCCCCAAAATGAAGCTTGCGAAATCCCTCATTGAGAATCTTGCTCCCGAGCAAGTGGGTGCACTCTTAGACGGAGCCACCATTGAATTTGAAGAGATCGGCCCAATTACCCTTGATCAAGTACTTGTTGAGCGCAAAGTCAAAGAAGATGTCGTTGCCTCAACTGAAGGGGGCATCACCATTGTCTTAGAAACCGCCTTAGACGAAGCGCTCATCCTAGAGGGCCTCGCCCGTGAGCTTGTGAACAAAGTCAATACACTCCGTAAAAGCGAAAACTTCGAGGTGACCGATCGGATCTCGATTAAAATCGAGACAACAGACCAAGTTCGCGCAGCCTACGATGCTCATAAAGACTATATCTGCCATGAAATCCTCGCCAAAGAGGTGCAATTCTCACCCAATCAAGGTGAAGCCCTTTCTTTAAACGGCGAACCTACAACACTTACGCTTAACAAGTTATAAAATAACTGTAATTATATTATAATTTTTAATATAATATAACCACAAAGTTAAAGAAAAGGGGTGGTTATGGCGGCAATTTTAACAAGTAGACCGTGTGTGGGGGAGTTAATCGGGCAAGGGGCGTTTGGACAAGTCTACTACACTGAAGATAGAAGTGGAAAGTCCTGGGTGTGTAAAGAGGGTGAGTTTGGTGAGCACGAAATTGCTTTTGCAACGCGTTACCTACATGGAGTTGTCACAGTAAATGAGAAGGGGGACTTACAACTTAGAATGCCTTTTCTCCCGGGTAAAGTGACTAAAGATCCTGCTCAAGCCTATAAAGTTGCGACAGGTGTTGTTAAATTCCTTAAGAAACTTCAAAAAACAGACCTTCCTCTTCATAGGGATATTAAATTAGATAATTTGCGGTTTGATGAAAAAGGCAATGTTGTTGTTATTGATGGAGGTTTAGTTGGCCCTGAGGATGCTTTGAAAAGGGATAGTGATAATGCTGCGAAAGAAAAAGCTCTCTACATCCCGCGCGGAAGTCCTGTAAATATACCTCCTGAAGCGGCTGAACCCGAAAAAGTACGGCCAAAAAAATACGACATGTGGGGACTTGGAACCGTGCTCTATCAAATGCTTTCAAGCGAATTTTATCCGATCAAAACAGAGGAAAGCATGAGTCCAAACGAATTTTTAATGAGTCGACTTGTTGGGCTGTACATTAGTAAAGAAATGCAAAGCGATTTTTACGCCAAGGTGAATACGGTTGCGGAAACGACTCTCAAGGAATGGAGTGGCAAATCTTCTGAAGAGTTTGAGCACATGGAGCGAGTGGTTGAGGTGATGAGGGGGTGTTTGCAGCTTAAACCAAAAAAGCGTTTGTCTGTGAAGGCTGCTCACAAAATCCTTTTCCCTAAACGCCCTCCCAAGGTTGAGGTTCCGCTTCTTCCCGTTCTGAATCCGCAGCGGCGGATGTCGAAAAGGGAAGTTGCTGAGCTCTTGACTGTTAAGGGGAAATTGCTGCTTGGGGTCGTGCTTTAACATGTTGAAGGCGAATTGGTTAAGGTGTTTGTTCTTTAAGAAATACCGTTTTGCAGGTTAAAAGGCGACTTTCCAAGTTGCCTACCTGTCAATAGCGTCTAAAAGTCGTCATAACTAACTAGAACTATCCAAAAAAACCTGAAAATTCAGCAAGTGCTGTGGTCAAATTAACATCAAAGTCCCTTAACTCGCTAAAACAGAGCGGTTAAAAAATTAGTTAATAACCCCTTTTATTTAATGTATTTATGTGATAAAATCTTAGTTTAGAACAAAGAGATTAAGAGGTAATACCATGGCATCAGTAGCAGAGCTCCAGGCTGCGCTAAGCGCGTCATCAAATCCATCACCCATTCAATCTGGTGAGAATGGAACTGACAGTCCCGTTACTGTTGTCGCTGCAAGACGATTCGATGAGTTAGAGCACGCAGGCACAACAATGCTTGTGAGCCGTCGGTTAAGAGGAGCAGATAGGGTAGTGCAGGAAGAAATACTCGATGCATCACTCTCACCTGCAGCAGCTTCTAGTCTACCTCATCCTAGCATATCTCGAGAAACTTCAGATAGCTCCATTGGCACAGTAGCAGAAGATCTTGAGCAATGGGAAGATGAGGGTGGTTCGTTTAGCCCTCATTCACCTGCAGCAGCGTCTAGCGCATCTCATCCTAGTATAACTCGAGAGACTTCAGTAAGCTCCCCTGGCACAGCGGCTGAAGACCTTGAGCCGTGGGGCGATTTTGTCAGACCGTTTACCCCAAACGCACGTTCAGTAAGCTCCAATGGCACTGATGGAGATGTTGGGGCAGATGATGATAGCTGGCTAGATGTAGAAGAGATTACACGGACTTTCAAACCAAGATGGATGGAGAGTCCCGTCTTAGAACCAGGCAGTTCACCTGAACCTCCATCACCTGGAACGACAGGAGATGTTAGGGCGTGGGGTGTAGACTGTGGTGGATTTACACCTGTTGTTGCTCTTGATGAACCACTAGATCCTGATAAGGCACTTGCAAGATTTGCACCTGCGACGCCACGGGCTGGTGTTGCGGCTACCGTAACGACAGCCTCTACTGCGGTGAGCCCAGATAGGAGTCCTGCTGTTTTTAGTCCCGTTCTCAGTCCTGCTCTTCGGCTTGATCAAGAAAAGCCTGTGGTTGAACATCGAGGTGGCAATGGATCAGTTAAAGTATACTACACTGAGGAAGGTAAACGTGTTGCGGTAAAGGAGGCTTTTCAGAAAGGTGGTATTGGACCATTTGAACAGCAAATGGCTGACTTGGGTTCAGATCATGTCCCCAAAGCGGTACCAACTCGTAAACCAAAAGCTACGGTATTGGCAACAGAAGGGTTTGATCCTGTTAACGGGAGCGATTACAGACCGTCTGAGGCTGGGAGATTTGCTCTTGACGTCCTTAGAGCTCAAAGAGGGGCTAAAGAGGACTATGCTGCTGCACATGAAGGTGTGCGGCTTGTTCACCTGGACTTGAAGTTTGGCAATATCCTCAAAGATCCAGAAAGCGGTATGATCAAAGTTGCTGATTGGGGAGTTGCAACACATGAAGGTCTCAAAAGTACAGAGGCAAAGTGGCTTGATAAAAAGTTACAGAATGAAAAGGCCCGTCTAGGCGGATTCGCACCTCCTCGTGGAAGTCCCGCAACTGTCGCCCCAGAAAATATTGACTCAGAGGCTCCTCTTACGGATAAATCGGATGCTTGGGCTGTTGGGATTATGATGTATCAAATCATCACAGGAAAATTTCATCCAATGAGAGACTCTGAAGCAGGCGTTTCTCCTGAAATGTTTTACGCTGGAGCATATGGCGTTTTAGCAGATTTAGAAGATCCAAAGCATGAAATGCACCTACGCGAGTTCGATGAGGCTATTTATACGGCCAAACAACAGGGCCGAGACAGTGGTGTTTCAGAAAGAGAATTAGAGATTATGGAAGGGCTTTTAAAGCTAGATCCAGCTAAACGCTTTTCTACTTTAGAGGCGCAGCACGCATTAAGTTGTGTGGTTCAAGAGTTACAAAGAAGGAAAACACAATAATGGCAGATAGACCAATATCACCTCCAGGCGGAGGATTTTCTACAGTACATAACCCCGGAGTTGCTGACGATGTGGATGTTGCACTTGCAAGATTTCACACTGCCGATGCGGTAGTCACAACTGTTGCAAGAACCCGGTTTAAAGAGGTTAGTATAAAGCTTGATCGGGAACTTGAAAAGATAACTGCCAAGAAAAGTAAATATTCTGAGGTCACGGAACTTCAAAGGGAAGTTAGAGAAGAATTCGCTGTTGTTTCTGAGGATTTAGAACGTAATAGTGCACGTAAAACTGAGCTTGGTGAAACTCTCGATGGTTTAAGAGAAAAAATTGCTCCGCTCCGTGATCGCTATGAAATGACTCTCACTGCTAGGGCCAAAGTAGCAGCTGAGGAAATTGGAGTAAAACTAGACGCGTTGATGACAGAGGAAGAGGCTCTCTATGAGGAATACTTTGAATTAGGTCGATTGATAGAGGAACAGACAGCTCAGACAGAAGACCTTCGCATACGTTTTACTGAATTAGATGAAACTCTCGATGGTATTCGTTCCTCTTATGAGCGTTCACAAGCAAGAGTCACAAAATATCAAAAGAAGTTAACTCAACTTTCGCGTCCTGAGACACCTCCAATAGCAAGTAGAGCTGCATCAGCTCCGCTTAGAGGGAGTTTAGGTAAAGTAGGTCCAGAGGCAACGGGGCACGTAGGTGGAGCTGTTTCCGCACCTCCAACGATGCAGCTTGGTAAAGGGGCAAATGCAGTTGTGACGAAAGTGCAGACAGGACCTGAGACTTATGTTGCTCGAAAAACACCGTTATCGCCTGAAACCCCCATACGGAGGCCTGAATTTGACGTCGCAGAAAGTGGTAGTCCTTTCGTGCCTAAAGGGGAAAAATCTTCACCAGATGGGGTTACAGAGTGTCTTGATATGGAATTGCTACGCCCATTAACAAGAGCCGAAATGAAACCGGATTCTGCAAGGCCCCTTGCCTTAGCAGCGTTAAAGGCTTTAGTTGATGTTCACAGTAGGACGGGGCTCCGAAACCTCGATGTAAAACGTTCAAATATGTTAGTGGCTCCAGACGATTCATATAAGATGGGTGATTGGGGGAATGCAAGTGTAGACGGTAAAAAAACGAATACGGGAACAATTTTTAATACACCTCCCGAAGCTTTTCAAGAAGATTCTATCGTCTCAGGAAAGCAAGATTCCTATGGTGTAGCTATGATGATTTATTCATGTGTTACAGGGGATGCGCATCCTTTAACAGGCGAGACAATGCGTTCTCCAAATGAAATTTCTGTGCCGATGACGCTAATGGGAATGAATGAGGCTGAGCATCCAGAGGTTACACAAATAAAACCAATCCATGTTGCAAGATTTGACAAGGCTGTTGCAGAGGCTATTGTTGCAGCTCGATCGCACGGATTAGATCATCAAGTCATTGAAGTGATGCAAAGAGGGTTAGACCTTCATCCAGAAACGCGAATTTCTCTGGAAGAGGCTTTAGCGCTTTTGGAGTCGTCAGGTAAATAAGAGAGACACATGGCAGAAAGACAAGTACATTTAGATCCAAGCTCTGGAGTTGAGGTTAACCTCTTAGGTAGGGGAACGAATAGTCACGTTTATCTTATTGAAAAAGAGGATGGGACTAAAGTTGCTAGGAAGGTTCCATGTGATGGTGCAAAGCTTGGCCGATTCGAAATTGAAATCGCTCAATCAGGCAGTTCCTTTGTTCCAAATGGGATTTCATCAAGCTCTATAGAGGGTGTGACGTGTTTAGATATGGAATGTTTAACGCCTATGAAAAAAGGTGAAAACAATCCTGTGTTTGCTAAAGCGATGGCTCTTGCTGCGTTAAATGCGCTTAAATCGGTTAGAGAATTGACGGGAAAAACTCTTGTTCATCGTGATATTAAACCGAGTAATATGTTGAAGCGATCTGATGGCTCATTTGTTTTAAGTGATTGGGGTGAGTGTTTAGTTTTAGGTGAAAGAGCCAAGAATGCAAGTGAGGAAGAAGGGTTTATTCCTTTTGGCAGTCCTCAGTCGATTGCACCAGAAGCAACGGTTGAGAAAAGTGAGGCGCATCCAGGAAATGATATGTATGCGATTGGTGTGCTGATTTATACTCAAGTAACGGGGAAATTTCATCCAGCAATGCCTGCTGCGAATCGAGATACGAGAACGGTGGATATTCTAGGACAGATTACGTTGTTACTTCCACCCTCAACAAACAGTGTAGAAGACGTTATGGGTCTTGGAGAAGAGACAGCGCAGGGTGCGATGCCGTTGATGACCATTATGCATCAACTATCAATTGCTCCTTATGAAGAGGAAATTAGTCGGGCAGCTAAGATGGCTCGAGATAAGGGTGTAGATGAGGCGACGATTGAGGTGATGGTGCGGGCTTTAGATCCAATTCTAGCAACGCGTATCACTCAAGACGAGGCTCTTAAACTATTAAAAAAGGCGGGTATATAATGAGTTGTGATGGTGGATTTGGTGTAGTTGGAGTGTCCGCTTCACAAGATGTAGATGTGGCATTAGCCGCTTTTGCGCCCCCTTTAAAAAGTGAATTAGAAAAAAAAGTTGGGGATTTATGCAAGCAGGCTAAAGGAGCCTTTAAAGCGCAGAAACATACTTTCGAACGATATAGAGCTTTAAAAAAGTTTCTAATAAAATTCCAAGAAGATGGCGTTTTGGATTCACGATTTAAAACTCCTCAAGAATTAGAACAAATGACCAAACAAGCAAAGAGGGAGGCTCTAAGCTCTCAAGGTGATTTTACAAAAGCGAAGGCTGCTCATCAAGCTGCTGAGGCTTCGTTAAGGTTCGCTAGAAGTCCAGAAGTTCTTCAGGAATTCGATTTAAGGACTCCTGTGACTCCTCCCTCTAACGGTACTGCAGTTCGGGCTTTAAGGGAACCTGCTGGACCTCCGCAACCTGCAATATGTGAAAGAGTCTCTCCTTCAAGGTCTCCTGCGTATCTTGGAGAAGGAGCTTCTGGAGCTGTGTTTCGCTATGAAACAGAAGATGGCACATGGGAAGCGCACAAATGGATGGAGGATGTTTCACCAACCGAAGTTTGGGTTGTTGAAACAGGAGCAAAAGGGGTTCTTCCTGGAAGATATTATGATCCAGAAGATTCACCGCCAACAGTTCTAGGAAGGTTAACACCTTCTCCACCACGTGAAACACATGTATTAGCAACGCCCCTTTGTCCCTATAAACTTAAGCTAGTACCAGAGCATGCGTATCGCACGATCATTCGCGTGTTAACACCACTTGTCGGGATTGAAGATGAGACTGGTGCTCAGATTGCTCACATGGATATTAAGCCTACGAACATTGTTGTGAATGAGCATGGGGAAATTTTCTTGATCGATTGGGGCTTAGCGAAAACACCTGAAGAATTTGAAGCTATGCTCCAAGATTATAGAGCAGGGAGAATAGGAATGATCCCTGGTAACTACCAGACACTGCCTCCTGAGGCAATAGTTTCAGATCAAGAAATGGAATTTAATAGCTATGATGCGTGGGGCGTAGGTCTTCTCGCCTATCGTATGCTAACTGGGCAAGCTTTTCCAGGCCTTACTCGAGAACTAGGTGGGCGAGGGATTGGACAAGTCATGCAGACAATTCTTCCCCTTGGAAAAGACGTTAAAAATGGTGCGGTAAAAGAGCTACGTCAAATGAGGAGTCTTAGGAAGCAGATACGTGACCAAAGGGTGGCAGCTGCTGATCAGACTCGATCAGAGCGGCGTAGAACTCAGGCGGCAACAATTTTAGCGATGAATGAAGCAAGCCTAGCTAAACTGGAAAGGGAATTTCCAGAGAAGTTTCCTAAGGCAAATCTTTTCATTCTGAACGTAAGAGCTGCGCGTGCAGATGTGCTTGAGCCTTTGCAGGCGAAAGTAGAGGAACTTCGATCTGCTGGAGGAGCTGAGCTTGCACAAGCGGAAAAAGAGCTCAGAGAAATGAAGGCGCTTTGTGATGTGATGATTCAAAGTCTTGATCTTGATCCAAAAATGCGTCCGAGTGCAAGAGGTGCGCTTTCGCATCTACCACACACCGAGGCAGAGCTTTTAATTCCACGGGATCGTTTAGAAGAATCTGTCACTGCAAGCCCGCTTGCAGCAGCAGCTTCAGGTGAAGGTGGTTCAGGCAGCCATCCGAGCATGCCTGAGTTATAGCCTGACCTAGAAAGTTTTAGTAGGGCTTAGACGCCTATAGGTCACACTTTTCGATGTGGGATTTGTATACTCTCCACAGGATATACGCTAAAATCACTAGCGCCCATACGATGATATTCGATAGGGAAAAGAGATAGCTAGAGGGTTGGTTAAGTGTACCAAGCCTTGGTCCAATGGGCCAGAAAATGAGCTTTGGAGAGCCTTTGATGTTGCCCTCAGGAACAAAGCCAAAGTCGCGGCTGTCTGATGAGCCTGCGTAATTATCTCCAAGCGCTAGGTAGTGTTTTTCGGGAATTTTCATGCCGTATTTTGCAATAAATGTGACATCAAGAGTGCCGTCAGGATTCAAAGGTGGCCCAGTATCTTCAAATGGTGGGTAGGGGTTGTAATCGGGAGCGGCTTCTTGTTTGATGTATTCTTGGTGGAGGAAAAGCTCGAGGGCTTGGTCTCCATGCTTAAGAATGGGTGCGCCCATTAGATAGAGGTTTTTATTACGGAAAAACGCGTAACGGTGAGGCATGACAGGGCTTAAGGGATTGTTGAAGCGGTTGTCAAAGAGCATTCCAAGGTTGTAGAAAAGCTGAATGCGTTCTTTAGAAAACGTGTAAAGAGGATGGTCTTTTGGAACCTTTGTCATGGTGCTTCCATAGCTTATTTTATAAGCTACGCCGTTTGAGAATTCGTAAGTACCATTGGGCACGTCTTTAATTGCCGGAGAGTGTTGGGAAAACTTGTAACCGTAGGAAGCGATGTGTCCGTTTTTTACAGTAAAGCGCCCGGTGTAGAGGTTTTTAAAAAGTTTTTCTAGATGATCATTTGTCAGAGGAAGGAAGGAGTTAAAGTTGCCAAGTGCAGGGAGTTTACGGCCCATGTAATCGGTGACTAGGTGGGCGCCTTTTGTATTTGCGTGGTGGGCAATGTGGAGGTACATGGGCGCTTTCGGAGCAGTTTTATCCCCTGAAAGCATTAGGTATTCATGGGTATTTAGAAGGCGGGTGACGCCGTAATTTCTAAAGCCCCACAGGTTGTAGTATTCGCGAATAAAGGGAAGGAGCATTTTTGAGGTAACGCGGTTTGTGGGAGTAGTGGAGAGTTTGCAGGCGGGGACGTTCATTTGGTAGGAGATAGCTTTTTGGTAGATGCCGTCCTTCGGCGCGCCGGGTGTCTGCATTTGTCCATCAAGTCTGATGTAGGGGATATGGTCGATATGGAGTTCATCTGGGCGTTGGAGTTCTGGGGTGATATCGCGGTTATATTTATCGATGCCGTAGATACGCCCGCCATAGAAGTAGAGAGTATCCCCAGGTTTTCCCATGCATCGTTTGACGTATTGTTTGTAGCCGGGGAAGAGGTAGAAATAGTAGGTGAAATTGTCGGGGATAGGGAGTCCTTTCCCGGTAAAGACGATAATACTGCCGCGTTTTACAGCTTGTTCGTTAAAAACGAAGTGTTCACGCGTTAAAGGGATGTTCAGTCCAAATGTTGTTTTGGAGACGAGGAGGCGGTCGTGTTCTTCGATCGTATTACGCATCGATCCGGTGGGGACTTCAAAAAGCTCAAACCACATTTGCCGTACGATGATTGCTACGACAAGTGCGACAACTAAAGAAAGAATCGTGTCCCGAAAGTAGTAAAAAGGTGGGCGTTTAAGATGTTCTTTGGTTAAAACAAGGAGGTTATCTGAAGTTTCTTTTGCAAGTGCAGCATCATTTTCTTCTAGTGCTTTTCGAAGGGCGAGGATTTGGTCTTTGATGGTTTGGTCGATTTCAGGGGTAAGTCGTTTTCTATAACGGCGGAATTTACGTGTGACACTAAAGAGGATTTTTTTCGCACGTCTGATCTTAAACATGCGGATACTGTATCACTAAATTGGTTTTTAATATACACAAAAAGAATGTGGGAAACCTGTTCATGGGTTGTTCGTAGGTTGTTGATAACTTGCAACTAGCTTTGTCTAAGTTGTTTGTATTTAACCAGCTTATAATAAGTTACTTAAAGCTCTTAATAAACTGTTAATGAAAGGGGTTTAGTGCCTTATTGAGAGGGGGATAGCTGGTTGTTCACAACTGGTTGATAAGTTTCAGCATAAGCACCTGGATAGGATTTTGGGCTAATGATGAAGGTGTATGCGCGTTCGCGCTTTAGTTGATCAAAGTCGAAGTTAATTTGAGATAATGTTCCGGTTGTCAAGGTGTGTGGTAACGTGGTGTGTTCGCCTGTTTTGGCGTCAACGGCAATCAGGTCAAACTCTTTGAAATAGCTTGGTGTTTTAAAGAGGAGGTAACAGTTATTTGGGGAAAGGCGAACATTACCGATGATTTGTAGACTTTGACGTGGGAGGATTTCGTAAGGAGAAATCATCTCTTTTCCAGAGTCGATCGCGCGTAGTTTATAGGTATAGCTTGGATCGTTGATTTCAAGCCAGTAGGGAAAGGGGAAGTTGTCTGCAAAGTAAAGGGTGAGGTTTTGGCTTGATAGGGGGCTGTCGTCTTTTGGCCAGGTCGCAATAAACGCTTCCATGTGTTTGCGTTTGGCTTTTTTTCCTTCAAAGACGTAAGGAGGATTCCATAGTTTACGGCCGTCAAAGTCACCAAGTGTCGGAGGGGGGCCTATTCTTCTCCGTCCTTTCCAGGTCTCTAAGCTCAGCGCCATGAGGTTTGAAAGAAAAGGGGTTGGGGTAAAAAAGGCTTTTTTTGAAAAGGAGTAGCCTTCCAAAATGCGGCCCGAGTCAAGGTCGATTTCATACATGTTCCATGAGCTGCTATTCATGCCTCCTGAGGCGACCCAGGCTTTGAAATCTTTGGGCTTTTTATATGAAGGAAGGGAGATCTCTTCGATCGTGAGGGTATGTTCGTCTTTTGTATGGAGATGGAAGAGGGTGCACATCTTGTCCTTTTCAAAGACGATATAGTCACCTGCATTACCCGCGACAAACTGCTCTTTCACAGAAAGACCAAAGCAAAGGAGGGGAGTAAGAAAGAATAGAGCCCACTTCATGGTGAGAGAGTATAGCGGATATTAGGGTGAAATTTCAAGGGTTGAATGAGTGATGCTAAATTTCTTTTTAAGAAGCTCTCGAATGGTGATCTTCTCAACTGAGCCGCAAATTTGTGCTGTGAGGGAAATTTCTTTTGGCGAGATATTCCACACGTGAAGGTCACAGACTTCTTTAACGCCATCTAGATCTTCTAGCGCTTTTGTGATTTCAGATGGATTCACTGAGCCAGGAGCGGCCTCTAAGAAGATCAGGACACTTGTTTTGATCACTTTCCAAGAGGTGATGAGGATAAGAGCGGAAATGATGAGGGTGATGATTGGATCTAAGATGTTCCAGCCGGTGAAGTAGATGATTAAACCACTTAGAAGAACCCCGATGCTTGCTAAGAGATCTCCGATCACATGCAGATAGGCGGCTTTTACATTGAGGTCATGGTCATGCTCATGGGTGTGTAAAACACGCATCATAGAAAAATTCGCAATAAGACCAATTCCTGCGATAATAAAGACCACTCCGCCGCTGACGTGTTCTGGGTGAATCATGCGTGTGATGGCTTCATACACTAAAACGGCCACAAGGCCCCATAGAGTTAGGGCGTTTCCTAGAGCGCCAAGGACTTCTGCACGACCATACCCAAAGGTGAGTTTTGCAGTACTTGGACGCATTGAGATTTTAAGCACGGTAAGGCTTATGATAAAAGCGCCGACATCTGTAAGCATATGGAGGGCATCTGAAATCAATGCGAGCGAGTGTGCTAAGATCCCCCCGATTAATTCTACGAGCATAAATCCAATTGCGATGAAGATCGCAACTTTTAGTTTGCTTGAACGTTCACTCTCTTCGCTAAATGTCTTGAGATCAAAGTTACAACCCATATACTCTTTTCCATACTTGGTTGCTTAATTTAAGGAAAGGTCCATGGCGAGGCTATTATTTTTTGTGGGTTTGTTAATCACTTGTACAGTCTGTGCGTCCACGTGGCAAACAGAAGTCAAGGGGATTAATACTTCGATCAAAAAGCTCACGGATCTTCGAAACTTAGAGCTTGCAAAAGCGGCTCGGTATCAAGATCAGGGAGATCGTTTGCAGTTTAATTCTAACAACTTGGTTGATGCTAGGCGTTACTGGGATCAAGCAGAGGTATCAAGAGAAATTGCAGCGCGCTACCAAGAAGAAATCGACAAATTGGAACTTAAGAAAAATGAAATCCTCAAACAGCACGGAGCCTTAGATGGAAGCGCTGCTCACTGATCTTTATGAATTGACAATGGCGTATGGCTATTGGAAAAGTGGTATGCAAAATTTTGATGCGGCTTTTCACCTGTTTTATCGATCGAACCCTTTCAACGGGGAATATGCGATTGCTGCAGGACTTGATACGGTCATTAAGTGGCTTGATCGGTTCCATTTTAGCGATTCTGACCTAGATTATTTAGAAGAACTTGATTTATTTGAAATTGACTTTATTGACTACCTCTCCAAACTCAAATTTTCGTGTGATATTGATGCATGCCATGAAGGGACCTATGTTTTTCCCTATCAGCCTTTAGTCCGTGTCAAGGGGCCAATTTTACAAGCACAATTGATTGAAAGTGCGCTCTTAAATGCGGTGAACTTTCAAACGCTCATTGCGACCAAAGCCTCTCATGTTTGCAAAGCAGCTCAGGGGGATGAGGTTGTCGAATTTGGGCTTAGACGTGCTCAAGGTTTTGATGGTGCGCTTTCAGCTGCTCGCGCCGCCTTTATTGGCGGCTGCCAGTCGACATCAAATACGTTAGCGGGGAAAAAATTTGGCATTCCTGTTAGCGGTACACACGCTCATAGCTGGGTCATGGCGTTTGACCAAGAAGAAAAAGCTTTCGAAGAATATGCGAAGGCATTTCCGCATAACTCGATCTATCTAGTGGATACGTATGACACGCTGCGCGGAGTCAAACGCGCGATCGAGGTGGGAAAGCGAACGGGTGCTATGCAAGGGATTCGGCTCGACTCAGGAGACATTGCAGAGCTAAGTGTCAAGGCAAGGCGAATGCTTGATGAGGCTGGTTTTAAAGATGCCAAAATTGTCGCAAGTAATGAGCTTGATGATGTGAAGATACGAGAGTTTAAAGAAAAAGGCGCAAAGGTTGATGTGTGGGGCGTTGGCACTCACTTAGTGACAGCCAAGGATCAACCGGCTCTTGATGGTGTTTACAAGCTTGGTGCGATAAAAAAGCCTGGCGGAGACTGGAACTATCGAATAAAAGCAACGAAGGGAACCACTCCAGGCATTCTCCAGGTAAAACGACTTGATGACCGCGATATTATTTTTGACGAAATGAGCGGGTTTTACTCGGACGGAGGAGAAGATCTTTTGGTGCCGATCATGCGAAATGGGCGCTTAGTTTACACAAGCCCTTCTCTACAAACGATTCAAAAGCGAACAAGGCAGCAAGCTTTGCAAATTAAGTTTCCTCATTATGTTGAGTTAGAAGATACGTTAAGTGAATTGAAGGAAGAGCTTCTCCATGAAAGCCTTAATCATCGTTGATGTGCAAAACGATTTTCTAAATGAGGGGTCACTTGCTATTGAAGGTGGCGATGAAATCATCCCTTTTATCAATTCCATCTTAGGTGAATATGAGCTGGTTTTAGCTTCACAAGATTGGCATCCAAGTGATCACTTTAGCTTCAAAGCGCGTTGGCCAGAGCATTGTATTAAGGATACAGAAGGAGCAGAACTCAGTTCTGAGCTAGACTTAGAGGAAATTCAAAAAATATTTAAGAAGGGGGAGGATAAAGACGTAGAAGCCTACAGCGCTTTTGACTCAAAACTTGGCGACTATCTCTTAAGTCATCAAGTTGATGAAATCCATTTGGTGGGGCTTGCCACAGATTTTTGCGTGAAAGCGACCGCGATCGATGGCTTAAAAAATGGTTTAAGGGTCGCTGTCTATAGGAGGGGAGTCCGAGCTGTGGGGGATAATGGGAAAGCATTAAAAGATTTAGAAAAAGCTGGAATTAAAATAATTTATTAGCTTGATCTCTCAATGTAGTTTCATAGATAATGCGTTCTAATTAAGAGGAGGTGGTATGTCAGTTCAAGTATTATCTAGACATGCAACTGATGAGATCACTAGACAAACGGCAGTTAGTGACAGACGTATTTTTCAAGCAAATGCAGATGTTCTTTTAACAAATGATCGGATTCGACAGGTTGTGTCCTACGCGCTTGCTGGTGTTTTTGGAGCAACTGGCACGCTGCTTTTAGTTGCCGCCACCTACATTAACCTCTTTACGCTTGTCACGCCTATTGCCATTACACTTCTTGTTTCAGCGGCAGCAGCTGCTGTTTTTGGGTATAGCATTGAGGATTTTCAAAGTAATTCCAACTTAAATAATATTCGTGAAGAAATGCATGGTGTCATTGAGCGTATGCAGCGTGTGGAAGAT
Source organism: Chlamydiia bacterium (assembly GCA_022601645.1). Lineage (GTDB taxonomy): Bacteria > Chlamydiota > Chlamydiia > Chlamydiales > Simkaniaceae > JAJACH01. The sequence goes on from JAJACH010000001.1 coordinate 387,857, forward strand.
ACTCGCAGTGATGCCGACAATGTGGGGGATAGTGAGACCCTAGTTACCGAACTTAGGCAAACTCTAGGTCTTTGGGTAGAGCGCTTTGGGTGGAGAAAAATGCTCTCTTTTGGCGTTCCTTCACCGCTCCATTTACGACAATTGCTTGTCTTGATGGGTAAACATCTTTCCTTAGAAGAAATTATTGCAGCGCTCAGGGGATTTAAAGAAGCTTTCGAAGAGATTAAGCGCGAAAATCCTGTAACTTCTGAGCAACCAGAACGACGCTTTTTTCCCTACGACTGCGTTCCCTCTGTTAGAGAATTTGCTCACTTGTGGCAGCCTGTGAGTATTCAGGCAGCAAGGCGTTATGATTTAGAAGAACTTCAAGCTTTAGAAATCGTCACAGAAAGAGAAGTTGAACGCATTCGCGACTTGTCAGAGAGGTTTGATGTTGTTGAAACGACCTATTTAGAGGAAACAGCTGAGGAAAGAGCGGTACTTGAACAGTTCATTGCAGGACCAAGGAGCAGAAAAGAAAGCAGGATTGAACGCGCAAAGTTGAACTATGATAACGACCCTGTTCACACGCAAATTGCTGCGCTGCGGCTTAGGGAAGCGGAAGAAATTAGACGTATTCATCACGATCGCGATGGAGATACACGTGTTGCAGAGCATCGCAGACGGGTCTCATCTGCAAGAGCTGCTCTTGCTATCAATCCCCACTCAGAGGAGTTTAGAGAGTTAGTACGTTTTGAGGAAGCTGTCTCAGTTGATGCTAATCGGGAGATTGATCAAACATTTGCTGCAGCTGAATTGGCAATCACAAATCGTTATAAGACAGAAAGGCGTCGCTTGATCCACATGCGTTCTGCAGCCTTGGCTGCGTATCAACGAGAAGAGAGTGAAGCTGAGGCCGAGTATGTCGCTGCCACTCATGAAGATCTTAGGGACTTTGAAAGACAAGTCAGAGAGCCAAAAGCCCTTTATACACGGGATATCGCAAGGCTAAATCACGAATTTTATCAACTCACAAATATCCGTAGTTTACGTACACGTTAGTTGAACTTGCTTCTATTTTAAGACGTGTGCTATGGCTCAGAAATGGTCGACTTAACTTTAAGTAACTTCACAGCTTTCCACGTTGCAGCGTTAATTTTATTTAGTTTAGCGGTTTGCCATACCTTTTTAGCCTCTTGGTTTACTCGAATTTCTCAAAACATTGCTCAAAAAAACAACCACCCAGACCAACCTAAAAACTTCTTCGGTGAAATCTTACATTTTTTGGGGGAAGTTGAGGTGGTCTTTGGAATTTGGGTAGTCCCACTCCTTATCTTGATTGTCTCGTTCTACAATTGGGAAACAGCGGTAAATTACATCAATACGCGCAACTATGTGGAGCCTATTTTTGTTGTGATCATCATGACGCTTGCTGCCACTCGACCTCTTGTTGTTTTAGCTGAACATGTCCTCCATTTTTTTGCTAAACTTCTTGGGAATACAGTTGGAACGTGGTGGCTCTCGATCTTAACGCTTGGACCCATTTTAGGCTCCTTCATCACAGAACCTGGAGCAATGACCCTCTCTGCAATGATGCTTGCTCACAAATTCTATGACTTAAATCCATCAAAAAAGCTCGCTTACGCGACGCTTGGTATTCTCTTTGTCAATGTCTCTGTTGGTGGCGTCTTAACAAACTTCGCAGCCCCTCCCGTTCTGATTATTTCGCATACCTGGGATTGGAGCTCGCTTTACATGATGACCCACTTTGGGTGGAAAGCCATTTTGGGCATACTCGTTGTGAACATCACCTTTTTCCTTTATTTCCGCAAAGAGTTTAAAGCGCTTAACTCTAATACGCGCATCGATACAGAAAAAGGGAAGGAATCGGTGCCGTGGTGGATCACATTGGTTCACATTGTTCTACTCTTTTGGCTCGTTTTTAACGCGCATGACGTTCCAATATTTATCGGCTCCTTCCTCCTCTTTCTTGGTTTCCATCAGGCAACCTCTTACCATCAATACCCTCTAAACTTAAAGCAGCCTCTTTTGGTGGGATTTTTCTTAGCCGGATTAGTGATTCATGGAGGATTGCAGGGATGGTGGATTATCCCTCTTTTGGAAAATATGGGTTGTGCAAGCTTGATGATTGGAGGAACTGTGTTGACTGCATTTAACGATAATGCAGCAGTCGTTTACCTTTCATCTCTTGTGCCCAATCTGACTGATATGACCAAACAAGCAGTAGTAAGCGGCGTACTAACAGGCGGCGGTTTGACAGTGATCGCAAATGCGCCTAATCCTGCCGGTCAATCGATCCTAAAGAAATACTTTCAAAATGCTGTTTCTCCTTGGTATCTCTTTATAGGCGCGCTCATACCAACGGTTGTCTTTTTCCTCATTTTTTATCTATCACTAATAGTCTAAATTGTTTTATTCTCTTTCCTATGTCTGGAGAGAATTTCCGAGCACTTAGAGGTGCGTTGCTTATTTCAGGAACGATGATTGGCGCTGGGATGTTGGGCATCCCCTTAGTGACTTCAGAGTCGGGTTTTTTCCCTGGCATGCTCGCGACAGTGATTACCTACCTCTTTATGCTGGCAACCGGACTGCTCTTTTTTGAAGCAACAATGTGGTTACCAGACGGCTCAAACATTCTCTCCATTTCGAAAAAATTCTTAGGCAATAAAGGGAAAGCGCTGTCCGGAGGATTTTTTATCTTCCTCTACTACTGCTTAATGATCGCGTATTTTGCAGCTGGAGGGCCGCTCTTACAGTTGGCTATTGCGGCAATTTTTGGCGTAAAGCTCACTTTATTCTTAAGCTTTTTGATCTTTGGCGTCATTTTTGGCACCATTGTCGCCATTGGCCCCAAATCGATTGACCGAACAAATTTCATCCTCTCCATCGCCATGGTCACAGCTTGGGTTTTCTTAATCGGTGTCGGTAGTGGGGAAGTGACGTTAGTTAATTTAAAGATTTCAAACTGGAGCTCAATGAGTTTTGCGTTTCCAATTCTTTTTGGCGCATTTGGCTATCACAATGTCATCCCTTCGCTTTGTACTCACTTAAAAAGGGATGTAAAACTCATTCGCCTCAGTATTATTGGTGGTACGCTCTTAGCACTTTTGGTTTACCTCGTTTGGCAATGGCTAATTCTTGGTGCGATCCCTGGGGAGCTGATTGCCGAGACGCTGAAAAAAGGCTATCCTGTGACACATGCTTTGCAAAAAGTGACAGGACATCCATGGATTGTGCGGCTAGGAAATACGTTTAGCTTTTTCGCGATTGTGACAAGTGTGCTTGGCGTGTCTTTTTCTATGGTCGACTTTCTAGGCGATGGTTTTAAGATCAAGAGACGACATGGCAGGGATAGAATCTTTTTGACCTTGCTGACGTTTATTCCTCCATTTTTATTTGGGGTGATCAATCCGCATATTTTCGACACGGCGCTTGGAGTTGCTGGGGGCATTGGCGAGGCTGTGCTCAATGGCTTATTACCGATCGCGCTTGTTTGGATTGGGCGTTACCGCATGGGATTTGAGTCTGTTGGTGGTCTTTTTGGTGGCAAGCCGCTCTTGCTTATTCTAACGCTTTTCAGTTTTTATGTGATGGCGCTTGAGCTCTACCTCCTGTTTTAGTATCAGTCTTAACATTTAACATTCTCAGGCGGTAGAGGTTCCGATATCGCTTGTAAGGGCAGGGGCTATTTGAGGTGGAGGAGTTCGCTTGCGAGGGTAGCGGTTGCTTCGTATTGCAGCATGTGTCCTACTTTGGGAATGACGGTGAGGGAAGAGCCGATAATGCCTTTGTGTATCCGCTCTGAGACGGAGGGCGGGAGGATGGCGTCGTTTTCTCCGACGATGATTTTGGTGGGGGCGCTAATTTCATGGAGCCTGGTTGTGGTGTCGTGCGTGTAGCAGGCGTGGATTTGGTGTTTGAATCCTGAGCGTGGTGAACCCATGCAGATTTTAATGTAGGTGTCGATGTCAGCGGGTGTTGCGCAGTTGGAAAAGAGGGCGGGGACGTTAAGCCGGATGATCCCTTCCATGGGAAGGCGGAGTTTCATCATGGCGTTATTCGCTTTGGCTAGGAAGGTGTTTTTTTGTGAGAGTTTATCAAAGGCGCTGCAAAGTCCAAGCGTGATGACGCGGTCTTTGTGTGTAATGGCAAGGATTTGTGCGATGGCTCCACCGAGTGAGTGTCCTACGACATGCACTTGGTCGATGCCTAGTTCGTCGAGGATGTGGATGAGGTCGTCGGCCATTTGCTGTGTGGTGTAGGGGCCTGGAGGAATTTCTGCGATGCCTCGATTATCGGGCGCGATCACCATAAAGTCTTTGTTGAGGAGGGGAATGAGGGGATCCCAGATGGCGTGGGAGACAAACAGACCGCCGATTAGAAGAAGAGGCGGGCCTTCGCCGGAGATGCGTACTTTGTGGGCACTCATTCCTCTTCCTCGGTCCGTGGGTCGAGGTCGTAGCTAACAGGTGTTTGGGGAGGTAGGGCAACAAAAGTTCCTTGATCGTCCATTGGAACTCCTTTGCGGAAGATGATAGTTGTAATTCCGATGAGGGTCATAAGGGCCGCGCTTGTGAGAATGCACCAGAAGCTTCCTGATTCGCCAAGGTAATGGATAAAAGCAGGTGCGATAAGAGGACCTACTACAGCCCCACAGCTGTAGGCAAAGAGCATGACGCCTGTTAGTGTTGTAATATCATCCGGAGAGCAACGGTCGGCTACCTGGGTGATACTTAGTGGATAGATGGTAAAGGTGAATCCACCAAGAAAAAAGGACCAGATTAGTACCATTGTTTCATTGCCAACCGAGCAGATCACGCCTATACAGCAAACAATTGTCATGACACATACGCCGAGTGCGACGTAGCGTCGGCTAATGATATCAGAGAGGTGTCCGATAGGATATTGCAAGAGAAATCCTCCTGCAATGGTGATACTCATGATAAGGGCAATTGAGATGTTCGTTGTTTGAGCATAAGTTGGGATGAATGTATAGATCGTTCCTAGGATGATTCCTGCAATGGCGGCACCGATGGTTCCCATCGGGGCAACCATCATAAATTTCCAATAGCCTTTTCCAGTTTGTGTTTCAAGTTCAGGAATCATGGAACGTGTAAATGTGACCGGCAAAATGGAAAGGGCTGCAAGGAATCCGGAAACGAGGAAAGGCATCAAGCTTTCTATTTGAATAAAGTCGATGATAAATTGACTTAGGGATTGAGATAGGTAGAGGGCAATCATATATAAGCCTAGGATAACTCCGCGGTTTTCAACGGGGCCGATGATCAGTAGCCAACTTTCTATGACGACGTAGAGAGAAGCGATGCAGATTCCTAAGACAAAACGCATAATAACCCAAGCAATTGGATGGGAAACAAGGCCTGAGGCTAGAACTGTCATGGTGGCAATAGAGGCAAAAAAGGAGAAAGCTCTGATGTGCCTAATTCGTCCGATTAAACTTTCAGATTTTAGAGCCCCGATAAGAAAGCCGGCGTAGTACATTCCTTGAATCACTCCTATCATCATAGGAGAGTAATGTTCTACGTGAAGTTTTGCGCTTACAAAGGTTATAAAGAAACCATTGGATAGCATTAAAAACGCGAGTGATAAAAGTGGGGCAATGATTTGCCGAAATAGTGATCCCATAATTCTACCCTATAAATAAATTGTGATTTCTCTGTAAACTCTTCTCATGCGCTATACAAATGTAACAGTCTCATCAACACTTGGCAGTCAGGGCTTTGGCTTAGTCTCTACCTATGAAGATGAGAGTGGCTGGCATCTTATTGAGAAGGGATTTACTCAGAACAAATATTATAATCACCTGACTTTAAAAAAGGAAGGGGATGGTTATCATTTATTTCGTTATGACCTGAAACTTTTTTTGGAAAAGCAAGGAGAAGCGTTTGTATCGCGAGCGGGTTATCCTTGTGGAGATGATCTTTATCACGCTCGACTTAAATTTGATAAAGAGCGGATGATTCTTGCTTATGACATTCAAGGGCCTAAGAAAGATGAGCAGGTTACTTTTGAGTTTTATACGATCGATCCGCCTTTTCAGATTGAGACAGATCGGCTCCGATTAGTGTCGTTCGATGAAATGGGAGAAGCCTTTTTCTTGCAGATGTTACAAGACCCAAAAGCTGACAACCTTGCTGGGACAAAGACGCATGATGAAGCAAAAGACAAGCTTAATGAATACAAAATGCATTTCGAGCAATTTGGTTATGGACTGTGTCCGATTCAGGAAAAGAAGGATGGGGCATTTATTGGGTATGGAGGAATTTGTCACTTAGCACATGACGAGCGAGACCCTGAGCTTGAAATCGGTTATCATCTCTTGCCTGATTATCGTGGGCTTGGCTACGCAACAGAGCTATCAAAAGCGTTAGTCGACTATGGTTTTGGCGTGTTAAAGGCTCCTTATCTTGTAGGAATTGCTAATCACGATAACGCTAAAAGTTTACATGTCTTAGAGAAAGTAGGATTTAGGGGAGCAAAAGATGCGACCTATCGCGGTAATCCATGTCTTCGCATGGAATGTTATCCAAATATTTGATAGACTCTACTTTTATGAAAAAAACGCTTTTATTTCTGCTTTGTGCAGCAAGTGTATGGGCAAGTGGCCCTAGTCTTGAGGCCAATCTTGCCTATTTTCGACCAGCAACGAAAGCCATCCGGGAGATTTATGGGAATGGCTTACTATCCTACCAAGTTAAGGCAGATGGATCAGTATGGCAGAATATCCGGATGTGGGGGAGCGTGAACTACGCCCATGGAAGTGGCCATTCGGTTGGTGGGGGCGACAAAACAAGCATTACGTATGTGCCGTTAACGCTTGGTGTTAAATGGCTTCAGCCCTTTCAGATAGGGTGCGTTGAAAATGCGGTAAGTTTTGGGATTGGACCTCGTTACTATTTTGTTCTGATCAAAAATGACGGGGAAGATGTGCAAAAAAAACAGCATGAAAACGGTCTGGGCTTTGCTTTAGAAGCAGCTTACCGCGTGTTTGTCACCCGCTCATTTTACTTTGATCTGTTTAGCGATTATGGATTTCGAAAGCTTGGGTTTGACAGCGATAAGAATTACATTGAGTCAAGTGCGATTCAAGCTGGAGGCTTTTCTATCGGCGGCGGAATTGGATGGAGGTTTTAGATGAAAGCAATGTGTAGTCTTCTATTGATTTGTACTTCATTATTTGGAGTGGATTGGACGGCAATTACTACCTATTTTGACCAAACTGATTCTAGTGGGCAAAAGTTTGCAGTCAGTGGAACGGGGTATGGAGTAGCAGCTTGGATTGATACCGATGATACCGTTGTAAAAGCGTCTATCTACAATCCGACAACAGGGAGCGCAACAACACCTGTGACTATCTCATCCTCGGGGACATTGTCGGGAATAAGCGTTGCTGTGAATGCCTCGGGGGAAGCTGTTGTTGTTTGGGAAAGTGTTGTCAGTAGCGCCGCGCATATGTTTGCATCTGTCTATACAAACGGCTCTTGGTCTTCAGAGGAAGATTTAGGAACGGGTGGTGCAGCTAACTCCACAATGACTGCCGCGGCAATAGATGATGATGGGCGAGCGATTGCTTTATTGAGCTTTATAGTGAATAGAAATTCATACACGTTGAATGCCTTTAATTATACCGGTTCTTGGTCTGCTGCCACTGAGCTTGCCTCAGGGTTACAAACCGGGAATTTCGCTACGATCTACATGGACCCGAGCTCCGGTAATGGAATTGCTGCGTGGATCGAAGGTACGGGCGGCGCTGCAGCGATTTACACACCAACAGGTGGGTGGGAGAGTTCTCTTACTGTAGCAACAGCCTCAACCGATTCTGAAGGTTACCGCGGGGCAATCAACGCAAGTGGTCAGGCCTTAGTTGGTTTTTACTTTAATGCAAAAGGCACAAAAACGGCTCGCGTTTCCATCTATAATACCACGACCGATACCTGGGGCACTGCGACAGAATTGGGCTCCATTTCCGATGACACCTTCACGCGCGTTGCAATCAATGCGAGTGGGGAGATGGTGACACTATTCACAACCCCAAGCTTTGCAGTGCAAGCCTCTCGTTATACGACGTCATGGAGCAGCGCAGAGACCCTTTCCGCATCGGGATCATTTCTCGATTACTCGGTATCAATCGCCCCTAACGGGAATGCGGTTGCCCTTTTCGGAGCCCTTACCTCGACACCCATTCTTTCCGCGGCCGTCTACCAAAACGGGGCTTGGGAAGACGCGCAGGTTGTTTCTGGTTCCACCGACGAGTCAGGTTCCAAAGGATCTGTCTATGCTCTCTCCTCTGGCCCCTACATTTTCTGGGGGTATGTTTCTGGGGCAAATTGGCTTGCCGAAGTGCGCCGATTTATTGCAACGACTATGACAATCAGTGGCTCAAGAACGAGTAACCGCTATGCCACGCAAACGCTTTTTAAAAATGAGCTAAGCTGGAGCTTAAGCAGTACAGATAGCGTGAGTGCGATCTGGGTCTTTCGCGATGGAATCCTGATTGCCAAACTAGACTCTACTGCAACGAGTTACTCTGATCCAAAACGCATCAAGGGACAAAAATACTCTTACTCCGTGAGGGCGCAGGATAGTACAGGCACAGTGTTAGCGAGTAGCTTCATAGTCCTTTAGTTTAATACTTTGGAGTGTATACTTTCCTCTATGGGAAAAATTGTCATTATTGGGGCGGGTTTTTCAGGTTTAGCTGCCGGAGATGCTCTTCAAGCGATGGGGCATGAGGTGGAGGTGTTTGAGGCAAGAGGCCGCGTTGGAGGCCGGGTGCACTCAATTGAAGTTGGAGGGCAAATTGCCGAGGTGGGCGGTCAAAATATTGCTGACGGGGGTGAGGCTAAAACTTTCCACACGCTCTTGAAGCGTTTTGGATTACGGACTGAAAAAAGTACCTTTAAAAACCAACTGAAGGACTCTCTTCCGATTTCACGTGATCAATTCCATCAGCTTGTTGAGAATTCTACGAATATGGCAGAGGTGATTGCAAAGATTCCAGGTGACACAACTGAGGTCTCCACCCTTATGGCGGGGTTTGAAGGGGTGGAAACAAAGCGCCTTTCAACACTTTGCGCTCCAACACTTGAGTGGTTTTTCTTCGGTTGTGAAGAGGTGGAGCTTGAGAGTGTAAAAGGGGGGAATGTGTCACTGGCAGAAAGACTTGCCGAAAACTTGAGAGTACATCTCAATGCGCCGTTAAAAGGAGTGAAAAGAGAAGGGGATGGTTATCGGCTGTGTTTTGAGGGGAGGGATGATGTTCTCGCTGATGCGGTCATATTGACGATACCGACTTCGCTTTATGCTCATGTTAAGTTTGATGAGGCGGTGATTCCGTTAAAGACGCAAGAGGCCATAGCTTCAATTGCTTTTGGGACGAATGCTAAGATCTTGGTGCCGATTCAAGGATTCAAAAAAGAGGGACCTTTTTCATTAACTGAGCGGTTAGCAACGTTTACGACAACCGATTCGAAGGTTTTAACGCTTTATTACATCAACGATTATGGCGACTTTACGGCAAAGACGGTAGAGGAGGTTTATGCGATCGATAAACCACATATTGAGGAGCACTTTGAGTTTGCGGTTAAAGCGCCACCGCAGATGGTCAGCGGGGAAAATTTTAGCAAGTATGAGGGTCCTGTTGCGTACTCATGGGTGAATGATCCTTATTCAAGGGGATCTTATTCATCAACCGGGGCAGGACAGGAAGCACTCTATACTGAGATGACGACTTATAAGGGGGTTAGCATCAAGAAACTATTTGAGCCTATTGATGATCGGATTTTCTTTGCTGGTGAGGCGACTTCGACAGAGCTTGAGATTGATGGGACGATGGAGGCAGCTTTAGAATCAGGTTTAAAGGCTGCAACGCTTTATTCTCTAGCCATTAAATAGAAGATACCCCAATATTGTAAGCACAACTTTGAGATCTGATTTTCGAAAGGTTGTGATTTATTTGTATAGTTTTTATTTTAGGAGGCCCCAGTGGCAAAGAAATTGTATGTAGGAAACCTTTCCTACGATTTAAGTAACGAAGACCTGCAAGGTATGTTCGAAGAGCACGGAAGTGTTGAATCAGCCCATATTGTCACAGATAGAGATACTGGACGTTCAAAAGGCTTTGGATTTGTGGAAATGGGAAGTGATGACGAAGCGCAGGCTGCCATTGATGCCCTTAACGGAGCTGAGTCAGGTGGACGCACATTGACTGTCAACGAAGCTCGCCCACGCCCTGAGCGTGCTGGCGGCGGCGGTGGACGTCGTGGTGGCGGTGGTGGAGGAAACAGACGTTTCTAGTCTGTAGATTTCACCCCCTGTTATCTAAAAAGCCCGAGGCAAATGTCTCGGGCTTTTTTTTGACTACATACAAGGTGCTTGTTTAACCAGAATCTCTTTCGCTATCTTCAAGGGTCAGGGATGCGGCAACCATTTCCGCAAGTCCCTCTACTTCACCAGCGCCGTCTTCTTCATCTTCTTCTTTTGCTTCTGCAGCTACTACTTCGCCACCGAATGGGCTTGCGGTTTCTGATCGATCGATTGAACTATGAAGAATTTTAGGTGCGATCGATAGCATGTGCAAGACCATTTTCACTAAGTTTGTTTGAACGTGCAAGGCTGTACCCGACATGGCGACTCCCTCCTCTCCGGCCACTTTTACGGGGCCTCCCATACCTGCTCCATCAGCTCTTTGAGCTTTTGCAGCAGCGCTTCCTTTTGTTCGCGACTCGCTATAACGCGCTTGGTGTAAGCGTTGTCGAGCCTTATTTAGAAAGGCAGCTTCTTCAGTTGATAAGGCTTCTGGTAGGGTGATACCAGCTAATAGCAGAATGAAATCGTGGTCTAGGTCCCGAGTGGTTGTAAGGTGTCTTTGATAGGCAGCAGCTTCTTCTAAGAAAAGGTAGGTGCTTTGTTGGATGGTGGCTGTCGCAGTAACGCGAAGAGAGGGGATTGTTAATTGCCGCAAGGCATGTGAAATCTGCATGAGGTGCAATAGCATTGTTTCTTTGGAGGCCTTCGCTCCTGCAAAAGTAGTTTCTGATAGGCCTAGGACGACGTCTCTGAGTCCGTCTAGAGCAGGTTGGCTTGCGGGAAGTTCCGCAGGAAACTCGCCGTCATGAAGTGTTAGTCTGGGGACAAAGCCATTCAGTGCTGTTGAACCAAGAGGTGGTTCAATGCCTAGATAGCTATGCAAAGAGTTAAACAATGCCACAAAGTCGTACATGTAAGATTGCAATTCTTGAAAAAGTAGCCTTCTCATGTCCTCAGGTGGAGTTGTGTCGTGTAATACCAGGTCTGCTAAGAGAAGAAGATTTTCAGCTCGGCTTAATGGAGCTTTTCCACTAAGTTTGGGAACACTACGAGTGGCTACACCCGACCCATTTGAATCTTGAAGGAAGCGATGTTCGTCTGGTGCAAGAGTCAGCCTGGCTTTTGTGCAAAGGGTTTGCAGATTGTGAGAGACATAGGTTTCTGATCGCGAGTTTCTTCTTGCAGCTGCAGTGAGCATTTGTTCAAGACAGAGGTTTGATTGGCGTACGAGAGCGATGACGTCTAAAGGAAGAGAGGCAGAGTGGGTATATGCCATATGGTGTAGGCAGCTGACTGCCAACATCTGCGCGTTCTGAAAAGCACTACGGCCCTCTGTAGAAGAAAGTGTCCTTGCGTTGACAAGCGCCACTATCTGTTCTGTCGTCTTAGGTTTTTTTGTTTTCCTATATTTTCTAGGGGTAGGGGCTGGTTCAGGTGTTTCGGGAGTCGTGGGTCTTGCTCGAGCTGCACTTAACGCTCTCTCAGCTTCTTCGACTTTGGCTGATTGCTCAGCTTTTGCTCTTACTGTCTGCTGTTCAGTTAGCCTTTCTTTAGTTTGAAGGACGACTTGTGATTCAGGAAGCACAATAGCGTCGAACGTATAGGTAGCTTCTGTTGCCATTTCAAGCAGGTGCAACAAAGCATCCCACTCATCTACAGGTAAGATGAGGCTATCTGTCTCACGAATTACGCGAAGGGCGTCACCATTTTGGAAGGGGCGCGCTTCTGCACGTGCCTCAAGTGCTAAGTATACCTCTAGAAGATTCTTTCCAATAAGGAGCTCTTCTGCTTCCGCTGGCGTCATTTCCTGAAGGATGGTTAAGACGTTTTCAACGACCAAAATAGCTCTTTGCGCGAGTCTCAATTGTTCTCGAATGTATTCGATTTTTGCAAGGAGGGTCTCGTCATAGGTTGTTTGGAGGGCTTCGTCATGCTGAAACTGTCTTAAAAATGGCTGAAGCGTTTTCGGGTCAGGAAACATTCCTGTATGGGTCACGTGGAAGTCGTGGGATTCTGCTTCAGCAGTAGATAGATAATCAAAAGCGTGCGAATAAAAGGCGTTAACAAACATCAAAACAAGTGTTTGCAGTGGCTTTTCAGTTACCCTCGTTTTGATCTTAACAAGCCAAGGGAGGACTTCTCCATCAGCTGCGTATTTTGCTTTGATTTTACCTACTAGATCATATTCAGGGGTTGCACCAGAAAAACGGATAGATCCGTCAAATGATCCAATGGCACTGCTAAGACGATATAGGGCTTTAACATGGTCTGCCTGTGCTTTCGCTACAGTCGTTGGTGGCACAGAAACAAGCTCATGTCGATTCAATACGAGGTGCATTTTTTGGAGCGGAGTTAGGCCTACTCCACTTAGGCAATTTCTAAAAAAATCATAACAGGGAGGAAGATCTGAGACTGCTTCTCGAAGCCTTGCTAAGGCGGTGGGATCTAGCTCTTTGTAATGACAAGCAAACCCTAAGATTCGTTGACATCTAGCATGATTTTGGTGCCAGACCAGCTGAGCTTCTTTATCAATTGTTGTAAAGCCTGAATGAAACGCCATTACAGTATGGACATTTTCAAAGGCGTTAATAAGTAAGGAAGCACGGGAATGGGGGGCACCGCTCACCAGGATTTCAACGTGCTCAGCTCGTAGCGCTGCATTATTTAGTATTGTAGACATAACTCTCTCCTCTTTCTGGTAGGGAAAGTATCAACTTTCTTAATTTAAAGAAAGAATAAAGAAATCAGTTAGCACACGACAGTTTTTTCTTGAATTGCCCGCTTAAATGTACGTCCTAAGAAGATGGCGACGATAAACCAGAGGCCTAATAGGGGAAAGCAGATAAAGCCACTCATAGTCATGTAATGGGCTTTCCCAACGACGGCTCCAAAACCACGCTGCAAGGGTGCAAGCGACATGTTGAAGACGGAGCCGGCTTGCTTGGAAGAGCGAGAACCAAACGTTTCCACCCACGCTTGGGCTTTGAATTTCGCATCGGGGGTTGTGGGGATATAGAGCTGTTTGAGGGCGGGGCCATTAAGGGCGTAGTTAATCGCCTTAGAACCGACCATTAGGGCGAAGAGGAAGGTAAGGCTGTCAAGCGAGAGGAAGCCAACAAGGGCTGCTCCTACGATAATGGGCATTAAAGCGAGGGCAATCCCAACACCTAAATAGCGTGTAATGTTGCTAATTCCTAAGAGGAGGCAAGAGAGTGAGACGATATTTACGCTTGACCCGTACATACTTAGGTAGTGAGAGAGGGCAACGCCTGAGTAGATTTCACATGAGGCGAGTTTGAAGTTGAAGTCAAAGATGGTGATGACAACTTCGTAGATGAAGTTGGCTGCAAAAATGCCGAGGAGGTACTTGTGTCTTAATAGGAGCTTGAGTCCTTCTAAAAAGCCAGGTTCTTGTGTGCTTTCTATCTCTTCTTCGTTCTTTCCTTTATAGGAAACGAGCAGGTCGTAGGGGGTTGCGTGGAGGAAGTACTTCACAAGGGGGATGATAAGAAGGATGAGGATGCCGAGAAGCGCCATGGAGAGGAAGTCTGTTGTCAGGCCTAGGCGGTGTGGAAGGCCACCGACCGAGTAGGGGAAGATGATCCCGCCAACTTGTCCGAGGGCGACGACGAGGGGGAAGCCTCGTTTGGCATGCGTCGGGTCAGTTGTGTCTGCAGCAAAGGCCCAGAAAAGGGCAACAACTAAGGATCCAAAGCTCTCGACAAAGAGGTACCAGATATAACCGAGGACTTTCACGAGGATTGAGTAAACAACAGAGGCGGACACAATCGCTTCGATATTACCCTGAACAAACATCATCACAACGCTAAAACAAAGAACAACAATGCCGTAGAAGGTGGGCAGAATAATGAGCATTTTTTCTCTTGATGTGCGCTCTAAAAGTTTGGTGTAGAACATCACAAGAGGAAGAAGCGCAATCACTGAGGCTGTTTTGGCAAAAGGGAGGTGTAACTTGTCAACAAGCTGAATGAAGACAGCGTCCTTTAGAGGTCGAAGGGTCCAATAGATTCCAATAATGAAAGCGAAGATCAATCCCATACGGAGAAATTTCTTAAATTCCTCCCTTTCGAAGTTCCCAAAGTTAAAGCGACAGATCGTTTGAAAAAATTTCAGCACACAAATTCTCCTTTTAGCCCACAACTATGAAGCTTTGCTTTATATTCGTAAAATCGTTGAATTTGATAATTCAAATCGATAAAACAGGTTTAAAGATGCTCCCTAATTTGCGTATACCAGATGTAAGTCTTTTTTTGACGGCTGCTAAGCTAGAAAGTTTGGGCAAGGCGGCAAAACGGCATCATTTATCCCAAGGCGCGGCAAGCAGCGCCATTGTCCGTTTGGAAGAAGCGCTCGGGATTAGTCTCACTTACCATGAGAAGCGCAAGTTTCGCTTAACTCGTGAAGGTGAGCTGATCATCCCACGTCTTGAGGAGTGGCTTCGGCAACTTGAATCGATTTTGTCCTCCAAAGAGAAAGCGCCTCTTCGCGTTGTCACAACTCATGGACTTGCGGCAGCATTTGTCCCTGAGCTTTTTAAACAAGGGCCGATCGACCTCAAGCTGATGCGACCTGATAAAGCGTACGCTGCTGTGGTGTCAGGTGAGGCAGATCAAGCGATTGTTTTGGACAACGCTCCATGGGAAGGTGTCATTGCTAAAGAAATTGGTGTGGGTCAATTTGGGCTTGTTGCCAAAAAGCCACCAAAGGTGCCATGTCCAGTCCTTCTACCAGAGGATCAACTTGAAGTGCTCAATTTGTGCCAAAAATATAAGGCAGAAAAAGGTGCGCCTCTTCAGATTAAGGCGCGTATTCCTAGCTGGACCTTGATCGCGGATTTATGCGCCCACTCAGATGAAGTGGGCTTTCTTCCCGATTTTCTCTTTAAGCGCTATGGCTTAAGGCCGGTGACTTGGCAAAGCGAGATGAGTCATTTTCGTATTCTTTCGTTAACGCTTTAAGAAACGAGGATGCCAAGTTCGACTAATGCAATTTCTGCACCTTGTGGGGTCATTTGGTATTCATCATCATAGCAATGGTCCGCGACGAAGTCTTCAACACTTTGTTCTCCATGTAGCCCTTGGTTTCTGACTGCATTTGAGACGAACGTGTGAATGTTTTGATCAAACGGATCGGCATTCGCGTTGACTGAATTCGCGATACTCTCAAGAAGCCTTAGAATATTCGAATAATCTGCCATAAATTGTTGTCGTACACGTGGAACCTCATGGGAGCCTAGCTCACGTGCATGGATATCCAAGTGGCAGGTTGAGGTATCTAACCCAAGTTCATCTCCTAGAGGTGACAAGCGAATATCATTTAAACGATGCCAATGGTGGGCGTCATCGGTGATTTGAATGCGTTGCAACAGGATTTGCTCTTTATAGGTTTGAACGTAAGAGAGTAAATTTTGAACAGCAGCATCTCCAACATGCGCTGCTAAAAAGACCTTGTGCGTTTCCTCAACCCATGTTGGTCTACAACGTCCAGCCCCTTGTGCAAGTCTAAGTAATAGTCCTCTGACTTTGTCTTCAGGGAGTGTCCCGGTTAAGAGTTTTTGTTCAAGGCCAGCGAGTTCACAGGCGAGCTGAGCATAGAAAAGTTGATCCCGCGCGGTATCGGAGAAGCGGGGAGTTTCGGGATCTGTTTGCGCCCAGTCGTATGTATCCTGGCACATGTGCTGAAGTGCTCCACAATCAGCGGCATAGTCATCGGCAGGGAATCGCTCGTTGAATCTGTTTGAAAGTTCCCGGAAATCAACGCTTCGAGCCACCTCAACAGTTGGTAAATCGATTAGATCAGGTTTAAGGCCTAGTGCACTTGAAGAAATATGACTATTGGGCGTATTCCCTGTTAAGAGGGTGATTGCCTTGCTGATACTCCAAAGAGCAAGAGCGGGCACTGATAAGATCGCGCAGAGGATGATTGGAATGGCAACCTCTGTGACTAAATCACAAAGATTATCAATCCGCGCATTGAGTGCGTTTTGAAAAGTCCCACTGACGAAATCAGCGGGTTGTCTTAAAGTTGGAACTGCCGTTTGTAACATTTTTTTCCCTATTGTTTGTTAAAGTTTAACTGATGACACCGATTGCTCTTAGTGCAATCCCTGCTCCCTCATTTGTAAATTCATAAGAATCTGGATCATAGCAGGTTTCTGCGACATATTCTGCGACGGCATCTTCAGTTGTTAGGTTAGGATACTCGGGACTTTCTAAGACAAAGTCTCTAATGAAACGTGCCAGAGGTTCATCGTAGGGCTCTTGATTGACACAGCCTGCGATAGTACTTTTTAAGGCAGCAACGTTTTCATACGTATTTAAAAGTTTCCACTGGTGAAGGATGGCACTAAGGAAAGGGATGTGGATGGAGCCTATCATCATGTAGTTATCAAGATCCATTGTATCTGTATTAAGACCCATCGGCTCACCAATAGCATACCGCTGTGCATCTAGCGGGTGCCATTCACTTGAGTCACCTACGACCTGAACATCATGTAAAATAATCCCCTCTTTGTAATGTTGTACATATTGGAGGAGTTGGTCACGTGGGGATCGCTCACAATTATATACTTTTAGGTAAGCTTGGTGTGTTGCTTGCAACCATGTAGGGTCACAAGTCATCGCATCTGTTAGCTCCAAAAAGACTAATCTTTGTTGATCATCTGTCATTGAACCGTCGCTCATTTTGTAGTAGATGCGGCGGTAGTACATTTGCATCGTTTCATTGAAGAGTTGATCTCCACCTCGAACGTTGCCGCGCTGGCACTGTTCACAAAAACGTCTGAATGTGCGTTCTTTGCTAGCGTGCTCGGTTCCCTCAAAGAGTTCATGAAATTTATCTGCCAACAGTGAAAGGTCGTATTCAGGAACAACCATATCAGCTGGAAGCTCGATTGGAGCAGGTTTGAGGTGGAATGCGTCTGGATTGACTCTTTCAGGCGAGATTAAAGTAATCACTTTACCGACAAACCAAAGAGCGACCGCTGGCAAAGTTAGTACTGCGGCTGCGATCACACTAAGAGCAAAATCCGTGAACTCATCACCTGTGAGTTGGCAAGGGTTAAAGCTAAGCGATCTAGTGACAATCGTATGGAGCGGCTGCCTTAGCGCCATTCCTGTGTCGTTCATTGTAATATTTGAAAACATATACACTCCTCAATGTTTGCGGCAGTCCAGAGTAAATAAGCGCGGAAAAAAAAGCTACACCAAAAATGCACGTATATGCACACTAAAAATTTTAGTGTAACCTGGGACCCTGGAGAGATATTTCACATGGGCACGAAAATCAAAGCTGCTATTATTATTCTGGTGTTAGTGGGAATTGCCATTCTCGCTGGCTTCTTTTTTCAGACGCACAATATACCAGTCTTAGAACCTAAAGGTATGATCGCATTAAAGGAGAAGCGTCTATTAATTATCGCCGTTCTGTTGATGTTGATCGTTGTGGTACCAGTGCTCTTTATGACACTGTTTATTGCATGGAGATATCGGGAAGGGAACAAGAAGGCGAAATATACGCCTGAGTGGGGGCATAGCAATTTAGCTGAAGCCATTTGGTGGGGCGTGCCTTGCATCATTATTATATGTCTTGCGACTTTGGTTTGGAAGTATAGCCATGAGCTAGATCCTTTTAAACCGATTGACCCAGAGACAAAACCTCTGACGGTGCAAGTTGTTGCACTCGATTGGAAATGGCTGTTTATTTATCCAGAAGAGGGCATTGCAACAGTCAACTACTTGCAAATTCCTGAAAACACTCCGGTGTACTTTGAGCTCACAGCTGATGCGCCGATGAACTCGTTTTGGATACCACAACTTAGTGGGCAAATCTTTGCCATGCCAGGTCGGCGTACAAAACTTTACATTATTGCAAATGAGAAGGGAACCTATCTCGGATCACCAGCAAATATTAATGGAAAGGGCTTTGCTACGATGTACTTTGATGTGAAAGCAACTTCTAAAAGAGACTTCTATCGCTGGGCGGATCGTGTGAAAGATCGTTCACAAGACCTAACGATGAATGAATATCAAGAGCTTGTGAAACCAAGTGAAAATCAACCCGTGAAGACTTATAACTTAAGGGTGAATCATCTGTTTGACAAAATTGTGACGAAATACATGCCAGAGTGGGAGGGTAAATAAGATGTTTGGACTTGGAAGACTGACAATGGAAGCCCTCAAGCACGATGGTATTGAGTATGGTGCTGGGATAGGCATGGGGATCGCTACGATCGTCATTTTGATCTACATGTTTAGAGCAAAGAAATGGCAATGGCTTTGGCATGAGTGGTTAACATCACTTGATCACAAGAAAATTGGTGTGATGTATTTGGTCACATCAGCTGTGATGCTTTTAAAAGGCCTTATTGATGGATTGATGATGCGCGCACAGCAAGCAATGGCGTGTGGAGAGAACTACGGCTATTTGCACGCAGAGCACTTTCAGCAAATCTTTTCAGCTCACGGCGCAACGATGATTTTCTTTGTAGCAATGGGAATTGTTTTCGCTGTCATTAATTTGATTTTGCCGCTTCAGATTGGGGCACGCGATGTCGCGTTTCCTTTCCTTAATCTCGTGAGTTTTTACTTCTTCGCAGTCGGATCGATTTTGCTTTTGGTCTCTCTTGTCATTGGAGTGTATTCAGGAGCTGGTTGGTCAGGCTATCCACCCTTGACGGGACTGAAGTATAACCCGTGGGTCGGGGTCGATTATTGGATATGGGGTATTCAGATCTCAGGGGTTGGAAGTTTGCTCTCTGGAGTTAACTTCTTAACGACCATTATTAAGATGCGTTGCCCTGGCATGACATTTAGAAAGCTGCCTATTTTTGTATGGGCTGTTTTAGGGACGGTGGTGCTAATCATGTTTGCTTTCCCTATTTTGACAACGACTCTTGGACTTCTTTCTCTCGATCGGATGATAGATACGCACTTTTTTACCCCGGAATTTGGGGGGAATCCGATGCTCTTTGTCAACTTGTTCTGGGCATGGGGGCACCCCGAGGTTTATATTTTGGTATTGCCGGCATTTGGGATCTATTCAGAGATTGTACCTGTCTTTTCCAAGAAGAAAATTTTTGGCTACACATCAATGGTATGGGCAATTGGAGCGATTATGCTCTTATCCTTTATTGTATGGCTCCACCACTTCTTTACGATGGGTGCGAGTGCAAACGTGAATGCCTTCTTCGGTATCATGACGATGCTGATTGCCATACCGACGGGAGTGAAGATTTTCAACTGGCTCTTTACCATGGTACGTGGAAGGGTAAGTTTCAAAACGCCCATGATGTGGTTTATGGGATTTGTGATTCTCTTTACAATTGGTGGAATGACGGGAGTGATCTTATCGCTGCCGCCTGTTGACTTCCAGTTCCACAACAGTCTATTTTTAGTAGCTCACTTCCACAATGTAATCATTGGGGGAGTGCTCTTTGGGATCTTTGCAGCTTATTCGTACTGGTTCCCTAAGTTTACAGGCTTCAGGCTTGATGAGAAGTGGGGTATCCGCGCCTTTTGGTGTTGGTTTGTCGGCTTTATGGTCGCCTTCTTCCCTCTCTATGCTCTTGGCATGATGGGAGCTACAAGACGCTTAAACCACTACGCAGCTGGCAGAGGCTGGCACCCACTATTTGTGGTTGCAAGTATTGGTGCCTTGATCATTTTACTTGGATTTATTTGTCAGTGTATTCAGCTGTATGTGACGATCAAAAATCGTGATAAACTAAGAGAAAATGCAAATGACCCTTGGGATGGTCGCACCATGGAATGGTCACTACCATCACCTCCGGCCTTCTACAACTTTGCACACGACCCAAAAGTGACTCATCGAGATAATTTCTGGGAGCAGAAAAAAGCTGGCACGGTGGACAAAGCTGGCCCTCCTTACCACGATATCCATATGCCAAAGAATTCTTCTTTGGGTCCTTGGATGGGTATCATGAGCTTTATCTTAGGTTTTGCTCTTACATGGTGGATTTGGTGGATGGCGGCACTTTCGATGCTCGGTATTATAGCGATGGCTGTCTATCGCATGTCCGATGATCATACAGACTACTATGTGACAGCTGAAGAGGTGGAGAAAACAGAAAACGAAATTTTAAACAGGAAGCATGCACATGGCTCATGATGTTCAAGCAGAAACCTACTCAAAAACGATATTAGGTTTTTGGCTCTATTTGATGACGGATGCGCTACTTTTTGGAACGCTCTTTGCGGTCTACGGCGTACTTGTTAACAATACTCACGGTGGGCCAGGTGGAAAAGAACTCTTCCACTTGCCGTTAAACCTCGCTGAAACACTTACTCTCTTGGTCTCAAGCTTCACCTGCGGGATGGCCTCGCAAGCGGGAAAAAGAGGTTCGCGCTCAGGCGTTACTTGGTGGCTGATGATCACCTTCATTTTAGGGATTTGTTTCCTTTGGATGGAGATGGCTGAATTTAATACCCTTATCGCAAGTGGCAATGGCTGGCAAAGAAGTGCTTTCTTGTCTGCCTTTTTCACTTTAGTCGGAACGCACGGCCTTCACATCACCTTTGGGTTACTTTGGCTGACAGTGCTTTTTTGCCAAATGTTCAAACGCGGCCTCTCACCCTCTGTAATGAGACGCCTTTCATGTTTTCGTCTTTTTTGGCAATTCTCCTACATCGTGTGGGTTTTTGTGTTTATCACCGTCTATCTCATGGGAGTGTCTTAAACAATGATAGATTCCAATTTTAGTAAGGATCAGGGAACCGTTTCTCCCTACATTTGGGGAGTGATTTTATCCATTCTCCTCACACTTGCAGCCTATTTTGTCACGGTTAATAACGTCTTAACCGGAGGCACTTTATTTGCAGCGCTTATAGTCCTTGGCGCAGTACAAGTTATTTTGCAACTTTTCCTCTTCTTACAGATTGGAGGAGAAGGGAAGCCACATACACGGCTTTTCTACCTGATTTACATGGTGTGCATTGGAGCGATCATCATTGCTGGAACACTTTGGATCATGGGTAGCTTACAAAAGCGTATGGAGATCAAAGTAGATGAGTATCAACGTATCGTCCGTTAAGGCCTATGTCGCCTTAACCAAACCTGGAATTATTTCAGGAAATATTGTAACAGCTGCTTGTGGGTTTGCACTCGCATCTAGAGGTTCACCGAATTTCTTCCTCTTGATTTCGATGATCTTAGGGCTCTCATGCGTAATAGGAGCTGGGTGTGTTATAAACAACTGGATCGATCGTGATGCTGACTCACAAATGCAGCGCACGAAAAAACGCCCCTTAGTTCAGGGGCATGTTCCTGTCTTGCATGCGCTTATCTTCTCACTTTTGCTCTTAACGCTTGGACTGGTTACATTGACTTTTCTGACGACTGCTTTAGCAGGAGTTGTTGCCCTTATTGGATTTTTTGCCTACGTACTCTGGTATAGCTTTGCAAAATACCTCACATCGTACGGCACCTTGATTGGAAGTGTTTCTGGGGCTGTACCTCCTGTTGTAGGCTATGCAGCGGTTGCAAATCAGCTTGATCTAGGTGCTTTGATGCTCTTTTTGATTGTCGTCTGCTGGCAAATGCCGCATTTCTATGCCATTTCCCTCTTCCGGATTGGCGAATACAAGGCAGCTTCTATCCCTGTGCTCCCACTTGTTCACGGTGCGCAGCAAACAAAAGTGCAGATGGTTGTCTGGATTGTTGCCTTTATGGCGATTTCAACGCTTTTAACGCCGATCGGCTACACGAATCTTACCTACATGGTGATGGCCTTTGTCTTAAGCATTGCGTGGCTTATTATGTGTATGCAAGGCTTTAAAGCGACAAGTGACAAGGTTTGGGCGCGCAAGATGTTCCGCTTCTCGCTTGTTGTGATCACCCTTTTATGCGCCACGCTTTCATTCAATACAATTTAGAGGTCCAATGAAATCACTTTTTGCGCTACTAACCTTGCTACTTTTTACAGCTTGCTCATCAAGCGATGAAACACCCAAAGAGAAAAAAACAGATAAACCGCATCACGGTTGCTGTTGCAGCGCTAAAACCCCAAAATGATGTAGAGCTTTACTAAGAAGCTCTTTGTTTTCTGCACTCATTGTATAGAGTGGTAATCTGCATCTTCCAGATGGCCTATGAAGAAGCTCCATGGCAGCTTTGATCGGGATGGGGTTGGTTTCAATAAACAGCGCATCTAGTAGGGGGGAGAGAGTTTGAAAATCGCTTTCAGCCTGCTTAAAGTCTTGGCTAGTGCAAAGCTTAATGAGCGCGGCGATTTCCTTTGGAATTAGGTTACTTGCAACCGAGATGAGACCTTTAGCTCCAAGTTCCATAGCGGGCAGGCAGAGCCCATCATCGCCACAATAGAGTTCAAACTCGCTTGGAAGAACTTCCATTGCTTGCTTAAAGAATGCAAGGTCACCTGAGCAATCTTTCAACCCTTTAATGCGGGGGAGCTTGGCAATTTCGATCAAAGTTTCAAGTTCTAGGGAAGTGCCGGTGCGCTTGGGATGATTATAGAGGTAGATGGGGAGTTTGGTTTCATCATGAATGGCTTCAAAATGCTTGATAATGCCTGTTTGGGTAGGGCAGTTGTAGTACGGAGTAACGATTAGAGCGCTGCTTGCTCCTAGAGCGTAAGCTTCTTTAGTGAGTTGAATGGTGGTCTCAGTGGAGTTTGTTCCAGTTCCAACCATCAGGGGAATGCGTTTATTAATGCACTCTGCTGCGCTATGAATGATCTCACATCTTTCTTCGTGGTTTATGGTTGGAGCTTCGCCCGTTGTTCCGAGGAGGAGCAGTCCGCTTGCGCCATTTTCGATTTGGAAAGAAATGTTTGTTTTGAGCCCATCAATGTCAATGGCACCATCGCACAAAAAAGGGGTAATCATCGCTGTGATCATACAAAAATCTCGCTTTGGATAGTTTCTAGGTTGAGAAGCGAGGCTCCGGCGGCCCCTCTGACTAAATTGTGTCCCATGACAATCAAGCTGATGGTTTTTTTATTCGCTCCATATTTGATACGGCCGATGTGGGCTCTCATGTCGAAAGGGGAAATGTCAAGGCGGGGTTGAGGGCGGTCAGCTTGGTCATATAACTTGTAGGGGAGTGCCTCGTAGCAAGCTGTAATTGCGCTAAGCTCCACATCTAGATCAAAGTGAATGTGTAAAATGATCGTGTGACCGTCAACAATAGGGACGCGGTTGACATTCACTGTGAGGTCAAAGGTTGCAGGGGAGGTAGGGGTACCAAGGATCTTATGCGTTTCTTGAACGATCTTTTCCTCTTCGCTTGGAATATGGGGAATGATATTGCCAAGGATATCAAGGCTACTGACACCTGGATGACCCGCACCACTAATTGCTTGCATGGTGAAAGCGCTGACCTCTTTAATCGGGTAGATCTTGAGAAGAGGGGCTAAAGCTAAGGCAATAAAGGCTGTTGTGCAGTTCGAATTGGTGATGATTTTTCCAGGCGTTTTTTGGCCATCAATAAGAGAGAGATGGTCTAGGTTAATTTCGGGAATGAGGATTGGGACATTTGGATTCATGCGGAAGGCTGAAGCGTTTGAAAAGACGAGGTGGCCTCTTTCAGCGAGCTTCATCTCGATATCATGAGCGACATCTGAGGGGAGAGCGGAGATGACGTGTTTGCTTTGAATATCAAGGGGGTCTTTGTAGACGTTGCCAACGCGTTTTTTTGAAGCAGACATCTCCGCGACGTAAAAAAGGGGGTGGTTTTCTAGAAGAGCAATGGCTTTTTGCCCGACCATTCCGGTGGCGCCTAAAATGGCTATGGGAAGTTTATTCGTCATCGCCCGGCGTCGTATCGTCGCTTAATGCACTCGTAAGGCCATTGATGTCACCGCCGTTAATGCCCACTTCTTTTAAGAGCGAATCTAAAAGCGGTGCTTGAGCGCGGTATTTCAAAGCGCTGTTAACGACTTGGTCAGAAAGGGCTGTTGGTTCTCCAGATGCAATGTGCGTTCCATTTTTACCTGCACCTAAACCGTCGACCTGGATAATTTTGATCCCTTCGATGTTTTCCATTGGTCTAACGCTTTCTCGGATAATTTTATCGAGGTTCTCAATGAGCTTCATCTTCACGCTCAGTGAGATTTGCTCACTTGAAAGGAGGTTGGCTGCTTCATTAAGGGCTTGTTGTCCTTCAGCATCCACTTGATAGGCAATTTTTGATGCTTCTGCATTGATCCGTTTTTTATCAGCCTCTGCTTGGGCAATCTCACGAATCGCATCGGCATGGTCTTTAGCAGCTTGCTTCTCTGCCTCAGCTGCCACGCGTACTGAAATTGCTTCGCGCTCGGCTTCTCTGTGAGCACGAATAAGTTCGATTTGTTTTTGCCTCTCTGCAATTTCAGTTTCTCGCGAGGTTTTAACTTTTTCTTCCTCAGCTACCGCTAAAGCTCTTGCTCGGTCGGCAATCGCTTCTGCTTCGGATTTTTCTTTGGATTTTTCAGCAATGGCAACTTGTCTGTCTTGCTCGGCAAGTTCTAAGATTTTTTCTTTTAAAATGGCTTTTTCTCTGACTGAGCGTTCCATTTCAATACGTGTTTGCTCAACTTCTTGCTTAGCGTGGATTTCAGCTTCCTCTGCCTCTCGTTGTTTGAGCGCTTGCTCTTTGGCAATTTCACTTGTCTGGGAGGCTTTGCGAATCTCAATTTCGCGCTGTTGTTTCAAGCGGGCGTACTCTTCTTCCTTACCGATCTCGAGTCGTTCTTTCTCAGATTCCATGATCTTAGCTGTGATTTGAACGTTGGTTTCTTGCTCAATGTCATTGCGCACCTTTCGACGGCGCTCAATCTCTTCGGTTAAGTGGGTGAGACCTTCGGCATCAAAAGCATTGTTTGGATTGAAGAACGATTTGTCGGTTTGATCGAGAGCGGTTAGGGAAACAGTCTCGAGCTCAAGACCATTCTGGAGGAGATCTTTTGTGACAGCTTGCTGGACCTTTTGGACAAAATCGGTTCTTTTCTCATGGAGTTCTTCCATGGTCATCTCAGCAGCCACCGAGCGGAGAGCATCGACAAACTTACCTTCGACGAGATCTTTGAGCGTTTGGGGGTGCATGGTTCTTTCACCAAGCGTCTGCGCTGCATTGGCGATCGACTCAGCAGAGGGTTGTGTACGCACATAAAACTCAGCGACTACATCGACCCGCATACGGTCTCTTGTAATGAGTGCCTGGCCATCTCTTCGAGAAACAGCCAGTCTAAGCGTGTTCATATTGACGGGGATCGTATCGTGAAGAACGGGGAAGACGAGCGCGCCTCCATTCATGACCACTTTTTGTCCACCAAAGCCTGTTCTGACAAATGATGTTTCTTTCGTCGCTCTTTTATAGAGACGTGCTAAGATCATGCCGTACGCTGCGATCCCGACTAGGGATAGTAACAAGGCTAAGCTAATTGAGAAGATACCAAGGTTACTCATAATCCTGCTATTATCCAACAGTTCTTTGAATTTGTCAAAAAGAATTAAGGCGTGTATACTCCCATGCCATGCGAACCCTATTTATCTGCCTAGTCGGCATTTCATCCGTTATTTTTGCTGCAGAGGAAACCGCAGTTTTAGATCCTACAATGCGTATCCGTGAGCCGATCTCTTTTGAGCAAAAAGACCTTGCCCAACCAGAGTTTACCAAGCGGCCAAAAAGTCCAGCACTTGCTGCAACACTCTCGACTTTAGTTCCAGGTCTTGGCAATTTCTATCTTGGAGACAATAAGACTGGTAGTGGTCTAATGGGAACGTTTGGCCTAGAAGTTGGAGTAGCGTTTGGGTCAAATAATGATGCAATTGTGAATGCTGATATCATCACCTTACAAAACACCCATTTTTATGGCATATATTCAGCTTATCGGGATGCAAGGGTCTTGAAGGACAACTCCGGGTACCGTTACCAAATGCCAACGGAAAGCTTAAAGGATCTTGCTAAGGCTCCATTTAGCTTCACTGTCTTGAAAAAGCCTGAGGTATGGGGTGGTTATCTAGGTGCCTTAGCGCTTGGAGTGACAATGAGTTACTTTATGACCCCAAATCAAGCGTCTGTTCCTCCGCCTTTATCGACAGGCGGCATCTTTCCGCCTTTAGCCTTTCCAGTCGGCATTGGAGAAGAAGCTCTGTTTAGAGGCTTTATCCAACCTGCCCTGTCAGAACCACTGACCCCATGGGGTGGGCTTGCCGCATCGTCAGCGCTTTTCGGTGCCATGCACATACCGAATGCAAACTCTTTGTTGCCCCGTGAAAGGGTGCAGTACTACACCTGCGGCATTCCATTTATCACACTCCTTGGTGCCTATTTTGGCTATTTGACACAGAAAAACACCTCATTAAAAGAGAGTGTTGCAATCCACGCATGGTATGATTTCACCCTCTTTATGGTGGGAGCTTTGGCTTCAAAAGCGGCTTATAAGACGCCAGCGACATTTGCAATGACAATTCGTTTCTAATGCGTTGACAGATTTTGAAGCTTTGATTAAAATTTGGCAATTTTATGAAGAAACTTCTCGTCTGTCTTCTCTTTCTAACGGGCTGCGTATCCAATCAAATCGATGTCGTGATCCCAAGTGTCGCAAAAGACAAACAGACCCTCAATCAGTGTATCCGTTCCATTAAGCGCTATGGGCAGAATGTACGGCGGGTCATCGTCGTCTCTCCAGAGCGTCTGACGGAAGAGGCTGAGTGGTTTGATGAGAAAGACTTTCCTTTTTCCTATGCAGATTGTAAAGGCAAAAAGAATCCTCCAGGCTGGATCTTCCAGCAACTGCTTAAACTGTACGCTCCAATTACCATCCCAGGCCTTAAGAAAAATGTCCTGATTCTCGACTCCGATGTGATTTTTTACAAATCCACTAAGTTTGTGACATCAGATGGCGCACCCATCTTTACGAAGGCAACCGAACACACCAAAGAATACTTTCGTTATATCGATCAATTGATTCCAGGTCTCAAACGCCAAATTCCCGAAGTCTCTGGAGTTGCTCACCATATGCTCTTTCAAAAAGACACCATCGAAGCGTTGTTTGCCGAAGTGAAACAAAACCATGGCAAAGAGCCTTGGAAGGCGATGATCGACCTTTTTGACGATAAATCTTCCTTATCGGAATACGAACTCTATTTTAACTACACGATTGCTCGAGGTCTTAAGCATAAAATACGTGATCTTGCTTGGGAGAATTCACAGCACCCAATCCGATCAAACCGCTACAAGAAAAAGAAAGTCAACTACGTGGCCTACCATTCATGGATGCGCCAACCCTACACAATTGCCTTTGTCCATATCGGAGAGAAACTCCCTCCTTATATCGAACAATCCGTTGGTCAAGCACGTCTATTTAATCCAAATGCGAATATTGTATTAATTGGAAACCGGAAAGCAATTCGTAAATTTAACCATCATGATGTGACGCGTATTTATGTAGAGGATCTAGAGGAGAGTCCGGAGCATAAACAGTTTCTGCAAAACTGCCCAAAAGGTGCGTATTGGCGCTATGGAACCGAGAGATTTTTCTATCTCTACGAGTTTATGAAGACCTATGACATTCCTGACCTGATTCACATGGAAACCGACGTCCTCTTATATCGCAATCTTACTGAAATTTTTCCCCTATTAAAAAAACGTTACAAAGGGATGGCGCTTCTCTTCGATGCCCCTGAAAGAGGGCTTGGAACTTTTGTCTATATTCAAGATCCGAACACACTCAAATCGTATTTCGATCTTGTCGTCAAATATCCAAAACTTAACGACATGTACGTCTTTGCCAAAATGCGAAACCTGTATCCTAAGGAAATCATCGATACCCTACCAACTCTGCCAGAGGATCATGAGATGGATTCAGTCTTTGATGCAGCAGCTATCGGACAATATTTTGGCGGTGTTGATCAAATCCATCGTAATACTCACACAGCCTTCAAATTTGTCAATGAGACGAGTGTTATGAAACCCGATCATTACTCGTATATTTGGGAAAAAGATCGAAGCGGAAGAAATGTTCCTTACCTCATTGATCAAAAAGGGAAAAAATGGCGGATTAACAACCTCCATATCCACTCGAAAGATCTACGTCAGTTCATGTCGTATAATAAAGAAGCCAAATGGAGTTCAGAGCCTTTTATAAGCGGCGACACGTTTAGAAATCACTGCGATCTGGTTTTTGATGAAGCTGAATTACCGTTTCTTCCAAGTTCTGTCCTTGAAGGGGAAAAAGTCTTTGTTAAAGTCGACTACCTTCCTGAATTTATCGATAAGATTCATCCCAAAATCCAGAACCCCTATGTTCTTGTAACGCATAATGGCGATCGTTCAGTTCCTGGCAAGTTTGCCCATCTTTTAAACGATCCGAAAATAATGGCTTGGTTTGGACAAAATGCCGACGATCCACGCATTCGAAAAATCCCCATCGGCATCGCAAACCGCGTCTGGGAACACGGCAATATCGAGCGACTGAAGACAATCCGCAACCTAGAGGTCAACAAAGAACACCTCTTCTATATGAACTTTCGCGTAGAAACGTGCCCCGAATACCGCAAACCTGCTTTAGAAGCGTTTATCGACAAACCATACTGCACCTTCGACCCACCTGGCGACTCCACCACCTACTTGATTAACCTCAAAAAGTCGAAGTTTGTCGTCTCACCAAGAGGCAATGGCTATGACTGCCATCGCACCTGGGAAGCGCTTCTTCTCGGTTGCTACCCTGTCTGCATTACCTCGCCTCTCGACTCACTCTACGACGACCTTCCTGTCGTTATCGTTAATGATTGGTCAGAAGTGACTGAAGAATTCCTCAATCAAAAATACGAAGAATTCCAGACAACAACCTTCAACTGGGCCAAAATCGAAATGCCATATTGGCTCGACCAATTGGAAAAAATCACCACCAACAAAGGAAATCTATGAGTTATAAACACATGATTTGTGCTGCATTAGTGAATATCGGCCTTTTTGCGAATATGGGACCTCAAGGTTTTTCAGATTATCCAAATGCTTATTTCGTGGAGACAGGCACATTTGGCGGTGATTCGGTGCAAAAAGCATTGGATACGGGCTATGCAGAGGTTCGATCCATTGAATTTGCATCAGACAATTACGACTACTGCTCAACACGTTTTCTAGAAAATTCCAAAGTGAAGCTCTTTTTAGGAGATTCTTCAAAGGACCTTTGGACTGTGATTCATGACATTGATAAGCCCGTGACTTTTTGGCTCGATGCGCATGTCTATCCTCCACGTACAGACGGAGGAAAGAATTGCCCCCTCATCGAGGAGCTAGACCAAATTAAACGACACCCCATCAAAACACATACCATCCTCATTGACGATATGCACTGTGCTGGCACGGCATCGTTTGATGGATTGACCATTGAAGATCTTAAGACAAAAATCTTAGAGATCAATCCAGACTACGAAATTTCCTTCATTCCAGGTGGGGATCAAGGAGAGTATCCTCAAAACGTACTGGTTGCTAAGGTCAAATGAAATAAGCCTTTTCCCTTATCCTCCTTTTGATTATGTGAAAGGAAAAGGAGGGT
Source organism: Chlamydiia bacterium (assembly GCA_022601645.1). Lineage (GTDB taxonomy): Bacteria > Chlamydiota > Chlamydiia > Chlamydiales > Simkaniaceae > JAJACH01. The sequence goes on from JAJACH010000001.1 coordinate 417,726, forward strand.
TTCGTGAAAAGGAAGAAAGCGATTATTTCTCTGGTGGCAGTTGTCATCGGTGTGTTTCTCTTATGTGTAGGATTGTACATTCAATCTCGTCAGTCATCGGCTAGATCAGATATGAATGAATTCTCGCAATGGATTAAAAATAAAGAAGCTAAAGGAGCTGTTGAGGGTGGAGTTGAGCGCAAGATTGGGGAGTATGACTCAACCAAAACGCTTTGCTACGTTGGTGGAGTTCTCTTCATCATCGGTGGGATCTTAGGCTTTAGTCTTGGTAACCGTAAGAAGGACTAAAATCTTTGCTGTTTTAATTTTTGAGCGAAGCGTTTCATATGTGGATCGGTTCGCTCCATTGGTAGTTCATCGAGCTTAAACCAGGCAACGGTTTTAAATTCTCGCGGATCATAGTCAAACTCAGTGCCAGCTTTCGCTTTAAACACATACCATAGACTGACATCAGTATGCGGGATGACGTTTCCCTTTGTCTGAGTGACGGTGACTAGTAAAGGCTCCTTTTTGAGCAGGGGCAAGTTGACTTTCAGTTCTTCTTTCATTTCCCGCTTTGCGGCCTCTTGTGGGTGCTCATCAGGGTCGACATGTCCACCAGGGGGCAGCCAAAGACCTGCCTTTTTATGATCGACTAAGAGAAGAGATTGCGCTTCACAGTCGATAGGAACGAAGTAGGAAACCAAGTGCTTTGGCGGTGTTGCTGGTCCATCTTGTCGAAAAAGTTCATGACCTTTTCGGATCCACTCCAGGACATCTGCTTTGTGCGTCCTTTCAAGGGGATCAAACGGGTCGATTAAGGTCACAATATCGCGAATCGTCTCATGCATTCAGCACTCCTTTTCTGAGAATAAGCGCTTGGCAAGCGAGGTGAGAGCCAAGCCCCATCCAGAGCGCTGTGATAAATAGGCGAAGAAATTTGTGTACTAAGAGCGAGGTATCAAACAGTGCTGTATAGACAAAATAACACAAAAATAGCCCTAAAGAGCCAATTAGTCCCCTTAAGAGCACTTCAATGATCCCATTTGAAGGGGGAAGGAAAAGTTCAAAGTGGTGGCTGAGATATAATGCGATGCCAATCCCCGACAGTTCAGCTGTGAGAAATAGACTGAGCTTTGAGGGAAAGAGAACTAAGACAAGCAGAGGTAAAATAATGAGTAGAGCAAGTAGGGTAATTGGTCGCCGTTTAGTGAGAAATTGCTCGATGGTAGGAAAAGCAAAAACGTAGATTGCAAGCAACACGCCACCCACAAGCCACCCGGCGAGAATATCTGTTGGGAAGTGGGCTCCAAGATACACGCGCGAGAAAGAAATAAGCGGGACATAGGTAAAGGGAAGGAGCCATTTCAAGGAGCTGGTCCAAGACCTAAAGGCAATTCCTGTGAGTAAAACAACCGTTTGGGCGGCGCCACTTGGAAAGCCGAGTCCTTTAATCGGGAGGAGTCCTAGGTGCTCTTGAAGATGATACGGTCTTGGTGAGTCAAAATATGCTTTCAAAACAGCATTGACGATGCTTGCTAAAACGAGAATAAGGAGCACTCTAAGACCGGACTTCCAACTGCGAGCGAGCCAAATGAAAGGAATCAGCACCAACATGAACTCAATGCTATCAAAATAGTTGAGGAATTTGAAAAAACTGTCTAGAGCGGGGGAGCGATACTGATGAATCCAGTTGATCCATTCAAGTTCCAATGCATGTATCATATAGAGGTTAATGATATCTCCCGTGGCCAATTAAAGGGAACTGATTTAACCTTTCTTGAATGCACAATGAAGATCAATATCATTTAGGGGTGAAGGGGATTATTCTAAATTTGGAGGGGCATTTACTCCTGCTAAAACGTCTTACAAAAAGTGGGAAAGAGCAGTGGGATCTTCCTGGGGGGCGGCTTCAAAAAAGCGAAACTCCTGAAGAGACGCTTAGGCGTGAGATTTTTGAGGAAACAGGTCTCAAGAATTTGACCAATGTGATGTTCCATGCGATGGAACTTACAAAGTTCCGAATTCTGCTCAAAGACGACGATGTGGGGCTGATTTTCACAGTTTACAGGTGTCAATGTCTTGAAGATGACCGCGTTGCTTTAAGTGAAGAACACGTCGATTTTCAGTGGGTGACACCGAGAGAGGCTGCAAAGATACTAGAAAAGACTTTTCCGCTTAAGATCGTGCAGGCTCTAGCGACTCTATAGTTTGGGGAAAATGGGGCGGGAGGGACTTGAACCCACGACCAACGGATTATGAGTCCGGTGCTCTAACCAACTGAGCTACTGCCCCATGGAGATCATAGTTTACGCGTTCAATCAATAATTTGCCACAGGTTTTCTATGTGGTCAATTAAAAAAAATACTATATAGTACTGAAAGTTTAAATATGCTATACTCTCTTTATATAAAGGAGGGGTTTCATGGCAGGAATCATAGGAAATCAAGCAGATAATTGGATGAACTGGGTTAATGGTGAGCCCGCAAGAGGTGGTGGATTGCCAGCTGGTGTTCAATCAGAACCATCCCAGACAGTTGAGAAGTCAGAGGACGAAAAGCAGACTAAGACACCTGATTTGAAAAAGGACTAAACCCGCTCTTGAGCTAATTGAACGTATTTCTTATAGTCTTTGTATGTTCAAAAAAGGATTGATCGTTGCGGTTATGATCGCAACAAGTCTACTTGCTCAGGATAAACCTATTAGGGTTTATGCTGATATTACGGGTGATCTTCTTCATGCAGGTCACATCGAGTTCTTCAAAAAGGCAAAGGCGTTTGGGGACTACTTAATCATCGGGGTTCTCTCTGATGAGACGGTGGCGTCGTACAAACGTAAGCCAATCATGAGTATGGATGAGAGAGCAGCATTGATTGCTTCTTGTAAGCTTGTCGATGAGGTGATCAAGGATCCTCCTCTTTGTGCGTCTAAGGAATGGCTCAAAGAGCATGAGATTGACTTAGTCGTTCACGGTGATGATTTTAACCCTGATCTTTTGGTGGAACAGTATGGCCCGGCAATTGAGATGGGAATTTTCCGCTCTGTGCCCTACACTAAGGGCATTTCAACCTCTGAGCTTTTAGAGCGCGTCAACGCACGTGGCAATTGAGCTTGTTCCTTATCAGGCCGATTGGCCGGAGAAGTTTTTAGCGAAAAAGCGGCAACTTATAGGGTTGCCGCATGTTCTTGAGGTGGAGCATGTGGGGTCTACTGCAGTTCCTGGACTGTCTGCAAAACCTGTAATTGATATTATGATTGGTGCTGATGACCTTGCACTGGATTTAGTGGAAGGGGTTAAAGCTCTTGGCTATGATTACAAGCCTGAGTTTGAAATTGAGGTTCCTGATAGGCGGTTTTTTATGAAAAAAGGCCGTGTGCATATTCATGCGGTTTTAATGGGGTCGAGTTGGTGGAAGAGACATCTATTTTTCCGGGATTATTTACGAAAGCATAAGGATATTTGCAAGGAGTATGAAGCGCTAAAGCAGCGCTTAGCAACCATTCATACGGATACGCTTGCTTATGCGCGTGCGAAAACACCGTTTATTCGAGAAATTGAAAAGGAGATGATGGGCGATGGTAAAAGTGGTTAATTTGGATGAGCTGGCCTGGGCACCTATGGGCTTAACGGGTTTTGGTGGGGCTATGAGGAGAGGAAGTCTAAGATGGCTTGTGTTGTGATCTCGTGCGCTTTTTTAGAAGAGTCTAGGGCGTTGTCATCGCCTTTTGCCCACTTAAGGAGGGGGCGGATTGAAAAGTCACTTCTTTCCACCCCCTCGATAAGATACGTTTGAGCTTGTGCAGAAAGAGCTGTAAATGTTTCAAAATCAGAGCGAAGTTTTCCGTTTTCTTTGATCGATTTTTCTGAAAGGAGTGTTAGTGTGGGTTTTGCTGTTCCTTCGATGGTGTCTTTGGTGAGTTTTCCGTCGAGATTGATACAATGTGTGATGCGTGGGTCGACTTGTGTGGTAAGAATTGCGGCTTGACCGCCTAGGCCTATGCCCATGACGATTAAAGGTTCGTTTTCATGAAGTTTAATGTGATCAATAATTTGTGAAATGTCGCTTGCTTGGAGTTCTGCTTTTTGTGAGGGTGCTAGGTGGTCGAATGCTTCTTTTTCGGAGGGAAGTTCTTTTGAAGAGGAGGTGTAAGGGTGATTAATTGAGATGACTAGATAGCCGTGCGAGGTGAGTTCTTCTAAAAGTGGCCTGTATTCTGCTGGGTCGTTTTCTAATCCGTGTGAAAAAAGGATGACGCCTAAAACGTCGACATGTTCGGGATGAGTTAAGGTTTTCATTGCAAAGGCGTGTGTGCGAGGGGCGACGAGTGTTCCTGATAAGCGAAGGTTAGATTGTCCGTGTCCTGGATTTTTTAAAGGTGTGAAAATGTCTAAGCTTAAGTTTCCTTCAACAGTGTCTCCTACAATCGGGTCTTTTCGATTAACGCCGTGAAGGATTTTTGTTGAATGGCCAACGTAGTAGTTGCCAGTAAGTTTTGGGAGGACTGCAGAGAGGGGGCGCATGTCTTTGAATTTTTCAAAAGCGGTATCTTCCATTTGATTGAGCTTGGAATTTGAGAGATTACCTCTCATAGAATCGATGTAACGTAGTACCGTAGGTAGAATGGGTGTTTCGTAGATTTCATTTGCTGCTTCAGCCATTTAATAAGCCTCCGCTACTATTATATCATAATTTGAATTAAACTGCAAATGCACTTATAATCAATAGGTTATATATATTTATTGACTTTCTCTCATAGAGGGCAGATAATGCCCTATCTAATCATGATCAGCGTGAACAATCTTGCTATGAGCTACGGCTCGAGGCTATTATTTACCGATGTCAATCTCACTCTCTCTGAGAAGCGGCGCTACGCCCTTGTTGGTGGAAATGGGGTGGGTAAATCGACCTTTTTAAAGGTTTTGACAGGGGAGGAGGATTCTTCCTTTGGAGATGTCTCTATTCCTAAGCGCTTTACGGTCGGTTTTTTAAAACAGGATCACTATCTATATGAAAAAACGCCAATTCGCGAAGTGGTTCTTCGGGGGAAGGAAAAGCTTTTTAAGGCGTTAAGCGCTAAAGATGCACTTTACGATGAAGAATTTACAGATGAAGTAGCTTATAAAATTGCTGAGCTTGAAGAGGTGATTGAGCGTGAGGGAGGTTATGAGGCGGAAAGTCTCGCAGAAATGCTTCTTGTCAGTCTGGGGATTGAAGAGGAGCGACACGAGATGGAGCTTGGCACACTTTCAGGTGGATATAAGTTGCGTGTGCTTTTAGCGCGGACACTATTTGCCAATCCCGACGTACTTATCTTAGATGAGCCAACAAACTACCTCGATATTGTGACCATTGAGTGGCTTGAAAAGTATCTCAAGCACGACTTCGAAGGGCTTTTACTCTTCACTTCGCATGACCACGATTTTTTAAATAACCTAGCAACGCATGTACTCGACATTGATTATGGGGAGATCCGTTTATATACGGGGAATTACGATAAGTTTTTAGTCGACAAGAAGCTACGCATTGAGCAAAAGCTTCATGAAAAAAAGCATGTTGAAGACAAAATTGCTAAGATGCGTGTCTTTGTGGAAAAATTTCGCTACAAGCCTTCTAAATCACGCCAAGCGATGTCTCGAGAGAAGATGATCGATAAGATGGAAATCCCAGAGATTGATAAGTCTTCTAGGCGTGCTCCGAATTTTCGCTTTGAGCAAAAGCGGCGGAGTGGAAAAAAAGTCGTTGATGTCCTTGGTGTTTCAAAGTCATACGGAGAAAAGAGCGTTTTAAAAAATATCGAATTTACCATTTTCGAAGGAGAACGCATAGCGCTTTTAGGACCAAATGGAGTTGGAAAGTCGACTCTTCTTAAAGTGATGCTTGATGTTGAAACTAAAGATGCGGGGGAAGTGAAATGGGGACACCACGTGAAGTGGGGCTATTTTGCGCAAGACCCAAAGTCGGGGATGCCGCTTGAGCATACGCTTTACCGTGAACTTTACGATGCGATGCCAGGGGGGCAAGATCCCGTGCTCCGCAGCATCCTTGGAGCGATGCTCTTTAGTGACGATGATGTGAACAAGAAAATCGATATTTTAAGCGGGGGCGAAGGGGCTCGGTTAGCCTTTGCAAAACTCATGCTCTTAAAGCCGAACCTTCTCATTTTAGATGAGCCAACAAACCACCTTGATATTGAATCAAGGGAAGCTCTTAAAGAAGCCTTGGTTGAATATCCTGGGACGGTGATTTTTGTTTCGCACGACCGCGCTTTTGTCAATGCCATAGCGACACGTAAAATCAATTTACTTGGGCGGTAGGCCTAAAAGCGCTCGCACACGGTTCACTTCTTCTCTGACTATATCCGGAAGAACTTCTGTTGGGGTTGGTTTTGGGGGCGGAACTGGAGGCTTGAGAGTAAAAGTGATGTCTTCTGTAATTTCCTGCCGAGGCACAACATCTGTAGGGAAAGGGGCAATCCCGTACCGATATCCTAAACTTCTTATTTGACAAAGAGACGCAATCGTCAGTCTATCAAGTGCAAAGATCTCAATGCGCCCTTCTAAAGCAGTTAGATTGCATGCTGGGTGAACGTGGACCTCTCTTCCTAAAATCCAGATGCTACCTTTATGGGATTTTAAGCAGGCTCGCAGATAAATAACGGCATCGGGATCCAAAATATAGATTGTATCGTCTGATGTAAAAGGTAGATCGAGCCTCCATGACATAGGTTAATACGGTAAAGTATTCCTAGATAAAAATCATTAAGCTACAGGAAAATATCTTGCTATGACAGTCAGAGGGTATGAAGGAGATATAGATGCAAGAGGCGAGTCTAGGAGAGAAAGCCGTCACGGTTTATGTGTTGGTTATGCAATGTCTAGATATGGACATGCACATCTGAGGGTTCCAAAAGTTACAGCAGAACGTGTTCAAGCAGCTTATACAACGTACAGTAGAGAGAGAAGGGCTTTTCATAAAGGCCCCAGTCTGTTTGAAGGAAGTGATCCTGCCTTGCTGAAGTGGAAATTTGGTATTAAAAACGTACGTCATGTGGAATCTGGAAGGCTTTCGTATTTAGATATCATCTCCTTAGATGGAGAATTTGCCATCAGTTTAAAACGTTCTAAAAAAGGGCATCGTATCTACCTCTCTTTATTGCATGGTGAATTAGGTTTTGGAGATAACGACCATTTTTGGACGGCGACTACTCGAGAAATTTTACAACTCGAGTTGCGACATCGCATTGAAACGGTTTGGGAAAGGAGGGGGTATCGAGCTTATCATTTGTGGCGCATTGAACGCACGGGGGATGCGATGCTTAAACATCGATTAGGTCGTTGGCAGAGTGGTTTGTTTTAAACTCATGAAAGGTGACCTTGGGGTATTTTTTGCGAAGCTGCTCGATTTTTGGTCCCTTGGTTTTTTCAAAGTTCCAAATATAGAGGACAAGTTCTAAGTTGAACACTTTTTTACAGCCTTGAGGTGTATCATTCATGCTTTTGTCACAGCGAAAAAGGCGTTTGAATGCGCGCCAAATACAAAGCAGTCTTGGAAGATGAAAGTAGATCACGGTATCAGACTTTTCAAAGCGCATTTCTAAAGAGGAGATAGCACATCCTTCGATGATCCAAGAAGGTTCTTCAATCAGGTTTTTTTTGATCTCTAAGAAATCTTGTTTTTCGCGTTTTTTTCCGCCAGGCAAGAACATGTGAGTGTCTAGATGGTGGACGGGGATCTTCAGATGCTTCGACAGTTTTGATGCGAAGGTGGATTTTCCGCTGCCAGGAAGCCCGATGATTGTAATTTTTTTCATGTTAAAAAATTCTAACAAGAAAATGTGTTTATTGCTTGGAGAAATTTCTCGGTTTCAGTTATTAATGAGAACTATGAAATTTGTATTTCTTACCTTAGCGTGCACCAGTCTTTTGAGTGCAGAGCAGCTTGTCAGAGCCCATTCTTTACCTGCGGATCATACAGAAACGATGGATGATTCGTATATGGAGGGATACATCCAGGCGCTTTTGAATTCACACTATTATGAATTCAATGTACGTGTGTCTGTAAGAGGTGGCAATGTGTATGTATACCATTTGCCAGACAATCGTTTGATTAGTAATTCGATCATTGCATTTGTAAAAGATGTCCCAGGTGTCAAAGAAGTTTATGAGGCAGAGGGAGATCCCCCTAAGCAAGATGAGGAAAAAGAATCAAAGGAAGTTGAGCGCATATCCGGCGTATGGTTCCCTCAGTCAACTCTCTTATTTCAACCGCTGATTGCTGATCCAAGAGAACCGATTTATTCAGCGCAGTATCGGGTGGGTGATAAGGTCCTTGGAACACAATCTGTTGGTGTCTCGTATGGAGATACGTTCCCAATCTATCGCTGGACAAATGTGGGAAAGTATGGCTTAGCTGTGCAACTCGATGTGCAGGCGGGCGCATGGTCTGTGTTCAAAATGTGGGTGAAAAATCACCCCGGCGAGACTTCCGAGCTTATGAATACCTCGTATTTGATAGGCATTCCTGTATCGATTGCATTTGACAACTGGTCGATGCGTTTTCGGATTTATCACCAGTCATGCCATTTAGGCGACGAGTTCATGAATTGGAACCCGGATGTGAAACGTCTTAATCCGAGTATTGAGGCGATTGATTGGTTTACATCGTATCAAGTGAACGAAGGTTTTAGAATCTATTTCGGACCTGGTGTGGTGGTGAATTCTGATTCGACTTTTCACATAGATCCATTCTATTTCCAACTGGGAACGGAAGTGCGGGCTTTTGGACGACGCTCGTTTTATCACCAACTCTATGGGACTGGTTTTTTAGCGCTCAATGTACGGCTTTGGCAGGAAATGAATTTTAGACCTGATTTTACCGGACAACTTGGCTACGAATTGAGTAAATTGCAGGGGACTGGACGGAAATTCCGCTTCTTTGTTGGGTATCACAATGGCTACTCTGAAGGACAGTTCTTCAAGGAGTTTTCCTATTATGGAATGGTTGGCCTTTCATATGGATTCTAATGCATGAAATTTTATACGTGTAAGACGATCGGTGCAACGTTACTTGTAACAGGGACAACGATTGGCGCGGGGATGTTGGCTTTACCGGTCACAACGGGCTCTGCCGGCTTTTTTCCCGCAGCTTGTTTGTTTATTGTTTCCTTTATCTATATGCTGATGAGCCTCTTTTTGCTTTTAGAGGTGAATCTTTGGTCTCACAAGATTTCAGCGAATATGATTACGCTTGCAAAAGAGCACTTGGGTTGGATTGGGCAGATCATTGCCTGGTTTGCATTTCTTTTGCTTTTATATGCTGTAGCTGCGGCCTATATTTCAGCAGGAGGCGCGCTGATCAGTAGCGTATTGAATGAAGCGTTTTTGGAAAAGGTCTCTGTTCAGTATGGGATGTGGGTTTTTGTGATTGTGTTTGGCTGTTTTACGGTTTTTGGAACGCGAGGTGTGGATGCGGTCAATCGTCTTTTTGTGTTTGGTCTCTTGTTTGCCTTTCTCTTCTTGATTGTATTTACAACGCCTCATGTTGAGTGGCAACACTTTGAGACAGGTAATCCATCAGCTCTTTGGGCTGCAGTTCCAATCACAATTTTATCTTTCACATCGCATATTATCTTGCCAAGTTTAAGGACCTATTTGTCAGGGGACCTTAAAAAGCTCAAAAAAGCGCTTATTTGGGGAAGTGTGATTCCTCTTATCATTTATTTAGTTTGGGTTTTTCTTATCATGGGCATTCTTCCTCCTGAGGGGGAGTTTAGTTTGGCTAAAATTGGTATGCGCGCGCACCCTGTTTCAGGGATTACTAAGGCTTTAAATACGCTTATTCAGGTCCCATACTTAGGCATAATTGTGGGTTTTTTCTCATTTTTTGCCCTTGTCACTTCCTTTTTTGGAGTGGCATTATCGCTCTTTGATTTTTTAGCGGATGGCTTGCGGCTTAAAAAGCAGTTTTGGAATCGTATCCTTTTGATGTGTCTTATGTTTATCCCTCCTTTAGCCTTTGCGCTGTATTATCCTAAAGGATTTGTATTAGCCCTTGGTTATGCAGGTGTTTTTGTTGCCATTCTCTATGGGATTTTACCAGCTATTATGGTGCTTAAAGGGCGTTACATTGAGAAGTTGGAGTTCAAATATCGCGTGCCAGGCGGATGGGTTATTCCTGCGATTGTATTTCTAGGAGCGCTTTTTGTGATCTATTTGCAGATTGCAGCAACTCGCGGCTTTTTCTAAAAGAGCATTTTTGATAAAGTAACTTCCTATGGAACTCTTAAAATCTGTAGCCATTCATAATGGCCCCTTTCATGCGGACGAAGTTACAGCTTGTGCGCTTCTTATTACATTTGACCTAATCGATAGAGACAAAATTTTTCGCACGCGCGATACCCAGAAGATTATTGCTTGCGAGTATGTGTGTGATGTAGGCGGAATTTACGATCCTGAAACGAAGCATTTTGATCATCATCAGGCTGATTACAAAGGTCAACTTTCAAGTGCTGGCATGATTCTTCTCTATCTGAAAGAGGAAGGGATCATTCCAGAAACACTGTTTAATTGGATTAATGATCACTTGGTTCTTGGAATTGATTTACATGACAATGGCTTAGTGACAACAGAGCGAGGGCATTGTTCTTTTTCTGGAGTGATTCACTATTTCAACCCCGCAGAACACGATGCAGACACAAATGAGTCCTTTAACCAAGCGCTTGATTTCGTGCTTGGGCATCTTAAAAGACTGATTGATCGCTACAACTACATCCAAGATTGCAATGAGATTGTGAAAGAAGCAATGGACGCCTCGGATGGGAAGATCATGGAGTTTGATCGCTCTATTTCTTGGGTTGATAGTTTCTTTCAACTTGGAGGCGAGAAACATACTGCTGAATTTTTGATCATGCCTAGTGGCAACCATTGGAAATTGCGTGGAGTCCCACCATCGTATGATGAGCGGATGAAAGTAAGACGCCCTTTTCCTCAAAAATGGGCAGGTCTTATGAATAGTGACCTCAAAAAAGCCTCTGGAATTCAAGGCGCCATTTTCTGTCACAAGGGGCGTTTTATCTCAGTTTGGGAAACAAAAGAAGACGCACTTTTAGCTTACAAGATGGTACTGGAGGAAGAGTGAGTACAATCTTCAAGAAAATCTTAGACAAAGAATTGCCTGCAGAAGTTGTGTATGAAAACGAGCATTTGATCTGTATCAAAGACATCAATCCAGTGGCTCCTGTACATTTATTGATTATTCCTCGAAAAGAAATCACTTCTATTCAAGCGATGAAAGAAGCAGATCTCCCCCTTATGGGAGAAATCATTAAAGCAGCGCAGCATGTAGCAAAAGAATTTGGCGTGGAATCAGAATACCGCCTATTAACCAATAACGGGGAAAACGCAGGGCAAACAGTCTTTCATCTCCATTTTCATCTAGTCGGCGGTAGGGCACTTGGCTCAATGGCTTGATTATTAGAGCCGCGCAGATTATTTTGAAAAATAGATCAACTTGGTGAAGGTGTGTGGTGCGTTTTTTATTTATATTATTCCTTTCAGGCACTCTTTTTGCAAGTGAGCAGACCTCACTTGAGCGTATTCGAGCTAAGATAAAACTTGGCGATAAGCGAGGTGCCATTTTTGAAAGTTCGCAAATTATTAAAGAGTTTCCTAACTCACCTCTTGCACGAAAACAAGCAATCAAGGGATTTGCTTTTGGAGGGGATACAAAGAGAGCCTTTCAGTTATACTCCTTGGGTGAGGAAGATTTAGAGGTGCTAGAGTCTCTTGCTTGGGGGGTTCTTCTTCAAGAGGTGGAAGAATTGCCCTTGTCCCAAGCGGCGATTGTTGGTGCAGCGTTGACAAGCGATGTGAAAGCTGTAAGTGTACTTGAGAAAGGATTGACTTCACCAGGGGCATTTTTAAGAGCGATGTCGGCCCATTTCTCTGCAAAATTTCGCGATGATCACTTAATTGATGCCTTAATTGATCGCGTCAAACGTGATCGCGTTTGGTATGTTAGAGCTGAGGCAATCAGCGCCCTTGGAAAGATGCAAACAAGTGAAGCGATTGGAGAGCTCAAAGAGCACTTGGAACGCTCAGATGTTACGATCGAGGAAAAAGCAAGTGCCTTTCAAAGCCTTGCTATGATCTTAGAGGGGATTGAACCATTAGAACTGCGCCTTTTAGCCAATCACGAAAGAGCAGGGCTCAGGCAGCTCGCAGCTTTTTTAATCAGTTACTTTGAGATGAGAGAGCAATTTGAGCTTTTAGAAACACTCCTTGATGACGCCTCCCCCCAAGTTCGCTTAGAGGCAGTACGTAGCTATGCCCTACTAAAAGAGAAATGTCCAAAAACGTTTGATTCATTTCCCGCTGTGGAAGTGTATTTAGGGTTTTGTAATAAGCGGGTTGATTTACTCGAAAAATGGGCGTATGGCCCTATTCCTGAAGTACGGCGTTTGAGCGCTTTGATGGCAGGCAGAATAGGGAAAAGCGGAGTAAAACTTGCAAAAGAGTTGATTTCAAAAAGCTTTGATCCGTTTGTGCGAGTTAATGCCGCTTTATCCGTTCTTGGACAGCAAACAGCTGAGAAAGAATGTTTAAGAACTATCTGCAGTTTCTTAAAGGAGTATCACGGCAAGATCATGTGGGAAGGGGAAGTTCTCGGCCCTTCTCAATTAGGACACACCCCAGATATCAAAGAGTATCCTCTGGTGATAGATCAGCAAACGCGGCTTGATTTACTTAGAATTCTCGCTATATTTCGCTATCCTGGAGCAATTGAAACTGCCAAACAGTTTTTAAAAAAGCATACCTTTTCAGTTTCTATTCTAATTGTTGAGGAAGGGGATAGCGATGCGTTAGAATTTCTTTCAGAGCTTTTAAAGGAGAAGGATGATAAAATCCGCATTGGAGCAGCGCTTGTCTTAGCAATGACAGGATCTAGTAATGAGGCGCTTATGATACTAACTGATGCGTATCAAGAGGCAGACCGCGAGATGAAAATCAACATTTTGTCAGCTTTAGGTCACTTAGGTAAAAGAGAAGTGCTTCCATTTTTAACAAAAGTCATGGGAGAGCCGCATGAAATGCTTCGGCTTGTTGCCGCCTCTGCCGTGATTCAGTGTATCTATCGATAGGAGAAATAAGTGTGATTGACAAAGCACAAAAAGAGCTAACAGAACATGCGATTGACGGCTGGCTTATCTATGATTTTGGTGGGAGTAATCCTCTTGCTGAAAAAATGTTAGGCTTTCCAGAAGGGCAACACCGAACACGCCGTTTTTTCTACTGGATACCAAGATCTGGAACTCCCGTAAAGGTCGTACACAAGATCGAAAAACACAATTTTGACCATCTTGAAGGGGAAGAGCGGGTGTATTTTAAGTGGCATGAGCTTGAAGAGACGCTCCACCAGCTTCTAAAGGATGCAAGTTCTGTTGCGATGGAATACTCTCCTAATGGAGCGGTCCCGGCGGTTTCCATGGTCGATGGGGGTACCATTGATATGGTTAAGCATTGCGGGGTTGATGTGGTCAGCTCTGGGAGTTTTATGCAACCTTTCCTCTGTCAGATGAACGCGGAAGAATACTCATCTCATAAGGAAGCGATGGCTGTTTTAGAATCAGCTGTAAAAAAGTCTTGGGAGCTTCTAAAGACGAATCCGAATGTGACTGAACGGGAAGTGCAACAGCTAATTATAGATGAGTTTGCAGCAAATGACTGTGAAACAGAAGGTGCACCGATTGTGGGATTTGGTGAAAACTCGGCAAATCCACACTATGAAAGTGGAGATGTTACCCTCAAAGAAGGGGATATGATTTTACTTGATATGTGGTGTAAGAAAAAAGGTGGTGTCTTTGCAGATATCACCCGAATGGGAGTCAATGCCGTAGCTCCAAGCGAAGAGCAGCAAGCCGTTTTTCTAGCTGTCAGAGAAGCGCAAAGAACCTGCATTGATTTTATCAGGCGAAGGTATGAGAAAAAGGAAATTGTGAAAGGTTTCGAAGCAGATGAAATATGTCGAGACATCGTTGTGGAAAAGGGATTTGGCGATCACTTTATCCACAGGACAGGCCATAACATCTACAAGACTAACCATGGGCCAGGCGCTCATTTGGATAGCTTAGAGACTTTTGATGAACGTACTCTCATGCCAGATACTTTATTTTCGGTAGAGCCAGGGGTCTATCTCCCCGGCAAATTTGGAGTGCGACTAGAGACCGACGTATTTATTCACCAAGATGGCAAGGTAGAAGTCACCGGTGGTGAGCAAGATGAATTAGTGAAAATACAATGACAACAACCGTATCTAAGCACCATTTATTAGGTGCTATCATGTTAATTGCCGGCGCTTGCGTTGGCGGGGGAATGCTTGCTATTCCCGTTGAGACTGGAGTGGCAGGATTTGTTCCCTCCGTAGTTATAATGATTATCTCGTGGGTTTTTATGACCTGCACAGGACTTTTGATCGTCGAAGCAAATTTGTGGATGGAAGAGGGATCACACTATTTAACAATGGCAACCCGGCTTCTAGGGATGCCAGGGAAAATTGTGGGAGCAATCCTCTTTCTCTTTATGGGATATGGCTCTTTGATCGCCTACAATGCGGCAGGTGGAGACATCATAGAGCACGTCTTAAAAGTCGCAACAACCCTAGATGTTGGGAGAATGGCATCGTGCACGCTCTATGCTCTGATTTTTGGATTCGCACTCTTTTTTAGCACCAAAGTCCTAGGGAAAATCAATACGATCCTTGTGATCGCAATGGTTTTTGCCTACATTTTTCTCGTTGCTCTAGGGGTTGGCGAAGCAGAAGTGGCCTTATTGAAGTTTCGAGCATGGGCGAAAACTGTGTACGCTCTGCCCCTTTTGCTTGCCACATTTAGCTATCAAATGGTCGTGCCAAGCTTAACACCTTACTTGAAACGGGACCCTGCAGCTTTAAGAAAGGCCGTCATTTATGGAACAACACTGCCGTTCATCGTCTATATCGTTTGGCAATTTATTGTCCTCGGTATTGTACCTCTTGTCAGCATTGAGCAAGCCAACGAGCTCGGTCTTGCTGCAACTGTTCCCCTAAGAGAATTCGTTGCCTCGAAGTATTTATCGGGCTTTGCCACGTTTTTTGGGTTCTTTGCCCTTGTCACATCGTATCTAGCCATTGGGCTTGGCACGGTAGATTTTATGATGGATACTTTCAAGATCAAGCAGAAATATATCTCTGCAGCGCTTGTTGTCATTCCATGTCTACTCTTTGCCATCGCTTATCCTGGCGCCTTTTTGTTTGCCTTGAACATTACGGGGGGCTTTGGAGATTCAATTATGAATGGGTTGATGCCTGTCATGATGGTATGGATCGGACGTTATCGAAGACATATCGAAGGGCCTTATCGCTTAGGTGGTGAGAAACCCGTTCTTATTCTGCTGGCTCTATTTGCTCTACTTGTTTTTGTAGTACAGATTGTAGAGCTTGTTTAGAAATTGCCCCTTCTCGGAGCAGTCCTTCTTCTGAATAAATCGTCGATGGTTTCTTTAAAGGACATGGACCACCTCCGAGAATGGGGATATCAAAAGGAACATCTTCCCCGCAAAGAGCCGGAGGCTCACCCGATAAATTTGCTGAGGTACTCCATAAAGGTCCACCCCACTCAATAAGATCAAGTGCCAGGGGATGATTGGGAATGCGTACACTTTCTCCATCTACGATAAGAGTTAAAGGCCCTGGCCAAAACTTTTGGGCCAGAGTTAAGAGAGGTTCAGGTAAAGGTGGAGGGTAGGAAAGAAGAGTGATTAAGTGTTTTGATTTGGGGCGACCTTTAAGGGCGTAGATTCTCTCTACACCCTTCTTAGATTTCATTGAACAAACCAACCCATAGACAGTGTCCGTTGGTATTGCAATCACTTCGCCCGCTTTAATCAGGTTGACGGCTTCATGGATATCTACAAGATTCATGCTGCAGTATTAAAGACCAGATCACGAATTTGTTCAACAGAATAACCCATTAGCTCGGCACGCGTAAACGTTCTATTATCGCATCGTTTTAGGTATACGTCATCCCCGCCTGTTGCATGTCTGTGCATCAAAAGCGGTCTAAGAGTTCGAGGAGTTTCACCTGTTATAAATGTGTTGAATTCGCGAGGCGCGCCACGATGAGTATCTAGCCAGAGTAAGTAGCCAAGGCGGACTTTATTTGTAAGTAGGTTAAAGTCATTCTTTTTTTGGATTTTATGGAGGTGGAGATTACGGATTGCTAATTGTTTGCTTCGCTCTGTCTTTTGTGCTTCAACTTCAGCTGGATCGGTTGCTTGGTCTGCGGCTAATCTTGCAGCATCTGCAGCAGCTTGGGCTGTTGCAACAGCCGTTTGAGAGGTTGTAATATGTTCAGTTGTACGAGCAAGTTTGTCTCGGCGTACAGCAATTTGTGCTAAAAGGACATCCGGTTGTCCGCCTTCGATTTTATCCATAATCCGACGGTAAAGCGTCCAGTCTTTACAAGCTCGAATGGCCTGTTCTCTAAATTGACCTAAAAAGGCACTATCGGCCATTTCAAAGAGATTATACGATAGAAAAAAGGCACCCATCATATACATCGTGCCATACGATGCAGCAAAGAGAGCACCACCGATGCCAAGTGCTGCAAAAGCAACAATTGATACAGCTTGGATGATTCTGTTCTTCCAAAAATTATAATTTTGTGTGTCCAAGTTAGTTTGGACATCTAAATTGATTAAACTACTCATAATAGTTGGGAATTATATAGAGAAGAGGGATTAGGAGCTAGCAATAGTTATCGGAGAACTAAAAACCTCACGCGCGATACGTGCAATCGAAAAATCAAGAAGTTGCTGCTTAGTAAACTCTTGATTGGAAGCTGTAACTCTAAAGTATGGGCCCCCGTTCACGTGATCATGGAGTTGAGCTCGTTCTCGCCAGGTCATGCGTGTTGAGTTACCCATATCAGACAAGGGAGTATGCGCAGTATGGGGAGTAGAAAGGAGTTTTAAAAAATAGGCAGAACAAAGTTTTGATTTAAGCACAAAGTTTTCAGTGATGTTATGCGCTTCTACAACGTTTTCTAAATTCGTCCTGTCAGCTAAAAGCTCCTGGGCACGGTTTTGTTGTGTTTCTGCACGCTCTTGCCAAACTAAAGCTCTTGCTATTAAAGGTTTTAAGTTCGCAAGGTCCTGTCCACTTGGTAACCTTTGATAGTTTACGCCCAATAGTGTAAGTGCTACCCGAATTTGGGGGGCAGACCAGCTTTCCATCTCAGTTAGTTTTTGACGAGTCGCAGTCAAGATATTAATATGAAACTGTGCCTCGGCAATTGCTCTCTTATGAGGCAAAATCATGTTATTTTCAAAAAAATCCGCACCAGATGTCAGACCCATCAAGATAATTGCTCCCGAGATAGGGCTTGCATAAAGCGTGCCGATCGTAGCGCCCACGACAAAGGCAACAGCTGCAATACGTTTTGCGACCATTAGCCACCTATTTGAGGTTTCATATACCTCAAACTCAGAGATCCTAGTAGAAAGATTTTCATTCGTATAATGTTGTAATGATGTGGTTGCCATGATACTGGGGATTATAAAAGAAACAGCTTTTAAAAGTTATTTAAATTAAATACTTTACACATGCTTTTTGCATCTTTAAAAATAAGGATTGAACGCCGTTTGACCGACTAGGCGATAGAGCTTCATAAATGCCAAGATCAAGTAAAAATTGAGGTTTTTGTTTGATCACAAGCTCAGGTGTTTCTCCACTGTAGGTAGTTGTCAATAAAAGAGCCAATCCCTTTGAAATGAGGGCGTCAGAAAAGGTCTGAAAAAAAACTAAACCATCTTTAAATGAAGTCTTGAGATAGAGTTTGGATTGGCAGCCTTCTACGATTTCATCCTCTGAAAAGGAAGAAACAGGCAAAGACGTATGTTTGAGCCCGAATTCAATGATTTGTTTGTATTTTTCTTCAATAGTTAGGGGCGCAAAATCCGCTTTTAAGTTCTCTATTTTTTTTTCAAAGGTAGACATGCGCTCTATGGTAGGTAAAAACGTCATAAAAAGCATTGACTTTTTAGGAAAATAGTTTATAGTCTTGTGACAAAATTATGGCGAAAGAAGACACAATTCGATTAGAAGGCGCGGTGGAAGAACTCCTCCCAAATATGTCCTTCAAAGTTAAGCTAGAAAACGAAATGATCGTACTTGCCCACCTGTGTGGGAAAATGCGGTTAAGAAATATTAGAGTTCTGGTGGGTGACAGGGTCAGCGTTGAAATATCTCCCTATGATTTGTCTAAAGCACGTATTGTGTACAGGCATAGGTAAAGATTTGTTTGCGTTTTTTTCCCGAAGAGAGTATGCTCTACTGCATTCGAGCGCGGAGCTCAAGTGCCCAGATAGCTCAGAGGTAGAGCACTTGCATGGTAAGCAAGCGGTCGTAGGTTCAATTCCTATTCTGGGCAAAACGAAAAATTTAACAACTATTTCTCAGCGGAGGTAACTTAAAAAATGGCTAAGGAAGCATTCAAAAGAGACAAGCCACACGTAAATATTGGAACCATTGGCCACGTTGACCACGGAAAAACCACACTAACAGCGGCGATCACAAAGCGCATGGCTGAAAAAGGTGGAGGCGATTTCCGCGACTACGAAACCATCGATAACTCTCCTGAAGAGAAGGCGCGTGGGATTACTATCAACTCTAGCCACGTTGAATATGAAACAGACTCAAGGCACTACGCTCACGTAGACTGCCCAGGTCACGCCGACTACGTTAAAAACATGATTACAGGTGCGGCTCAGATGGACGGCTCAATTCTAGTTGTAGCTGCGACAGACGGCCCAATGCCTCAGACAAAGGAACACGTTCTTCTTGCTAAGCAGGTTGGCGTTCCTTCGATTGTGGTCTTCCTCAACAAAATGGACCAAATTGGTGCAGGGGACGAAGAGCTCGTTGATCTCGTAGAAATGGAAGTTGCAGAACTTCTTGAGGCAAACGGATTTGAAAACCCGAAGATTGTTCGTGGATCAGCCCTAAAATCATTAGAAGGCGATGCTACTTACACTGAATCTATCGACCAACTCATGTCGACAGTAGATGAGTTTATCCCAACGCCTGCACGTGAAGTTGACAAACCATTCCTAATGCCGATTGAGGACGTGTTCTCAATCTCAGGACGTGGAACGGTTGTTACTGGTCGTGTCGAGCGTGGAATGATTAAAACAAACGATAAAATTGAAATCGTTGGGCTTAGAGAAACAAGAGATACAGTTGCAACTGGTCTTGAAATGTTTAACAAGATTCTTGACGATGTAAGAGCTGGTGAGAACGTTGGTGTTCTCCTCCGCGGTGTCGACAAAAATGATGTTGAGCGTGGAATGGTCTTGGCAGCTCCAGGAACTTGTACTCCACACAAAAAATTCAAAGGAACTGTTTACGTTCTTAAGAAAGACGAAGGTGGACGTCATAAACCTTTCTTCTCTGGCTATCGCCCGCAATTCTTCTTCCGTACAACAGATGTTACTGGAACAGTAACTCTGCCTGAAGGAACTGAAATGGTTATGCCAGGAGATAACGTCGAACTAACTGGAGAGCTAATCGCCCCAGTAGCGATGGAAGAAGGTATGAGATTTGCAATCCGTGAAGGTGGAAGAACCATCGGTGCGGGTACTGTTACTCAAATTATTGAGTAATGAAAATAAATTACGAGAGGTTAGGAGTAATCCTATCCTCTCGATTTTTTTGGGTGTGTAGCTCAGTTGGTAGAGCATCGATCTCCAAAGTCGACGGTCGGGGGTTCGAATCCCTCCGCACTCGAATAAAGGTAGGTTGATGACTGCTATAAAAAAAATGATGGATAGCCAGAAAAAAGCTGAGAAAATCGGCTCGTTTTCGGCTCTTAAACAAGAACTAAAAAAAATCTCTTGGACCTCTAAAGAAGAATTGGTCACATGTGTCAAGATCGTCCTTGGCGCCATGTTCATTCTAGGTCTAGGAATCTATGCGGTGGATTTGTCACTTAGAGGCATATTAGAAGGAATTGGACGTGTCCTTCAATGGATTGGGCTATGAGCGAAGCAAAATGGTATGTTCTACAAGTCATGTCAGGACTTGAGAAAAAGGTTAAAAAGGCACTCGAGGAGAATCGATCCTCTCACGGAATGCTTGAGCTCATTGAAGAGGTTCTCGTACCCTCTGAAATGGTTGCTGAAGTTAAACGCGGAGAGCAAAAAGTCTCTGAAAAGAAGCTTTGGCCTGGCTATGCCCTAGTAAGAATGACTCTCACAGACGATTCATGGCATTACATAAAAGATACAAATGGTGTCATCGATTTCATGGGAGGCGGTAAACCCGTAGCCCTATCAGAAAGCGAAGCACTCGAAATATTAAACGAAATCGACGCTAAGAAAGACGAAGTTGTTCAAAAACACAAATTCCAAGTCGGCGATGAAGTAAAGATTACAGACGGCGTGTTTGTAAACTTTACTGGTACCATCTTAGAAGTCTTCCACGATAAGGGAAGACTCTCAGTTATGGTATCCATTTTTGGACGCGACACGCGCGTTGACGATTTAGAGTTCTGGCAAGTCGAAGATGTACCAGTAGAAGGTTAATAGAGATGGCAAAGAAAAAATTAGATAAAGTCTTAAAACTGCAGATTCCAGCCGGAAAAGCTAATCCAGCTCCTCCTATCGGTCCAGCACTTGGTGCGGCAGGCGTGAATATCATGGCCTTCTGTAAGGAATTTAATGCAAAAACTCAAGACAAGGCAGGAGATGTTCTCCCTGTAGAGATTTCAGTATACGTGGACAAAAGTTTCACGTTTATTACAAAACAACCTCCTCTGCCAAAACTCATACTAAAAGAACTTGGTATCCCAAAGGGATCAGGTGTTCCTAACAGAGATAAAGTAGGAAAACTGACTAAAGAACAAGTCATGAAAATTATCGAAGCTAAAAGACCTGATCTAAGAGTGACCTCTGACGAAGCTGCATACAATATTGTAGCAGGTACAGCACGCTCCATGGGTGTCGATACAGAAACGTGGAGTGCATAAACATGAGCAAGAAAAGTAAACGCTATAAAGAAGCTGTAAAGAATTTAGAAAGTGAAAAATCATACACGCTTGAACAAGCTGTAGAATTATTACAAAATGCAGCTCCTGTCAAATTCGACCAATCTGTTGAGATAAACATTGTAACTGGTGTCGACCCAAAGAAATCAGATCAACAGGTTAGATCGACTGTGACTCTGCCACACGGAACAGGTAAAGCTCTTAGAGTCGTCGCAGTTTGTAAAGGCGACTCAGAAAATGAAGCTAAAGAAGCTGGAGCTGATGAGGTTGGCGTTGAGCTGATTGAAAAAATTAAAGGTGGATGGACCGATTTTGACGTTCTTGTTGCCACACCAGACATGATGAGAGAAATTGGTAAACTCGGTAAAGTCTTAGGACCTAGAGGTCTCATGCCAACTCCAAAGGCTGGAACTGTGACTAAAGACATCGGTAAAGCCATCTTAGAAGTTAAAAAAGGTAAAGTTGAATTCAAAGTCGACAAGGCTGCTGTAATCAACAATATGGTAGGAAAACTATCATTTAAAGCTGGGCAAATCGTTGAAAATGTCAAAAGTCTTTTAGAAGCGATTGTACGCGCAAAGCCTGCTACGGCAAAAGGCGCTTACATTAAAGCTCTCTATTTGTCTTCAACGATGGGTCCTGGGTTAAAACTTGATCTAAACACAGTTACGCAAGGTGCATAAATGAGAAAGGAAAAGCAATTTCTATTAGATCAGATTAAAAGCGAGATTGATGATTCAAACGCCATGGTCATGATGAGCTATCAAAACCTTGGCCCGAATGCAACCTTTGAGCTGAGAGATCAGATTCGTAAAGCGGGCGGTCACATGACTGTCGTTAAAAAAAGAGTTTTCGTAAAAGCATTGGAAGCTGCGGGTGTAGCTGTTGATGGTGTGGAACTATCCGGCCATTTAGCAATCATTTATACAGGTGAAGACACCGTAGCCCCTACAAAAGCCGTTTTCAAGTTTAGTACTGAGAATGCAGAAACACTTAGCGTTCTCGGTGGACATTTTGATGGGAAAGTTGCAACACCAGCCGATGTTGAAGCCCTATCAAAACTTCCATCACAAGACGAAATGCGTGCACAGTTCCTAGGAATTCTAGAAGCGCCAATGTCACAAACATTGGCTGTATTCGAAGCCCTACTAACAAGTGTTCCGCATGCGCTTGAAAATAAGGCTGAAAAAGATTCATAAACATATTTGAGGTATAGAAGTGAGTGAAGAGAAAATCCAAAAACTAGTTGATGAGCTAAGTCAAATGACAGTGCTCGATATGTCAAAACTTAAGAAGGCTCTAGAAGATGCTTGGGACGTTAAAGCTGCTGCTGGTGCGCCAATGATGATGGCTGCTCCTGCTGGCGGAGACGCTGGTGCTGCTGCTGAAGAAGCAACAGACTTCCAAGTTATTCTAGATGAGTTCCCAGCTGATAAAAAGATTGGCGTGATTAAAATCGTTCGCGAAGTCACAGGTCTTGGTCTAAAAGAAGCGAAAGAACTTGTTGAGTCAGCTCCAAAAGCAATTAGCGAATCAGCTCCTAAGTCAGAAGCTGATGAGATTAAGAAAAAGCTTGAAGAGACAGGCGCAAAAGTTACGCTCAAAGGCCTTTAATATTTTGGCTGGCTCACTTTAGAGCCAATAGTTTAAAGCAGAACCCTGAGTTTATGGGGTTCTGCTTGCTGCATATTTAAATTTAGCATGATCGGAGAGAAGTATATGCTCAAAAAACCCCCTCAGAGGGTTAGCAATAGCGAAATCGATGAGATCATTGATCTCCCGAACCTTATTGAAGTCCAGTTAAAATCCTTTGCTCAGTTTGTTCAGGATGACAAACTAGCGCACGAAAGAGAATTCACAGGACTCGAAGAAGTCTTTAGGGAAATTTTCCCCATCAAATCTTACGATGAAAAGACAGTCTTAGAGTACCTATCCTATTCACTGGGCGTACCGAAGTACTCTCCCGAAGAATGCATTCGTCGTGGAATTACCTTCAATGTCACTTTGAAAGTTAAATTCCGCTTAACAGATGAAACAGGTATCAAAGAAGAAGAAGTCTACATGGGAACAATTCCCATCATGACTAAGCATGGTACCTTCATCATCAATGGTGCAGAACGTGTTATCGTCTCTCAACTCCACAGATCTCCAGGTATTGCCTTTGAGACAGAGAAGCACTCCAAAGGAATTCAGCTCTACTCTTTCCGCATCATTCCTTATCGCGGCTCATGGTTAGAGGCATCTTTTGACATCAATGATATGATTTTTATCTATGTTGATCGGAAAAAAAGACGCAGGAAAGTTCTTGCAACCTCCTTTATTCGAACACTAGGTTATTCCTCTGATTCTGATATTTTGGAAGAATTTTTCAGCACAAGACGCATCAAACTTAAATCAGAAAAAGACTTTAGCAAACTCGTAGGCTCTATTCTTGCAGAAGATGTAGTCGGTGAAGATGGAAGCATTGTCTTTGGTAAAGCATCTGAAAAACTTACTACTGCTATGTTAAAGCGTATGCATGATGCTGGCATTTCTAACTTAAGAATTGCAGAAGATGCGGATGAAACGCATCCAATCATCAAAATGCTCGCGAAAGATCCAACGGACTCTTATGAATCTGCTTTGAAAGAATTCTATCGAAAAATTCGCCCAGGTGAACCTGCAACTCTCTCCAACGCTCGTTCAGCAATGATGCGACTTTTCTTTGATCCAAAACGCTATAATTTAGGAAAAGTTGGTCGTTATAAGCTTAACACGAAATTAGGTGTTGAGATCACTGATGAAGAACTAGAGCATGTCACTTTGAAAAAAGAGGACATTGTCGAATCATTAAAGTATCTCATCGCACTCAAACGCGGTAAAGATACAGCGTATGTAGATGATATCGATCACCTTGGAAATCGACGCGTTCGCTCAGTTGGTGAACTGATTCAAAACCAGTGCCGTATTGGCCTCGCTAGAATGGAAAAAATCATTAAAGAGAGAATGAACCTCTTTGATTTTTCATCAGATACATTGACTCCTGGAAAATTAGTATCCGCTAAAGGCTTAGCCGGAGTGCTGAAAGACTTCTTTGGAAGATCTCAGCTCTCTCAGTTCATGGATCAGACTAACCCAGTTGCTGAGTTGACTCATAAACGTCGTCTTTCTTCTTTAGGACCAGGTGGTCTTAACCGTGAAAGAGCCGGTTTTGAAGTGCGTGATGTTCACTCAAGTCACTATGGACGTGTTTGTCCTATTGAGACACCGGAAGGACCAAATATTGGTCTTATCACTTCTCTCTCATCTTACGCCAAGATTAATGAATTTGGATTTATTGAAACACCTTATCTGATCGTAAGAGATGGCGTTGTCACTGAAGAAATTGAATACATGACAGCTGACCAAGAAGAGCAGTGTGTCATTGCACAGGCTTCAGCCGTTTTAGATGAAGTGAACATGTTTGCTGAAGAAATCTGCTGGGCTCGCTATCGCGGTGAACCTCTTAAGATTGAGACGGAAAAAGTTACGCACATGGATGTTTCATCAAGACAGCTCGTCTCGGTTGTAACAGGTCTCATTCCTTTCTTGGAACACGATGATGCGAACCGGGCACTTATGGGCTCGAACATGCAACGCCAAGCTGTACCCTTGCTCATTCCACAAGCACCCGTTGTAGGAACTGGACTCGAATCCCGCATTGCTCGTGACTCTGGTGCTGTAATTGTAGCAGAAGAAGATGGAACCATCGAGTATGTTGACGGTTTCAGAATCGTTGTTGCTCCTAAGCACAACCCCATGGAAAAGAAGACTTATCAACTCAACAAGTTTATGCGTTCAAATGCTGGTACTTGCTTGAATCAGACACCTCTTTGTTACGTTGGAGCCAAGATCTTAGCAGGGGACATCCTAGCTGATGGTCCTGCTACAGATAAAGGTGAGGTTGCTTTAGGAAAGAACGTTCTTGTCGCCTTTATGCCATGGTGTGGTTATAACTACGAAGATGCGATCATCATTTCTGAGAAGTTAATTAAGGAAGACACATACACTTCTATCTACTTAGAAGAGTTTGAGTTGACTGCAAGAGACACAAAACTTGGAAAAGAAGAGATCACAAAAGATATTCCGAATGTTTCTGAAGAAGCTCTCGCTGATTTAGGCGAAGATGGAATTATTCGTATCGGTGCCGAAGTCCAACCTGAAGATATTTTAGTTGGGAAAATTACACCTAAATCTGAAACTGAATTATCTCCTGAAGAAAGGCTCTTAAGAGCAATCTTTGGTGAAAAGGCTGCTGATGTAAAAGACGCTTCACTAACAGCTCCTCCAGGAACTGAGGGTGTTGTCATGGATGTTAAGGTCTTTTCTAGACGAGATCGTCTATCAAAGACAGATGATGAACTCGTAGAAGAAGCAACGCGGATTAAGGATATTCATAAAGAGTATAAGGAAAAAGAAACAGACCTTCTCATGCAATATCATGAGAAACTTGGTGCTCTCCTTCTCAATGAAGCTGCTCCAGATCCAATCTTACACCGAATTACTGGAGATGCAATTGTCAAGGAAGGACAGTCTTTCTCACAAGACCTCATTGAGTACTTAGAAGCTGAAAACCCAGACGTCTTAATCATTCCAGACAATGAGATCTATAACACGTTCAAGCAAGTCGTTCGAGAGCACTCGATCGAACTTGAAAAGCTTAGAATGGAGCACAAGTCTGAAATTGAATACATGCGTAAAGGTGATACAGAACTAGATGCAGGCATTATCAGACAGGTAAAAGTCTACGTCGCCACAAAGCGCAAGCTCCAAGTAGGTGATAAAATGGCTGGTCGTCACGGGAACAAAGGTGTTGTTTCAAACATCGTTCCAATTGCCGATATGCCTTATCTCCCAGATGGACAGACTGTTGAGATTATCCTCAATCCACTAGGGGTTCCATCTCGTATGAACATGGGACAGCTCCTTGAGACGCATTTAGGTATTGCGGCGATGAAAAAGGGCATCTACATGAAGAGCCCTGTTTTCGAAGGATTTCCTGAGGATAAAATCTGGAAAATGATGAAAGATGTCGGCTTGCCAGAATCTGGTAAGATGACACTCTTTGACGGTAGAACAGGTGAGAGATTCGACAACCCTGTGGTTGTTGGCTACATTTATATGTTGAAGCTCTCTCACTTAGTTGCTGACAAAATCCACGCCCGCGCCATTGGACCCTACTCACTTGTCACCCAGCAGCCACTTGGTGGTAAAGCTCAACGAGGTGGCCAGAGATTCGGGGAAATGGAAGTGTGGGCCCTAGAAGCTTATGGAGCTGCACACCTCCTCCAAGAGATGCTCACTGTTAAATCAGATGACGTTTCCGGCCGTACTCGTATCTATGAGTCGATTGTTAAAGGAGATAATACCCTCAACGCAGGGACACCAGAGTCATTTAATGTACTCGTTAAAGAAATGCAGGGACTATGTCTCGATGTTAGAGCTGAATCAGGTGCATAAACAAGGTAGATAATGCAAGAACAAACAAATACAGAAACTCCAGAAGAACAAGTTCAAAAGCGCTTTGATAGACTATCTATCAAGATTGCATCCGATGATGTGATACGTAATGATTGGTCTCGAGGAGAAATTAAAAAGCCAGAGACAATTAACTACCGCACTTTCAAGCCAGAAAAGGGTGGTCTTTTCTGTGAGAAGATTTTCGGACCAACAAGAGACTGGGAATGTGCATGTGGTAAGTACAAGAAAATCAAACACAAAGGTATTGTTTGTGATCGTTGTGGTGTTGAAGTTACGCTTTCTAAAGTTAGACGCGAACGGATGGCTCACATTGACCTAGCGGTCCCTGTTGTTCATATTTGGTTTTTCAAAACTCAACCATCTCGTATTGGTAATCTCCTTGGGATGTCAGTGGCTGACTTAGAACGTGTCATTTATTATGAAGAATATGTCGTTGTTGATCCAGGCCACTCAACTCTAGAGCGTAAACAACTCCTTAATGATAACGAATTTAGAGAAGCACAGGAGAAATGGGGGCTAGATGCCTTCAGAGCTCAGATGGGTGGAGACGCCATTCGCGAACTTCTTGAAAAAGAAGACTTGAAGTCTCTAGTGGTTGAGCTGAAGGAAAAGCTTAGAAAGACTCGTTCAATGCAAGCGCGTATGAAGCTTGCTAAACGTCTGAAGATTGTAGAGAGCTTTGCAGCGTCTCCGAACAATCCAGACTGGATGGTCATGAACTGTGTTCCTGTCATTCCACCTGATCTAAGACCCTTGGTCCCACTTGATGGCGGTCGTTTTGCAACATCTGACTTAAATGACTTATACAGAAGAGTGATTAACAGAAATAATCGCTTGAAATCGATTCTGAAACTTAAGACACCTGACGTCATCATCCGCAATGAAAAGAGAATGCTCCAGGAAGCTGTTGATGCTCTCTTTGATAATGGCCGTCACGGTCATCCGGTAATGGGTGCTGGTAATAGGCCTCTAAAAGCCTTATCTGAAATGCTGAAAGGTAAATCTGGTCGCTTTAGACAGAATCTTCTTGGAAAACGTGTTGACTATTCTGGCCGTTCTGTAATTATTGTTGGGCCTGAGCTTAAATTTAATCAATGTGGTCTACCCAAGCAAATGGCGCTAGAACTTTTCGAGCCATTTATTGTGAAAAGACTGCAGACAAAGGGCTATGTTTATACAATTCGCTCTGCTAAGAAGATGATTCAAAGAAAGGATCCTGAGGTTTGGGATGTTTTAGAAGAGATCATTAAAGGACACCCGGTTCTACTTAACCGTGCACCAACCCTTCACAGACTCGGTATCCAAGCTTTTGAACCGGTATTGATTGAAGGTAAGGCGATCCGTATTCACCCACTTGTATGTTCTGCGTTTAACGCTGACTTTGATGGTGACCAAATGGCGGTTCACGTTCCTTTATCTGTCGAGGCACAACTTGAAGCTAAGCTCCTAATGATGGCACCGGATAACATTTTCTTGCCCTCTTCTGGTAAGCCGGTCACTGTACCATCGCAGGATATGATTCTTGGCCTCTACTACTTAATGCATGATGCGATTTATGACCCTGAGAAATTTAATAAAAAGGTCAAAATCTTTACTGATGAAGATGAAGTCTTATTAGCTCTTAATGCAAGCGGAAGCTACAACTGGGAAAGTGATGATGAAGGTCGCGCAGATGACATGGGTCGTGGTTTACACATCCATGAACGAATTAAGCTAAGACTTGATACTGTCATCATCGAAACAACACCTGGACGTGTTCTTTTTAATACGGTGGTCCCTGAGGAAATGGGTTTCCAAAACTACGCTCTTAGAAAGAAGAAGATGGGAGAACTCATCCTTTCTACGTATAAAAAAGTTGGTTTAGAAAGAACGGTTCACTTCCTAGATAGTTTGAAAAATATCGGATTTGCCAATGCCACAAAATCTTCTCTCTCAATGGGAGTTAAGGATGTGGAGATTCCAACAAGTAAGCAAGCAACTCTAGACCATACGCATGAGCGTGTGCAAAAAGTTATCAAGCAGTATAACGACGGTATCATTACTGAAGGTGAAAGAAAATCTAAGCTTGTAAGTATTTGGACTGAGGTTTCTGCAACGATTTCTGAAGAGCTATTCGAATTAATCAGCAAACCTAAAGACTTAGTGCTTAATCCACTCTTCTTAATGATGGATTCTGGTGCACGTGGTAATAGAACGCAGGTTAGACAGCTCGGAGCTCTACGTGGCCTTATGAGTAAACCGAATGGTGATATTATTGAATCTCCGGTCAGCTCTTCCTTCCGAGAAGGTTTGAGCGTCTTGGAATTTTCTATTTCTTCTCACGGTGCGCGTAAAGGTCTCGCTGATACGGCCCTTAAAACTGCTGACTCAGGTTACTTAACTAGACGTCTAGTTGACGTAGCTCAAGATGTATTGGTGACTGAAGATGATTGTGGAACGTTAAATGGAATTGAGGTCTCTCCCATTAAGCAAGGTCAGGAAGAACTTCTTGGCTTAAGAGATAGAATTGTGGGCCGCACGGTCTGTGATGATGTCTTTATGCCAGGGGATAGTACTCAAGTCTTGGCAAAAACAGGCGATATTTTAACTCCTCATCAAGCTGAAATGATTGATGATGCCGGGATTGAATCAATTAAGATACGCTCTACGCTCACATGCGAAACAAAGCGCGGTGTTTGTGCGAGTTGTTATGGCATTAACCTTGCTAATGGCCGTACAGTTGCCATGGGTGAAGCTGTTGGAATTATTGCAGCTCAATCCATTGGTGAGCCAGGAACTCAGCTTACAATGCGTACTTTCCACTTAGGTGGTATTGCGTCTGCATCACTCAGCCCAGAGCTTGTTGTTGAAAAAGACGGCATTGTGATTTATCAAGATGTCAGAACGGTTCAAAATGATGAAGGCCACTGGCTTGCACTTAACAAAAATGGATTCCTCCACGTTGTTCGTGATGAAGGTCGTGAAATTGAGGAGTACCACAAGTTACTTGCTACAAAATCAATCGAACCCCTTCAAACATTCCAGATTGAACTTGGAACAAAAATCCTCGTTGCTGATGGAACGAAAGTTAAAGTTGGTACGAAAATTGGTCAGTGGGAGCAACACAATATTCCCATTATTTGCGAAAGACCTGGCTATGTAAGTTACGAAGATTTAGTAGAAGGAATTTCAACTCAGAAAAATACGAGCAAGAAAACTGGGCAGACTGAGCTTGTGGTGAAACAACACCGCGGTGAATTACACCCACAAATCGTGATTTATGCAGATAAAGCCTTAACTGAACTTGTAGGTACGTATGCAATTCCCGCAGGCGCCATTATTTCTGTGAAAGAAGGTGATAAGGCCAATGCAGGAATTATGCTTGCAAGACTGCCTAGAGGCGCTATCAAAACCAAGGATATTACTGGAGGTCTCCCAAGGGTCGCTGAGCTTTTTGAAGCAAGACGCCCACGTGATGCAGCTGAAATTGCCAAGATCGACGGTATTGTTGACTTTAGAGGCGTTCAGAAAAGTAAACGTATTGTGGTTGTTCGCGATGATGATACGGGTCTTGAAGAAGAACACCTTATCCCTCTCACTAAGCACCTTATCATCCAAAAAGGTGACAATGTGATTAAAGGTCAACAGCTAACAGACGGCTTAGTCGTTCCACAAGAGATCTTAGAGATTTGTGGTGTGAGAGAACTTCAAAAGTACTTGGTTAACCAGGTTCAAGAAGTATATCGCCTACAAGGTGTGGATATTAACGATAAGCACATTGAAATTATCGTTAGACAAATGCTTCAGAAGGTGCGAGTAACAGATCCAGGTGATACGACATTCCTTTATGGTGAAAATGTTGATAAGAAGCACTTCCACACGCAAAATAAAACTGTTCTTGAGGAAGGTGGTAAACCTGCTCAAGCAGCTCCGGTTCTACTTGGTATTACTAAAGCGTCGCTTGGAACTGAATCTTTTGTTTCTGCGGCATCGTTCCAAGAAACAACAAGAGTCTTAGCTGATGCAGCATGTGAAGGGAAATCTGATTACCTCTTAGACTTTAAGGCAAACCTCATTATGGGTCATATGATTCCAGGTGGAACAGGCTTTAGAGACTACTGTGAGAGAATGAAACACCTAGGGCAAGAAGAACATGAAGATGTTCTTGACTTTGCATTTGCATAAAGTGTATTCTCCTTAGAAAATTACCCCCCCCCTTCCTTCCCCTGGAAACTCTTTCGAGAGCCTCCAGGGGGAGGTTTTTTTTTGCCAGAAATGCTTAAGTTTTCTTCTGACTATTAATTGGGGTGTTTAGAAATTAGGGAGATAGGGTTGCTATTAATATAATAACTTTCTTAGAGCGTCTACATTCATGCGAAAGAAGCGATCCCTAGCTTGCCATTGGCTGAACTCTGTAGTAGGACGAGTGGGACGACGTAAAAACCGCTTGTTTACCTTATTGATAACTGTTCTCTGAACCGCAGCCATTGTTAAGTGGACCGCTTTTGCAGTAGGCCGCGATTTGGGGTTTGGGTGCAGCATCTTACGAACTAACCGACATGTTATAGGAAAACGTTTTGGGTTCCAGAGCCTGTTAGCATGCATGAGATTCCAGATTACCTGACCTAATGCATAGACATCGCCAGATTTTGACCAGCTAAGGTGTTTCCTGGAGAGTTTTAAGGGTGAAAGTTTTTTTGGTGCAACAGGGGTTTTTGCAAAAGGGTGTGCACTATCTTTCCTTTTATGCAGCAACCATTTTTTTCTTAGCACTTCAGCAAATTCGACTTCACCTGACGCCTTTAAAAGGGCGATTGCCTCTCCGGCAAGTTCTGGTGGATAATCAAGAGGAGAAAGTCCTACCGGAGGATTTCCCAATTCTTTGTCTTCTATGACAGCTCCCCAGATATCTCCAAGTAAAAATGGGCCATCATTCTCTAGATTTTTCATAATGTTTGATGCCTGAACATCACGATGTACGAATCCTGCCCTGTGTAAATAATGCAAAGAAAGGGATGTTGTAGCGAGGATTTCCCTAATTTGCCTCATACAGCGAATTCCTCCTCGGCTATCAAAGGTTGCAAGATCTTCATGTTCGTCTTGAATGCTACAACTATAAAGTTTATCATTTGACACCTCTAACCACATAGCGTGTGGTTTTTGAGCTAAAGATAGGGGAGGGCAGTGATCATATAAATACCGACTTGACATGTGGGAAATAGCGTCAAATCTTCTAGCGACTATCACACCTTGTGCTAGCTTTGTAGTACGCGTATTAAGGAAATGGACTCGTTGAACATGTGTACTGACTTTTGAACAGGGTAATGGAGGTCCAATAGGACGGTAAGGAACTTGTGAAGGTCCAGCTATAGCAGGCGCAAGCCTCGAAGCAAGAGCTCTATAGGTTGTACTAGATAAAGGAAATCCATTCACTGTCATGAAGCCACTTTATCATGAAAGTGAATAAAAACCCATTCAAATAAAAACTATAACATTTCGTGTAATCTTTTCTCTAACTTCAGGGTATCTTTAGTAAAATTACGGATTCCTTCAGAGAGTTTCTCGGTCGCCATTTGATCTTCGTTTAGCATCCATCTGAAGGTTTTTTCATCGACGCTTATTTTCTCTAATGGGAGGTTTTTGGCCTTGTCGCTGCAAAGTTTTTTTGGAACAGCTCCGTCCGCTTCTTGGAGTTCTTTGAGGAGTTTGGGGGCTATCGTTAAAAGGTCACACCCACAAAGTTCTAAGATTTCATCGATATTTCTAAAACTTGCTCCCATCACTTGAGTTTGATAGCCGAATTTCTTGTAGTAGTTAAAGATGTCTGTGACAGAAAGGACACCTGGATCTTCATCGGCAGGATAGCTATCTTTGCCCTCAGCTTTTTTAAACCAGTCAAATATGCGCCCTACAAAGGGGGATATTAAGGTTGCACCGGCTTCAGCACAGGCGATTGCTTGGGCTAAACTGAACATGAGGGTGAGATTACAATGGATGCCCTCTTTTTCAAGCTCACGGGCTGCTAATACACCTTCCCAGGTGGAGGCTAATTTAATTAAGACTCGTTCCTTTCCAATGCCTGCGGCTTCGTAGAGTGAGATATATTCGTGCGCTTTGGCAAGACTGCCTTCAACGTCGAAAGAGAGTCTTGCGTCAACTTCTGTTGAAACGCGACCTGGTACAATTTTCAGAATCTCTACGCCGAAATTCACAAAAACTTTGGCTAAGGTTTTTTCAACGGAGTTTCCATGTTGTTTTCCATAATCGACAGCATCTTTTATAAGTGCTTGATATTCATCTAGCTGAGAAGCTGCAAAGATCAGCGAAGGGTTCGTCGTCGCATCTTGAGGTTTGTACTTTTTGATTTCATCAATTTCACCTGTATCAGCTACAATAACGGTATGTTTGTTAAGATCGTCTAATTTACTCATAGTTTTATTCTCCCCTCTGTAGTTTTATTTTCCACTATAGTTGGATTATTTTTAACTGTTTTTTCTTGAGGTCTTTAAAGTGCTTGTTAAATTTCTTATATTCATAGACTTGCTCATAACCATCTAAATTCACGGTGACGTTTTTTCGATCTAGGAGGGTTTCTGTGATTAATTCAAGAGCTTCAGGTGAAATCTTCACCCTTTGATTCCCTTTATTAGGTTCTAAAATGAATGTTTCCAATACATCTTCTGCCTCGATAGTAAGCTCCACTTCACCCGCTTTAACTCGTTGACCACGAGTGAGATTAAAGAAGCCTGAGAGTTCTTTTTTGCAATAGATGAGTTCAAGCGTTAGCCCGCCAGAGTAGTCTTTTGAGGGGTAGAGTAAGCGTCTTGAGTTATATCTAGAGTCATAGGTATGTATGGCATAGCGATCCCATGGGTCTCTGACTGAAACGCAACCAACCAAGAGTGCAGCTAAAATGAGGTATTTTTTCATGATGAATGCGCCACCTTTCCGTCTGATTGGGCTAAAGCTACGATAAGGCCTGTCAAAACAGCGATGCTAAAGAAGATAAGGGGGTAGTTGATAGATAGGTCTTTTGAGTGATCATAGGCCCACTCTTGAACGGTTGTGTTTTCTGAAGAGGTGTCATTTTCGACAGGCACAGGATCATTGGCTAAGAGGGGAGTGACTAAGATAAGTGATAATAGCAATCGTTTCATCAGCTTAGGATTCTAGTAGACTTTTTAAAAGATTGCAAGAAGCACTTCTATGAGAAGCATGACTGATAGTTGTTTCAAGGGTGATTGAGGGACATTCGCGTCATGGATCGAGTCTTCTTCTGCGATTTCAAACACATAAAATTCATTTGAGCAAAAAGATGCTTGTGAAATCAGCAAAAAAATTAATAGCCACTTTCTCATAAGTAAATATTCCCCCTCCTAGTTTTTTAAAGGAGGGGCGCTTAGCTTACGAGTGACTATGCGAGTTAGTTGCAGAAGTAACTTGAGAGTTATCAAGCGAACATGCTGTTAAGCATAAAAGACTTGCTGCGAACATTAAATAAAAAAAGCAACGCATTTCTTATTCCTTTGATTGTTTATTGTTTCTATTTTCATAAATAAGTCCCAACCAGAATTAAAAGCAAGCTCCTAGCTGTGGGTGGCAGTTCCTTTCATGTCTATGTTGTGATAACACCCACTAAGAGCAAGAGCTAGCGTAAGAGTGGAGACAAACAGCAATGCGAACCGCTTTACTTTCATACAAATTCCCTTAATGTGAGTGCACTGGTGCAAATTGAGGATGCTTTCTGTGGAGTCCACAGCTAGATAAAGCAATTAAGCTAATCACGAGAACACCAAAAATAAGTGCCTTTTTCATTATATCTCCTTTGACTGGTCTTCAGTAAAATATTCACTTTCAAGCAAATTTATTGCAAGGGTGAATTTTCTCTCAATTGTTTTTGGAACTTGGTAAGGACTAGAAGGTGCCAATAAATCCCTTTCTCGGGGTAGTTTTTCTTGAGAAACTTATTGAGCTGTTTGATTTTTTTGGGGGCTGTACCTTTGGCTGCGATCATGGTTTGAATTTTTTCTGCAAGGGGGGAATTGTCATCAAATAAGACGTTAGTGATTTCGAAGGTTTCCATGGATTTCTTGATCGTTGAAAGATAGGACATGAAGTGTTTCTCGTGGAGAGCAGATGTGATCAAGTGAATACCCTTCTCACTTCTTACAAAACATTGGACGACGTGGAATACCCCATGAGGGGATTTAGAGTCTATTTGGACAAGACGGCCAATGCCTGCCCTTGTCTGGATGGAGCCAAGGTCGCGATATGTTTTTTCGGGATTTCTCATTGTGCGTTCTTTGACTCTTGTGACGTATTCATCTACAGTAAGGGGGCATTCTTCGAAGGCAAGGTTCATGCTAGGAGGGTAATTACGCTCGTTTGCAAGAAATCCTATTTTCACTGGATGGTCTTTTTTTGGAGGGAGGATTCTCCAAGAGGGAGGAGGGGTGATTTGGGGGGTTGAGGCACTCAAAAAGGCTGTCTTAACTATGGCTGTGAGAAGAGCCGCCACCATTGCTGCTTTTATCTTTTTCTCCTGTACTTGGGCTAATCAGTAAGACGAGAACAGTAATTCCAACTGCCAAGCCAATACCCCAACCAATCATGGAAGCTCCAATTGCTTCGTCTGAAACGCGTTCATCTGTAAAGCCAGGTCTGGTCTGATCTCTCCTATGAAAGTCACCTTCGTCATAGACGGGAGGCGCACTTATCACGCTGTGAGTACAAAGTGAGAGAATTAAGACTAAGCCTACTATTCGGTGCATACTCTTTAACGTCGCAAAATTTTGGGTTTTACGCAATTGCTTTTTTCAGGTAAATGAGTTACGATGGTTCATATGAAAGCAATAGATTCTGGAAAAGACAAAGTAAAAAAGATCTGTGACGTCCTAAAAAGGGAAACGTTAGAGCCTGCTAAGCGCGATGCACTCGAACTTATTAGAGATGCAGAAGAAAAAGCAGAGGTACTCTTAGCCAAGGCAAAAGAAGCAGCTGACGAGGAGATTCGCAAGGCAAGAGAGCAAATCGCCCAGGAAAAGAGGGTGTTTGAATCCTCTCTTTCTCTTTCTGCCAAGCAAGCCTTAAATGCGCTAAAAGCTGAGATAGCAACCAAGTTGATGAGTCAAGAAGTAGGTGAGCTTATCAATGTGCAAACGCCTGAGATGAGTGCGAAACTCTTAGATGTGATCTTGCAAGCGATTGAAAAAGATGGCCTAGACGCAAATCTTGAAATTGCTCTGGCAAGAAATATAGATAAAGATGAACTTGTTAAACATCTAGGGGCATCCTCAGCTAAATTTCTTGAGAAGAATGAACTCGTTGTAGGGAATTTCGTTGGTGGTGTGAGCGTTCGCTTAAAAGATGCCAAGATCACAATCGATTTGACCGAGCAAACGCTTAAGGAACTACTTATCAACTACACTAGGGAAGATTTCCGAAGCTTAATCTTAGAATCATGAATCCTTTTCTTATCTCGTACTTACCGCCTTTAACCTTTCGGCAACCTCCACCAGTGAGGTTTGCTGAGTTTCTTATTTTATGTGAAGGGAATTTGGCGAAAAAGCAGATGAGAGAAGTGAACCGATTTCGATCATTTATCGATTTGGAAAATTTATCGCGGAAATATTTTCACGAACCTATCGACCCACGAGGAAAGCTTACTGAGTTGGCTCTTGAAGAGGAACTCAAAACCTTTCCAGAAGCAGACGTTCTAAGGATGATCAACAATAGGCAAGTGGCTTTTCAAAGAGAGGCGACTGGAGGTTTTTTAGGCCGCTATTTCCGTTTCGAATGGGAGCTTAAGGTTTGCTTAACGATTATACGAGCGAAACAGTTGAATCGATCACTGGAAAAAGAGTTGTCCAATGATGATCAAGCAGATCTTTTTGTGCATACATTACATGGAGACGCTCTCCCTTTTGAATTTGCTCAGCTTGGAGAGTTGCCATCTGACCCGATCTTAGCAAAGAAAACAGTCGATCGCTTCAGATTTGAAGCAATTGAGGAAATGACAGCGCGATCAAATTTCTCTTTAGATCAGGTATTAGCTTACGCCGCGAAATTGAAAATTTTAGAAGACTTTGAAGACTTATCACAAGAAAAAGGAAGAGAGCTCATTTATGACAACATTTGCAACTGGTAGCGTTAGGGGCGCTTTTGGCAATCTGCTTCACGTCCGTTTTGAGGGGAATATCCGTCAAGGCGAGGTTGCGATGGTCTCTTTAGGAGACAAGCAGTTAAAAGCAGAGGTTATCGAAATTGCTGGCGATGAGGCCAAACTTCAAGTTTTCGAAGACACTGTGGGCATTGAAATGGGGACGGAGGTGACATTTTCTACCCTTCTCTTAGAAGCAGAGCTCGGCCCAGGGCTACTCGCTTCGGTATTCGATGGTTTGCAAAATCCCCTTGAAAAAGTGGCTGATGCAGCAGGTTTATTCTTGCAACGCGGCATTTACATCCCCCCTCTAGACAGAGCAAAACACTGGGATTATCAGCCTATTGCAAAAGTTGGTGATGTAGTTGAGCGAGGTGACTATCTCGGTGTGACAATGGAAGGCCGCTTTCATCACTACATTATGGTGCCTTTCAGACTGTATGGGAAATATACACTTTTGGAGATCACGACTCCAGGTTCCTATAACGTAGATCATGTCGTTGCTGTTATCGAATCAGAAAGCGGAGAGAAGGTTGAGGTAACGATGGCGCAAAAATGGCCTGTTAAAACCGCCTTAAATGCTGGAACGAAAGTGAAGTCCGATCGGATGCTTGATATTGGCATGCGTATTGTAGATACACTGGTTCCTGTGGTGAAAGGAGGAACCTTTTGCTCTCCAGGTCCTTTCGGTGCGGGAAAAACTGTCTTCCAGCACCACTTGTCTAAATATGCTGCTGTTGATTTAGTTGTCATTACTGCCTGTGGAGAACGAGCAGGGGAAGTTGTGGAGGTTTTGAAAACGTTCCCTCACCTGATCGACCCGCACACGAATGAACCTTTGATGACCCGAACAGTCATTATTTGTAACACCTCTTCTATGCCTGTTGCTGCAAGGGAAGCGTCTGTTTATATGGG
This sequence comes from Chlamydiia bacterium, assembly GCA_022601645.1. Classification (GTDB taxonomy): domain Bacteria; phylum Chlamydiota; class Chlamydiia; order Chlamydiales; family Simkaniaceae; genus JAJACH01. Next base: position 455,336 of record JAJACH010000001.1, read on the forward strand.
AGCCACCATTGGAGAGTACTACCGTCAGATGGGGCTTGATGTATTACTTCTTGCTGATTCTACATCAAGATGGGCTCAGGCAATGCGAGAAATGTCAGGACGCTTGGAAGAAATTCCTGGCGAAGAAGCCTTTCCAGCCTACCTCGCCTCAAGAATCGCAGCGTTTTATGAGCGTTCAGGGACATTTAAACTACCTAATGGGGAAAAAGGATCACTGACAATTGGTGGCTCGGTATCGCCGGCTGGTGGAAACTTTGAAGAACCCGTGACACAGGCGACGCTTAATGTTGTTGGGGCCTTTTATGGTCTATCAAGAGCACGCTCAGATGCTAGACGTTATCCAGCCATTGACCCGCTCATCTCTTGGTCTAAATATATTGACGCTGTAGGGCTTGAAATGTCAGGACAGATGGATGACTGGAGCGGCTCTGTTAGACACGCCGCAAAAATCCTGAAAGAAGGCGATGAGATAGGCAAGAGAATGGAAGTTGTCGGTGAAGAAGGGGTAACGATCAAAGATCTAACGACCTATTTGACATCTGAGCTCTTTGAGTTTGCATTCTTGCAGCAAAACGCCTTTGATAAAGAGGATGCTTACTGCCCCTTAGAGAGACAATTAGAATTATTAGAACTTGTCAAAGTGATTTTCAACGCTGAGTTTTCTTTCTCAAGTCAAGACGAGGCAAGGACGTATTTCCTCGCTCTTCAAAACCAACTGAAGAATATGAACTTTATGCCATATAAATCGGACCGTTATAAAGAAACTTACCAGGCGATCAAGGAGCAACTAGAAGTAGTATGAAGAAGATTTACGATAGAATCATCGATATCCGAGGAAACCTATTAACGGTTGCTGCAAAAAAAGTAGGCCTTGGCGAACTTGCTGAAATCAAGCGGGGAACGGGACAAACAACTTTAGCTTCGGTCTTGAGTATTGATGGAGTAAAAGTAACACTCCAAGCCTTTGAAAGCCCTCGTGGGATCTCAACTGGCGACCAGGTGACGTTTCTTGGAAAGCTTGTTCAGGCGACTTTCGGTGAGGCTATTTTGGGCCGCCGCTTTAATGGCCGCGGGGAACCAATCGATGATGGACCAGAAGCTATGGGCACGGCAGTCGACATTGCCCAGCCATCCTTTAATCCTGTTAGAAGAATTGTCCCTCATGAGATTGTGAATACGAATATTCCTATGATTGACGTCTTTAACTGTCTGGTGAAATCGCAAAAGATTCCAATCTTTTCTGTCGCGGGAGAGCCGTATAATCAACTCCTGATGCGGATTGCAAACCAAACTGATGCTGACATAGTGATTATAGGTGGTATGGGTCTTCGATTTGACGACTACCAAGCCTTTATCGATAACGCCGAATCATCCGGCTCAATGGAAAAGACTGTGATGTTCATCCACAAGGCGACCGACCCTGCAGTAGAATGCATGCTCGTGCCTGATATGGTACTCGCTTGCGCTGAACAATTTGCAACCCGTGATAAAAATGTTCTCGTGCTCTTAACGGATATGACGGCTTTTGCTGACTCGATCAAAGAAATCATGATCACGATGGATCAGGTCCCATCTAATAGGGGCTATCCAGGATCTCTTTATTCAGATTTAGCGTCTCGCTATGAGAAAGCGGTTGATATCGATGGATCTGGTTCAATCACGCTGATTGCAGTCACGACAATGCCTGGCGGCGATGTAACACATCCGATTCCCGATAACACCGGTTACATCACCGAAGGACAATATTACCTCCACGGTGGAAGAATTGATCCATTTGGCTCATTGTCGCGCCTAAAACAGCAAGTGATTGGCGAGGTAACTCGGAGTGATCATGGCGATATTGCAAACGGGATGATTAGACTATACGCCGAATCTAAAAAAGCGATAGAAAGACAATCGATGGGCTTTAGACTGTCAAAGTGGGATCAAAAACTTCTCAACTATTCAGAGCTGTTTGAAGACCGGATGATGAATTTAGAGGTAAATATCCCTTTAAATGAAGCTTTAGATTTAGGTTGGAAAACGCTCAAAGAGTGCTTTGATTCACACGAGGTAGGGATTAAAGAAGCTGTCATCGATAAGTATTGGCCGAATGATTAAATTAACAAAAATGGGGCTTAGGGATGAGCAGTTAAAGCTTGCCCAGCTCACCAAATACCTTCCAACCCTCCAGCTGAAAAAAGCGATGCTCCAGCTTGAAGTGAATCAAGTGAACTTGGAGATTGAAGAGCTTAAGGCTAAGATGGAGGAAAAGGCTAAGCTAGCTGAAGGATTTGCCAAGCTTTTAACCGGGCGCGATACCACCGTCATCTTTGACTCGATTAAAGTAAAAGAGGTGAAAAAGACCTTTGAGAATATCGCAGGGGTTGACATTCCGATCTATGAAGGCTCTGTTTTTGAGGAGATTGATTACCCTCTTATGACAACCCCTGTTTGGTGGGACGCTGTGATTACTAAATTGCGCGACATATGTGAGGTGCGTGAAGAAATTCGCTGTGCTAAAGAGAAAAAAATTGCTTTAGAAAAAGAACTTCGTGAAGTGTCGATCCGCGTCAATCTCTTTGAAAAGATCCTCATTCCACGCACTGAAGAAAATATCCGAAAAATCAAGGTCTTCTTAAGTGATCAGCAACTCTCTGCTGTTGCCCAAGCAAAAATGGCCAAACGCAAAATCGAGCTAAGGAAACAGGCCCATGATTTATGACCTTAAAAAGACACTTTTCATTGGTGCAAAAGACGATCAAGGTACGTTTTTCAAAAAAGCGCAAGATAAGGGCTTTATTCAATTTATTCCCCAGTCCAAAAAACTTGCAACAGATTATCCTAAACACGTTCTAGATGCGATTCGAGCGATAAAAATCCTCCACAAACAACCGGTTACAGAGCAAAATACAACGGTGAGAGATTTTGATGCATCAGAACTGGTCAAGAGAACGATAGAAGTCAGTGATGATCTCTCTCGACTCTATGATGAGCAAACACTGCTTACTGCTGAGATTCGCAAAGTTGAGCCTTTTGGTGAATTCGATTTCGAAGAGCTGCGAGAGCTTGAACAAACAAGCCAACACGTTTGCCAGTTTTTCACGGTTAAACATGGGAAACTCAAACAGCCTCATGAAGATCTTATCTTTCTGACGACCAAAGCTGATATGGACTACTACATGAGCTTTGCTACCATTCGCTTGAGCATTCCAGGTCTCATTGAACTTCATTTAAGCCGGTCATTAAGTGATCTTAGAGCGGACCTTGTTGCTACAAAAGCACAAATTGCCTCTCGTGAATTTGAACTCAAAGAGCTTGCTCACTATGAGGAGTTCCTTCGAGAAGAGTACAAGGCTATTTTAGACACCTACCACTTAAAATTTGCAAAAAATGAAGTTGCAGACCACTTTGAAGGTGGCCTTTTTTCTGTGGAAGGCTGGGTGCCTGTCAATAAAGAGAATGAATTAGACGAATTAATGGCTGAATTTGCCATCCACCACGAAGAAATCTCCCTTGACCCACATGATCGTAAGCCAACCTGCATGGAGAACAAAAAATCAGACAAGATTGGCGAGGATCTGGTTCATATATACGATACACCATCGGTTACGGATAAAGATCCCTCTCGGTGGGTACTTTGGGCTTTTGCGCTCTTTTTCGCCATCATCGTGGCTGATGCAGGGTATGGATTTATCTATCTTCTTGGCGCACTTTTCTTGAAGTGGAAAGTCAAAAAACCGACACCTGGGATGAAACGCTTTTTCAATCTCTTTACTCTGCTTGCTTGTTTCTGCATTGGATGGGGTGTCTTGACCGCAAGCTTCTTTGGCATGGAACTGCCTCCGACAAATCCTCTAAAAAAAGTCTCCATTACCCATTATTTGGCTATTGCAAAATCTGAGTACCACCTCAAGAAAAAAGACGATGTGTATCAAGATTGGCTCAAAAAATACCCAAGTATGGCAAACGCTACAAATGGCGAACAGGTTCTAATCGATGGACGCAATAAAGACGGTAAATACGAAATCTTAGACGAGTACTACGACAATATCTTAATCGAACTTGCCATCGTTATCGGAATTATTCACATCATCTTGTCCCAACTCCGCTTTGTAAGGCGGGAGTATTCGGGACTTGGGTGGTGTATTTTTATGATTGGGTGTTATCTATACTTTCCAAGCGTTGTGCAGTGTACAACCATGGTGAATTTCCTCGGCATCATGGGCAAACACTTAGCGACCATTGTTGGATTGCAGATGCTCATTATCGGGGCATCCATGGCTGTTTTAGCCGCGATTATCCAACACGGCTTTAAAGGCATTGAAGAAGTGATGAAATCAATCCAAATTTTTGCAGACGTTCTTTCCTACTTACGCCTCTACGCGTTAGGCCTTGCCTCTATGATTCTAGCTGATACCTTCAACCATATGGATGAGGTCGTTGGTTATGCTGCAGGCATTGTGGTCTTAATCGCAGGTCACTGCGTTAACATCGTATTGGGGATTATGGGAGGAACTATTCACGGGCTCCGTCTCAATTTCCTAGAGTGGTACCATTATTCTTTCGAGGGAGGCGGCAAACGCTTTGAGCCCCTAAAATTACTTAAAAGGAGACTTACATGAACATTGATATGATAGGACCTGCCATTGCCCTTGGTCTCGGTTGTCTCGGATCAGCGATCGGTTGTGGAATCGCATCCATGGCCTTCCACGGCGTGATTAGCCGTGTTGAAGAAGGGCACGGAAAATTTATGGGTATGCTTGCTATGCCTGCATCACAAGCCATCTACGGCTTCGTCTTGATGCTCTTAATGGCAGCTAAAATCCAGGGAAAAGTAATTTCCCCAGCAGAAGGCATCGGAATAGCCCTCCCCGTTGGACTTGCTATTTTAGTGTCCTCCGTCTATCAAGGAATGTGTGCCGCAACAGGGATTCAAGCCTCGGCTAAACAACCCGCTGTAGCTGGTAAATGTTTTGCAACACTTGGAATTATCGAGTCGTTCTCGCTATTTGCCTTCGTGTTTGCCCTCTTGATTATGAAGTAAGGAGAAAATCATGCGAGAAGAAGTCGATTCCCTAGGCGTTGTTGAGGTCCCGGAAGACAGCCTGTACGGCGCCCAAACAGAGCGCTCCAAGGAGAATTTCCCCATCGGCATTGAGAAGATGCCGATTGAAATTATCCGTGCTTTTGGCTACCTAAAAAAGGCTGCGGCCAACGTCAACTGTGAACTCGACCTTCTCGATGAAAAAAAGCGCGACCTGATCGTCGCAGCCTGTGATGCCATTATCGAGGGAAAGCTAGACGAGCATTTCCCACTTGCCGTGTGGCAAACAGGTTCTGGCACCCAGTCGAACATGAACGTCAATGAGGTGGTTTCTAACTACGCCATCTCGCAAGTCGGAGGGAAACTCGGCTCTAAAGATCCGATCCATCCAAACGATGACGTGAACAAATCCCAATCTTCTAACGACACCTTCCCCACAGCGCTTCATATCGCTGCCTACACAGCAATCAAACAACATCTCATCCCTCACCTTAAATCATTCCAAGGCGCACTCGAACTCAAAGCTAAGGCCTTTGAAAAACACGTCAAAGTTGGACGTACCCATCTTCAAGACGCCGTTCCTCTTACTCTTGGTCAGGAATTTTCTGCCTTTGCTTCGCAAATCGAGCACGGCATTAAAGCTCTAGAAAACACCCTCCCACACCTTTCTGAAATTGCCCTTGGTGGAACAGCTGTTGGCACAGGTCTTAACACCCACCCCGAATTTGCGAAAAAAACCGCCGCAGAAATTTCCAAACTAACTGGGTATCCGTTCATTTCAGCACCGAATAAATTTGAAGCCATAAGCGCCGATGACGCCATAGCAGAAGTTTCAGGAGCCCTAAAACGCATTGCATGCTCCATGTACAAAATCGCAGATGATATTCGCTATCTTGGATCTGGGCCTCGCTGCGGCATCGGTGAAATTTCCCTGCCTGAAAACGAGCCAGGTTCTTCCATCATGCCGGGTAAAGTCAACCCAACTCAGTGCGAGTCAATGACCATGGTCGCCGGCCAAGTCATGGCAAACGATGTCGCCATCGCCTTCGGCTGCTCACAAGGCAACTTCCAACTCAACGCTTTCCGACCTCTTCTCGCCTACAACGTCCTCCAATCCATCCGTCTCCTCGGAGACTCAGCCATTACCTTCGTCGACCGGTGTCTTAACGGCATCACAGCGAATGAAGAACGTATTAAAACCCTCGTTGATCAAACCCTCATGCTCGCTACAGCTCTTAACACCACACTCGGCTACGATAAAGCTGCAAAAATCGTCAAGAAAGCCCATACTGAAAACAAAACCCTCAAAGAAGCAGCCCTCGAACTCAAGCTTCTCACAGAAGAGCAGTTCAATGAGATTGTAGATCCTAAGAAAATGGTTTAGCAGTTCTATAGCGATTCGTCGGAGTGACGCCCTGCACCTCTTAATGTGGGCGCTTGTAACAAATGATTAAGTGCTGCTTGACACTGTTTCACGTCTCTTTCCATTGTTTTTGAGAGTTTCAGGGAAAGCTCGGCTTGAAAAGCACGTCCTACTGTTCGTCGTCGAGCCTCATGGAATAGTAGAGCAACAACTAATTCTGACATCGTAGTATCAAGAAGTTGCTGGGTCGCGTTTCTCCGCGCTTCTGACGGCGGAGTACTTTGTAGAAATTTAATTCTAGTTTGTATTGAGTTGAGCTTACTTGATATAGTTGTCATTACTGCCCTTTGTATTGTTAAGTAGACTTTATCAGATCTAAACATCACGGGTGTTGATGTGGAGGTTGATGCGGGATAGGAGAAAGCGGATCATGAGGATGGGATGGCAGAGTAGATGGCGGATGAAATTAGGGTAGGAAACGCTTGAGATGGGCTTTTTTAGGAGGGTTTGAGGATTTGAAAGGGCGTCTTGGATCCAGTGGGTGAACGGTGGGGGAATCTTCTTAGGAAGCTTTTCAATGTCGAAAAATTCAATGGCGCGCGTTTCATCACCTGTTTGGGGAGCGCCGCCTTCGATCATGCACTCGTAGAAATGAGTGTAGCGGGTGAGGCGGTTTAGAGGGGTGTACTCGGCGATTTTTTTGGTGATAGAGACGGTAAAACCTGTTTCTTCTTTGAGTTCTCGAGTGACGGCCTCTTCTGGCGTTTCATTTGGCTCGATGCCCCCACCAGGTAGAACCCAGACAGGAACGTCACGTCGCATGATCATGAGAATTTTTTTTCTGTCCCGGGAAATGATGATCCCCTTGACACTTTCGTTTAATGTCACTAGCCTAATATGCCATGAAGTTTTGTTTTTTCCCATTCCTAATTTGTTTGTTTGGCTGCCAAAAGTATTATTTGACGGTGCAAAAGCAGACCCTCGAGGTACCACCAGCTTCAGTTTTTGCCAGGACACCTGATCCTCTTTTAAAGGATCCTATGGTAGGTGAAGAACTTGTAATAGAGTGGCGCTTGACTGAAGAGAATATGGAAAAGCCGCTGATTTTAGTGGTGCGGATGTTAATGAAAAATTATGAAGAGCGGGTGCAGTGTTTTCCGATAAGGCGCAAAAGGGGCGTGGTGTTGTTGCCTGTTAGTGGGGAAGATTTTAAGAAGTCGAAAGGGTTTTTGACTTATAAGGCGACGATTGAAACGGATCAAGGAGAGGTGCTTAAGGAATGGAAGCAACAGCTCTTTGTGGAGTTGATACGGATTGAATAAAGGTTTTAAGTGGGAGGTTTGGGTCGGTTAGAGAGGGGTCGATGCTGCATTCGAGCATAGTGCCGATCACGTCGGGGTGATTTTCTTGCTGAATTTCATGATAGACATCAAGTTGTGTGAGGACGTTACCTTGGGCATTTCCGTGTGAGCAGTCGATAAGAATTTTCGTATTCCAGTTGCCGCGTTTTAAGTGGTTTTGAGCCTTTGTACTACCTCGCAGGACAAGGTGGGTATGAGGGTTTCCAGGGGTGTCAACTTGGATGGGTTTACCCTCTTCTGAGAGCTCGAGGTGGGAGTGGGAATGTTGAGCAGACTTAATGGCGTTTAAGGCGATGTCGATGTCACCGTCGGTGCGGTTTTTGATGCCAAAGGGGATGGGGTAGGAGGAGACGAGTTGGCGGTGGATTTGGGATTCTGCAGTGCGTGCGCCGATAAAACCCCAGGTCACAAAGTCACAGAGGTAGGGGGCGATGAGGGGGTCGAGAAATTCGGTGGCAATAGGCATTCCAAGTAAGGTGAGATCGCGAAATAGACGCCTTGTTTCAATTAGGCCTTTTGCCATGTCGTTTGAGCCATCAAGGTCTGGATCGTAGATAAACCCTTTCCAACCAGAGATGGTGCGGGGTTTTTCGCACATCACGCGCATGCAGAGCATTTGAGGTAGATCGAGTTTTAAGAGCTCTTTCGCTAAAGTGATAGTGCTTTCATAAGAGTGGATTGAGCAGGGGCCGATGATAAGCGCTTTATCGCCGCTTCCTTGGATAAGCTTTGCGACTTTTTCGCGTTGCGAGTAAATCGTATTTACGCTTTGATTGGAGATCAATTTCGCAGCTTCTCGAGGAGTTGGTAAAGGACGAATGCGTTTCATTTATTCTAGGCTTATCTTTTCTTTGTGTCTCTTTTTAGGCTTGTTGAGCCTTTCAGGGATGTTTTACTTAGCCTCTTCTAAACGCTCTGATATTGTCATTGGCGGCAAGAATAACAATGAGCAGCGCATCGTTGGCGAGGCTTTAGCTATTTTACTTGAGCATTATACGGATCTTTCGATTGGCCGCAAGTTTCATATTGATGGTACGTTTTTAGTCTATGAGGCGCTCCGGTCAAATTTAATTGATTTGAATGTTGAATACGAGGGGACAGCACGTCAATGTTTGTTTAAAGACTTAACCTGCGATCTCGATCAAGCTTTTTCAAAGCTTGGGTTAAAGCGGGTGCACGATTTGGGGTTTTCAAACAGTTATGTTTTATTGGTGCATCCGCTATCAAAACTGCAAAAGTTAAGTGAAATATCTGGTAAGATGCGAGTTGGCTATGATGCTGAGTACCGCAGGCGGGTGGATTGTTTTGAGTATGGAGGCGACCCGTTTTTGATGGATCCAGCTCTTTTATATTTGGCTCTTGATCGCAAGCAGCTTGATGTGATCAATGCCTCGACAACTGAAGGGTTAACAGTAAAATATGGCTTGCGAAAGCTTCAAGATGATGTCAGGCAAATGCCTTCTTATCGCTCATTTGTGGTCGTTCGTGAAAAAGTGTTAAAAAAGTATCCGGAAATAAAGTCCATTATCCAAAAATTACATATTACAACCGAGGAGATGACGCAGCTCAATTATCAGACAGACTGTTTGAAAAGGGCGCCGAAGGACGTTGCCTATGAGTTCTTAGTAGAAAAGAATATGCTTGAATGTTAAACTGCTTGGCAAGATGGACACCATACAGAATTTTATCGAGGTCCTACGGGGGTACATATGGAGCCCGCCTCTTCTTATTTTCTTAGTCGCTGCTGGCGTTTATTTGACGATTCGTACCAAAGGGGTGCAATTTCGCTATCTCTGGTATGCTCATAAAATTGCTTTTAAACGACATGATGATGACGCTCAGGGTGATGTTTCTCACTTTCAAGCTCTCATGACAGCCTTAGCTGCTACAATTGGGATTGGATCAATTTCTGGGATTGCAACCGCCATTGCTACAGGCGGTCTAGGAGCACTGTTTTGGATGTGGATAGCCGCTTTATTTGGGATGGCAACAAAGTATGGTGAGGCCATTTTGGCGATCAAATACCGGGTGGCTGACGAAAAAGGCGAGATGTGCGGGGGGCCGATGTATTACCTCAGCCGCGGTATCAACTCGAAGTTTCTAGCCGGTGCATTTGCCATTTTTGCTGCGATCACAGCGCTTGGAACGGGGAATCTTGTCCAATCAAACTCTGTATCAAGTGCCCTTTTGGACCTTTTTAACGTTCCACCAGTATGGTCAGGCTTGGGGCTTATGATTGCTGTTGGGTTCGCTTTAATTGGCGGAATTAAGAGCATTGGCCGCATCGCGGGATTATTAGTGCCGACAATGGCACTCTTTTACCTCGTTGGTGGGTTGGCAATCATGGTGATTCGCTATGAACAGGTGCCTGCAGCATTTGCGCTTATTTTCCACTCAGCTTTTAATGGCCAGGCCGCAGCTGGAGGATTTTTAGGAGCCTCGGTCATGCTTGCTGTGCGAATGGGTATTTCACGCGGTGTATTTTCAAGTGAAGCAGGACTTGGAAGTTCCCCGATCGCGGCGGCTGCTGCAAAAACGGATACACCAGGACGCCAAGCGCTTGTTTCGATGTGTAGTGTCTTTATCACAACGGGCATCGTTTGTACGATCACAGGCGTTGCTATCGCAGTGTCTGGCGTGTTGGGTACGATGGGAGCCAACGGAAAGCTCCTTGATGGCTCAGCGCTAGCCCTTAGAGCTTTCGATTCAGTCATCCCTTACGGTGGTCTAATCGTAACCATTGCGCTGATTCCATTTGCTTATTCGACGATCTTAGGCTGGGCCTACTACGGAGAAAAAAGCGTTGAGTACCTCTTTGGAATCAAAGCGGTAAAAATTTACCGCCTTGTTGCCACATTGATCGTTTTCCCAGGGGCAATTGTCTCGCTTGAGCTCGCTTGGGGGATTTCTGATGTCATGAATGGCCTGATGGCCTTCCCAAACCTTGTTGGTCTCTTTGCGATGGGTGGTATCATTTCTAAGGAAACACGTGCCTTTGATAAGATTGTTTCCCATGAGAAAAAAGCCCGTGCTGTAAAAAGTTAATTTTACAAACAAGTTAAATATTTCTTTTTTTCTTAACGAATAATATGAAATCGAATAATCTTTCATCCTTATGAGAGAGTTTATCAAGAAATCATCTTTTTCTTGGCTTATTACCTTACTTCCTCTTTTAATTGAGCTATTTTGTGTTCCCTATTCTACTTGGCACGAAAGAGCATTCTGGAAACAACTGTTACTCTTTTCAGGTTTTTCTGCCTTGAGTTTTCTTGTCTTTGTTTTAGCACTGCACCCACTAACTGCAATTTTTAAAAAAAACCAGTGGCTAAAGTTACTAAATCGACACCGTAGGCAGTGGGGGCTAGCGTGTTTTTATTATGCCTTTTTTCATATGTGTTGTTACTTGCTTATGAAACAGGTTCTATATGGAAGGATTGATTTCAAATACTTCCTTCATCCTGTAATCTTCCCTGCTCTTATTGCTATTTTTCTGCTTTTGATTTTGGCAGTCACAAGTAACAATGCCTCAATACGATTCCTTAAATACAAAGCGTGGAAAAAGCTTCACAAGTTAACCTACGTTGTTGAGGGTCTTATATTTTTTCATATCCTTTTGCAAGGCGGTTGGTCCATCCTTTGGGCTTTTCTCTTTTTTGTCCCGTTGGTTTTCTTGCAAAAAAAGCGTTCAAAGCTAAAACGTTAGAATTATATTTTTAATATTCGTAAACAAATTAATTGAAGTTATTTTATATTCGCCTTTGTTGTATTATTTCCGTTTAATCAAAGAGGTGTATTCTGTGTTTATTGTAGATAGAATTATAGATGCTAAGGTTGCTGTTTCTCAGCTATTTGTACCAAATACAGGTGATGAACTTCATGAAGTTGATCGAAGGGCTAAAGAAGCTTTTATAAGCAGGTACCCTGGTCGTACTAATCTAGTTAAAATCCCTGTTGATGGTATGACAACTACTCTAGATGGGATGGAAATTCGTCCTAATGGAGCTCGCCGTTGGATCGTTTTTTGTTTGGGTCGTGGAGGGGTGTATGAAAGACATGGTGACGATTTATACGCCTTAGCGGTTGCTGCTAAAGCGAACCTTCTAGCTTTTAATTACCGCGGAGTCGGTGATAGCACGGGGGTGGTTCTTGGCGCCCGTGACTTGGTTACAGATGCACTTCGCGCGCATGATTTTATTCAAAGAACACATCACACGACTGATATTACATTTCATGGTTTTTCTCTTGGGACTGGTGTAGTTGCAGAGGCAGCACTTCAACGCCCTCAGTCCAAAGTCGTTCTAGATAGCGGGTACCGAAGATTAACAGATGCTGCAGTAGGCCACCGAGGTTATCATCTTATGCGGATTGCGATGCATCTTTTTGGCTGGCAATTAAGTCCAGAAGAAGCCCTTCCAAAGCTTGGTAAAAGAGCCCTTGTTGTGAATAAGTTACATGATTCAACCATCCCTTTTGATGTGAGTTTGTATGCGGCAGTTGAGAGTTCCGGAGTAAAGCACCATCTTGTGGATTCCAATGACCATGGCGCTTTTCTAACAGGCGATGCACTTAGCGCCTATGCTGCTCATGTTGCCTCCAGAGTTGTCTAGATCAGAGGCGATTCGATTATCCATCCGTATAGAGTATCGATCGCCTTGATGAATGAGGCGCGATTCTCTTCATGAGAGAAGATCTCCTCCTCATTGACCCCCATTTCTTTGGCAACGTCGCTGTAATTTAAGAAGTAATAAAATCCTTCACTACGTCCAAAATAGTGGTTAGGAACTCTATCTAATTGACTAGCAACAGAAAATGCTGTTGAGGTAAATCCCCATTGAATAGAGGCGTTAAAGATTCTATCTTGAGTCCAATACTTGGCAATTAGATCGAGAAAACGCGCATCCTGCGCTCCATATTTAACGCATAGTTGATAAAATACCTCTTCCTCAGGCCTCGTATCCTTACTATTCTCTGAGAGTATTTGATAGATTTCATCAATATCTTCGCTTTGACTTATTAAATATTCAGTGACTGAAGAACATTGCAGTAACAAGGATGGATCAGTTGCAAGTTGTGGATCTAAGAGAGCAAGTTCTCGTGGATTGAGATAGGCAAAAAATGCTTCACATGGATTTTGTGGGAGTGTTGAAGCCCATGAGGGGATGTCTTCTTCTGGGAGGTTGTCTAACCGCTCTTTCATTAAACGCACCAAAGTTTTAAAAGAGTCAGTTGCTTTCTTCAACTCATCCAATTCAAATCTTTTGCTAAGCTCTGAAGGTGTCAAAGCGAGTTGTAGGGCATAAGTATATTCGAGTTGAGTCATGACCCATGTCGCAGGAAGGCAAGTATAACCTGAATGCTGAGCTGACGATGGCTTAAGAAGGTCTAAGTGGATACGACTCGTTAGGAAAAATTCGAGCAAAGGAAAGAACGTTTCAACGGTATTAAGTGTTGCAGCGTAAATAGCCTTTTCGAAGAGGGGTTGTAAATCCGTGCCCTGGTCATGCAAAAAAAGCAAAAATGTATGGAAATTACTTTGATAAAACGCCTGCCTCTCGTGAAAGTAGAAGTCAAGTTCAGGAATCTTACCATATCCATCAGGAAGCGCCTGCAAGACTTTCCAGAAATCCTTTGGATTCAATGTTTCCATGCATGTACGAAACAAGGGGGTTCCACAAGATGGGGGTGCATATGGAAATGGGGATGCATATGGGCACAGATCGATATCCGGATCTCCACCCTCATTTAGATAAGCAATGATCTCATCGACATTCTTAGTTCGCATGGCCACTATTAGTGTTTCTACTTCCTGTGGTTGCTGTATCTTTTCACACACCTCAGATAATGTGAATAAAAGGGGAGCTTCCTGTAGCGTATCCGCAACGGCCTCTTTCCATTCAACTGTTTGATTTTTTTGTATTTCCTGAACAATCATAATAACCCCGTATTTATTTGGAGTTATAGTAATTTAAGATAGTTTAAAAGTAAAGTGGTGTAAAATTAAAAACTATCTACCAACAGCGTGAAAATTATGGTGTTTGGTTTTAGTTAGTAGGTCCCTAAGGTTTTTGGGAAGCATGAAGGCAGGGCAAGCTCTTCGAGTAGGATCTCTTAAAAGCTTTACTGCTTCATCGATAAAGTAGCTGATGGGGACGAGGTCTTCGTGCCTTGCTCCTTCATGAATATAGGGGACTTTAATTGTTCTGACTAGGAGGTTTTTCACACTAAGTGAATTTGCCGGATAATCAGAGCGAATATCTGTGAGTTTTTCAAGATGTCTTGCGAGGGTTTCGCTCTCGGCAGCTGTCAAATGTGGTCGCATGTCAATGACAGTATTCAGGATGTGAATCGCTGTATTTGTTAGAGGTCTGATTGCCTCCAAGGACCTTGAAAAGGTAACCTTTTTCGTTCCTAGCCATTTGGTTTTTATATGCAGTTTTGCATCAAGTGGGTGCGTCGGATCTTCAGTAAACTTTGAGATTCGTTCATAGGGGACGATACAATCTAGTGTTGTGTGAATTTGCGCATCAGGCACGACCCTTCGAGGGTTTTTTGCTTCAGTTTGAATTGTCACTCGACCTTTTAAGCTGACGGGTGAAGGACTACTCGGGGTTCCAACAGGGCTCATTACGGTAGAGGCAGGAGAAGTCGCATAGGTTACCGGACTTGAATGTCCTGTTGAAAAGGATTCTCCAGACTCTAGGACACTACTACAAACACTTGCAACGCGTTCATTCAGATCTGTGCGAGCATGGAATTCTGCAAGTGTCGGGGTAGTAAGACGGGGTTCGTCTAGTTTAATTATCTGTAAATCTGTGGGATCTTTAAGCCCACCACTGCCATGGATAGTAATAATAACCTCTCGCTTGTTAATTAAAATTATAACATATATTAATTATAATTTCAATTTTAATTAATATTCGCGAAAGGTTGAGTGTTAGTGGGTTAAGTTGTTTTGCAAACTGTTTAAGGTTAGGGGGTTGGCTTAATGTTCTTTAATTAAGGGCGTTGCATCCACGTTGTCGCGTTATCTACGACTTGAGCACCAAAGCGCTCAATCATCTCGACGTGTGAGGTATTGGTTGCTGTATGGTAGGTCTCGCCCTTACCAGCAGCTGGGAGGGCTCCTTGCCAGGGGCTAAGGTGGGTGTCATCCTTAGAGGCATAGAAATCAAACTCTCGTTCTGGAGGAGGCGCCGGGAAGGCCTCTTGCATTGATTGGAGAAGAGCAAGGGATTCAGCACTTCCAGCTTCTAAACCCCTTCTTAGTTCAGGGCTAAAACAGCACTTGGTGCAGCCGGTTTGGTTCAAGCGGGTAAGCTTTGTGGTTCCGAAAAAGGCCCCCGCTAGGGTGATCACTTTGACTCGCGTTGGGCGGGATCTTAGGTGGTGTTCTATGCGGGCGACAATGCGTGCTCCATTTGATTCGCCGATCAAGCAGACTTTGTTATCTGGGTGGGCTCTGATGTATTCCTCGACAAGGCGTATGACGGATGTAGAGGTGTCGTCTAGGCTGGCATCGCCATTTCGGTAGATGTGAGGCGCTATGACATCTGCTGTTTTGTCACGCTCTTGAACAGCGCGTAATGGGACTTCCCAAACATCAGGATTTGCACTTAAGCCTGAGACAAAAAGGTAAAGGCCTGTGCTTTCTGGTTTCCACGTAACACGACTGCCAAAGGGGGGGTATGCGTTTGTATCACCTGTGTAATCCGTGCGACAGGCTGCTTTGGCCATTTTTGCGATGGTTCTTATATGTGTGCTAACACATGCTCTGCTTTTTTCGAAGCATGAACGGTGATCTTGCAAATGTGATGCTATTAAGGGAACTGCCATGCATTTATTAGAACACTTAGTAGGATTAAATACGGCTTAGTAAATCTTTTAATTCTGTTTGGTTTTGAGCGAGAGTGGCTTTGGTTTTGGTGACGAGTTCTTTGGGGGCTTTTTCCGTAAAGTTTGGATTTGAAAGTTTAGCAGTTAGGCTTGCTATTTGTTTTTCGAGCTTCTCTTTTTCTTTGCCAAGCCGTTTTAGTTCCTTCTCCCGCATTTCTTCAGGGATAGGGATGGTGATGATGATGTTATCCACTTTTGCGGTGGCGTGATTGCCAGGCAGGGTTCCATCATGGATGTTTGAGACGCGGATGAGTTTTGTGATGATGCGTTTTAAGTCGGGGGTTGTTTCTGTAAGGTAGATGTCGGTTGCAATTGATGGGGGGAGTTGCATTTCAGCGCGGATGTTGCGGATAGCGTAGACGACTTTATTGTGTTTGTCGAAGTTCTCTTCAACTTTGGTGTCAATCCATTCCTCCATGCTTTCAGGGAAGGGAGCGATGCAAATTGCCGGGAAGTTGAGGCTCAGTTTGGCTAAGAGGGGGTCATCTTGAATGGGAAGGCCATTTAACTTGTCTTTGAGCTCAGAGTAGATTTCTTCGGTGATATAGGGGGCAATGGGGTGGATGAGGCGGAGGAAGGTGGATAAAAGGATTGCTAGGAGTTTTTTCTGAGAGTCATGGCCATTTTTGGTCAGTTCAAGGTAGATGGCACAGAACTCATCCCAAAAGTAGTGGTAGGTTTTGTAGGCAAGTTGGTCGAAGGTGTAGGTTTCTAGGTGGTCGCGTACATCTTTGATCAGGCGCGCTGTTTTGGAGAGGATCCACTTGTCTTCGAGCATAAGATCGGTGATTTCATTTAGATCTGTTGGCATGTTCATGAAGATGAAGCGCGAGGCATTGTGGAGTTTGTTCATGAAGTTTTTAAACTCTTCAAAGCGGCGCATGTCGAGGTCGATTTGGCGTGCATGGGTGCAACTGAAGGTGAGGGCAAAGCGGAGCGCGTCGGTACCGTAGTCGTGGATGACTTCGAGCGGGTCGATCACATTGCCTTTGGACTTGGACATTTTCTCCCATTTGGCAGTGACATCATCGGGGATTGCTTTGTCATCAAGATCATAGGCTTTTTTCTCTTCATGAGTGACATAGCCGGTTTCTTCGCGGAAGTAAGATCTGCCGTAAATGAGGCCGTGGAGGAAGGTTTCTTTGAAAGGGACCTCATTCATGACGTATTCGCCCATGAGGATCATGCGTGCAACCCAGAAAAAGAGGATGTCATGGCCTGTAATGAGCGTGGCATTCGGGTAGAATTTTTCGACAAAGTCTTTTTCCTCTGGCCAACCAAGTGAACTAAACGGCCAAAGCCCTGATGAGAACCAGGTGTCTAGGACGTCTTCTTCTTGGATCCAATTTTCTGGGTCTTGAGGATCATCAGCGGTGAAGGTGTCTGGGTCGTCTTTTTTGTACCAGATGGGGATGCGGTGCCCCCACCAAAGTTGTCTTGAGATGCACCAGTCACGCAGGTTCTCAATCCAGTGGAAGTAGGTGTTTTCCCACGCTTTGGGGATCATTTTGACTTTGCCAGATTTTACTGCATCAATGAGTTTTTCTTTAAAGGAGGTGAGTTTCACAAACCATTGCTTAGAGAGGTAGGGTTCAATCACAGCTTTTGAGCGGTAGGAGACGCCGACTCGGTGTGCGTGAGGTTCTACTTTGAGGAGAAAACCGAGTTTGTCCATTTCTTCGACAACAGCTTTTCTCGCTTCACTCATGGTAAGGCCTTCAAACTTACCGCCGTTTTCGTTGATCTTGCCATCGGGGGTCATGATGTTGATCATGGGCAGATTGTGGCGTAGACCGACTTCGTAGTCGTTGGGGTCGTGTGCTGGGGTGATTTTAACGACGCCGGTGCCGAAATCGGGATCGACGTAGTGGTCGGCAATAACGGGGATTTCGCGGTTCATGATAGGGAGGGTAAGTGTAGTGCCAATGAGGTGTTTGTAGCGCTCATCACTTTGGTTCACGGCAACGGCTGTATCACCGAGCATGGTTTCTGGGCGGGTTGTTGCTAAGGTTAGCTCTCCGTATTGGAAATGCCACATGAACGAGTCTTTGTCCTCGTATTCGACTTCGTCGTCTGCAAGCGCTGTTTGTGTTACGGTATCCCAGTTAACGAGGTAGTCGCCACGGTAGATGAGTTTGTCTTTAACCATTTTTTTGAAGACGGTGATGACAGCTTTTGAGCACCCCTCATCCATTGTAAAACGCAGGCGTGACCAGTCACATGAGCATCCGAGGCGTTTTAATTGTTTGATGATGTGGTCTTCGTGCTCTTTTTTCCAATCCCAGACGTGCGAGAGGAAGGTGTCGCGATCAAAGTCGACGCGTCTTTTATTCATCGTTGCCATTAAGTGGCGTTCGACAACAGTTTGTGTTGAGATGCCGGCGTGGTCGGTGCCAGGTTGCCAGAGGACTTCAAAGCCATCCATGCGCTTATAACGAACCAAAATATCTTGCAAGGTATCGACTAGAGCGTGACCCATATGGAGTTTTCCCGTCACGTTTGGTGGAGGGATTACGATGCAATAGGGAGGTTTTCCCGATTTAGGGTCTGCTTTATAGTAGGAGGATTCCTCCATGATTTTGCGCCACTTCTTCTCGACGCTTTCTGATTCGTAAGCCATGGCCGGGGATTATAGCAGATTTCTTGACAAATTCAAGGGATAGGAGAGTTCTTGCTCAATCTGTTTGAGAATTTGCTCTTTTTTTCGCTTTTTTCCCGTGACATGGTAGAACAATTCGAGTTGTCTTAGGAGCTGAAGTTTTTCCCAAAGAAAGGCTTTTTTCATCCAATTAGATTTAAAAGAAATATTTCCAGTTAAGAAGTGGGCGAGGAGAGTGTAGGTTGGGGGGTAGGGTGATTCCATGACGGCGCTATAGTGGGCCATGCCAATGTCTTTGCCCTCAGTTAACCATAGGTAGATGCCGTAGAGCAGGTGCTCGTGGGAGGGGCGGGCGAGGTCTTTCACGCTGTAGTCTGAGAAAAATTCAGACGCTTTTTCAAGGTCTTTTGCTTCTAAAATTGACCACGCTGTATCGCGTGAAATTTCTGGCAGAGGGATTTTAATCTCACTTGAAATTTTCCTCGCAAGCTCGACGCAGCCCAGTTCCAAAATCGCCTTTAGGGCGTTTTCGACAAGTGTTTGGTAGTGGGGGTGACTTGCGGGGATGGTGTTGATGATTTCATACAAGGTGAGGGGTTTGGCAAGCCAGAAGGCTAAGCTAATCTCAATGTTGATGCGATCATCGACAGGGTTAATAAAGGGGAGAGGTTCCCAGTGTTTAACAAGTTGGTCGATGAGATCTGTTGTGACTTTACTGTCTAACGCATCAGGGAGATGGCGAAGGGTTAAAAGCGCAAAGTGGTAGGCTGCGCTTCTGTCAATATTTGCTGTTTCGTGCAGGCGGTAGATGACATGCTCTGAAATGATGGTGAGAAGGGGATGTTTGGGATACTTGCGCATCGCAAATTCAAGACATTTAATTTCCTCATCGATGTCTTTTTCCAGGCGGTAGACAAGAGACTTTCCAAGGTATTCTAGGGGAGCTCCGGGGGTGTCTTTTAGTTCTGAGAACTCTTCAATGGCAGCTTTTAAAAGCGCATCATGTCTTTGGGGCTCTGCTTTTGCTTGTTCGATGAGTGTCACACCTGCTCTAAACAGAGCTTCTCGCCCTTCTAAACGTCCGCGGAACGAGTGAGCAATTCTTTTGTACTCTTCAAGCGCCTTTTTATAGTCCTTACTTTGTAAAAAGGCGTCAGGAACGGATAGGCAATTAATCATGACACTTTGTGAGCCGAGCAGAATTTCCAAGCCGTCTGTTTCAAAAAAGGCATCGCGATAAAGTAGGCCTACGTGGCCTCCAACTAAGGGGATATGGCTTGAGTAGTTTAAGAGGATTTTTCCATCTAAGAGGATTTTCAAGCGATTGTCGATTAGTTCAATAACAAGGTGTGTTTTTTGATCTGTGGAAAGGGGCTTCATGTGCATTTGAACCACTTCGACATTAGAGTGAAAAAGCTTCGCATCGTGTGGGCTAAGCCAAAAGCAATAGCCATCTTCGAGACTTTTTCGCTCACTTGGGTCGGGGACGGCAAAAAGCACTCCTATGCCGTGGCACTCTTCGCTCATTTTAAAGTGCATTTCAAGCCGCATGTTTCCTGTAAACGCGCGTTTTGAAATCATGAGCATCACCCATTCCATCACTTCGGTAACTTTTGTAATGGCAATTTGTTTTGCTAGTAACACGGTTTCTTGAAATTCCCAGTCATCAGCTTCTTCAATGGTTAGTGTCTTTGTGGGGATCCACTCAGGGCAGCCTTCAATGTAATCTTCGAGCTCATGGATCATTTCATGCACATTTGAAAAACGGTTCTCTGGATGAAATTCTAAAGATTTTAGAGCTAAAGAGGCGAGTTGTCTTGGAATATCTCGATATGGAGCTTTCTCTTGAGGGCGCATGATGCGCTCTTCTTTGGCTGTCTTCCGGTACTCTTTTAGGTTTGGGCGTTGGAAGGGGAGACGAAGCGTCAAACATTGATACAGACTTGCACCTAGAGAGTAGATTTCATTCTTAATGTTTGAAGGGTGGCCAAATGCCCGCTCAGGTGCCATAAACGAGAGTGTCCCAACAACCTTACCAGGCTTTGTCAGACCATCTTCTCTTTCAATTTCAGGCAATTCACCTTCTTTCTCACCAACTTTTGTGGAAAGTCCCCAATCGATAATCTGAACTTCCCCAAATTTTCCGACCAAAATATTCTCGGGTTTTAAGTCGCGGTGTAAGATCCCTTTGGAGTGCGCGAAGTCAACCGCTTGACACACACTTAAAAAGATCCTTGCTAAAGCGGGAATTGAGGAGCCGATTGGGTGCGGGGTTTGCCCAAGTTGCGTTTGCTCTCGGGTTTTTTTCAAAATTTCTTTAAGAGTTTCCCCTTCAATGTAGGGCATGGTGTAGAAGATCTCGTCGCTTTCCTCGTGGATCTCATAAATAGGAATAATCGAAGGGTGGGATAGCGCGCAGGCAAGACGTGCTTCTCTCACAAAGCGTGAGCGAATGGTTTGATGCTCCATGAGATCGCTTCTGATCCGTTTAAGAGCTACCTGCCTTTCACACAGAGGGTCGTAGGCTAGGTAGATTTCTCCCATGCCTCCTTTGGCAATAAGTTTTTTGAGCTCGTAGCGACCGATTTTATCCATACCAAATCTTTACACTTAAAAGGGCATTTTGTCAAATTTTATATACACTTAATAAAGTGCTTTTAAGGTTGTTGAAATTAATTAAGTTTGTTATTGTTTGCGCTTCTTAATAAGAGGAGAAGTGACTATGACTAAAGTTAGTGAAATATTTGATGCTGCAGAGCCAGTTTGTAGCGCAGCTGAAAAGGCATTGAATTTCCCAGGATATATCCCTTGTGTGGGAACTCTCTCTGGTGGAGCGAGGCTTATCTTAGGACAGGTACAAATAGCCCTGGGTGCTCTTTGTGCAATTGGTACAGCGGTTGCATCGGTTGTATCTGAGGTTGAAACAGAAAAGAAAGAGCTTTGGACTGAAGCTGAGCATTCGCTAGAATTTGCGGTGCATGGAATTGCAAACTGCGTTAGAGGAACTATTGAGGCGATGCCTTGTGTTAACTTAATTACCCTTCCCTACGACTTTATCAACCGCTTTGAGTATCCAACGATAAGAAATGGTGCCGAGGAACTATTCCCGATTCCAACTCTTAGAAGTATTATTGCATTTTAAGTTTACATCTTTCATGTTAATAGCATGAAAGATGTGATTTTAACGGGCGATCGCCCCACAGGACCCCTCCACTTAGGCCACTTTGTTGGCTCTTTAAAAAACCGGCTCCATTACCAAGGAACCGTTGAGCAATTTATCATGATCGCTGATGCGCAGGCGTTAACCGATCATGCTAAAGAGCCCTCAAAGGTGCGTGAAAACGTGTTAGAGGTGGCTTGCGATTACATGGCTGTGGGCATTGATCCGAGTCAATCAACCATCTTCATTCAATCACTGATTCCTGCTCTTCCGGAATTAACACAGTATTACCTCAATCTTGTGACGTGGAATCGCTTAAAGCATAACCCGACGGTTAAACAAGAGATCGTGCAAAAAGGATTTGGCGAATCTGTACCAGCAGGGTTTATGACCTACCCCGTTTCACAGGCGGCCGATATCACTGCATTCAAGGCGAATGTTGTCCCGGTTGGAGATGATCAAAAGCCGATGATTGAGCAGACAAACGAAATTGTACGACACTTCAATCGGACCTATGGCGATGTCCTTGTGTCTTGCAAGGCGGTGACCCCTGAGATCGCACGCCTTCCCGGTATTGATGGGGAGGCTAAGATGAGCAAAACGCTTGGCAATGCGATATATCTCGGTGATGAGGCTGATGTACTCGCTAAGAAAGTCAAAAAGATGTACACCGATCCAAATCACCTTCGCATTGAAGATCCAGGCCAAGTTGAAGGGAATCCGGTTTTCACATATCTAGACGCATTCGGCTCAGATGAAAATTATATCCTGGGTCTTAAAGAGCACTATTCTAAAGGTGGTCTTGGAGATGGTACAGTGAAAAAGTATCTTTTAGAGGTTCTTGAAGCCTATTTAGCCCCTATTCGAGAAAGAAGAGCTGTGTATCGCTCTGATCCTGAGGGGGTTTTAGAGATTCTCCGTCGAGGTACAGAGGTTGCAAATGCACGCGCTGAGGAAACCTTAAGTGAAGCAAGAGCGGCAATGGGCATAGATTACTTTTCTAAGTCATTCAGCTTTAGCGGTTAGTGGTATTTTGTTTTAAAAATAACTATTGTGATATAATAGATTCTTAGGGGATAGGAGTTTGTCATGACTAGATATTCTATAAAACCACCGCAAGTAGATCATTTATATAAGAAGCATTTTACCCCGCAATGAATTACTGGAGCTGTTTTTACAACAGCGATTCTCGCCTTAGCCATCTTTGGAATGGTCAAAGGGGGAGCTCATGCATCCCACAATGTAGGTAAGTTAGCAGGTTTTAGTCTTTTGGCTTTTGGAGGATTGCAAGGTGTTTGGAACCTTTACAACGGGACTACAATTAGGAATTCGAAAGATGGGAAATGGCATGGGTTTACCACTCATATTTTCTCCCATATTCCAGGTATTGGTCTCTTAGCTACGGGTCAAGGCACGGAGTTTATTAATTCTTAGTCTTTTTCTTCGATGTCGTGCGCGATTTCATCGAGTTCTTCCTCTTCTGGGTGTTGTCTGGATTCAAGGAATTCTCGTCCTAAGATCCAAAGTGCTGCAACAATAAAGAAGATGGGGAGCAAGACGTTCCAGGGGATATTGAATTGTCCTGTGACAAAGATCCCAATAAATACGATAAGTGAAACGATCATGTCTTGATAACGGCCCATGAAATATTGACGCATGGCAAGCGGAATACCAATTACAAGCATAATACTTGGCCACCAGTTATCTAGGATAGTTAAGATGGCAAGGCCTAGGAAAAAGAGGCATAGCGTAATTGCCTTGGCACGCTTTTTTGACATTTTCATCATGGGTTAAGAGCTCTCCTTTTCTTAGGTGAAATGAAGTACTCTTTTGAAGGAGAAATGATCATTTCGGGGTAGCCACGCATTTTCTCTAAATGGGTGTAGGGGAAAAATTCTGCAAGCATTTTTGGGGCATCTTCGCCCATTTCTGACATTTGCGCCGCGCTGTAGAGGCAAAGGCCTACGCCAACACCCTTTCCATATCCTTCGAAGACGATTGATGAGCCTTTGAGTTTTACTGAAAAGTCGTTTGATAGGAGCTTATTGGCTCCAATGGTGTTTTGGAAAGCTGTAAAATCAAGGTCCTCAGAGTGCGAGCCGTCGTGGATCCGAACGCCGTAGACTTTCTGAGATTTTTGATCCAAGAAAAGTTCTACGTTTGTAATCCTGTTTGTTCGAGCAAGCTTTGCAAGTTTTTCTCCTGAAATTGTGTAGTTCCACTTAAAGTCTTTGCGGTCTTTAGCGGCAAAAGTTGACTTGATGCCTTTTGGGGTCGCGGTATTTTTGCGGAAGATGACGTTATAACTTGCGGTGCGCCCAGCTGAGTTTTCAGTCCATGTACAGGCGAAAGGTTGGGCATCGTAGGTCATGACAAGAAAGCGTGTGTTATCAATTGCTCGCTCTACCTCAGGGCTGCGGAACTGGACAGCGTAACCCTGGTAGCCAACCTCTTTTGCATCGACATGATAGAAAGCGTCGTGGTTGACTAAGGCTGTGTAATAGGTGTCAGTACGGGAAATAATCGCGACCGCATCAAGGACAGAGGGGGGTGTTGATATGGTGATCTTGTTGGGGAGAGTTGACTTAAGGTATGATTCGACGCTGACTTCGTTGATAAATGAGAGTTTATTATCGATGAGATAGACTTCAATCGCTCCGCGATATTGGACGCCGTTTAATAACATTGTGGTGTCTTTACTTGTCGGGGCAATACGAAGTTGGAACACACCTGGAAAATATTCTCCCCATTTTAGCCCTTCGTGTTTGGCAAAGACATAGTATCTTTTACCAGAGCGGCCAGAGCTAAGACTTTTACCTGTTTCGGGGTTTGAGATGCGATAGGGGCCTTTGACTTCTAAGAGAGCACCGTCGACATTCTTCTCGACGAGAACTTTAATCGTAGCGGGCTTTTCTTGCTCCTTTGAGACAGATTCAAAATGGAATCCAAAAAGGGGTAGACATGCTATTAGGAATAGGGGGATGGTTCTTTTCATTTGTGCCTCAAGTGTTTATATGCGAGCTCTGTAGCTTCTCTTCCTCTCAGGGTGCGTTTGATAAAGCCTTGCATGAGCAGGTACGGTTCATTAACTTCTTCCAAAGTAGATCTGTCTTCTTGCAGCGCCGCCGCTAAAGTGGCGATGCCAACAGGTCCACCCTGATGATGTTCTATAATAGTTGATAGAATTTTTTTGTCCATTTCATCAAGTCCTTTCTCGTCAATATTCAACATTTCTAGGGCTTTTTTTGTTGAATCGAGATCAATTTCGTTTTTATTTTCTACTTGAGAATAGTCTCTAACCCACTTTAAGAGGTTATTAGCAATGCGCGGAGTGCCTCTTGAGCGAGAGGCAATTTCTTTTGCAGCATTACTTGGACATTGAAGTCCTAAAATGGAACTTGAGCGAACGATGATGCTTGAGAGCTCTTCAATGGAGTAGTAATCTAAACGGCAGGACACGGCAAAGCGCGAGCGTAGAGGTGAGGAAAGGGCTCCAAAGCGCGTTGTGGCTCCAACAAGCGTAAAGGGTTTTAAAGTCACTGAAACTGAGCGGGCACTTGGCCCTGTATCTAATAACAGGTCAAGGCGGAAATCTTCTAAGGCAGGATAGAGGTATTCTTCAATGGTTCTTGAAAGTCGATGGATTTCATCGATGAAAAGAAGATCTCCCGTTTCTAGGCTTGTTAAAAGACCTGCTAAATCGCCTGCTTTTTCAATCGTCGGGCCAGAAGTGACAACAAGCTTACTTCCCATTTGCTCCGCTAAGATGTGCGCTAAGGTTGTTTTTCCAAGGCCTGGAGGACCATAAAACATCAGATGTCCAAGCGATTCTCCACGCTTTAGAGCAGCTCCAGTGAAGATATTTAACCGGTCGATAAGAGCGTTTTGCCCAACGAACTCGGACAGTTCGTGGGGACGGAGTTTTTTCTCATAGACCTTGTCTGTCTTTTGCCAGGACGACTCAATATGGGATGACATATTGAAAAACACTAGCAGGAAATGTATTATGGAAGCTATATATAATTCCCAAAAGGAGATTGTCAATGGGACTGAAACCCGATCACTGGATAAAAAAAATGGCCCTTGAGGGCGAAATGATTGAACCGTTTTGTGAAGAGCAGGTAAGTGAAGGCGTAAGCTATGGCCTTTCTAGTTATGGCTATGACCTACGTGTCGGCAATAAATTCAAAGTGTTTACAAATGTCTACAACTCAATTGTTGACCCAAAATCTTTTAAAGAAGATTCCTTTGTCTACGTTGAAGCTGATGAATGTATTATTCCACCAAATTCGTTTGCTTTAGCATGTAGCGTGGAATATTTCCGCATTCCTGAAAATGTTTTAACGATTTGCCTTGGAAAATCAACCTATGCACGCTGCGGAATTATTGTAAATGTTACCCCCTTTGAACCAGGTTGGGAAGGTTATGTAACACTTGAGATTTCTAACACAACCCCTTTGCCAGCAAAAGTTTATGCAAATGAAGGCTTAGCTCAAGTCCTCTTTTTTGAAGGAGACGAGCCGTGTGATACTTCCTATTCAATGAGAAAAGGAAAGTATATGAAGCAAGTTGGGATTACAGTTCCAATTGTATAGTAATATTATAATAAGTTATTAATAAGTTAATGGTTGATAAGATAAAAAGTTCTTGGTGGGTGGCTCTTTTTATTTTTGCCTCGTGCGGTTTTTTTTCACTAGCATCGCATAAGAGGCAAACGGCTCTTTGCGCCCTAAAGTCTCAGGTAAAGATGCTTGAAACGGAAAAGCAGCTCGCTTTAAAGTGCCAGGAACGGCTCAAGCATCAAGCAGCAAGTCAAGATGATCCGGAATGGATACAAATGCTCTTAATGAAAATGCTTGGGATGGTCCCGGAAGGACAAATCAAAATCGTCTTTGAACCATGATCTTATTAATAGCACTTATTCTCTGTATTTTGTTATCTGGCATCTTTTCAGCTACAGAGACAGCTTTTTTTTCGCTGACTCCGATGCAAGTGAAGGCGTATCAACACTCTAAAGGTCACCGCCCGCGCCTAATCGCTACACTTCTTCGGAGGCCACGCAAACTCCTTGTCACCATTTTGATGCTCAATGTAGTTGCTAACCTTTTGATTCAAAACTTGACCTCTTCAATCTTCGGGGATTTTTCAACCTGGTGGCTGACTGTCGGTGTTCCACTTGTCCTCGTCCTGCTTTTTGGAGAAGTGATTCCGAAAACAATTGCGATCGCTAAAAATGCAACCATTGTGAAGAGAATGGCCCCAGTCATTTATGGGATTGAGGTGAGTTTTAAACCCTTTCGCGACTTTATTTCCTATATCACTGCCCCGATTTCTAAAATCTTTTTCTTTTTTCTTGCCAGAGATCCAGAGATATCAGGTGATGAATTAAGACATTCGCTGCGCACTTCAAAAAAAACCGGTGTCCTAACAGATGATGAGGTCAGGTTGGTTAAGGGCTTTTTGAATATCGGTGAAATGACCGTGAAAGAGGTGATGGTACCACGCCAGGAGGTGCTGCAATTTGATATCAAAAGCCCTGTTCGTGAACTCATCCACCTGTTTGTCGATGAAGAATGCTCGCGCATTCCTGTCACAGAGGGGTCACTTGAGACCTTAATTGGAGTGATCTCCTCAAAAGATTTTTTTCTCCACCGGGATTCGATAGGTGAGAATGGCGATTTGACAACTCTTGTTGAAAAACCCTCTTATGTTCCTGAGACGATGCAAGGAAAAGCCCTTTTGTATCAATTCCATGAAACAGGGGAGGAGATGGTCTTTGTACTTGATGAGTACGGTGCAGTCTCTGGAATGGTCACCTTAGAAGATCTTGTAGAAACCGTTGTTGGCCAAATCATCGATCGTCGCGATGAAAAAAGCCTTTACACCAGGGCGGGCGAAGACGTCATCATCTGCAGTGGAAAACTCGAGCTAACTGAAATAGAAGAGATCTTTGATGTGCACCTTGAAAGCCCCAATAATATGGTGACAATAGGTGGCTATTTGACAGAGCTCATGGGAGATATCCCAAAAAGCGGCGCTAAGTATCAAAACAAACACTTTTTATTCCACGTACTATCAAGCGATATCAACCGAGTCAGGCGTATTTACATCCGTAAAATCCGAGGAGGTAAATTATGAAATACCTCCTTTTGACCCTGCTTTTTCTTGCTTTGCAAGGTTTTTTCTCGATGCTTGAAATGGCTTGCGTCTCGTTTAATCGCGTGCGTCTTCAGTACTATGTATCTCAAGGGCGAGCCCATGCCATCTGGCTGTCAAAACTGCTTAACCGGCCCACTTTTCTCTTTGGTACAACCCTCATCGGCGTCAATACAGCAATGCAATTTGGGTCAGAATGCGCAAGACGTTTTTACCAAGATCTAGGACTTAACCCCGACCTAGCCCTACTTTCACAAATCCTTATTGTCCTGATTTTTGCTGAACTATCACCCATGTTTGCAGCCCGTCACTATCCAGAACACACCGTGCGCCTTGGAATCCCTGTCATCTACCTCCTTTCAAAAATACTCACTCCAATCATCTACCTCCTTGATTTCATCTGTCGTGCAGCCGGGCGACTGTTTGGCGTCAAAAAAACCTCTGCCATGTCGCTTTCTCGAGACGAACTCCAAAAAGCTGTTGAAGGTGACGATGAACCCGATGCAGTTTTAACAAGTATCTTCACCTTAAAAACGCTTACAGCCGGCGAACTCATGACCCCGATTGAAGAGGTGTTTACCCTTCCATCGAGCTCGCGTATCTCGGACCTTAGGGAAAAATGCGCTGAAAAATACCAACCTGAAATACCCATCTACCAAGGGGAACAAAAAAACATCACTGGCATTGTCTATCCTCGTGATCTCCTTCGCTATTCATCTCATACAGTGATTGGTCCCTATGCTCGCTCGCCCTGGTTTATCACGGAAAAGAGCTCAATCTTTCAAATCCTCAAAGAGTTTCGTCGCAACTCGGAAAACTTAGCAATTGTGCTAAATAAAGTGGGGATTAGCGTTGGTATCCTCACACTTGACGACATCATTAGCGACATCTTCGGAGACAAAGGTCGCCACCTCAAAACGGCTCATGCAACGCTGCTTGATCGCACCTTTTCAGGAGACACACCTGTTGATGAAATCAATAAAACCTACCACATCGCCTTGCCCCCAGGAGGGACTCTATTAGAGCTTGTTGAAAAGCACTTAGACCACTCAGCTGAGACGGGGGATAGCATTCGCATTGACTGCTTCGAACTCCATGTCGACGAAATCACCCTCTTAAAAGACGCAACGATCTCCCTTAAGACAATTTAAGATTAGCGATTAGCCTTTTTTTGGGGCTTGTGTAGAAAAAAATCATTAATTAAGGTCTGACTTATGGATAAAGACAGTTATTTAGCGCGTTTGGAGACGGTGGTAGACACCACTATTGATGGTGTGATTACAGCAAGTGTAAAAGGGATCATTGAAACCTTTAATCATGGCGCAGAGAAAATGTTCGACTATAAGGCAGAGGAAGTGATTGGCCAAAACCTTAAAATTCTGATGCCAGAACCTTATGCTCATGAACACGATGGCTATATGGATCATTATGTCAAAACAGGTGAGAAACACATCATCGGGATTGGACGTGAAGCGCTAGGAAGAAAAAAAAATGGAACTGTTTTTCCGATCGATTTAGCGGTCAATGAGTGTGAAGTTAATGGGGTGAGAATATTTACAGGTATTATTCGGGACTTGTCAGATAAAAAGGCGGATGAAAAACAAGTCCGAGATCTCCAGAAATTAGAAACTGTGGGCACGATGGTTAATGGCATAGCTCACGACTTTAAAAATGTCTTAGCCCCTATTTTAGGTTTTGCTGATCTTGCATTGGATCTAGCCCCTAATGATGGGGACTTACACGATTACTTAGAGCGCATCAAACATGGTGCAGAGCATGCGAAGAAAATGATTGAGGGAATACTCAACTTTAGTCGACCTATGCCAGAGAGTGAAAAAAAATTTGTTGCAATTAATTCAATCTTAGATCGATCAGAGCACTTGTTAAAATCAGCGCTTCCTGAGCACATTCAGATACATACCTCCTTTGAGCCAAACCTTCCAGAGATTCATGCGAATTCCACTCAGATTGAACAAGTTATTATCAACTTATGTACGAACGCAATCTATGCAATGCAAGAGATGGGAGGAGTATTAGATATCTCTGTCAAATTTAAAGAGCCATTTCTTGAAATCGTTGTAAAAGATACAGGAACAGGGATTCCAGAAGACAAGATTCAACATATTTTTGAACCATACTTTTCAACTAAACCAGCGGGCGAAGGTACAGGACTTGGACTGTCTACCATTCAAAAAATAGTTTTGGAGCATGGAGGTACAATAAATTGTACTTCAGAGCAAGGAAAAGGGACGGTTTTTACTTTGCATTTTCCTCTTATAACATATTGCTCCAGAATTATTCAGGGTGATGAGAAAATACTCCTCGTCTTTGAAGATAGCTCGCTTGCTCAAGCCGTTGAAGAACTTTTAAAAAAATTTGGGTATATTGTCAGTATAGTAACGAATGAAGACGAGGCGGTAACGCGTTTAAAAGCCAGTAAGTATGACTTAGTGGTTGTTGATGACTTTATTAAGAATATCGGTGGAAAAATCCATGCATTTTCTCCAGCTAAAATTGTTCTTTTAACTGAAAACCCTGAGAAAATCCCCCAAAGTGTGAATGCTGTTGTCAAAAAACCGCTTCAGGAAGAAGAGTTTAAAAGTACGCTTATTAAGGTGCTTTCACTAGCTTGAACCTCTTCAAGTGTATTCATTCGAGAAAGCGAGATGCGGATAGAGTGGTTGACTCGCTGCTTGTTATACCCCATTCCCAATAGGACATGGGACGGCTCAAGGGCTCCCGCTGAACATGCCGAACCGTGAGATGCCATGATCCCTTGCCTATCTAAAACTTGGAGTAGGGTTTCAGCATCAACGTGTGGAATGAATAGGTTTGAGACATTAGACACTCGTTTTTCCCCTTTATTGACCTCAAACTCCTTTTCCAAGATAGCTCGTAGGTTTTCCATCATGCCAAAGTCTGTCGGATCAACTAATTCAAACGCTTTTGCCATGCCAACAATGCCCGCGAGGTTTTCAGTGCCAGCACGAAGATGGTGTTCTTGCGCTCCGCCCTTGAGAAGAGGAGGGACTCGATAGCTTGGATGAATATATGCACACCCAACCCCTTGAGGACCGTGGATTTTGTGGGCAGAGAAAGCTGCGCCTACAATCCCAGGGTATAGGGTAAATGGTGCTTTTCCAAAGTGACCAATCGCATCGATGATGAGGGGAATATCATGAGAAAGGGCAATTTTGGCAATGTCTTCGATGGGATTTAAGGTGCCCGTTTCACTATTTGCTGAAGAGAGGACGATCAGATCGGTATCGTCTTTGATCGCATCTAACACATCTTGGGGGGTGGGGTGTCCTGGTAAATAGGTTGTATTTGAATGACTCTTCAATGTGGCGAGGATTGCCTTGTGCTCGATATTTGAAGTGATGACATGCCCTTTAGGTTGAATCAAAAGGTTTAAGGCTTCGGTTCCCCCTGATGTGAAAAAAATGCTGGTATCGGGTGTATTTAGAACTGTGGCAATAGCACTTCTTGCATGATCTAGATATTTTTTTCCACGTCTACCAAATGCATGCACAGAGGATGGATTCAGAGGTGCTTCCATTACGGGTAGCATGGCCTCTAACACTCTGGGGTCTAAGGGAGTAGTAGCGTTATTATCAAAATATATCATGGCTTAATAGCAGATAATATACGCGATTGACGGATGATTTGCAAGGCTCTAGCAAAGACTGGAATTATTTTTTGACAACTTGGCTTAAGACGACGGTGATGTTGTCGAATCCGCCGGCTTGTTTTGCTAAGTCAATTAGTTTGTAGGCTGAAGCCTTGAGGTGATTTGGTTCGATGGCTTTGGCGATTTGGTCATTGGTTAGCACGTCGGGAAGACCGTCGGAGCATAAAAGGTAGATATCGTTATTTTTAAGATCGTTTACTTCTATTTGGGGGTTCACTTTCAATGAAGTTCCGATGGCTTGGGTGAGTGTATGTTTACCTGCTGAGTGATCTTTGGTGAGTTGGGTGAATTGTCCGTTGCGAAGGCGGTAGATGCGTGAGTCGCCAACATGCGCGATGATCAAGCGGTCATCTTGGAAAAGAATTGTTGAGAGGGTTGTCCCCATGCCTTGGAAGGAGCGCTTTTTTTTCGAGAGGCGATAAACCCAGTTGTTCGTACTTTCCATGTAGTGCTTTAATTTGCTCGAGAGTTCGGAAAGCTCGATAGGTTTTGAGGTAGAGATGAACATTTCTTCAATGGAGGCACAGATGAAGGTAATGGCTTCTTTGGAGGCGACCTCACCTGCGTTGTGCCCACCCATCCCATCAGCTAGAGCGAGAAAGCGATTTTGAGCGGTCAGCTCAAATGCATCTTCGTTGTTTTTTCGCACAAGGCCCACATCTGTTGCACCGAAACCTTTAATCTTTAACATGGTTCCCCTCCTAGTTATTTGTGCTTGGTTCTTGCTGAGTTTCGGTTGAGGGAGGAGGTCCATAGGCTTCATCAGCCGCATCAGGTTGAGTTGGAGCACCTGGTTGTGTAGGTGCAGAGGGCTGCTCAATTTTTCCGCGGGGTTCGCTGTGACCTGAACCACCATGTTTTTTTGGTTTTGGGGGGATGATTTTTGGAAGAGGTGCTTGTTCAAGTGTTGGAGAGGTATACGTTCCCATAGATAGAATGAGTCCGTTATCAATATCAGCTAGAAGATAGAAGAAAGGGCGATCCATTTTCATGTTGATTGCTCGACGATTTGAGTGAAAAACCTTTGGGCGAAGTGTTTCTTCAGAAGGGGGGGGTGCATTAATACCATTTTCATTGATTCCCATTTCAGAACCGTGAAAAACATGACCCAAACGGAGTTTTTCCCGTTTACTTAGATTGGAGAAATCGGCTGTAGATTCATAAGGCAGGTTCATACCGATCGCAAGTAAGATACTTGTTAAATCCGTATTGATGTGATAGGAGAAAACTGGAAGAGTGACGCGTACAAGTGTCTTTTTCATTTTCTCAATCCGATCGTAATATTTGGGATCTTTATCGAAAAGAAAGTTAAAAGGGTCTTCTGAGGCTTCATTTTTTAGGAAGAATACGACAAAACCTAAGTGATTTTCCCCAAAGTGTTTATCTAATGGTAGGGCAACAACTTGCACGTCGTCGTCTTCATAGTAGGGAAAGTGGTATTCAGTCTGCATGTAGCGTGCTTTTACACTTTTCCCGTCAGAGAGTGTTTGATGAAACATGCCATCTTTGGAGTATTTCGTTTCAAACGGGTGTGCCCAATCCCCTTTGACTGAAAGCGCACTTGTGAGAATAATGCTTTTTTTGTTGAGTGTATTGAGCGAGGGGACAATTCCTTTAAGCTTCTTATTTGTTTGATCAGATACCCACTTGTTCATAATGGCAGTTGCGCCGGTTGGTTGCTTGAATGGAGCTCCCATTGCTTTGACGCCAAAGGACTTTTGCAGTTTCTGCTGGAGCCTGGCTGAGAGGGGCGTTTGTGTATTGACCCAAAGTCCATTAGCCATATGGACAGAACTTTTTAACCGTTTATGGAGAGATTGGAAATAAGATGGAACATTGCCTTGTGGTGCATTGATATTAAGCACTGAGCGAATTTGATTAGCTGTTTTTCCATTTGCTCCCATGAGTAGCAATTGAAGATTTGACCCGATTGCATACGGTGAGAGGAGGGTATTATAACCTTGTTGCCCTGTGAGATAGAAAATTTCTGAAGAAAGACGGTTATCCGCATCAATCAAAGGGTTTGCTGAAAAAAGCTTAGCAAAAAGGACAAGACTCAAAGCAAACTGGCGCATAGCTACTCCAATAAAAAGATTCTAGATGCACTTATCGCGTTGAAAACCACGTGGAGTGTAATATTTGCTATCAACGCTTGCTGTCTCTCATAGATGAAACCTAGATATAAAGCAAACACAAATAGGGAACCTAAGAGAGGGATATTTCCGATCCCTTGGGATCCTGCATAGTGCAGAGCAGCAAAGGCGAGAGAAGAAACTAATATCGCCGCTTTTTTCCCTAAAAAGCGTTTCACATAGGTCTGTAGGATGCCTCTGAAGAGAAGTTCTTCAACAAAAGGTGCGATAATGACAATCATAATCAAAGCGAGAATGGAATAGACAGGGTGGTCTGCGGTCATTTTCAAATACTCGACAGCGTTTTGATCAGGTCCTTTCCTTTGGAAAAAGAGGAGATTAAAAAGTTCAAGCCCTTGATTTGCAAAAGAGACAACAGGAAAGGCAGCAATATAGGCTAGTGCTCCCATTCCAATAGAATATATGGACTTATTTGTTCCAAAGTTCCAAATTTTGGCAAAATCTGTCCTTCTGATCGAAAAAGCGTACACTGCAAAAAAAGAGGCTAAGCTAATACAGGTGTTTAATATGGCGTTGAGAACAAAACGATCGATGGCCTTTGTGAGTAAAAAGGCGTGATAGATAAGTAAGGGTAAGATCAGGGCGATTGCTAAGTATATGACAAACAAAAGCACACAATTTATCAAAGAGACGAAAGGGGATTTTTCTCCTTCTGGAAAGGTGAAAAATCCACTCCGCCAAAAAAGGTAGGTCATTGCAGCAGAAAGTGCTGCAAAGATCAACATTGAAATGAGTGTATCAACCACTAGAACTTACTTTTAGCTATCGTGATATAATCTTCAACTCGTGACACAATAGCCTTAGAGAGCTGGTAATGAGAGAATCCTAGTGGGGAAACTGTGTAGGTTTTCTGCTTCCATTTATCGGATGACTGCTCAGTAATTGCCCCTTGATCGGGAATCATATGGGATTGTTGTAAGAGCTCTTGTAAGATGACGTGAGGTGTGTCAGTGCGGTTGTCAAAAACTCGAAGGCGGACAGTCATTTCTAGCTTGCAAGAAGGGGTGATTTTATCCATGAAGGAACGTTTGCCTTCTTTCGCATGAATATTGTGCTCGACAAGCTCTGTGAAAACGACAAATTCAGTTCCCTTGAACGCAGTTTTAATCCACTGGATATTTTCTGTGAAAGGGTCTGTTTTTCCAGCTGCTTTTTTAGCTTCAGTAAGTGGAATCACGCAGAAGTTGCCACGTTTTACAATCCTACCATAAACAGACTGTGTTAATTCATCAGACAAGCTCCAAGCGAAGTCTTCACCACTTGTATCTACAATCGGCACAAAAGCAACAATAGGTTTAACCCGCCCATCATCGTGAAACTTTGAGACATGGTTTGAATCATTGTTGTAACATCCAACTAATGCTAGTCCTAATAAGAGTATCGTTTTCCGCATGTCGCCTCCGTAGTGCTGTATTCAACTCCGGATCTTATCAATGAAGCATTAACTTTGCAATAGCTGGATTACCTAATAGCAAGCAATGAGAGCACTGAAGGGGTGGAGATAGTACTCTTCATGGAGTTGCACTTCTTCGAAAGGAGAGTCTAGGTGGGTGTCAATGAGGCGTTTTATTGGAAAAGGCAAGGGGAAGTGTTCTGCGGAGTCAGTGGCGTTAAAGGCTAAGAACAAGTTGTCTATTTCATAGGCGATGAAATGGTCGGTGATTTGGTGGATAATGGCGTTGGGATAGCTATCACCATTGAGGATGGGGAATTGTTTACGCAGGTTGATGACCGTTTTTACGAAGGAAAACCAAGGGGAGTTTTCTTTGAGCGTGTCCCAGTTGAAGTAGTTCAGATGGTTATCTTGACACCAAGGGTTGTTGTTTCCATCGCGGGTATGCCCATATTCATCCCCCATATTGAGCATGGGTGTGCCACATGAGAATAAAAGCGCTGTGATAAAATTGCGCATTTGTTTGAGGCGCAAAAATGCGATGGTAGGGTCGTTTGTTGGCCCTTCAATTCCCATGTTCCATGAATCATTTGCATTAGAACCATCTTCGTTGTTTTCTCCGTTAGCCTCGTTGTGTTTTTCGTTGTATGTCACTAAGTCGTTTAGTGTGAAGCCATCGTGCGCTGTAATAAAATTAATGCTGTGTTTGGGAAGGCGGTTTTTTTCATAAAGGGATTTAGAGCCAGTCATAGACTCGAAAAAGGGCATTGCTGAGTTGGGGTCACCTTTTAGGAAGCGTCGGATGTGGTCGCGAAACTGACCATTCCATTCAGAGAAGTTGGAAGAGGGGAAAGAACCAACTTGGTAAAGCCCACCCACGTCCCATGGTTCTGCAATAAGAAGTGTGTTTGGAAACTTTGTTTCAATGGCGCGGATTAGAGGAGGATCCTTCATCGGCCCACCGTCGGGATCTCGAGTAAGGACAGAGGCGAGATCAAACCGGAAGCCATCAACGCCATGGTCAACAAGTTGTTGAAGGGATTGGAGAATAAGTTTCATGCTTTGGGGAGTATTGCAAGAGACGGTGTTGCCACAGCCAGTAAAATCCTCAAGAAAGTAGTCTAAATCGGGGAGTGGTCCCTCTGTGTGGTTATAAACGACGTCGATAATCAGTTGGAGAGAGTGTGCATGGAGCGCATCAGCAAGAGTTTTTAAAGCTTCTAGATTTCCATACGGTTGATGAAGCGAGAGAAAATTGGTCGAGGAATAGCCCCAGTAGTTCTTGCTCATATCAAAGGGATGGACTGGCATAAGTTCGATTGCAGTCACGCCAAGTTCTAGGAAATAGGGGATTTTTTGGATCACTCCAGAAAATGTTCCTGGATCCTTTACTTTACTTGTGGCATCATAGGTTAGACTTTTAACATGAATTTCATAGATGAGTTCGGTCATGATCGGCTATTCCTCAATTTTTTTATTGAGCTATTGTCATTTAAACCGATTTGCATTAACATTTCATCTATAAAAATATTATTTTGACTCTAAGGAGGACACTCACATGTCTCTTGAAAATGCCAAGGAGAACCTGAAGCAGTTCGGCAAAGAACTCAATCTCGAAGGGCTAGCGTTTGATGAAAATCACACATGTATCCTAGGAATTGACAACACTTTTTCGCTTCACCTAACTTACGAACCAAACTCTGATCGCCTCTACCTTTACTCACCGATTCTAGATGGTCTTCCAAAAGACGAACAAACCAAAATGAAGCTCTACGAAGATCTTCTTCAAGGTTCTATGCTCGGTGGCCAAATGGCTGGCGGGGGCATTGGTGTCGCTGTAAAAGAAGAACTGATCTTAATGCACTGTGTGCTTGAGATGGGTTCTGGCGCTGATCCAAACTCACTTAGACGTTTTGCACCTCTTTTCGTCGAAGCTGTCGAAAAATGGAGAAAACGCGCAACGGATATCATGGAAGGACGCGAGCCAGAAGGTTCACCAATTCCAGGAATGGGTGGTCAATTTGGCGGAAGCCAACCATCTGCTCCATCTGGCGACCAACCTCGCCCAGGCGATCGCTTCACCAAAGTGTAAGCATCAATTACGTAGCTTCTCAATTCTTTGAGAAGCTACATATTTCCAACTTTTCGATTAAATTCAGTAATTGTTTCAGAAATATCAATCTTATTGCTCTCAATGCCTTGAATGACTCTTTTAATGCTAGACATCACAGTGGAGTGGTCTCTGGCAAATAAAGAACCGATCTTGATGTAGGGCATCTTGAGTTCTTTTCTACATAGATACATAGCAATTTGCCGTGGAAGGGCAATATCTCGACTTTGGGATTTGCTTAAAATGTCATCGATCCGGATGCCAAATTTATCTGCAACGACTTTTAGGATTTTATCTGGTGTTAATTTTTCTTCTTGTTCAATGCTGATAAGATCAGTCAGTAGTTCTTCAGTGATGTCGACTGTTAATTCAGTAGGTGCAATTTTTTTGATATGAGTCCTTAAAACAAGAGCTTCAACGGCTTTTGTTAGACTCTTTAGATTGGGGAAAGTCTTGGCAAGGAATTGAGTGATCATGTCGGAAAGGGGGAATTGAAGCATTTGCGAGCGTCTTTCAGCAACCTCTAAGAGCTCTGTTTGCTCAAGTCGTTCCAGTGTCAGATTGATGCCCCATTCAAACCTAGAGATTAAGCGTTCTTCAATCCCAGTCAACGATCTAGGTAGTCCATTTGCAGAGAAAATCATCTGCGTATTTTGGGTATGGAGCGTATTGAAAGTGTGAAACAGCTCTTCTTGCGTGGCATTCTTTCGAATTAGACTTTGGACATCGTCAATCAGAAGCGCGTCCAGATTGCGGTATTTTTCCCGAAACTCAGTGATCCGGCCGTTTCGAAAGGCTGAGATCACATGATCTGTAAAGGTTTCAGCGCGAACATAGACAGCTTTCAACTTGGCATTCTGGAGGGCATTTGCAACTGCCATAAGAAGGTGTGTTTTACCAACTCCACTCGGGCCATAGAGATAGATGGGATTGTATTCACCAAGTGGCAGTGGGGTATTTTTCTTAAATCGGCCTTTTTTATAATCATAAGCGGCAATTTGAGAGAGAACGTGATAAGCAATTTGAGAATTTTTCCCTGGGACGAAACTGCCGAAATGACAACTAGGGTCTATGGGATCAGCCTTGAAAAGCTCAAGCGTTTGAGGGGGCTCTTGATCAACTCTTGGTTGCACTGTCCGAGGTAGGTCAATATGAACTTTAATGGGGCGTCCATTGTTATTCAGAAGGTGCCTTTTGACCTTTTCAATGACGTGTTCTTTAAACCAAGTGACCTGAAAAGCGTCACTTGCCTCTAAGTGGAGATTACCTGCATCAAACTTTACAACTTTTAGCGTGCGTAACCACGTATCGACAGCACGTTTACCAAGAACTTTTTCTTGGCTTTTTAAGAACTCTTCCCAGGCTTGCATAGAGTTTTTTTCCTGCGATTATAAATCCATTGTTGGAGAATAGCTAAGAGAGAGGAAAACAACCAATAAATATTCAGTCCTGATGGGAGAGAATAGAAGAAAAAGAGGAAAACAAAAGTCATGATGCTTCCCATCTTTTGCTGTTGTTTTTGCTGGTCTGTCAGTTCAGCTCCAGTGTCGCGCATTTTCGAGGAGAACTTTTGTTGGACGTACATCACTCCTGCGACGAGGACCGGGAGCAGGTGAAAAGAAGTTCCAAGGAAAAAGAGGGGGCGAGACCAGCTGAATAACACATCAGGAGCTGCTAAATCATTGATCCACCCTGGAATAAATGAAGCACCTCTTAACTCAAAAGTCGTTTTTAAAAGATTAAACATTCCAAAGAGGAACGGCATCTGAACAAGAAGAGGGAGGCACCCAGAGAAGGGATTAGCGCCACCTTCTTTGTAGAGTTTTAGCTGCTCTGCTTGAAGTTTTTGCTGATCATTTTTGTATTTTTTCTTCAGTTTCTCAATTTTCGGGGTAATTTCTTGCATCTTGGCCATCGACTTCATTGACCACTCATTAAGAGGGTAAAGCATGACACGTAGAGCAATAGTCAGTAGAATGATCGAAATTCCCCAAGAGAACGTGAATGAGTGGAAAAAGCTAATGAGGTAGAAGAGGAGCTTAGAGAAGGGTTCTGAAATAAAGGAGAAGAAACCTGACACACTTTTACATGAGATATATTCTGGAGAATAGTCTCCATCTCTGTAAGTCGAATCGAGTTTTTTCAAAAGACTTGTTGCAAGTGGGCCTGCAAAAAGGCGATATTTCAACGTTTTCGAGGTTTGTGGTAGAGGGAGTAAAGCCTGATATCCAGGATACTTTGCAGCCTTGTAGACATTTTGCTTTTGGTCGATGAGTGTGAGTCTTGTTGGATCAAGTTCGCCTGGGACAATTGTTGCTTTAAACCCTGACGCAAAATCATCTAGGGGATCTAAGATCAGTCCAAAGAAACCACTATTTGTCGTCACCCAGTCTATATTAATAGAACTAAAGTTTGTCGAGTTTTTGGGAAGTTTGACCTTTTCAACTTTTGCCTTTTGCCCTTGGAAATAGCGGTATTTAAGCGCTGGGTCTGAACTATTAGAGATTAATTCTACTTCTGGGACACCTGAAGTCAACCAAAGACCTCTGTTATCGCCCTCGACTCTAAGTGAGCATTCTAACATGTAAGGCGCTGCATCGGGATCTTTTGCAAATGAAATTGTTTTTACAATTTTTTGCCTGGGGAGGTTAGCTACAAGTTCTATAGAGTCTTTCGTTAAGTTTGTGACCTTAAAATTGGCCGTTGAAATGTCGTAGTCTTCCGAAATGATGCTATTGGCATTAAGGGCCGCGGGTTTATGTGCTGAACGTCTTAGAAGGGGGTTATAGCCACCGTTTTTTGGGTCTTTAGTTCCTGCAGAAGAAGTATAGCGCTGAAGAGGGAAGTAGGAGTTATGAGGTGAGCTTGCTTGAACTTTTCTATCAATTCCAATAGATCGGACCAGACTTTGTCTATTTTCCTTTGTACGGAAGGGTAGGTTGATTTCAGAAATTGAGCCACCGAGGGTTGAAATTACAACTTGTTGGTAGGCATTTTCGATCACATAGAGCTGATTTTCGGCCTGATTCGTCTCTGCAAATTTGTAGGAGAGTTTAAATTCTGGGTGTTCGAAGAGGGGGCGGTAGCGTTTTAATTTAGCGTCATAGATTCCGACCGGATAAAACTTTCCAGAGAACCAGTAGAGGGCAATTGCACTGTTTTCAGGTGGAGAGCTTGGGAAAGTGATGGTATTATTTGCATACTCACCAACTTGGACTGTGACGCCTTTTTGGTAGAGCGTGACCATTTGGATGTCTGAAATACCAACTTGAGGGAGTCTTGTCGTCTCAAGAGTGTCAGATTCGCCATAGAGCACAATCTCGTCGTTTACTTGTAATTTGACCTCACGTCCATTGACGTAGGCTACCTCTGGCAAGGCCTCTGTCCACGATGTGGTTAGATACTGACCGTCAAATTCTAGGACATAGGTGAGTGTTTCAGTGCCAGCTTTATCAGTAGTTAATTTATAGATGGGAAGTTGGTCTGGTGAAACAGCTCTTTCATTCAAAACACGTTGTTTTGCCTGAATTTCTTCTTGGGTCTTTTTCTTAGCATGTTCTTGCTCAGAAGCGGTCTTACTACCAAAGTACTGATTTGTTAAAAAAAGTCCGATGGTAAGTATGATAACAAAGATGATTGTACGACGATCCATAATATGCTGGAATCGTACCTCTTAAAGAAGTTATTGGTCAACTCATATCTTCTTTAGCCCGTACGATAAACTGCTCAAAAACTTCGTGTTTTCTAAGATTTTCAAGCCAATCGTCTTGCATGATCTCGTTAATTGCTGGCATCGCATTGAAACTTAGTGCTTTTTGTAAAAAATGAATCGCTTTGTCATATGTTTCAGTGAGCGAGTAGAGACATGCTAAGTGATAATAAGAGTGTGAATTTCCAAGTTTTGCCGCTTGCACCATTTTATATTCAGCTTCTTTTAAGCACTCTAAAGCTTCATGGCTTCCTTGAATCACTTGGCTAAAGTTGATGAGGGTTAGGGCCCAATCTAGCATGACTTGATCGTTTTCTTTCTGGCGATTTTGGGCAATTTTGAAGTGGTGAAAGGAGCGATAGAAGAGGTCAGGTTCGTGAACAAACTCGGCATAATGACCATTAACGAGGGCGAGTTCTCTATGAATATCTGGGAAATCGGGATCGACCATTAAGACGTGGTTGAGGATTTCAAGCGATTTGACATAATACTCTTCTTCGTCGGAGATATTTGCTAGACTATCTAAACTGCAAGCATAAGCAAACATCCAATCGGGAAAGAGATAGACAGCATTTTTTTGAAGATGCAGGGCTTGTTCAAAATGGTGGATGGATTGTTTCAGAGGAAGGGCAGCACTTGTTTCAGCGCCATATTTGGCAAGAGCTGAAGCATAGGAGATGTGGTAGATACTAGAGAGCTTAAAATTGAGTGCTTTTTGGAAAAAACGGGAGGCTTTTTCATAAATACGTGGGTCGTTTTCTAAAGAGGCAATGACCATGTAGGTCGATCCTAGCTCGAACCAGAGACGGTGTTCTGTTCGGGTGGTATTCAGACCTGATTGAAAAGCTTCTATTGCCTGATAGTAGTAGTCAAGGTCATTGAAATAGCTGCCGAGAGCATGCAGGCAAATGCCTCGTGCATAGGGTTGTAGGTCGACTAAATCGCGCTCTGAGAGTTTATTTTGTGCTTCAAAAATAAGCTTTAAGTCTTCTGTTAACATACCAAGCGTGGCTAGTGCTTCAGCCCAAACGCTTGCAATTTCATCATTTCCAGGATCAAAACTTACTGCTTTTTGACACTGTTCGACACCTAGAAGTAGTCGTTTTCTGTCTTTAAGGAATCGGCCTGAGTTTACAAGGAATTTAGCCCAAGCAAGGGAAATGGTTGCATTACCAGGTGTGAAGTTTGAGGCATTAGTAAAGCTTTCGTTAGCCGCAGAAAAATGGGCTTCATCAAAAGTATGGCTGTAGAGGGCGACAAGAGCTTTTGCTAAATCAAACCAGCTAAAACCGCTGGAGATGCCCATAGAGATGGCATTTTTAAAGCAGTCTATCGCGGTTGTATAGTGCCCAAGTTCATTCGTTTTCTCACCAAGGTTTAAAGCGGCAATGCCATAAGTTTTCCAAAATTCTGAGGGAAGGTCTTCTTGGTAAGAGAGGGTTTTTTCAAAGGCCTTTAAGGCAAGGTTGAGATCGATCGCTTCACCAGAATTTTCAGCAAGTTTTAACCAGACTTTTCCATAATTCCAATAAAGATCAGAAAGTTCATCAGCCCCTTTTCCTTGTGCTAAACTTAGAGCTTTTTTGTATTTGTTTTTG
The DNA here is from genome assembly GCA_022601645.1 of Chlamydiia bacterium. GTDB lineage: Bacteria > Chlamydiota > Chlamydiia > Chlamydiales > Simkaniaceae > JAJACH01. Next base: position 497,548 of record JAJACH010000001.1, read on the forward strand.
GCGTTGGCAAGTATTTGTGCGCTATTTTTTCTCTCACCTAGACAGTAAAGACAGTGAGCCCATGCAACGTAGGCATCAAATGAGTATGGGTCAAGGCTTACTGCTTTTCTGAAACGTTTGTTCGCTTCTTTAAAGGCAATATCTCGCATATCAGCGCAGCCGTAATCAAAAAGTGCGAGCCCTTGCTTATAAAAGAGGTGAGGGTTGGTTTCATCCAAATTGTCGGCCATTTCAAAGAATTTAAGTCCTGAGAAATCGCCGCATAAAAGCGCCATTTCTCCTTGGGAGGTTAGTTTTTCACTAAGAGCTATGCTCCCTTGGATATTTGTTGTCATATTAGCACTTTTTATAGAGGTTTTTACCATGCACAATCCGGTTTTTTTTACCTTAAGTGTGGCTGAGTATAGGTAATTTCTAATTTTTACATCAATTGGCTAAAACCGTACACCCCCACCTCAAAGCGTTGTTGCAAATGTTGTTTATCTAATATTTAGCGAGTTACCTCCTTTGTTCTTTATGTAAAATTTTTTTTATCTGATTGCCACTGGTCGATAAATTGGCCGGAATAGGGTTTGTCGCTCATGTTCTTTCAGTTTATATTGCTCCAGAGCTGACTGTGCGAGGACTACGATATGTTTATTGCTAATGCACTGCTGAAGGGCTAATCGATCTTTTTTCGAACGCGAAAGACAACACCAAACGCATGAGGACATAAGCCTTCTAATACGTTCTTCGATCTCATCATTTAAAAGTGTGATGGTACCTAATTGAATCTCTAAAATCCGTACAACAAGAGTCAGGTCATCATCTTTCATCGTAAGGTATTCGGTGACCCCTTCCATAATTGAACTGACTGCTTGATTCCATGCCATTACTACTTCAGAATGTGAAGCATATTTCCATGTTATGTGTCCCATGGTTACCTCCTTGCTATAATTCTAAAAATACGTTAACATGGGGTTAAGAAAGTGTAAACAATTTTTTTTAATGTTCCAGTATATTTATAAAATCCGCCTGTCAGATACCGATGCCACGGGGGTCATTTACTTCACTAAACTCTTAGAAATTGCGCAGAATGCGTTTGTGGAAATGCTTGAGGAAAAAGGTGCGTTTTCGTTGCGACACCTTCTTGAAGAAGCGGATTTCCTCTTGCCTGTTAAACATGTCGAAGCTGACTACAAAGGACCAATTGGTGTTGATGATCATATTGTGGCACATCTGAAGATCACAAAAATAGGAAACTCCTCACTTGAGCACTACTCTGAGCTTATAAAAGACGGCTTGGTCGTAGGTTCAGTAAAGATGGTTCATGTTAAGATTTCCAAGAAGACGATGAGGGCATGTCCAATTGATGTGAGACTTCGAACTTTACTGGAATCTTGTATGCCGGAAGAACTTCGCTTAGAGCCTCTCTAATTACGCTTTCATTCAACATATTTTCAAGAACAACGGATGCGATGGGTCTCATTCCATACTCATCATCAGGAAAGGGCCTAACGTGTGCTTTAAGGACCTGAGGGATCTTACTAAGTGCTGATTCTATTTCTTCGGGCTGAATATTTTCACCACCACTGATGAATTGTCGATCTTTACGACCTGTAATTTTAGTCCCATCAAATAAATCACCAGTATGAAAATAGCCTTCCTCATTGAGTGGGAGATTAACATTTCCATCCGCAAAATAGCCTTGAAAAAGAGTTTTTCCTTTGACGAGTATTTCACCATCTGGGGCGATTTTCATCTCGCGGTATTCGAGCACACAGTTTCGTGTCATCACTTGCGAGCTCATTTCAGTTAATCCGTAGGTGGGATAGAGGTTTGGAAGGGAAATCTTGGGGAGTGGTGCACCGCCTAGCAGGATCACTTTGAGGTTTGCTAAAAGACTTAGAGGATAACGTTTAAGCTGTGTTGGAACAAAAGAGACGTGTGTGATTTTGTCATTAAGTAAGGATTCTTTTTCATCTCCTTTTTTTGGTATGACAATGCAAGCGCCACTTAAGGCCCATCTCATTAAGATGCCAATTCCTCCCACGTGGTACAGTGGTAAGCTTAGGAGCCAACGGTCATTTCCCTCAAAGGGTGCTAAAATATTTGCTCCTAGGGCACTATAAAAGAGGTTTTCGTAGCTAAAGCAGGCAATCTTTGGTGCACTTGTTGACCCTGATGTATATAGACAAGCAGCATAACCCTTAATTCCCTTAAGAACTTGGTGATTTTCGTTCCTAATCTTTTCGGGGAGATAGGGATTAAGAGGAGTGTAGCATCTATTTGCTCTTAAGTCAGCAAACAGCCTCAGTTCAGGAATGCTTTCTAAATGTCTATCGCATTCACTCCATGTGTATTTTTCCCCGTGACGGATTAAAGCAAGTCGTCGGGGATATTTTTGAGCGTGCAGATGGATTGGGCATTGCATGGCGAAAATCTCACGTTGTTAACGTCTAACAGTCCTTCATGAATTTCAAGGGAGTCTGCCATTGACTGATGAGGAATCAGGCCCATTTTTAGTAGGGGGATTTCTAAGCGTTTCATCCATTCGACAATCGACTTAATGCCAATTGGTGTTTCGTATGAGCTCGACAATACGATGGGATAGCGTTTTTGGTGGAGAAGGGTGAAAAAGTTTTTCTGAAGAGTTGGTTTAATGACTAAGGCTTTAATACCCGGAAGAGAAGAGATTTCCTCTAAGGATTTTTCTCTAAGAGTTTCATCAAGGGCAATATGATGGCCTGTTGCTTCCACAAAGGTTTTCAAATCTTCAAAACGATCTACGGGTTCTTCGATGTACTCAAAGAAATTCTGCGGGAAGCGTCTTCCAAATTCGATCGCTTGCTTTAAAGTCCATTTACGGTTGACGTCAAGCCGATCTCCAGCTTTAACAATAGCTGCGGCGCCATCAGCATTTAGATGCCCAATTTTCACCTTTTGTTTGACGGGGACTTTGGGGAGATCGCTTGGAGTTTCCTTTTGGGCCGCGAAGGCTGAGAAAATTCCGAAAGCGACAGATGGGTAGAGGTCTTCATGGACACCACGCGATAAAACGCGCATCAATTGCCTGAAAGCTTCTTTTGTTGTTTCTTTGCTAAACCCCTTTAAGGGGGCAATTTCTCCGTAGGATTTCTTTGTCTTAGATTCAAGCTCTAGGACAAGTCCTCTGCCGTATTTGTAGATGTTCGCGTTCATAGTATCCAACCTATTGCAAAAAGTATGGTGAAAAGTGCATAAAAGAGACCTGTTTTAGCAAGAACCGGATTAAATTGTCGAGAGGCAAATACATCTTTTATCAATGGGAGGGCAAAAAGAAGGGCTGCACTTGAAAAAATGATCGGTTGATGCTTCCCTGTACGATGAATAAGGTAGAGGGGGGTGAGTGTTGAGAGGTAAATACAGACAGCATATTCAATTTTGCCGAATGTTTCGCCAAAACGGACGGGAAGAGTTCTTTTACCCGTTTTTGCATCTTCATTTACGTCTCTTAAATTATTAACAGCTAGAATGGCGCAACCCAATAAGCCTGGCGCGACGCCGGCTACAATTGCTGTTGTGCTCCAGTATCCAGCTTGTAAGTAGTGTGTAGTAGCTGTTGCGATGAGCCCAAAGAAGAGAAGGACAAAGAGGTCGCCCAGCCCCAAATTCGCTAGGGGAAAGGGGCCTCCTGTGTAGGCCAAGCCGAAAAGAACTGCAAGAGCAAGTAGCACGCTAATTGGCCACCCACCCACGTGAATTAATAGGGCTGTTGATAGAATAGCCAAGGCAAATACAAGGATCATCCCACGTTTCATATGGCTTGGGGAAATCAATCCACTGGCGCAGGCGCGCCTTGGTCCCTTGCGCTCACTCGTATCTTGACCTTTGATAAAGTCGAAATAGTCATTTGCGTAGTTCGTGCCAATTTGAATACTCATCGCGGCAAGAAGCGTTGCAACGAAAATTCCTGTATTAAATGAGCCGTCGCTAAAAGCGATAGAGGTTCCAATGATCACAGGAGCGATAGAGGCTATCAAGGTTTTTGGCCTTGCTGCTTCGATCCAAATATTCATGGTCTCCTCGGGAATTTGGAAAAGTCAGGTTTTCTCTTTTCTAAAAAGGCGCTATGACCTTCCTCGGCCTCTTCTGACATGTAGTAGAGCATTGTGGCGTTTCCGGCAAGTTCCTGAATACCTGTTTGCCCATCAACATCAGCATTTAGACCTGCTTTTAAACATCTGAGAGCTAAAGGTGAGTGTTCGAGCATTTTCTCACACCATTCAAGCGTGACCTTTTCTAAATCCTCAAGAGGAACTACTGTATTGACAAGTCCCATGTCTAGGGCTTCTGTCGCAGAATATTGACGGCACAGATACCAAATTTCGCGAGCTTTTTTCTGCCCCACGATGCGACTTAAGTAGCTTGCACCAAATCCACCGTCAAATGAGCCAACTTTAGGTCCGGTTTGTCCAAAAATGGCGTTTTCTGCAGCAATAGTTAAATCACAGACAACGTGAAGGACATGTCCTCCACCAATTGCATAGCCGGCCACCATGGCAACAACGGGTTTAGGGCATGTGCGGATTTGCCTTTGAAAATCAAGGACATTGAGTCGATGTTGCCCATCAGAGTCTGAGTATCCCGCTTCGCCTCGAATACTCTGATCTCCTCCAGAACAAAACGCTTTCTCGCCAGCACCTGTTAGGATAATTACTCCAACGTCAGGGTCATGGCGTGCATCACTTAATGCATCCATCATTTCATCGACAGTTTGAGGGCGAAAGGCGTTGTGTATTCTTGGTCGATTGATGGTGATTTTTGCAATACCAGGCATCTTGTCATAGAGAATATCTTCGTAATTTTTGACTTTCACCCATTCAATCGTTTCAAGCATAGCACACTTCCTTGGTTATTTTTTGCAATTCTTTGTGAAGCCGTACATTTGAAGATCGATCCGTTACAAGCTCAATAATGAGAGGGTCTTCAAAAGTTAGTGCTTCCCCAACTTCTGCCAATGTTTCCGGCTTAAGGTATCTGTAGGAAAAAGAGGTGGCTAGTGCAGAAATATCCACATCAGGTGGAGCGACAAAATAGGGCTCTAGGAGTTCTTTTTGATTGGCAATCGGCAGAAAGTGAAAAATACCGCCGCCGCCATTGTTGATCACAATAAAGGTTGGGGGATAGGGTGTTTTAATCTGGAGAGAGGTCATATCGTGGAGGAAAGTGAGGTCACCTAAAACACCGATCATGGGACGCTCTAAGCCAATCGAAAGTCCCATGGTTGTGGCGATCGCGCCATCAATACCAGAGCAACCACGATTGCCAAAAAGGGGTGTTGATTGATTACTTGGGAAATAAAAGTTGTTTGCATCGCGAATAGGCATGCTGTTGCCAAAAAATATGCCAGCATTTTTGGGAACATCTTTGGCAAGATAAAAAGGAAGACCAACCTCATGTAGTTTATTAGCATACGTATTGAGTTTAAGAGCAGCTTTTTGTGCGCGCATTTGCCAGTTGGTAAACCAGGTTGAGGGGCCTCGACCTCTAAGAGAGCTTGCTAAGGCACGGGCTGTTTCGATTGGATCAGCGATAATGCGGTGTGTACATCCTAAATTGGGGTCTTGACGTCTTTCATAAGGCCATACATGACAATAGAAAGGGGCTTTGGTAAGGGCTGTTTTAGACACAACCTCTGAGCCAAAGTGCAAAATGGCATCAGGTTTTTCATACACGTAGTCAAAATGTTTGATCACGTAGTCATCATCACACCTTTCTCTGACTTCAGAGAGGATGTCGGGAAGAATTGGCCACTGTAACCGACGTGCTAGCGTAAAAAGGGGTTCGATCTCATTCGATCCAAGTTTTCCAGTAACAATGATCCCTTTTTCAATGTTCAAAAGTTCATCTGCCAAAAAGACAAGCGATTCTTTTTCAATGTGGGTTGTTGTTGGAATTAAACTCGTTCTTGAAGCGATTGAACCTGTGCTAATGTCCTTGTTAAAAAACGGTTCGCGAAATTGACAGTTGAGGTGAACAGGCCCCTTCCGACTCATCAATTTAAGCTGAGAACAAATGGAGCCAATCAGTTCGTCAGGCATCTCTTCTTCATAGCAAGGGAGGTCATAACTCCAGGTGACGTAGGGGTTAAAAAAACCTGTTTGTTCTACAGTTTGATTGGAGCCTATGTCCCTTAGCTCGTAGGGGCGATCTGCTGTTAATAGTATAAGGGGGGTATGCGATTGGTAGGCTTCCATGACAGCGGGGAGGAGATGGGCGAGGGCGCTTCCAGATGTGACGACAATGACAGCAGGTGTTTTTGTCGCCTTCGCATAGCCTAGTGCTAGAAAACCAATGCCTCTTTCATCGAAATGTACAACTGTTTCTGCAAGCGGATGCTCGGCAATTGCTTGCACAAGGAGAGAGGAGCGACTTCCGGGCGCAATGAAGAAATTTCGAGCGCCGTGGTGTATCAGTTCTTTAACTAGTGCTTTCCCAAACATTGCCAAAAACACTAACATGAGAGTGCGAATTTATCAAACTATTAACAGCTGTTTTAATTTTTATTTCTAGCTCATTCCATTCATTGGTAGGATTAGATCCTTGCACAATACCTGTTCCTGCGTAGATGTGAGCCTGGTTTTTGCGAATCAACATCGAACGGAGAGCGACCATAAAACGGGCGTGATCTTTTTCAATATACCCAATTGGAGCGCTATACCACCCGCGATCAAAGGTTTCATCTTGAAAAAGTGTTGATAAAGATTGTGCGCATGGTAACCCGCAAGTTGCTGGAGTAGGATGGAGGAGATTAATCAATGAGGCGTCGTTTTGTTGATGTAAAATGCCCTCTATTTTCTGAAATAGATGTTGCACATGCTCGGTTTGCAAAACTTCTAATGGGCTTACTGTTGTCGCTTGGCAAACTTTTTTTAATTTTCCCTCAATCATTTCGCGGACAAACTCAAACTCTCTAAGTTCTTTATCAGAATTTAGTAGCTCTTTCTTTAAGCTTGCATCCTCTTCTTCATCCATGCCTCTTGAGCGGGTTCCAGCGATGGCGTGTGATAGCACCTTATTTCCTGTTCTTTCATAGAGCAGCTCAGGGGTAGTTCCGCAAAAAGCACTTCCCTCTGAAAATTGGAATAAAAAGCGAGTTCCCGTGTTATCAGGTAGGTTTTTTAAAACGCGATACGGGTCAATTTCCTGTGTAAAGGTAAAGTCTGTTTGTCTTGCTGTGACAATTTTCTCCAGTTCCCCTCGTTTTATAGCCTCAAGATTCGTCTCTAGGCGACTTTGCCATGCTTCATAGGTTGGAGTATTTGCAATTTCAATGAGAGGCGGGAGTTCCAGGCATGGTGTTTCCCTAAGAAGAGTCATACCTTCTTCAACACGAAGAATCCATTTGCCATTTTTACGAAAGATTTCGCCGCGCGGTTTGAAGAAGCCTATCTCGGGGAAATCGTCCCAAAGTGATGTTTTCCGTTTTAGGGGAAAGTCGATGCCGCCCCAAACACGTTCGTCTGTTTCAGGGATGGTGTCATAGATTTTAGCAGCACCAAAAGCAGCTCTCCCATTCCAGAACACTTTGGGGTAGTAGGGCTGGGCTTTAAGAAACTCAATCACATTGCCGTGGAAAGGAGCTTCGATCACTTTTGTCCTACGTAAATGGTGACAGTTCCAAAGCTTAATGGGTAGTAGCTACAACCCTTGAGCCCGGCTGAACGCATGATTTCCAAAAAACGCTCGCCGCTTGGAAAGGTCTCTATTGATTCGGGTAAATATTGATAAGCTCCATCGTCTCCTGAGAAAAACTTCCCGATTTTAGGGAGGATCTTTAACAAATACCAACCATGTAGACGTTTGATTAAAGAGGTGCTAGGTTCTGAAAATTCCAAAATAATCAAGCGGCCATCTTTAACAAGGATTCTTTTGGCCTCTTCCATGACTTTGGCAGGGTCTGGGACGTTGCGTATCCCAAAGCTCATCGTGACAGCTTCAACAGACTCATCGGCGATTGGAAGCTCGTCTGCGCTTGCTCTGACCATCTCAATCTGATTTGCAAAGGGGGAGCCCGCAATTTTTCGCCTTCCAATCGAGAGCATATCCGCTGCAGGGTCAATTCCAACAGCTCGCTCAAAGCGCTTATCTCTTTTAAATAGGGATAAGATTTGATCTCCAGTGCCAGTTGCAAGATCTACCAAACGCAGGCTGTTAAAATCTGGCAAAAAATCCGCCACTTTTTTTCGCCAATATAAATCTAGCCCAAGGGATAAAATCCGGTTGAGGCGATCGTAGGTTGACGAAATTCTGTTAAACATTTCAGGTGTTTCAACTTTTTCCATGCAGAAATATTTACCAGAACTATTCCTTTTACGAAAGAGAAAAGAAGCGTCTAAGGGTTGGTTAGGTCAGAAACTCTTCCTGCAGTGATTGCTAAGCCTTTAAAAAGAAGGCCTAATCCTAGTGCTCTAAAGGCCACTGCTGCAATTTCAAACGTTTCAGCTTCAAAGGTGCAATCGATGATAATATCTAAACTACCAAGCAAAATAGTCAGTGCTGAAAAAAAAGCCCCAGCTACAATGACCACATTACCTACGATATGTGCCGCATCATGCACAAAATTTGATCCTGAGTGTATAGCTGATCTGACAGTGGGATTTAAGGTGGCAATAGAAGATGCCATATTCAGTTCTCCTTAGAAGTTAAAATTGTATATGTGATTGCTTGTTCAGTGTGGGTTGGGGCGCCTATAAGAGCATCTAAATCGCTCTCCCAATCACTCCAATTAATTCCATCTGTGGTGATCATGAAACTGTAACGCAGTTTATGGTGATGAAAATTGTGACCAGGGTTTGGCACGTCCCATTCAGTATCACTCGAGCACCGCACTTGAATGGTGCTGGGTGTTTCTGCTGTGTATAAATAGGTTCCAGGGCCTGTAAAGTCGTCGATAGCTGAATCGACTTGTACGGTGATCACATCTCCAACCTCTAATGTCACTTGATTGACTTCGCCATCATCATCAAATTCAAAGTTAGGCGTAGCAAATATGGCGAGAGAAAGAAGGGAAAAGAAGGTGCTTTTTCTAATCATAGCCCAAAATTTTAGCAAACTGCCTTTAGGTTTGTCAAGGATTTGTAAAGTGTATGACAGTTCGCGAGATGTAATGAACAGACCTAAGCGCGCAGCCTGCAGCCAAGAACGGCATTGCAGTAGACAGTAGGTCAAATGAGTCAGTCAAGGCCCCGTCAAATATAAGATCGGGGATGACAAGATACAAACCAAGAGCAGCGATTAATCCTCCAAAGACTAGGGGGATATCACTGAAGAATTTTGTCACATCCTTTAGGAAGAAGGCAACTTTTCGGGCTGTAGTTTGCCAGGTTGTTTCTTCTGTTGAGGTGGGTGGGGCAGGGGGTGGTGTTACGGTTGTTGTGATGGCTGCCATTTTACTCTCCTTGAAATGGTAAGCAAGCGAACCTATCAAAGGTGTTAAGATATTGTCAACACCATTCGATAATACAAGCAAGGGGGCAGTCTACATTAGGAATTCGAGTTCCAGCCAGAGATTTCTCACCATTGATCAAGACCTCGATCCTCCCAGTGAGGCTAAATGTGCTGTATAGGCTGTGTTGCGCGATCCAGTTTAGCGCAGCTGATTTTATGTTTAATGCCTGTTGAGCGCCATTTTTGGCGAATAATAATTGATCAGAAATTGTTACACCCCCGCCTGCAAGGGCGAGGGTAATACGTAAATCAACGGCCATCTTTGCTGCGTTTTCGAATACGTACGTGGTTTGGAGTGACCTCAATCAATTCGTCATCTTCGATAAAGTCGATTGCCTCTTCTAGAGTAAATGTTTTAGGAGGCGTTAGCATCACGTTTTCATCCGCAAGTTGAGTGCGGAAGTTGGTAAGCTGCTTTTCTTTAGTGATGTTGATTTTAAGGTCGTTGTCGCGGGCGTTTTCTCCGACGACCATGCCTTCGTAGACTTCATCGCCAGGTTTGACAAAGAGTGTTCCACGATCTTGAAGAGCGAAACATGCATAGCCTGTGACACGACCCTTATTCATAGAGGTCAGTGCGCCAGATTGGCGTTTAGGGATATCGCCTTTCATCGGAGCAAAGCAATCAAAAACAGCGCTTAAAACTCCCTTCCCTTTGGTGATCGTCAGGAAGTGGTTGCGGTAACCAATCAAGCCTCTTGTGGGAACAAGGAATTCCATTTCGGTAAGGCCATGTTCATTCGTAGCTAGATGTTTCATCTCGCCACGTCTTTTTGAGAGTCCTTCGATCACGGCACCAGAAAATTCTTCGGGGACCTCGATATGAGTGGCTTCTAATGGCTCGTTGCCGTCTTTAATAATGACTTTCGGTTTAGCCAAGGTCAATTCAAAGCCCTCGCGGCGCATCGCCTCAACGAGGATGGACAGGTGAAGTTCTCCACGGCCTGAAACACGCATCACCTCATCGCCAATTTCTTCAATGACAAGGGAGATGTTTGCTCGGCGTTCTTTTTCAAGGCGGTCACGGATTTTATTCATTGTGACGTGTTTTCCATCTTGTCCAGCAAACGGGCTAGAGTTGACGGTGATGTCGATCGAAAGGGTTGGTTCTGAAAGGTCGATTGGGGGGAGTGGGTCAGTCGTAGGGAGGTTAGAAAGAGTGTCTCCAATCATGATTTCTGGAGCACCGGCGATACTTACAATATCTCCAGCTCCTGCCTCGTCCATTTCAATTTTTTGCAGGCCAAGGTACCCTTCAATTTGGGTGATTTTGTGATTGGTGATCTTTCCTTCAGGTGTAATCAGGTGGAAGGAGTCATTTTTCTTGATTGTACCTTCTAAGATTCGTCCTGTTGCCTGACGGCCCACAAATTCGGAATAAGAAAGTGTTGCAGCTTGCATGACAAAAGGAACTTCCAAACTGCCAGGAGGTGCTGGAACGGCGTCCACCATCAGGTCAAATAGAGGGGTCATATTGTCTCTTGGATCGCCGACTTCTTTCATGGCAAAGCCACCGATACCAGACGCATACGCGTAGGCAAAGTCTAGCTGCTCGTCGTTGGCGCCAAGTTCGACAAAAAGGTCAAATGTTTCATTGAGGGCGTGGTCGGGATCGGCGTTTGGTTTATCGATCTTGTTGAGAACAACAATAGGGCAGATGCCCATTTTAAGCGCCGCTGAGAGAACGAAACGGGTTTGAGGCATTGGGCCTTCTTGAGCATCCACAAGGAGTAGGACAGAGCCCACCATTCCAAGGATTCTTTCAACTTCGCCAGAGAAGTCAGCGTGTCCTGGGGTGTCGATCAAATTAATTTTATAGTCATTATAATAAAGACTAGTGTGTTTGGCGAAAATCGTGATCCCACGCTCTTGTTCTTGCGCGTTTGAGTCTAAAGCTCGCTCAGGAACCTTCTCATTGTCACGAAAAATATTTGCTTGTTTTAAGAGGGCATCTAAAAGGGTAGTTTTCCCATGGTCAATATGCGCTACGATGGCGACATTTCTGATTTGGTCTGGTGTAAATAAGTTCATAGAAAATATCCTATCAAATTCCCGACTATGTTACAATGCAAGACATGCCAAGAACCCCGAAATATTACTCAGGAACGAAACCAACAGGTCGCCATATTCGCGATTTAATCCCGAGTGTGTTAAACAAAGCATCCAAGTCAATTGAAGCCCAAAGCGAACTGATATTAGGTACATGGGGTGAAATTGTTGGAGAGACGATCGGTGAGATGTGCTCAGCTGAAAGCTTTGTAGATGGGGTCTTGAGAGTAAAAGTCAAACACGCTACACTGCACAGTCTACTGAAAGATACAGAAAAACCCCGGTTGCTAAGCGAGTATAAGAAGCGCTTTCCAACTGTAAAAATTAAAAATATCGTCTTCTTTATTGGATAACTAAAGGTTGCATACATGAGTCAGCAAAAATCAGATTATGAAGCGAGTTCGATCACAGTCCTAGAAGGATTGCAAGCTGTGAGAGAACGTCCTGGAATGTACATTGGAGACACCCAAGTTGGCGGTTTGCATCACCTCGTTTACGAGGTCGTTGACAACTCGATCGATGAAGCGATGGCGGGCTTTTGCGAGAATATTTACGTCACAATTAATGAAGATGACTCGATCACTGTTGAAGATGATGGTCGAGGAATTCCAACAGGAAAGCACGAGAAAGAATCGAAAAAGCAAGGGCGCGAGGTTTCTGCCTTAGAAGTTGTTATGACTGTCTTGCACGCCGGTGGTAAGTTCGACAAAAACTCCTATAAAGTATCAGGTGGTTTACACGGTGTTGGTGTATCTTGTGTGAACGCTGTTTCGAAAAAATTGCAAGTTCAGGTGTTTAATGGGAAAGAAACCAAGCAAATGGAATTCTCTCAAGGAAAAGTGCTTACTCCATTGGCAACAGTTGGTGAGACCACTAAAAGAGGAACAAAAGTACAGTTTTGGCCAGACGATGAAATCTTCGACACAACTACTTACCAGCACGAGATTCTCTTAAAGCGCCTTCGTGAACTAGCCTTTTTGAACCGTGGCATCAAAATTATCCTGCGTGATGAACGCGATCCTGATAAAGAAGAAATCTGCTTTAATTATGATGGAGGGATTTCCTCATTTGTTGAATACCTCAACGAGAATAAGCAAGCTCTCTTTCCAAAACCGATCTATATCCACGGCACCAAAGAACTACACGACGGACCTATTGATTTTGAAGTCGCAATGCAGTGGAATGACACGTTTACAGAAACGCTTCATAGCTTTGTAAACAACATTGCAACGCACCAAGGGGGAACGCATGTAACCGGATTTTCTACAGCATTAACTCGCTCGCTTAATCAATATATTAAGGGGAAGAATTTTCTAAAAAATTCCAAATCCTCATTGACGGGGGATGATATGCGAGAAGGCCTAACTGCGGTCATTTCGATAAAAGTCGCCAATCCACAGTTTGAAGGGCAAACCAAGCAACGACTCGGAAATAGTACGGTTGCCTCTGTTGTACAGCAAATCGTTGGTGAGCAACTAGCAACTTATCTCGATGAGAACCCGCAAATCGCAAAATCGATCGTTGAAAAAGCCATGCTTGCAGCGCAAGCACGAGAAGCCGCTAAACGAGCTCGTGAGCTCACTCTTAGGAAGACCGAACTTGACTCAGCTCGCCTGCCAGGTAAACTCTCTGATTGTCAGGAAAGAGACCCTACCAAGTGTGAAATCTACCTTGTTGAGGGAGACTCAGCTGGCGGATCTGCAAAAGGCGCTCGTGATCGCCGTTATCAAGCGATTTTGCCCGTACGCGGTAAAATCCTCAATGTTGAGAAAGCTCGCTTACAGAAAGTCCTTCAAAACGAGCAAGTTTCAAACATGATCTCGGCATTTGGCTGCGGAATTGGAAAGGATAACTTCAACATTGAGAAGCTGCGCTACCATAAAGTCATTATCATGACGGATGCCGACGTCGATGGATCTCACATTCGTACACTTCTATTGACGTTTTTCTACCGTCACATGCCACAGCTGATTGAAAATAACTACATCTACATCGCTCAACCGCCACTTTATCGCGTAATGAAGAAGAAAAAAGGTCAGTATATCCATAGCGAAAGCGAAATGGATGAATACCTCTTGAATCTCGGCATGTCGGATATTACAGTTCGTCTGGCATCGCATAACGAAGCTCTCGAAAAAGATGAATTTAAATCCTTGATTTATGCCATTATTGAAGTGGAAAATTTCATCCAATCCATCGAGAGAAAAGGGGTGCCATTTAGAGAGTTCCTTCGTGCTAAGAATAACGAAGGACACCTCCCACGTTATCTCGTTCATATCGATGAGAAAAACGAATTCGTTTATTCATCTGAAGAATTTGATGAACTCAGACAAAAAGAAGATGAATATAGACGCGAACAATTTGAAGAAACCCTAGCTTCTATTCCTGAAGAAGAGCGCACAGAAGAGATGCAAACCTACACCCCAAAACCTTTACCGTTCTTAGAGCTGTACGAAGAAGGTAAACTCGCGGGTATAAGAGAAAAACTTGCTCTCTATAGCTTTACAATCGACCAATACACAGTAGCTGAGGGGAAAATGTGTGATATCCTCGATGAAGATGATCTAGCCACCCACATATATACGTTAAAAGAGCTAATAGATTTCTTGCGGGTAAATGGACGCAAAGGGATCGAAATTCAACGCTACAAAGGTCTCGGTGAAATGAACGCCGACCAACTATGGGAAACAACAATGGACCCAACAGTAAGAACCCTGATTCAGGTTACTCTTCCTGATGCCATTGCCGCTGACCACATGTTTACGATGCTTATGGGAGATGAAGTCCCACCACGTCGCGCATTTATTGAAACACATGCACTATCTGTTAAGAACTTAGACATATAAAGGTGAATTAGAGATGTCCTACACTGAAGGTGAAACCGTAGTCCCAAGAAATGTCGAAGACGAGATGAAGGAGAGTTATCTCCGCTACTCGATGTCGGTCATTATAGCCCGTGCACTGCCAGATGTGCGCGATGGTTTAAAACCCTCGCAAAGACGCTTGCTCTATGCGATGCGACAACTAAACCTCTCTCCAGGTGCGAAGCACAGAAAATGTGCGAAGATTTGTGGAGACACCTCTGGGGATTTTCACCCTCACGGGGAAAGTGTCATCTATCCAACACTTGTAAGACTTGCTCAAGACTGGGTCATGCGTTGTCCACTTATTCAAGGGCAGGGTAACTTCGGATCGGTTGACGGGGATCCTCCAGCTGCCATGCGTTACACAGAAGCTCGCTTGACACGCGGTTCGATGGCACTCATGGAAGACTTAGAAAAAGAAACTGTTGAGTATATCGCAAACTACGATGAAACGAAAAAAGAACCAACAGTTTTCCCAGCAAAATTCCCTAACCTACTCTGTAATGGATCTTCAGGGATTGCAGTTGGAATGGCAACGAATATCCCTCCGCATAATTTAGGCGAACTTATCAAGGCCACTAAACTTGTAGTTGACGATCCTAAAGCCACTGTCGATGAGATCATGGAAGTGATGCCAGCGCCTGATTTCCCAACAGGGGGCGTAATCTGTGGGTATCGAGGCGTTAAAGAAGCCTATCATACTGGCCGTGGTAAGGTCAGGTTGCGCGGTGTACTCCACGTAGAAGACCAAAAAGGATCAGGGGATCGCCAGCGCGTTGTAATCGATGAAATTCCCTACAATATCAATAAATCCCGCCTTATCGAAAAAATAGCAGGGCTTATCAACGATAAGCATATGAATGGGATTGCCGATATTCGCGATGAGTCCGATAAAACAGGCATGCGTGTTGTTTTAGACCTTAAAAAGGGAGAAATCCCCGATGTGATTATCAATCAACTCTACAAATTCACCGATATGCAGATCACCTTCGGCTGCAACATGCTAGCCCTTGATAAAGGTTTGCCTCGCATTATGAACGTCAAGCAGATTATCTCTGCTTGGGTTGATCACCGCATCGATGTGGTTCGTGCTAGAACGCGCTTTGAGCTTAAAAAAGCAGAAGCTCGTGCTCATTTACTTGAAGGTTACTTAAAAGCCCTAGATCACCTCGATGCCATCGTAAAGTTGATCCGTGCATCAAAAGATCGCGATGAAGCGAAAAAAGAGCTAATCGCTACGTATGAGTTTACAGAAAGACAAGCTAATGCCGTCTTAGAACTTCGCCTTTACCAACTTACAAGCCTAGAGCGCAATAAAGTTGAAGACGAGTACGAAGATCTCAAGAAGAAAATCGCCCATTTTAAAGCCATTCTTGCCGATGAAGGCATGGTTCGCAGTATCATCAAAGATGAGCTAGACGAAGTCGATAAACATGCAAAATCAGAGAGAATGACGCAAATTGCCCCTGCAGAAGGGGAGTTTTCTATGGAAGATCTGATCGCTAACGAAGCGGTTGTGATTACCATTTCAAACGATGATTATATCAAACGGATGCCAGCGGATGCCTTTAAAGAGCAAAAGCGTGGTGGCCAGGGTGTCATCGGTATGGACATGAAAAAAGAGTCCGATACCCTAAAAGGCATTTACGTCGCGACAACACACGACAATCTCATGATCTTCACAAACTTTGGCCGGGTCTACTGGCTCAAAGCGTGGCAAGTGCCAGAAACAGGGCGTCGTTCAAAAGGGAAGCCTCTAGTTAATTTCTGCGAAGGCATTTCAGAAGGTGAAAAAATAGCAACCGTTCTGCGCGTTCAAGACTTTACAGAATCAGCTTCCATACTCTTGGTCACTCGAAAGGGTGTAGTAAAGAAAACAACTCTTGATTCGTTTGCTAATCCACGCCGAAAAGGTGTGTTTGCAATTAACATTGATGATGAGGATGAAGTGATTTCAGCTCACCTGACTCACCTAGATGAGCAAATTATGCTCTTTACACGTGGGGGAATGGCGGTCCGCTTCGAACAAGAGCTTGTTCGAGATATGGGACGTGTTGCTCGAGGTGTTCGTGGAATTAAACTCAAAGATGCTCAAGATGCAGTCGTTTCTTGCGAAGTTGTAAAAGGCAATGAGACACTACTTATCGTCTGTGAAAATGGCTATGGTAAACGTTCGAATGTTGAACAGTTTAGACAAACCAATCGCGGTGGCATAGGCGTTAGATCTATTATTACAAGTAAGCGCAATGGCTTTGTGATAGGAGTCCTCTCTGTAGCAGATCAAGACAGTGTCATTATGATGTCCCAAGGTGGACAGACTGTCCGCATGAACATGGCTGACATCCGAGTAATGGGGCGTTCAACACAAGGTGTAAAAGTTGTTAACCTAAAAGCGGGTGATAACTTAATCGGCATGCAGAAGATAGAACACATCAGCGATGAAGAAGATGTCAAAGAATAATGGACTATTTGTCACAATTGAAGGGGGCGATGGCTCCGGCAAATCGACTCTTATCGAGCGTATTTTTGACACTTTGACTGCGCGTGGGTTTAACGTTTTAAAGACGCGCGCACCTGGCGGATGTAAGCTAGGCCTTGGCATCCGCGAGCTGTTGCTGCATAGCGATGACATCACAGCAAAAGCTGAACTCTTCCTCTATTTAGCTGATCGAGCAGAGCATGTAGAGAAAGTCATTTTGCCAGCCCTTTCAGATAATAAGATTGTTCTTTGTGACCGGTTTAATGATTCTACCATTGCCTACCAAGGGGGAGCTCGTAATTTAGAGCTTCTCGGGTTTTGTGAGTTTGCAGCCGGGAAACTGACCCCTCACCTCACACTTTATCTCGATGTGGATGCAAAAATTGGCCTTTCTCGCGTTAAAGGGGAGAAGGATCGCTTAGAACGAGAAGACCTCTCCTTCCATGAAAATGTACGTAAAGGCTATTTGGAACTTGCAGAGCAAAATAAAGAGAGAATCCGCACTTTGAACGCCAACCTCTCATCGGAAGAGGTCTTTCAAAATGCGATTGAACTGATCAATACCAAGTTAAGTGCCACCTTATGTCTGATGTAAGAATCTACTTTGGACCCTCAAGAGACAGTTATACAAAAGCCGCGCTTGAGTATGCACAAGAGCTTTTAGGCTCACAGATCACCAATTTACGAGAGTATTTTCCCGAGGGAAAAACAGCTATGCATTCGATTAGTACGATTCGCGAAATCAAAGAAGAGGCCATGACTCGTCCATTTGAAGGCGAACACAAAGTCCTAATCATTCATGGCGCTGACCGGATGCTACCCTCTGGAGCAAATGCGCTTTTAAAAACACTTGAAGAACCATACGAAACCACTCACATCCTCCTTCTCACTCACGATTTAGATAGTATTTTGCCAACGATTCTCTCAAGATGCACAAAGTATCCATATCTCGGTAAACCAGAGGGAAACGTGCTTTCGCTCGAGCAAATCGACAAACTCAAAGAGAAGGCCCCTTTCGAATGGGCAACCGCCGTCGATCAGCTCCTAGAACAAAAATTGACCATCTACAAAGAGGTAGAGGGAATTTCTGAGCTCATCAGCCAAGCAAGAGAAGCGATTCATTGTAACATGAAACTCAAGAATGTCCTGGATGGGCTGCACTGTCAAATCCAAGCAGGGCGTCATAACACATAATCAAGTGATCTACGCCGTTCATCGCGCGGTGAGGCATTGCTTCATCATCAAGGTTGAAGTGACGGGCAATTGCATTTTTACTAAAACCCACTTCCCAAGGCAAAGTGCCGTGCACGCTCAAGCAGTGTGCCCAAAACATCGACGCTAAATCAAGCCAATGATACGGCCATTGCAGACCTTCTTGCTCCTCGATGTGAATCAACTGCCCAAAAAAAGAGCGATCAAAAGATGGATTTTGGCAGATAAAGACAGCCTTGCCTCTCACAATATTTTGCTTCTTAAAAAGAGCAATGATTTCTTCTCTTACCTCAGCTTCTTGCTTGCCCTGTTTCATCTTTTCATAGGTAAAGCCATTGACCTCAAGAGAGCGCGGCGTTGAGCGCTCCCAAACCTCATTAGGCTGACACACAAGCGCCTCATACTCAAACATGGTCTCACCTGTTTCAAGGTCGAGTGTTTTGAAAGCGATTTCAAGGATGCGATGTTCTGTAAAGTGAAGCCCGTTCGTTTCGGTATCTAAAAAAATTCCTAGCATAATTTGGACTATACATTGACGACAAACCTTTGTCGAGCTACAAGTAAAAACATGCATTGGACAGCAGAGTTATCCTTATTCGGACACGTTATCTTAGCTGGGTTTTTAGGCTCCGTTATAGGTCTAGAACGTGAACGTTTTGTAGGACTTGCTGGTATCCGAACTTACGCGACTGTTTCCTTAGGGGCGTGCCTTTTTGGACTTATTTCCTTTCATGTCGCTCAGCCCGCTGATATCTCAAGAATTGCTGCACAAATCGTTTCCGGTATCGGTTTTCTAGGTGCAGGGGTGATTATGCGCGATAAAGGGCGTGTTCGTGGCTTAACCACTGCTGCCACTTTATGGGCCTCTGCCTCAGTTGGGCTCGCCGTTGCAAACCACATGTATATCCTCTCGATCGGCACCACGCTACTCATCGTAGGAATCTTAGCACTCCATCGGGTCCCAGGATGGCTGAGCTGGAAATTCGAGCACCAGAACAACCACCTAGACGATTAGGGTCAGCCTCGTGCACTTTACCAATTTTTCTAGAAGCTCCTAATAGAGAAATGTGTTACACTCATAGCTAATTATGAAATTCCCCATTCGAAAATTTAGAGAACTAGTCCTTCAACTCACTTATGCTAAGGCCGTTAGCTCTAGTCTTGAAAATGACTTTAGTGAGTTTTTTAAAAAGGAAAAAGAGGTGCTTCCCTTAGCAGAGAAGCGCTCGAACGACATTCTAGCATTCAAATCGAAACTTGATGAGCTGATAAGAGAGTCTTCAGACGAGTATCAGTTTGAGAGAATTGGTGAAATTGAAAAAAATATTTTAAGGCTTGGCCTGTACGAAATTATGTACGACGAAGAGGTTCCCAAAAATGTCGCGATCAGTGAAGCTGTTAGGCTGATGCGAAAATATGGAACGCGAGAAGGAGGAGCCTTTGTCAACGCCATCTTGGATAAAACCCAAAAAGCAGCCCTTAAGTAAATACTCCACCTTTAAAATCGGGGGACCAGCCGACGTCATTGAGGTGCATACCATCGAAGAGATGCAAGAGGCTGTACTTTATTCTAAAGGTCAATTTCTTGTTGTGGGAAAGGGCTCTAACTCAATTTTTCCAGATCAAGGAATCTCAAAACTTGTCATCGTTAACAAGATCGACTTTTATGAAGAAAACCAGACACTCATCCATGTTGGTGCTGGGTTTTCATTCGCGATATTAGGAGCTAGGGTTTCTCGCAGAGGACTTGGGGGATTAGAGTTTGCATCAGGGATTCCTGGGACCGTTGGCGGCGCCATTTATATGAATGCAGGTGCCAATGGGCACGAGGTCAAAGATACCCTCTCCGAAGTGGAGTGGATAGACCAAGGTGGGACTTTACAGGTCTTCAAAAAAGACGCTCTTAAATTCAGTTATCGACATTCGATGTTTCACGACATGCAAGGGGTGATAGTAGGAGCAACTTTTGAACTTGCTAAAGATCTGTCCGCAAAAGAAAAACAAGCAAAAATCATACGATACCGCTTAGAAACCCAGCCATACAAAGAACCTTCATGTGGTTGTATTTTCCGTAATCCAGACGGGGGGCATGCAGGAAAGCTCATTGAAGAGGCGGGGCTTAAAGGACTAACCGTTGGTGATGCAAAAGTATCCGATCTGCATGCCAATTTCATCGTCAACAAGGGCAAAGCAACGGCCGAGGATGTTAGGAAGTTAGCAGAGCTCGTCGCCGAGCGTGTGAAGAAAAAAACCGGCTTTGAGATCGAGAGGGAAGTACGATTTGTGGATGAGCCAAAAACGTAATGTCATTATCAAGGTACCCCTCAATCACCTCGATGTTTGGGGTTAGTTGTGACAAAAATTCAAGCACCTCAACTGGATCGATATGATCAAAACTCTCATCAGTGCAGATGTTAAACGCAAACCCCTTCTGACATTCTAAGAGGGCTTTTCTAGCAACTTTTCTAAAAAATCTTCGGTTGCCAAAGGCGAAAATGCCACTGGCAAAGATATAGTCAGGTTCGATATTCGGGATGTCGAGATAATCACCCTGATAAATAGTTGCTTTTGGGTAGTCTTGCTTGGCGATTGCTGCAAACTCTGGGGTGATTTCACACCCAACATCCTTTGTAAAATACAAGTGACGTTGTAAATAGCCAAAAAAGTCGCCAAAGCCACATCCAATATCTAAAATAAGAGAACCTCTCTTAGGCTGAATTTCGCATAGTGCTTTAAAACGGGCGTGTTGCGTCTTCTTTGAGCGCCAATGTAGGGCATCTATCGAGTGACCATAACGCCTATAAAGCTTTTGGTAGATTTTCTTTTGCTTTATAATTTTAAACATGACAATTACAAAGTATGTATAAGTTAGACTGCAAAAAGCCGCAACTTTTTATCTTGCTCGTCTTGATGTCGTATGCATCCATTAATGCGCTATTTTTCTCGCCAGCTCTCCCAGCGATTCAAGATTCGTTTCATATTTCAACTCAAGCAGCTCAATCAACGATCACCATTTTTCTGATTGGGTATGCGATTGGTCCTCTATTTTATGGGCCCCTTGCCAATCGATTTGGAAGAAAAAAAACCCTTTATATTGGAGTTATTCTTTCATTAATTTCAGCTCTAGCATCAACAGTATCAGCGCATATCCTAAGTTATTCTCTTCTGATGTGGTCAAGGTTTTTTATGGCAATAGGATCTAGTGTTGGAATCACCCTGACTTTTATGATCATTGCTGACTATTACTACCCTCTACAGGCTCGAAAGAAAATTAGTTATGTAGCTCTAGCCTTTGCTGTCGTACCAGGTATAGCCATCGCGTTAGGGGGGCTGTTTGTAGAATATTTAGGTTGGATCAGCAGCTTTTACTTTTTGACAATCTATGCTCTTTTAGTCCTGTTTTTTTGTACTCTCCTACCTGAAACAGGAACAAATTTTGATGTAAAGGCCACTCAGATTGGGGAGATTATCAAAAGGTATAAACCCGTTGTTACCAATTTGAAGCATTTCAAATATTCAATGATGGGTGCAGGGCCAGGAGCCCTTGTCTATATTTTTGCCACAGGGGGACCTATTGTAGGCATCAAGTACTTCCATCTCCCTCCGTTTGAGTATGGGCTGCTTAACCTTATCCCGTATTTAGGCTACTTTTTTGGGGGTTTCTTATCGAGCTTTCTCAATCACCGCTTGCATCATAGAAGCGTCTTTCGGATTGGCTATTCTTTGATTCTATTAAGTACGCTTGTGATTTTTTTAACTTTTGTCACTGGGAATGGCAATGTGTATACATTCTTTATTCCGGCATTTTTCATGTTCTTGGGCATGACTTCGTACTTTTCTAATAGTACGGTTTTAGCCTCAGAGCAAAGTGAAGACAAATCCACAGCTTCTTCTTGGATGTCTTTTGTTGTCATGGGAGTCGTATTCTTAAGCGTTTTTGTGATGAGTTTCTTCAATGCGTGGATTTTGATCAGTTTTCCTCTCATGATGCTACTTTGGGCTGTTCTCTTAGCCCTTTTTGTCCTATAATCGAATGAAACCTTGTTCAATTAAAAGAATTTTTGTACACTACGCAATCTTATGGAATTTCGAGCCGATATGCACTGTCATAGCACCTGCTCAGATGGGACACTGACCCCTCTAGAGCTCGTTTATCTAGCCAGGAAAGTTGGGCTTTCCGGACTAGCAATTGCCGATCACGACACGACTGATGCCTACACAGATGATTTATTTGTGCTTGCTGAGGAAGTCGGGATTCAGCTCAAGACAGGTGTAGAATTTTCTGCCCAGGTTCATGGAACAGGGGTCCATATTTTAGGATATGGCTATGATTATAAAAATCAGGCTATTCTTGATTTTTGTGCAGAGCATGTAAAACGGCGTACAGATCGCAATCGGAAGATGCTACAAAAGTTGATGGAAAATCATGTGTGTGTCGAAGAATGTGAACTTTGTGCGGAGGGAGTAGTGGGGCGACCGCACATTGCAGAGCAAATGGTTAAAAAAGGCTATGTCAAGACTATGCGAGAAGCATTCGATCGCTACTTAGGGGATAATAAGTGCTGTTTTGATCCAGGCACCCCTTTTTCGTGTGAAGACACTATCGATATTATCCATCAAGCAGGGGGGAAAGCCTTCATTGCCCACCCATGCTTTATTCGTAAGAAAAAAGCACTCGATGCTGTCTTAGCCATGGATTTTGATGGGATGGAGTGTTTTTACTCAACAATGCCCTCCGTCGAAGAGGCTCGCTGGTACAAGATTGCAAAGGATCGTGGCTTTTTGGTTTCAGGGGGTAGTGATTACCATGGGGGAATGAATCCCGATATCGAGCTCGGCGCTTCTTGGATTGGGGCAGAAGATTTTAACTTGATTTAACTGAAGCTCCATTCTATTCTCTTTTGCCAATGAAATACGTGTATGTTGCAGGAACAAATGGCAAAGGTTCAGTTTGCTACAAGATTGCTAAGAGCTTAGAGCTTTTAGGGTTTAGAGTAGGCCTCTACTCATCTCCCCATATTAGCTGCCCTTCGGAACGGATTCAGATAAATGGCATTCCTATCAATCCTAAGTATGTAAGAGATATTCCCCATATCCAACCAGCCTTTTTTAATCAGATGACAGACACAGCCTTTGCCTATTTTGAGGAAAATTACTGTGATTATGCTGTTATCGAAGCAGGAATTGGGGCAAAAGGAGATCGGACAAATCGGATGATACCCGCTGTTTCAGTGATTACCTCACTTGGGTTTGATCACATGGAGATGTTAGGAGAAACGCTTGATGAAATTGCCGAAGAAAAATCAGGCGCGATTAAGCCTGGAGTCCCAGTGATTTTAGGGCCAAGCGCCGATCATGTCATTTTCAAGGAAAAGGCTTCGTATTTTCGAGTAGCCCCTCATATGCCAACCTTTGAGGAAGAAAATCAGGAGACGGCAAAACTAGCTTTGTTCGAACTTGGTTTTCCTCCCAATGAAGGCATTTTGAAAACACCAGCGTGCCGTTTTGAAGTACTAGGCAATGTGATCTTTGATGTCGCACACAATACACAGGCGATTGAGCGAACCTTAGCTCAGATTGAAGGGGAGTTAAATGTCGTTTATGGAGCATCAAAGCGAGATAATGCAAAAAGGTGCTTGCCCCTCCTAACTGAAAGGGCAAGCCGCGTTGCCGTTGTACGTTCAAATCACCCATTTTTGGCAGAAATATCAGGTAATTTTCCCACGTATCACTCAATGGCAGAGGAGAAAAAACTAGCCGAGAATAAAACGCTTCTCGTATGCGGGTCGTTCTATATTATGCACGACCTCCGAAAAAGTCTTCTAGACTCTGATCTGAAGTAAGCCCTTTGTTTCCTGTTCGTCTTTCTAGGAATTGCATCACAATTCGTGAATTATCCATGTAGTGCGAGATAGTGGTGCCTTCATCTGGCAGCATTGCACAAAGTTCTACGCGATCAGGGTCATTCAATCTCTTAATAAGGTCTTTTGCTAACTGATGATCACCGGTAAAAAAAGCTTTGCCAATGTCATAGCAAAGATCTGCTAAATCATAGGATTGGTGGGAAGGCAGCACACTTCCAGTAGCTAAGCCTAAGAGCCCAAGGTTTGTAGTGTCAAAACGAACCTCTTTTTGGAGTTGCTTTGCCTGAGCAGCTGCCGTTTTATCTCCACTTAATGCGGCGTCGGCAATTGCATCAACACGGTTGTTGTCCATGCAAGTGTGTACGCGGCCTGTGAGTGTCACAGCTTTCTCTAGAATTTCAGGTGATGCAGGCTGTGCGATGCAAGCTCTGAGAATCTTAGCCTCGCGTGCAAGTTCGGCGTCAGTATGGAATTGGCTCTGATTATGAGCTTCTTCGATCTGTAAGACTTCCCCTGGAAAAACTACTCTTGTTTGCGTCATATAATACTTCCCCGTAGTTCAATTATAGCTGAATTTAGATATATAGACAATGTAAGTGATTTTTTAAATAGGTAAACTTTATTTTAATGATCTGAGAGTGATCAAAAACGGGGATGTGGAACGTGTATAAAACGTATGGACTGTGTGAGGAAAGGGGGAGATGAAGGCTTTAACTGCTTGGGCTTCATGGGCTCCTTCAGGGTGGCCTGGATAGCACATGATAGAAATAAGCCCGTCAGATGCAAGAATTGATAAAGCATTTTTGAGGCTTTGGATGGTAGAAAAAGTTTTTGTTGTAAGCTCCTTGTCGCCTCCTGGAAGGTATCCTAGGTTATAGATGATCAACCTGGGCGGCTTGGGAAGGGGAGGGAAAGTTTCGTGAGATTGATGATAGAATGTGACATTGGGAGAGCGATTCAAATATTTCTTTGACGTTTCGATGGCTGCTTGTTGGATATCAAGGCAGATAAGAGAGATGGGGAGCTTTGCGAGGATAAAAGCATCCTTACCATTGCCACAGGTCGCGTCAATTGCCAGGTCATTTGGATTCAAATGTTTCTTCCATAGCTCATGAGAAAAAGATATGTGTTGATTCCTAATCATAAATCCGCTAAGATTTTTTTCGTTTTCCGGGGTAGTAGCTCAGTTGGTTAGAGCGCCACGTTGACATCGTGGAGGTCTGCTGTTCGAATCAGCATTATCCCATAAACCAAGTCACTTGTGGCTTTAAAAGATAAAGGATACTATTATCGCGCAAAAAGATACAGGAGAGTTTTGAGAGTCAACAGACAAATTCGCGCCACACGCGTTCGCTTAATTGATCATGAAGGTAACCAGGTTGGAGTTGTTACCATTCAAGACGCCCAGAGGAAAGCTGAGGATGCGAAATTAGACCTCGTTGAAATCTCACCGAAGGCTCAGCCACCGGTCTGCAAAATAGTCGATTATGGAAAGTTTCGCTATGAGCAGGCAAAGAAAGAGAAAGAGCATAAGCGTTCTCAGCAGCAAAGCAAGTTGAAAGAAGTGAAGATGAAACCTAACATCGACACTCACGATTATGAGACGAAGCTAAGACGCGCTAGGGACTTTCTCGAAAAAGGACATAAGGTACGTGTAACCTGCATGTTCCGAGGCAGAGAAATGGCTCATCCTGAAGTCGGACGACGCGTGATGCAACAGTTTGTTAAAGACCTAGAGGATATCTCACAGGTCGAAGCATTCCCCAAAATGATGGGACGGATGCTAACAATGGTTATTGCTCCAGGAAGCAAAACTAGCAATAAGAAGAAAAAGCCTGACCAACCTGGTGGCCAGGAGAAAAAGGAGTTAAAAGGTGCCCAAAGCTAAGCCTAAAAAGGCGTTAAAATTGCGCTTCAAGAAAACTGGGACCGGGAAAATACTCCGCTCAAAGCAGGGTCGACGTCATATTTTGACGAAGAAGGCGCCTAAGCGTAAGCGTCACCTGAAGAAAGCAGGACTCTTAAGTCCAGCATTTGT
Organism: Chlamydiia bacterium; assembly: GCA_022601645.1. Classification (GTDB taxonomy): domain Bacteria; phylum Chlamydiota; class Chlamydiia; order Chlamydiales; family Simkaniaceae; genus JAJACH01. The sequence continues at coordinate 523,525 of JAJACH010000001.1, forward strand.
GAAGCTTTATTCAAAACTCATAGGAGGAGTTTAGTATGGTACGTGTAACATGTGCAGTAGCATCAAGACGCCGCCGCAAGAGAATCTTGAAAAAAGCCAAAGGTTTCTTCGGTGATCGTAAGAACCACATCCGTCAGTCGAAGGATGCGGTGCGAAAAGCTATGGCCTACTCAACAAGAGACCGAGCTCAGCGGAAACGTAATTTCCGGAGACTCTGGATTGCTCGTATTAACGTAGCATCCAGAATCAATGGCCTGTCATATAGCAGGTTAATTAATGGACTAAGTAAAGCGGGTTGTGCGTTTGATCGCAAAACCCTCGCCGACCTAGCCGTGAACGATCCAACAACATTTGCGGAGATCGCCACATGCGCGAAGAAGGCCTTGGCCTAAAAATTGACCAGTTAAACAGTCAGTTTGAGGAGGATTTAGAAAAATCCTCCTCGTCAAATGACCTAGAAGACCTACGTATCAAATACCTAGGCCGGAAAAGCCCTGTGCAAGCTCTCATGCAAGAGCTCCGCCACGTAGCTGCCGAAGACCGCCCTGACATGGGCAAACTCATTAACACACTCAAAGTCACAATCCAAGAACGCCTAGAATCCGCAACTGAAACCCTAAAAGCTCAAGAACTCAAAATCCGCCTCGAAAAAGAAAAAGTCGACATCTCCCTCCCAGGCCGTAAGCGCCACATGGGAAGAAAACATCCTGTCACACAAATGCTCGATAAAGTGTTGGAAATCCATAAGGAAATGGGATTTTCTGTGCAATACTCCTCAGAGATCGAGTCAGAATTCTACAACTACGGCGGTCTCAATTACCCCCCAGATCATCCCGCTCGGGATATGCAAGACACTTTCTACCTCGATCCCGAAACCCTCCTCCGCTCCCACACAACGAACATCCAACAGCACATGTTCGAAAACGCCAAGCCCCCAATTCGTATCTGCGCACCAGGTAAATGCTACCGCAATGAAACCATCTCAAACCGCTCGCACGTCCTCTTTCATCAAGTTGATGGCCTCTATGTCGATAAAGGCGTCACTTTCGCTGATCTCCTCTCCACCTTAGAAACACTCTACTCGAAGATTATGGAAGAGCAAGTAGAAATACGCGTGAGACCCTCGTACTTTCCTTTCGTCGAACCCGGCATGGAAGTCGATATCCGCTGCACATCTTGTTCCGGCTCCGGTTGCCGCCTTTGCAAGCACACTGGCTGGCTTGAGGTATGCGGCGCTGGAATGGTCCATCCAAACGTCCTAAAGGCCGGTGGACTCGATCCTGAAGTCTACTCAGGTTACGCTTGGGGCGGCGGAGTCGAAAGACTTGTCCTCCTAAAGAACAACGTTTCAGATATCCGACTTTTTACAGAGAACAACCTAAACTTCCTGTCTCAGTTCTAAAAACCTGCTCATACATACCTCAGAGCTTGATTTAAACAATTTTTTAGCGTAAAATTTACCGCCATATGTTGGCTGCTTTAGTTCCATTGCCAGTTGCTGGTTATGCACTCTACCATACCTTTACCACCTGCCGCCGAGGTTATCTCGGTGTTTATCGAGGGCTTGAAGCGACGCCAGTCAATGAACCAATCTTGGGGCATTATTTTGAGGAAATGGTATCGAAACTAGACATTTCAAACAGGGTTCTATTGGTGACAACAAAGAAAGTTGATTGTGACATCACCTCCTTTGGGCATTCAAACAAAAAAATGGTGTGTGTCGTTGCTTTTCATCCCCGTACCCGACTCAAATATACAACCGCTGAAATGAAATTTCTCGTCACCCGTGAACTTGTCAAAATTAAAGAGGGGGACCATGCGTCCTGGAGTCATATCCCAGATTTATCAACTTTAACAGCGCTCATGCTTGGCTCAATCATAGGACCTTTTGCGGCGCTAGGAGGGGCTCTTTCAGCGCGATTTGCTCTAGCTCCTTGTGCAACGGGGTTCCGTGAGGAGTTAGTTGACCGCATGGCTCTAGCTAGCCTAACTCCTTCGCTTAGAGGGGCTGCATTGACCTGCTTAGAAAAGCAAGCAGATGCTGCCTGGCCCGTCGAGGGGCTATTTCTCCTCTCTCGCGTAGAAGCCCTTAGAACTCGATTACAGGACGCCACACCATAACCTGATGATTGTCAGGGGATAAAGAAAAACTTTACAAATAATTAATAATTTAGTATAATTAAAGTCATTACCCCAAGATAATTCTTACCAGATTAAAGTTTGTTGTGGGTGGCAAATTGGCAAAGCCTTTTTGCCACCCCGTGACCCACAAGTGATTGCGGCGTAGCCGTAGTCATTAAGGGGAAGATTAAGACTATGATTGGTGAAAACTTCAGAAAGGATAGGATAGACTGCGGCCTTGCCCCTTCGGGGTCCGCCTCTCTTTGGTCGGCGTTTCCTCGCTGCGCTCGTCGAACCCTTTGGGTTCTCATCATACCTTTCTGTTTTTTAAAAAAAAACGGAAGAGGTAGGATTCGAACCCACGGTCCCGTGAAGGACTTCTGTTTTCAAGACAGACGCATTCGGCCACTCTGCCACTCTTCCGTAAATAGATAGGAACAATTCTAAACGATCTCTCAAACTTTCGCAAGGAAATATTACCTAAGTGAAAATTGCTTTCCTGCGTAAAAAGGAGTTCCAGGTTGATGAGGATAAACGGGGTAGGATTGACTGCGCTCTTTAAAAAAATCACTCTGAAGAAAAGCTGTGATTTAGTAGAAATATCTAAATGGAGGTGTCATGAAAAAATATGGCTATTTAGTTTTTGCACTTGCACTTTGCTATCTGGTGGAATGGTCTGGCAGTGCCTTCACAAATACAAGTGTCGGAACTTGGTATTTGACACTGAATCGGCCTAGTTGGAATCCTCCTGCCATTCTCTTCCCTATCGTTTGGTCTATTTTATATACGATGATTGCTTATTCGCATTGGTGTGTATTCCTTTCGCGAAAAAAGCATAAGGGTATGGCTTATTGTGCGTTTGCAGTTCAATTATTTTTGAATTTTTCATGGTCTTGGTCCTTTTTCTACATGCAGTCTCCGGGACTTGGCCTGAGCAATGTTGTATTATTAGTATTAGCAATCATTTGGAATTTCATCGCTTTTTATCGGGTTTCCAAGGTGGGTGCTTGGTTATTAGTGCCTTATTTCATATGGGTGGTTTACGCTACGGCACTAAATTTCTGGATTTGGATGATGAATTAGGTGAGGATGGATGAAGGTGTAACCAGTGTCTTTGATGGCATCGTTTGAGATGATGATGTTTGTGAAGTGGGTGGGGGTGGTTGGATCGACGATTTCAGGTGGGGGTAGGTTCTGGTAGGCGCAGTATGCTGTATACAGGTTAAGGCGGGTTGGATGGTCGTCACAGACGAGGTTATAAAGTCCTGAAAGGTGATGATCAAAGGCAAACTGAATGGCGGAGATGACGTCGTCTCGATGGATGTGGTTGGTGTGTTCATCACCCGTGCCAGAGAGACCTTTTGCTTGTATTTTGGCGGCGCGGCTTTCAAGTGTGCGATGGGGCCCGTAGATTCCTCCAAGGCGGAGGATACAGGTGTTCGCGTTTTCAATGGAGAGGTAGGTGTCCTCTGTTTGTTTTAAGATGGGATTATTGAAGGCGGCGGTGCTGGAGGTGTAGACGATTTGAAGAGGTTGTTCTCGGGATTTAAGTGAGTTTTTTATGGCGGTTACGATGTCAAGGTAGGCTTCTTTATAGGTAGCGCCTTTTAAAGGCGCTGCACAGACAATGAGTCCATCGCAATTGTCAAGCAGTTTGGTTAGGTTGGTGTTTTCATTGATGTGTAGGAGTGTGGGGTTGTAATCAGCGAGTTGTTCGAGCTTCTCTTCCCGAGTTGTGATGGTATGGAAGGTGGGTTCTTGCCACTGGCTTAAAAGTGTAAGGCCGATATAGCCTGCCCCGATCAAGAGGATATTTATTTGCCAAGTTCCTTTTTTTCAAGCTCTGCAAGCTCTTCATCAGTCCATTTTGTTTCGATCAGTTCAATCGGTACGCCTTCTTCTTCGATCATGGCTGTACGGTACCCTTTGATTGGCTCGTAGGGGCCAAAGAGAATTTTCTTGCCTGCGATTTCCTCATCAAGGTTATCAACTTGAAAGCCGATATGGGGGACTTTTGTAACTAGCTCTGGGAGCCCATGATCTTCTGGAAACCGATGCCACTGCATATGCCACTCGTTAGCATTAAATGGGGTGGAGTAGAATTTAAATTCATGGGTTTCAACTAGGGTTTCATTGGGGTGAGGCTCGGTAATTGGTATGCCGTAATGATGGTATTTTCTCATGCTCTTATGCTAAGGAAGTATGGGATTTAAAGTCCACCGTTTACACCTAAACTTAGAAGTCGATTCATAATATTCGTTTATATACGATGAAAGATAAAAATTGGAGTCTATTTTGATTGTTTTTTGGCACCAACGTGACTTACGTGTTGAAGGGAATGAAGCGTTATTTGAAGCCTGGCAAAGATGTGATCAGATCTTACCTGTTTTCTGTTTTGAAGCTCTAGGTGATGCTGGTAAGTGGTATTTATTAGAATCGCTAAAGGATCTTGAAAATGAATACAAAAAACGTGGAGCTCAGCTGGTTGTGTTAAATGAAGCTCCTAAAATTGCACTAGCTAAGTTAGTTAAGCGATTTAAGCCAGAAGCAGTATTCTATAATAAAACGCACTCTCCTCAAGAGACTTTTGTCGAAAAATTAGGTGTAGAAGCGGTCGGTTTTAACGGTTCTTATATGATAGATCCTCAAGAACTTGGAACAAAGACGGGCACTCCTTATCAAATGTTCACTCCCTTTGCTAAGGCGGCAAAATCTAAGCTTTATTCTAAGGAGTTTAAGAAAAAGATTGGGAAAATGCGAACTGTAAAGGTGTCTTCAGCAAAATTACCCGTTTCAAATCTAGACTTTTCAGAAAGCTGGCAGTGTGGAAGAAAAAATGCTCTTAAACGATTACAGGCCTTTAAAAGAGTGAAAAATTATGCCACAGTCCGTAACTTGCCTTCAGTTGAAGGAACATCCAAACTATCACCCGCTCTGCATTTTGGGGAATTAAGTCCTCAGGAGGTGTATGCCGCAATCACAAATTCGACATATCGAAGTGAGTTGCTTTGGAGAGAGTTTGCAAATTACCTTCTCAATCATAATCGAAATTTGCAACGGTTTAACTTTAATTCCAAATTTGATGATTTTCCATGGAAAAAATCTAAACGATTGCTTGATCTCTGGAAAGATGGAATGACTGGGTATCCAATCGTTGATGCGGGAATGCAAGAGTTGATTGAAACAGGATGGATGCATAACCGGGTGCGGATGATTGTGGCATCCTTTTTAGTAAAGGATTTAATGATACATTGGAGAGAGGGAGAAACGTTTTTTAGAGATGCCCTTGTTGACGCAGATGAAGGAAGCAATGCTATGAATTGGCAATGGTGTGCAGGGTCTGGCCCCGATGCAGCCCCATTTTTTCGTATCTTTAATCCGACTTTGCAGGGAAAAAAGTTTGATCCGAAAGGAGAATATATCAAACAGTATTTGCCTGAATTAGAAAATGTTCCTGTTAAATGGATCCACACGCCGCATTTATCTGGATTGGAACTTGAGTATCCAGAGCCTATTGTGGATCATGACGAGGCTAGATTAATCGCACTTGATGCATACAAAAAATTGTGAGATCAGCTCTAGTTAAAGCTGAAGTTATCGAGAAATTTTCGATTGAATTGGTACAACCCTGCATTTTGGCTGTTCCATGTGACGCTTTTGATTGTATATCCTACCACTGCAAGGGCTCTTCCTAATTGAAGCAGGGGCATGATGGGTAGGTAGTTTGGAAGAGGACGGATGCTCGAATAACCATCTAGGAGAGCGTTTTTATATTCTGAGTTAGGGATCCATTTGAAATGTTCTAGTGAACAAAAGTCTTGTTCAGCAAATCCAGAGCGGGCGCCAGACCAGTCAATAATCCCTTGTAGTTTTCCATTGGAGATGATCATATTACCAGGTCGAAAATCTCGGTGGACTATACAGGGACCATCCACACGTTTTAAAAGATCCTGATGGTGGCTAAGGTAGGATGTGCAGTTTTTGACCAGGTTAGCGGGAAGATGGCCTTGGCACTCGTTGAGCTCTTCTTCAAACTTTATGTTAAAGTAGGTATCAGACTTTAGGGGAGGTTGAGGTTTTGTTAAATCTCCGTAGGTCTTTGTTCGGTGATTATGTAATTTGGCTAAGTGGATGCCGATTTCAAATGCCAAATCGTGCGACCAGGTGTCTTCTTTCAGGAGGTCTCCTTCAAGGTATTCCATTAAAATGGCGCCAAAGTGGTTTTGTGAAGGTTTAAAAACTGCAATGACTTTTGGCAAAGGGAGGCTGTTTTCGAGCTGACGCAGAAAATAGACTTCTCGAAAATAGTCTTCTTCATTAGGGCATACCTTCAAAATAAACGATTTTTCCTCTGTATCAACTTTATAAACTTCTGCAATGATTGTATCAGTATGATCAATTCGAACGAATTGTGCAGATTCTAGAGCAAATTGTTTTTGGTATATTTTTAAATCGATCTTCATAGCTATTTAGTACCTGAATCTAAATGGTGAGGTGGGGGCGCAGGCGGGGTTTAATGAGCAGCCGGTAGATGAGGATAAGGGCGATGGTGCCGATGAGGATGAGTCCCATGCTGTAGAACGTATCGTTTAGGGCTAGCGAGTTGCTTTGACGCGCAAGGGCGACGTTCATTTCACTGATTCTTTGTTCGGGTGTGAGGTGGAAGGGGTTAAATTTATGGAGGTATTCTGAGGTTTGTTCGCTTAAGAGGGTTAGCCTCGATCCTAGGCGGCTATGATAGAATACTTCGCGGCGCATCCAGATGGTGGAGTAGATGGGACCTCCAAGTCCTGAGGCGATGGTGCGTGTAAATTGGAAGAGGGTGAGTCCGTCGATACCTTCGGACTCATCGCAAGAGCTCAGAACAAGAAGAAGGAGGGGTGGAAGGATGAGGGCGAGTCCTATACCGGCACAGATGCGGGCAAGAGCAATTCGGCCGAAGTCGATTTCTACGTTGAACGTGGATGAGTAAAAGCAGGAAAGAGCGAAGAAAGTGATGCCTATCATAAGGGTGAGTAGGCGCGTTTTAGCATAGATTCGATCGACAAGTAGCATGACGGCAAGTGCTGTTACGGCCATTGTTCCGAGGACTATGGTGATGTAGAGAGGGGTGTAGTTTGCGTAGAGGTGAAGGTATTGGGAGATTAAGAAGACCATGCCAAAGTAGGCGGAAAAAAGGATGGAGAGTACAAGGAGTCCGACGGCTAGTGTGGGATTTTTAAGAAGTTTGAAGGAGATGACGGGCGAGGGGTGGTTCCATGAATGTATGATAAAGTAGGCGAGGCTCACTATGCCGAGAGGTAGGAGGATTTGAAGGAGTGGAGAGCGGAGGTAGTCAAGTTCGTAGGCGAGGGTGATGAAGCTACATGTTGCTAGAACGCCAATGAATAGGGAAATATAACCGATGATGTCAAATTCAATGGGTTCTGGTGGGTAACTGATGTCACGTAAGAGATAGAGAAGAGTGATGCCGATGACGGCGATAATAAGGGTGAATCCGTAGAAGCTCCATGCCCAGTACCAAAGGTAGGCGAGGGTGCCACCTATACTTGCTGCAATCACTGAGACGGTAATGATAAGGATGGTGATAGATCGGATAAATTTTCGGCGCTCTTCTATGTTTGCAAGTTTCGTGAGGAGTGAGGCGATTAAAACGAGCATAGGCCCCGAGACGTAACCCTGGAGAAAACGCATGATTATGAAAATGGGATAGGTAGATGAAAAGCCAATCGTAAAGGTTGTGAGGACGTAAAAGACAAGGCAAACGGTAAGCACTTTTTTCCGGCCGTATTTGAGGCCTAAGATTTTTCCAAGAGGTACGCCGAGGCAGTTGCCAAAGCCAAAGTAGGCGAGGCTGTATGAGCCGGTCATAGCAGAGCCCCCGAGGTCGCCTAGGATGTACAGCGCTGCCATATTGGTAACGGCAAAATTAAAGATGATGGTTGAGATAAGAGCTAAGGCTGTGTAGAGGATCTTTTTATTCATGAGGTGCCATGCTAATCGATGGAAGCTCTTTTTGCTCGAAAGGATGGTCTTTGTAGTAGAAGAGGTTTGGGTCTAGGTTGCTAGCGATGATTTTTTCACCGGCGGCTTTAGCTCCTTCCATTTCTTTTAAGAAGATGTGTGTGTTGTAATTTGGCGCGCCTTTATTTGTTTCTGGAACGCGTTTCCCGTCGGTGTTTCGTACGTTTGTGCGCGCTGTCATAGTGAGTCCGATGCGTAAAGGATTTTGCTTCACTTCATCTGAACGAAGGGCGACACGGACGGGGAGACGTTGGACAATTTTGATCCAGTTGCCGGAGAGGTTTTGAGGGGGGAGGATAGAAAAAGCGTTACCGGCGCCGCCTGGCAGGCCAACGATACGACCGTGGTAGACGACATCGTCTCCGTAGATGTCGGCGGTCAGTTCGACGCTTTGCCCGATGCGCATCCGCTTCATTTGGGTTTCTTTGTAGTTGGCGTTGACCCAGATTTGATCGAGGGGAATGATGTTTAAGAGGGGGTCACCCGCTTTAAAATACATGCCGACTTGTGCTTTTCGCTCGGCAATGAGCCCTTCGTTAGGGGCGTAGATTTTTGTTCGGTAAAGATTGACCCAAGCGTCAAGGTAGCGGTCAAGAGCTGCTTTAACAAGGGGATTTCCTGGGATGGTATCACCTTGGATCATCGCGAGTTCTTTTTGATAGAGGCTTTCAGTTTCTTTCAAGAGAAAGAAGTTGGCTTTAAGTGCTGCCTCGGCGTGTTCGAGGTTTTCTAGGGAAACACCGCCTGCTTCAATGACGTCAATGCGGTGGGTGTAATCTTGACGCGCTTTGATGAGCTCTGCTTTGCGCACTTCAATCTCAGATTGGTAGGCGTCGGTTTGGTGGAACATTTGACACACTTGGCGTGTGACGGTGGCGAGGTTTTCTGCAGCGTCTTCGAGCGCAATTTTGGCATCGGTATCATCAAGCTGTATGATCAGCTGACCTTTTTCGACGAGAAATGTTTCATCGGTATAGATATTTGTGACAAAGCCGTCGACTAAAGGTGTTAAAACAATTTGGTTGCCTTGGACGTAGGCATCATCCGTGTATTTACTTAAGCGGAATTTAAATAGCCAAATGAGGCTACCGATCACTAGTAGGGCTAGGATCACTCCGAAGAAGGTTAGAGATGTTTTTTTCGTCATATCCCCCACCAAGGGCTTTGATCAATTCTATGGTGCGTGCGTATTGGTCAAACATAAGCAGCGCGTTTTCTAGGGATTTTTCAATCCATTCCTCCTCGATAGCATAGACCTGAAGGTAGTTGTCAAGTCCCTTTTGATAATTGAGGTTGGTGAGGTTGTAGCGAAAGACGGCGCGAGAAAGGATTTCGCTTTGGTTTTCGAGGCGATCATAGACTGATTCTAGCGAGACTAAAAGGTCTGCAACCTCGCGTGTGCTGTCTAGCATGATGCGATTGTAGTCAAAGACTGCTTGTTGGAATTCCGCTTTATTCGCATCGACATTGGCGCGAATGGCACCGGCTGTAAAGATTGGCAGGTGAAAGGCGGGGATAGCGCCTGCTGTGACGGTAGATTTTTTAAAGAGTTTGTTGAAGCCGAGAGCGTCTAGGCCAAAAAGCCCACGTAGATTGATAGCAGGGTAGAAGTCAGCAATAGCGGCTCCGACTTCATGAGATTGTGCTTCAGCGCGCCAAATGGCAGCCATCACGTCGGGGCGGCGAGCAAGAAGATCAAGTGAGAGGTTAGCGGGGAGTTTCATTGTTTCAGGAAGATGGGGGAGTGAATCTTCAATTAAAAGCTCATCGTCGGGTCCTTTTCCGGTAAGCACATTGATGAGGTGACGGTTCATAGCGATTTCTTCGTCGATCATCGCGAGAAGTTTATTAGATTCTTCAAACCGCTCATAGGCAAGGCTTGGTGGAAGCGCTGACATCAGTGCGCTTTTCTCAAGAAGTTTTTGCAAAAGGTAGGTCTTGTTTCTGACATTTGCCAAAGCCTCGTATAGTCTTTTGCGATACATGTTTGTCTTAAGCGCGTAGTAAGTTTCGGCTAAAGCTGATGTAATAACGAGTTCAATTTGTTTTGACTCGGCAAGCTCAGCTTTTGTGCGACCGAGCGCTGCCATATAAAGGTTTTTGTTTTTCCCCCAGATATCCACCTCGTAGTTGAAGTTCAAGAGGAGTTGGATAAAATTGGTATTCCGTTTTAAGTCGGGGTTAAGTGCGTGGTAGACGCCATTTTTACTGAGGTGTTCGAGTTTTTCTTCGCCATCAAAAGAGAGCCAGGGAAAGAGTTTAGCGCGTGTTACTAGCGCTTCTTGCCGTGCAAATTCAATTCGCTCTCCGACAGCTTGCAGAGTTGGATTGCTTTCAAGCGCTGTTTGAATGAGACGGCTTAGTTCTTCTTGCCCAAAGCTGTCCCACCAGTTTTGGTTGGGCCAGTCGCCAAGCGTAAAGTGTCTGCCGGCAAGGGCTCGCTCTGCCGACTCAAGTATTGTTGGCGTTTCTAAGATATTTTCTTGTTGCTCTTTTTTAGACATCGAGACACAAGAAAATAAGAAGACAGAACTAAGAATTAACCCACACTTTTTCACTTAATTTCTGTTTAGTCTTTAAGTGTAAATAAAGTCAATTTTATAGGAGGAAGTATGAAAATTTCAGGAGTAGGAGGTGTATCCTCACATTTCCATTATGGAGGGAAGGGGTCAGCGCATCTTTGGAAAGAAATAGAACACCTACGAAACAAGGTTATGGAAAAATGGGATCCTCCTCCAACGAATAAGCACGATTTTGATCATCTCATTCACACAACAAAACAATTTTTGCATCATATTAAGGATTTTTTGGATAAGCATCAAAAAGAACTTGAAGCAGATGCAAGAGGACTTGGTTGGCCTTCTCCTCCAGACCCCGACTCAATTGATAATTTTATCAATTCAGTGAACACAACGATTGAAGGATTTGATAAGGCAACTCCGTCTCAACTTGCTAAAAGTGGCGATGCAGTGTTAGTTTCAGTAAACGAGTTTTTGACTCAAGTTCACTTTCGCACTGTTTCACCACATGCAAACGCATAATAAATATTACTTTTTATAATGCGTTTATTAAGTGTTTACTTGAAGCGTTGTTCAATTGCGATAAAGATTGCGTAAATACTCTAGTTGGGGATATCCTTTTTGACGATATAAGGAAAAATTTTTCAAAATTGGAGAAAAATATGGCAACCCCTACCCCCCCGGCATTAACCCCAGTCCAAACCTACGGTGTGGCTGCAGGAGTCGGTGCAGCATTTGGTCTATTTGCGGGCAATCCTATTTCAGGTGCTATCGCTGGATTAATTACTAATGCTTTAAGCGAGAGAGCTCAAGAGCCTCAAACAGCTCAGTTCATTGACAGATGTTTTACTGAAATTGGCTTAACTGATGTTCAACATCAACGCTATGCTAAAGTCGCATTGACGATTTTAGCATCCGCTGTGCTTACACTTGCAACAGGCCTTATTACAGGTTCACTTGGGATTGGTATGTCAGTTGCAGCGTGTGCTCTTTCTGCTTCTTTCCCAGCATTTGTTGAGAATCAAACAGGTACGAATTTGCACGCACTTTTAGCTAGTGCTCCTCGTAGTTGATGATATAGACGAAAGTCTGTTACAGTAGGTAGCTATGAAAAGATGCGCTTTTGTGTTTACTTTATTAGCTACCTCTCTTTTTGGGGCGGTGCAAACCGACCTTTTGTTCTTTTTAGTTGATGCTGGCGAAACTCATGCCATCCTCCCTGTCCTAGAAAAACTCGAATCCTTTGAAAAAGATTACATTGTTTTGGCTCACGGCACGGCAAAAGATATTGTCTACCAAAGTGGTCTTCCCCCTCAAAAAATCATGACTTTTGCAGAATTTGGGATCGAACTTGATCCTGTTTTGCCTCGAATGTTTCAACTTACATCACCTGAAGTGAAGAAAATCTCCAGCCGGATTCAGGCTTTAATGGTGGTCAGTGGCGTTGCAAGTGCAATGCAAGGCCAAATTCTAGAAGCATATACGAAAAAAGATGTGATGACTGTCTCGTACTGGGATAATTTTTCAGCAACGGGAACAGATGCCTACTTTGAAATTGGACATAAAGTGGCTCGGAAAGCGTCAATGCTATTCTTTCCCACAAAGGATGTGGCGGAGGATTTAAGTTTTAATCCGGTACCAGTCGATAAACGAATGGTTGTCGGACAGCCGTCTCTTGAGGGCTGGAAGGAAATCAATAGCTATGACCGGCACAAGCTCTTAAAGAAAATCTCAGGGGTGAAAAACCAAAAACGGATCACTTATATTGGGGGATATGGAAAGGAATATGAGGAAGCTTTTACTCTTTTCCTCAAATCAATGGGGGATCGTGTGTTTTCATCCTACCATGTGATAATAGCACCCCACCCAAAGACAGATGGCAGCTTTGAAAAAGAGATGGTTAAAAAACAGCGTTCTCTTCTTCCTGAGGTCACAGTTCTTAGCGGCGAGCTGACGACAAAAGAGGCGACAAGCCTCTCTGATCTAGTCGTCTGCCACAAGTCAACAGCAGGTTTCCAAGCCGCATCGGCTGGTAAGTCTGTTATCTACTTAATCCCGCAGACTCAAGAATTTTCAAATACCGCAATCGAAAAAGACGCAGCTAAATGCGTTCATTCTCCTTCAAGTTTTAAGAAGACATGCTTAGACCTTATGGAAAATCCAAGTGGAAGTTTCCATGATAAGGTGGGCGTTCCCGAAGGAAGCTCAGAAGTGTTTTTTCACGCGCTACTTTACTACGTCTCGTAACGGTCTTCTGAATAAAATTAGTGGTGTTAACAGGACGAAAAAAGCGCTGAGAAGGAGAGGGCTTTTCATGGAAAACGTCATCATTAAACCCATTGTAATTGGCGAGAGCATTTTAGCCGTTCCCTGCGATGCTTGAAAAAGCGTCATCACCTTGCCCTGACCGCTTTTAGTTGTGCGAGAGACGTAGTAGGTCAAAGAGGGCGCTCCAAGCGAATGAGCTGCTGCAATCAAGGGAGTAATCAGATACACGATGACATGCGCGTCAAAGATCAAAAGCACCAGGATGAAAATACCGAGGGATGCAAGGGAGAAATTGAGTGTTGGTTCAAAGGGGAAGCGCTTTGAGAAGATAAAAGTATGAAGCGATTGGATTGCGACAGAGGTAAAGCCTAAGATCGAGAGCACCCCGCAGAAAGCCTCGTAGGAGAAGTGGAGGTGTTCTAGGAGATAAGCTTGGAAAAATTTGATAAAACCATACCACCCAAAGTAAAAGCAAAAAGTGCCCATTAAAGCTGTACGCAGCCCTTTAACAGAAAGGATTTGTTTGAGGTTTAGGGGAGGTGGAAGAGAGGGGTTTTCTTGCAAGTAGCGAGAAATCAAGAGAAGATTAAAAAGGCTAATCAGGGTGGAAACTGAAAAGGTAATCAAGGCGATTTTGTCAATTGAGTGAGTTAAGGTGAAAAGTTTGCCTGAGATAAGAGGGCTTACGACAAAAGTGATGCCGATAAGCAGGTGGGTTAGGGAAAAAAGCCGTCGCTGTTTTTTTTCACAAGAGTGATCTGAGATAATGGCATTTGTCATCGACATATTGGCGCCAAGAAGTCCTGAGATAAGGTGACCGATAAAGAGGAAAACAAGCTGATGGGTAAAAATAGCCATCAGCGAAAAAAGATAGCCAGCGCAGTTGCCAAGATAGGAGAGGAAAAGGATCTTTTTGCGGCCAATGCGATCAGCCAGATGCCCTAAAAAAGGATTCCCAAAGATTTGCGCTGCAGGGTATGCGGCGAGAAGAAATCCCAAAACGAGATACTTCATACCACCCGCATACTCAAAAACGAGGGGAGCGAGGAGTGGGATGATCAGCGAAAAGCAGAAGAAATCGAGGAAGTAGGCAACAAGCAGTACAATTCTAGACATAATTTCTCCTCTATGATACTACCAAAGAGATGAAAAAATATCTCCCAATTCTTCTTACTTTTCTCTTAGTTGCCTGTTCTAGTTCACTGCCACGCGTTAAAGGGCCCATTTCCCTCTATTATCAAGAGGCAAGTGATTCGACGCTCGTTCTAAGAGATGGAGAATATCTCCTCCATTTACTAGGCACCTCAGAAAACATCTTGGCCTTTTCAGGCGATCCGATCGAAAGGTCAGGAGACCGAACTTTTGAGGCGTTTAAAAAAGATTTCACCTATAAAAACTTCAATGCAGCGCTGATCGTAAATCACGAAGCCACGATGCTGCGCCTCGCTATGCCAACCTACAATGAAGCGAAAAAAGTCATGACCTACGTAGTCAAGCCGATTGGAGAACTCAACACCGAACTTATCGGAAAGCACCTTGGAAAGGCCACGCTGATCATCGAGCCAGAACGTACAGAACAGGTTAAAAAACTCAAATGAGCAAAAAAGGTGTCATCGTTATTCAAGAATGGTGGGGAGTCGATGCGCATATCAAGGCAGTGTGTAAGCGGTTTGAGGAAGAAGGCTTTAAAGCCATCGCACCAGATCTGTATGACGGAGAAGTTACAAAGTCTCCTGATGAAGCGGGACGCAAAATGATGGCATTGAATATCGATAAAACTGCAGAAAAACTCGCCTTAAGCGTCAAAGAACTTAAGAAAAGTTGCGATAAAGTCGCCGTCGTTGGTTTTTGCATGGGAGGGCAACTCGCTTTATTTGCCGCCTCAAAAAATCCAGAAATTGATGCCTGTGTTGATTTCTACGGTATACACCCAAATATCGAGCCTGATTTTGAAAACCTTCGGTGTCCCGTCATAGGCTTTTTTGGTAAACGCGATGAGTTTATCACCCCCGCGAAAGTCAAAGAACTCGACGCCATAATGCAAAAAGCAGGCGTAAAACACACATTCCACTCTTTTGACGCGCCCCATGCGTTTTTCAATGATAACAGACCAGAGGTCTACACCAAAGAGGCGGCAGACGTTTCTTGGAAAATGATGCTAGACCTATTTTTCGCGATGTAATTCAAACTTTTTCATAAAATGGCGACACATCCCAGGAAAAAGTACTAGATGCACAGGGTAAAAAATCCACCAATATAATCGACCAAAGAGCCC
Source organism: Chlamydiia bacterium (assembly GCA_022601645.1). GTDB lineage: Bacteria > Chlamydiota > Chlamydiia > Chlamydiales > Simkaniaceae > JAJACH01. The sequence goes on from JAJACH010000001.1 coordinate 538,732, forward strand.
TTTTGGTCTAAAAGTTGCTGTGATGTTTAGAGCTTGGTTCACATTGATTTCAAGCCAAGCTTCTCCTGGGATTTTCATTTCTGCATAGAGAAGCAACCTGTTGTCTTCAATTAAAAGAATTCTCCAAAAATCTAAGGGAGAACCAACTTGAAGATCTTTTTTATGAGTCATATTTCTACGTAAACCAACCCCGCCAAAAATCCGGTCAATGTAACCGCGCCAGCGCCAAGCCCAGTCCATGTAGTACCAGTCGTCTTTGCCTGCAATTTCCAAAATATAGTCAAAGAGTGCTTCAGGAGGATGAGGATTGGCAATTTCTGAGTGAGAAATAAAGCACCCATTTTTTGGAACAGTGACATAATCAGTGCTTTTTGGTGATAAGCGCGTATTTGTCCATGCACTTCTCCAAGTTGAGAGAACATCAGTGTGTTCAATTTTTTCCATAGCTAAGGCTACAGATTCATTGAAAGTGAGACATTGTCTTGGGAAAATTTCGTGGATATCTGTATTTTTACACACAGCATTGTTGTGTACACTCTCAATCAAAGAACGTGCAATGTTGTAATTGACGGTTGTTATTAACAAGAGCCAGTAGGAGGACAGTTTTGGAGTGAGAAGAGGAAGGTGGATGATTACACGGTGCAGATGTCGAAATTTTGCATACTCATAAAGCATGTCTTTGTACGTAAGAACATCAGGACCACCTACATCAAAAGTCTTGTCTAAACATTTAGTGTGCTTTAATACGCTGACCAAATAAAAGAGAATGTCTTTAATAGAAATCGGTTGGCATTTTTGCGCAATCCACTTAGGGGCAACCATAATGGGAAGCTTTTCCACTAAATCACGCATAATTTCAAAGGAAGCACTTCCTGATCCAATGATCACACCAGCTCGGAGCATTGTTAGGGGAATATGGCTTGTTTTTAGAAGCTCGCCAACTTTTTTACGCGATGCCATATGCGGTGAAAGGTCGTTTTCAGTGTATAAACCACTCAAGTAGATGATTTGTTCGCATGAGGTTTTTTTAATTGAAGAGAGAAAATTAGTAACTACGTTCATTTCTTCGGCTTCGAATTGACTTGGGGAAAGCGTCATTGAATGAAGTAGGTAATATGCCGCATCAATGTCATCAGGAAACTGCACGGTTTTTCTTCCAAAATCCCCTTCCACGACAATGACTTTTTCACTTGGAGCTTTATACCGTTTTTCATCACGCACAAGGGCAATCACTTCATGCCCTTCTTTTAGAAGTTGGTGAATGAGTCTTGTGCCAATATAACCGGTCGCTCCTGTGACAAGAATTTTCAAAAAGGACAATCCTTAAGTTGAGGGTAGTTAAATGTAAAGTTGTGGTCACAAAGTTTTGTTGGGAGAGCTTTTGTACTTGATAAAACCATCTCATCTCCCATTTCTCCCATAAGAAGTTTGATTAGCCAGGACGGGAAGGGGAAACAGTACTTGTGAAAAGTGCGGCTGAACTGTTCTTGAGTGAGTGGTTCAGGGGCAGTTAAGTTAAAAACGCCCTCTAAGTTTGAAGTAAGCAGGAAAGCGATGGCGCGGCAAAGGTCTTCGATGTGAATCCAACTGATATATTGGGTGCCCGGCCCCATTTTGAAGGGGAGTTTAAGCTTAGAAAGTGCTCCTCCTTTTGGAGAGAGGACAATGCCAAAGCGCATAATCAGTGTGCGAGCAGAGGATTTAAGAGCTTCTCGCTCCCAATTTGCGCAAACATCTGATAGAAATCCCGTTCCCTTGGGGGTATTTTCATCAAGAGGTTCATCTCCCTGATCCCCATAATAGCCAACGGCATTAGCTGAGAGAAAGAGCTTCGTATCGACCGTTTCAACTAACTTTTTTGTCGTTTCTATGCGGCTATTTAGGATGCGTTGTTTTTTGGATTTTGTCCAAAGCCCCGTTCCGATGCTTTCACCGGCTAGATTGATCACGGCATCAAATGGACCTGTTTCGTATGCATTACGCACAAGGGGAGTGATTTCATGGCCGGCTTCTTTTAGAAAGCGGATGAGGTGAGAACCCACAAGGCCAGAACTTCCTGCAATGGCAATTTTCATAGAGGATCTACATCAAAGCTATCGGTTAAAGAGTCTTCGTTTGGCTTTTTATAGTAAGTCTGAATTTCGCCATTTATGTAGATTAATTCGGCAACAAACGGCGCTTTGGGTCTTTCCATGTCTTTATCCCAAAAAGTCAAGCGCATGTAGAGGTCGTCGGGTTTGACTTGGCGCTTTATTGATGTCTCTTGGACCGCTTCTCTAAAGAGAATAAGTGCCTCTTGTTTTCGCATTGGGGTTTGGCACATTAATTTGTAGCCGGCTTTGTCTTTTGCTGATGCATCGCAAAGGTATTTAAGTTTCGGGTCGAACTTAGGGGTTGTGATTGTTTTGCCAGTACACCCGATAAGGAGAATGAGGGGGAAAAGATATCTTTTCATTTGGCGGGATATCCTAGTTTTTTAAGCTCTACTTTGATGTCATCTACACGATCACCTTGGATTTCGATGGTTATGCCTTTGACAGCACCGCCCGTTCCAAGCTTGCGTTTGAGACTTGTGGCAACATCCTTTAAAACGCTCTTTGGTAATCCTTCTACCAAAGTGACGCATTTCCCGCCACGTCCTTTCATTTCTTTACGAACGCGCAGTTTACCTGTTGGACAGAGACACTCTGTTTCTGGCTTTTGGCATTTGGGGCACATGGCCCCTTTTTCAGAGGAATAGACAACACCCATTACTCTTTCCTCTTCACAAAGGTAATCGTTTCGGTTGGTGTTCCAGGTCCAGAGTTACCCACGTATTTTAAGAAATCGCTCGTCTGCATGTCAAAGAAGATATACGCTTTCCAAAACGCTCCCTTAAAACCTGGGAGGGTGATTTTGATGCGAAGTGCATCGTATGTTTTGCCATCTAAGGTGAGTTTGACGACGTTGCGTTTGATCGCTTTGAGTCTTACAAGGTCGAGGTTCCGTGGATTCACCACATAAAATTCGATCCGTTCATCGGTTGATTGCACAAAGGGAATCAGGCCAAACCAAAACTGTTGAATCCAGGGGGTTTTTCCAAGCTTGTAACTGCGCTTCCCTTTAGGCGTTGTGGCAAAAAGCATATTGCCTTCTCGATAGTAGAAAAGCTTGTCGTTGATCGTCACCTTGTGGAAGGTGAGATCGGAGTAACAATCGATAATTGTTTTTGAATTTCTCTCCTTTCCCTGCAAGACGATGCCTTCTTTCGTCTTTTCATAGGTCCAGGTAACAGGCAGGGTCTCGCCACTGACTTCTTCGTTGAAAGTGTAAGTGACTGTCTTTCCTAGGAGTAGGGCGGGTAATAATAGTAAAAACATGGTGATCACTATAGCCAATCAAAAAAATTGATGTCTTGATAAAAAAGTTATTTTATGGTACAATGTAGCTCTACATGATTTAAAAGGAGCACGTTATGGACACATCCAAAAATCCAACTCTGGTTTTCGAAACGACTTCCGGAACGATTGAAATTGAACTAATGCCGAAAATCGCACCAAAAGCGTGTGAAAACATCGTATCACTTGCTAAGAAGAACTACTACAACGGGGTGATCTTACACCGCGTCATTAAAGGTTTCATGATTCAAGGCGGAGACCCAACTGGCACAGGAGCTGGTGGAGAGTCGATTTGGGGCGAGAACTTTGAAGACGAGTGTCACCACGAAGTGACTTTTAATAAGCCAGGCCTTCTAGCTATGGCAAACCGCGGACCTTGCACCAACGGTTCTCAATTTTTCATCACAACAGCAGAGACACCTTGGCTTAACAACAACCACACCATCTTTGGAAAGGTTGTTAAAGGTTATGACATTGTTGAAAAAATCGAAAACAGTGAGACAGACCACATGGACAGACCTGTTACTAAACAAGAGATTATCAAAGCTTTTGTGAAGTAGCCATGGCAGCTCCAACATTTGCTTACCGTTCAAGACTCGGTAGTTTTTCAGGGAGAACAGACGATCCTGGTCGCTATCTGCGACCAGCTGACAGTGACCACAAAAAGGCCTTTGTGAGAGCCATTTTTGATAATTTGGCGGTAAAAAAAATTGAGTTTGAAGTGGGGAGTTCAGAGCAAACATCCCTTGTTCAACGAAGTGAGCCAGTTACCGTTGTTGCTGAAGCTGATATCACAGATTTGTCTCGTAGAGTAAGAGATTTCCCATCTACATCCCCTCGAATTACGATTGAACTTACCAATGGAAAGGTTATTGAATTTACAAAATGGTTCTTCTCGGCTACCCTTGTAACTTATGAAGGTAGGACTGATTGGGTACGGGAAGATGGGACGTTTGGTGGAGGCGCTGGCAAGTAGTGTCGCAGAGCCGCATGAAGCCGACATCTTGATCGATTTTTCCCACCCCGATGCTGTAATTAAGCACTTAGAGATGGCCATTGAACTGAAGAAGAATCTCGTCATTGGGACCACTGGTTGGTATGATCAATTGGATCAAGTTCAGACGATGGTTGAAAAGGCGGGAATAGGCGTTGTCTATGGCCCCAATTTCTCCATCGGGGTCTATTTGATGGGTGAGCTTGTGAAAAGAGCGCATGAATTAATGGAAAAATTCCCTGAGTATGACATTGCCGGTGTTGAATATCATCATAAGCACAAGGTCGACAGTCCCTCAGGTACTGCGCTCTCACTGGGTGTACCTTTTTCAAGTGTCAGGGTAGGCTCGCTGTTTGGAACGCATACAGTTTTGTTCGACTCGCCTGAGGATACGCTTGAAGTCACTCACCGCGCAAAAGGCCGAGAAGGCTTTGCAAAAGGCGCTTTAAAAGCTGCCGAGTGGATACTTGGCAAAAAAGGCTTTTATCATTTTGACCACTATTTAAAGGATCAGCTCTCGTGAAAAGAAATCCACTCGTCGCTCAGTTTGAGGACTCTTATCTCTTTCGTGAACTCAAGGTGAGAAAGGACAAGTTTCAAAGTGAAAATCCGGATGTAAAACTCATTTCTCTAGGCGTTGGTGATACTTCTGAGCCACTATCGTCTCATGTTGTTGCGAAGTTACAAGAAACCTGTGCTTTGATGGGCACTCCAGAAGGGTATACAGGTTATGGCTTTGAGCAAGGGGATTTAAAGCTTAGAGAACTTATTTCCAAGCGCTTTTATCAAGGGAAAATGGACCCAGATAGCATCTTTATCTCAGATGGGTGTAAGCCCGATATCAGTCGTTTCCAGACGCTCTTTGGCCCCAATGTGAAGATTGCTTTGCAAAATCCACTTTATCCAGCGTATGGCGATGCCACGCGTCTTCATGGGGTGACGAACATTCAAGTCATGGAGTGTTCAGAGCGCACGCATTATTTTGTCGATGTGGATGAGTTAACCGATGTGGATGTCATCTACATCTGCTCGCCAAATAATCCAACAGGGGCAGTTGCCACTTTTGAGCAGCTTGAAAAACTTATTAGAAAGGCAAAGGAAATTGGCGCCGTGATTGTGTTTGATGCGGCCTATAGCGAGTACATTCAAGACAAGTCGCTGCCTAAATCGATCTTTGAAGTACCAGGCTCTGAAGAGGTCGCGATCGAAACTTCTTCGTTTTCAAAGCTCGCGGGCTTCACAGGTGTGCGTCTTGGGTGGACGGTTGTTCCAGAGGCACTTAAATATGAAGATGGCTCAAGTATCCGAAAGGATTTCGAACGCGTTTACATGACAGTCTTTAATGGCGCGTCTAACATCATTCAGCAAGGGGGGATTGCTGTATTAGAAGATGATGGGTGGGCAGAGGCGAAAAAGCTTGTGAGCTATTATCTTAACAATGCGAAAATCCTCCACGAGCTGATGGTTGAAAAAGGTTATCGAGTGGTAGGTGGCGTTAATGCCCCGTATCTCTGGGTGCATATGAATGGACAGGATTCGTGGGAGGTGTTTGAAAGGGTGCTGCGAGACTGTCATGTGATCATCACGCCAGGTGCTGGTTTCGGCGAAATGGGTGAGGGCTATATTCGCTTTTCCTCTTTTGGGCACTTAAAGGACATCATTGAAGCTCGGGATCGGATGAAAACATGCATCTAAGGACAAAGGCCACCCCAAGAACGCAAAACGTAACCAACGTGTAGTTGAAAAAACTTCCCTCGTCTTCTGCAGTCTCTGCTTTTTGCTTGTCTTTGTGAACTGTCATCCCACTAAAATCAAGACCTGGAATCATCGACTTTGCCTCCTTATTCCAGTCGCGTCTGACCCTTTCAAGGCGAGCCCAAGTATGTTGAGGGATATTGTAAAGGATAGAGCGATGCACAAACACCGAATGAAAGTTGTTCTCACGCAGTTCATCTTTCATTTCAGAAAGGGGAATAAAGTCTGATCCCAATAGAATCCCACGTACCCCGTCTCTTAGCACGACTTTTGGATTAACAAGCGTGACTTTTTCCTTGCTTGACAAGAGCGGGCGAATGTAGGTTATTTCACGCTCTAGAAGCCAAGTTGGGCGCATTCCCACCGCACAAAGCCGCAACTGAAGCCCATCGATTCTAGCTGTAAGGGATGTCATATCAAGGTGTCTCAAGTGCACTAAGGAGATAGTGTATTGGCAGCCTTCACCCATCTTTAAAACCATCATCCCCCTTATAGAAACTCTTGAGAATTCAGCCGAAGATCGCAATTGAGGGTCTAAAATGAAATATCCGTCTACAGTCATATAAAGTAAAATTTTTATTCGTATTTAATTCAATTTTTCACTCTGTTATAATAATATTATAAGAGGGCAAAATTATGAGATTAGAAGAATTATCCGTACAGGCTACACAGTTAGCTGCAGATTGTCAAGCGGTTGTACATGGCATCAGGGGGGAAGATCCAAGCCGTTATACTAAAGAGGCGCGTATTAAAACCCGCACAATGGTAAGAAAATATTTTGATGCGCTAGAAGTAGCCTTTAAGCAGGCCCAAGATTCAGGAAGTAGATGGTTTTGCTTGTCTAGCACAAGTGTCCGTAAGGCGAAAGTCGTTGAGGCAATGACAGCGCTCGTGGCGTTTGCATCACGCTGCCTGTTATACGTCGAGGCGTTTGTCGCAGGCCATAAAAATCCTGGAGATGTAATCAGCGAGGAGACTAGAGTGCTTCTTCCCCTTAAACCAAAAGAGGGAAAGCATGGAAGAGAAATACGCACGCTATACGAGGCGATGCTTAAAACACCTGGTTTGCATAATATTGAGATACAAACAGCACTTGTCGACCTATCCTTAAAAATGAAGCGAGGGTTTGCAGAGCGTGTTCAAACCATCTATAATGATTTATTTGTCAAAGGGAGCCCAAAGTTCAGCCCCTTGTCGGTATTTGATTGTGCAGAGCAACTCGTTCATGCCAATGGATTAGCCTTAGCTGTTCAAATGGCTATTGATGAATAAGCATTAGAGCTGCTATACTTTACGTATGGCAGTCACAGCACCAGCATCACCACCAACAGCTCAAATCCTCTCTGAGATTGGACCAGAAAAACCCACTCCCGGAGAAGCGCGCAGATTAGCAAAAGAGTTTGCCGCAGCTATGGATGATGGATTACCTTCTGCCGATCAAAAGGCTAGAGTTGCAGCCCTTAAAGCATTAGAGGTAGAATCTACACCTGGTACTCGTTCTCGTGTGAGACATCGGTTTCAGTCAACAGTTCACGATGAACTAGGCACTGGAAAACGCGCTCGAAGAAAAAAACTTCATCTAGTTGAAGCCGATCGGGCAGAACTTCCCCTTCCGATGTATGCTCCAGCTGAGCACGTTGCAAATAGACATCTTTCAGCTCCAGGTGAGTCACCAGTTACAAGCGCTCAAGGCGTTGTGATGTCTTGGAAAGACAACAAGCCGACAACAACCTTTTCTGGTGGCATGAGTGCTGCTGAGTTTGAGGAGATGTTGGCAAAAAGCACGCCAGTTGCTACAGCCGGAGACCGATCGGAACGAAAAAGTCCTGATGGTGTTGCGATTGTATGTCTAACAGATGACACGCCAGCCACTGCACACACAGCCTACCCTGTTTTCTTCCAAGCTGATTATGAGAGAGGCACTTCCTATACCATCCTAAAAGATGGTTCGTTAAAACTCACGGCGGGGAAAGTACGGCAAATGGCAATTCGTGCCATTAAAAAGTATAATCCTATCGAAGATATGGCGAAAAAGAAAAATCCGATTGCAAGTCTGTCTGACACACATGTAACCGTTGATATCGCAGCGCAAATCAAGCGTTCACAGTTTGCCTACAACACCGGCGTCCGCTTTGTCTTTCCCGTAGCAGAGCTTAACCATATCGATGACTTTGCATTAAAAGCGACCTGGCGTTAAACTAAAACTCCTATGAAAAAATACGATGTGATCGTTGTTGGAACAGGTTCCGGCACGAAATTAGTACGCCCTGTAGCGGCCCTTGGGCATAAAGTCGCTGTGTTTGAAATGGATAAACTTGGCGGGACGTGCCTTAACCACGGTTGTATTCCCTCCAAGATGCTCATCCATACGGCCGATGTTTTGATGCAAATCAAAAACGCCGCAAAATTCAACATCACCGTGCCAGAGGGTGTCACTGTTGACTTTAAAGCGGTTGTCGACCGCGTCTGCAACACCATCGATGCCGATTCCGATTCGATCGCTCCCATCTACGAAAAAGACCCCAACATCGACCTCTTCCGTGCTCCTGCTAAATTCGTCGATACAAAAACACTTAGGTGTCAAGGTGAAGAATACACCGCCGATAAGATCTTCCTAGCCGTTGGCGGGCGCCCCACGATCCCCAACCTCAAAGGCCTCAAGGGCACGCCTTTCATGACCTACCTAGAAGCGCTTCGCAACACGAAACAACCGAAAAAAATGATCGTCATCGGTGGCGGTTTTATCGCGCTAGAGCTCGGCTATTTTTACGCCGCAATGGGAACCGAAGTGGAATTTCTCGTTCGCGAACGGATCCTTCGCCCAGAAGACGACGACATCGTTGAAGAGTTTGAAAAAGCCTTTCCCTTTACCATCAAAAAGGGATGGGTCCCTGAAGAAGTCTCCCACGCAAACGATACATTCACCCTTAAATGCAACAATGGTACCCTAGAAGCAGATAGCCTGTTCGTAGCCGCCGGCATGACACCTTATACCGACATCCTGAGCCTTGATAAAACGGGTGTAAATACAAGCAAGAAAGGCTACATCGAGGTTGACGACCAATTTAAAACCTCACGTGAAGGCATCTGGGCTTTTGGCGACTGCATCGGCCGCCACTTCTTCCGTCACAGCGCCAACTACGAAGGCGAGTACCTTTTCAACACCCTCTACGGAGGCATGCCCGAGGGTGCTATCGAATACCCGCCCATGCCTCACGCTGTCTTCACCAACCCCCAAATCGGAGGTGTTGGTAAAACCGAGCTCCAGCTCAAAAAAGAGGGGGCACCCTACGTTGTTTCTAAACACCCCTACCGCAGCTCAGGAATGGGCGGAGCCCTCCTTGCTGACCACGGCTTCGTAAAGCTCATCTTCGATCCCACCTCCAGGAAGCTCATCGGTTCTCATATCATAGGAGAGGAAGCGTCAAACATGATCCACATGTGTATTGCCTATATGAACATGGGAGCGACCGTAGACGATATGCGAGATACTATCTACATCCATCCCGCTCTCCCTGAGGTGGTTAGAGCAGCTGCTAGAAAAGCAGATCTTTAATCCTCTAACTATCAATTAGATACCTCCCTATTTCAAATAATTTCTTGACAAATGTTAATAATCTGTTAAGATAGAGGGAGTGTTAGGGGGTAATATGTTAGTAAGTAATAAGGCAAATCTGCCAGAATTATCAGTGAATCAAGACCCACAACAAATGATTAAGCTTCTGACAAGTTGAATCAACAGCTAACTACAACTGGCACATCGCAGAGTAAAATATATTAAAAAAAATAGAGGGGGACAATATGTCAATTAACAATCATTTATTTTCGAGTCATTTGCAGGCTCAATCTTTATATGCCAACACAAATCAGCCACTTACATATGGGGAGATTTGCACAAAAGTTGAGGACATTGAGACGCAAATTAAAAGTGGAGCATGCTACAATGGCAATCAAATTCAAACAGAATTAAAGACGCTACAGTCTAATGTGGTTGCCTATGCAAAGCAGTTTACGGGAAATCAACCTGAGGCAATTTTGAATCTGACCAGTTCAATTTTTGATATCCTAACAGGGAAGTCGAGCATCCAGCTCAATAATCAAAGTGCTGTTGTGGTACTAGATCTTTTGACCAATGCAACCTACTTCAATCCAAACGTTCCACCATACCAAGTTCCAAAGTCAGACCCAAGACCTGGAATTCAGTATAATCTGACTAAGATGCTTAACACGGTGCGAGGTGGTGGTCAGATATCAGACGCTGAAATGAACAACCTCTTAGCAGATACGAATACCCTTGGTGGACCGTATAGCTATTATGGGAATCTACCCATGGCATTACAGGAGGATCTTATGGGTAACGGTCCAACAGGAAAGGATTTCACACAATCACAGCAGGTCGCTTTGATACAAAGTTTGAGTTTGATCACAGCCAACTTAGACTGGAATTTGCCTCAGAACTAAAATCATAGGGTCAGACACTTAGTATTGTCTGACCCTAAAGGTTAACCTTCGCTTTTTGGTTGACCGTGGAAGTAAACGTTGGCAAATGCATAGGTTACCATGCCTGCAACGACAGCTGCTGCCTATGCCCCACGCCGTCTTCACCAACCCGCAAATTGGAGGTGTTGGTAAAACCGAGCTCCAGCTCAAAAAAGAGGGGACGCTCTACGTCGTTTCCAAACACCCCTACCGCAGCTCAGGAATGGGCGGAGCACTCCTTGCCGACCACGGCTTTGTAAAGCTCATCGGTACCCACATCATAGGGGAAGAAGCGTTCAATATGATCCACATGTGCATCGCCTACATGAACATGGGCGCTACCGTGGACGATATGAGAGACACCATCTATATCCACCCCGCCCTCCCCGAAGTGGTCCGAGCAGCCGCTAGAAAGGCTGACCTTTAAAACGGGATTTATTAATTACATTAAATACCCTTTTGTTATAATAAAAAAAAGGGGTATTTATGGGGATTTCAGGAGTTTCAAATGTTGGTGGTGTAGGTGGAGAATTTCCAGGTTCAGGAATAGACACCAGTGTTTCAAGTAAAGTTAAGGCAGATGTTACAAGTCTAATTCAACAAATTCAAACAGGGGGTGCGGATGGTTTGCAACACGCTCTACATTCCCCCGCTTACACTCACTTAGCGCTTGACATCAGTTCTTACTTCAGTCCAAATGGGGGGGGGACTACTCCGATTGATCAATTCATTCTCAACCCGTCCGATCCGGATTTGACAAATACAGGAGCTATTGCAAATCTAAGAGCTATTACTGCAGCTTGTCCTCCAGTAGCCTTTCCGGCAGATCTAACACCTGATCAAAATAAGCAGATTAAGCCCATGCTAGATAATCTTGTGGACATAATAAACAATCCAAAGACAGGATTTGACAGTAAGGAATTTCAGGATGCTGTAGCGGGAGTTGAACAGGAAGTGAATACATTTGAGCCTACCTCTACGGCAAAGATATTACTTAGTTCATCGCTGATGTCACTAACTCAATCTGTGCCTGGTGAGAATAGGTATTTCGATCCAATGGACACTAAGGGAGCGACGGATTTATTGTCAAATCTTGAATGGACTGTTTAAGTGATTAGGGTCAAGCTGTCGTTGTTGCCTGACCCTAAAGGTTACTCAGGATCTGTAGTTTCGGGTTCTTCGTCGGGCTTACCGTGGAAGTAAACGTTGGCAAATGCGTAGGTGACTATCCCTGCGACAACTGCGCCGGCTGCTGCACTTGCAACGATAGCTCCAGGTTTTGCGTGTCCCATCGCTGCGATGGCAGCAAACACGATGGCTGCTACAATTGCTGCGACGACTGTCACAGTGGTGACTTTTTCGCTTGGGGTGTGATCTTTCCAAGCTTTTGTGTTTTGTCCGCCTTGAAAAGCGGGAACCATTCCTAATGGCATAATATTTTCTCCTTTTATTTCTTTATTAATTGATAGTATCCTGCGTAAATTCAGGTGCAAATTTGTAAAATATGTGTGGATATGGGGGTATGTTATGCGCCGCGGCGCAGCAGGAAGAAAGAAAATGAGATTTGGTTATTATGCGTTCTCATGTCTAAAATTATAAATAAAAGTGTAACTAAAGTCTAAGTGTTTTGTAAGTCATTGGTGTTACGTCGCTTGCGACGCTTCTTTTGTTTGCGGATCTTCTCGCGGGCAAGGTCTGCTTTGGTGGTTTGACCAAGACTTTGGCGGTATTTCTCGATGAGGGCTCTTTTAGCAAAGAAACGGTTGAGCTCTCGGGAGCGCTCTTTACCGTATTTGACTTCAATGCCGGTTGGGAGGTGTTTTAAGCGGACGGTTGAGTGGGTTTTGTTCACTTTTTGCCCGCCTGAGCCGGAACCTAGGATAAAGTGTTCTTCTAGGTCAGAGTCTTTGATGCCAAGTTCAAGGAGTTCAGCATCAAGTGCTAGGATTTTTTCTTCACGGACCATGGTTTTATAGGATAAAACCAAGTCCTGTCGAGGTCAAGTAGATTCCAGTGATTGTTTCAACAAGGCCCCTAAGGAAGGTAAGGGGGTGGTCTGAGATTTGGCTTGTTAGGTCGGTGACGGTGACGTGAGAGAGAAGGCCGTAGAGGCCGATCCGGTCATGGGGAAGTGCTTCTCTTGTACGCCAGGCACGGCCCTGGAAGTCAGGGTCGTTTTCAAAGATAGCGGGGATTTCACTTGTGCGGTACATGAAGTTAAGCGTGGGCGTGAAGATGGAAATGGCAAAGTAGATAACTTTTAAGACGATGTTATCTGTAGCAGAAAGGGCCGAGAAACCTTTAAATATGGTTGGGCCAAATAGTTCATGTAGGGGGATGATGGGGAGTTCATCCATCGTCGCTTCATCATGTCTGTTGTGATCTTTTAGGACGTGGAAGTATCCAGCGCATCTTTCTACCCCGGTACTCGAGCCGCCAAGGGAAGGATCGGCGCCGGTTGATAGGATGCTCCAGTAGTTACCGGTGTTTGTTCCATGTTTTAAGAGTTCAAACCCACTCATGTGGGCAAGGCCACCTGTGACAAAGGATGATATCGGTGCTTCTAGGATAGAAAGTCTGCTCATGGTGGTGTTTGCCCTCGTTGTTAAGGGTGGGAGTATGGAGGCTTTAGCGTTTCTTGACAAGGCGTAGGACTTTTTTGAGGGAGAGGTTTTTGCCCCGTTTTTGACCAAGCTTTCGGGCGAAGTGGTTAGAGGTTTGGATGCGGGCACTGCTGAGTCTTGGGTAGATCATGGTGATTGGCGGCGCGGGGATGAGAGCGGTTTCTTTATTGAGTTTTGCGAGGTACCCTTCAGCAAGGCCTGTAAAAAAGGCATTTTTAGCGCGCATACCCTTGAGTGTTTGTTCGTTTTTATAGAGCTCTTCGAGTTCATGGCTTAAAAAGAGTGCTGTTTGAGTGGCGAGTTTGACGTTTTCAGGGTAGCCGATGAGTTCTAGATAGGTGTGAGTTTGACCCCGGTTTAGGACAACAGAGATCCCAAAGGTGCGGGTGATCGAGGCGATGGCGTGGAGTTTTTGGGTGGCGCGTTTTACGGTGATTGGTCGGGCAAGGGCTAGGGTGTCGGTTTCAGGTTCGGGAAGCTCTGTTGCTAGGGATTGTGCTTTTAGAAGGGCGGATTCAGCTTCATGGGGGTTTGTGCTTTGTGAGAGGGCGAGGAGTTTTTCAAGTTGACGTTGTTTGGTGGTTTTGATTGAGGTGGCTTGTTTGATATGAGCACCCCAGCTGAATTTGTCACAGGTTGTTTGGAATTCATGGCCGTGTGGGGTTTGTGTATTGCCGTGTTTAAAATGGGTGTAGAAGTGGGCGAGTTCATGACGGAGGACATCGACCCAGTGGTCGGTTCCAAGAAGTGTTTTGGAGATGCCTATTTCGTAGAGGTCGGGTTTGTAGTAGCCGAGGAGGTTTGGATCTTCAAAGACGGTGAAGTGAAGGGGGTAGCCCTTGATCGAGTGAAGGTGCATTTCATCGGCGAGGATTTCAAGGGCGCGTTTTTTGACGTTTGAGAGGAAGGAAAGGATGAGTTTTGAGTAGAGTTGTTGACGCATGGGGGGGATTTTAAGTAAAGTTGTTGCATATGAACAAGAAAATTCGTCTTGGTGTGATTTTTGGGGGCAGGTCGGCAGAGCATGAGGTGTCGATTGAGTCGGCAAAAAGTGTGCTTAATGCGCTTGATCGGGAAAAGTATGAGATTGCTCCGATTGGGATTGATCGCAAAGGTGTTTGGCATTTTTATGAGCCAAAGGCGTGTTTGCCGCTTTTTCAGAAAAAAGCTCTTCCAACGTTTGAAAAAGATTTAAGTCTTTTACCGACGCGTGCTGTTCAGGTGTTTGAAAAGCATTTGGATGTGGTGTTTCCTGTTTTGCACGGGCCTTTAGGTGAGGACGGGACGGTGCAAGGTCTTTTGAAGCTGTTTGATGTGCCGTTTGTGGGACCAGGTGTTTTGGGCTCGAGTGTGGCGATGGACAAAGATGTCACAAAAAGGCTACTTGAGCATGCAAAGGTGCCTGTTGTGCCGTATGTGGTGCTGCATGAAGGAGATGAAGTTACGTGGGACTACTTTCCATGTTTTGTGAAGCCAGCGAACATGGGGTCTTCGGTGGGGATTAGCAAGGTACATAAAAAAGAAGAACTATATGACGCAGTTCAAGAGGCGTTTCGTTTTGATCGGAAGGCGATTGTTGAAGAGGCGATTGATGGGATGGAGATCGAGTGTTCAGTGCTTGGGAATGAAAAGCCACGGGCATCTTTACCAGGTCGGTTGATTTCTAACCACGAGTTTTACTCTTATGAAGCGAAGTATCTCGATCCAGAGGGGGCAAGATATGAGGTGCCAGCAAAATTAGATCCGCAGATTGTTACAAGGGTGCAGGAATTAGCGGTTAAGGCATCCAAGGTGCTTTGTCTAGAAGGAATGGCGCGCGTGGATTTCTTTGTACGAGGTGATGAGGTGTTCTTAAATGAGGTGAACACGATTCCTGGGTTTACGAATATTAGTTTGTATCCACAGATGTGGGCAGCAAGTGGATTGGCCTATCCGGATTTACTCGACGAGCTCATTCACTTGGCGATTGATCGCCATACAAAAGAGACTCAATTAGCCATTATGAGGTGAAGCAGGGGTTTGGTTACATTGCGCCCTTCGCCATGGTAAGGGAAGGCGTGCATTGAGAGCATGGGATTGTAGTTCATTTCAATGATCACGGCTGATTTTTCATTAATCATTAGATCGACACCGCAGATGGTAGCTCCCATCGCTTTTGTGGCTTTGATCGCAAGTTCTTTGAACTTCGGGTCGATGGTGTCTGTCACATCGATGCCAATGCCACCTGTTGAGACGTTGGAGTTTTTGCGTATCGGTGCGCGTTCGTCTTTTTTGGGGATGTAGGTTGGGTCGATGGAAAGCCCAAGGGTGAGGTTAGCTTTTTTTGCGAGCTGATCGAGTGTTGAGGTGCCATCTCCGGTGACGCTTGCCCCTTCGCGTCTTAAAACGGCGATACATTCGCCGTTCATAATAAGAAATCGGTGTTCTTTACCAGGCACGCGCTCTTCGACGAGGATGGTGCCGTCAAAGGTGAAGGCGTCTTTCACAGCGTCAATAAAATCTTCTTTGGTGTCAGGGAAGTGGACTCCCTGTCCGTAGTTTGTCGTGTTGGGTTTGACAACGGCGTTTTTGACAAAGTCGATCTCCTCTGTTGTATAAGCTTCACCGGCAGGAACGGGAAAGCCCGCTTCGAGTAGGATTTTCTTTGTGGCTTGTTTGTTGCCCATTAGTTCGTGCACAAGCTGTGAATCAAGCCGCGTGATGGTGGCTTGTTTGACGATTTCTTTGCCGATTCTGATAATATTGGCGCGTCGATCGATGATTTCAACAGGATAGCCCTCGAAATAAGCGCTTTTAATAAGAAGCTGAGTCGACATTTCAAGGCCGTCTAAAAGTTCAACGGAAGTCTTCTTGCCTTTAAGAGACAGCGCTTTTGCTTGGGTAAGGCCGTATTCGAGAAAGGAGCCTTTTTTTGCTAGTTGACCAGAGAGTGTCAGTTCCGGGTCTTGGCACATTGCGTAGTATTCATCGAAGTGAAGTGGTGTTTTGGTGACGGTGCGGATTTCATCTAAAAGAAGTTTTGCTTGTTTACCAAACTGATGTTTCGGGTTGCGTCCATCAGTTGCGACAATGTCTTGGGTTTTACAAAGCTCATATTGGGCATTTTTATTCAGTAGGGGAGATTCTTTTAAGAGGCAATATGTCAGAAAGGTTTTTAAGAAATGGAGTTGATCGATGGTGACGCCAACGGGAGAGAAGGGGTTGATGTCAAGTGCTCGCACTTCGACATAATTTCCTTTGTGACGGATACGTGTGTAGTGTTCGTTCGCGTTTTGCATGAGGCCTGATTCGATCGCCGCTTGGAGATCTTTTTTGTAGGCTTTTACCGAATCAGTTGAAAGGGCGTTTTGACATTGGATTCTTGAATAGTAACCATGTCGGCTCATACGAAGCGAGGTGGCGTAAGGGCTTACTTCGAAATCACCGTAACTTGGGTCCATGTTTGGGGAGGCGCCGAAAAGGTAGCTAATCAGCCAACCATAACGGAGGAAATTGCGCACGACTGCCATGTATCCTTCGCTATCGCACATCTCATTTGGAAACGACATGTTAAAGTGGATGCCAGAAATCAGTTGCATGTTGCGCCCGTACCGTTTGACAAGTGCGTTTCTGTAATCGGTTTTTGCGCGTCCCATGTCGGAGGGTCCGTAATCTGCAGGCTGAATCGTTTCTGGTAAAACCGGCGGCATAGAAAAGGGCCACATGAGTTCGTCATCTAAGCTATTTGCGGTGTGAATATGCACGCCAGTTAGAAAATCAAGCGCTTCTTCGACAGTTTTATGTGGAGGTGTTTGGAGTTCCAGTTGGCTTTCTGCAAAATCTGTTGTGATAAAAGGGTGTGTAAGTTTGTCACCAAGTTTTTCTGGATGAGGTGTTGTTGCGAAGGTTCCGTTTGGTGTAATTCGTATAGCTTCTCTTTCTAGACCGAATAGCATTGCAGATATTTACCCTGTTGTTCTATGCAAAAGTGTATATGTACTATCTAATTATACTGACTCTTTTTCTTTTTGGCTGCCAAAAAAAACACAAGCCGCCAGAAATTAAAACTTCGGTTCAAATTAACACTGAAGTAGATAGTCTGTATGCGAAAGGGGAATGGCCTGATCCAGAGTGGTGGACAGACCTAAAGGACAATCAACTTAATTGGATGGTCGATCAGACGATTCACAATAATCCAACGCTTTCAAGCGCGATGGCAAATATTAAAGAGGCATTTGCTGAAGCAAAAAAAGTACGCGCGCCGTTGTTTCCTCATTTAAGCGGTGTTTTTGAAGAGGCTTACACGCATTTGAGTAAAAATGATATTGATCGTTACCCGCCATCAATGGTCCCCGCTGTGATTAATCAACTACGCTTATATTTGGATGTGGAATGGGAAATCGATGTGTGGGGCAAAACGCGCGACAGTTATCATGCAGCGCTTAATATCGCAAAAGCACGCATGGCAGAAGCGTCGTTTACAAAACTCATGTTATCGACATCCGTTGTTAGCACTTACTTTCAGCTCGACATCACCCATCAAGAAATTGCCGTCACTCGAGAGTTGCTTGAAAGAAAACGCCTTTACTACGAACTAATTGGACTTCGCTATCAAAATGGACTAGAGCAGAAAATGGCAATTGATAATGCGGAAATGGAAGTGCTCAAAGTTGAACAAGCCCTCAGTGTACTATTAAAAAATGTTGATCTATACATTTTCACATTAAAGCGTTTGATGGGGCTCGACCCAGGCTATGATCTTCACATCGAAAAGCCAAGCGCTAGGCTTCCTAAAAAGTTCACCCTGCCAGACAACTTACCCATCGGACTTTTAGCAAGGCGCCCTGATTTGATGATGCGCATTTTTGAAGTTGAGTCGGCAGCGTTAGAGGTGGGCGTTGCCAGAAAGGCGTTTTACCCAAGCATCAATCTCGGACTTAGAGGGGGGATTGATTCGCTAAAATGGAGTGACTTGTTCTCTGCAAGTAGCTTAATGGGAGCAATCAGCCCTGGGATTAACCTTCCGATTTTTACCGGCGGAAAATTGACGGCAAATTTAAGTGCTAAAGAGTCTGCATACGATTCAATGGTCTATGAGTACAACGCGAATATCTTGAAAGCAGCTCAGGAAGTTGCTGATGGAATTCGTACATTGCAGGAAAATACTGATCAGATTCTACTCCAAGAAGAAATCCTTCTTCGGCGTGCAACTAACTTAGAGCTAGAAGCTGCAAGATACGATGAAGGGGTGTCAAACTATCTCGATGTATTACTCAAACAAGAAGAGGTTATGACAGCGCAAATTGACCAGCTCGACCGAATGATGGGAGAAAGAATGAACTACGTAGCATTGATCAAAGCCTTAGGCGGGGGATATTAACATGGAACCGAAGCGAAAAAAATCCTTAATCATCACAACATGTATCTTTCTTATTTTAGGTGGTGGGCTTTTTTTATATTGGCTTGATGTATGGCGCATCGAAGAATACACAGATGATTGCTACGTCAACGGGAATATGGTGCAACTCAATGCACAAATCACCGGCATTGTCACTTCGATTAATGCTGATAACACAGACTATGTAGAGCAAGATCAGCTCATTATTGAACTTGATGATACCGACTACAAAATCGCCTACGAGAAAGCTCAAGGCAATCTTGCTGAAACCATTCGTCAAGTCGTTAAGATGTTTCAAGATGTGAAAATGCTCGCTGCAGAAGTGGAGCAAAAGGAAGCCTTTTTACTCAAAGCCTCGGATGATTACAATAACCGAGTAGAGCTCGTGGACATAGGTGGTGTCTCACGTGAGGAATTTGAGCATGTGACACAAAATCTTGCTATGGCTCAAGCAGATCTTTCAAGCACTCACTTCTCCTTAAAAGCTGCCGAAGCACTTGTGAAAAACACCTACGTTCGCACCCATCCTCTTGTCATTGAAGCCAAAGAGCAGTGTAAAGAAGCGTATGTAAATCTCAAGCGGACGAAGATTCGTGCGCCAGCAAGCGGCACTGTTGCAATGCGCTCTGCTCAAGTTGGTGAACAAATTAATCCCGGTAAACCCCTTCTTGCCATCGTCCCTTTGGACGAAATTTGGGTCGATGCCAACTACAAAGAAACGCAACTTTCTAAAATGCGCATTGGTCAAAGAGTTAGCTTAACCGCAGATATCTATGGATCAGATGTCAAATTTCATGGACGAGTGCAAGGGCTTAACCCAGGAACAGGCGCTGTTTTCTCTATTTTGCCCCCACAAAATGCTACGGGGAACTGGATTAAAATCGTTCAGCGCATTCCTGTGCGTATACGCTTAGAGAAAGAACAGTTTGAAAAATATCCCCTGATGCTTGGAATGACTATGGAAGCAACAACAGATATTTCAGATACAAGTGGCGACGTGCTGACCAAGGCAAAAACTCTTCGACCGCTCTACTCAACTGATGTGTATCAAAAGCAAGAAGAGGGATTTAACGAAGTGTTTGAAGCGATTCTAAAGGCGAACGAATGAAGCTTGTCATCACGACGTTTTGTTTGTGCATGGGTGTTCTCATGCAAGTGCTTGATTATTCGATTGCAAACGTTTGTATTCCTTACATCGCAGGGGATCTTGCGGTTCCAACTGACCAGGGTACCTACGTCATCACCTTCTTTGCTGTTGGAAATGCGATTGGTCTGCCACTTACTGGATGGATCGTCAAGCGCTATGGCCAAATCCGTACAATGCTTGGATCGCTCATCTTATTTACTTTATGGTCGTGGATTTGCGGCGTCTCAAATTCCCTAATGATGCTCGTTGTCTCACGATTTATCCAAGGATTTGTAGCAGGACCACTCATCCCACTTTCTCAAAGCTTGATGTTAACCGTTTACCCCAAGGAAAAAAAGAACCTCGCCTTAGCCATTTGGAATACAGTCGCCTTAGTCGGACCCATTGCAGGTCCAATTACCGGTGGTTGGATTGTCTATAATTACACATGGCCTTGGATCTTCTTCATCAACATCCCCATTGGTATTATAAGTGTCATCGGAATATTTGTTTTATTAAGAGATCAAGAATCCGAAACCGAGAAACTGCCTGTCGACTGGGTGGGATTCCTCTTACTAGCCATTGCTGTTACAAGCTTACAACTTATACTCGATAAAGGGCAGCAATGGGATTGGCTGAGATCGCCTCGCATCAAAGTCTTAATTGTTACATGTGTCCTTGCCTTTTCCTATTTTTTTATTTGGGAGAAGACAGAGAAACACCCCATCTTCGACCTATCCCTTTTTAGAAATCGCAATTTTACGATGGGGACGATCTATACAGCGTTCTCCTTTATGATCATCATGGGAGCAATTGTGATGACACCACTTTGGCTTCAAGAGTCTATGGGGTATGTCGCTTATTGGGCAGGACTTGCTGTGGCCCCCATGGGTTATGTGCCCCTTCTTCTCATGCCCTTGGTTCCGCTTTTGATGAATAAAACATCCCTTCGAAACCTCATCGCCGTCTCTTTCTTCTTCTTTGCCGTTGGCGTTCTTTCCTTTACAACCTACACAACTGCCGTAAGCTTTGGTTACATATCGATGACACGCCTTTTGTTTGGAACAGGAATCTTGTTTTGGCTAGGCCCTTTAACAGCAATAGCTGTTTCACGTATCCCTGATGAAAAACTACATACAGCCACGGGAATTTTCCATTTTTGGAGAATTCTCTTTGGTGGAATCGGTGCCTCCATTTTTACGACAGGTTTACAGAGAAGAACGATTTTCCATCATCACAATATCATTGAGACAGTGAATGATTATCGGCATAAGATTCCAAGTTTCATGCAATATCTAGGAGAGCAGGGACTTGATCACGAGCAGTCATTGGCTGTAATGAACGACATGGTGGACAAGCAAGCTGCGGTTTTAGCTCAATGCGATGTCTATTGGATTGCAGGTTGGACCCTCATGGCAGCTGTTCCCCTTACCTTCTTCTTCAAAAAGCGTCCTAAAACTGCGCCCCCCATCGAAGTCGCTGCCGAATAGGGTCAATGCCTGACCTTAATGCGGTAGAGCAGTAGCGAGCTTAGGGCACCGATAATGAGAGGGAGTGAAGGAGCTAAAGAGACTAAGTATCCGCCAACAAGTCCTGTCATCGCTTCTGAAAAAACTAGGATGGATTGATTGACCCCGAGTGCCTCACCCTGGCGTGTTTCTGCAGCTATATTTGAGATATTCATGGGTGCGTAGGTAAAGCCAACTGCTATGAAAAATCCGCATGGCAGCAAGATGGCTAGCATGGCATAGGTCCACGGAAGAAAGACAAATAAGAGGAGGGCGAGACCGAAGAAGATGCGGGCAAGTTGCATCATGCGAAGGGGATTGAAGTGTCCTTTAAGAAATAGGGGAGCCAGGCTTATTGGGATGGCAAGATAGGCGTTCGTAAAGGCGATTTCCAGCACGGTAAAGTGGAAGCTATCAATGAGGTAGGGGGAGATAAAGCCGAAAAAGAAGAAGACGGCGAGGTAAAAAGTGCTGTTATAGCGGTACATAGGTCCAAGCGCTTTTGTTTTTAAAGAGCGGTAGAGAGTAATAAAACTGTCTAAGGGATGGATATGGATGGAGGGGTCGGGCTTTTTGATGTCTTTAAATTTCCAGAGAACAACAAAGATACAAAGAAATGCTAAGGTTGCAGCGCCCCAAAAAGCAGAGGCGTACGAGACCTTAGAAGCTAGGACCCCGCCAATGATGGGCCCAAAGATAAATGCACTTGAAGAGGCGACGGTAATTTTACCAAAGTTTTTGACTTTTTGATGGGCTGTTTTGGACATATCTGCCATGGCTGCTTGGGCAATCACGATGTTTCCTTCCATAAGTCCACAGATGAGTCGAGAGATGAAAAGGGTTGTAATCCAGCCGTATTGAATTGCGATGCCGGTGAAAATGTGGGAGGGGATAATGAGGAGTAGGGTTGTTAAGAGGACGCGACGTCGACCGTATTTATCGGAGAGTTTGCCAAGGAAGGGGGCACCGATGAATTGCCCAAGGGGGTAGGTGGAAAGTAATAAACCAAAGAGAACGGCGCGATAGGTATGTGATCCTGCTAGGATAAGGTTGTCGGGGTCGAGAAAAAGCATCGGGAAGAGTGGAAGTGATAGGGAATACCCGATGTAGCCGAGAAATAAGACAACTAAGATGGCGATCATATCTTCTTATTATAGATGAAAAGGTGTATACTCTCCAATATGCAAATCCACTTTGATCGTGAAACACTCGTTGTCCCTGATTCTTGGCATAAAGAATTTCAACGTTTCGAGATGCCTCCAACTGAAGCCGAAGAGAAAGAATTCTATGGATTCTTTTTAGATCAAACTTCGAGGTTGATGAATAAGCATTTGGAAAAAATGCGTAAGACATATCGTGAAATGCGCTTAGCCCTTTGAGAAGGTGAGCTTTGCCATTGTGTATAGAATGAGTTCCCCAAGTTTTTTTATCAAGAGGTAGAGGTCGATCAAGATCTCATTGGGGTGTTTTAGGATCGATTCAAAATCAATATCAGGACAAACGCCGCAGAGAAACATACGCACAGATGGATGTCCTGGGGGTGGTTCAAACGTTGCCCAGGTGGGCGCTTTTGGACCAAGGAGTTCGTCAAATGCGGTCAGTACCGGGACGATAACAAGGTGTTGGGCGCGATTTTGTATCGCGCGTGCTTCTTGCAGGAAGTAAGACTTATCAACCGAGATTGTAGGGTCAAGGGATTTGACTGTAATACTCATCAGAGACGGCCTTATATGCTTCTTGGTTATCGACGATGCGCGGGCGGACGAAGATCATGATATTGCGTTTTTCTACATCGGTGCGCGTTTCTGAGAAAAGGGCTCCAATCCACGGAATGCTTCCGAGGCAGGGGACACCAGATTTATGTTTTACTTTTTTATCTTTTGTCATGCCAGAGAGAACAAGGAAGCTGTCGTCTGGGACGTGTGCTCTTGTTGCCATGTTGGTTTTGCGTGTTCTGATGCCGCCGTTGATTTGTTCTCGCTCTGCTTCTGTGATTTCTTCTGCGATGTCGAGAGTGATCACGTCTTCGTTTCCAAGGAGAGGGGTGATTGTTAGGGAAACCCCTACATCTCTGTATTCGATGTTTGAGGTAGTTTGCTGGGCGGCGCCAACTGTTTCAACAACAGAACCTGTGAAGGGAATATTATCTCCAACGAAGATCCGCGACATCTTGCCGTCTTGGGTGATAATTTTTTGGTTGAGGATGATTTTGGAGTCTTTGTCGGTTTCTAAGGCTGAAATCAGGGATGCTAAGGAGAAAAAGGTTTTGCCTCGGTGTAATATGATGTCGCCGATCACACCTAAATCAAAACCACGTCCAAGCGGAATTTGACTAGGACCTTGAGGAGTATTCGTTGCGTTGATGCCTTTGTAGGTTTTAGCAAATTCGCCATCAATCGAGCCTGTTGCAAACCCTAATCTGTCTTTTACCTTGCCGCCAGCTCCCCACTTAATGCCAAACTCAAGACCATTTTTTACGTTGGTTTCAACAACTAAAACCTCGATGAAGACTTGTTTTTGTGGCTGATCAAGGGTGTGGATGATGCCCTCAAGCTTCTCTACGGCAGCAGGTGTGCCGGAGAGAAGCAAGGAATTTGTTTGTTCAATCCACTGCATCGACTTAATCGCTTCATCTAGGTCCTTTGCTTTCCCTAAATTGGAGCTTTTAAGCGCGGTCATAATGCCTTCGCCCATATGATACTGAAGCTTGTAGACAGTGAACTCGTCTTCATTTTTTTTGCCCGATGAAGGTTTGCTTCGAGAGTTCTCTCTATTGGTAGATTTAATCAGGGCCGTTTTGGGTACTTTTCGTTCTAAGTAGTAGTAACCATTTCTCTCTTGAACTTTAACGTTATTCTTATAAAGAAGATGGAAAAGCAAGCTTAGTACTTCAGCTTCAGAAATTTCTTTCCCTGATGAGATGGACACGTTGAAATCAAGCTCCCTATCATCAAATATAAAAGGTGTTTCTGCGATTTTGCTTACAAAGCGCACAAGCTCGGCCATTTTCACATCTTGGAAATTAATGGTGTATCCTGCGGACTTGACGGACATGGGAACGGTGTAGCTTGATTGACCAAAGATGGCGGCGTTTGACAAGAGAAGTAGTGAAAGAACAAGTTTACGCATAAATGAAACAGCAATTATAGCAATGAACCCCGTTTTCAGGGTATCCATTTTTTGCATTTAGGCCCGAGAATCCGCTGTTTAATTACAGTAAACTGTCTTAGAATGGTTCTAGAGAGGGGTGTCTTAATCTAAAATTAATCCAACTTGGGAAATATTTTATGGTAAAAGGCTAGCTCAGCGTTCAAAGCTTGATGGATAGTCTCTTCTTTTCGAAACCCATGTTGTTCTCCTTCATAGAGATGGTACTCGGTGTAAATCCCTTTTTCTTTGAGCGCAGTGTAGATCGCTTCAGACTGATTGGGAGGGACAATGACATCTTCACTCCCTTGTAAAAGGAGCAGGGGACATGAGAATGTTTCAATTGAATGAATGGGAGAGCGTTTTTGGTAGAGCTCTTTTTCCTGAGGGTAGGGGGCAATGAGTGTTTCATGGTAGTGGGACTCAAATTTGTGGGTATCGCGAGCAAGGGCCTCTAAATCTGAAATGCCGTAGAGAGAAACGCCGGCTGTAAATACGTCGCGAAAGGCTAGAGCCGCAAGGGTTGTATAGCCACCAGAACTGCCACCTTTTATGACTAAACGTTTTGGATCAACAAGCCCTTTTTCGGCTAAATAGCGCGCACCGTTGCAGCAATCATCGACATCAACAACGCCCCAAGCGCCATTGAGTCTTTCGCGGTATTCGCGCCCAAAACCTGTGCTCCCTCCATAATTGACGTCCAATAACGCATAACCACGACTTGTCCAAAACTGTTTTGCTAAAGACAAAGAATTAATGGCACAGGCAGAAGGCCCACCGTGGCTTAGCACGATCAATGGAGGTTTGGCATTTGCAGGCGCTTTGTAGTGTGGGTTTTTGGGTGGGTAATAAAACCCGTACGCTGTTTTCCCTCCGGTGGTTGGAAATGAAATCTTTTCCGGTACGGAGATAAAATCTTTAGAAATGAGCTTTTCTTGGCTTTTCTTAAGAATTTTAAGCTGTCCATCTGTCCATTTGACGATTTCGGATGCACTTGTCGGAGAGCTACCTAGAAAGACAAGAGATTCATCTGTTGACCCAAGCCACCCCATTGAAGAGTAGGGCAAGTCAAGCCGCTCTTTTTTCCCATCTTTTAAAAGATAAAGAGAGCTGATGCCCTCTTCCACACCGATAAATGCGATTTGATCTTTGAAAAAGGTGTAGTGACTGTCTCCAAAAATCCAGTGGGGGAAGCCCACTTCCATCTCCCAGGGTGTGAGATTGTCTTCGCCTCGATAAAGGTTCCAAAAGCCCGATTTATCTGAAGAGTAGTATAAATTGCCTTCATGATCCCATTTTGGATCAACAACAGAGCAATCCTTACCACCAGCAATTGAGGTGCAGTTTGCTAGAGTCCCATCAGCGTTGACGTTGGCGACCCAAAGCGTTGAACTGTCCCATGGCATGTTGGGGTGATCCCAGGTGATAAATGCGAGTTTTTTCCCATCAGGAGAAAGTCTTGGGCTGGCATAAAAGTCGTGCCCTTGATGGACAGGCCCGTGCCCAATCAAGACTAAGAAATTTTCGGTGGAATCTGAGTGTGTTTCTCCAACGGCATAAAGATGCTTGCCATCGCCTGAAAAATCGGTGGTGCGCATGCCTTCTTGAAGAACATTGTTGTCTAAATCGCGAAGTGTTTGATCTTTGTATTCAACAAAAACCACTTTACCATCCTTCACATAGTAGCTTGAGCCCCCATACTCGTGGACTTTCGTGCGTGCACTATGCGGCGTTTTTAAAACGTCGCCTTTTTCAGTGCAAATCACGCCTCGGCCCCCTTCACTTGGCCTAGATTCAAGCCAATAAATGGTCACTCCATCCACAACAATATTTGAGAGTCTTACCGCTTTTTCCGTGACCATTTCAACTGAGATCGGAGAATCAAAGTATCCGTTATCGGTAATATTGGCGTCCATGAGAGAGGCTCCTTAGGGCTATAAAGTGAAAAATAAAAAAGAAGACGAGAGTTAAGCCTGCCGAGAGGAGGAGTGAGACGTCCCCTTTACCAAGCATGGCGTGGCGCATTCCATTAATCATATAGAAGATGGGATTGCCATACGAAAGCGTTTCCCAAAAAGGGTGGAGGCGATCAAGGGGGAAGAAAACCCCTCCTAAGTAAATCAAAGGGAGTAGAATGAAGGTGGAAATACCACCCACTTGATCAAAGGAGCGGGCATACATTCCAATGGAGACGCCAAGATTTGCAAAAGCCAAACCGCCCACGATCAAGAAGTATAACATCCAAAAGGGTTCTTTAATGTGCAAGAGCGTACCTGTTTGTACAAAATAGAAGGTTGTTCCAATCAAATAGGTGATAAGCGCCACAATAAGCCCACGAATAAGGGAGCCGCAGCTTTTTGCCCAGGCGATATGAAACGGGCTTAATGGGCCCACACGGATATCTTGCAACTCACCTACATACTTTGAGCCCACGATGGCGCTTGTGGAGTTCTCGAAGCAGTTGCGAAGCGTTGACATCGTAATGAGCCCGGGAATCAAAAATGTCAAATAGGAGGAATACCCGTTGAGCTGAATCGCCTCGCCAAGGCTAAGACCAAAGATAAGGAGGTACAAAGTCACGCTGATCGCGGGATTACCAATTGTTTGATAGGGCACCTTGCAAAAGCGTTTCACCTCTTTTTTGAACTGACCGAGAAATTTAATCATCCTTCCACCACACTTAAGAAGACATCTTCTAAACGCCCTTCTCTGATTTTAATGTCATGCATTTGGCAATAGTCAATCGGTAATTCGCTTAAAGACATCCCCGGTTTAATCTTAAAGACAAGCGTTTTATCCGTTTGTAATTGAAGGGATTCATGCTCAATCTTTTGCACAGGTGCCTTTAAAATGACAGTTACCTCTCTTTCGGAAAGTTCAGAGAGAAGTTTCTCAGTTGTGTCAATTTTTAGCAAATACCCAAGGCGCAAAATACCCACTCGATCACAAAGCACCTCCGCCTCTTCTAAATAGTGAGTTGTCAGTAAGATGGCGATTCCTTGCGATTTAAGCTCTTTAATAAATTCCCAGATTTTATTCCGAAGCTCGATATCAACACCGGCAGTCGGTTCATCAAGAAGGACGAGTTTTGGCTTGTGGATGAGAGCTTTTGCTATTAAAAGACGGCGCTTCATTCCTCCAGAAAGTTCCCTCACAAGTTTGCGTCTTTGATCGTAGAGATCAAGATCTTTTAAAAGATATCCAATGCGCAAAGAATCTTTCTTTACCCCGTACATGGAGGCATGAAACTCTAAAATTTCCTCTAAGGTAAAAAAGCCGTGGTTAATCAACTCTTGAGGAACATAACCAATTTCTTGCCGAGCTAACGCAGAGTGCGTTTTTGGATTATACCCAAAGACTTCAATCTGGCCACTATCAGGTTTCTCCAAGGTGGTAATTGTTGAGATGAGTGTTGTTTTCCCAGCTCCATTGGGACCTAGCAAACCAAACACCTCACCGGGGTTAATCTCAAAGCTCACCTGATTAAGGGCTTTTAATGAGCCGTAAGATTTACTGACCTTAGAAACTTTTAAGGGCGTTTTTATACCATTCATTACGGGAGAAACACTAGCTGATAAGAGATTTTTTGACTACCATTTAATGGAAACCGAAACTATACTCTTTTACCAAGAAACATGGAGGGTATTTCGCAATGGCTATTTTTGGTTTAGATGCAAGCACGGTTCAATTAAAAATTACAGAGCATGATAAGTCGGGCTGTGTTATCAATAAATTACTTCAATTAGAATCGGAATTTTTTAAAGAAAAGACTAAAGATGGTGCTAGACGCTTCTTAGAAGCACTTAAAGAATTTAGAAGTGCAACAGATCTCACAGGAGATCAAGACTTTAAGCAAATGTCACAGTTAGCTGTAGATGTAGCTATTAGAGTCCTTGGCTTTGATGAGGCTTATAAACTTTATTTTACTTAAAATTATTCATTAATTAAGTTATAATTGTAATTACAAGCAAGAGGTAATTACAATGGCATCAGTAAGTTGGCAGAACAGCACACAGGCAATTCATGGCGAAATCGCAATAGAATTAGCCACACCAGATCTAGATACACGGGTTCAGGCTGCATGGACAAGCATGCAAACGTTACTTGAGTCAGTGGGGCGTACTGATGATGCAACTGTGAATGCCAATTTCTTAGAGCTTGCTAAACAAGTCACAGCCTTTGATAAAGACTCGCCAGAATTCCATAGTTTAAATTCAAAATTCAAACAGATTGGATCAGCTGTTTTACATCCGTATTTTGATGCTGCTGATAAAACTGCTCCTGTCTTAAAGACGGCGCCGGTATCAACATGGAGACCTGCTGATTCAGATAGTGATCCAGCGGATCCAGTTGCTATTCGTGCTGGAATTTCTGCAATGCTTGACAAGCACCGAGATGATTCAATTGATCCTACTTACTTCGGCGCTCAAATTAAAGTGCTTAGAATGGAAATCAATCGAATTAATCCAGATTCAAGAGACCACAAAGAACTCACAAGAGAGCTGAACCGTGCTGACAAAACAGTCGGAGCCTATATTGATGCGCGACAGCTTAAGGCTTATTACGAAGCTCAGGCCTTAAGAAAATAAGTCCAATATGAGATGGCCAATATCTGCTAAGACGATCCCTGCTAATCCATAGAGAATGTAGATGTCGTAGCTTTGAAAAATCAACGCAAGCGATTCCATGCTAGGAAGCGTTTTATTCATAACATAATAGGCTAGTAAAGCAATTGCGCCAAGGTAGGCAAGACGTGTTACCGTCCCGATAATCGGGATGTGAGAAAGCCCTCTGTGGGCAAAAAGACGCGAATAGAGCCTAAAAGGAAGGGTAAGGATGCCTTTAATCGAAAGGAGCTTGTTTTGGTTTGCTAAGTCGACGTCTGGGCTCATAAAAAGGGTTGAGTAAGCAAAGGTTGCGATAAAGCAAGCACCAACTTTATGAGTGGGATTAAAAAAGTGGACGACACCCCAGGCAGCCAGTGGAAGAATCAGAAGCAGATTAAAGGTTGAGTGTGCTTTGTAGTTAGCCATTTTTCCTTAAGATAAATTCAACATCATCCATATCTATGTAGTGACGCTTTCCTTTATTATCGATGAAGGGTGTTTTTTTGTTGATGTATTTCGTTCGGTTAAAGTGGTGGTAGAGGTTTTTTTGGTTTTTGAGCTGCTCTTTAGATTTCGTGATAAAGTGTGCGCGAAGAGACTTTTTTTTCTTGGAGGCTTTGGTTAAAAAGGGGTTGAGTTTGGTTGGTAGGGGGAGAAAATGTGCCCAAGTGAGTTCACTCATTGGTTTTTGTTTCATCAGCTTAATTTTGTATTTCTTATCATGGCTTACAAAAGAATATGCGTCGCCAGACTGCTTGATGAAGTGGAATGTTTGTGAGAGCACGCTTCCAATTTGTTTTTTCTGGTCGCTTGTTAAAAAGGGCATTTCCCATTCGGGCTTGTGAAAGTGGCGAATTTTGATGTCATCAATTGTAAAAGCGTTCCCCCGCATAAACAAAGTGATGATGTAGGCTAATAGGCAAAGAGTTATTAGTCGTTTCATACGAAAAAAACTCTAACGCAAAGCGGTGTTTTTTTCCAACTTTGTGATGTTTTCTTGCCAGTTTTGAATGGCTTCTAAGATCGTATTTCTAAATTCGACATATTCGCTCGAGTTATCAAACTTCAAGATATAGCCTAGGGTATAGATCTCATAGGTATTGACTAAGGATTTGGTAAGATCTGGATGTGAGTGTTTAATTTGGTCTATGTGCTTTTCAATCATTTCAATCAGACTTTGATCGCCGCAGCCGAGCATGATTAAGAAGGTGTCATCAATAATCTGTGCACTTGAGTAGAAAGGGTCTGACGTGAAATCGTGTTCGAGCACCTCTAAAAGCATGAAAAAGAGTGTTGAGAGAGTGCTTGGCGCGAGAAGGCTTTGCATGTAAGCTGGCGAAATGGAATAGAAAAAGTTTTCAAGCAAAAAGTCGTTTGAAATGTTTCGGTCTTGAAGCCGTTTTTTCAAGTGTGATAAAACTTCATTTTGCTTGGAAATCATTCCGCCATTGTAATCGCGAATCTCTCCTAAAAGATTCGTTAGCTCTAAAATAACCGTCTGACGCGCTTTATAAAGGTCGACAGAGTAGTCAGAGCGGAGAAAGGATTTTTTCTCCATGCGGATGTCGAAAATATTCGCTTCTTTGGTGTAGCGTTTTTTCAAGATGCCTACAATTTTCACTTCGTGCTCACATACCTCGTGATTAAGTGGTGAAGCTTTTAAGATGTCTTTTAAGGAGCCATCTTCGCCTTTTTGGAGGCGAAGCAGAATCACTGTAAAAGATAGGTCTGTGGCCGTTTGTCTGTGGAAGTTGACAATGACCTGAGGAATGTCATCGACATACTTAAGTTGTTTAGCAAGGTCCAAAATACCACGCATCACCTCTTCTTCATTGCGGTGCATAAACACAGGGTGAACAACTGTTTCAATTCGATCTGTGATTTCTCTTGGAAGGCGTTTTTTTAGTTCTGCTAAATCACTTTGCGTAAAACTTGTACGCGAGCGTTTTTTCACTTCGATGTAGTAAGTTCGAATACGGGGGTCGCCTGAGGTGTCACTGATGAAAGAATCTTCAATATAAATTAAGTGTGGGAAGCATCCTTGCAAAGCTTTTAGAAGGTGTCGTTTTTCGAAAATTTCATTTTCTGCAACAAAATTCAAGCCGACAAGGACGCCTAAAACCGGTTGCTTAAAGCGGCCGATGGTAAGGTGAGTGCGTAAAAGCTTAATGCTTGTTTGCCTACGAGTTGCATCACTTGTAAACCCCTGCAAGAGGATTTTCTTAAAGAGATACTGATAGGAAATGATCCGTTTAAGATGCTTATGGTCTCGGATCGCACTGAAATCCTCGCGGAAAAGACGCACAAAATTTTGGATCTCAGAGAAGATGTCTCTGTCAAAAGTGTGTGGTTTAAGCTCCATTAGCGGAGCGAGTTCTTCCTGCATTTTAGACATTGTCTCTTCGCCTGCAGCTTTTAAGATCAAGCTATAAGCTTGATCAAACATCGTGTGGTTGTCTTTTGCAGGGCGATTAAATAAAGAGGCGAGGTTTTCTTGTAGGATGATCTTTTTTTGCTCAAGATTGAGCGGCTTAATCTTAACGATTTGCCGAGCATGCTTTACTGCCATGATGCTAAGACGTATATTGTCTGCAACATTTTGGAAGTTATGTTCAATGACCTTGATATCACCTGGGTTTTGAACTTTAATGATTAACTCAACAATGAAGAAGTTTTGGTCTCCACCATCTTTAATTTTAAAGGTCGATCCATTTGATGAGACGATTGTAAGCTGTTTTCCAGGAACAAGGAAACGGGAAGCACAGTCTGTGACAAAGCGACCAGTACCATGGGTAAAGCCTCCGTCGCAGATGACACAAAACGTAAACGTTGCAGGCAAACTATTGTCCTCGATCTCACTCATAACGACCATAGGAGAATCCCTTTGAATGCGCTGCACAAAATCGACAAGCGTTTCATCATCTTCGCGGCATGGAAGCATATTAAGGACTTGAGCACGGATTGCCTGAAAGCGAAGTGCAAAGTGTTCTTCTAACCCTTTTGCACTTGGGTAGTCACAAATGACATCGAACGCATTACTCACGCCACTTCACTCCTTCCCAGAGCATACTACCGATTTTTGAGCGGCCAACTTTGTGTAACTTAGGGTTCACAAGCGCTCCAATTGTCCAATAAAATACTGGTGTCAGAGGCATGTCGTCTAAGATAAGCTTTTCCGCTTTAGAAAGCAGTGCAAAGCGCTCTTCATCAGAGTCAGCAACCATCGATGCATCTAAGTAGTGAATGTATTCGGGGTGTTCCCAACCGGGATAATTTTTAGGGTTCGCTACATACTTAAAGCGGTCGAAGATGTTCATTTGATCAGCGTATTGTGCGAGGAGGTAGGCAAGTCCGATGTCATAACTACGTCCCACTAGAGTGTCCATGAAGATTTTGTGTTGAAGTCCTCGAAGTGAGACTTTTACACCAAGCGTCTTCATCCATTGCTCTTGAATGGCTTGAGCCACCCGCTTGTGGTCTCCTGAAACGGTATAGACCATTTCAAATCCTTGTAGATCATCAATCGTCATGCCAAGTTCTTTGAGACCCACTTCTAAGTGTTTCTTTGCCTTAATTATTGAATACTCGGCAAACTTGGAGGGCTGAGAGGGGTGACGCAAGCTTGGGGGAGTGAGTCCTCCAGCTGGTCGTTCTTTTAAGAGGGTAACATCACCAACAATGCTTTCACGATCTAAGGCATAAGAAAATGCTTTTCGGATGTGCTTATTATTAAAGGGAGGTTTACGTGTATTGAATGTGCAGAAGGTAAGCCCGCCTGCTGGTTGAATATCTAAAACGCCTTTCTTAATTAATGTGGGTGCAGCATCGATGGGAAAGTTTGTAAAGGGGGTTCCAAGAATATCGAGCTCGCCTTTTTCAAACATTTCATAGGCTGTTGCTTCATCATCGATTAGGCTAATTTCAATTTCTTCAACCTCAATATCTTTTTCCTTCCAATAGAGGGGATTGCGGGTTAAATGTAGGCAGTTGCCGGGTTTCCATTCATCTAATATAAAAGGGCCGTTTGATGGGAGGGAATCTCCTGGACCGTAAAACCATTCAGGGTTGTCCTTTGCAATGTAGTGGGGCACTGGAGAGTAAACGCAAAATGAGGTGAGGTCGAGAAAATAGGGGGTTGGGGCTTCTAGTGTGACAACAAGTTTTCTAGGTCCTTTTGCTTTTACGCCAATCTCACTTGTGGGAACTTTACCAAGTTTGGCCGCCCTAGCATTTTTGATCACATATAAGAGGTTGGCGTTAGGACATGGAAAGTCTGGAGCGAGCATTGTTTTCCAGGCATATTCAAAATCCATAGCAGTAACAGGGCGCCCATCACTCCAAAGAGCACCTCGAAGAGTGAAAGTATAGGTGAGCTTATCGTCTGAAATATCCACTTGCTTGGCAACACCCCAATGAAAGTTAGGGTCAGGGGTATCCCTTGTTAGACCTTCAAAAAGCATGAAATGAACGGTAGATGAAGGGATATCAGCGCCACGTCTTGGGTCAAGTGTTGCTGGGTCTGAAGGTAGATTCACACGAAGTTTGCGCGTATTTGTCTCATTTTTGCAACAGCTTCCAAGTAAGAGCAAAAAGGTTACAGCAAAAGCATATAAATATTTCATAAAGTCGAACTATACCCCTTTCGAAATAATTGTAAAGCCCAAATCAAGAAAAGTTAAATTTTTCGAGTCTTTTTTTGATGTTCCCCCTCAATTCGCCGAGAAGTTCTGGGGCATTGTCAGCAAAATAGTGTTCAATTGATTCGTAGAGTTTGGCTACTTCATGTTGCTTTAAACCACCTCCTTCATCCACAAATCGCCCCACATCAAACTGGACAACCTGCCCATTAAAAAGGCCGAAATTCAATGCAAATGAGGGATCTTTATCTACGATGCCTTTTTTTGAGAGGTTTTCAATCAAATCCATGGCTGCATTAGCAAGTTCAATCGAAGGTTTTAATGGCTCTGCTCGTTCTTGCAGCATGAAGTAGAGAGAGTGCGCTTTTACTTGATGCTTCACTCCAATTTTATCGATCAGAGTCAACTGATCAGGAACATCGGTTGAGTGGCCTAAATGGACACCAATTAAGGCTGTTTCCTTTACAAGATCTCTCATAGAAAGAGCTGTGCTTTCGATGGCTTCTAGAAAAACGGCATGCTTTCGAGCTCTCTTTTTTTTAAGCATAAATGCATGGTCGAAAAGAGGGGGTACGCGCATGTGTTGGAATTTGAAGACCTTTAAGATGGTTTTTTGATCAGCTCCTAAGAAAACGTAGCATTGGCCTCCTTTGGCAAAGTAGGTAAAAGGCTGATCGAGCCTTGCTAGTGCATCCTTTGTCAAAGGTGGGGCAGTTGCACAATGTTCGAAAGGTGCCTTCTCGATATTGACAACAGCAAAGCCATCTGTTGCTTTATGCACCACCGGACCAAGACTGAAAAAAATAGCACAACTGATAAAAAATCTTCGAAACATCGCACCAAGCATACCATAATAATTCCCCTTTTTGCTATACAGTTTTTACAATCAACAGATCAGACGAGGTACCGTATGCGCCTTTGCGCTCTCATGTTATGTTTCTCACTAACTCTCTTAGCTGGAGTGCGCGTTGTCCCCTTAGAGCGGATCCCAGAGTCGAATACGATCCAAATGCGGATCATGTACCCAGAAGATGGTGAACTCGAGCATAAGCAACCTGTTAAAGTGCAGCTACGAATCAGAGGTTTTCCCTTAGGCGTGATCAGTCAATTCCCTCGAAAAGACGATTTTCGCGGAGATCCCAAAGGGCAAACGATCCACCTTTTCATTGATAACGATCCGTATGTTGCCCTCGATGAGAATTACGAATATACCTATATTGAGAACCGCACTTTCTATGAGCGGATCTTAACCTATGAGATCCCAGCCAAGCTGAAAAGAGGGGAGCATGTTGTCCGAGCGTTGCCCGCACGTTCTTTTGGCGAAAGTAGTAAAGATCCCGATGCTCTTGATGCTAATATTTTCTATCTTTCCGATAAAAAGCGAAAATGGAAGCTTAATTACGACCCAAGCGCTCCTAACCTTACTTATAACGAACCGCAAGGGACGTTCGATGGAAGACAAGGTATTCTTGTCGATTTCTATCTCTCTAATTGTGAGCTGTCTAAAACAGGGTACAAGGTTCTACTCTATCTTGATGGGGATCTTTTAGAAACCATCACTGAATATACACCTTATGCCATGTACGGCCTAAGTAAAGGTCTTCACAAGGTGACCTTAGAGCTTGTAGATAAGCGTGGAGATTTTGTTGAAGGTCCTTTTAATAAGACAACTAGAGATATCGTAGTAAAATAAAACTTGTTTCTTAATTGCAATTATCCTAATAATTAGTTAGAGGGTTAATTGTGGCTATTAAGAAGAAGATTTTAGACGAAAACTTAGATATTATGGATGCTGTGGACAATCTGTCCCATCTCGCTGAGCTCGAGGAGGGGGAGACAAAGGCTCCAACAGTTGATGCAGTAAAAGGCTCATTTCGAGCGGTTCACGACTATCTAAAGACGATTTATTCTGGGGATAAAGACCAGCTAAAAAGTGTTGAAACGCAAAAAGGTGTCCAAGCAATCATGCAACTCGCGGGAGAGGCTGCTGAGCGCATGGATAAGATGTCTTCTGTTTTCGGCAAGGTTCATGGAAAGGAGTTCAAGCCACTTAATCTCAAAGAATTTGAAGAGCTAAAGAAGTTCTACCACGACAAAATCGTCAAACGTTTTCAAGATGTCCTCGAGCATGAAGATGAATGGCAGGAAGAATGGGGGAGTGGCGAACAAGATCCGATGGATATCGAACGCGTTGGTTTGAAAGATCTTCAAACGGTGAAACGCGATAAAAAGTACGAGCTTTTCCACATCAGAAAAGAAGATGGCAAACCCTACTTTAACCGCAATCTTTTAAGACATATCCGCTTAGTCCACAATTTCGACGACCTCATCTGCGAAACCTGCGTTGACGATCCACTCTTGAAGATCAAGATCCTAGAAGACAAGGAGCTCTACGAATCAGCGCTTGAAATTCGTGACGAATGCGCTAAAACGTTTGCTTCCTACTTTAAAGATGCTCTCAAGTTTAAAGAAATTGAAATGGTCAATAAGCTTAATATGGCCTCCATGGCACTGCTTCTTGCTACCAATGAGCGGAACCTTTTAAGCACAGCGTATGGCAAAAGCGTTCACCTCTACTTTAAGGACTTTCTCTCTTATCTACGTACAGTCGTTTCTTCTACAGACTACATGAATACACTTGAGCAAACCTTTGAGGAGCTCGATCCTCTTCGTCGCGCTTTGATTCATCTGACGCAGAGACTGTGTTTTCGTTTGATCACAAGAAAGCCTGACAGCTCAGATGTGATGGCACACCTCTATTCCGTTTTGAAACGAAGTTACAAAGAGAAGTTTGATCCAAAAACAGAAGGTATGCTCGCCTATTTCAACCGCGTTTTAGATTATCACGAGGGTATGAGCGAACTATTACGTCACTTTCCGAACGGCCCACTTTTTAAAACTCTTGATGTTTTTAGGCGAGATGTTGAGAAATTCGATCCCATCATGCAGGATAATATCCCGCATAGGCAATTTACACTTAAATTGCATGACAATAACACCATGGTTTTACGCATGGGTTGCCCTACTTGGCAAGAGACCATCGATAAAGCCTTTGTTAATGGGGAATTTCTCTGTTACCTCAGACACCTCAAGTGCGTAAAAGAGCACCACCTTCTCATCAACTTGCAAAATCGCACCTCTTGGGAAGAGTTTACCAGATCAGAAACCCTTGAACATATCCAGCTTGACGCAGAATATGCACCTGCCTGTACCATTGTAACTTTGGCAAAGGACACCGAGTTTTATAATCAAACAGATTCCTTCCTTAAGGAAACCAATGCAAGCACCTTCAAGAAAATGCTCGCTGAGCAAGTGAAAAACGGAGCCTCTTGCGGTTTTTACTTCCCTAAAACAGTGCCAGATCGTGAAATCAAAACCTTTACGAAGGAAGCGCTTTCATTCATTCACCAGAATTTTTTCGATGGGAAAGCTAAGCTTACTAGAAAGTCGCGCTTAGAGTTTATCGAACTCTACTACGCATTTCTTACCTTAAAGGTGATGGATATCATTAAACCTCAATATATGAGTCTGACTTGTAAAGATGCTGTGGACTCAGGTCCTTGTGCAAGTGCAATGCTTTACGGCATATTACGCCTTTTGCAAGGCGATGAAAAGTGGGATGAAGATGAGAAAATCTTTTTCCTCTACCTCATCTACGCACCGGCTCTCATGGTGCGAGAGCGCACCGTTGACCTACAGCGATTAAGTAGGCTGATGAGCGCTCTCACAACAGTTGCGACAAGCTTAGAAAATGATCGGAGTAAAATCGTCAAAGGCTTTTCTGCGCTTTACGAAACCGACTTCCTTTCCAAGCTAAAAATCGACATCAATTAAGCTTCCTCGGGATCTGCTGGCAGAGGTACAGCAGCTGCAGGAGGGTTGAGAACAGCTCTCATGCGAGCTATTTCACTTGAAGCGAAATTCGTAGAAACAATGATTGCCGTTGCTTTACCGAGTTGCTTTTCAATTCCATCCATCTTTGCAGCACTTGCATCAAGATAGGTTCCAACATCAAAACCAAGGCTTGTTAGTATCAAAGCTCCATCAGAACTAAGTTCTGGCTTGGTGATTCGTCCCCATAAATCTTGATGGGCAGCGACGCTCCACTCGTAAGCTGGTGCTGCATCATCGTCGCCTGCGGCGTCAGCTGGTACATATTCAGGTAAGAGTTTATGTACAGCATGAATCGTTCCTCGGGCCTGCATCTGAAGCTCTTCAATAGCTGCTGCATGTTCATCAATCGCAGCGCCGTGAACTTCTTCTGCATCTTGCATACTTGGAGTAATCTTACCTCCTGTTGCGCTGTGTCGGATATCTCGTGCCATTAGATTCATAAAGGTACTACCTAACGCGGTTAATTCTCCCTCAACAGTTGCTCGTGTAATACTCACCATAGCAGCTGTTGCCTCTGCTTGCACAGTAGCATAGGTGACAGGTTCAACACAGACGCTGTTTGGCATCTCAAATTCCTTATCAAGTGCTTCACAAGTGGCTTGTAACGCAGCTTGATGTGCAGCCCATACGGCATTTGCTTTTTCAGCTGCAGCAGCTACTGCTGCAGGATCATCTGAGCGAGTCATACCTGCAAACACACTTTGATTTTGCATGGTTTCATATGTCCGTACCAGGTTTGCGGGAAGTTGCGCTGTTTGTGCAGCTGCTACAATACGTTCTTTGGCTGTTTCGTAGAGTGTTTTTGAAACAACAGATGAGTCTGCAGATAGGACTTTATAACTTTCTCCAAGCTCTCGACCACGAGTAGTAAATGTTTCAAGCGCTGCTGTTAAGCGTTCTCTGATTTCCTCTACCGCAGTAAGAACTTCTAGAAGTTGGGTATTTCTATCGTTAACTTGACTTAGCTTTCCTGCAAGGGTTAGGACTCGGGCATCAGTGGGGCAGAGTGTTTGGACTCCGAGCTTTTGAACGACGGAAAGTTCATCTAAGGCAGCCTTAGCAAGACCACGCACAGTTAATACCTCAGTAAGAGCATCTCTTACTGCTAGACAGCTTTCTGCTTGGGCAGTTGCTTCCTCAGTTAGAGGATCTCTGCCGCGACTAGTGACTAGAATTGCTTGATCATTTCCCTCTGTTTTTGCGCCTTCTGTCTCTTTAGTTGTGGATTCCATGAGTGCTATTGCCACTCTTGCATTAGCTAATGCGTCATAAGCTGATGCGCTACTTGCTACAGTTACTGAAGCCATACTTGTCCCTCCGGTTAGGATTATGTTGTGAGTAACTTTATAAAGCCTTAACATTTATGCCAAGCACAAAAATAAAAAAAACAGCTTCAGAGGTAATTGTGAGAAGGGTTGGGGTTTAGTGCTGCGAGCGTTCGTTTTGCCTCAGTGTTTAGGGTCAGGCATTGCCTTTTTGACATACTTGATGATAGAGGTTCCGTTTTTTTACCACAGAGGCACAGAGATCACAGAGAACCCGCTTTAGCGGGTTTACGCAGCAAAGCTGCGGGTGTTGAAGTAGCTTTCCATTCCTGTGCCACCAGGCTGCCGCCTGATGCCACGGTTGCATCGCGCTGTCGCGCGAAATCGCTTGGCACAATTTGCGCAGCACGAAATTGCTCCAGCTGCGATGCAGAAAATTGATTAGTGATGCGGAGCAAGTAATTTAGCGCAAGTTGCATTCTATAGAATGTAACTTTTTCTACGATGACGGCTGTGCGTATAGCACTGCCTAAGAGAGAGGCGGTAAAGAACGCCGCTCCCCATCACTAATTTAGGGAGAGGTCTTCGGGGATCATTGAATACGTGGCGTATTTGCCACCCATTTCACGAAGGATCGTTTGCCACATTTTCTCTGGTGGGGTGTCAAAGATCAGTTGTTCGGAGGAAGGATGGATGAACCAGTCTCCCTCGAGGAATTCTTTTTCGAGCTGGCCGGCAGCCCAGCCGACGTAGCCAAAGCAAAGAAGCATTTTCGGGCCGTTAGAGGAAGAGGTGGCTTGTTGGAGAAAGTCGAGGTCACCACCGAGGAAGACGTTGTCGGTTAAGGGAAGTGTTTGGTCCGGGATGGCGTTTGAGGTGTGGATGAGCATCATTTGGTTGGGTTGGAGGATGCCGCCGTTTCTGATTTGCATTTGGGGATTGATCATCGTTTCCGAGCTTAGGATTTCATCGGGGAATTCAACTTCTAGGGGTTTGTTGAGGACGAGGCCAAAGGAGCCGATGGTGGAATGGTCGCATAGCAGGATGACAGAGCGGAAGAAGATGCTGTCGAGGATTTCAGGGCTGGCTACGAGTAGAGTCCCTTTTTCGAGGCTTGCGTAAGGGGTCAATTGGTAGCCTCCATCAGTTGTTGATTATAGAGGGTGAGGTTGTCGAGCATTTCTTGTGTGAGACGAAGGAGTTCAGCGAAGTCTTTTTTAAAGGGTTTGGATTCGATGATACGTTCGAATGCAGGGTTTTGTTCGGCTTTATTGATCAGCATGGAGATGCGAGCCATGGCGGTGTTGATACCGTCGACTTCTTTTTCGAAGTAGGTACGGAAGTTTTGGGGCGTTTTAAGGGCGTTAAGTTGGCTGACTTGGCGCACACGCGTTTTTTGCCACTCTTTGTTGAGGTTGAAGAAGAGCCCGTAGTGGTTGACGTCGTTCATGAGGGTGTCGACTTTGGAGAGGATTGAGGTGACTTGGAGGTAGGTGTCGTCGTCGGAGATGAGTTTGCCGAGGGTGCCTCGACCTTGTAAAACATTGCCCAGGATGTCATCAACGGAGCTTGAGGCGCCTTTAATGGAGGCCATTGAATCACCAAGATTGGCGAAGAAGTGGTCGTCTTGGAGTTGGTCAAGTCCGCCGCTGATGTCTTCCATGGTGTGGCCGAAGTTTTGGACGGCAACTTTGACATCGTCCACGACTTTGAGTTTGTTGATGCGCTCTAGCATGGTGGAGGCTTCGCTCATCGCATCGTCAAAGGAGCGGACGGCTGAGCCGAGTTCGTTGCCGTTTTGATCGATCCAGGTGATGACTTTATCAAGTGCTTCTTCCATTTTATCGGCAACGCCGGATAGTTCTGAGAAGACAGATTCTAGGGGGTCAACGGAGCCTGCGTAGATGGGGGTTTTTGCGGTAACGCGTTTGGGGGTGACGCCCTTTGGAGGCGAGCGAGGGATGATAGAGATCGATTTTTCCCCAAGGAGTCCGGAGGTTTGGATGGTGAATTCATCGGTGTTGTAGGCGCGGACGGAAGAATCGATTTTTAAGATCAGTTGGTAGAAGTAGACTTGACCGAGTTCATCGGTTGGTTGGTCTCGGGCGTGGGGGATCTGCTCGATCTTTTCCACTTCACCAACAGGCTTTCCTGCAAACATGACGCGGGTGCCAAGTGAGATTCCGTTGACATTGGAAAAGCGCATGACAAGCGTTTGTTTCCCATCTCCAACACTTGGTTCGAGAAAGAGGATCATCCCGGCAACTAGTGCGCAGGCGATGGCTACAAACAGCCCGATTAACATGTTTTTTGTGTACTCAACCATTCTTGTCTCTCCTATACGTCCGTGGATCGGTCGAGATCGTTTGCTTTAAAAAGTCGATTATTGGGTCGTCAATTTCTAAAAAGGGTTCTGGTTTCTCGATATACGCAATTTTCCCTTCTTTGTGAAGTGCTAATCGGTCTGACACGAAAAGCGCTGAGATAATATCATGCGTAACAACGATGCTTGTGGCTTTGAGTTCTTCTTGTGTTTTGACGATGAGTTCGTTGATTTGCATGGCGGTGATCGGGTCAAGGCCTGTTGTTGGCTCATCGTAGAGGAGATATTCGGGTCTGTAGACGATGAGACGAGCTAAGCCTGCGCGTTTTCTCATTCCTCCTGATAAGTCGGAGGGGGTTTGCTTCTCGGTGCCTTCTAAGCCAACCATTTTAAGCGCTTCTGCTACGCGATCTTGAATTTCACTTTTGGCAAGTTTTTGTCCTGTATCTAAGCAGCCGTGTTGGCTTAGGAAAAAACCGGTGTTTTCTTCGATGGTCATTGAGTCGAAAAGAGCGGCTCCTTGAAAGAGCATACCCATGTTTTTCGTCGCATCGTAGAGTTTGGCACCTTTAAGATCAGTTACCATAATGCCATCTACATCAATTTCACCCTCGTCAGGTTCGGTGATGCCAATGATGTGTTTTAAAAGAACGCTCTTACCAACGCCAGAGCGACCCAAAATCGTAAGCGTTTCGCCTGTTTGGATATCGAGTGTGAGGCCGTTTAAGACCTGATTTGATCCAAATTTCTTAAACAGGTTTTTGATCTTGATCATCAGCCTTTCAC
The DNA here is from genome assembly GCA_022601645.1 of Chlamydiia bacterium. Taxonomy (GTDB): domain Bacteria; phylum Chlamydiota; class Chlamydiia; order Chlamydiales; family Simkaniaceae; genus JAJACH01. The sequence continues at coordinate 580,631 of JAJACH010000001.1, forward strand.
AACTCCCTTAATGAGATTCAGCCCTAGGGTGATGAAGAAGTTGGTGAAGAGGATAAAGGTATAGCAGATCACAACGCTATTTGTTGTAGAGCGACCAACACCTTGAGCGCCGCCTGAGGTTTTCATGCCCTTAAAACAACAGATTGTCACAATCAAGAAGCCAAAGACAAAGGCTTTCGTCACTCCAATCATCAGGTCAAACATATCAATATAGATCGGCATCGGGTCGAAGTATTCAGTGGGAGCCATCCCAAAGAAGTAGACGGCAATCAAATAGCCACCAAAAATCCCCATAATGACACTATAAACAGTCAGTAACGGCATCATGACAAGGCCTGCTAAAAACCTTGGAGCGACGAGGTAGGCATTGGGGTTAACAGCCATTGTTTTTAAGGCGTCGATTTGCTCGGTTACGCCCATTGTGCCAAGCTCGGCACACATCGCAGCGCCTACTCTTCCTGTGACCATAAACGCCGTAAGCACGGGGCCTAGTTCGGTGATCATGGCCTTACCGACCATTAGGCCGGTTGTGCCAGCAAGGCCTTTATCGGAGAGTTGGAAAAATGATTGAGTGGCTAAGACAAGACCTGTTGAAAAGCCGGTCATCGTGACAACAGGGAGAGAGAGAACGCCGATCGAGTAGAGTTGTTCGCGGATAAGGGACCAGTTGGGCATTTTCCGGCAGGCAGAAACGATCACATCGATGATCAGGCGAACGTATTCACCTGTCGATGCAAAGAACTTAAGTTTGTCTAAAAGTAGCAGGGCGTTTGCGCTTTTCATCAAATTTTGACTATAGCGAAAGCGCCCGTTTTTTAGCGAGCTATTTGCTACGCAGCAGCTGCTGCATGCGCTCTACCAAGCTCACGAAGTACACCTTGAACACCTTCAGCGACCGACTTTGCTGTTTGTGAACACTTAGAACCGGCTTCCATGCGCTTTTGGAACATAGACTGGTCAAGTGTCACTTTGTGTTGAGCTCCAGTGACTTCTGGTTGGAATATACTCGTTGCAGAAAATTGTGAAAAGACTTGAGCTGCGGGCCCCATAGCAAAATACGCTAAAGCTTTTGCAGCACCTTCAACCATTGATACAGTTCCAAGCTTTGATTGGTACCAGCAAAGGTCTTCACTGTGTGTGTCAGATTGACGACGGTGAGATTGAAATCTTGTGTCGCATTTATACTGTAGTGTCGCAAGACTTTTGCAGACCTCTTGTGCAGCTTTTCCTATGGCTATGACTGATGCCATGTGTTTCTCCTTGTTTTAATTTTTTTTATGCTCGAATGATTGAGGTTTTAGCTCTGTCCAATGATTCACTGGCATCGGTTAGTGCTTTCGATACATCGAGCGATTCTTTGGCGGTTTCTTGCATTTTTTGAACCTCTTGTTGGCGGAAAAGCTCCCCCAACTGGAGTTTGTGGTTATATGCAGAAAGCAGCGCCTTAATTTCTTCAGCGGATTTTTGTAAAACTCCTTTTGTCACTTCATTACATGCGGCGGTAACAGCGTAAGTGCTTGTAAGGATTGAGGTGACAAGTGCAGGCATCAAGTGGGAGTAAAAGAAGTAGGTCGATCCTAATAGGAGTAAACTCACGCCGGAAAAGGCCATGCCAAGGCCTCTTGCTAAGTGGGTGTCACCTCCGATCTGGTTCATGACAATGGTGCCAAGAGATGCTATTCCAGCGCCAACTAGGGCTCCTCCGGCAGCCATGGCAGGGGGCAATCCACTCACTAAGAGGGTGCCACCAACGACGATGGAAGCTGCGGCGGTCACTGCGTACACAGCGTCAAAGGCCCAGTCCCACCAGGTGGGAGTATACTCTATTTCAGCTTCAGCTTTTTTTGCTTCAAAGCTTAACCGGTGTTGCTCTGCAACTTGCGTGCTTGAGCGCTTAATCGAATCCATCGCTTGCTGTATTTGCCACTGGCTATATACGCCTTGTTCATCGGCAATTTGGGCGAGTCTCACTTGAGGTGGAAGGTTCGGCTTTGAAGGGCCTTCTAATTCGGGGACTAGGGCATTCGATGCAGTTGCTAGCGTATCATGGACAAGAGTTTGCGCGGCGGCATGCACTGCAACTGTTGTATCATCATCAACGACTTCTTGAGGGGCAGCGCTTAGGCTGCTAGTTCTTACTACATCACACATTTTCCCACCGCTTTTCTAAGGTGTCCATTTTTTGGTTGAGGATTTCATCCTCTGATCTAAGCCTTGCCGCTGCAAGCGCTTGCATCCCTTTCTCTTGGTCTTTTAAAGAGTAAAAGCATTCAGCTGCATGAAAATGCGGTGTTGCATCAGCGCCATCTAGCATTGCTGTCATGGTCCAAGCGGTCACCGCTTTTTCATAATTTTTCAGCATCATTAACGTCGATGAAAATCCAAACCAATACTCTTTGACAAGCGGCATTACCATAGTGAGTTTTTGAAAAAGCGGCATCGCAGCTTCAAAATCATCTCTGGCATAGTGAGCCGAGGCAAGAGAGTAGAGCTCATCTAAGTGCTCATAGGTTGAACCATCTAATGCTTGTTGCATTGCGTTATCTCTTTATGTTCCCTGTGACATGTGTTGAATCATAGTACGTGTTTGATCACAAACGGCTTTATTCAGTCCTTTAAGCGCTTCAATAATAATGGTGTAGGTCTGCGTCATTGTTTGGAGCTCAGTCATAAATTGTTGAGGCATGCTGTTAAGATGAATTTGCAGTTCTTTCAGACGGGAGTGGACTCCTTCCATGATTTCTTGTGTGCACTCAAAGCGCGTAGCCGGCACCTCTAAAGGCTCAATTCCAAATTGGGCTCCCATAGCATTCACAAGTTCTACGCCGCGAGTAACATACTCAAATAACTCCTCTGAGACTTCGCCGTCAACGCCATCAAAAAGAAATTCTTCGATTGGACGAACACATCCAGTTACATCAATCTGACACTTATTCACTTCACGCATTTTATCTTGCCAGTCGTTGATTTGGCACCCAAAATTTAGGTCGTGCGCGTCCCCTAGATTCGATACGTGTAGTCCCATGCAAGGTCCTAAAGAATTTAACGGCATAAATAACTCCTACTTTAATTTAAGCAAATTGCCCCATCTAGTTTCAATGATAGGAATTAAGTTACTATTAAGCAACTAAACAAAAAACTTGACTCCAATTAGAGGTCTAATTAATATTTTTAAGCATGAAGCGTACTCTCTCTGAAAATATATTTCAAGCATCTTGCGATGTTATCCCTGGAGGCGTCAACTCTCCAGCACGTTCATTCCCAGGAATGGGAATCTCACCACTTGTAGTAAATGAAGGCTTTGGCCCCTTTATCACAGATGTGGATGACAATACTTTTATTGATTACTGCATGAGCTGGGGGGCGAGTATTTTAGGGCATGCGCATCCGAAACTTGTGGAGGCAGCGGTCTCTCAGGTGAAAAAAGGAAGCTCGTATGGGATTACGACTGACTTGGAGATGCGATTTGCGGCGAGGGTGTGTGAGATCATGCCTTCGATTGAGATGCTCCGCTGTGTGTGTTCGGGGACCGAAGCTGTGATGACAGCCATTCGTTTGGCGCGGGGCTATACCGGCCGCGATTTAGTTATCAAGTTTGAGGGGCATTATCATGGGCATAGTGATACCTTATTACCTGGGAAGCTGGGAGTGACCGAGCAAAAGACGCTTGTATTGCCATTTAATGATCTAGAGAGTGTGAAAGAGGCGCTTTTGACAAAAGAAGTGGCGGCAGTTGTGTTAGAGCCGATCATGGGAAATAGTGGTTGTCACAAAGCGACGCAAGAATTTATTGAAGGGCTTAGGGCTGAGACGGCGTTAGCTGGAACAGTGCTTCTTTTCGACGAGGTGATTACAGGGTTTCGTGTGGGGTTAACAGGAGCCCAAGGTTTATATGGTGTTACGCCTGACTTAACGACGCTTGGGAAGGTGATTGGTGGAGGTTATCCGATAGCAGCTCTAGGGGGACGCCGCGAGATTATGGAATGCTTGGCGCCAACAGGCAAGGTGTTTCAAGCGGGTACGCTTGCTGGCAATCCGGTAGGAATGGCGGCAGGACTTGTAACGCTCGATGAGGTGACAAAAGATGGGTTTTATGAGGCCTTAGATGAAAAGGGAAGTTTTTTAACAGAGGACATCAATGTCAACCGCGTGGGTTCGATGTTTAGCATCAATGAAAAGCCATTTAAAGAGCTTTTCTTGCGCTTGCTTGAATGCGGCGTTTATATTCCACCGTCAAGTGATGAGCTTTCGTTTATCTCAATCGCTCACTCAGATGAGGTGCTTGAAAAAACCAAAGACATTTTTAGAGAAGTTATGATAAGTGTAGGTGATGCGATACCTGCTACTTTTTCTACTTCTAGTTAGTTCTCTTTTTGCCGATACCTATCTGGTCTTAAAGGGCTATTTAGGGGATGAAGAATTACCAACAATCCATGAGCGCATCACAGAAATTAGCAAGCATGAAAAGCACGGTATTGTCATTCACCTCAGGTCGTCTACGGGGAACTTGCAAGATGTCTTTGATATCGCAAGACGTCTACACAAAATCAAGACGGAAAAGCACCTAAAGATTGTCGTTTTTATAGAAGAGCGTGCGATTGGACCTGCTGCGATGATTCCATTTCTAGCTGATGAGCTTTACGTGACTCCCATGGCTGTTTGGGGAGATATTCCCTACGGTGTGAATCACTTTGTTGGGCATCAGCTGATGCAACGCGCGATCAAACAACTGATAACAAGTGAGCGCCCTGTCTACGGAAAGCTTGTCGATGCGATGATTGATCCAACGCATAAGATTGCGGGGATTCAAGAGGATGGGTTTCAGCCGATTGTTTTAAATGTACAAGATATGGAAAAGCTGAAACTCGTGTCTGAAGTTGTGACGCGTGCTCAGTTTCAAAAGCTGTATCCGGGTATTGTTGCCGGGCAGTTTGATATTGTTTCATCGCAGGCTCTTGACGAGGCGATGGATAAAAGGATTACCGTATATCCAGACGGACCAAACTATTTTGGCTATATTCGTTTTGATGAAAATTATGAGATTTCACCTCAGTCGTATGTGTATGCAAAATTTGCGATAGAAGAGTACAACAAACGCAATGTGCAAGCAATTTTATTACACTTAGATTCTCCTGGAGGTTCACTCTTAGCGTCGATAAAAATTGCAGAGCTATTGCAAAAAGCTGATATTGAATATCAGCTTCCAGTGATCTGCTTTATTGATAATTGGGCACTGTCGTCGGCGGCAATGTTGCCTTATGCTTCACGTTTTATCGGGATTACAAAAGAGGCTTTAATGGGGGCGATGCCTGAGAGTATCTCAGAAAAGACAGGCATTCAACCGATTAGTTCCAGGGTGAATAATGCTTTAAGAAGTGAATTTGCAGCCTTAGCGAAGTTTTATGATCGAGAGCCGATTGTTGCAGAAGCAATGGTTGATAAAAACATTTTGCTTGTCATTCGCAATGATAAGATTGTCCAGCTCCAAAGTCCTAAAGAAATCCTCCCCTCTGATCAGATTCTCACTGAGAAAGGAAAACCTCTGACGATGAATGCCGATCATCTCCTTCATTCTTCTACAGCAGATTTCGCTCTATTGCCTAAGGTTTTACCTAAGAAGACACCCGCTGAGTTAAGAGAAGGTATTTGGCCTGCAAATAAGGAGCTTGTTTTCCAGCAAAGTTACTTAAAGACGATTCCAAACGCGATGATTCTTGAGGCCAAGAGCTGGAAAATTCCATTTTATCAATTCATGATCAGACCGTTTGTGGCCCCCATTCTTATTATGGGTTTACTGTTAAGCTTATACTGGCAGTTTTCCTCGAGAAAATTCAGCGTTGCAAGCATTCTAGCACTGTTCTTCCTAACGCTTACAATTATGACTAGCTTTGCCATTCACATTGTAGGATGGGTGGAGCTGATCGTTCTTTTTACAGGGGTTTTGTTGGTGTTAGTAGAGCTCTTTGTGATTCCCGGGTATCGGATTGCGGGGATTTTCGGAGCGATTCTCATGCTTATTGGTCTGATTATTATGCTCTTGCCAGGCATCGAGCTTATTGAATTTACCCATATTGATTCTTTGATCCTCTTAGGTGGTCCGACACTGATCAATCTTTTGTGGATTGCACTCGGACTAGTGCTGACCTTTGCAGTGATCTATTTACTAAGGCGCTTTCAGGGCAGAGAGTTAATTAGCATTGATATTGTGAAATCTGATGATGAGAAGCTGATTAAAGCTCAGCAAGAAAAGCTCTTAGAGAGGAAACTTCCTGATGTTGGGGTAGAAGGGGAGTCGCATACAAAGCTTGATCCAAGAGGGCAGGTGCTCATTGATGCTCAGCTATTTGATGCAATTGCAGAAAGTGGCACCATCGAAAGAGGAGATATGATCGAAGTCAAGCGGATTGAAGCCTACACGCTGGTTGTTCAAAAAAAGTCTTCTAATTGAGCAAATCCTTCGTCTCAGGTACAATCTTTCACCATGATTGCATCATTTTTTGAGACAGCTTATGGAGTATCACCTGAACTTTGCAGCGCCGATTCAGAGCGTTTTCGCTACGCGACCTGTGAGAAACGCCACCAAAACGGCGAACCCTATGCAGCCCCTCAATATTATCTTGTGGATGGGCCAAGTGGCGACCTCTACATGGGACATGAGCCGCTTCATACAACCATTGTTTGCGCCTTGATGCTCGTTGGAAATATTTTAGATTGCGTCGCCATGATGGCAATCGATAGTGTAAAAACTGTTTGGCACGCTGGGCGAAATATTTGTGATAACAGAGAAGGGGTAATTCCAGGAATTGGAGCAGATCTCAAAGAAATCTGTCTTTGCGCGTATTATGCCATCGGCTTAGAGATTGCCTGTTCTATTGGGCTTATCGCCACGTGTTATGACATTAATCTTACAATGGCTATGCAAACAGTGATTTCAAAGCTCGAATTTGAGTGGGGTCACAATGAGCCAAGGGCAAATGATTTGCGCGCTTTTCATAGGCATAGAGATTTTTCAAGACCGATGACTTGGTACACACCCTATTGCATGCTAAAGCTTGGTAATTTAAGCGATATGACAAGTGAAGAGACCCCGCAAAGGCGCTTTACGGTGGTTAGGATGGCGGATCAAGGTCTTTGGGGAAATCGAGTGTCGTAATTTCACGGATCTCAAGCTGTGATTCCGCGATAAGGATTTGCCTTCCACCCACATCGACAAGATAGAGAATCGACTTCGGGCTAATAGGCCTTTTTTCAAGAACTTTAATCGATTTATTGAAATTCATCTGGCGTATGCGCGTATGTGAAAGACGGCGGAACATCCAGACAGCTAAACCAATTAAGATGAGGATACACAAGATGACTACCATCGAGCGGATAAATGTCGCTTCATACCCACTTGTTGTCTCAAAGGACTTAAAGGGATCCTCGTCACCTGACTTAGCCTTCTTAACCTCTTGCTTGACTTCATCGGTATCTTTTTTAATTTCCCTCTTAACCTCTTTCACTTCTTTTTTAGGCTGAGTTTGCTCTGTTTTTGGTTTGTCAGTTTTAGCATCATCTGCAAACCCAAACGTTAAAGCGAAAATTGAAATTAACAAGCACCATTTCGTCATGAGTCTCCTTATCAGACTTTTGCCTTTTTAATGCAAGAAGTGTATGCTTACTATCTATGAGTATAGCCCTTGATATTGACGGAACATTGACGAATGAGAATCACGTTGTTTCACAAGAAGTGACCGATTTTCTCCATGAGCTTTATGACAGAGGTTTTGAAATCATGCTGGTTACTGGGCGGGCTTTTGCCTTAGCTCGAAATGGCTTTACAAGGCTTGATTTCCCTTTCAAGCTCGCTGTTCAAAATGGGGCCGATGTCATCCAGATGCCCGATGAAATCCACTTAGAATCGTACCACCTCAATTCAACGGTAGCGCTTGAACTTGATAAGTATCACCGCGCATACCTTGCCTATCAAGGCTATCACAAAAAAGATTACACCTATTATCGCCCTCAATACTTTTCTGAAGAGGCGCTATTTTACTTCGCAGAAATGGAAAAGCGGATGAATCACCCCTTCATTGCGTGCGACCATATTCCTGGAGAACCCAAGTCATTAATTAAGTGTTTGGGGTCCAAAATGGAGCTTGATTTTGACATAGAGGGAGTGGAAAGCTCTTTGATCCGCGATCCATTTAACGACGATTATTACTTTCGATTGATTACGCACAAAGAAGCGACGAAAGGCGGAGCTGTCAAAAGGCACTTGACTAAACGACCGATTATCGCAGCAGGCGATGACATGAACGATTTTTCAATGCTCAAAGTCGCCGATATTGCCATCGCAAAAGCACATGCGCCTGATGCATTAAAAGAGGTTGCTGATATTGTTTCCGCAGATATTGTAGCCGCACTGACTGAGGCGATCAATCGATGAAGCAAGTTGCCCTAGAAGCTTGTAGAAAAGCTTATCGAAAAGAAACAGGCTTTGTGCACGACGGAGTACGGATTCCCGTATTTGAAAACCTATGTTTTGCACTTGCTCTATGCCGCTCAAAAATTGCAGCCAATGTGTTAGAGGCCAAGACGGTTTTAGAGAGACTGATTCCTTTTTTTAACGGCGAAGGGTTTCCACGCTTTTTGCATAACTATCCAAAGACCAGCCGTCTTCCCTTCGAACTCCCACTAATGTATCTAGAGCGCGATTTTGGACACTTGCTTAAACTAGATTTGCAAAAGCTTTTGAAGGTGTTGCCTGAGCCTCAGCCTTTGACGTTTCAAGATACATTGCACCCAGATCTCTTAGTTCCAGTAGCTGTTAATGCGCCACAACGAGGCTATGAAAGCGACCTCACAATGGACGCCCTTTTTTGCGAAAAGACCCTCGATGATCATCCCTTATTGATCCAGTCCATCTTAATCGATGGAGGCATTCCCACTGTCTCAGAAAAAAGCGCTCTCACCCAAAATGAAGACGGAACCCGTTTGATATGGGGAACAAAAGACTGTGTCCATTCATTGTTTATGCGAGATCCTTTAGAAGGGCTCTTTGTTGACCTGCGGGCCGAAATCTGGATTAAGGGTGAAAAATCAACCACCTTTCAACTCGGTGATCAAATAGAAATTCGCACAAAAACAGGCTCTGTATTCGTTAAGTTCACAGCAAAAAAAGGCCGGTATTTCGGGCATCTTTCCCGAAAAAACCGACCGACACAAATCCTTAAAGACGGATTTCAAACCTATGACTGGTGTTTATCCCTTAGGGCTTTAGAGCCACTTCCGGATGCTCCACCGGAGCTAGAGTTGGACTATCAGTTGAAAGCCCCATCGCATGAAGACCATTGTCAACATACTGCGTTACACCCGTAATTGCACTTGCAAGAGGGGAAAGTAAGAAGCTTGCTGCAGCACCGATCTCACCGGCTGTCAATCCTCTTTGGAGAGGTGCATTCTCGTGAGAGTAATTAATCATTTTGTCGATAAATCCAATTGCGCGAGCTGCTCTAGAACCAAGTGGTCCTGCAGAAATGCTATTGACTCGAACATTCCATTTACGCCCTGCTTCATAAGCAAGCATTCGTGTATCAGACTCAAGGGCTGCTTTAGCAGAACTCATGCCGCCTCCATAACCTGGAACTGCGCGTTCTGAAGCAATGTATGTGAGGTTGAGAAAAGAGCCGCCGCCATTCATCATTGGACCAAAATGCTTAACAAGGCTCACAAATGAGTATGCAGACGAACTAATCGCTGCAAGATATCCCGCACGGGACGTTTCAAGAAGAGGATTCTTTACCTCTGGACCGTTTGCTAGTGAGTGAACAACAATATCAATCTTGCCAAAGTCTTGTTCGACCAATGTTGCAAGCTCTTCAATTGCATAATTATCATACGGCTTATAGCGCTTGTTTTCTCGGATCTCTTCAGGCACATCGCTCATCTTGTCAAAGACAGCATCCATTGGATAAACCTTTGAAAGTTCCATGAGTGAGCCATCAGACAGCTTTCTCGAAGCGTCGAATTTCCCCATATTATAAGAGTGAGTAAAAATTTTATAAATAGGCGCCCAGGTGCCTACAATAATTGTGGCCCCAGCCTCTGCGAGGCTCTTAGCGATCGCCCATCCATACCCCTGGTCGTCACCAATCCCTGCAACAAATGCAACTTTTCCCTTTAAATCAATCTCTAGCATGCTAACCTCCTGCCCGATTAGGATACCTGAATTGAGATTTTGGATCACGAAATTTACAAAAATAGTATATAATAATTGGCATTCGCTGTAGAACGAGAGATATAAGCATATGACATATTTTAATAACGATTTGTTTACTAAACACCTAAAGGAGTCCTTCCCAGGCAATCTATCTAGAAGCTATGCAATATTAGCTCCTTGTCCTTTTGATCGTTTATTTATAGCTAGAAGGGTTGTAGGTTTATTTAAAAAACAAGCGCCTGACCTAGAACTTGTTAGGTCGTTTGAAGAAGAGACCCAATCAGACCTATTCATTAAAGACAGACTATTTTTCATCGACGAGCCTACAAAAGAACAATTTATCCGCGATGAAAAAGTCATTTACACAGGGAAAACCCTCCCTTTTACCGGTGACCAAAAAAAGGAAATCACCACACTAGATCTTACAAATGAGAAGCCTTGGGAAACCGAAAAAAGACAAAAAGCCCAACTTATTTCGCTTGCCAGCGCACTAAAAAAAACCTGCGATGACAAACTCCTTTCAAGGCTATTAAAGCTCTCGGATTTTGGCGCCATGCAAAACGCCCTCATCTCCTTGGCAACCTACGGCGCGGACATCACCCACCTCACAATTGAAACAGCTGAGGCTCTGGGCATCAAGCCTCGAGATGAAGTCATTTCCTGGAAAATACTTGAAGCAACATTAAATGGCGCTTTAGAAACACCACTAAAAGAAAGCAGCGATTTCTACCCCCTTCTAGGACAAGTGCGCTATCTCCTCCAAAAAGAGAATAACACAAAAGCTTTGGCAGAAGTTTACAAGGTTGAAACCATGGCACGAACTCACGGATTTGACCTTAAATATCTTTTTGCATATCTCATACAAAAAATAAGGGTAACAAATGGAACTTATTCTACTTCCTAATCTTCTCGATCACTCACTTGACCCCCTCATGGGGCTCCCGGCAGAGACAATCGAAACGGTGCAGAAGTTGGATGGGCTCATTACAGAAACCGAAAAAATTGGGCGTCACTATCTCATTAAAATCCGACCTGATACCTTCCGTGACGTAACAATTCATCAAATCAATGATCAATCAGATGGCGAAGACATCGACGATGTTCTCGAGAGAATCCAAGATGGCCAAACCTGGGGTTACGTTTCAGACTGCGGCCTTCCCTGCATTGCCGATCCAGGCAGTCAACTTATCAGACGGGCGCGCTCTAAACAGATCGATATTAAAGCACAAAGCGGTCCATCAAGTGTTTTCCTAGCACTCATGCTTTCCGGCCTCTCAGGACTTGGCTTTACCTTCCATGGCTACCTTCCTAGAAAATTCGAAGAACTCAAACCCTTCCTCTGTAAGCTCGAAGCCGATGCTCGCACAACATCTCACACCCAAATCTTTATTGAAACCCCATACCGTACTCAAAAAACGCTCTCCACAATGTTGGCTTGCCTCTCTCCCGATACCGTCCTTTCCCTTGCCTACAACCTCTCTCTTCCAGAGCAAGGCATCATTACCCAAACCGTTGCCAAGTGGAAGCAAAAACCTCTGCCAGATATCGGCAAGGTCCCGGCTGTTTTCCTCTTCTCTTCCCCGAAAATCCCGAATCAGCGGAAAAACAGGCATGCCCGTAAGCAAAAGCAGCCGTATGTCTTCCACCATCGCCGCCGCTGCTCAGATTCTTAGGGTGGGGAGCGGCGTCCTTTAGCGTCTCTCTCTTAGACGGCAGCTGGCGCGGCGCACAAAATCTATCCCCCTCCTCTTTGTGTTAACGTCTACCAATCGTCGTCGTACGAATAGTAATCAAAATCACTGGAGCTATCACTCGGGGTAGACTCTTTCTGGCTGTCCTTTTTTCCTTCCTTCTTGCCGTCTTTATGAGCTTGATCTGAAACCGTATTTAACAGCGTTTTTAAATCAAGCGGCCTAAGAAAGGCTACGGTGTCACGATAGATGTTGTGGATCGCATAACGACAGTGGGTTTCTTCTCCACCAGCTCCGTACCAACGGATTGGGTAGACTTGCACGGTGTCGCATAATGCCCAGTCTTCAGGATTGTCAAGCGTTCCTGGTGTGACTTGGGGTGGTCTTGTGCCTGCAAACCATTCGCCCCAGGTTTGTTCTCTTTCATCAACTCGATAGACTTCCCAAAAGGTGTTGTCATCGCACATAAAGTACACTTCACCGTCTACAACATGATTGAGACATAGATGTGACTGCTGATACGGAGTCTCTAAGTATTCATAGTTTGTTGCAAAGGTGACAGATAGTATAGATAGTAACGTTAGAAAAGTTTTCATGGTCAAAGAGGGTACGATTGGCCTTGATTTTGATCAAGGCCTTAAAATTACTTTGAAAGAGCTTGGCCTGTGGCGTAGCCTACAGTGTAACCATGGGAATAACCCTGTTTATAAGCATGGTCTTCTGCGTTTGCAACGATGGCATGCAGATTGATTGTTTTTAAAAATGCTAGTTCCTCGCAGCGTAGGTTGTACATCACGTATTTACATAGAGACGTTTCGCCATCGTGTGTTATCCACTCGATAGGATACACCTGGACGGTATCTCCAACGCTCCACATGCCGGGGTCAAAATCGGCCCCTGGTGTGATTTGTGGGGCGTTTCTTCCTCGAAACCATTCAGCCCATGTTTGGTCTCTTTCATCGGTTCGATAGACTTCCCAGGTTGAGTTGTCTTTGCAGGTGAAATAAAGCGTTCCATTCACACTTGATTTGATGGTCAGAGTTGTTTCCTCGGCGGTTGGCTCGAGGTAGTCAAAGTTGCCTGCAAAAGCGAAGGCAGCGGTCAGAAGTAGAATGACTAGAATTTTCATGGATTGAGGTTATGAAATCCGCATAGTTTAGTTCAATGAAAGTTCTTTTATGAAGGTAAGATTCAAATTTTCTGACTGTTAGCATTTAGTAGAAATTAAACGAGAACGGTTCCAACGGTGTCGTAAAAGAGTGTGCCTTTTTCAGTAAGGCGGAGGGTTCCGTTTTCTTGGACGAGTAGTCTGTCGTTGATCAATTGATCGACATTATTTTTTGTGGTTTCAGGTAGGGGATCAAATTCGGTCAGGTCAACGCCTTTTAAGAGGCGGAGGTTGACGGCAAGGCGTTCGTTTATAGAGGCGGTGTTGGAGAGTGTTTCGGTAAAGTCGGTGGGAGAGGTGCTCTTTTGAATGGCGTTTACGTATTTATTCAGGTTGCAGTGGTTGCGAAAGCGGGCGCCCTCCCAGTAGGAGAAGGCTGAGGGGCCAAGGCCGAGGAAAGGACGTGCGGTCCAGTAGCCGGTGTTGTGGACAGAGGGTGTCCCAAAAGCCGAGATTTCATAACGGGGCAGCCCCATTTCTTCGATCGAGGTGATGGCAAGGTTGAGCATGGTGAGGGAATCGGCATTTGAGGGGAGCTGAGGGAGAAGTTTGTTACGGTTTTTATGGAAGGGAGTGTGGGGTTCAAAGGTGAGGTTGTAGAGGGAAAGGTGGGTGATGGGGAGCTTTTGGGTTTCACGGAGTGTGTGTTCCCAAGATGCGATCGTTTGGGTGGGAAGTTCGTACATTAGGTCGATGGTGATGTTTTCAAAACCTGCTTTATGGGCGAGGCGCACAGCAGCTTTGGCTTTTTCAGCGTTGTGGTTTCGGCCTAAGGTTTTTAAGAGGTTGTCGTCGAGGGATTGGACACCGATTGAGAGGCGGTTAACGCCGAGGGAGAGGAGGTGGTCTAAAAGAGCGGGTGTGACTTCCTCGGGGTTTGTTTCAACGGTAACCTCGCCGTGGATCGGGATCCAGGAAAGGTCGACGAGTGTGGGGGTGCCGCCGCCGATATAGACTGAGGCGATCGGCTTGTTGCCGATAAGGGGGAGCTTGTCTTCATACTCTTTTTTCAGGGCAGAGAGGAGCGTCTGATGAGAGCTTTCCTTGTTGGGTAGCACAAAAAAATGGCAGTAGGGGCATTTTTTTCGGCAAAAGGGGATGTGGTAGTATAAAGAGATCACCAGTTGTCAGCTTCAGGATCTTCTAAGATCCCGCGCTTCCATCGATTCTTATCGCTAAATGGATCTTCTTCATCATCGCTCATCGAATGCTCACCACTCACTTCTGTGCCAGAGGCAGTTGTTTCACCTTCAAATGAATCGCTTTCACCCTCAAAGCCTGAGTCGGTGTCACCGTCGACTTCTATACCGGTCATGGTGTGAGTGTCTTGGTATGAGGCTTTTGTTTGCCCCCGTTTCGGAGCGATAAACTCCTCAGTCTCACCACTTTCCTTCAAGTCCCGTAGGCGTTGTTTTTCATCTTGAATCTTCGCTTTGAAGAGTTCGATCTCGCTTGCGTGCTTTTCTACATCACTTTTCGGCACAAGCCCTAGTTTGAGCCATTGCTCCAAATCCGCTAAATCATTTTCTAATTTCTTGAGTCTTTCGCTTTTAAGTACCATGTTCCTCCACTTAGAACCAACAGTCTACACATTTGCCGCATTTTTTTCAAAAACAGAATTTTATACAAGAGGATAAATCTTTTCTTGAAAGTGAATCTGTGTTATTAATGGAGTTGAAGGGGAGTGGAAGTAGTGGAACCATTTGATTTTGCCAATTTATCGAATGTCGCTTATATTGAATCGCTCTACAGCCAGTATCTTGAGGATCCAGAGAGTGTTGATCTCTCTTGGAGACAGTTTTTCCAGGGGATGGTCTTTGCCACACAGGAAAAGGTTGGTGTAGAGGGAAGCTGTGATCGCGAGCGGATTGCGGGGGTTATCAATGCGTATCGCCAATTTGGGCATTTAATCGCGCATTCGAATTCTTATCGAGAAAAAGAAGACGTCGAGGAACTCTCTTTAGAGCGTCTTGGCTTTACTGAAGCTGACTTGCAACGAGTATTCCCAACTCCTGAGGGCTCCAAGGCCACTTTACAAGAAATCATTCAAGGGCTTGAAGAGCGTTACTGTGGCTCGATTGGGTATGAATTCATGCAAGTGCGCTATGAAAAGCTTGTTGAAGCTGAGAAGATGCACTTCACTAATGAGCAGAAAAAGGCCATTTTATTCGATCTTTATCGCGCGAAGAATCTCGAAGAGTACATGAACATGAAGTACCCCGGGCAGACGCGCTTTTCCATTGAGGGGCTCGATAGTGTACTGCCGCTTATCAGAGAGATGGTGGATGTTTTCGGTGCTGTTGGGGGAGAGGAGATCGTCTTTGGTATGGCTCACCGTGGGCGCATCAATATTCTAGCTCACATTATGGGCAAAGATTACAGCGACATTTTCTACGAGTACGAACCCACCTATATGCCTGAATTTGAAGGCGTATCAGACGATGTCTCCTATCACAAAGGATTTAAGGCAGATATTAAAACGCCTTCAGGTGGAAGCGTATTAGTTGAAATGCTAGCAAATCCAAGTCACTTAGAATCAGTAAATCCTGCCATTGCAGGCTATGCAAAAGCTCGGCAGAAGAGAAGAGAGAAGCCCGAGGAAGTCATGCCACTTGTGATTCACGGGGACTCTGCCATGTCAGGTCAGGGCATTGTCTATGAGACCATGCAGCTTTCCCAGGTAGAAGGGTTTGAGACTAAAGGCACCATTCACATCTCGCTTAACAATCAGGTAGGCTTTACAACTGAGCATAAAGAAGAGCGATCCACACGCTACTCAACCGATATCGCACGTGCTTTTGAATCACCGGTTTTCCACGTGAATGCTGAGGATGTCGAGGCGTGTCTTTTCACAGCCCAGCTAGCGGTAAAGCTGCGTCAAGCGTATGGGTGTGACGTGTTTATCGAGCTCAATGGGTATCGCAAGTATGGGCATAATGAAGGGGATGAACCTCGGTTTACCAATCCCAAGCTGTATGAGAAGATCAAGAGTCGCTCAAATGCGCTAACCCTTTATCGCGATCAGTTATTAGAATCAGGGGTCGTAACGCACGAGGAAATTGAGGCATTTGAGGAGGACCTCCAACGTAAATTTAATGAGGCGTACGAGAAAATTAAAGGTTTTGTGCGCGAGCCGAAAAAAGCACCGGTTCAAGAAGGGCAGCCTCCAGAGACCTGGGTGCTTGAAGCTGAGCTTCGCGATATCGCAACGTCGATTTCAACAATCCCAGAAGGCCTTGAAATTCACTCCAAAGTACGCCGTTTGATTACCGAGAGGGGAAAAGCTCTAGATGCCAAGATCGATTGGGGCCTTGCTGAGCACTTGGCTTTTGCAACTATTTTAAAGTCAGGTGGGAACATTCGCCTCGTCGGGCAAGATTCAAGAAGAGCCACTTTTGCTCATCGACACGCCACTTTAATCGATCAAAAGACTGAAAACACCTACATTCCGCTTCAGCACCTTTCCGAGGATCAGGGCGATTTTGATGTGTACAATTCGATTTTATCTGAATATGGAGTTGTCGGATTTGAGTATGGCTATAACCTAGAAGATCCGAGCGGCCTATGCATTTGGGAAGCACAGTATGGGGACTTTGCAAATGGAGCCACCATTTATTTTGACCAATACCTCACCGAATGTGAGGAGAAGTGGCAGATCGTAAGTTCTCTTGTCTTCTTCCTTCCACATGGGAACGAAGGAAAAGGGCCTGAGCATACCAAAGGGCTTTTAGAGCGCTTTTTGCAAATGGCAGGAAGTGACAATATTCGCATTGCAAATCCATCAACGCCCGCGCAATTTTTTCACTTGCTGAGACGACAGTATCTTTGGGAGCAAAAAAAGCCCCTATTCATCATGACACCAAAAGCGCTTTTACGCTATCCACCATCGCTTTCAAGCTTAGAGGACTTCACTTCAAAAGGCTTTGAACCAATCATTTTAGATCCCCACTTTGAGGCAAAAAAACTGATCCTTTGCTCAGGGAAAGTCTACTACGACCTTTTAGAGACAAAGATTGAAGATGCAGCCATTGTCCGGTTAGAACAACTTTATCCACTCATAGGATTTGATGAAATTTTTTCAAAATATCCAAAGATTGAGAAATGCCTTTGGGTACAAGAGGAGCACCAAAACATAGGAGCTTGGGACTATATTCGACCACACATTGAAAGGAACCTTCCAGAAAACGTCCCACTTAAGTATGTTGGGAGAAAACGGTGTGGAACCACAGCGGCAGGGTCGATGTATCTCCACAACCTGCAAAAACAGGCATATCTGAAAGAGGCTCAAGAATGAAAGTTGATGTGAAAGTTCCAAGTGTCGGGGAATCAATTACCGAAGCGATCGTCGCAACCCTAATCGTTCCAAGTGGGACATTTGTGAAAAAGGACGCTGAGATCTTAGAGCTTGAAACAGATAAAGTAAATCAAGTGGTCTACGCGCCGGAAGATGGCGTTGTAACCTGGAGTGTCAGCGTGGATGACACCGTCTCCGTAGGTTCTGTTTTGGGATCGGTTGATACCGAAGGAAAGGGATCAGCGCCTGAAGCAAAAGCACCCGAAAAGCCCAAGGCCGAGAGCCCAACACAAGCAGCGCCGGCAAAGCCGACAGCTGCAAGCGATGGCCCACCCGCCCGCGTGATGCCCGAGGCCCATCTTGGCGCCGCGCCTGCTGCAGCAACAACAGCTGCTGCATCAGCACCGGCCTTAACACCGACACCAGCCGCCCCTTCACCAAAAGCTCCCACGCCTTCCGGCACCACAACCCGCAAACGAATGAGCGGTCTTCGTCGTACCATCGCCAAAAAACTCGTCGAAGTGAAAAACCAAACAGCTATGCTCACAACCTTTAACGAAGTCGATATGAGCAAAGTGATGGAACTAAGAGCGCAGGAAAAAGACAAATTCATGAAAACCCACGGCGTCAAACTCGGCTTCATGTCATTTTTTATCACTGCCGCAACAGCCGCATTAAAAGCCTTTCCCGACGTCGGCGCCTACCTAGAAGGGGATGAAATCGTCATCAACCACGACATCCACATCGGCATCTCCGTCTCAACCGATAAAGGCCTTATGGTCCCTGTCATCCGATCATGCCAAGAAAAAGGCTTCGCCAGCTTAGAACAAGAACTTGTCAACTACGCCAAACAAGCCCGCGAGGGAAAAATCGCCATCTCAGACCTTCAAGGAGGAATCTTCACCATCACAAACGGCGGCACATTCGGGTCCATGCTCTCAACACCCATCCTCAACCCCCCACAAAGCGCCATCCTAGGTATGCATAACATCGTCAAACGCCCCATGGTCGTCGATGACAAAATCGTCATCCGCCCCATCATGTACCTCGCCTTAAGCTACGACCACCGCGTCGTCGACGGAAAAGAAGCCGTAAGCTTCCTCGTCCATATTAAACAACACCTAGAAGACCCAGCAAGACTCTTGCTCGACTTCTAACGCCAAAACAAGGGGGATAAAAGATGGATTACGACGTCTGCGTCATCGGATCAGGACCCGGAGGCTACGTCGCCGCCATTAGAGCCGCCCAACTCGGACTTAAAACCGTCTGCATCGAAAAAGAC
The DNA here is from genome assembly GCA_022601645.1 of Chlamydiia bacterium. Taxonomy (GTDB): domain Bacteria; phylum Chlamydiota; class Chlamydiia; order Chlamydiales; family Simkaniaceae; genus JAJACH01. Next base: position 599,267 of record JAJACH010000001.1, read on the forward strand.
CCCACACTCGGTGGCACCTGCCTAAACGTCGGCTGCATCCCCTCAAAATGCCTTCTCCACTCCTCCCACCTCTATGAAACAATCAATGAACATACCGCCGAACACGGCATCGAAGCGAGCGCCACCTTAAACTTTGATAAAATGATGGAACGGAAATCCTCTGTCGTCAAAAGCTTCAACCAGGGCATCTCCATGCTCTTTAAAATGAATAAAGTGACAGAAATACACGGGCTCGCAAGCTTTAAAGACAAAAACACCATCCAAGTCAACGACCAAACCATCACAGCAAAACACATCATTATCGCCACAGGCTCCACGCCCATCGAACTTCCCTTCCTCCCATTTGATGAAACAACCACCTTAAGCTCAACAGGAGCCCTCGCCCTCAAAGAGCCCCCCAAACACCTCCTCGTCATAGGAGCTGGCATCATCGGCGTTGAGCTCGGCTCCGTCTACCGCCGCCTCGGATCCAAAGTCACCTTCATCGAAGCCCTTGATACCATCTGTCCCTCTCTCGATGGTGCTCTTTCAAAAAGCCTCTTAACAACCCTCCAAAAACAAGGTCTAAACTTCCACCTCTCCTCCAAAGTCACCGGCGCCACCATCACTCCAGACCAAGTCACTCTTTCCATCGAGGGACAAGAAGACATCTTAGGAGACAAAGTCCTCGTCGCCGTCGGCCGTCGCCCCAACTCCGCCAACCTCAACCTCCAAGCCGCCGGTGTTGACCTCACCCCCAATGGGCAAATCGCCATAAACGACCGTTTTCACACCTCAGAGCCCCATATCTACGCCATCGGAGACATCGTTGATGGGCCCATGCTCGCCCACAAAGCCTCAGAAGAGGGCCTAGCCGTCGCAGAACTCATCGCAGGAGAAAACCCTCAGCTCGCTTACATCTCAATCCCCTCAGTCGTCTATACCGATCCAGAAGTCGCCTCTGTCGGCTTTACCGAAGAAGCCCTAAAAGCCCTCTCCCACCCTTACAAGTCGTCCCAATTCTCCTTCAAAGCCAATTCCCGCGCCAAATGCGTCGCATCAGATGAAGGATTCGTCAAAATGCTCGCCGATAAAACCACAGGCAAACTCCTCGGCGTGCACATTATCGGTCCCCAAGCCGGAGAACTCATAAACGAAGCCGCTCTAGCCCTTAGCACAGGCCTCACAGTCAGCGCTATAGCACACAGCTCACATGCGCATCCAACGCTTGCAGAAGCGCTAAAAGAAGCAGCACTTGCTCTTGTCAATGGCAAAGCCATCCACGGATGAAGGTAAAGAAAAGGTAAAAGTGGGTGCCTGACCCCAAAGAAAAAAACCGAGAGGCAAAAAGCCTCTCGGTTTTGTTGATTCCTCAGGAGGAGCTAAGCTCCTCCTGCACGATTAGAGTCCTATGGTCGGACCGTATACTGAACACCGAGCTCATCGTCGTAATGTCTTACTTTCGATGTGTCGGGTTTCAGCTAACCCCAAATCTGAGTGTAAGCTCTTCCCCGAGCTCTTCTCTCTGCGGCAGCTCTTGCTACACGACGAACTTCTGATGGAAGAGGTTGCTCTTGTCTCCCAACAGATGATGAAGAAGAAGACGACGCTGAAGAGGTCTCCCATGATGCTACAGACGCTGGTCGTCCTCTACCATATCCTAATCTCGGTGCTTGCATCATTGATGCATGAGCTACTGGAGCTACTGGCGTTCCTGGTGCAACAGAAGACACTGCGCTACCTGTATATGATGATGCATCAGCATCATCAAAGATAGAGCTTCTTCCATCGTGATGCTGTGCTGCAACGTGTGCATCAAATCTTGGATTGTGGTTTGCAATTCTAGGTCCTCCAAAGCGAGTGTGTGCTGACATGTAATGTGTGGTGATCAGCGATTCTTCTGAAGCACTAGATCCTGCAACAGATGGTGAGCTAGGAAGAGGGCCCACTGGGGCTCTGTTTCGCACTTCTCCACCAACTGACGCTGAGCTTCCTGGTACTACTGCTGCAGCTACAGGAGCGGCTGCCGGTGCTGGAGCAGCTACTGGAGCGGGTTGTCCAGCTAATGCTGCAGCGGCTTCGTCTCTCATCGCTTGAGTAGGCTGTCCAGCTGTATATTCAGCTGCAGTCATCGGATCGTGAGCTGCTACTCTGTCTGCATCGTATGAAACACCACCATCAGTTCCGTGGTTTACGTGGAACCTAGCTGCTGTTAAAGTACCATTTGCTCTATCTAGCGCAAAACCTGCACGGTAAGTACTACTTCTAAGTTCTCCTGCAAGAGGCGCTCTTAGTGCATCTGCAGCGTTACTTTCAGCGCGAAGCGTCTCGATTAATGCTATTCCAGCCTCTGATCCGCTGAAATTAGGCATGTTGCGATTAAGTGTACGTTCACCACCTTGTGCGTAGAAAAGTGTTGTTTGAAGTGAAAGAACCTCTGCTGCAACTGCTTCACCTAGGTATGCAGGCACTTTAGAGACACCAGTCATTTCTAGGATACCTTCATCAGAAGCGTCCATAACGACTTTACGTACTGCCGCAGCATGGAAAACTTTAAATGCTCCTTCTGGATCACTTTGTGTTCTATTTAAAGTAGCGTGTAGAGCTTGTGCTTCTGCTTTCTTCTCGTTAAGCGCAGGAAGTTCTGCTTCAAGAGCTGTAACAGCTGCTTCATATCCAGGAACTTCTGCAAGAATTGCTGCTAAGCGAGCTTGCTGTCTTTGTGCTGCTAGGATTGGGTTTGCTGTATCCCCAGGGCTCCTTGCAAGTTCTTCTCTTGCTCTTCTGTTTGCAGTTGCAACAATTGTAGAGTTAGTCTTAACGCTTGTAGTGAGGGTTTGAATCTCAGTTGCAAGTGTCGAGCTTCTTTCAACGTTTGCTCTATGCTCTGCGATGAATGCAGCTGTGATTGTTCCTACACTTAAACGAGCTTTAAGAGCTTGAGTTGCTGTAGTTACATTCGTTGTTAGAGCGTTAAATGCTGTGTCTAGACCGTTTGTTCCGTTTAAGAAACGTGCTGTTACGTGAGCTACTGTCTCTCTTAGGTCAACATTCTGAACTCCAAGTTCTGAAGCTGTTTGACGAACGACTGTAACAACGTCCTGTATGTTATTCACTCCACCTTGGTGCTCTGCAACTTTTCTTGTTGCTGCTTTGAGCAAGAAGAGCGATTGGAGATCTAGGTGAACCTGTGCTGTGGACTGTGCTCCGCCGACGGCTGCTGTGATTGCTGTTTTTGCTGTTTCAAGAACAATACGTGCATCAGCCATATTTGGCATGTTGTCAACTAAACGACTAGTAAAGGCATTAAGTGTATTTACGTAATCGGTATCAGCTCTATGTGATGAGCCAGTTGCACCTAAGTCGCGTCTTGTTTGTGAGGCTAGACCCGGTAGTGGGTTTTCTTGGTTGTTTTCTAAAGCTAAAACATCAATTGAATCAGCGTAAGATAGTCTTGGTCCTGCTTTGACAATATCAGCAAGTGTACTGACGTCTTTAGCGTTATCTGAATCTAGTGCGTTTGTTGCTCTGTTTTCAAGTAATGTCTTGACTGCAACAACTGCTAGTGCTGGTAAGAAACCTGTTAGGACTGTGAAGAATGTTGCGGCGAAATTCGCAACACTTTGGAACGTGTTTTTAAACATGTTTCCGTATTCAGTGAAAGTATTTTTTTGGGCCTGTGTAGCTTTACCTGGAAGCACTGAATTCTCATCAGCTTGAGGTAATCCTTGTGTTCTAGCATCGTGTAGAATCACCACGCCTTCTTGCATGACATTAGCGGCCACTACCTGTCTAGCGTCAGCAGCGCTTAGTTCATGAAGTCTTCTTGTAACTTCTGCCATTTTTTTTCTCCTCCGTAATACAACGGGTTTTGTTTTTTTTATAATTCTTTGGTGTTTGTAGTTATATTATAATAAAACTATTCCTATTTATTCAACGCAAATATTAATTTTAATTATAGATAGAGCTCTCTGTATTGCGTGAAATAATAAGTACACTCTTAAGCATCAATTATAAAGAAGGGTGGCTAATTGAACAACACTAAGAATTAATTTAATTAAATCAAATAATGTATATACAGGTTTCTATAAAAATATTACAGAAACCTGTATTTTTAATTTGAAAGATGGCGGTATAAAATGCCCATAATAGCTTGCTTGTGTCTGATCACATCATTTGATTCGAGTTCTAATGGGTTTGTAATCAACCCTTTAGAGTGCATTTCTGTTAGAATGGCCTCTTTTATTCCAGAGCTATATACGGCGTCTATGAGGTCTGCTGCAGGAACTGGTGTATCTAGACGGACTGTGCGATTAAAGAGCGCTAGGGCTTTATAAGCGCCTTCTAGGGCTTCTGGGGGGTGGAATACAACAGGTAGTGGTGCGCCCGTACTTCTGGGATCAAGGAGTCGGCTATATAAATTAAATTTTAATTTGTCAAAGGCGGTTTTATTTGTGTAAAAATTTATTTGAGCTTCTTGATCGGGGGTGAGTTCATTTCCTGGAACCTTTGCCTGTTGGAGCCGGATTTCTAAGGTGCCAAAGGCTGAGTGGTGCATTGAACCGCTAATACGGTCTCTTTCTGCCCCAATCTGGGCCACAGTCACTCCTGCCATTTCAAATAATTCATTTAACTGAGCGGTTCTTTCAGGGAAGCTTACCACATGTTCAGTGATTTTATCCATCATGTGTTCAGCCCAAAGCGTTAGCGATTCTAGCTGTTCGTCATTGATCTGATCGGGGTATTCATTCAAATAGTTGATTTGTTGTAAAACCATCCCAAGCAGGGCAATTTGCCCTTCTACAGCTAATGCGGCGTTTTCTCGCTCTGAGCGAACTGGAGCTATAACCTCTTCTTTTAGGCGGGCGAAGGTCATTTCATCGTCAAGCTTTGTTGAGTAGGCTCCACCGTGAATATGGGCAAATGAACGATTTTGAAGAAGAAAACTTGATAGTGTGGCATTAAAGCCAGGGGGGGGAGATCCCCACCCTTCTCTTTTATAGTGCTCGTGAAGTCTACGAGATAGCTCTTGTGGAACTCCATCTAAGACGGTTTTTCTAACCACATCAGCTCTTTGAGCTAGAGTTTCTAGGGGAGTGCCTCGTTTAACCGCTAATGCTTCGACTCGGAGTCGCAGGCGTTCAAAGCCGCCGGTGCGCGCTTGAGTATAACTGTCCGCAAAAGAGCCATCTGCTCCTCTAAACTGGCTAAGATAAGCTCTTCCTAATTCTGCTGGGTCAGTCGTTCCTGCTAGGCTAGCTTCTAAGCGTGCAAGCTCTCTATCGCTTGTTGGTGAAAAGCCTGTTCTGGGCGCTACGGGTCTGCTTCCTAGTACAGGGAGTTCCATGGATAAGGGGCGGAAGGCGTGCGGAGGAGTTCTAAGAGCCATAATACTTGCTAAGGGATGGGAAGGGGCGCTTGGAGGAGGGGTTGGTGCTCTAACAGCTGGATTGGTAGGGGGCGGTGGGGGTACATCTGTGGTAGTGCCAGTTGAAGAGGCCGTGACCCCTGCAGAGCCATATGTAGGTGCTGGAGGCGGTGGAGGCACAACTTTAGCCACAGGCATTGGGGCTGGATTTGCTGAAGGTGGTGCTAAGCTCGCAAAGGGATACACTGTTCCACTACTTGGTGGAGCAACGACTATAGCCATAGGTATGGCTGCTCGAGCTGTTTCGCTTAACTCTTCAAATCTGACTGGATTTCCCATAACAACTGGATCGCCTGCTGCAGAATTTGCCTGATAGTTGTGTTGAACTGGCAGGGTACCTAATGAAGGGTATTGTATTGCCATGATTTACTCCTAAATTTTTTACGTCTTATTAAAGACTTATTGTAATTAGATACAATTATTATTATCTTCTATAAGTATTATCTCATTTAAACAATCATTAGCGCAAGTAAATTAGAAATTAGCCCTCATAAAGTAGTTTAAACGCATATATAAAACGATTTAATATGATCTAAACTTGTATTTTATAATAGCGAGACAATTGAAAGTTGGATATAATTGTGTGTGCAGGAGGAATAATTATGAATAATTTAAATAATATAATTGCAAGCCTTCAGAGTAAGATTGACCATTTAGAAACAGAACTGACTGTCGTTCATGACATGCTTGTTAAGGTTGGATTTGAAAACGGTCTTGAGACCGTCAAAGCGACAATGAACGAAGTTATCGAAGCGGGATTGCCATTTATCCAGTAATTCGATAGACTTTTTGGCATGGCTAAATTGATTTTGAACGATGATACCATCGAACTTGAAGATAAGTCGCCTTTAAAGGCGGTATGTGAAGAGGCGGGGGTGCCGTTTGCCTGTGAAGAAGGTGTATGCGGCACCTGCGTGATCGAGGTGACAGATGGGATGGATAACCTATCTGAATTTACAGAAGAAGAGCTCGACTTCCTTGGGGAGCAAGAGTGTGAAAGATTGGCTTGTCAGTGCAAGATCAATAAAGGCTCTGTTGAGGTCAATTTTTGACAAAAGAGCTACCTATCACACGGGACTGGATGATCGAGGAGATCATCAATGCTTTTCCCAATAAGAGTCAAAAACTCATCCAAGCGCTTACAAACGCGGGGCTGCACTGTGTTGGGTGCTCAGCTGCGACTTTTGAGACCTTAGAAGCTGGCATGTTCAGCCACGGCTTTGAGGATGCTCATATCGAAGCACTCCTAGAAACGCTCAATAAGCTCGCATCAGCGACAACAGATACATCAACCATTAGTTTTACCGAAAAAGCCGCTAAGAAGTTCAAGGAAATCCTCAAACAGGACGGTAAAGAGGGCTGGGGACTCCGTTTTGGGGATAAGCCAGGTGGATGTGGTGGCTACGAATACATCCTCGACTTCTCAAGTCACGCTGAAGAGGACGATGTGGTCATCATCTCCCATGATGCAGAGATCCACATCAATAAGAAGGCTTTATCTCGCCTTTTAGGCTCAGAAATCGACTATCAAGAAGGGTTGATGGGGAGTGGCTTTAAAGTCACCAATCCAAACGTCAAAAGCTCGTGCAGCTGCGGCAGCTCTCAGAGCTACTAAACGGCTTCTTTTAACTAAAGTTTGCTTCGCCCAAAAAAGCCTGAAAAACCCGACGCTCTTGTTGACATGGGGCTTCTAAGGTCCAAGAGCCTTCGGCTGGCAGCTGAAGGTGTGTGGTCAGTGTGTGCTCTAACAAGAAGCGCTGGGGAAGGGGTAAAGGTTCTCTGCGATTGGCCGTCAAAGCCTGGCGAGCTTCGAGGTGTGGATGAAGAGTAGAGTGTCTCGTCAGTTTCGCGAGCCCCGAATGGAACTTGAGGGAGCTCAGCTGGCCTTGAGACCACGGGCGCGGCTTGACGTTCAAAAGTAGGACCTAAGATGGGCTGGCTTTGATGTGTCTGAGGTTCCTTGTGTCGTCTACGGGCTATCGGCTCTGGTTTTAGAGCCTTTCTTTGAGGCAACGCAGGTCCTGGTGGCTTTGCTCTTCCCGCTCTGGGTGATGGGATGCTAAAGCTTGACTCTGGTGATAAGGGGGGTGTTGATAATGCAGGAGGAGTATGTCTTCTTCTGGTACGTCTTTTACGAGGTCCTGGAGAGGTGGGCGATGGGGAAGGGGAGCTGGCGCTAGTCGAACTTAAGCTAAGCGGTGCTGGGCGCGGTTTCTTTGCTTTTGCAGAGCTGAGCATGTGAGCCCAAACGTCGGCAAAACTCGTTAAAATGCCTGTTGTGCTAGAGCCTGAGATGGCTGTGTCTCGAGAAGAGTGATCTTTTGCTGTGAATGGTAGGTGTGTTTCTGGGATGGAAGGCGCGCTGTGATCAGTTGGAGCGCTATAATCCTGTTCAGTGTCAGCTTTTGTGCTAAGAGTTGTGGCGTTTAAGAGGATGCTCTTTCCATTGCGTAGTGCTGTTTGAGCATCTGGTAAGGCTCCGATAAGGGCACGGGCGTATCGGTCGATGTGGGGCACTTTTGGCACCCCGTCTAGATTGACGGTTCCATCGGAATGCCTCATGACTAAACGGACTTCATAATCCCCCATTCTCACCCAGCCATCCGCATCAGGGGTGGAATAGGTATCTGCGCTGCTTCCTAAGTTAATAGGGGGAAGTGAGGCTGCCATGCTACTATCTCCTTAATGTAAGCAATATAATAACAATTTTATATTTAATTTACAATAATAAGAAATATTTAAATTATAAGAGGTGAGTTAGTTAAGTCTTTTTTTGATCCTTAGGAGTGGTTATAGAAAAGAGCGAAAACTCAGATGGCAAATGTAGTCGTTTTAGGGGGTTATTCTAGAGAATACCAGGTAAAGCTTTTCCTTTGCTTTTGTGGAATTTGTCGATGGCTATGCGAGCTTCTTCTGTGAGCGTATTCTTAAACCCTGGTTCAGCCAAGTGTCTTTTGCCTAGATAGCCGAACAATTGTACTAATTCGTTTTGTCGATCACAGATATAAAATGGTGAGGCGGCAGTTACAGCTAATTTTGAAAGGACAGTAGCGTCGGGTTGAGAAGGAAAGTGAAGAGGGATCTGTTGTTGGCGATTGTGTGTTCGGTTGTATTCTTTTGCAAAGAATTCTGCAGCTGTTTTGGCGTCTACAGTCCAGGTTCCGTTAGGGGTTGCTGCAGCCCTTCTCACTTGAACTGCCGGTGCAGGCCTTGGTTTTGGTGGTGAGGCTATGGTTGTTCGAACGCTAGATGTGGTTGGCATGCCTGGTGAGTATGCTCGAGGTACTGACCGTCTTGCTCTACGTGGTCTTGTTCTCCTGTGGCTCTGAGATGACGATCTTTTGCTACTTAGGCTTTGTTGTGTACTTGAGGTGGATGTGTCAGAAGTGTTTCTCGAATGGCGCAGTTCTTGTCCGGGATATGGTTGAGAAAAAAAGCCGCGTGGAGGTAGGGATGCTTGATGTGGTGGGTGATCTAGAGAGCTCCTGCGTCTGACTTGCATTTCGATTGCGGGTCCGGTGTGGATTGCGCTCTGATGTTGTGGTGGTCGAGATGTTCGTCTTGTAACTTGTGGTCTGCTGAAGGTGCTTGTTTCAGTGGCAGGTGGTCTGCTTCGGGCTTGAAGATGTGGACGAAGGGCTGAATGAGAGGCTGCATAGCTCTCGGCTAATGTAGGAGTGTGATGGCTCGGAGAGGGTCTTCTTTGACCTCGAGAGGAGCTTGGTGCTGAGGATACAGGGGGGCTAATAGATGTTGCTGAGCGAGCTGATTGTATCATGTGATTCCAGACATCAGAGAAATTAAGTGCTGATGGAGAGTGTGGAGCTGCGGTTGAAGCTCTAAAAGCTAAGGCGTCTTGGGCGTCATCAGGGAGGTCGACTAATCGAACTGTTCCACGAATAGTGGTTTCATTGCTGTAAGTTTCTTCCCCGTCATTTTTTGTAGTTAATGAAGTGGCGTTGAGGAGGATGCTTTTTCCAGATGCTAGAGCTGATTGAGCTTGTGGAAGGGCGTTTAAAAGGGCGCGGGCGAACTGGTCGATACGCGGGATGTTTGGAGCTCCAGAAGAGGTGATATTGCCACTACTGTCGCGCATGACCATGCGGACTTCCATGTCGCCTATTTTCACCCACCCTTGAGGGTCAGGTCGTGAGATAGGGTCTCTATTTGTTCCTAGGTTCACACTTATTGGTGATGCCATTAATTATTCCTCTTTTAAAATTATATTTTATCAAAATTAAGTTTAATTTTCAATACTTTTATTAAACTGCTATGACTTAAACGTTAAGAGGTTAGGTGTTTGTTGACAGGATATTGGGTTGTCAGCTAGTCTCTATGGCCATGTCTGAGAAATTTAAAGCGATGGCCATCTTTGGCCCCCCAGGGTCCGGGAAAGGCACTCAAAGTAAGGTTCTAGGTTCAATGGGCCGGTTTATTCACCTCTCCACAGGGGATATGTTTAGGGCGATGGACCCTAAAAGCGAAGTGGGAGCTAAGGCTCATGCTGTTTTGGCTGAGGGGAAATTGCTCTCGGATGAGATGACGGTGGATGTGTGGCGCGATTATGTTCAAAGCTGGATCAAAAGTGGGAAGTTCGACCCGGTAAAGCAGGGGCTTTTCTTGGACGGAATCCCTCGAACAGCCCCTCAAGTTGCTCTGATTCAGGAGCATGTGGAAATCGAAAGGGCAATTGTCCTTGAGATTCCCGATCACGCTGTTTTGATTAAAAGGCTTAAAGGGCGAGCTGCCATTGAGGGACGGTCTGATGATATGGACGATAGCGTGCTTGAACGGCGATTAAGCATTTATGAGGAGCAGACGGCGGGAGTGATTTCGCTTTTGGATCCTTCTAAGGTTGTGAGGATTAACGGTGATCAAAAACCCTTAGAAGTGCTTAAAGACATTCTTAACATATTAGTAAATATTTTATAAATAATTAATTGACAGTCACTTACCTCCGTAGTATAATATAGTTCGGAGGACGTCCAATGATAGATGCACAAGCGGCATCTAATCATTCTTGGTGGGAACCTGGGGTAGTCACTGTTCAGCCATCAGCTGAAAATGAAAGCTTCCCCTGGTGGGTTATCGATGATAATCCGCTTCCTGAGGAAATATATGCTCAGGGAGATCCTGGCGGAATGGTTAGACTCGCGTTTAACACTCTTCAAGATATGCATGTATTGCCAGGGGGAACACAGGCAACGAATGCGGTTGGTTTACCGGTTGTTTTTGCAATCGGCACGGGCTACATGGCGGCCGTTCGCGGTTACCATCAGCTCCACGCAGCGCTTAAAGTTGATGATACGCATGGCGAAGAGATGGCACGCATTACGATTGCCCGTGGCATCGTTGAGTCGATCGGTGGTTTAGAGTTTACCCCATATCGCATCCTTGGGATGTTTCACCAAACGGCAGGTTCCACACTAGATAAAGTCTCCACGTGGATTGCTCGTTTTGGACTCATTATTTTCTCCGGGATTTATGCACTTTTATCTGCACCATCTTGGATGGTGATGGGGCAAAAACGGCGCTTTTGGCAAAAAGCAGGACCGGGTCCTATCTCACCTGAGTACTTTATGAAGTACATCGGCGTTCAAGAAAAAGATTTTACTGAAGCCTATCAGAAAGTTTTTGCCAAAAAGAAAATTGATGTGATTCCGCGTGTTGATCCACGCATGAAACCCGAGTTGCTCTCGCGCATTGATACGTTTGTGAATACGAAAATGGATGGTCTGTTTTCTCAAGGTGAGAAGGACACTGTTAAACGCAAAATGGCAAACTACTTGTTAACAAAGATGGATAAACGAGAGATGAAACTCTCGAGAGTCATCGGCGCAAAACCAGTTGCAGAACTGCGCATGCACGACCTTTTAGGAAGTGAGCTTACACCTGAACTTAAAACCTCATTAACAGAAGTGATCGAAAAGGGGTCAACGAGTGAAACGCGTAAACACACGATGATCATCGTTGCGTGTTTAGTCGGGATCATCGCCTTTACCGCAGCGAACCTCTCCCTTGGTGGGCTCCCGTCTGGCGTGATGGGGGGCTTAGCAGGCGGCGCTGCGTTGATCTTCCTCGTCCGTTATATGTATAAAGCGCGCTCACAAATTCATTGGAAAGCCCTTGCGACTATCGTCACCGTAGCAACCATCTTGGCCGCTGTCACTGTTCTTGGGTTGATGCACGGAGGACCGATTAGCGCCGTTGGGGATGGGCTTATGGCTATGACCTCATTTACCATGCTTTTTGTCGATGGTTACTATCTTAAACAAGCGATGAAAACAACTAAGGTCAATAACAAGATGCGCATGGCTCTTCTTGCGATCACCGTTCTTAGCGTTCTTTTTGGCATCGCAGGAATGGCCGTTGCTGGTTCTCCCGAAGCATTAGCCATGGCCGGCATTGCAACAAGCTTATGGGTCGTCACCGGAGGCATCTCCTACTACATGTGGAAAAAAGCCCAAGAGCGGCAAGAAGAAATCCGCGAAGATGAAATCCGCCCGAACATTGCCCCACAATATGGTGGTTTGGTATAACCTACCAACATGGACCTGATTGCCGAATTTTTAAACCACCTCGCAAGCGAGCGGGGACTGTCCCGTCATACCATCGATGCGTACCACTCAGACCTCACCGCTTTTGAAACCTCGCTAAATAAGCCCCTACACGATGTTGTCGAGCAAGATATCATCTCCTACTTTAATACGCGCCATGACCTCACCCCTGCATCAACCATGCGCAAACTCGTCGCCATTAAAGTGTTCTACCGCTTCCTCCACCAAGAAAACATCTGCCAAAACTGCGCCTCTCTTATCGAAACGCCCAAACTCTGGAAACTCCTCCCAAACGTTCTGTCTGAAAAAGAAGCCCTAGCACTCATCGATGCTCCAAAAACAGACTCACTCTATGGTCTCCGTGACCGCGCTATCCTCACCCTCCTCTACGCTACAGGCATTCGCGTCTCAGAGCTCACGGCCCTCAATATGACCCATATCGACGAAAACTCGGTCCGCGTCCTTGGAAAAGGCAACAAAGAGCGCCTTGTCCCCATGGCTAACCTCGCCTCGCGCGCTATCGACACCTATCTCCTCTCCCGGGATACAACCTCTGACGCCCTCTTTGTCTCCCGCACCGGCCGCCGCCTCACCCGGATGACTGTCTATAACCTGATCCAGAAACATGCCCTAACAGCTGAGATTCAAAAAAAGATTTCACCTCATACCCTCCGCCACTCCTTTGCGACCCATCTTCTCGATAACGGCGCCGACCTCCGTATCATCCAAGAACTCCTGGGTCACAGTGACATAGGGACAACTGATCGCTACACCCACCTCTCCAATAAAAAGCTAACAAAGTCATTTTTTGAATTTCATCCTAGGAATTAAAGAATCTCTAGGTTGAACGAGTTGCAGAACAAAGGGGTGGTAACGCTTAACTGAAGCGGATGCCAGGCTCTTAGAGGGGTTAGGGTAACCCAGGCGGGTTACCCTTTTAGTGATTAAACGAATCCGCCACCTTTGCGCGATTCATGAAGGTCATATTCTCTCATAGCCTTACGAGTATATTCTAGTCCATTTTCGTATCGTTCATCTTGTCTTCTGTTGTATTCTGCTTTCGAGACGTAATCTCCTGTTCTATAGTCTAAGACTTTAGGTTCTTCGTTCAACCAACTATGGTCTTCTTTCTGAGAAATCACTTCTGTTGCGACTTCCTGGGCTTATTTGGTTGTTTTATCTTGAACCGTTTCTGCCTCTTTACTTTCAGAAACGACTGGATTTGGTTTTGATGAAACTGGCGATGCCATGATTCTCCCCTTCTTTTTGGTTATTGGTTAAATTGGTTTAACGGAATTGATAGGTAATTTGGCTTATTACCTTATTCCTGGATAGGCGTTAGCTCCGTAGCCGGTACCCTGGGTGACCACCTTATAGAGGTCCTTTTTTCCTTGTTCAACACGGTTCCACTCTTCTAGCCACTTAGGTACAACTTCGTGTGTTTTTGCTGTTGTAGGATTGGCTGTGTGGTCTTGCTGTTTGCTTTCTTGTGCTTGTGTTGTTGATGTTGTTGAAACTGGCTGAGCCATATGTTTCCCCCTGGTTTTTTGTGTTAGTTAAATAATCTGCGTTGACTTTCTGGTTCGTCGCGAAGAACTTCGTTCCAAAGGTCAGTGTCTGCTTGGCCATCTGCACGGGCCTGCTTTAAAGCGGCTTCTGCAGCAGCTTCGATTCGTTTGAATTGAGCATCTGAAATTGTTTTTTTTTGGATTTGTTCTGGCGGTGTTTGCGGCCTATTTTGGATTGGATTTGCCATCCGTCGTTCCCCCGATTTTTTAGTGAGGAGAGCGTATTGGATAGATCCCCCCCGGATAGATTTGTTAAAGACTATACCAAGAAAAAGCTTTGTTGCCAAGTGTTAGAGTTTTTTTGAAAGGAGCTCTTTGACGATGTCGGGAGAGGCTTTGCCACGAGAGGCTTTCATGATTTGCCCAACGAGGTAGTTAAAGGCGCGGTCTTTGCCAGCTTTAAAGTCTTCGATCGATTGGGGGTTGTCCTTGAGGACTTGGTCAATAATGGGCTCAAGGGTGCTTGTATCTGAGACGGGTTTGTAGTCGGGGTTTTCTTCGATGATGAGGGTGGGAGATTTGCCGGTTGAGAGCATGTCGTCGGCGACTTTTTTGGCGATTTTACCGGTGATTGTTTTGTCGTGGATGAGGTTGACGAGTGTAGCGATGTCTTCTGGCGGGGGGAGGGGTTGATGGGTGTCTTTGATGCGGCCGACAAATTCAGCGGTGAGCCAGTTGCAAAGGGGGATGGCGTGGCTTGTGTGTTTAAGGGCCGTTTCGTAGTGGTCTGATAGGGCTTTGTCGGAGATGAGGATGTTCGTTGAGTATTCGGTGAGGTTTAAGGTGTTTAAGTAGCGCTCGCGTCTTTGATGGGGGAGTTCGGGGAGGTTTTTGCGGATTTCATCGACGAATTCGCGGGTAAGGACGATGGGAGGGAGGTCGGGTTCGGGGAAGTAGCGATAGTCTTTTGCTTCTTCTTTAGAGCGCATTTCGATGGTCCGTTCAGTTGCTGGGTCAAAGCGGAAGGTGCTTTGTTTGATGGTGCCGCCGTTTTCGTAAATGTTCGTTTGGCGCCTGTATTCAGCTTCGATGGCCATTTCCATGAAGAAGAAAGAGTTCATGTTTTTGATTTCGATTTTAGGGCGTAGTTCGGTAGAGCCTTTGGGTCGGACGGAGACGTTGACGTCCATACGCATTCCGCCTTCTTCCATGTTGCAGTCGGCTGCGTCGATGTATTGGAGGATGGCGCGTACGGCCATGGCGTAGGAGGAGGCTTCGGAGGGGGAGCGCATGCAGGGGTCGGAGACGATTTCGATTAAGGGAACGCCGGCGCGGTTGTAGTCGACGCCTGCGAAGGAGGAGAAGTGTTTGAGCATGCCGGCGTCATCTTCTAGATGGGCATGTTCGATGGTGAAGGTTTTGCCGTCGGCGTGGACTTTACCGCCGATGACAATGGGTTGGTCGAATTGGGTGATTTGGAAACCGCGCGGGGAGTCGGGGTAGAAGTAGGATTTGCGGTCGAATTTGGAAAAGAGGGCGACTTCTGCGTCAACGGCGCAGCCAAAGGCGGCGGCTTTATGGACCGCTTCTAGGTTGAGGACGGGCAGGGCGCCCGGTTGCCCGGTATCGACGATGCCGATGTTTTCATTGGGCTCGGAGCCAAATTGATAGGCTGTTGGAGAAAAGATTTTTGTGCGGGTGTTGAGTTGGGCATGGATTTCCAGGCCAATGATGAGTTCCCACGTATCTTTCATTCTCTCTCCTTTTCAAATTGATGCGCGAAGTGGATCACTTTTCCATCGTCTAGGGGTTTGCCGATCAGTTGCAAGCCTAGGGGGAGACCGTTTTCTTGCGCGATGGGCACTGAGATGGCAGGTAGTCCGGCTAGGTTAGCCCCGATGGTATAAAGGTCTTGGAGGTACATTTCAAGGGGGTCGTGGATGGCATCGAGTTTGAAGGCGGGACCAGGGGTTGTGGGCATGGCAATCAGGTCGACGTCGTCGAAGGCTTGTTTGAATTCATTGATGATAAGGGTGCGGACTTTTTGGGCTTTTTTGTAGTAGGCGTCTTGGTAGCCTGATGAGAGGACGAAGGTTCCAAGGAGGATGCGTTGTTTGACTTCAGATCCAAAGCCGGCGCCGCGAGAGAGTCGGTAGACTTCTTCTAAGGTGGCTGCTTCAGGATTTCTTACGCCGTAACGAACGCCGTCAAAGCGAGCGAGGTTGGTTGAGGCTTCGGCGGTTGCTAGGATGTAGTAGATCGGGATTGAGTGAACAAGTGAGGGGAGGGAGATGTCTTTAACTGTGACGCCGAGGGATTTGAAGGTTTCAAGGGCTTCATTAAAGGATTTTTCGTGGTATTTTTGCAAAAAGC
Organism: Chlamydiia bacterium; assembly: GCA_022601645.1. Lineage (GTDB taxonomy): Bacteria > Chlamydiota > Chlamydiia > Chlamydiales > Simkaniaceae > JAJACH01. The sequence goes on from JAJACH010000001.1 coordinate 615,112, forward strand.
TCCATGGAACACCGATGGTTTTGCCTTGGAGGGAGGTGTCTAGGTGGTCGAGGTAGTTTTCTGCGGGAGCTGGGTAGGAGGTGGAGTCTTTAACGCAATGTTGCCCGAGAACTTCCATAATTAGTGCAATGTCAGCTGCGGAGTTTGCAAAGGGGCCGATGCAATCGAGAGACGAGCCGAAGGCGACGAGGCCGTAGCGCGAGACGCGACCGTAAGTTGGTTTGAAGCCAAACGTGCCGCACAGCGAGGCTGGTTGGCGTATTGAGCCACCTGTATCAGAACCAAGGGATAGGGGAACCATACGCGAGGCGACAGCAGCAGCGGATCCTCCTGATGACCCACCTGGGGCGTAGTCGAGGTTGTGAGGGTTGTGGGTTGTTTTGTAGGCTGAGTGTTCGCAAGATGAGCCCATGGCGAATTCATCGAGGTTCGTTTTTCCGATTAAGAGTGCGCCTTCTTTTTCTAATAGTTCAACGGCAGTAGCACTAAAGGGAGCTCGGTAGTTTTGCAGGAACTTTGAGGCGCAGGTAGTGTGGGTATTTTCGATGTGGATGTTGTCTTTGATGGCGATGGGGATGCCTGCTAGGCGGCCTGGGTTCTCTTCTTGGTCGAGCTTTTTCGCTTTTTCCATAACGCGCTCTTTATGCACTGAGAGAAACGCGCCAATTTTCGGGTCCTCAATTTCAATGAGGTTGAGGTGGTGCTCAGCGATCTCTGTTGCTTTGAGCTTCTTTTCCATGAACAGGTTGTGGGTGTCGAGTGCGCTTTTGCGGTGCATACGTTATTCCTCTTTGAGTACGGGGGGAACTTTGACCATTCCGCTGATTTGGTCAGGTGCATTATTTAGGAAGGTGTCGCGATCTAAGGTGTCCTGCGGCGTATCTTCTCTAAAAACACTTAAAACGGTTTCTAAGACATGGTTACAGGCGGGGACTTCTTCGGTGTCCACCACTTCTAAACTCTCCATGTAGCCTAGGATTTTTGTTAAGTTCTTGTTAAGTGTCTTTTGTTCGTCTTCGGTGATCTCGATAAGTGCAAGGTCACTGAGTTCTTTTGTATTGATCTGTCCCATAGTTATCAAAAGATTCTATAGGGAGCTTGCTAAAAAGTCTAGTGATTTTTAAAAAAAGTAATGACAAATAAATAAATTTAATTAAACATAAGACTATAGAGCTATTATATATCTATTTGGAGGTTTTTAAATGAGAGTCATTAGTGGTATTTCACTTATCCTTTGTTTAGCAGGAGCTATTAACTGGGGACTTTGGGGCTTCTTCCAATTTGATTTCATTTCATGGTTATGCGGTGGAAATTCAACTTGGGTTGCTCGTGTTATTTACGCAATCATCGGTCTTGGCGGTCTGTGGGGGCTTAGCTTCCTCAGCAAGTGCAAAGCGATTTGCAAATAATTTTTTAAGCGCTAGGTAATCCTGGCGCTTATTTTTTGCTCTATGTTATGGTTTTAATCATGACAAAGGGCAGCTCATCTCTTTCTAATGGCCTAGCCATGTTCTCTATGTTTTTCGGGGCTGGAAATATAACCTTCCCCCTAGCAATTGGACTTGCTGTACAGGGTCAGCTATTTTTTGCCTTACTAGGCCTTATCATCACGGCAATATTAATGCCGCTTTCAGGCTTTATTGGAATCACTCTTTTTGATGGAGACTATCATTCATTTTTTCATCGAATGGGTAAGCTTCCAGGCACAGCTGTTATTTTAATCCTTCTTTTATTGATAGGACCTTTTGGTGGAATTCCACGTTGTATCACGTTGACCTACTCAACTCTTGGAATACCTGGGTTACCTCTTTGGATTTTTAGCATTCTTGCAGGAACTGTTTTGTTTATCAGTTGCTGGAAACGGAGTCGCATTGTGCCGCTGATCGGAAATTTCCTTTCTCCAGTGCTGCTTCTCTTTTTACTGGCGATCATCGTGAAGGGTGTTTTCTTCACAGCGAGCAATCCTGTGTATACTTCGAGTGTAGACCACCCGTTTTGGTACGGTCTTAAAGAAGGCTATAATACAATGGACCTTCTAGCGACATTCTTCTTCTCGTCGTTAATCTGCGCTAGGATCAAAAACCAGGGTGGTAAAGCAGGTCTGCTTGCCTCTATATTGAAGGCGTCTGCGATCGGTGGTGGCCTCCTTGCTTTGGTTTATGTCGGCTTTAGCTACACGGCGGCAAGTTATTCGGATACACTAAGCGGTGTTCCAATCGATAGGCTGCTTGGACGTCTTGGTCACGCAGTACTTGGTCCCTACGCTGGGCTTTTCGTCTGTGTTTCCATTGCTCTGACTTGCCTGACAACAGCCTTGGCCTTAACAGCTATTTGCGCTGAATATTTGCAAGAAAAGGTCTTCAAAATGAAAATGGACTACCATTGGTGTTTGGCTTTTGTGCTTGTAGCCGCTCTTTTGACGTGTACACTTGAATTCTCTGGGATCGTGGCTCTCTTAGGCCCTGTCCTTCAAGTTCTTTATCCAGCACTTGTTTCTCTATCTATTTTTAATATATTGCATAAACTCTACAATTTTAAATCAGTGAAAATGCCCGTTTATGCAACTATCGCTGTCTTCCTTGTTATTATGATTAATAAAATGATTTGATCATTTAATACTTCGACATTTATACTAAAAGAAACAATGGCAAGGGGGGAGTATGGAGCCGTGTGGCTTTTCATCGATCTGGGTTAAACCTAAACAGACGCTTAGGCGTATTGTTGAGTCAGCGCCTAATGCAAAACTGTGGCTGCTGTCAGCAGTATACGGTCTTCACTACATGTTCTGGCTAGGGAAGTTCTTTTCCTTCTCGAATACACTCCCACTTTGGGGCACAATTGTCTTAGCGGTCGTTTTAGCAATCCCTGTTGGGTACATCGCTTTTAACATCACCGCGTGGTTTATCTGGTGGATTGGTAAATTACTAGGAGGGCACGCTCCCTTTACTCATGTCCGGGCTGTGGTTGCTTGGTCAAATTTTCCGAACATCATTAACATTATCGTCTGGATTGTCTTGATGAGCGCGTTTGGCTCAAGTGTGTTTGCTCAAGGGTTTCCTGGCAATATCCACCCAGAGGGTGGAATGCTCAGGCTGTTGCAAATTTGCATGGTCGTGCAACTTATCATCTCCATCTGGATCCTTGTGATCATGGTCAACGGACTTGGTGAGGTCTCAATGTATTCAGTTTGGATGGGTCTTCTCAATGTGATTCTAGCATCGATAATCATTGGGCTACTCTTCTACGGTGGAGCCTATTTACTAGATCATATGATGCAATCAGGGGGAACCAAATCATGAAGAAACTATTTGCAGTTATGGCAGCTGTGTTACTTTGTGGAGCAGCCGCTCCTCAGTCTGTCGAACAATTCGGCTCATGGAGAACATTTCATTCTGTCACAGGCAAATGCACAATCGCATTTCCTGAGCAGCCTGAACATGTGCATCAGCGCCTGCCAATGGCAGAAGAAGGGTACGACCTTAACTACGATGTATACATCGCTCCGCATAAACAAGAAGCGGTTTACATGGTGCTTATCGCGCAATATCCTCCCTTCGTCTCGCCTGAACATTCAGACAAAGGGCTTGAAAGTTTTCTCAATGGAATCTTATCGCAAAACCCGAACAATCGGTTGATCTTCGCTGATCTTACCGAAGTGAACGGACACAAAGCGCTTGATTTCTTTATCCAAACAAAAGGTGTCTACTTTAAAGGGCGTGCTGTGATGGCAAAGAACTCACTTTACCTTATTGCAATGGAGTGTGAGTCACATAACTATCACGAGAGCCATTTCACCTACTTCATCAATTCGTTTGAGCTGCATGGATAATTTTAAGTGGATCTTATATTCTCAACTCGCGCTGACGTGGTTACTCGTCGGCGTGGTTTATTATATGCAACTGATCCACTATCCGCTTTTTAAGAAAATCCGCGAAGGTTTTACCCAATTTGAGCGCTCGCATATTAGGCGAACTGCCTGTTTTATGGGGCCCCTTATGCTATTAGAGGGAATTGGCGCCGCCATCTTGGTGGGGCTGGCGGATACCGAGCATGCGATGCAACTTTGCGTCATCAACCTTGTGATCGTGGGTTTTATTTGGCTATCTACTTTGATGCTGACGGTCTCTCAGCATCAGAAGCTCTCAATTCGCTTTTCGAAGCATGTCCACAAGAACTTGATCAGCTCGAACTGGATTCGTTGTATTCTTTGGCTTATTAAAGCGATTCTATTGTTTGCTCTTTTATAACCTTATCCTAGCATGCGGCGAATTTCTGCGGTTCGCTCGTTATCTGTTAGACGCTTAATTTGAGCGATGGTTCGTCCGTTAACTGTACTTTTCGAGGCGCAAAGATGGTGTTTGCCGTGTTTGGCCACTTGTGGGAAGTGCGTAATGCAAAGAATTTGCCGGTGTTTACCGAGGTCTCTTAGTTTTTCGCCAAATAAGGAGGCGGTTTCTCCTCCTATGTTGGCGTCGAGTTCGTCGAGGACTAGGGTGGGAGTCGATTCCTTTAAGAGAACTTTGATGACAAAGAGGAGGCGGGAGAGTTCGCCGCCGCTTGTACGCTCTTTGATAGGGACGAGTTTTTCCCCGACATTTGCACGGAGGAAAAATTCCCCGTCAATAACGCGAAATTCTGCCCCTTTCATGTTAAGGGAGGCGAGCTGTTCGGTGACGAGTTTGGATAGTTTTTCTCCAGCTTTTTCTCGTTCGAGTTTAAGGGTTTGTAGGGCTTTTTGGTGGTGGGCTTCGGCTTTTTTGAGTTCTTCTTCTTTTTCTTCGATGGTCTCTGTAAGGTTTTCTAGGGCGTTTATTTTGGTTTGCAGTTCATTTGAGGCTTTTACAAGATCATGGCCGTATTTTTTTTGTAGCCGATGAATTTTTAAGAGGCGGTCTTCGAGTTGTTCGTAGGTTTTCGTGTCAAAGGCAGTTTCATTGAGTGTTCTTGAGAGGGTGTAAGAGGTTTCATTGAGGCAGATGGAGGCTTGGGTGAGGTTTTCTGCGCAGTCAGAGAGGTTGAAACGGTTACATTCGGTGGCGTAGGTAGAGAGCGTGGCAGGCATGTCAGATGAGAGTAGATCTAGGAGTGTAGAGAGTTTTTCAAATCGCTCTTGTTTTTGGTGCATTTCGCCAAGTTTAGTTTCAATCGCTTGTTCTTCGCCGTCTGTGAGGCTAAGTTCGGTGAGCTCGTTTAGTTGCCATTGATAAAATTCGAGATTATTATCGGTGTTTTGTAGGCTTTTAAGAGCAGTTTGTAGCTCTGATTTATGTTTGTTGATCGCTTGGCAAGTTTCGATGCTTGTTTGTCCAAAATGATCGAGGATGGCGAGTTGGTTTTCAACACTTCGAAGAGTTGTTGTAGCGTGTTGGCCAACCATTTCAAAGAGGTTGGGGCCGAGTTTTTGGATGGAGCTTAATGGGGCGCTTTGACCGTTGATGAAAGCGCGGGATTTGCCGTTTGCTGCGATTTCACGTTTAATAATGAGGTGTTCATCTGCGTCGATGCCCATTTCATCTAGGAGGGGGGCGAGGCTTGGTACGTCGAAGACGCCTTCAATAATTCCCTTGTCAGAGCCTTCGCGGATGATGGCTGGGTCTGCTTTTTGTCCGAGGAGATAGGCGATGGCTTGAATTAGGATGGTTTTACCGGCGCCAGTTTCCCCTGAGAGGATGTTGAGGCTGTCCCCAAATGTGACAGAGGTTTCGTCAATGAGAACGATGTTTTTAAGGCGTAGGTCGATTAGCATAGATATTAAGTTAGCGAATAGGGCTTTTTTTGCCTAGGATCTTAGAGTTAGGAGTGTTATAGTGTTTGTTTATGGCAGTACAAAATCATGTAAATTCTTTATTCCACCCGTTTCACGTGCAGAATACCTGCGTGCAGTCCACTTGGCTTGTTGTGGCAAATCTGGCATTGACGTTTTTCACATGTGGGGCGTATGCACTGGTTTTTATTGGGGTGCATGTGTATGAGGCATTAACTATGGATAGTAGTGTACCAGCTCTTCCCGGGCCTTCTCCGGCAGGGGGTGTTGTAGAAAGGGTAAAGACGAAACTTGCGGATCACTTAGTGAGGCTTGAAACTTTAGCTGCACGAGGGGAATGGAGGCATCTTCGTAGACATACGACCCATCCCGATAGTGGGTTTGATTGGTGGATGTTTCCCATTAATCGTTCGTCTGCAGGTCAAGGAACTCTTTATCAAGTGAGTCCTGCGGATATTGCAGAGTTAAAACGCGACCCAGTTTTCATGGAGCGGTATCGTAGAGGTGTGAAGTTAGTGGCGCTGTCTTGGGGCTGGGATCTTGAAAACAGGCGCCTTGTTACGGGTAATCCTGAGCAACGTTGGGATGGTTACGAGGTGCGCCTTGGTAAGATGCTCGATTCAATTGGACAATTTGGTGAGATCGAATTGAAAAGCCGTCTTATTGGTTTGATTCGCTCGAGTGGAACGGTGATCCATCGTAGTTGGGTCAGAAATTACATGTCAGTCTAGGTTATACCAGTCTTTGGGAGCGTTGATAAAGACATCTTGATGGTGCTCTTTTGGAACCATGAGGCTTTCGTATTTTAGCATGGGTGCCATGCATTTTGTACTGAGGATGCAAAGGGGCATATTTGATCCAAACATCACACGCTTAGGGGTGAAAAGATCAAGTAGGTATTGGATCCATGGAGCGATGGGTTCTGGGTCATAGTCGATGCCAAAGATGCTTTCTAAAGCGCATACTTTGATGGCGACGTTTTCACATTTTGCAAGTTCGCGCATTGTGGATAGCCAGGAGGGAAATCCTTCAAGGGGAAAGCCCATGTGGGAAACGATGATCCGCTTTGAGGGGAATTTTTGAGCTAGTTTGATGAGGTCAGGGATTTGAGTGGAAAATAGGCGAACTTCGAGTGTATAGGGAAGAGATTGGAACGTCTTTTGCCAAGTGGGATTTAAGACGAGATCGGGCTGTTTTGCTAGGGTTTTGAGTTTTGATGCAGGGTGGTAGATAAGGTGTTCTCGCACAACTTTGACTTCAGGGATGGCTTGATAGGGATCAATGGTTTCAGGCCGCATGAGTTCGACCTTTGCGACGACAGCTTTGCTCTTTGTTGCAAGCCATTTCGCTTCTTTGACCGGATCAGTTGAGCCAAATTCTATCGCAATAAAATCGTTTGAGAGGTCTGTTGGGAGAAACGCGTCTGGAATAATTGAGTAGTCTCCGTAGAAGGCTGCAAAGGACAGGGAGGGGATTTGCAAAATGGGATAATCGTTTTCGTCTTTATCATAGATGTGGACGTGGGTGTCGATCATGTGAGGATATCCTCGCGGGTTTTAAAGTGGAGCTTTCCAACTTTAGATAGTACATCAGGGGAGTACATGGCAACGAGTTTTCTGCCTGCTTCGACAACTCGGCCTGAGGCTCCTTTTGGGAGTTCGATTTTCATCTCTTTGGATAGCTTGTCGATGCCGTCAACAAAGGCAGCTCTTGCTAGGATCGAGGCGCCTGCAACGACGATGTCTTCTTCTGCGCGTACGCGCTGGGTTAAGTTAATCGCAAGTCCTTTTCGTTCAATTTGATTTTCCACGAGGGCATCGTCGGCAAATTTATCTAAAAGCACGTCTTTGCAACCGGTTTTTTCGACCACTTCGCTCATAGCTGCGGCGTGGGCCCATGCCATCAGGCGATTGAGGTTTTTAAACTTACCGTAGAGTTCGTTGTATTTTGTTGGGTAGAGTCTGATGATGGAATGAGGGTAGGCTTTGAGTTTAATGGCGAGTTTGACGATTTTATCATCGCTCATTCGCTTCGAATCCATAATTCCTAGCTTTAAGAGGGCTTTGATAGCTGGTTCATCGCAGTACATCGATGCGATTACAAGTGGACCAAAAAAATCTCCTTTTCCAGCTTCATCGGAGCCGATATGTGGGCTTAGATTTTGATCAAGTTCAGGGTGCGAATAAGAAAGGTTTCCAAGGATATTGGGTTCTAAGTAAAAGCGAATGAATTCGTCTTTATCTTTTCCTTGAACAGTGAGTTTACCCGAAGTATAAAGTGTGCAGGATACACCGGTTTTCTTAGCCTGAAAAATGGTGTAATTGGGTGTTTGAAAGGTAAAACCCATTCCCTCTAAATCGCTTTTCATCTTTTCAGCGAGGGTGGTTGAAATCGTTGCGACAAAACAGTTCATGCTAAACACTATAGCAAACTATGAAATATAGCTGGTAGAATTTCTCTCTTTACGATAGCCTGATGACAAAAAAAGGTTTTTCTTATGGATGAGGATATCAAAAAAGTTGGCGAAATCTTTCGTGCAAAACGCTCTGAAATGAATTTGTCTCTCAAGGAAGTTGAAAATGCAACGTCGATTCGTTCAAGCTATTTAGAAGCGATTGAGGAAGGGAATATGGAGCAAACGTTGTCATCTGTTTACACGCTTGGATTTATTAAACAATATGCGAATTACTTAGGTCTTGATGTAGAGAAGATTGTCGAAGAACATCCCAAAGTTTTCAACATGGCGGGAGAAAAACACGAGTTCGATTACGGAATTGGCACGTTAGAGATGCGCAATAGCATGACAGGCGGCGTAAAATGGCTTCCTAATTTACTTTGGGCGGGAGCAGCGGCGCTGATCTTACTCTTAGCCTGGCAACTTGCGAAGTATTTAGGGCTGCTTTAATGGGGAATCGCTTAAGTAAAGAGAAATCACCCTATCTTTTGCAGCATGCTGAGAATCCTGTTGATTGGTATCCATGGGGTCAAGAAGCTTTTGATAAAGCCGAAGAGCTAGATCTGCCGATATTTCTATCAATTGGTTATGCCACATGCCACTGGTGCCATGTAATGGAAAAAGAATCGTTTCGTGATCAGAAAATTGCGGATATGATGAATCAGTCATTTGTTTGCATTAAGCTTGATCGCGAAGAAATGCCAGAGGTTGATAATCTCTACATGGAGTTTGCCCAAGCACTCATGTCAAGTGGCGGGGGCTGGCCTTTAAATATCATTCTTACGCCAGAAAAAAAGCCGTTTTTTGCTACGACCTACCTCCCAGCAGAATATCACCATGGAATGATGGGTTTAAAAGAGCTTATTGCCCATGTTTCCGAAATGTGGAAGGGCGAGGAACGAGAACTTTTAGGTGAACAAGGTGATAAAATCGTTGAGCTCTTTCAAGAAGCTACAAAAATTCAAGGCGAAGAGTTACCAACGCTTGATGTCCTAAATGATGCAATCGCTGTGTTTTTTGAGGTGGTTGACCCCATTTATGGAGGCATTCAAGGTGCTCCTAAGTTCCCCATCGGCTATCACCTCTCTTTTCTTCTTAATTTTGCCCGCACTCATAGCGATTCAAGAGCTCTTTTTTATGTCGACCTTTGTCTAGAAAAAATGCGTCGTGGGGGCATTTTCGATCACCTCGGCGGCGGATTTGCGCGCTACAGTGTTGATGAAAGGTGGGAAATCCCCCATTTTGAAAAGATGCTTTATGACAATGCCATTTTACTTGAAAGTTACCTTGATGGGTATTTAGCGCTTGGAAAAAAAGAGCACAAAGAAACGGCAGTTTCAATAGCCGAGTTCATCATGCGTGAGATGCGTGATGAAAATGGAAGCTTTTACTCAGCAAAAGACGCTGATAGTGAGGGCCAAGAAGGCCTCTTTTATGTTTGGAGTTTTGAAGAACTTGAGCAGCTTTTGCCTGAAAGTGATTTTGCCCATTTTGTTGCCTATTATGGTGTGACTCCTGAAGGCAATTTCAGCGGTAAAAACGTTCTTTTCGAACCTTTTGAAATTGAGGAATTTTGTAAAGTCAGTGGGCTATCTGAACAAGAATTACGAGGCATCTTATTGCGGTGCAAAGAGTTGTTGTTTGCGACAAGGGAGAAACGGGAAAAACCGTTTCTTGACGACAAGGTGTTGACCGCTTGGAATGCGTTAGCGATTCAGGCTTTGGCTCGATCAAGTGTTGTCTGCAGCAGACCTGAATGGATGCAAGCCGCAAAAGAGGCGATGCGTTTTCTTGAAGAGCACCTGATCATCGATGGAAAATTACAAAAACGGTATCGTGATGGGGAAGCTGGCTTGATTGCTGGTCTTGATGATTACGCCTTTACCATTCGCGCTTTAATCACACTCTATGAATTAGGCGCTGGCCAGCATTATTTAGAACGTGCGGTGGAGCTGACAACCGTGTTGGAAAAAGAATTTAAAGCAGAGGGCGGCGCGTATTACTTAACAACGCATGAAGATACGACCATGCTTATTCGCAAATGTGAATTTTACGATGGGGCACTCCCGACAGGAAATGCGGTGCATGCAGAAAACCTTCTAAGGCTTTTTGCTATCACTGGAAATGAGTTATATGAAAAGGCTGCAGAAGACATTCTTAAAGCCTCAAAGCTCTTTATTGAATCCTACCCGCCTGGCACAGCCTACTTTCTAAAGGCACTATTATTATTGCTGAGCAAAAATGCAGGTACGGTAAGTTTTAATGCAGATGCTTCACTTGATGTACGGGAAAAACTGGTAAGTTTAATTGCAAACCACTTTAATCCCCATTTGACAACAGTTTGGAAAGAAGGTAATTTAACACCTGAGGCATTTGCTCACTATTCAATTGGTGGTGCTGCCCAAGAGAAATTCGATACATATGATGCGCTAGAGGAAAGGCTTACATGATGCTTGATAAGATTTTTGGTGACTATACAATTACTCGTAAACTTGGAGATGGAACGTTAGGCTCAGTGTATCTAGCAGAGCATCGATTCATCAAAAAGCAGTTTGTTTTAAAAATTCTCCCAGAAGATTTAGCGAAAGATGCGGGTTTTGTTGAAAGGTTTGAAAAAGAAGTCGGTGCTTTAGCTGCATTAGACCATCCAAACATTGTCAAAGTTCACAACGTCTCGTTTGCTGATGGAAAGTATTATCTTGTTTGTGATTATGTTGGCTCCGGATCAGGCGAATCTGTTAATTTATCAGCCTTTTCGAAAAAAACACTCAGTGAGAACCAGGTTTACTCGATTTTAGAGCAAGTGGCCTCGGCCCTTGACTACGCCCACCAGAAAAAAGTGGGTGGCTTTCTTCTTGCACATCGCTCGCTGAAGTTAAACAATATCCTCATTGGTCGCGATCGTGTGTATTTAACAGACTTTGGTCTTGCTCGATTGATTGGCGAAGGGGAGATTTTGACCAAGATGTATGCGAACTTGGCACAAAGTTTGAAAATCGATGTGCCAAATGCTGGGTATTTTCTCGGACATTATGACCAAAAGCAGTTGTCCCAACTCCACTCTTCATTTATGCAAGGATATGCCTTTTTAGCCCCCGAGCAAAAGGTCTTTAGAGACCATGCTATCGGAACTCAAGTCGATACCTATGCTTTTGGCATTTTAGCCTACTTCCTCTTGATGCGCACTTTCCCCGATGGATGTTTTTCGATGCCAAGTGAAGGAAGGCCTGATTTGAAGCTGAATTGGGATCCACTAATAAAAGCGTGCTTACAATCCGCTCCGACTAAGAGACCGAATTCTTTGCCACAAGCTCTTGAATCTGTCAGAGCAGAGCCTGTGAGAGCTATTCCTCGAGCTCTACCCCCAGAACCTACACCGGTTCCTCCTCCAGAACCTTCATTTGCGCGTTTTGAAAAATCTCTCGAACCGGATCGTGAAATGCCTTCGGTTCGCCTTTACACAGAGAATCCTAAGCAGACTGCTGTGACTCAAGATGCAACAAAGACCATGATCAAGCAGGTTTCTTCCATGGTGCGTCAGGCTCCTAAACCTGTTCTCAAGCCACAAGAAATTGAAAGACCAACATATGACCCCGACCCAGCAGCAGTATTTAGAGTTGACCCTACGGTGAAGACTTTTAAACCAGAGCTTCAAGAAGTGCACGATGTTCAGCCCCTGTTAACGGATATGATCGTTGTTCCAGGTGGCGAGCACGTTCGAGGTAGCGATGAGGGCGCGCGCGATGAAAGACCAAAACATAAAGTTCGTCTCTCAGATTTTGCTATTGATATTCATCCAGTAACAAATGAGCAATTTGTCCGCTTTTTAGATGCGATGGGCGGTGAGAAAGAGTCTAATAATCAAGACATCATTCGTCTTTCTGACTCTCGAATCAAACGAATTGGCGGCAAGCTTGTTGTCGAATCGGGCTATTCAAAGCATCCAGTAACAGCTGTGACTTGGTATGGCGCTTCTGCTTACGCAAAATGGATTGGTAAAAGACTGCCAACGGAGGCTGAATTTGAAGTGGCATCCCTAGGCGGCATGATTGATGTCACTTACCCAACCGGCAATGAAATTGACAATTCAGAGGCCAATTACTTCAATTCAGATACATCCGATGTGATGAGCTATCCTCCAAATGGCTATGGCCTTTACGATATGGTTGGCAACGTCTACGAGTGGTGTAGTGATTGGTACAACTATGATTACTATGAAGTCTCTAATCAAGAGCCTGAAAATCCTCAAGGACCCCATCAAGGTGTGTATCGAGTGCTTCGAGGTGGCTGTTGGAAGAGCTTGACTGAAGATTTAAGGTGCTCACATCGGCACCGCAACAATCCAGCAACTGTCAATAGCACGTATGGATTCAGATGCTCAGCAGATGTAGAGGACTAAATGAAGCGCGTCTTATTTGTGTGTTTGGGTAATATTTGCCGCTCTCCAGCCTTAGAGATCGTACTGAAAAAGATTGCAGGAGATCGAGTTGATGCTCAGAGCTGCGGACTTTCTGCTAACACTATGGGAACGACTATGGATTCCAGAATGGCTAAGTCTATGCAGCAGAAAGGATATGACACAGCCCATACTCCAAGTCAAATTGTGTTTGAGGAGCTGCCGGAATATGACTACGTTTTCGTTGCGACAAAAGCTATGAAAGAGGGTATTCCAGGCGATAATATTTACTTAGCTACCCATTTTTCAAAAAAATATAAGGATCAAGACATCCCTGATCCCTATATTTTCGGCTCATTTAATGAGAGTGTCGAGATGATTGAGGAAATTGCTGAGAGCATTGCAGATAATATCTAGATCAAGTATTCTTTAGCCCCTATGAAACTTCTATTATCTCAGCCAAGAGGCTTTTGTGCTGGCGTTGTCCGTGCTATTGAAACTGTTGAAAAAGCTCTAAAGCTTTGGGGTGCACCGATTTATGTTAAGCATGAGATTGTTCATAATAAGCACGTTGTGGAGGGACTCAAAGCAAAAGGTGCTATCTTTATTGAAGATTTGTGTGAAGTTCCAGAAGGAGCGCGACTTATTTACTCAGCGCATGGTGTCTCGCCTGAGGTGAAAAAGCAGGCGAAAGCAAGGAATTTAATCGAAATTGATGCAACTTGTGGTCTAGTCATTCGTGTCCACTCAGCTGCTAAGCGCTTTGCTGGGAAAGGGTATCACATTATTTTGATTGGGCATAAAAATCACGTTGAAGTGATTGGAACGGCAGGGGAGGCACCTGAGCAGACAACAGTTGTAGAGTCTGTTGAAGATGTTAATCGACTAAGTTTCACGACAACACAGCGTCTATTCTACCTCACTCAAACAACCTTAAGCTTAGATGATGTCAAAGAAATCACAGAAGCTTTGATAAACAAGTATCCTTTGATTGAAACGCTGCCTAGCTCTTCGATTTGTTATGCAACAACAAACCGTCAGTTAGCCCTTCGAGAAATTACTGACGAGTGTGAGCTGGTGCTTGTTGTTGGGGATCCAATGAGTTCGAATTCCAAACGCCTTTGCGAAGTCGCAAGAAAACGCGGTGTTGCAGCGCACTTGGTGAATCACCCGGATGAAATAGAACTCTCTTGGTTTGAAGGTGTGAAGTGTGTAGGGATGACAGCTGGCGCCTCAACTCCCGAAGAGGTTGTGAAAAAATGCATTGAAAGGCTTCAAGAATTTGGCGTTGAAGACACAAATGAAGTTGTTTTCCGTGAAGAAAATGTCTTTTTTGAACTACCCAAACAAGTTCTTATTGATAAATAATTCCAAACCTTTCATATCAAATTGATGTGGAAGAAATTGCTCAGATAGATAAAGGCACGATGAAAAGGGTCCTCGGAGTGGGAGACCTTTTTGCTGTTGGCTACGGTGATCTCGGATCATCGATTTATTATGCCCTCGGAATTACGGCGATGTTTGCTCTTGGCGCCACGCCAATTGCTCTTCTCCTCGCAGGCTTTGTCTTTGCATGCACAGCCTTAACCTATGCTGAGCTCTCTTCAATGATGCGCACAGCAGGGGGATCTGCAAGTTACTCTCGAAAAGCTTTTAATGATTTAGTGTCGTTCATTGCAGGTTGGGGCCTTCTACTTGATTTTATCGTGACAATTGCCATTTCGTCTTTTTCGGTTGCACCCTACTTAGCCTTTTTCTTCGAATCGCTTAGACATACTGAGGCGCAGATTATTTCAGCGGTGTGTGTGATTGTAGCACTCTACTTTATCAATTTACGCGGTGCACAACACTCAACGCGCATGAGTTGGATTCTCTCTTCACTAACACTTTTAACTCAACTTCTTGTCATAGCGTTTGGAGCTGTCTATCTTCTCAATTACAATGTGATTGAGCACCTGAAAATTGGAGTTGCAGGTTCAAAATTTTCCCCATCATGGCCTGATTTTTGGCGTGGATGTGCGATGGCAATGGTTGCCTACACCGGCATCGAGTCGATGGCTCAGCTCGGAGGTGAGGCTAAGCGCCCTGCTAAAACTGTCCCACGTGCCATTATGTGGGCCATGGTCATGTTACTTATTGTCTATATTGGGATCTCCTCGATTGCGCTTGCTGCTGTTTCACCGCAGGTTCTCTCTACAACCTATTTGCAAAATCCCGTTGCAGGGATTGTCAGCGCGCTACCTTTTGGAGGAAAAATCCTTGGAGCCTGGGTTGGCATCCTTGCCGCAGTTTTACTGTTTGTCGCGGCAAATGCAGGGCTTATTGGATCGTCTAGACTCGCCTTCAACATGGGAGAGTTCTACCAAATTCCACGCTTCCTCTACAAATTGCACCCAAGATTTAAAACTCCCTACATTTCACTTGCTGTGTTTGGTGTGCTTGCCATTTGCATTATCCTTTGGAGTCGAGGGAAACTCGCATTTTTAGCTGATCTATATAATTTTGGCGCGATGCTTGCATTTTTCTCAGCGCACCTATCGCTTATTATGCTGCGCATAAAAAAACCCGATGCAAAACGGGGCTTTAAGATTCCATTTAACATCAAAATTCGCGGCTATTCGATTCCGATCAGTGCAATCATTGGCTGTATCGTCACCTTCCTTGTCTGGTGCCTTGTCATCATACAAAAACCTGAAGGGCGCTACTTGGGTCTTGCATGGATTGCAGCTGGACTCTTTATGTACTTTTCCTACAGGAAAAAACACAAAATCACTCCAACAGGCAGTTTGAAGATCGATAAAATCAAGGTGCCTGAATTTAAGCCAACAACCTACAAACATCTTTTAGTTCCGACAAGGGCTGGCATGAAAACACGCACACTTCAAATGGCCTGTGAGATCGCACGTATGCACAAGGCTGATATTACTGCTGTAAATATCATCGAAGTGCCTTTTTCGATGCCCCTTTTTGACACTCACCCGAAAAAGCCCCGTGACTCAGAGCGAGTCCTTAAAGAGGCGGAAGCGATGGCAAGAGAGTTTCATGTTCCAATTCAACTAAAAATGGTTCACGCTCGAACTGTCAGTAAAGCCATCGGGGAGTTACTTGAAAGCGGGCAATATGACCTTCTTGTCATGGGAGCGCAGATTAAAAATGGCGCAACCCACTCAGTAGGTGCTGTCACTGATGAGATCATTCGCAGCTCTGAGTGTCCGGTGTGGGTTTGCTTCTCTCAAATCGAAGAAAAAGTGCCGGTTAAGTAAAGCTACTCGGTAGTGTAAATTTGAGCATGTCTTGTCACATGTGAGACAGCTTTACTTAATCGAGAAGGATCAGCAAACATATTCTGACTCGCCCAGGTAAAAATGTCTTGAATGGCAGCTGTATTACCATATTGCTCTATGTACACTGTTTCTTGAACGCGAAGTTGCTCAGCAACAGACATTAGAAAGTATGTGAACAATTGCTTAAAGTGCTTAAATGAAACAGCAATCCAGCCATCCATAATCCACATGATGCGCTCTTCTTCTTTGAGAAGAGCTGATTGCGGATTCTTGTGAACGGTGCGTATCAAAAAGCAAAGAGCCAGAGCTTGGTCTGCTCGCTCGTTTGGTATTAGTGCTAAACGATCAACCATTTTTTGTTCAGTATCGGTAAGAGAGGCGTACAAGGTAGCATTTTCTAAAAGATGGATAGGATCCACATGTGGACAGAGGTCACAAAGCTTACCGTGCATCTGTAAAAAAACAGCTCGAGTCTCATCATCTAAGGTTGAGATACGAGTACAAACCGTTTGCAGGCGACCAGAAGGGGTGCTGGGGTCATCAATAAATGCCATTCCTCTTTCACTAACCAAGTCTACTAGCTCGCTATTTGGGGTTCCAGTGTTTGCGACACCCAAATGAGTCAGATCAGGGAAGCTTTGAACAAGTTGGTAGGCATTTGTGCGCCACCCTGTGACGTTAAGTTCAACTAAACTGCGCGGCATTAGAGGGCCACTTGCACCCATCGCATCATCGATCCAGAGGACTTCTAAGGTTGAATGACTTCTTAAATCTAAGCCAGACGGAAGGGTCACTCGGGATAAAAAGAGCTCAATTAAGCCTGTGGAATGACTCAGGAAGGTCCACGATTTCGCAGAGAGGCACTTGCAATCAGCAACACTAAGGCTTATAAGAGAGGGAAATACCCTAGGAAGCTCAGATAAATCAACAAAAGGTGTGTTATCTAAGCAAAGTTCACTAACCGCAGGAAACGGCTTCCAGTCTTTTACTGAGGAGACGCTTGTACCACTAAGATCGAGCTTTTCTACAAAACTTCTAATCAGAGTGTCTAATTCTAAGCAAGTTTCTCTTACCCGCAGCTGCTCATGATCGGTTAGAAAACTTGTCACATTCTGCAAAATAATCGGAACATACAATGGATTGCTACTCATAGAGATGACACCTCACATTGTGGTGCATTGAAGGGTGAAGTTTCTGACAAAGATCAACAGCTTTAGGACATCTTGGGGCGAAGGGGCACCCATTAATCTCACTTGTATGACAGGTTTGCTCTCCCAAGATTTTTAAGGCAGGGGTATGGTGTAAGCGGGGAATTGAAGCTAAAAGAGCTTGAGTGTAGGGGTGTTTGGGGCTATGGAACAGCTCAGCTGCTAATCCAAGCTCAACAATTTCTCCTCGGTACATCACAGCGACATCACGTGCAATTTGCTTAACGAGGCTTAGGTCGTGGGAAATAAAAAGATAGGTCAAGCCAAGGCGCTCTTGTAAATCAGCAAGTAAAGCTAAAATCTGTGCTCGAATAGAGAGATCAAGAGCTGAGGTAGGTTCATCTAAAATCAGAAGCTTAGGATTTAAAGAAAGAGAGCGAGCAATCGCAATGCGTTGTCTTTCTCCACCTGAAAATTCATGGGGATATTTGTTAACACTTGCCTGAGGAAGTCCGACTAGGTCTAAAAGCTCATTAACACGTTCTTTGTTATAACACTTCTTAATGATCATCGGCTCTGCGATGATTTTCCCAACACGCATACGTGGGTTCAATGAGCTATAAGGGTCTTGAAAGATGTATTGTTTCTCGTGGGGTTTAAGATCGGTTGTGATCTGACCGGCTGATGGTTTATGAATCCCAATCAGCATTTTTGCAAGACTTGACTTACCAGACCCACTCTCACCAACTAAGGCTAAGGTTTGCCCCTCCTTAATATGGAGATTGACGTGTTGCACCGCTCTAAAGGATTTTTTCTTACTCATGCTAAAGTCTAAGCACACATCTTCTAATTTGATCATACTAAGACCCCTGTAAT
Source organism: Chlamydiia bacterium (assembly GCA_022601645.1). Taxonomy (GTDB): domain Bacteria; phylum Chlamydiota; class Chlamydiia; order Chlamydiales; family Simkaniaceae; genus JAJACH01. The sequence goes on from JAJACH010000001.1 coordinate 633,035, forward strand.
CTCACGAGTTGCTGCGATTAAAGAGCGGGTGTATGGATGTTCTGGTGCGTCAATCAGCTTACTCGGTGTTGTTTCTTCAATGATCTGCCCATCAAACATCACTAAAATTCTGTCGCAAATACTACAGACAACAGGCAAGTCATGTGAGATGAAAATCATCGACAATTCCAAATTACGTAAGAGCGCGAGGATTTGCGCTTGAATGGTCACATCAAGAGCTGTTGTCGGTTCATCAGCAATGAGTAATTTGGGGCCAACAATCATTGCCATTGCAATCATCACCCGTTGTCGCATCCCCCCAGAGAGCTCAAAAGGATATTGGTTGTAGACAGTTTTGTGATTAGTAATGCCCACTCGGTGAAGCCAGCTAAGAGCATCCGCCATTGAAAGCCCTGTGTCTTCAAGAATCTGACGTCCAATACGCATTGTTGGATTTAAAAATGAGTTGGGATCTTGAAAGATCATCCTGAGTTTTTTGCGATAAGCTTGAAAATCTTTTGGGGTAAAGGCTGAAAGAGAACGCTCTTCGAACGCAATATTTCCTCCATCAATCGGATAAAGTCCAGCTATTGCCCCCGCAAGTGTTGATTTTCCACACCCAGATTCCCCAACAATACCGAGGCGTTCACCAGGGAAAAGCTCAAGATTTAAGGACCGAATTACTTCAGTGTCTTTACGCTTAACAAATAGGTTCTCGACTTTAAGTAACGGCTTCATCATTCACCCTTGGATCAAAGACTTCTTGTAAGGCATCTCCAATCAAATTGAAGGCAAGCATCGTAAGCGAGATGAACGCTGCTGGGAAAAACAGCCTCCAGGGATAATACTTCATAGCTGTCAGGCCATCGTGAGCCATCGTCCCTAAACTTGCTACCGGCACTTGAATGCCAAGACCAAGGAAACTTAAAAAAGCTTCATGAAAAATTGCAACAGGAATCGTCAGCGCCATAGTGGTAATAATTGTACCAGACACATTTGGTATCAGATGACGGACCAAAATGCGCCAGTTTGATGCTCCGCTAAATTTGGCAGCTAAAACAAAGTCAGTTGACTTAAGCTGTAAGACTTGAGAGCGCACAATCCTGGCCATCGTAATCCAACCAGTGCAAGTTAACGCTAAAATAATCGTCCCTAGGCCAGGGCCTAGAATGACCATAAGCAAGATTACAATCAAAAGATGAGGCAAAGCGAATAAAATATCGGCAAGACGCATCATTATCTCGTCAATCTTGCCACCCATCCATGCAGAAAAAGCGCCGTAAAGCACACCAATTCCAATATCAATGATTGCCGCAGCAATCCCAATAAAAAGCGAGATGCGAAGCCCCCACCATGTGCGCGTAAAAATATCTCGTCCAAGCTCATCCGTCCCAAACCAAAAACGTCCACAAGGCGCCATATTCTTTAAACTCAAGTGATTTTCAAAATAGGTGTAGGAAGACACAAGAGGGAAGATAATAGAACAAAGAACCATGGCTGCTAAGTAGATGATTGAAATTTTCGCAAGCGTGTGGAGCTTATGCCAAACCATGGCGTTTCTCCTTTAATTTTATGCGAGGGTCTAAAAGAGGGTAGATCAAATCAATCACAAACGATGTGAGAAGAAGAAGGGCACTTAAGAAGATCGTTAACCCCATAATTACCGTGTAATCGCGATTATTCACACTATTAACAAACCATCCACCAAGCCCCGGAATCCCAAAGATCCTTTCCACAACAAAACTTCCCGTTAGGATTTGACAAGAGAGAGGACCTAAATATGCCACAATTGGCAACAGGCTATTCTTGAGAACATGTCGCAATAAAATTTTGATCGGGCGAACCCCTTTGGATCTCGCAGTCACAATATAGTCGCTTGAGAGCACCTCAATCATTCTCGTCCGTGTCAGCCGTGCAATAAACGCCGTTGGCATTGCAGCAAGGGCAAGCGTTGGTAACACCGTGTGAGCAAACGAAGTCATCCTCGCAACCGGCAACCACCCAAGCTTCATCGAAAAAATAAATTGAAAGAGTGTTGCTAAAATGAAATTCGGCATTGAAATCCAAAACACCGCCAAAAGCATCATCATACGATCAAGAGGTTTCCGGCGATTAAGCGCACAAATAGCTCCAATCAGAACACCAAAAGATACACTTAATAATAGAGCTTGGAGTCCCAAAATAAACGAAAACGGCATTCCTCCGCGGATAATATCCACAACATGTCGCCCTTCATACTTTAAAGAAGGGCCTAAATCAAAACACATGATTCCCTTCAAATAATTCCAAAATTGCACCATGATCGGCTTGTCCAAACCATAGTGAGCATGAAGACTTCTAAGAATCTCTTCCGGCACCGGTTGCTCTTGAGCAAACGGGTCTCCAGGTGCCAAATGCATAAGGAAAAAAGTGAGCGTAATAATAATCGATAAGGAGAGAAGAAGGTTTAAAAATTTCTTACCAATAAACATGAATTTATGTAGAGTATTTTAAAGATCCCATTAAGTCAACTCTTATACCACAAGAAAACTTTACGGGCATTGGAAAATATGCTATGAAATAAAGCAAAAAGGAGAATCCATGAAGTCAAGCGACATTGAAAAAATCCTCGGATCAGATGAACTACTTAAACACACTTGTAAAACCATTTCAAAAGACCGGCTTCATCTTCCCTCAAAGAACTTTGTCGATGACATCTTCATGCCTTCATCGCGTAACATCCGGACCTTAAACGCCCTCCAAGAAATCTTTAATCATGGAAGACTAGGCGGCACCGGATACCTCTCCCTCCTGCCTGTTGATCAGGGCATCGAACACACAGCCGGAGCGTCCTTCGCTCCCAACCCCGACTACTTTGACCCAGAAAACATCATCAAACTTGCCATTGAAGGTGGCTGTAACGGTGTTGCAACAACCTCTGGTGTACTTGCAGCCGTTGCCCGCAAATATGCCCATAAAATTCCACTCATTCTCAAACTCAACCACAACGAACTCCTCGCCTACCCGAACCTCTTTGATCAAAACATGTTTGCCTCCGTCGACCAAGCCTACGAAATGGGCTGTAAAGCTGTCGGTGCTACCATCTACTTTGGCTCCCATGAAAGCCGTCGCCAAATCATCGAAGTGGCCCAAGCCTTCGAACACGCTCACGAACTTGGCATGGCCACCATCCTCTGGTGCTACCTCCGGAATCCCGAATTCAAAACGCCCGACGAAGACTTTCACACAGCAGCAGACCTCACCGGTCAAGCGAACCACCTCGGTGTCACCATCCAAGCCGACATCATCAAACAAAAGCTACCCACCAACAACGGGGGCTTCGAAGAACTCAAGTTCGCTAAATACACCGGCGAAATGTACACCAAGCTCTGTTCAGACCATCCAATCGACCTCACACGTTACCAGGTCGCCAACTGCTACATGGGCCGCCAAGGCCTTATCAACTCAGGCGGCGCTTCGGGCAAAAACGACCTGCAAGACGCTGTCAAAACAGCGGTCATCAACAAACGCGCTGGTGGTATGGGCCTCATCTCAGGACGCAAGGCGTTCCAAAAACCGCTTAAGGAAGGCGTTGCCCTCCTTAACGCTATACAGGATGTATATCACTCCAAAGACATCACAATAGCCTAGGGAGTGTTTATAGCCACCTAGAAAATTTTTGTGCTGATGGCTCTTGTGTCGTGGTCACGTGCTCGCTTGCTCGCTGTGTTATAACACAGCTTCACGTCTGTGCGCGTGATTCTAGGCGGTCTAAACACTCCCGTCTCCACAGGTTCGTTGCATTACTCGTTCAGGAGAGCGGCGATTGCAGGCAGCTCTGCCATGATTTGCTCGGGTGTGCTGATCGTGGTGGTCGCTTTCTTTGGTGAGTAGATGAAGAAATGATCGATCGCTTTTGAGTTATAGACAAACGGTGTGATATTGGTGCAGTACGGTGTGTGCATGGTAAAAGGTGATTCATTTGAAAAGGCCTTGTTCATTGCATCTGCCATTTCAAGCTCGTTAAAGTTCATGTCACCCATCGCGATGGTTGTCACTGCGGGGTTGTGGGTTTTATGGATGTATTGAGCAAATTCATAGCGACCTGGCCCATCTGGATTGCCAGGTAGGTGGCCGTTAATGATCCGTAGTTGGGTGTTCGTTTTGATGTTACGTAATAGGACTTCTTGGATAGCGCGCGCTGGTTGCTCTGAAAAGATATTTACCACGGCTTTTCCCTCTAAGCACTCAAAAAGCGTTGTATCAAACACAAGCCCTTCACCGTGATGTGAGATCACAGAAAAGTTTTTTGGTAAGTGAGCTCTGAGTTCTTCAAGAAAGGCTGGACCACACTCTTGTAGGGATAAGAGTTGTCTTGGGTGTGTTGGATGGTTAATGGTTTCTAGAATAAGGCGTACTACATGTTGATCGCGTACGGTCAGTGTAGAGTCTCCAATGTAGACGTGCTCATCTTCGATGAGGGAGGGGGAAAGACCTTGCGAATTCTTCTCTATCACCCAGTCCATATATGCCTCATCAAGGACATTCCAAGAGAGAATATGAGTACCATCTACTGTGATGCCAATAGGAAGGTGGTCAGAGGGAAATTGCCATTTTTCGGCAAGCTTTCCAACATAACAACCCATCGGCTGCAGTGATGGGGATTTCCCTAGATATTTGAAAGAAGAGCGATTTTGAGAAGCAGGAGAGTGAATTTCCTGATCTTTTATCGGTGTGGGAGTGGTCTCCGGTGATGTGCTCATTAAGGCACTAATTATAATGGACGATAATTTACTTACAATCATAAAAACCCCTGTTGTTAAATGTGCTTTTTACCTCAAGACAATAACAAAGGGGTTGTTATTTGTAAATTAAGAGACTTTGTTTTAGTCGTATCTTATTACTAATCCCTCTCATTCTAAAAAAAATTGAGCTTCTTCAAGCTGCTTTTGATTCTTCTACGCCTATTGATGGTCTCGTTCAGTGGTTGGGGGTGGGGTTTGATTTTCCCAAATAACAAAACCTAGCTTTAGCTCATCAGGGAATGGAAGTATGTGATTGTTATTAAGGTCAAGAATAGACAGATTTTGTAATTCGCTGGTGGTATATGGAAATTTTGTTAGGGCATTGTTCTCTATGAAAAGCTCCTGAAGAGTTGAGAGGTTTTTAAAGCTCTCAGGAAGTATTATGAGGGCATTGTTCTCCAAATAGAGGTTCTTAAGAGCTAAGAGATTTCCAAAGCTGTCAGGAAGTTTTGTTAGGGCATTGTCATTCATGTAGAGGGTTTGAAGAGCTAAGAGGCTTCCAAAGCTTTCAGGTAATTTTGTTAGAGCATTGTTCTGAACGTGGAGGGTTTGAAGAGCTAAGAGGTTTCCAAAGCTCTCAGGAAGTTTTGTTAGGGCGTTTTTTTCTATGAAGAGTCCCTGGAGATCTGAGAGGTTTCCAAAGCTTTCAGGAAGGTTTGTTAGTGCATTGTTACTCATATTAAGGCAGCGAAGAGCGGAGAGATTTCCAAAGCTCTCAGGTAGCGATTTGAGTTGATTATTCTCTAAGTGCAATCTATTTAAATTAGTAAAGCATGCAATCTCAGGTGGAAGAATTTGTAATTCTTTGTCACTAAGGTTTAGCGAAGTGGTGTTTTTCACAAGCTCTGAGGTGAAAAGCCATTTTCGGATTGTATTTGCAAAAAAGGAGTCACTTTCATTAGCAAGCTTTATCTGAAGGTCAGTCATTGAGATGGCTAAATGCTTTGCTAGGTCCTCTTGCAAATTAGCTGGGAGCTGTGCTGTAAATTTGCAAAGGCTTTGATTAAGTGTGTTGATTTTTGCTTTCAATGTAAGCCCGCAATCTGTTTGTTGAATTCTTGCTTCTTTTACATAATCGATTGTTGGGATGATCGCTTGCATTTCTAAAAGAGCACTTTTAGCTTCATGTCTTGCTATGGGGCACAGAGGATAGCTTGTGTGAGTGCGTACTTGCGTAAACTTTACTTGGTCTTCCAAGGTAAGGTAGGTGGAGATTGTTGTAACAGGCAGCAAATCCATTCGCTGGATAAACGTCGAGGACTGAGTACATATGAGTCTGTCTTGCATTGCTATGTGGAATTGACAGGCGGCATTTGAGTTTGGACGGGGAATAGAATGGGTTGGTGTTGCGGGGGGCAAGCTTGATAAACCAGCACCTGCACTAGCTCCTAGAGTACCTATTATACTTGCCATTAGTTATCTCCTTGAAAATAGGGGTCTGTAACGTCCCAGCTTATTGGGAGGTTGATAGGAATGGATGTTAGGTAGTTACGGTTGCAAATAAAGCCTCCCTTCCTGAGCGAGGTTATTGTAGCAAAAGTACTTGGAAGAGTACGTAGCTTGTTGATTGAAACATCAAGCGTGCGTAGCTCTCTAAGATTCGCAATCTCTTTGGGGAGACTTTTTAGACGGTTACTCCTTAAATTTAAGAGTGTGAGTTTTTTTAGTTTTCCAATTGTAGGGGGAAGTGTTTCTAAGCGTGACTCTTGCATATAGAATGTCTCAAGCTCTGTCAAGTTACCAAATGCTAGGGGCAAGGTTTGAATCATAGTGCGTGAGAGATTCAAGTTTTTTAGGGTTGTTACTCTTGTTATTGGCTGAGGAAAGACTTCGAATCTATTTTCATCTAGGTAGAGGTTGGTCAAAGACAAGACGCCAAATGATTCTGGGAGTGTATATAATTTGTTGCGGCTGAGATCAAGAGTTCGTAATGCTCTTAAGTTCCCAAAGGAGACTGGAAGTGTCTTAAGTTCGTTCTGATCGAGTCTCGTTGATCGTAAAGCGGTAAGTTTCCCAAAACTTTCAGGGAGCTGTTTGAGCTTGTTCCCGCAAAGGTCTAGTCGTTCTAGCTGAGAGAGATTGCCTATTTCCTCTGGAAGAGAGGTGAGGTTATTTCCAGCTAAGTTTAGAGTGCGTAGGTTTGTAAAACACCCAATTTCTGGAGGGAGGAGATCTTTTTTAACAGGCGTCTCGGTGTGGGTATACCCTCTGTCAATAGCGCTTAAATCAAGTTCTGTTGTATTTTTAACACGTTCAGAATCCTTAAACCACTGACGTGCTTTTAAACATCCTTCCTCTGTCTTGAGGAATGGTTTGAGCTGAACCATCTTAAAATAAGATAAGTCATCTGATTCAATGCAGTATTCAGCAAGGTCTGTCTGGAGCTCGTAGGGCAGGGCTTCAATAAAGGTATTAAGGGTTTTATTCGCTGCATGAACACTTGTAAGGTCTGTTGCTTTAAGAGCCGCTGCTACAGGTGCACTACCGACCCTTGCTCTTGAAACTGCACTTCAAACGACAGTTTCTCTAGGGGGATGTCTTGGGGGTCTTCCACTTGCCCCGACACCAGCTCCAACTCCTGCGCCTGTTGGACCGGATGGTCTTGTGACTTCTGCCATTAGTTTGCTCCTTTTTTAGGATAGAATGAAAGGATGGGGGGTGTCCTTCATAGAGGACGGGGATTGTCTAGCTCTTGGCTTGACTTAGAGGAATAGGGGTTTCAGGGGTTGATTATTTTCATTTAATGTCTCGTTTTAAAGGGTAATTATAGCAAATATGATTTAAGTTATCAATTTATATTATTAAGCATTGTTAATGAGAGAGTTGTGGGGTTGATGCTGGTTCTGGGAGGTATTATGGAAAACGCGTTGTATTAAGTTTAGGTAGTTGCTAGAATTCATAGCTATGGATCATCAACCTGTATATCTAAAAGACTACCAAAAGCCTTCGCACCAGATCGAATCTGTAGAGCTTACGTTCGATCTTAGCGAGGAGAGGACTCGAGTTTACTCGAAAATGATTGTTGTGAAAAACGGCGACTCTAACACTTTGAAGCTTGATGGCGAGGATTTGACGTTTGTCTCCTTGCATGTCGATGGCGAAGAGGTGAAGTATCAGCTCACGGATGACGGACTTGAGTTCGATGTGGGTGAGCGTTCGATTGTTGAGGTGGAAAACGAGATCAATCCGAGGGAAAATACGCAGCTGATGGGGCTGTATATGACCGATGGGATTTTCTGCTCGCACAATGAGCCGCAAGGTTTTAGAAGGATTACGTATTTCCTAGATCGCCCCGATGTGATGGCGAAGTACAAGGTGAAAATTATTGCTGACAAGCAGTTTAAGTGTTTGCTCTCGAATGGCAATAAGATTGCTGAGGGGGAAGAGGGTGACAGGCACTGGGCTGAGTGGGAAGATCCGTTTCCTAAGCCGAGTTATTTATTTGCGATGGTTGCAGGGGATTTGGGGATGATTGAGGACCACTTTGTGACGATGAATGGGCGCGAGGTGTTGCTTGAGATTTATTGTGAGAAGGGTAATGAAGATCGGCTTAAGTGGTCGATGGAGTCGCTCAAGGAGTCGATGAAGTGGGATGAGGAGCGTTTTGGCCGTGAGTATGATCTCGATCGTTTTATGATTGTAGCTGTCAGCTCGTTTAATGCGGGTGCGATGGAGAACAAGGGCTTAAATATCTTCAATACGATTGCATTGCTTGCTGATAAGGACATTTCAACAGATGCGAATTTGACCTATGTTCAACGTGTTGTGGGTCATGAGTATTTCCACAATTGGACAGGTGATAGGGTCACGCTTCGGGACTGGTTTCAGTTGACGCTCAAAGAGGGTTTGACGGTCTTTAGAGATAAGGAATTCACTTCTGATTTGAACTTGAGATCTGTGAAGCGAATTGAGGATGTATCGGCGCTTCGTACGGTGCAGTTTGCAGAAGCTGCTGGGCCGATGGCTCACCCGATTCAGCCCGACTCGTTTATTGAAATTGATAATTTTTACACGTCGACTGTTTATGAAAAGGGTGCTGAGGTGATTGGCATGATTTTCACACTGCTTGGAAAAGAGTGCTTTAGGCTTGGTATGGATAAGTATTTTGAGCTCTACGATGGTCAGGCTGTAACGACAAATGAGTTTGTGCATGCGATGGAGCTTGTGTCTAAGCGTGATTTAACCCAGTTTAAGAAGTGGTATAAGAATGTTGAGACGCCTGTTGTTAAGTGTGAATGGAATCAAGGTCTTTTGACGGTGAAGCAAGGTGACGATCCGCTGCATTTCCCCTTGAGGGTGAATGGGCAGGTTTTTGAGGTTAAAGAGTCTGAGGAGTCATTCCCGATTGATGGGTCTAAGCCGCCATCGATTAATCAGGGCTTTTCTGCGCCGATTATTGTCGATGCAGATTACACGATGGAAGAACGGATGCATTTAATGTTGCATGATGAGGATTCGTTTAATCAGTGGGATGCGGGTCAAGAGCTTGCAACGCAGTTAATGTTGACCCACGCGGTCGATGATGAGTATGTCGCGGCGTTTGGTGAGTTACTTGCCACTCGACCGTTAGGACATTTATTGGCGCTGCCAAGTGAAGAGATTTTGGCGCAACGGCAAGACGTGATTGACTTTACGGATAACTTCAATACGCGTGAGGCGTATATTCGCGCGATTGGGCAAAAGTATGAGAAAGAGCTTCTGGATTACTATCATGAGTATGATGAGGCGTATGTATTTGAGCCAGAAGCGGTCAAACGGCGCTCGTTTAAGAATGCGTGTTTAAATATTCTTGCGCGGATTGGGCATAGCGATTTGCTTTTAAAGCAGTATATGGAAGCTGATAACATGACAGATCGTTTTGCAGCCCTTAGTTGCCTTTCCAAGCAAGAATCTCCAGAAAGCGCGCAGGCGATGGCTGATTACTACAACCGCTTTAAGGGTGACGATTTGCCAATGCTTAAGTATTTCGCTGTCATTGCAAGCTCTCCTGTCGATGGAGCACTTGATCGAATCAAAGAGGTGATGAAGTTGCCTGAGTTTGATATTGAGGTGCCAAATCATTCGAGAACGCTTTTTGGAGCCTTTACTCGCAACTTAAATCAGTTCCACACGGCTGATGGCTATGCGTTTATTGCAGATCGGATCATTGAGATCGATGGCATCAATTCACATGTTGCAGCAAGGCTTTGTACGGCTTTTAGGAAGTTTAAGTATTTAGACGCTGACAGAAAGGCTCTCATGAAAAAAGAAATGGAGCGAATCCTTAAAGTAAAAGGTCTCTCTGCTAACGTGTATGAGGTTGTTTCGAAATCCTTAGCAGCAGGATAACAGCTAGGGCACCGAGCAGGATGAGTGTCCATGCGAGCGGCAAGGTCGAACGGATGGTAAACGTCATCACAAAGGTGCCCACAAGAAATGAGAGAACAAACTGTGAGGCGCCGAGCATTGCTGAGGCGGCTCCAGCGTAACTTGCAAAGTGTTCTAGGGCGCCGGAGGCTCCGGCGCCCATTGCCATCGCGCAACCAATTCCAAAGAAGATTAAGGGGAGAGTCAGCCCCATCGTGGATAATCCCCATAGGTAGTACCAAGCTAGCATGACGATGCCTGAAAAGCTGAGGAGGAAGATGCCATAAAGCGCTGTCCTGAAGATCCCAAGGCGTCCGACGAATCTTGCGGCGATAAAGCATGAGATGACGTAGACAAGGCCGATGAACCCAAAGTAGCGGCCGAAATGTTGCATGGGAACGCCGAGGAGGTCGATGAGAAGGTAGGGGGAAACGGAGAAGAAGGTAAAAAAGCAGGCCATGGAAGCGGCTGTTGCAAACGCGTAGCCGATAAATTCCCTGTCTGTGAGGAGCGTTTTGTAGCGGGTGAAAAGCGCACGGTCAAATTTCAGGCGATGTTCAGGTGGGTGCGTTTCTTTAAGGCGAAAGGCCATTAAGAGAAAAGTGAGGATGCCAAAGATGGTGAGGAAGTAAAACGGCGCTCTCCAGCCAAAAGCGTAGCTTAAATAGCCTCCGACGGTGGGAGCGAGGAGCGGTGAGGCGCCAATGGCAGCTTCTAAATAGGAGAACATCTTAGCGCTTGAGGTTCCGTGGCTTGTGTCGCGGACAACGGCAAAAGCCCCGACGGTCATTCCGCAGGAGCCTAATCCTTGAAGGGCGCGGGCTAAGATTAATAGGGTAATGTTTGGCGCAAGGGAACAGAAGATCGAGCCGAGGACAAAGATGGTAATAGACCCTAGGATCGTTTTTCTGCGGCCAAATTCATCTGAGATTGGTCCGATAAGAGGCTGTCCAAGCCCACAGACGAGCATAAAAATTGAAAGCGTCCACTGTACAGTTGAAGGTTTAGTGTTGAGAATATGGACCATCTCAGGCACGACGGGAATATACATGTCGAGTGCGATTGCAAACGCGACAACTAGGGGGGTTAGTAAAAATATTTGGCGTATCAACATTTACTTTAATTCCTCTACTTTCGTAAGATGTCCCGTTTTCCGGAGGTCTAAATGAAAATCTTAACTTTTGCTATTTTGTGTTTCACAAGCATTTTTGCAACGCCTGTGACACACACCTATTTTGCTGAAAAATACCTAAACACGATTCATCATAACTATAGCGATGATGATATTACAGCGTTTTTTCTAGGTGTTCTCTTCCCAGATATTCATTATCTGCAGGTGTTGCCACGCGAGGCAACGCATTTAGAGGATGTGTATTTAGAAGATGTGATGAATGAATCATCGCCCTTTTTCGCGGGACAAAAATTGCACTGCCTGATCGATGAGGTAAGAGAAGCGTATGCGGTTGAAAGCGGCGTTTTCGATGCTTTTACGAATATTGATCCCAAGCACATGCATCTCTATTTGAAGATGCTTGAGGATGAGTCCTTCTATGACTTGATTGATCAAGGGGCGATTGGAAATATGGTCTATTATGTCCACGACAGTGAGGAATTCGGGCTTGTAAGCTACAATACACTTAAGACTTGGCACCGCGTTTTAGGTCAGTATTTTAGCATGCGCCCTTCAACAATTCTTCGACGCCTCAGACAGTTTAGTCTTGGTTTTTTTGGGATTCCAAAGGAAGAGGTGGCTGTGTGGAGTTACTCTCTGACGGGTTATCTAGAAACTGAGGCTGTTCAAAATTATATGACCGGCCTAGAGGATCAGTTTGATACCCTTTTTGAACAATGCAATGGGGTTTCACAAACATTAGGTGAGAGTGAGCCTCATACAGATTCATTGTCTGATCTTTAAGATCTAAGCGATACACTTCGCCGATAAAGCCCCCGAGACTTGACACGAGATCTCCTTTGTTGAGAAACGTGAAGACCGGGGGCTTTTGTTTAAGCGCTTGCCAACGCTTTAAGAGACGTCGTTGTAAACCTGGGTGGTTAAAGAGGTACCCTTTCAGGATGCGTTCGTGTTGATTGATGATGGTGTAGGAACCAAGAGAAGCTCCCAAGCTAAAGCCGACGACGATAACGGGCATTTTTTGCGAGTTGACAAAAGCTTGAATGAGGGGAAGCGCGCGTTTTTTGTAGAGATGGTACCCAGGTCCTCCTGGGTCGGCGTCGTTTAAGAGGGATGCGATGCCAGCTTTTGTGGCTTTACCGACTGTGCCGCGAAAAAGAAGGATGGGTGGGGCTGTTTTTGAGACGAGACCAAAGGCTGGCATCCCTTGCCAGAGATCAAAGAGGCAATCAACGTGATAAATGGCTAAGTGAGTTTCTTGAGGCACGTAAATGATGTCCCCTTTTTCCAATGGCCGATAAGCAAATACCTTGGCAAGAACTTCGAAAGTGAGGTATTCTCTTTCCTTCCCATCAAGGTCGGTATGGATTGCATGCATAAGTGCGTTGCAGGTGGCAAGACTTGAAGGGTTGTGATTCGTTTTACCAACAAGAGGAGCTTTGGAGAGGGCGTGATGGTTGTTATCGAAATAGATACCGTGAGTAAAAACTGTAGAGAATATAAGAGGGATCATCTTTCAAAAGAAGTTTTGCCCAGAATAGGACTCGAACCTACACACCTTGCGGCACCAGAACCTAAATCTGGCGTGTCTACCAATTTCACCATCTGGGCGATAATGTGCACTAGAATTTACCTAAGATGGAAATTTCCGTCAACTACCAAACTCTTTATTTCATATCGATTAATAGGTTTATTAATGCTATAATATAATTCTTAAGGATTTAAAAAAGTAATAGCAATGGCATTAACTGCAATTAATAATTTACCTCAAATATTAGAGGTTCAACAAAGGTTACGAGATAGAGATTCGTTTTCATTAAGCGTTAGTGGAGGCGATTTGTCTGTTGAACCAGGTCCTGGTGATCGATTGCGTAATGCAGAAATTTTACTTGATATGGCAGAAAGTTGCCTTAGAGGGACAGATCTTCGTCAAATAAATCTTTTAGCAAGAACATCAATAAAAATTTTAGCCACAGTTGCCTACCGGGCTGCCGTACGAGAAAGTACTCTTGCAAGCCGTGCAATCAGTGTAAAATTAGGGTGTCAGGTTGCGCCTAGTGACCTTAATGGCGATTATCTTAGATTTATCAAGGCAAATCACTTTCAGAACAAGTTTCAGGCTCTAGATCTCCAAGTTCAAGGGCAATCGCTCCCGATCGAAATGGCAGGGCGTATGCTGCACATTCCTTGGAGTTCATTAACGCAGATTCAGACAGAAGAGGGAATTGCTTTTCAGCGAAATGGGGTCACACTATTTACGACCGATGAAAACCTCGTTTTAAACCCAAACTTCACGGTGCTGCATCGGGGGATTACAGCATATAATCCGATGGATTTTTCGGTAGAGCCGCGCCCCTTTTATCATCAAGATCCAAACGAGTGGGGTGGAGGGCCTAGGCTTGAGGTCTGTGTAGCTCTTGTTGATCCGACAGGTGAGACAATGCAGCCAATCATGGGGGATCACACCTATTTTAGATTGAAAGATGCGAGTGGGGAGGTTTTTTCCTTTGGACAGATGCCAGCTGATATCACGCCGTGGGATATGTTCAATCCCTTAGCAGAAAAAATGGGAGGGCTTGAATCGCCAGATCGTTATGAGACGTTGTCACCAGATTCTCATCTGTTTAAGACATATCCTCTCAACTTGACACCCGAGCAGTACGAAAGAGTCAAGGAAAGGGTGCTTCGCGATCGCGCTGATCCTGATTTTAAAGTGTCTCTTTTAAAAGGGAATTGCACCTCGTATGTGAAAAGGCTCTTAAAAGAAGAACTGGGGATGCATGTCAATTGCCGCATGGGGATTGCAGAGTACTTAAGTCGACTCCTTTTACCGAAAGCATGGTTTAAAGGGGTTCAAAGTGCGTTTTCGGGTCTTTCTAAAACAGCCGTAAAAGCGCTCCACTTCATCGTGCTTCCTTATTATGCAATGAATACAGTGATTGCACTTGTTTTAAAGGTTTTTATGTTTGAAAAACTTCTAGGAAATCATCCCGATTTCACCTTAATAGATATTTTCTTCAAACCTTGGAAAGTAGGCGTTCACTCGCCTTTCAAATTTTATGAAGCAATGGGAGTGTTGCACCATGATTAGTTATTCAAGAATGGATCGAGGGGTCACAGCATCTGGGATTGATGCTGTAACAGCGCATGTGAATGAAACGCTTGATAACCCCAACACGAGATTGTTGGACCAAGCATTGCTTCAGATGCGACCTATTAAGACGGCGACAGCTAATGCTTTGAGTGGATTGGAACTAACAAAAGCACTTCCTTTAGCAATTTGTACGACGATTAAAGGCCTAATTAAGTGCGGTGAGTCAATCTTTGACATTGTTACAGACACTGTCAACGGGCTCTATTTCGATGGGACATTGAATGAAACGCAATGGAGAGAGCTTTGTCATCTCAATATGACCGTTCGTGACTCAGAAGCTGTGATGCAAAGACTCTATGAAATGCTCAATTGTAAAGTCAAAGAGCGTGAAATGGGTGAAACAAGGCTTTTGGATTATGTGGCAAACCTTGATGCACCCCGTGAGACGAAAGTTGCATTAGTCAATGCAATCGGAAAGGGAAATGGCGCTAAGTTTCAAACCCTCATGGGAGAGATTTTAAGTCGAGTTGAACAAAATGCAACGACGTATATCGATGAATTTCACGCTAAAGAACTAAGAGAGAGAATCAAAGGATTTGGGGCAAGTGATGCTATTTTTAAAACGGGGCGATTATTTTTGATGGACGATCTCGTTGATGATTTTGTCACGGGGATTGAAACTTTTACGCGTAATTTTCCAGAAACAAGAGATGCGCACCACCGTCTGCACAGCTTAACAACGATGATTTTTCGGGATATGGCTGTCCAAACACGTGGCACCTCAAAGATGAAAGAATCGTATTTAATGGGTCGAGCAACTAAAGTGTGGCGCGATTTTTCCGGTGAAGATCATGGGTTTTGTGGCTGTCAAATAGGATCAATTGAGCAGGAAAGGCATCTGCCGTCTGTAACGCATCATAATGCAGGAAATATTCTTCGTGATCTACGTATGGTAATCCCAGATACAGACAGCTCACTTCGTTCGCGCGCGGTGTATTTAGGAACATGCCCTTTTGGGAATGGACACAATAGTGTAGCTGAGTCAATGACTCGATATTTACAAGGGCCACGATCACATATTTACTTCCAAGATGGCGTCCATAATGCCTTAGCTTCAATGGAAGCTAGTTACGTGAATGCCTTTAGAATGGTAGGTGTTGATGTGCGAGATTCTGCGATTTATTCTTGGCTCGTTCGTATGCAGTGGTGGGGCGTTCTTCGTATTATCATTTGGCTATCTGGTGGCGTCGAGAATGAAGCGAGTAAGAAGAAAAAAATTCAACTCTTTTTACATGAGCTACTCATGCGCGATCCTGACGTTCTACTCACATCCTACTCAAGACACATTCCACACTTAGTCGAATGTCAGAGGGAGCTTGGGGTTCCTTATATGTCCCTTGGCACAGATTTTGACCCGACAACGCCAGGTTTTTTTCCTGATGGTCAGTATGTTCCTCATTATAGGCATAGTTTATGGGGAGATCATCCTCGTACTCGAGAAATCCAACATGCTCATGGGCTTTTGGATGAAAACACCGAGGTGACAGGGCCTGTCGTTCGTCCAGCATTTCACCGCACGTTAACAAACGCTGAGCTACGTCAAGAGCGAGAAGAAAATAGAATCAATCCAGATGCCCAGGTCGTGGTTGTCATGAATGGATTGCATGGTGCATATGCTACACCGGAAGTTTTAGCAGACCAAATTGGTGATAGAAATATCCATGTGATTATTTGCTGTGGGAGTAATCAGGAAGAATATCACCGCCTGGAACGGAAGTATCGAAATCATCCAAAAGTGAACGTTAAGGGATACCTAACTGGTCATAGATTAAATAAACTCTTTTCTATAGCCGCACAAAGAAGACCGGATGGTAGATCAGGACTTTATGTAGGGAAACTCGGAGGTAGCACTCTAGCGGAACTCATGACAAAAAAAGTACGTGTTGTGGCTGATGAAACATGTGGATGGGCCTTTCCTTGGGAAGCGATGAATGCGGATATTTACTGCACCGAAGCGAATATGGGCCGGAGAGTGGCAGACCCTGAGGCGATTGTGCCAAATATTTACGAAATGCTCGAACAGCCGGTCGAACAAAGAGTAGATTTTGCCAACCGTGATGGTGGGCGAGAGGTAGTAGCGGCACTAGAAAGAGCGGCAGAAAGAGTTGAAGCAGATCATGATTTTCACCCAAGGCATCATATGGCTAGGCTAGGAACAAAACAAACTCCACAAATTTCAAACGGGGAGTATGTCATTGCAGCAAATGCACGTTTAAATTTATTAGCAGGCGGACAACTCGATTTTGTCGATGGAAGATTTACTGTATCCTATTCAAGGTCAAAATCTGCAGATGAAAGAGCAGCCCTTGCTTTAGCAACCCTTTTGCCATCTAGAAATCGCGCCCTTGTTGAGCTTGCTGAAGCGTTTTTAAAAGAACACGAGGTGACGGACGCATCAAAAGATCTCATGAGGGTTGATCGTGCACTTGTTGCGATGAATCCACCAGCGACGGCAGACGAAGTCCCTGCAGCCTATTATCTCGATGCGAGCCGTAAGTATTTGACGAAGGTAATAAGTGAGCCGACAAGATCAGGGGCCAAACACGGCACAGATCAGAGAGTCTTTAGAAATCGGGATCAGGCGATTATGGCGTTTGCGCGTCATCCCAAGGATGTCGACTTTATGAAAAAGCATCACATTGAAAAATGGGTGGGAACCTTTGATGATGCGTTTAGTATCAATCCTGTGACGTTTGAAATTAGCGTCAAAGTTGACGGGCGCTATGAAACGCTCAGATCATTAAGAAACAGGACACTTGCTGATGGCGATTTACTCCTCCACGGCGATACGAAATTGTCGTATGTCCAACATCGTGGAATTGTTGCCTTTGATCCTGAGAATCTAGAGCCGGGGGAACTCGTACCCTTTAAAGTCAAAGCAAGTCGCAAACACGCAGATTATCGATTAGAAGTCCAAACTGTTGTTGATGATTCTGGAGACCATAATCATGCGTTTTTAACGCTTAAAGCCCCAGATGGCACGGTCCATAGTATCGGTTACTTTAGACCTTATGCGCAAGAACAAGAGTACACAGATCTTTTGACATCAACAGATGCTTCACTTGCAGTCCCTGATCGTTATGAACATATGCGGCTTGACCATTACAGGAAACGCACGGTTATTCCATTAACGGAAGCTCAGCACCAGGAAATTTTAAGACGTGTGACCCAGACTGATATGGTTTATAATCCCATCAACCGAAATTGTCTTTCTATGATGAAACGCGTTGTTGAAGATGTGACGGGCGTGCAGCTTGAAACAAAGAGCTCACTTCTTCAAGCGTATGGTGGAATCAATCCAAATACCTGGGCTGTTTTACGCTACCTTCCTCCTCTTCGCATTGTTGCTGCTGCAGGGCTTTATTTGGTGGCTGTCATGCGAAACTTGCTCTTTGCTGCAATCGGAGCGTTTAGGCAAAATAATGGCGTAAGCGTTTTTGAAAATTGGTATGATATCTTTAATCCAGCAAAAGGAATGCCTGACCATCCACGAGCGCTTAGAGCTTGGCAAGAGAGAGTTGAGGCTGCTGGCACGCTCCCTCGCCTTGAAAATGCTGAAGAAAGAGGCGCTTGGTGGTATGCAAGGGATGTTGTCTGGCCACAAAATGAGCGAGACGGCGTACTCAATATGGCCTAGGCTCAGTGGGTTACGTTCAGATGTAAAGCCGCTTTACATCTGAACATGTGTTCAGTATAATAGTTCCCCATGAAGCCCAAAGATCTCAGATATCCGTACAGATGGAATGATCGCTGTCCTCTCTATAAAGATGATGTATTCTACGTTCCAGATTACTATCATGACCATGCTTCATGGGAGGGGAAATTCCCTCTCTCTTCTAGGATGAATATCGAATTTTGCTCGGGTAACGGCGAGTGGATCTTAGGTAAGGCCCTAGAAAATCCTGAAATTGTTTGGGTGGGTGTCGAAAAAGACTTTGAAAGAGTGCGGAAAATTGTGGCTAAGCGCACAAATCTAGGAGTGAAAAATCTTCTTGTCGTTTCAGGTCTTGCTGAGCCCTTTGTTGAAAACTATCTACCCGATTCTGTTATTGATGAGGTGTATGTCAATTTTCCCGATCCGTGGCCGAAAGACCGTCATGCAAAACACAGGCTTTTTAAACAGCCATTTATCGGTCAGATGAAGCGGATTATGAAAAAGGGCGCACTTGCCACACTTGTGACAGATGATGCCACGTATGCGGGGCAGATGGAAACGGAAATGGGGCGGGAGTTTGCACTTAAAACAAAAGAGCCGATTACTGGGTATGGCTCGTCGTTCTTTGAAAGACTCTGGCGCGATAAGGGGCGTGACATCCACTTCTTGAGGTACACATGTTAACATCAGATCATTCGAAATTTTACCTTAAGGGAGAGCCTTTCATACCCCTGGTTTTTGATGGGGAAGAGTTTGATGAGGAAAGTGGGTTTAATACAACGGTTGTGAAACTTGATGCAACGTTAAATTCACCACTTGATTGGAAGATTCCCGAGGTGAAGGGCTATGTGATTTATGAGATGGACTTTGGGCTTAATCAACCGAATTTTTCTTTAAGCGATCCGATGCCCCTTTCTTCCTTTAAGGTGGCTTTAGATCACTTAGTAGATAATGTGATTTGTGAGAAGACACTAGGGGTGATTTTGTATCGCGGGGATGGAAATTTCTCAAAGTGCTTTGACTGGAAGACTGAGTATGATGGTCCGATGGATGATCCCTACCAAGTGGGGCTGTTTGCCAATGACTGTCTCGCCTACTATTTGCATCAACTAGCGGCAGTCCTTCCAGACGAGGTGGCGCCGATAGCTCTTATGGATGCGACCTACTTAACCAATGCTGAAACAGCTTTTTTACTTTCCAAAGACCGTTTTACCCACATCAATTTAGCAATTAAGGGGAATAGTGTACCCCTTTGGGGCATGTCATGGGAAAATGGCGCTTCAACGAGTGGATATATTGGGCGCTCGTCGTTTTTTGAAGCATCAAAGTCCTCAAACCTAGGGCTCTTATTTCCCCAGGATAAAAAAATCACACGAGAACTTTTGGGGCAAATCAATCAGCTGCTCGAAATGACGTCGATCCGGGTGATTCCAGAAGTTATGATGCCAGAGAATTGGGATGGACTTGACGGTCTTATTGCCTTTAAGGATGGATTGACAAACTTTGGTAAGCGTGTTCTAAGCGGTTTCGAAGCAACAGGAGGGCGCACGATGGTTTATACGGCGGTCTCTGATTCTGCTTCCTTAAGCAGCGCTTTAAGTGACTTCTTACCCGTTGCAACCTCTTCAATAGCTGATGCAAAAATATCAACTGAATGAGCAATAGCCGAGACAAGGAAGTCGACGTGTTTGAACTCTTTTGAAATGAGGTGAATGGCGCGGAAAACGCATGTCTTATCGGTCTCACTTAAGATAAATCCAGGAACAACAGCGACTTTATTCAGTAGACTCATCAAGCGAGCTGTGTCGCCAAAATGCTTTTCTTCAACAGCTGTTGGAAAAACGAGAAAAAGATGAAGAAATTGGTAGTGAAACTCTTCATCTCCAGCAAGACCTGTTGGCATCCTTTCATCATCAACGCGCAGTTGCAATATAGCGTCTTGACCAATCGTAACATGTAAAAGATCCTTGTCGTGAGAGCAGTCAAAACCTGTTTGTTTTAAGTAGTCAGAAATTTGCTCGAGCATAATTAACTCCTAAAGTGAGGGGTCAAAAAGACCTCAGGGTTATGATGAAACGCTCTAATATCGTCGATTTTCAGATATTTACAAAGGCTTTTTATCTCCTCGCTATCTTCTTTAAGCGCACGAATCTCTTTCATGACTGCTGTGATATTTGGAGGCGCTTTGATCTTTGGAAGATGCTTTTTATAGTAGTAATTGGCAATGCTAATGGCGCCTGAGATAGCAAGTAAGGAAAGAGATAGATCACTTGTCCAGCCAGGATTGATCAGCGCAAAGAGTGCAATGATACCGACTGCTGTAATCAGCAGGCTACTTGCTAAGGTTAGGTATTCAGCACGAATTTGGCTTTTCAACAAAGTTTCGGTTTGGTCAAGGCGTGAGGACTCAAGTTCTCTAAAGGCGTTAGTCTTAAGTTTCAAAAGGGATTGCCGCTTTAGAGCAATGGCATCAATTTGAGAATTGGTTTTACTGATCCCATTGATGGCTTTTACTGAAAGAGCACCTCCAATGAGCACACCCGCAACACCACCTGCAATTCCTACATACGAGAATCCTTTGATGGCAGTTTTTGATCCATGAAGCAGCGTTTCAAGGGTTTTTCCAATTTTTGAAGTGGAGCCAGCAAGCATCCCAGGAATAGAAAGGCCTCCGTAGAGCATGGTGCTTTCATAACCTTGAATTTCTTTAGTAAGATTTTCGATATTCATCCGCATCCGCTCTCGCACTTCAATGCCGACGCTGATCATCTTATGGCCTTTTTCCATCATCTCGGGAGAAAGATTGCCTTCACCAGCTCTAAGCATGGCTTCACCCTCAAAAACCATCCGATCAGCTCCCGCTTTCAACCCCTTGCATTCCTCCAAATATTGGGCTGCTTGGCGGTGAGCTTTGTGAGTACTCAATAACCCTTTGAAGGAGAGAAGCATTGCAGGCAGTGAAATGGCCGCGAAAACGCTACCTGTTGCAAGTTTAACAGCACTTGTGTGGTCTGCTACATAAATTGAAGAGAGACCAATTCGAAGTGATAGCTTACCCTTTTTTTTCTTTAAGATGTTCTGAGCAGCATTAGTCAGGACCGTGGGAGCGCCCATACTTGTCTGTACTTTTGGATTATGAGCTTCGTAGTAATCTCTAGCGCGAGATTCCTGAGATTTTAAGAGCACTTCGGAGAAAGTTGTTTTATAAGCTTCTTTAAATGCTGTAAACGCTGTCACAACCTCTCCTTTTAGGGAGAAGTCTGAGGTTTTCATCGATTTTTCGAAGGTTGTAAGAGCCCACTTGAGGACTTTATCTCGCATTCGGGTCATGGTTTGAACTACGAGTGGATCATCATGAGGAAGAGAGGAGATTTCATTTAAGGTCTTGATGGCTTGCCATAAAAATTTCGTGAAACTACGAATGCGCGCCTTTGCTAAGAGGCCTGTGCTTTCATCGAGGAGTTTTTCGCGAATCGAACGGAGATAGTTGATCTTTGCCTTTAACACGGTGCGCTTTGAAGGGGGAACATCTTCGTGAATTTTGCAAATGCTCATCTTGTTTTCAAATTTTTCAAGAGCTAAGCGAATGGCCTCTTCTTCTTGAAGGAATGTCTCTTGAATATCTGGATAATCGGCAGCTTCTATAGCCTGAACAGTCTCTTCACTCGTTTGCGTTTCAGCACGCTTAATCACGGGGTTAACCTGTTGATAGAAAAGCTCTAGATGGTGGTCTAACTGTGCTTCATCGCTAACATGCTTCAACTTGTTCCCTCAAGTTCATTAAGAATATTTTGACTTAGACCTGCATATACTTTCCCGTCGTACTTCATGGTGGGATGAGTGTATTTATATATGTTTGAGGGGTCTGCAGATGAGTTCATCATAAAGTTATGTAAATCATCCATGAAGGGCTTTGGAGCTTCAACCCCTTGTGTTGAACCTAGTATGGAAAATCCCCGACAGATTTCCCCATACTTTAGCAAACCTTGACTTGGTGATTTTACAACTAATTTCAGGTCGCTTATCAGATTTTTTGTGGTCTCTTGTAAGTACTTTGGGAAGATTTCACATTGAATAGCCATCGCAAAGGTCTGTGGATACCCTTTATCACCAGGTTGCCCATTAATCAGTTTTCCAAGTGCTGAAGTTGTCCCCTTTGGCTGCTGGAGATAGGCTGCAACATCCATTGCAAAATGTGGTGCTTGCTTATCAATTCCAATTGATAAATGAGGAATGGCATTTTTAATATCGGCAATTAAGACGGATGCATTTTGGGGAGCGTGGCCCTCTGATAGAATTTGTACATTTTTCTCGATGGTTGCGAACGCCTCTTGGGAAGTATCTCCTCCTTGAGGAGTAATACCGCCAAGCCCGTGAATCTGAGACATAAGTCCCTCCCTTTAATTCACGCAATAACAAAGTGGGGAATAAGATGACAAGAAAGATGATCGGGGTAGAGGGATTCGAACCCCCGACCTACTGCTCCCAAAGCAGTCGCGCTAGCCAAGCTGCGCTATACCCCGATCACAGATAAATATACAGCATCAATGGTTTAAAGACAATCATCCCTTTTAGAAAAATATTTTTTTGCCAATACTGTTGCCAAGAGGGCGAGGATTTGTCATAAGGCAAGAAAAGGAGTATTTGCTATGGGATTTAATGACTTTGAGTCAGTACAGAGGCTAAGAGAACTTGCACTTAACCCGATTGATTTAACAGATAATGGGACACTTTCACCGAAAAGGCTTGAGGAAATGCAAGCTAAAGCACTGGGACTTAAGTTATTTTATGGCACGGAAAGAGTCACGCCTGAGGTAATGGAATCACTTTTTGCCTTAGCAAAAGAGGCCAATGTCATCGAAAAAATGCAGGCAATGCAAGATGGAGAGGTGATCAATAAGATCGAAGGGTACGAATCAGAAGACCGGAAGGTACTTCATACGGCGATGCGGGATTTCTTTGAGGGACGCAACGCAAAGACTGAAGAGGAAGCGACGCTTGCTTACCAAGAGTTTGAAAAGCTCAAAGAATTTTTAGATGAAATCGATCGCCAAGGCTTTACTGATCTCGTTCAAGTAGGAATTGGGGGGTCAGATTTAGGACCTCGTGCGATTTATCTGAGTTTACAGGCGTATCAAAAAGAGGGGAGACAAGTACATTTCCTCTCAAATGTCGATCCCGATGATGCGCGCGCGGTCTTTCAAGGGCTTGATCTTGAAAAAACACTGGTTGTTGTGGTCTCCAAATCAGGTTCCACTCTTGAGACACTAACAAACGAGACCCTTGCGCGCAAATATTTTGAAGATGAAGGCCTCGATCCGGTTAATCACTTTATTGCTGTGACTGGAAAGGGGAGTCCTATGGATAACCCCTCTCGTTATCGGGCCTCTTTCTATATGTGGGATTATGTAGGCGGACGTTACTCGGCAACTTCGATGGTAGGCTGCGTATCCTTGGCTTTTGCGATTGGAATGGATAAGACTTTAGACTTTCTGCGCGGCGCTTCTAACATGGATAAAGTAGCACTTAATCCTGACCCGATGCAAAACCTGCCACTTTTATCAGCGCTTCTTGGGATTTGGAACCGTAATTTCCTTGGGCACCATACCGTTGCTGTCATTCCCTACTCGAATGCTATGATTCGTTTTCCTGCCCACCTTCAACAATGTGATATGGAATCAAATGGAAAACGTATCGATAAACAGGGCAATCCTGTTGAATTTGTCACTGGCCCGGTTATTTGGGGAGAACCTGGCACGAATGGCCAGCACTCATTTTACCAACTCATCCACCAAGGAACCAATGAAGTACCAGTTGAATTCATTGGCTTTAGAGATTCTCAATTCGGCGTAGATCTCGATGTGAAGGGAACGCTTTCTCAGGAAAAACTCCTCTCTAATCTTTTTGCGCAATCGATTGGACTCGCAACAGGTAAGCACAGCGATAATCCAAACAAGGTTTTCCCAGGAAACCGTCCTAATCGACTCGTTCTAGCGGCCAAGTGCGAGCCCTATACAGTTGGGTCAATCCTTTCCTACTTTGAGAACAAAGTAGCCTTTCAAGGTTTCATGTGGAATATCAATTCCTTTGACCAGGAAGGTGTTCAACTTGGGAAAGTTCTTGCCAATCAGATCATTGATCTTTTTGCGAAGAAAAGAAAAGGCGAAGAACTTGGAAGCAAAGACTTCCCTCTCGGTCAGGCCTACTTACGACAGCTCGACGATCTATAAAGGAAGAAGGGGGGAATGCAAAAGATGAGCATTCCGCCGATAATGATCGCTTCATAGGTTAAGATGGATCCCACGTCAATTTGTGATGGGGGAATAAATCCAAGCGCGATGCCAAAAAGGCAGGATAGAAAGCCTAACCCTCCAACGACCCACATTCCTAGATTTCCGAAAGGGATTTTGTAGGCTCTTGGCATGTCAGGCTCTTTATAGCGGAGATAAATCCCAGCCGCAAATAACCCTAAGTAGACAATGAGAGCTAGCTGCGCTGTGATGGCGGAAAGTGCCCAATAAGAGGTGCTCACAGAGGGGAGAAAAATGAAAAGAGAGGATAGCAGGGTGAAGATAATGCCTTGCAAGAGGAGGATACCTGTTGGAACGTTATGTTTGTTGTGCTTTGAGAAGAACTTTGGTGCAATGCCATCGACGGATGAGACGTAAAGCCCTTTGCTAGGTCCGATGATCCAGGCGGCAACAGATGAGAGACCGCCAAGCACAATGAGCCCTTCAATCACAGGGGCTAAAAACCCAAGACCAAATTTCGCGAGGAAAAGGCGGTAGGCCTGCACTAAGCCGGTGATGATGTTAAGTTCCTTTGTTGGGACTGAAATGGCAATGGCAAGAGAAGCTCCGATTAGGGAAATGAGGATGATAATAGCTGAGTAAAAAATGGCTTTTGGAAAGGCGCTGTGGGGGTCTTTGACTTCATCAGCGTGGGAGGCTGACATTTCAAGGCCGATTAACCCGAAGAGAATAGCAAGGAGAAAAGTCAGGTGCTTGACTGAGGAGAGATCAGGCAGAAATTTGGGCGCAATTTCAATCGGGTTGCCTTGTAGCCACCAGACTAAGCCAAGCAGTGCAATGAAAATCATGGGAAGTACGGTCCCTATGATGGCTCCGATATGTGACACATAGCTTGAAAGCTTCATGCCAAACCAATTGATTAGCGTCATACCCCAATAGAGAATCAGGATGGTCGAAAAAAGGTACCACCGATTTGTAGCGAGCTCGGGGTTGAAGAAGAAGCTGAGTGTTGCTGCAACGAAAGAGAGAATGGTTGGGTACCAGACGACATTATAAATCCATTGGAGGTAGATGAGGAAAAACCCCATACGCTTGCCAAAAGCCTCACGTACCCAAACGTAAATCCCCCCACGCCTAGGCCAACCACTCGCGAGCTCTGCTGCAACAAACCCAACAGGTAGGAAAAAGCAAACGGCTGCAAGCAAGTAGTAAAAGATAAGTGAGAAACCATACTCTGCCGAAAAGGGGAGTGAGCGTAAATTATCCACAGCGATGATGTTGATCGCCATGAGGGAAAAGATCCCAAGGGTATTTTTCTTCATAGCTCTTGGGTTATAGCACCCGAGTCGATCCGATAGCAAGCACTTGGTGTAAGAGGGATTTCCTGTGGTGTTGTTAAAAACACTTGAGACATGCTTTTTAGATGCTCGGCCAATTTTTCCAAACGGCCCTGATCAAGATGCATTCCAAAATCATCGATGGAAAACATTGGGTCTTCTAATAGAGAGGCTTCGGCGATTTTTAATGCGGCAATGGCTATACGTCGCTCTCCTTCTGAAGCAAATGATCTAGCCGGAACATTTGCTAAACAGACCTCGAAATCATCTCGATGCGGTCCGACTAGGGTTGTCCCTAAAAGCATTTCCTTCTTTCGGTGATTTTTTAAAGCTAAGAGTAAATCGCCGGCATGAGAGGGTTCGTACTTGATCTTGAACTCGAGTCCCGTAAGAGAAAAGGCCTCTTTAGCAAACGGAAGTGCTGAGGTGATCTCGCGGCGTCTTTTAGCCAAATAGGTCGCAGATTTTGCAAGTTCCACCTCAAACGGTTCCATTGCATCCTCTCGTTTTGCTTTCAAAAGCGCATTGCGCTGCTTAAGAGCTCGCCCAAACCTCACCAAATGATGAACGTAAAGGGGGTCAATCTGTGAGATGAGGAGATTATAAAACCGCCTTCTTTCCTGTGGGGCGCCGTTGATCAGCGCGATGTCCTTGGGTGCGTGAATGCTTGAAGGCAAAAGACCTAAGATGTGTGAGGGGGAATCGTTGTGCCGAATGCGTTTTGAAGTGCCATCAAATGTCACCTCTAACTTATGTTCAATGCCATTTTTAAGATAGGTTGCTAAGAGGGAAAACTCTCGAGCATCCTGCTTGATCAACTCAGTTGGTTTACTTGTTCGAAACGAGCGGCCTGTACTTAGGTAGTAAACAGCTTCTAGCAAATTGGTTTTGCCAGCACCATTTGGACCCTGGATGAGATTTACACCGGGACGAAAAGTTACCGCCGCACTTGTGAAATTGCGGAAGTTTTTCAAATACAGGCTCTTGAGCATCTTTTATTACGCGTTCAGGCGCATCGGCATTATGACGAAGATAGCTTTTGAGGAGTCTGTTAACATGCCAGGATTGTACGAGTCTGTCATCGAGAAGCTTACCGTCTCATCCTGAGAATGGCGA
Organism: Chlamydiia bacterium; assembly: GCA_022601645.1. Classification (GTDB taxonomy): domain Bacteria; phylum Chlamydiota; class Chlamydiia; order Chlamydiales; family Simkaniaceae; genus JAJACH01. The sequence goes on from JAJACH010000001.1 coordinate 659,789, forward strand.
AGGATGTCTAAAAAGAACGACGGGTTAAAGGCGATCTCGAGTTCGTCTCCCGTAAAATCAACGGGCATGTTGACCTTACCCTCGCCGATCTCGCTACTTGCAGCAACTAAGTGCAAAGCGCCGTTTGCGAAGATAAAGTGCACCGAGTGGGTCTTATCGGTTGTGAAAAGCGACACCTGCCGTAGCAGTGTCATGAGTTCTTCTCTGTGGATGTTAACTTTGTGCTGACTTGAGTGTGGAATGACCCTTTCCACGTCGGGGTACTGCCCCGTAAGTAACTTGGTCATCAAGCAGACCGAACCGAAATCGAGAGCAATCTTGTCTTCAAAAAGGCTCATCTTTGCCAGTTCATCTTGGTCCATGATTTTGACCATTTCTTCAACAGCTTTGAGGGGAATGAGGTATTCACCGCGATCAGTTAAGGAATCGACAGGGAGTTCGACCTTAGCTAGGCGTTTACCATCTGTTCCAACGAACGTGGCACATCCGTCCACTGTTCTCATAAGTACGCCATTTAAAACGTGGCGTGAATCTTCTTTCGCTGCGGCGAACACGGTTTTGCCGAGCGTCTCTTTCAATTTCGGTCCGTTGACCGAAAATGTATTTGCACTAGAGAAGTCAGGGAGAGCTGGGAACTCACTCTTGTGCATGCCGTTCAATCTGAACTTAGATGTTCCGGCGTGAATGTAGGCAAGTTCACCTGTTGTGCACTGGATCTCAAGCTCAGGTGTTGTGAGCTCTCGAATAAGTTGGAAAAATCTGCGTGCAGGGAGGGTGACAGCGCCTTCCACTTCGACTTTCGCCTCAATGAATGCGCGCATGCTTACTGTAAGATCAGTGGCACTAATGACGAGTTGATCGTCATAGGCCTCGAGCAAAATATTTGCGAGAATGGGAATGGCTGGTTTTGGAGATACAATGCTTTGTAGCTTACCAATGATAGATACGAGCTCGGGACGTGATAATACGACCTTCATAGCACTTTCAGTTTGCGTTGCAGTATTCAAAAGCAATCTCTCCTTTTGCCAGAATCCTATCAAACATGTTTTTTTTGGTGCAAGGGGATTTATTTCATATGTCTTTCGATGTCGCGCTGGGCGTCACGTTTTTTTAGATCTTGACGTTTGTCGTGAAGTTTCTTTCCTTTAGCCACACCGATCTTAACTTTGCAATAGCCTTTCTTAAGATAAAGTGAGAGGGGAATTAACGTATGCCCTTTGAGCTGAACAGCGTGTTTAAGACGCACTATTTCATTTTTGTGTAAAAGGAGTTTGCGATCTCTTTTTTCTTCGTGGTTGTGGATATTACCAAACTTGTACTGGGCAATGGTCGCGCCCATTAAGAAAGCTTCATTTCCTGTGATTTTCACAAAGGCATCTTGGAGAATACCACCATGATCGCGTAGTGATTTGATTTCAGTCCCTAAGAGAACAATGCCAGCCTCTAAGGTTTCAAGTATTTCATAGTCATGACGTGCCCGTCTATTTTGCACTAGATCCATATTGCTCCTAGCTATATACTATACGGCATGAAGTATTTCTTTCCAATCATCGCTTTAGTTCTCGGTGGGTGCGCCACTTCTTACCATCAAAAAGGTTTTTTTGGGGATGGCTACTCAGACTATCGCGTAACGGAGAAGACCTTTGCTGTCACATTCCGTGGTAATAAGTACACTGATCAAGAAAACGTGCGTCGATTTGCCCTCATGCGAGCGGCTGAGCTTGCGACAACCCATGGTTTCCGTTACTTTAAAGTGACTAAGGAGAAAGAAATTTCTTCAAAGTACATCGAAAAAGAAAGCGATGAATACGAGGGTACATTGCGCGTTGAAGAGGTTATTTCACCAGGCATTGAGATGCAGATCACATGCTCTCATGAGGCGCTTGATGAAGAGTTTATCGATGCAGTGACTTTTCTTTCTTACAACCCCAAAAAATAGCTAAGACAACAACAAGCCAAAAAATGATCTCGGCCCACCAAGGGAAGAGGTGAAAAGCTTCAAAAAGGAGTTTCAGCCCTGTCGCTCCAACAATAATGTGTGAGCTTTTTTCCAAGGCGGGAAACCGATCCATTATTTTGACAAAGTAGCTACTTGCAAAGCGCATCATGATAATTCCTAGGACTCCACCAAGATAGATAATCCAGAGCTTTGGTGGTAATCCTACGATCCCGACTCCCGCTGTGATGGAATCAAAAGCGAAGAGGAAGTCAACGATCTCGATCATGATCACCGCTTTAAATAGAGAGGTCGCTGTAATCTTAGGCTGAGCCATTCCACCGCGGAAGGCTAAATAGAGCAAGTAGGCAGCTCCTATTAGTTGGAAGGCAAAAAAGTGGATGAGTTTAACAGCGATAACTATGGCTACAAACCGTAAGATAAAGGCTGATCCGACTCCGATAAAAAGGGCTTTTCTCCGTTTTTCTTCGGGGAGTTTTTTGACAATGGTTGAAATGATAAGAGCGTTGTCGATGGAAAGGGCACCTTCTAAAAAAACAAGTAACAGGACTTGGAATAGGTTGCCTAGATGGAACAAGCCTCAATCTCCCAAATGTAGTCGTGAACATGAACATGCCCCTTGGTATCTAAAGGGTATTTTTTCAAGTAGCACTTCACCACATCGCGGATGAAAAGAGCTTTAAGGTGGGAGGGGAGTTCTGTTAAGTGGGGGAGGTGTTCGCTAAGCCATGTTGCAAAAGCATTCTTATTCTCTAGGACTTCTTCTACTGCAATACGGTCAATACGCGTTGGGGTAAGTCCTGCAGATCTTAAGTAGGAATAATAGGTTCCTCGATCATACGCACGACACGGGATCTTATAGCCTCTAAAATAGGCGTGCCAAAACCGTTTCATCGTGACTTGCTGAACCGCCATTAACACAGGGTCGTGCTTGATGGCGCAAAACCTGAGAAGTATTTTTCCGCCTCGCTTTAGAGAGCGAGCCATGTTCTTGAAAAAAGCTTGCTGGTCTTCAATATAATGAACACTTGCCTTGGAGACTAAGTACTCCTGAGGACATTTTAGAGGGAGGTCTTTTGGGTTGATTTCGCCTTTTTTGAACCCAATCATGATTGATTCATTCAGAGGTTGAGCTGCCAAAAGGGATGAAACCAAAAAAAATAATGGTGTAATACGAATCATGAGCTAAATAGTGATTCTCCTAAAGTGGTTACCTTAAAACACCTGCGCTGGTTTACAACCCCGCGCATCACAAGGCCAGCTTCAAAGAGCCAGTCCATTATGATCATCTCTATAAAACGCTTTTCGTCGTCAGTATAGGATGGAAGTGTATATTGCCAAGTTCGGCCTTTTTTCTTCAAGGTCACTTTAGAATCGTCACTAATCGAGACAATGAGTCCCGCTAAAAATTCGTCGAAATAAATCCAGTCGCGCCCTATGGCTCGTCCGAGTGTTTTTTCGATTTCATGAATGTTTCGCTCTGTTGAAATATATTGCGGGAATTCGTTGTAGGGATAGTGAATAATTGTGTGTTTGTAGGTGTTTAGAGAGCGTTTTTCGATCGGCATTGAAAGGTAGTCAGAGACTCCTTCCTCACTGCCGATAAGTTTTGAATTTTCAACCCTTGCAAGTTTGAGGAAGAGGAGTTTGTGGATCAGGGTAGAAAGATAGCTTGGGCAGTCCTCGCGTGAAACATCGATGGGAGAGAGTTCCTCTGTGATTTTTGGGAGTTCTGTTTTCTCAAAGATCCATCTTTCATCTTGTAGTCTCAAGGAGAGGGGGGCTTCATTGAGCATGGTTAAAAGCGCTGAGAGATCTTTAGCAAAAGCGAGTTCATCGGTACGAAGGGGGACGACTTCTTCTGTAATGGTTTTTGAAGAAGAGTCTTTGATAAAGGTTAGGTATTGTTTCCACTCATAGAATGGGGTGACAATCTCTAAGCACTTCCCTTTTGATTTGCGATAGACTAGACAGCAAACAAAATTAAACTCTAAGTGAAGCATCAGCTCTTCAAAGGCTTCCTGGGAGAGGTCGTACTTCTCCATAATTACGCTTGATTCAATCTCTAAGTTTGGTGACTCAAAGACATCATCAATGATGCGCATCATCGTCTCATCTGTAAAATGCAGCTCTGTTAAGTATCTTTGGAAGGTTTGAGGTGTCAGTAAATATTTTTCTACGAGCGAGTCAAAGATATTATTCGAAGTGCGTGGGATGGGGTACCAGATGGGCAGAACGTGGATTGGTACTTTTTTGAGAAGAGATTGTAAAAATTCCATGCCAGGCTGAAAGTCTTCATCAAATTTTTGCATCTGAGCTTCGAAATACTTACGCATTTCTTTAGAAACCTCGATTTGATCGCCTTTAATTCGAAAAAGACCTGTTTCAGAAAGCTTCGAAATTGAGGCCATTCCTTCTTCTTCAGAAAGCTCTAGATCCTCAAGTAAACGCTTGATGGGAAATTTAATGGGACTATAAAGTATTTCTTCTAATACAGTAACATCTGTCTCGGTAAAACGAGCCATCATGACACGGTTTTTAATATCGGTCTGATAGTCGTAATCTTCGAGATTAACTTTGTTCTTGCGGTATAGATTTAGCTCTAGCATTTGCAACTCATAATTTTAACTACAGATATTATTCCTTTGTATTATTTTTTGCAAGGACGTATGATCCCTGCCTATGTATCAGCATAAAGAAATCGAAAAGAAATGGCAAAACTTTTGGGATAAAAGAAAGCTCTTTGCAGCATCAGAAGACCAGAGTAAACCGAAATATTATATACTAGATATGTTTCCCTATCCTTCTGGGGCAGGGCTTCACGTGGGGCATGTGACAGGTTATACTGCAACTGACATCCTCGCGCGCTACAAGCGAATGAAAGGCTTTAACGTTCTCCATCCGATGGGATGGGATAGCTTTGGTCTTCCCGCTGAGCAATACGCTGTTCGTACAGGGACTCACCCACAAATTACGACTGAAAAGAATATTAATACTTACCGTGAGCAGCTCAAATCTCTTGGCTTTAGCTACGATTGGGACCGCGAATTTGCAACTAGCGATGCTTCCTACTACAAGTGGACTCAGTGGGTTTTCACTGAACTTTTCAAAAAAGGGCTTGCGTACGAAGCGGAAATCAACGTCAACTACTGCCCTCATCTTGGAACAGTTTTGGCGAATGAAGAAGTGGAAGATGGTAAGTCGAAAGAAGGGGGCTACCCCATTGAAAGACGGCCTCTTAAACAGTGGGTATTAAAAATTACCGAATATGCCGAGAGGCTCCTCAATGACTTAGATGACCTCGACTGGCCAGACCACCTCAAGACGATTCAGCGCAATTGGATTGGTCGCTCCGAGGGTGCTTCAATGACCTTTGGTGAAATTGAAGTTTTCACCACAAAACCCGCGACCTATGAGAGTGCTACCTTTGTTGTGCTAGCACCAGAACATCCGCTTGTAGATAAACTTGCAACCGATAAAGAAACAGTTGCTAAATACAGAAAAGAGGTAGAATGCAAATCTGACTTAGAACGAACAGATCTTGCTAAAAACAAGACAGGTGTTCCAATTGGCGCTACTGTAAAGCACCCGAAAACAGGCATGGAACTTCCTATTTGGATTGCAGATTACGTCCTTGTTAACTACGGTACGGGTGCCGTAATGGCTGTGCCTGAAGACGATGAGCGTGACATGGAGTTCGCTGAGAAATACAACTTGCCCATTATCCCACTTACCGGTTCAACCGCAGATGAAATGTGTGATTGGATTGAAGAAAATAACGTGGGTAAACGCACCGTTACCTATAAATTGCGCGACTGGCTCTTCTCCCGCCAGCGTTACTGGGGTGAGCCGTTCCCTATCCTCCATTTTGAAGATGGCACAATGCGTCCGTTAGAACTCGATGAGCTTCCCCTGGAACCACCTCAGCTTACCGACTACAAACCGCCGGGCGATGGTCAAAGTGCCTTAGCAAAAGTGAAAGAATGGGTGGAAATCACCGATGCAAAAACAGGAAAGAAAGCACTACGTGAAACCAACACGATGCCCCAGTGGGCAGGGTCTTGCTGGTACTACCTCCGTTTTATCGATCCGCACAACAAAGAAGCTGCTTGGAATAAAGACTTAGAGAAATACTGGCTCCCTGTCGATATGTATGTCGGCGGTGTTGAACACGCCGTGTTGCACCTTCTTTACGCGAGATTTTGGCATAAGGTCCTCTATGATCTCGGGCACGTTGTCTCAAAAGAGCCCTTTCAAACTCTCAGAAACCAGGGCCTTGTTACAGCAAAATCCTACAAGCTTCCAGGTGGTGGCTATATTGACCCACAAGAAGCTAAAGGACGAGATGACCTTAAAGTTCAAGTTGAGAAGATGTCAAAATCCAAGCTCAACGGCGTCAGGCCTGACGAGCTCATTGAAGAAGTAGGTGCCGATAGCATCCGCCTCTATGAAATGTTCATGGGACCGTTCGATAAAGAAAAACTCTGGAATTCTGAGGCTGTCAGCGGTTGCCGCCGCATGCTTAAGCGCTTTTACGACATGGTCTTTTCCGATAAAGTCACCGACGCTTCATCTCCTGAAGCCCTCAAACTAGGTCACCGTCTTGTCCATGGCGTCGGCCAAGATATCGAGAATATGCAATTTAATACGGCTATTGCCAAGTTGATGGAATTCTTAAATGCCTTTGTGCCGATGGAGAGCTACCCGAAAGAGGTTCTTAAGATGGCCACCCTTGCCTTAGCCCCTCTTGCACCTCACTTAGCCGAGGAATGCTTTGAGCACCTTGGACACACAGAAAGTCTTATGTACGAGCCTTTCCCTGTGGCCGACCCAAAGTACCTCGTTGACGATGTGGCGACCTATATCGTCCAGGTGAATGGGAAAATGCGTGGTAAATTCGAAATGCCAAAGGATAAATCACAAGATGAACTCCTTGAAATCATTAAACAAGACGAGCGTGTTGCAAAATACCTGACAGGAGAGATCAAAAAGGTGATTTATGTGCCGAATAAGCTCCTAAATCTCGTGGTGAAATGATCTACGATTTAGGACTATCCCTTGTCTTACTCGGTATGCTATTTAAAAAACGGAAGCTCCCTCCAAATCTTTTGGGGAAAGAGCTTCCGCCCCTTGACCATACAAGGCCCGTTATCTGGATTCATGCCGTTTCAGTCGGGGAGACAAAAGCGGCCTCGACCCTGATCCCTCACATCAAAGCCAGCCACCCGAGTGCCCAGATCCTTATCACAAACATCACCGAAACAGGACACAAAACGGCGCAAAAAGAAATTCCCGAAGCACATCACCTCTTTATGCCTCTTGATCTTTCTTGGGTGATGAAAAGCTTTATTAAAAAGATGCGACCTAACCTCCTGATTGTCATGGAAGGGGACTATTGGCTCAATATGCTTAAAGAAGTCAAACGCCAGGGGGGACACATCGCTGTAGTCAACGGAAAGGTCTCGACCCGCTCAACAAAGCGCTATCGCTATTTCAAGCGCCTCTTTAAGCCGATCGATCTCTTTTGCGTCCAAAACACCCTCTATCAAGAGCGTTATCAGACGCTAAACATTCCTCATGATAAAATCGCGGTGACAGGAAACGTCAAATTCGACATTCCCAAAGCAACAATACGTGACCTTGGGCTTAAAGGGGAATATATCACTCTTGCCTCGACGCATGAGGGAGAGGAAAAAGCCCTAATTGATACCATTTTACCTAGTCTCCCAAAACACATTAAAATCCTCGTGGCACCTCGCCATCCTGAACGTTTCGATAAAGTGCGAGAGCTTCTAAAAGATTACGATCCCGACCGAGTGATCCTCATTGACCGCATGGGGCTACTTGGGACCCTTTATAGTATCTCTAAAGCTGCCATCGTTGGGGGAAGCTTCAACTCAAATATTGGAGGGCATGACGTATTTGAACCAATCAACTACGGAACACCTGTTATCTTTGGACCTCACATGCATAAACAACTCGAATTAAGAGCACTTACAATGGGTGCTGGTATTGGTTTTGAAGCAACCTACGAGTCACTTTCTGAAATTCTTTTAAGCATCCTTAATCGGTCTTTTTCAGGTGAGGAAATGGCTTTGAAAAAACGCGTGCAAGGGACGTCTAAAATGGCCTGGGAAAATATCCTCTTGCGGTTAAATCCCTAAAATTATACACTTTCGGGTGAAAATGTCGCGGGGTGGAGCAGTGGTTAGCTCGTCGGGCTCATAACCCGAAGGTCATAGGTTCGAGTCCTATCCCCGCTATTTTTCATATATCCCGGGCGGCATAGCTCAGTTGGTAGAGCATCGGAATCATAATCCGCAGGTCGTTGGTTCGAGTCCGACTGCCGCTATTCCAATCCTGCATTACTTTCATATTTGTTCTCCATAGCACGATCTTTTATCTTTGTTATTAAATAATCTTTCGTTTAATAATTAAATTAGAAGTAGGTTTGTACCCAACGGGGGGGGAATATGTCTGTTCAAGGAATGGGATCAGGGGGAATTGGCGATCATATCGATCCAGCTGATATAGGGCTTTCGAAAGAAACCCTTTTTGCCAATAGTGGAACTCAAGCCAAGCAAGAAAAAGAAAAGCTCATGGAAACAATCCTTGAGAATATCGAGGAGTGCGAGCCTTCTAAAGGTACAATGGAAGGGCTTGCAAAAGAGCACCAGACTCTTTTGTCACAGGCTGAGGGAGACGTCAAAAGCGCTATGATGAACGATCCCTTAATCCAAGATGAAATGCGAAGTGGGCATGTTTCTGAAGGTGACCTTGACGAGCACGTTCAATCGTGGAGCTTAGAGCAAAAAACCAAATTTGTTGATACCATTACTGCCAAATTCGATCCTCAGAAAAATGCAGCATCCCCTATGCATCTAGCCACAACTACAGCGAAAACAGCTTCCAAAAAAAAGGCCCCCGCATCACCTCCCAAAAAACCAGCTCCTAAAGGCAAAGCCCCTCCACCTGTTGCTCAAAAGCTTCCGGATGGAAGCCAAACCCCACATGGATCTAATACTGGTGGATCTACACCTTCTTCAGGTGACTCGAAGCCATCAGGAAAAGGTGAAGCTAAGCCTAAAAAGAAAGTAAGCTCGAGCTGGGAAGAATTCACAAAACTCGGTGTTGTATCTAAGAGCGCAGCAGCTGGGTCTATGGGTGAATTACTCTCTATTTTACGAAGTGGAAACCCTGATGCCGTCGAAATGGCCTACTCCTATTGTCAAAATGATATGGGGGGTATTACTGGTGGTTCTAGTAAAACAGCTGCCACACAAAAAACAGCACCTAAAAAGGCAACTCCACCTCCGCCAAGTTCAACGACAACAACACCTGCTAAGACTCAGCCAGGTTCTATGATGAGCGAAACCCAAGAGGTTAAAGCTCTTGAGCAAAGTACAACCGCTTTGCCATCTGGCGCACCAGCATCTATTTTTGGATCTGCGACTCCTCCAGCGGACTATAAAGGCCCTACAACATTTTCAGGAACAATCTCTAACATGCTCCAGCAAGCTGCCACGGCTTTCAAAGCGTGTGTAAGTGCGTACAATGCTGTGAGCCCTCCAACAGAGGCTGCTTACACAGCGCTTCAAGCACAACACACAGCAATTTATGGAGTTAAGTCAACGCCCGCTTACGGCAAGGCTGCAGCTACACCGGCTAGTGCAGGATCTCTTATCAAAGCAGTTTCAGCAACTATTGGCGACAAAACGGCGTCACTTGGTGCAGGTCCTAAACGGACAGATACCTCAGATCTTGGTCAGTACCTATCACATATATCACAAGATAGTTCTGCTGCGGCTGGTTCAGATCCTTTAACTGACACCCACTATATCGGTCATTTGATGGACTTAGTTGGGCAAGCTCAAGCTGACGCTAGTATTTCATCAGATAATGTAAATATGCCGCAAGACCAAGCTCTTCTACAAGCTAACAATATGATAAAGGATGGCTCTGGTAAAGCCCCTCCTTGCACGGGATCAACGCCTGTTCACACGACCAATTACAAAGATAATTCTTATACGATGCCAGTGAAAAATGGCGATGTTTACCTGGTTTCTGCCTATATTAAAGGAAAATCTCCTCCTGATGGGAAACCTGGTAGTTATACCTACCCAGGAGCTGTAACAGTAAATGGAGCGACAAAGTCGACAGATGCCTATTCAGTTCCTAAAGCAAAGAGTGAGCTAGATTTAGGACAGCAAACGAATGCAATAACATCTCCTGGTTGGCATAGAGAGTATTTTTGGGTTAAAGCAAATGCACCAGATGGGCAGATGACAGTCGCTTTAGGAGGTGAGAAAGGCGATACACCCGCTGATGATACACAAATGAAGGGCGTAAGTGTTGTTGATTTAACGACATTAAGCGCTACATATGGGGGACCAATCGATCCCTACTCTTCTGATGACGCTGCAAAAAACGCCATGAATTTAGCACAAAAAATGATCCCACCAACACTTACAACAAAGGATCTTGCTGTCGGAAATCTCCCTCAAGCAAAAGGACAAACCTTTGGAGGTGGCCCAGGAGATAGAACGAATTTAATGGATGCGAATATCTCAGCGCATACAAACATACCAAATGGTGTGCCTGGGACTCCAGCTCATATGTCTAATGGAAGCACCTATCCTTACTACTCCTACGATACTAATACGGCCACTGTTGATAGAGGTATTGACAACATGAACACGATGAATGTAGACGCAGGAGCTTCGTACACAACAAATGCCATGACTCCCGTCGAAATTCCACCAAAAGGCAGTACTATCTCATACAGCTATACCATCAGTGTTGCCGTGCCACCGGGAGGGACTTTTGAAGGGAGCATCACTGTTGCAGGGCAAGATAAGTACGCCAACCAACAAATGAAGATGCCCAAAGTAGCTTTTGGGGATAAGTCGGTCAATAACACAAACTCGGTTCAGACTCATGATGTAACCGTAAAAATTCCAGAGAGTTTCTTTGCAAATGATCAGTTATCTGCAGGGAGTTCATGGAGCCCTAGCTTTACAATGACAAGTGGGTCGTCGCCACTTACAATGTACAATCCAAGACTTGTCGACACATCAAGTGATAAAAGTGCGACCCCATCTGGCGTATACTCGTGGCTTAATAAACAAAATCCTTATCTCAATACATTCCCTAAATCAACTGATCCTAGTGCCACACAAAATGGTTCTGAGATCACAAAATCCGGAGAATGGGGCGTTGCACAAACCGGGAATGGAATGTACGGACCAAGTCCTAATTCCATGCAATATACTCAAGCAACACCAAACGGTGTTACAGTCAACAGCACTAACTCAAATGGTAAATGGGCTAATGGGGGGATTGAATCCTCAAAAATGTTAACTGGACATGACAATTTTAACATTAGTATGACGTTTTCCGCAAAGTCAACTCCTGGTTATTACCCAACAATGGCTCTTTGGACCTACGGAGAATCTGATCCAAATCCGGATAGCCCCGCCTACCATCGAGCAGGACCTGGGGCTAAAGAAGTCACTGAATTCGATGAGGAGATGGGTACAAATAAAACGTATGCTCCTGACAGTCCTGTGACGAATGATAATGAATTGTATGCTCGAGATGGTAACTATGTTGGAGCGCAGTACGGTGGGTCAAGTGAAATTACGAATAGACCATCAGCTGATGGAGCCTCTACTTGGGGCCAACCACAATCATCATTTTGGAACAAGTCCACTGAATATACACTTTCAATGACAGGTACTTACAACTCTGAGGGAGACCTGATCATGACGCGTAAGTTGTATCCTGTTGGATCAAGTCCAGACTCGCCAGGTGCAATTTGGAGCCAAGCTAACGTGGGTAAGGGACCTTTTAATGCACAGAACGTTAAAATCGTTCTAGAAAATCCAGGCTGGAATTCATCCGCACATACAAATGGACGAGCATCACTTAATATCACCTCGCTAACCGTTTCTCAAGAGCCACCAACTAATTTAAAAGCGGGTGTTACAATTCCAACCACACCTCAAGATAATACAGACTACGCATGGTTCACTCCATCCGGTGGCGGTGGAACTGCAGCCTACATTCCCTTCCCAACGAATCAATACCCTTGGACAGATATTCCTCCGACAAACATAGCTCAAGCAGAGCAATCTGTTGCAGCTTGGATCAATAGTAATGCATCAAAAACGCCATCAGCCCTCCAAGAAGCCCTTCAAACCGAAATTACAAATATTGAAAAGCTAAAATCAGCAAGTGGATCAGCGGTTGCAACAGAAAAACTCCAAGAAGCAGTCTTAAAATCATGGGCTACAGGTGTTGTTGCAGGTGAGGTTCCAAAGGTGACCTGGCCTCCAACAAGTGGCACCCCTCCAGTAACTGACACTCACGCTGAAACGGTATTTAAATCAATTTCAATGCTATCTGATAAAGGTCTTGGAACACAAAATCTACCTATCGAAGATATAGAGACACTTTGCACGGCTCTTGAAGCATCTTTTACGGGTGCTGATGATTTAGCGGTAATTAAAGACATAGGAACCTTAGCAAAAGCTGCAACTGGCACAACTGCGGCTGCTAAATTCTTTAGTTTTGTTTCAAGTGTAAATACGGAAATAAAGGACAAAGGAAGTAATCTTGGTAAAGATTTCCCAAAAGCTGGTAGCGCTGTATCATCGATTGTTACATCCTTGACTAACGGCATGGTTCCAGCAGCGACCGCAAATCCTGAACCTCCAATTCCAGCAACACAAACAACCACCTTAGCACAGTTTAATACAGAATTAGGAGTGTGGAATTCACAATATAAGGGTCAACCAGGTTGGCCAACAGGTCTATATAAAGCTGCACAAGCTGAGTATTCAAAGCTTAATACGCAAGGTGTGACAAATGTCATCCCGCAGCTCCAATACTGGGCTCTCATGGAAGAGCAAGGGCCAGATCAGAGCAATTGGAAATATCCAATGGCACCGAACTTCTTTAAATTAATTACGAATACAACGCTTGTACCACTTGATCCACTGGCTGCCACGCCTCATAATGATCTACAATCTATGATGACGAATCTCATCAGTACTGTACCTTCATCAGGGCCGGATTTCAATTTTCTACATGCCATGCAATCACTTATAACAGCTAATCCGAGCGCAAACTCCACTCAACTGGCGCAGCTAATGAAAACGCAGTGGGATGCAACCAAACCTGCCGCAGGAGAAGACTTTAAAGGGATGTGGAGTGCAACAAGTACAGCGACAAAAGCGATTGTCACCTCGATTACTGCAGGTGTAATTCCGCCTACATCAACACCTCCGCCGCCAAGTGGATGGCCTCCAACGTCTGGAACGGCATCTACAAGCATGAGTCAAGTGGAGACTTATCTCAAAAAATGGTCAGAGCAAGTGCCGGCACCCTCGGGTGGTCTATACGCTCTTTTACAGGCAGAATATACGAAATTAACTGGGCCATCTAGTACAGTCACAGACCCAAATGCTCAATTTCAAGCCATGCAATACTATGTGTCAGCTGTTGAAAATGGTGCAATTGAAGGGACAACATGGAAGGCTGCAACAACGCAGAACCAAAACTTCTTCTCCTGGATCGGTGGTGATCCGACAGATTGGGCTCCACCTAACGAGAGTAAGTCTGCAGATTACCTAAAACCTTTGATCGCAAATCTTGCAGGAGAACTCACCGGTGCTACTAATCAAAATGACTTGAATCTTTTGACTCAAATGCAAGCGCTTGCCAATGATAACCTGGGGAAAACGCCAACAGAGTTTCAGCAAGCCGTTCTTGCTGCGTACAATAACAACACTAGTAATTTCGAAACATTATTTAAGGCTGCAGATCCATTTCTCCAGAAAATTATTACTGCAATGACAGATGGCGTTGTTCCTGGTAGTGGACCGACTCCATTTAATCCGCATGCTCCAACATCGGTTGACGATGCAGTGAGCCAGATAAAACAATGGGCAGCGCTTAACCCAAATAATAAAGCGCTACAGTCTTTAGCATCAAAAATTGAAGGCCAACAAGCTGACCTGGATAAGATCACTCCAGCAGCATTAGCACTCAACATGCTTGAACTCTATGCGAGTAAAATCCTAGAAATACCTGGTAACCTTAATTGGAAAGGGTTAACTCCTGCTCTGCAACAACAATTTAAGATTATGACAGGAACTGTCAATGAGTATACACCGTCGCCCCAAACGATGGGTGCGAGCGGAACACTTGTCACACAAGTGATTCCCTATTTACAGGATGTCTTCTCTGGAGATGCAAATGAAGTGTCCCTTTTAAAAGATATATCAACCATCGCAAGCACGTCAACCAGTGCGACAGATTTTGAGACGAAACTTGCTGCTGCATGGACGACGGGAGGGCCACCTTCAATGTCTGATCTATGGGATCAGATAAAATCGGATGGAGATTCTGAGCCAATTGGAAGCTTAATTCAAGGGCTTACGGGAGCTCAATTCCCCCCAAATGTCACCCCGCCATACACTCCGCCATCCTCGCCACCAACAACTGTTGCTGAGGCTTTAGCCGATGCTAAAGCTTGGCAAACAGCCTATGATGCCGAGCATCCTGGAGGGAATCCTTGGATCAATGGTTTAGTTACAACACTTGAAAGTTACCCAAGTGGAGATAATATTAACGTCCTGCAAGGTTTAGGAGCGCTATTAGAAGATGAAGGTGCACAAGGTGATCCTGTTGGACAAACTGGACAATACAGTTTTCTTTCCATTTTCAAAACGATTACAAACACAGGTGGCACCCCAAGATATCCTACACAACAAGGGGGCACATATGCCGCAGAAGCCCTATCACTTTTTGAAACAGCACTGCCATCGGGGCAGATTACAGCGGCGGATATGGCACTTGTTAAGAACGCTGTCACATCGCTTCAAGGGGGCGCTACGATTCAAAGTGTCCTTGCAACGTTGCAAAGTTCATGGTCAGGTGCTGGGCTTGATGCAATCACTAACTTCTTGACAAGCAGTGAGCGGGCAGCCCCTCCCTACACTCCTCCATCCTCACCACCAACAACTGTTGCTGAGGCATTAAAAGATGCACAAGCTTGGCAAAAAGCTTACAATACAGAGCATCCGGGAGGCAACCCTTGGATTAATGGTTTAGTTACAACACTTGAAAGTTACCCAAGTGGAGATAATATCAACGTTCTGCAAGGTCTAGGAGCGCTATTAGAAGATGAAGGCGCATCTGGTGACGCAGTTGGACAAACTGGACAATACAGTTTCCTTTCCATTTTCAAAACAATTACGAATACGGGTGGCACCCCAAGATATCCTACAAAGCAAGGGTCCACGTATGCCGCTGAGGTTTTGGATTTATTTACTACTGCTATCCCTGCGGGTCAGATTAACGCAGCTGATATGACACTTGTAAAGAACGCTGTCACATCGCTTGAAGGTGGAACGACCATTCAAAGTGTTATCCAAACTCTGACAGGAGCTTGGACAGGAACGGGTCTTGATGCAATCACCAACTTATTGACTGCAAGTGAAACAGGTTCAGGACCTCCCACACCATGGCCACCGACATCACCCCCAACAACGCTTGCTGAGATGCAAAAAGATTTAGACTACTATAAGAGTTTGAATCCAACCAATCGTTGGGTTACAGCAATGGATAATGCAGCGCACGATCCTGGAGTGACGATGGACTCGTTACAGGGGTACGCCTCAGTTGTCGAGCAATGGGGGATGCCTGGATCGCAAAAAACCATGTTACAACTCTTGACGAATACACAGCCCGGAACGAAGCTCACAGGTAGTGGTGATGCATATGCAAAGCAAGTGTTAACGATGCTTGGGACCTACGCTCCAAGTGGAACAGTTTCAGCTGCAAATGCCCAGGTTCTTCTTAAAGCAGCTACATCATCTGATCCCATAAGTTATGTGCAAGCGAATTTCAAAGGAGCCGCAGGGGTTAAGAACTCTGTAATAAACTTCCTAAAAAGCGCAGTACCAGTTGGTCCACCTTCTGTATGGCCACCGACATCACCTCCAACAACGCTTGCTGCGATGCAAAAAGATTTAGACTACTATAAGAGTTTGAATCCAACCAATCGCTGGGTTGTTGCAGTGGATAATGCAGCGCACGCTCCTGGTGTGACGATGGAATCTCTTGAAGGATATGCCTCGATTGTAGAGCAATGGGGGATGCCAGGAACAAAACAAACCATGATACAACTTTTGACGAATACACAGCCTGGAACACCTTTAACGGGAAAAGGTGCTGCGTATGTAAAGCAGGTGTTGACGATGCTTGGAAACAATATTCCAACTGGAACAATTTCAGCGGCGAGCTCAAAAGTACTGCTTAATGCAGCAAAATCATCTGATCCTTTAAGTTATGTGCAAGCAAATTTCAAAGGAGCCGCAGGGGTTAAAAATTCGATTATTAAGTTCCTAAAAGCGGCTGAACCTTCAGCTTGAAATGCATCGTCGCCCGAAAGGCCGCAGGAAGTTGAAAATGTAGGTGAAACGCCAGCCCAGCAAACGCTCATGACTTTGTATCGCAAGATACAAAATCAATACGATTCGGCAGATCATAAAAATCCGATTTCAGCTTATGCAAATGCGCTTTTAGATGAGATCAAACTGCTCTACTTAAATGGGGGCTCTGAAAGTGATCTTCAGACTTGGATGAATGGTGGGACTTCAGGTAAGGACATGTACTGGCAATACCAGCTTTCAGGGACAGAGCAAACATCTTTTTTTCAAGAAACCTATGGAGATGTTTTCAACGGGGCGCAAGCGCCAGGGCCAACAAGCGCTGATTCCATGTATTTACTCATAACAAATGCGATTGTTAATACAAACTATTCAGCAAGTGACCAAGCGGCTTTTAAAGATTTATCCGATTATTTAAATGACACCTACAATTCTTCAGATGATGTACAAATTTTAGCCGACTGGAAAAGTGGTAAAATTTTAAGTTCAGGCTTTCAAGCTTATTACGATAAGATGGATACCACAGGTCAGGCGTTCATTCAAAAGATATTTGGTGCATCTCCGCCACCTCCTCCATACACTCCTCCATCTTCACCACCAAAAACGGTTGCGGAGGCATTAGCTGATGCTAAAGCTTGGCAAAAAGCGTATGACAAGCAGCATCCTGGGGGCAACGCGTGGATCAATGGTTTGATTTCAGCGTTAGAACAGTTCCCCAGCGGGGATAACCTCGATGTGTTGCAAGGGCTCGGAGCTCTCTTAGAAGATGAAGGGGCAGCGGGAGATAATGTTGGCAAATACAGTTTCAAATCCATTTTTGATGTAATCACAAATACAGGGAGTAGCCCTAGATATCCAGTAAAGCAGGGAGCTGAGTATGCTGGTGAGGCTTTAAATTTATTTGTCATAGCGATGCCAGCTGGGATGATTAGCGCTTCTGATATGACGCTTGTAAAAAATGCAATCACGGCTCTTGAAGGTGGAAAGACGATACAAAGTGTTCTTCAAACGCTTCAGGCCTCTTGGTCTGGAGGTGGACTGACGGCTATCACTAACTTCTTGACTGCAAGTGAGGCGGGGGCACCGCCATATCCTTGGCCACCGACATCACCTCCAACAACGCTTGCTGAGATGCAAAAATATTTAGACTACTATACGAGTTTGAATCCTACCAATCGCTGGGTTGTTGCGATGGATAATGCAGCGCACGCCCCTGGAGTGACGATGGACTCGTTACAGGGGTACGCCTCAGTTGTCGAGCAATGGGGGATGCCAGCGTCGAAACTGACTATGTTGCAACTCTTAACGAATACACAACCTGGAACGAAGCTCACTGGACAGGGGTCTGCTTATGCATCAGAAGTGTTAAAAATGCTTGGAACTTATGCTCCAAGTGGAACGATTTCAGCGGAGAGCGAATCAGTTCTACTTAAGGCAGCAACATCCTCTAATCCCTTAAGTTATGTGCAAGCAAACCTGAACGAATCGGCAGCTGTGAAGAACTCTGTTATAAACTTCCTAAAAAGCGCAGTACCAGTTGGTCCACCTTCTGTATGGCCACCGACATCACCTCCAACAACGCTTGCTGAGATGCAAAAATATTTAGACTACTATACGAGTTTGAATCCTACCAATCGCTGGGTTGTTGCGATGGATAATGCAGCGCATGCTAAAGGTGTAACTTTAGCCGCTCTTGAAGGGTATGCCTCTGTGGTCGAGCAATGGGGGATACCAGCGTCGAAACTGACTATGTTGCAACTCTTGACGAATACACAACCTGGAACGAAGCTCACTGGACAGGGGTCTGCTTATGCATCAGAAGTGTTAAAAATGCTTGGAACTTATGCTCCAAGTGGAACGATTTCAGCGACAAGCGAATCAGTTCTACTTAAGGCGGCAGCATCCTCTAATCCCTTAAGTTATGTGCAAGCAAACCTGAATGAATCGGCAGCTGTGAAGAACTCTGTTATAAACTTTCTCAAACAGGCAGGCTTGTAGGGCCCTTAGTTTAAGGGATAGTCTCTAGAGCCGATGATGGTTGATCCATGATCATCGTGCATTTGATCTTGCTCTAGGTGTTCTTGGAGCTCTTTGAGTTTGTCTTTTACGGCATCTTCTGATTCGGTGTCTTGCATAAAGCGATCGAGTACATCGTCCATCAAACATCTCCTATTTTAGCCGAAGATTAATGGCATCGTGCTTTTTTTAAAAGGGTCTTTGTGAAAAGTTTAAGCGGTTGCTTTAGGGCTGATAGGGGAGAGGTGAGGTTGTCAGCGCTAACGCGGTAAAGAAGGGGGTCTTTCCAAGAAAAGTTGTAGGCACCACCAATCCGCATGAGGTAGGTGTAGTGCTCGAGGGCCGCTTTATTGGAGGTAGATGAGAAGGTGCCGAAGGGATAGATGAGGGTGTTAATTGAGGTGTTGAGGTTGTCTTCGAGGAGCTGTTTGGAGTGGGTCAGTTCGTAGGTGAGATTTTGAGAGGTTTTGAGATTCGCATGGGTATGCGTGTGGGAGGCAAAGGTGACGTCCATTGACTTTAGGGCTGACCAGGAGCAGTACCCTGGGGTGTCGATCAGGCCTGTTGGAACGGCGAGGACAGCAGGTAGGGAGTGTTTTTGTAAAAGAGGATAAACGGTGTCGGCAAAATCTGCCGTGGCGTCATCGAAGGTGAGACAGATGTTTAGTTTTGGTGAAAGAGGCTTGCCGGGAAGGGTGATGGGATAATCTTTAAGGGCTGCAAAGTGCTCATCAAGCATAGCAGGGGAGTTGGAGCGTTTACCAGTGCCCGCTTTGTGATACATCAAAATGAGGAGCATGTGCGATTCGCCTCAAGGAGTTTGAGATATTTGTAGTAGGCTGTTTGCCCCTGGTAGACTGAGATAATGTAGCCTTCACGCCCATCGAGAAAGCCTCGTTTTAGGATGTAGGATTTGAAAAAGGCAAAACCACCATGGATAAGGGCTTTTGTAAATGAGCTCTTTTTAGAGCCTTGGTGCTCTGTTGCGAAGAGGTCAGAGTAGATTTCCATTTTTTTGAGAAAGTCGCTCAGTGTTTCGTACGAGTAGTGGATGATGGGCGAGGTGAGGTTGTGTCGAGTGAGGCTATCTTCAATGAGCCCTTCATGGACCTTTGTGTTTGTAAAAGCAGTTTCTTTTTTGTTGTAAAGCCTTGGGTGGCGGTCTGGGTACCAGCCGCATCCTTTGATCCACCGGTTATTAAAATAGTTCTTAAACGGCATGGCGTAAATGGTTTTCGGTTTCAGAGTGAGGGTTTTGAGTTCGTCTAGAAGAGCGGGGCTTAGGACTTCATCTGCATCGAGAGCGAGGATCCAGTCGTGTTTCGCATGAGTTGCAGCTAAGTTACGTAGGGGTCCAAAACCTGTGAAGGTATGTTCGATAACGCGCATTTGGGGCAGATGGGGAATGAAGGTATCGGTTCCGTTGCTAATTACGACGATGTCATCAAAGCTTTTTATTGATTCAAGTGTTTCAGGATGAAGGGGACGATTTGTTATCAAAGCTATTGTAATCATCATGGAGATATTTTATCATTTGCGGTCTATGAAAGGAAGCGATACTTCACGAAAAATTGGATTTTGGATTTTGCTAGCTCTTGTTGTTGGCAACATGATTGGTTCGGGGATTTACCTCCTGCCAGCGACGCTTGCAAGTTATGGAAGCATCACTCTATGGAGTTGGGTTGCAACATCGATTGGGGCGCTTTTACTCGCGCTTGTCTTTTCAAGGCTTTCCATGATGTATACCAAAACCGGAGGGCCTTATGTCTATTGCCGTGA
The DNA here is from genome assembly GCA_022601645.1 of Chlamydiia bacterium. Lineage (GTDB taxonomy): Bacteria > Chlamydiota > Chlamydiia > Chlamydiales > Simkaniaceae > JAJACH01. The sequence goes on from JAJACH010000001.1 coordinate 680,000, forward strand.
AGGAATTGGTGACTTTATTGGATTCCAGGTCGCCTACAGCTATTGGATTTATTTAGGCGTTGGTGTTGGGGCGATTGCGATTGCTTTTACTGGGTATATGAGTTCGATTTTCCCTGTTATTGCCGAGGTTCCTCTCTATAAATTTCTGGTTGCAGCGGGGATTATTTGGGCCCTTTCGATCATCAATATCATCGGCGTCCATTTCGCTGGCGCGTTCCAGCTGATTATGACAATTTTGAAAATCATTCCTTTGGTCATTGTCACTGTTGGCGCGTTTTTCCACTTCGACCCAACAATGCTCTCGATTTACAATGTGAGTGCTGAGTCGAATTTTGCAGCAATGTCGAGTGGAGCAATGCTCACGCTTTGGGCCTTTTTAGGACTCGAGTCGGCTTGTGTTCCAGCAGATGAAGTAAAAAACCCCAAGCGGAACATTCCCTTAGCGACGATTCTTGGTGTTGTCATTGCCTCTGTTGTCTATTTTTTCAGCACGCTTGGGATCATGGGTGTCATTCCAAATGGCACGCTTTCTCAATCAAGCGCACCTTTTGCGACGCTTGCTAAAATCATTATGGGCCCTTGGGGTCAAACGATGGTGATTGCTGGCGCTTTAGTTGCTTGCATTGGTACAATGAATGGCTGGATTCTCATTCAGAATCAGATTGCTCTTGGCGCTGCTAAAGATGGCCTCTTCCCACCAGCTTTTGCCAAGCTTAATGCAAAGCGCTCTCCTTATTGGGGGATCTTAATTTCCGCAATATTAGTAACGGTGTTAATTGCTTTCTTCTCGAAACAAACTCTTGTTGATCAATTTAAATCCATTATTACAATGGCAACGCTTGCGGCAATTATTGCTTATCTATATACATCAATATCAGAGGTTATCCTCAGGAAATGGAGGGGTTGTTTAATTCCTATTTTGGCATTTATCTACGTCTATTGGGTTGTAGCAAGCTTTCAGACGCAATTTGTCTATTTGGGAATGTTATTGCTCCTCTCAAGTTTACCAGTTTACGCTTGGGTGAAAAGTTATGAGCCAAAAGAAAATCTTTGATCCGATCCATCGCTTTATACATGTTGACGAACTAGAAGCTAAACTTATCAAGTCGGTGCCTTTTCAAAGGCTCCACTTTATCCACCAATTAGGGGCGGCGTTTTACGTCTACCCAGGTGGTAACCACAAGCGTTTTGATCATTCGCTCGGTGTGATGGAACTCGCGACAAGGATGTATGACCAGCTCACCATATCTGAGAGCAGTCCCGATTTTATGCCTGATGTTGGCTCATCTGAACATCTTTACTGGCGGAAGATCGTTCGTGTGGCAGCGCTTTGCCATGACCTCGGCCACCTTCCCTTCTCTCACGCTGCAGAGCGGTGGATATTAGGCGAGAAAGGGCATGAGAAATGGACAGCGAAAATTATTGAAAGCGCTTATCTCGAGCCTGTTTGGAATGACATTGATCCAAATCGCGATGTGAAATCAGACGTTCTCAAGGTCAGTGTGGGCATGCCAACTGATTCAATTTGGGAAAAACTTCTCTCACAGATTGTCATCGCAGATTTTTTTGGAGCAGATCGGATCGATTATCTTGTTCGCGACTCCCACAACACAGGGCTCCCGTATGGCGGCTCATTTGACTATCACCAGCTTTTTGAGATGCTGCGCATTTTACCCTTTAATGGTTCCTTAGAGCTTGGTGTTGAAGAAGGGGGACTTGAGAGTTGTGAGGCCCTTTTAACCTCGCGCTATTTCATGCACAAGCGCCTTTGTCAATACCCAGCTGTGAAATCCTATGGTTTCCACATTGCACGGTTTATCAAAACTTGCTTTGAAGACACCATCTGTCAAGATCTCGACTCTTTCTTAAGGGTCACGGATAATGAAGTGATGGCAGAGCTTAGCATCGCCTCAAGAGATGCTGACCATCCAGGTCACTATGACGCTCTTTGTTTAACCATGCAAAAAGATCGCTTTAAAGCGGTGCCCTTCTTAAGCGGGATTCCCGATTTACCTGAGCTTCCCGAGGGGATGTACGGGATCGAAGAGGACCCAACGCCCAAAACGAACCTTTCCCTCACTTTCCCAGTTCAAAGAAAGGATGGGTCAGTGGTGTCAGGCGAGACCCTCTCAGAGCTCAAAATCCCTCAAAACCCCACACACTGGATTTTTGTCGCTGCGGACTATGCTGAAGATATCTATTGTCTGACCTAAGGCTTATTGCTATAATGTCTCTCCATGACATCAGCCCTAAAGCGCTTTATTCCTTTTGCAATTCTCTGCGGATTTTGCATCACGCTTGAGTACGCCATCTGTAAACCGACGAGTAACTCGGTCTTTATCGACGTCTATGGTGTGCGTGCGCTTCCCTTCGCTTGGCTTCTCACAATTCCGCTCAATTTATTCATTGTCACTCTCTACAATCGCTTCATCCCTAAACTTGGCCCTCTCAAATTATTGATTTACAGCACGAGCGCTGTCATCTGTTTAAACACTGCTGCTGCCTTTTTTCTCAAAACGATTCCAGGGTTTGCCTTTCTTCATTTTGTCTTAAAAGATATCTATGTCCTTTTGATGTTCCAGCAACTTTGGTCTGTGATCCATGCCAATGTCGAGATGAAAAAAGCAAAATATCTCTACGGCGTCTTCTTTGGCATTGGGGGACTTGGGTCAGTGCTCGGCTCTTATATCACGGCACATAACGCCATTCGCTTTGGCTCTGAGCATCTACTCCTATTGACAACGCCCATTTTCTTAGTATTTATGCTCCTCTATTATGGCATGATGCGACAAAGCATCGATGTAAAACTCCAAGCTAGCCGCGAGCATAAAGGCCTTAGACTTCTTTTCACTTCCAAGCCCCTGCAGCTGATTCTCCTCATTGTTGTTTTTATGCAAATGGCCTCCACTCTCCTTGAATACCAATTCAACATGGAGCTTGCTCGAATAGCTCCCATGCAGGATGAACGCACCGCTTATTCCGCGCGCATTTTCGCCTACATCAACATGGCATCTGTCTTCCTCCAACTTGTTGGAACCTACTTCTTCCTCCGCTTTCTCGGGCTTTTCAGAAGCCACATCATCATCCCAGGATACCTGCTTGTAAACGGTCTTCTTTCCCTTACTATTCCCTCCTTTCGCATGCTAACCTACTCTTTTGGAGCCACAAAAGCGTTTGATCATTCTGTTTTCCGTATCATCACTGAAATGCTCTACATCCCTTTAGGTCATGATGAGAAATTCAAAGCTAAAGCGATCATTGACGTCTTTGCGTATCGCACAGCGAGAGCCTTTGCCTCCTTCCTTGTGATCGGTCTACAACTCATCCGCCTTGAAGCTGCGATCTCCTACGGATGCACGATCGTTCTTGCCGCCTGGTTAGCACTTGTCATATATCGTTTCGGTCGCTACGATCGAGCTTATGAAGCGATTTAAATACGCCATTGAAAATGGCCAGGTAAATATAGAAACAAGCCTTTGTGGCCAGGAAATTTTAAGAAACCCTCTTCTCAATAAAGGTTCGGCGTTTACCCATCATGAGCGCGAGCAGCTCGGTCTCTTAGGGCTTTTGCCCTCTCACGAATCAACCCTAGAAGAGCAAGTAAATCGACGCTACAGGAACTACCAAGAGTGTACAACTGATATCGCCCGCTACTCGATGTTGTCAGCCCTTTTAGAGCGTAACGAGACTCTTTTTTATAGTTTAGTTTCAAAGCACATTGGCGAAATGATGCCCTACATTTACACCCCAACTGTTGGGAGTGCTTCGCTGAATTTTAGCTATCTCTACAACCAGAACAGGGGAGTCTATTTCTCCTATCCCATGAAAGAACACATTGAAACGATTGTAGACACCATCCAAAAAGACGAAGTTGACGTGCTTGTCATCACTGATGGTGAACGCATTTTGGGTCTTGGAGACCTTGGCATAGGGGGAATGGCAATACCTGTAGGAAAGCTTTCTCTCTATACGGTTTTTGGAGGAGTGGCACCTTACCGCACCTTGCCAGCTATGATTGATGTTGGGACGGATAACCCCGATCTTTTAGACGATCCTCTCTATATCGGCTGGCGCCATAAACGGATTCGTGGAGATGAGTATGCGAACTTTATTGACCGCATTGTTCGCGCCGTTAAACGCCGCTATCCTAAGATTGTTTTCCAGTGGGAAGATTTTGCAAAACAAAATGCTCAGCCTCTCTTAGAACGTTATCGCCATGAAATCTGCTCGTTTAACGACGACATTCAAGGCACAGCAGCTGTAGCCTTTGCTGCAATCTTATCGGCTGTAAAAGCTATCAGCCAAACGTTGCAAGACCAGCGCATTGCCATTTTTGGAGGTGGATCAGCTGGCATGGGGATTGCGCGCATGATCGTTCAAGGTCTTATGTTAGAGGGGTTGTCTGAAAGTGATGCTTGGGAAAGGCTGTATATCATCGATATTGACGGCTTAACGCGGGAAGTCAACTGGGAAGTCAAAGGGAAAATCACTCTTAAAGAAGTGGTCAAACATGCTAAACCCACCATTTTGATCGGGACATCCGCTCAAGCCGGCGCATTTTCTAAAGAGATCATAGAGGAGATGGCACGCCACACGACGCATCCAATTATTCTCCCTCTTTCCAATCCAACAGCGAATGCTGAGGCAAAACCGGAAGATCTTCGAGCGTGGACCCAAAATAAAGCCATCATTGCAACAGGCTCACCCTTTGAGAACACCTCACAGTGCAATAACGTCTATATTTTTCCAGGACTTGGTCGAGGCGTGATGGCTGCTGGAAGCCCGTGTATTGAAGATCACCATTTTATCTTGGCTGCAAGAATCTTAGCTGCCCACTCGCCAATGTTAGGCGGCCTTGACAAGCCTCTTTTTCCTTCACTTGATAAACTCCCTAAGATCTCAAAAGACATTGCAATGAAGCTTTCCAAAGACATTACAGGGCAAGACCTAACGCAGCAAATCGAAGATACCTGGTGGGGTAAGACTTATCCCAAATTCTCTAAAGCTTGATCGTAATTAGGTTCGGATGTGATCTCTTCAACAAGCTCACTGTGGACGACGATATTGTTCTCATCAAGTACAAGAACAGCTCTTGCCGTTAACCCCTCCATCGGGCCATCTTTAATCAAAACCCCATAATCATAGGCAAAATCCCTTGAGCGCATGATTGAAAGGGGAATAATGTTCTCTAAATTTTCGAGGCCACATACTCGTTTTTGAGCAAAAGGCAGGTCTGCTGAAACAATAAGGATCACAGCGCTTGGATGAGCTTTTGCAGCTTCATTGAACTTTTTCGAGGAAGTCAAACAAACATCCGTATCCAAGCTTGGAACAATGGAGATCAGCTTGCGCTTTCCTTGGAAATCACTTAAGTGCCTATTAGTTAGCGACGCGTCAACCAGCGAGAAGTTTGGCGCTTTTGAACCAACTGCTGGTAACTCTCCGCCTGTATGAATTAATTCTCCCTTCAACTTCACATCACTCATTTGAAAATCTCCTTTGAAGCGACAGTATCAAACTTGAACTTTATTGAAAACATCCTTTAGAATACTTCTTCAACATGATGTATCCAACCTTCACACCTATTGCCTCGCTGCAGGAAGTCGAGAATCGTCGAGATCTTCTAAGAACCCTTGATGCACACCTAGCAGAAAATCAGCAAGTAGAAGAGCCAGATCTACTTCTCCCCTCAATCGCCACACTCAAGGTAGTTGTCATCAATAGTGAGGGGGTTACAGACGATGAGCACCTCGTGCTTTCTCATGAGTGCAATATGATCGAGGTCGCTCTTTGCATTACAACAGCAGCTCGACTTGCCGAAGATGAGGACGTTAAGCTTTATTCAAAAGGACTTAGCTATCTCTACGCCGTAGCTTTAAGAGCTGGCGAGATAGCGCTTTGCGATCAAGTATCCGACCTCTTTCTCTTAGGTGTATTGACTCAGGATTGGGAACAGCTAGTTCCTGCTTGCATGCAGCTCACTTCCTTATTGGAGCGTGTTTAAGAGCCCGCGGCACAAAGAAATTCTATCACTCTCTCTGCAGTCGTTGTGGTTAATCTAACACTTTTCTCATAAGCATTAGTTGCATCTGCACCGTGTTTGGACCTTACAATACCACTTGTTCCGCAAGCTTTAGTCTTAGTGCGTCCATTTTTAGACCTTGCGGCTTTCAATGCTGCCGATGATGCATGTCCTGCTGAGCGCGTATCTGGGTAGCGGGCTGTATGTCTTGCTACGTTGAGGCCTTTGAGGAAAGGTATTAATTGATTAGGCTTTCTTAAGTCAATAGTACCAGTTACAGGAGATTCTCTAAGCATCGCGATGATGTTATGATCGAACCCTTTTAAATCTCCTCCATTATGCACAATTCTAAGGAGTTGCTCTAAGAAAATCGAGCAAAGCTGTTCGATCGTAGAAGTTTTAAGGTGGAGCAATTCAGAGTGTTCGCGAGAGGCTTCAAAAAGAATACGCTCTCCAAGTAGGATAAGACCTTGAATGTCTCGATTTGCTCGACCATAGGTTCTTGGAATTGATGAAAGACGGCCAAGCAGTTCTGCAAAGGCAGCTATTTCTTCTGAGGGGGGGATCAATAACTCATCATCTGGGGCTTTAGATTCACTAGCAGATTCAACAGGAACGGGAGTTAGCGAGGAGAAGAATGCTGCGCTCATTTCAGGGGGGGATTGAGGAGGTATGTCTAAGTGTCGGTGCATGCTGTCACATGTAAGGATGACCGATTCGACAAAGCGCATCACCTGGGCCTGGACGACTTCAATATCACCCTCACCTCTATAGCAGCTATAGACCTTCATGAGGAGATCTTCAGCATCGCCTTCCCTCCTTGTTCCAAGACCTAAGCGCGGAATATCTCGAGCTAAAATTTCACTGCGATTTGCCATCCTACAAGTTTCTAATTCCTCCATTGAAGGTGTCACACCTCCAGTTTTCAAAAGATGGAGGATATTGTGAGATTTAAAATTATTTCTTTTACCGTTGTGATATGCAGCAGCTCTTGCCATTTGCTCCATCATCTGCCCAGACTGTATGAGAAGAGAGATGAGATCCAGGGGTACATTTATTGACGGGGTGGTGTGGAAAATACGTAGGTGGTGTAAGAGGTCACTCATAAAAAGCATTGTATTTCTGTGAGCATCTCTTGCTGCAGGGTGTAACCTGGTGGTGTCATAATGAGTTAAGAGGGCTTCAACTTCTTCAAAAGACAGCGCTCTTGGTGGAGGAGCTGGCACAGGGGAATCAGGAACACTAATAGGTGAGACAGGTGGGGGAGTTGACATACCTGCACCACCTGGACAGGAAGCGGTAGGTCTTGATTCAACAAGTTCAACTACAGGTCCATCTTTATGTAAGGCAACTACGCGATCAAGTGTTTCCTGAGCAGGATCTACAAGAGCTCTGAATTGCTCGCTTAAAGCACCAAACTGAGTTTCCATCTTAACTAAATAATCGATATCATGAACAGCACCACTTCCAGCAAGAGCTACGGCAACCTCAGCAAAGCGATCTATGTCCCAAGACGCTTCTGCAGCCCTTAGAATCGCTCTTGTGAGATTGTTGCCAGTGAGCCCTGTAAAAGTCGTTTCTAGGGCTTCTCCTGGAGTATCGTGAAGGTAGAGCACAATGGCTTTGTATGTGTCAAAATATGAGCTAAATCCATCTAAGGCTGACGAAGTGTATGCTTGTAATTCTTTAAAAAGTTGCGGCGCTGCATCAAAAAAAGCTCTATTCGTATCTACGTAGTGCTTAACAGCGCTTCGGTAGTCCCGAATTGCTTTTGCTAATCTTTCTGCATGGTGTGTATTTCCCGAATCAATTAAAGCGGTATATGCTCTTAAAAAGTTACTTTCTTGTAGATGCTTCAAGGCTTTTTCTGCAGAAGGATCTCCTGAAACTACGCGGATTAAACTTTTAGCTTCTGTTGAAAGAGGGGTTAAATGCTTTACCATCTGCTCGGAATACTCACTAACATGGTGGTTGACTTGATTAAAGAGCAAGTTCCAAACCGTTTTAAACTCATCTGCTCTAGCTTTAATTCCTGAAAGTTGCGCGCTTACTAGATCGGAAATAGCGAAGCGCAACTCGGGAGAAAGGTGAGGTGTGGTAAGCCAGGGAGGTACATCTGCAGACAGAACCGTTTCATTTATTAAACTTCCAGTTGGAGTTAAATCTATAGGGGTGGCAGGTAATACACAGACCCAAGCGTGAAGAGCTCTATAAGCTTTAAATTGGGCGTGGAAGAGAGCACAGTAACTGTTCTCTCTAGCGTCATCACTAAGGGGCATGACTGGACCGGTTTCCATTGAAATTCTATGGAGTGCTACAAGCATTGGGTGCATCTTATCGGGAGTCATTTGATGCAAAGGCCAAAAATCTCCTGAACGACTAATCTCCCCTTTGATTAAACTTTGAACTTCTCTTAGCACTTCTGGTGGGAAGGTGTCGCAATGATGAATGATTGCAAAAAGTCGAACAATGCGCGTTTGAGTATCCAGAACACCTCTTAGCGCTAGTTCTCCGGATGGTATAGATGTACCTCCATTTAAGAGTTGGACTTGCAGGGTTTGCCAAGCAGAACATTGATCTTCCCCAGGAACTAGAACTTTCGTTAACACATATTCGTGCACAAGCGCGGTCAGTTGATCTGAATCTTGAGGAGGTTCAGCTGGTGGAGCAAGCTCGCTAAGTTCATCAGCCCGAACGGCAACGACCCCACGTCGGCCGTCAGGTAAAGACAGTGTTCTCAAGGTGCCATCGGCATTAGTTAACGCAACTAATCCTTCAGGAAGCGATGTCCTTATTGCTGGTTCCATAAGATCTCCTCTCTCTTTGTTAGAAATACATTCTAACATAAAAGAGGTAAAACACCCACCATTTTGAATTTTTGAAAAATATAGTAGTAAATATTTTAATTAAAAAAAGGTTTGGCAAAATATATTAAGATTTGGTAAACAGTGCGTCAACTTTAGAAAAAGTATGGAAACAACAAAAGATAAAACCAAATTTCTCTATCGAGAAAAGAAGCTGTCTCCTTCTCTTTTGAGACACAAGATGAAAGGCACAAGGCTCAATTTCACGCTTGTCAATGCAATGCTCTCTGAGATGGGAGATAAAAAGCGTTCCAAGAAGAAAATGTCTGTCTTTACGCTCCTTAGCGCCAAAATGGGTGCGGCAAATAAAATCGACCGCTGTTGCGCTAAACAAGATTTCCACCTCCTTCATTTTCAAGAAAGTTTTTTCAGAACCCATAAAGAACTCAAAGGTCTCTTTCAGTGGAAAATTGCTCGTTACGCCGCAAAGAAGGGGCTAAGCGCGATCGCCAAGCAGTTTGAGAGGGACGTAAAACGGCATTGGCGGATCCAGCACTTAACCGAAGAACTTGACAAAGAAGAAAAAGAAGTGCAAAAAGATAACATTTTTGACGTCCTAAACCACCAAAGAGAAGAGCGTCAGTATTTACTAACCCGTATAACGAGTTTTTTCATCAAATGATCATCTTTCCACTCCTTCTTGCTAGCTGCGCCACTTTTGGACCTTATCCAAAAGCCCCAGTGACCAATCACACAGACACACATCACAACATCGTCGTCAAAGACCCGTACCGTTATATGGAAAACCCCGACGACTCAAGACGGGTCGAATGGTTAAGAAAGGAAGCAACTTACAGCGCAGACTACTTCACGCAAATCAAAGACCGCTTAGAAATCAAACACGAACTACGTGACCTTCTCGACTTCCCTCGTTACTCAAGCCTCATGCGCCTTGGTCGACGCTATATCTTTTTCGAGAATACCGGGCTGCAAAACCAATCCGTCCTCTACATCCAAAATGGGTTAAAAAACGCCCCAAGAATCCTTCTCGACCCCAATTCGCTGTCTACTGACGGCACCGTCGCACTGAGACAAGTAGCACCTTCTTGGAATAACCGCAAACTTGCCTACGCACTCTCTCGCAAAGGAACCGATAGCCAAGAAATTCACGTCCTTGAACTCACAACAAACGGCAAGAAACTCAAAGACGTTGTTAAAGAAGTTAAGTTCTCCAATATCGCCTGGCACCGCGAAGGCTACTTCTACTCCAAGTTTGACAAAACAGGTAAACACGGCATCTACTACCACAAGATCGGGCAAAAACAACGTAAAGACACCCTCATCTACTCAGGAGCAACCTCAAAACAATCGATTCTTTACGCCTATACAACAGAAGAACAACGCTACTTAATTATTTGCGAAGAAGAACGGGGCTCTACAGGCAACTCTCTCCATTACCTCGACCTCAAAACACATGAACAAGGTGTCCAAACCCTGGTAAGTGACTATCAAAAAACGCGCCACCCCATAGACGTCGACGGAGACCTCCTCTACGTCATCCAAGAAGGAAGCGTCTATACCTACAACCTGAAAACAAAAACCCGATCTCTCATCATCCCTTCAAATGAAAGACTCGTTGAAGACGCCGTGATCGCGAACAAATCCCTTGTTATCAATACTATCGAAAATGCCGCAAACGCCCTCTACGTTTATTCTCTCAAAGGAGAGCAAATCGCAGAAATCAAACTTCCAGGCCAAGGTAGTGTATCCCAGCTCTACTCAAAACAAGGCTACTCACAAATCTACTTCTCCTACTCCTCCTTTACAACAGCCCCCACCCTCTATCGCTACGACCTCAAACGCAACAAACTGAACGTCTTTAAACGCTCCAAGCCCCAATTAGACCTAACCCAATACACAAGCGAACTCCACATGGTGCCCTCCAAAGACGGCACCCGCATCCCCATGCACATCGTTCGCCACAAAAATGTCAAACAAACCGGCAAAAACCCCACCATCCTCTACGGGTACGGCGGCTTTAACGTCCCCCTCCTACCACGTTACATCGCCGGCATGTACTACCTCCTAGAACGCGACGGCATCTTTGCCCAAGCATCGATCCGCGGAGGAGGGGAGTACGGCGAGAAGTGGCACCAAGGTGGAATGAAACTCAATAAACAAAACTCCTTCGACGACTTTACAGCCTGCGCCAACTACCTCATCAAGAATAAATACACCTCAAGTGAAAAACTCGGACTCCAAGGCGGCTCCAACGGTGGCCTCCTCGTTGGCGGTATGACCGTGCAACACCCTGACCTCTTTCAAGTAGGCCTTATCCAAGTCGGTGTTCTCGACATGCTCCGCTTCCACGCTCACACCATCGGATGGGCCTGGGAAGGCGACTACGGCTCTGTCCACAACGTTAAAGAATTCGAAAACCTCAAGAAACTCTCACCCTACCACAATATCGAAGAAGGCGTTGACTACCCAGCAACACTCCTCCTAACAGCAGACCACGACGACCGTGTCGTACCCTTCCACTCCTTCAAATTCCTCGCAGAACTTCAAGCGAAAGGTGGGCGTAAAAACCCCTACCTTCTCCGCCTTGAAACAAACGCAGGCCACGGAGCAGGAACGCCCTTAAGCAAGAGAATCGATGAATACACCGATCTCTTTGCTTTTTTCCTATGCAACACAAAAGAGTTCAAACCCGCCCCTCATAAAAAATAGAGTTTAAGGGATGAGGAGGACGAGTCCAGCGCAGATGATGACAACGCCGAAGATGCGTTTGAGTTGGTCACCTGAGAGGGTGTGAGCGGCTTTAACGCCCAGGGGGGCGGTGAGGGCGGCGGAGATGCCGAGCGCCAGGACCGCGGGGATCACGACAAAGCCCCACGCGTTCATGCCTGGATGGGTGGTGTCAAGCTTGCCAAAGAGTACGTAGGAAAGAGCTCCAATAAGAGCGACGAAAAAGGTAATGGCTGAGGAGGTGCCGATGGCTTGTTTCATTTTAAGGCGAAAGTAGCTTAGAAGTGGGACATTGAGGATGCCACCGCCGACGCCGACGAGTGATGAGATGGTTCCAACGATAAGACCGCAGAAAGAAAGAATGGGTTTGGAGGGGAGTCGGTGGTCTCCCGATTGGTGTTTTTTGTGAAGGACCATTTTCAGTCCAACGGTGATGGCGTAGATGGCGAAGATAAGCTTAAGGACGTAAGCTGGAAGCACTGTTGCGATGAAGGCACCAAGGACACCACCAACTAAGACTCCTGGTAGAAGGCCGAAGAAGGCGTGTGTGTTGATGCCACCTCTTTTTTTGTGGGCGATGGCAGCTGAAAGGGTTGAGATAATCATACTACTTAGGGAGGTGGCGATCGCGTATTTCATGAGGTTGTCGTAGGGGAGCCCCATTTTCAAGAAGAGATAATAGAGAGCGGGGGTGATGATCACGCCTCCCCCGATTCCTAGAAGTCCAGAGAGGTAACCTGCTACTGCGCCAATTAGAATCGTTACCCAGATCATGAATGTCCTTGTTTATTTAACAATTATTTGTAGGATAAGGGAAATGAGAGGGAATTCCTATGAAAAAGATTCTAATGGGTTTATTGGCTTTGCTTTGTGTTGGGTGTGGCAATAATGGGCAGCTCGACAGTTTATGCAAGGGTGCAACGGCAAAAGACTATGATCCGACGTTTCAAATTTGGTGTCCGGAGCAGGCGAGTAATGCGTATGTGCCGGTTGAATATGGCTGTATTCCTAGGGGGAAGGGGGTTTCCCCTCCAATTAAGTGGAGTGGTTTGCCAGAGGGTACGACCCATCTTAGGATTACTGTGGCTGATGCGACGTGTACGTATGAGTGCAATGGCTGTTGTAAGTTTCATCATTGGGTGCTGGATTTACCCATTGCTGAGTTAGAAGCGGGCAATGCAGCGTCACCAAGCGGTATTCGTAAAGGTGCGGCGGCTTTGAAGGAAATGGCGAAATATACACTACCGAATTCGATGGGAAAAAAGGCGTATTTCCCTTGGTGTCCACCGTTGCATCAAACACATGCTTATATTTATCAGGCGATTGCATACAAGTTGGAGGGTGGTCGCATTGAGGTGACTGGACGCTCTCAAAGCAAGCCTCTTTTATTTTCACTTCAAAGGAGAAAATAATGATCAAAGGAGTGTCGATTAAAGGGATAGCTCCGGCTCTCCTTGCGATTATGATTGATAGCATGGGATTTACACTTGTGTACCCAATGCTGACCGCTATTTTTGCCTCAAAAGCTTTTTTACCTGCTGACACTGCCGTAGAACTTCGGAATTTTTATCTTGGACTTGGGTATTTGCTTTATCCTTTGGGAATGTTCTTTGGGGCGTCTTTTCTAGGGGATTTGTCTGATTTATGGGGCCGTAAGCGCGTACTTGTTATTTCCATCTTGGGTTTGTTTGTAAGTTACTTTTTGATGGGTTTTGGGGTGAGCTTTGCTTCGTTATTAGCCTTATTACTAGGCCGTTTTTTTTCTGGGCTTATGGCGGGAAGTCAGCCGATTGCGCAAGCTGCTATTGTTGACCAGAGTACGCCTGAGACGAAGGCTCTAAACATGAGTTTTATCACCTTTGCTCTAAGCATTGGGTTAACAGTTGGTCCATTGATTGGCTCGTTTGCTTCAGAGGTCAATTTAAGTTCTCCTTTCTATGTGGTGGGGTTTCTTTGTTTGGTGAACGTACTTTGGCTTTTGATCGGTTTTAAAGAGACGTACCGAGAGAGTACTGCGGGAAAGATTGATTGGCTACGACCCGTGACAATTTTTATTGATGTGGCAAAGCACCCAGGGGTCTCGTACCTTTGTTTGGCATTTTTATTAATGCAGGTTGGATTTGGAATATATTTGCCGTTTTGTTCGGTCTTTTTGCAAAAATATTTCGATTATCATGTCTTTGGTTTAGGGCTGTTTATGGCATGGGTAGGGTTGATTTTCACCCTGTCATTAGTCTTTGTCACAAGGCTTTTATTTAAGCGCCATAAAGTCTACAACTTAGTGACGATATTTCTCTTTCTAACGGCTGTTGGCTTAATTGGCTCGAGTTTCGCCTCTATAGAGTGGGTGTTCTGGGCGTTCGCAATTCCAATAGCTGGAGGGGACATTCTAGCTTATACGACGATGTTAACTTGTTTTTCTGATGAGGCTCATGAGTCTAAGCAAGGTTGGGCTATGGGGGTTGCAAGCGCTGTGATAGCGGTTTCCTGGACTATCAGCGGTCTGTTCGCCAACCTCTTGCCGCTCTTAGGAGTGGAAGGGATTTTGTTTGTTGGGGGCTTATTTATGCTTGCGAGTGCCCTTATGATGACACGTTACTCGGTAAAGCGGCGTCGGCAGCAAGCTGAGTCCTAATTTCAGCCGCTCTTCTTCGGTATTCGTCGAGGTCAACATTAATCATAATGGGGTGATCTTCGGTGTGAGGAGAGCTACCGAACTGGCTTTGTTGCTCGTTGTCTCTTCTGTAGACAAGGTAGTCGTATAGATGAAAGAGCAAGCTGATAAAGGAATTAACAGGGGCGCTTTCCACTTGAAAACGTGTGTCATCATCATCCGTTGATTTCCAAAAGAGAAGTTCGTTAAAGACGCGTCCTGAAAAACCGTGGCAATGTCCTTCATGGTAGCGATGTGAAGAATAGCGCTCGTATGCTCCCGGAATTTGACTCCACTTATTTGCGAAAAACCCATCATCACCTTGTAGGTGAACGTTCGCTCCAGCTAAGATGTGGTGGAACTTTGGGTGTAATTCTGAAAGGGCTAGAAAATCGACAATAAAGTCATACGATCCTTCGTTAAGATCGCCTGAGAGGAGGTGGATCAAATGACCTGTTAGGCCGTCGATCAGTTCTTCATGGGGGACTTGGTGGGCGACATGTGCTCGGAGGAGAGCTTCGGCCTGAGCGCGATGGGGATTGTCACTCTGACAAGTTATAACTTTTATTACCCATTGAACAGCTGAAAGAAGCCAAATCACTGGCGTCGCTACAAGGGTAACTGCTCCAAAAGTGACTCGGTAGGCTAAAGATGGTGGTTCTGCTTGGGTCCGATAGATGGGCATGGGGATGACAGCGACATTCTCAGAGAATGTTACAGACCTTGTCGATACTGGAGAGGCTGGAGGACTAAGTGCTGGTACTGCCATACCCAATATTATACCAAAAAAGGGGGGCGGCCGTCTATTGGTAGACTTTATTTCAACGTCTGATAATAATTCTTATGTATAATTCAGACTTGGGTCAAAAATCACCTACGTAGGAGTGCGCACCATTGACCTTGTATAAACCGCTATATTCAAACGTATCAAATCAGCTCGATTTTGCTTTGTCATGACACCAGTGTCGAACCAGTCCTTAAGATCGAGATAACAATTCACTTGCTCGGCACTCAAACAACCATGCACAAAACCATACACCGCAACCTCTGTCAATGCCCCTTTGAAGTTCCCTTTGGAAAATTGCTTAACTAGCTCTGTAAGCGGTCTTGCATTAGGCACAAGAGCGTCTATCTCCCTTTCACCAATGACTTTGGTCAGCTTACTTGTTTTATGCGCTATATGAAGTGCCGGCTCAGGCAAAGAACCAGCAATGGGTGTTTGACATACTATTTTTGTGAGATGCCACTCTTGAGACTGTTCTGATGAGACCCTATCTGTCATGGCGAGCAGTATAGGGTCCTAAAAGATAAACTAACAGCTTTTAAGCGCTCTGTACTCTGGCAGACGTAGCAAAATCTACTTCTGGTAAGACATAAGAACTTATAGTTCTAGAAGCTTGAAGGATGAGCATTAAGAGCATTAACACTACAGTTTTCAGTAAATTCTCTGACCGTCTCGCTGGGCCGCTTGAGCGTTCTACCGGGGAGAGATCTTCAGCAAATATCCATGCATCGTCAGACTCATCACTGCTTAAGCTATACGTATCATCAAATTCTGAATCACTATCGGTGACGCTATAGCCCTCAACTAATTCGGGATCACCCCAGTAGTCTAAGCCATATTCAACCTGATTCGAAGCAGCTCCAGGAGAAACGTTTAATTGCTCTGCTGCAAATGGCGCTCTGCATGTGGGGCAACGAGGATCTCTACGTGCCCATTCAGTTAAGTTTGCGGTCCGAAAGATGTGTTTGCAAGCAAGTTGAGTAACCTGATCATTAGCCAGAAAGTCTTCTTGATCAATGACGCACATTGTATCAAGAGTCTCATTGGGACCTGCCACTAAGTCTTTATATAAACCTGTCGTTACTGCCATCTAAATACGTCCTTACCTTAATGAGCGTGGGATAGCTCGCGATGTTGCCAGCTATGTCTTGCATTTTCATTCGAGTAGTTGTCACTGATACAAGACAAGACAAAGACCGCAACAACGAGAATGACCAATAAAACAATCGCCTCAAACGTATCATCGTCAACGCTGTTCAATCTAGCAACAGCAGGCATCATCATACTATCAGCTGGTAGACCGTAGTATTCTGGTGGATGTGTCACGCGGTTTGGCTGGCTGCCAGCTGTCACATTAAGTTCAGTTCTAGCCTGAGTTAGGTCAACAGCATGGCGACATATTGGACAACTTGCGTCGCGCGTAACCCACTCTCTAATCGCCTCTTCCTCAAAAATATGCTTACATGCAAGCTCAACAACTCTAGTTGTTGCTTCAAAATCATTCATGGTAATTGCACATTCATTATTCATGGGATTAGTGATTTCCCCAAAATTACAAACTCTTATTCCAACTCCTGACATCTTAATACCTCTCACTTGTTTGTTGTTTTAAGTCAAAAGCATGCCAATAAATCTCATATAAAGCAAGGGTTAAGGCATTAAATGTCTGTAATTGAACACACTAACAATACAAAACACTCTCCCGCAAGGCCTAGTACGTTGTTCAATCTAACAACTACAAGCAAGCTGCGTTAGTTTAAATAAAAACCAATGCGACAATAATATTAATCACGAGTATTATCGACAGTATTATATTCCAATAGCCACAACTATTTGATCTATCTCCCAAATGAAGTTGAGTGCGAATTTGGGTTAAGTCAACAGCGCGGCGACATGTCGGGCAAGTAGCATCGCGCTGGACCCACGTTGTAATCGCTTCTTCCTCAAAAATGTGCTTACATGCAAGCTCGACAACACTAGTCGTTGTTTCAAAATCATTCATGGTAATTGCACATTCATTATTTAAGGGGGTAGAAATTTCCCCAAAATTGCAAACCCTTATACTCACATCTGCCATGTTGTAATACCTAAATTGCTTGTTTTATTAATTTGCAATTATACCCACTCATTACATATGCAACAAGTATTAAATCTACTGCATTATTAATATAAAATACGATCTTCCAACCCCTGACTCCCCTGCCTGGAAAACATCTCACTTAAATTAAAAATATTTATTCATCAGGATTATGAACGAAAATATCTTGTCTTGGGTAAGGAATTTCAATCTGTTGATCTTTGAAGATCCGGTCGATTTCAAATTTTACTTGGTTTGCGTAATCTCTTAAATTAATCATCTTATCTGTATAAATAAAGAGTTTGAAATCTAGACCATAATCACCAAAACCATCAAACAGGACTAGAGGATCATAACGTTTTGAGGCTAAATCTGGCACTGAAGCACAACTTAAGAGTAATTCATGTACAAGTTTTGGGTCTGTTCCGTAAGCTACTGACACTAAAATTACAGCTCTTCTAGCGGAGTTTTCATGCGTCCAATTCTTAAGAACGTTATTGATCATATGAGTATTCGGGATAAATACCGTACAAAGCTCTGGAGTGCGCATTTCAGTGGCGCGAACAGAGATTTTCGTTACGGTACTTGGGCCTTCAGGAAGGTCTACGACGTCCCCTATACGAATAGGCCTTTCTATCAGCATGATGATTCCCGAGACAAAATTGGTCACAATCGGCTGAAAACCAAGGCCTATTCCAACAGATAACCCTCCGATTACATAGAGCAGGCTTTTGAATTGGAGCCCGAGGATGTTTAACGAGATAATCAAAGAGATAAACACACCAATATAACCTGCTGCAATTTTTAGAGCATGCTGTAGTCCTCTATCAAAATTGGTAAAGGGAAAGACTTTAGTCTCAAAGAACTTCTGTAAATAACGCGTTGCAGTAAACAGAACT
This sequence comes from Chlamydiia bacterium, assembly GCA_022601645.1. Lineage (GTDB taxonomy): Bacteria > Chlamydiota > Chlamydiia > Chlamydiales > Simkaniaceae > JAJACH01. The sequence goes on from JAJACH010000001.1 coordinate 697,987, forward strand.
AAGAATGTCACAACCGCTAAGAAGAAGTTGACGAGAGAAAACTCATAACTACCGATTGTGACTCCAAAGATCACAAGTTTTGCATAGTCTAGTAAAACATCGCCATTCATCCCCCAGATAAGAAGTAAGGCTACAACTCCGATAAAAAGGAGAATAAAGCCAACTAAGAACCGGCCCCAGTACTGTAGAATTTCTTCACCGCGAGTGCTTAATGTAAAGACCTTGGAAACGCGAGAGGTGTCTTCTCGAAAAAGAGAGGCAATCCCTTTTGAAAGGATATAATATATACCTGTCAAGATTAGGCAGGTTATAATGGTAGAGATTAACCCATAAAGTAAATGGTCAGCTAACGCCGCTAATCCAACTAGAACCAAGACGGGATTAAGGTACAATAAAAAACGCGAAACATGCCGAAACAGGCTCCACATGTAAGATTTCTTCCAATATTTAGCATGTAAAACAGTGTAACCACTAAGAGCTATGAGAAGGTAAATTGGAAATCGAACTGTCTGAGCCAAATCCTCTGTAAAAAACGTATATCTAACCATTAAGTCTAGCCACATTAGGACTAAAGCTAATATGAGAAGACGGCCTAATGCATAATGGAGTTTTTTTGATAGCACATCTCCAAATGGCGTAATACGGCATTTGGAGCACTTAGGGCGCAATAACGCTTTTAACGACCCAAAGCAAAAGGAAGAAAAAGCCACAATCGATAACGTTACCGTTAGCATAGGGTGTTTTTTTGGCCCAATGCCCATAAAGTACAACGCAACACCAAGAAGCCCTACAGTCACAAAGGGAAGCACACCTTTACGTAAAAGAGTATACACAATGTGGATGTGTGTTTTTGTGTGAGTTTTCTTCTTGAGAAGGCGTCTTACATACCAATGTAGGAAGACTTGAATTAAAAGGAACAGGATTAAAACAACATAACCTTGAAATGTTTTGAAAGCCTCTTTTAATGGGGTGTAAACAGAGGAAATCGCTGCATTGGATGTTTTTGTTGCTTTATTCAGCGAATCATACGCACTTAGCCAAGTGCTTTTTTTGTAGACTGGAGACAACTTATGGAATAACCGTTCAGTTTCAAGGTCAACTAACTTTGAATTAACAGCCTTTAAAGCACGTTCAGCGCCTAACTGAAGTGAGATGACCTGAGTGATTAAGACTTTGAGACCTTCAAGTTCCTTTTCTAAGGACGTGATTTCAGTGTGCAGTTCTCCAGATTTAGTATTTCCCTCATTTGCAGCCAAAAGCTGATCTAATAATTGCTGGTTCTCATCTAAAAGAGCATTGAGATCTTTTTTTAGATCTCTTGCTTGATCATAGATTTCCACAACATCGTCATGGTATTGCTCAACGACTTCGCGACCTAAGTCTTGTTGACGTCGTAGATTGAAGTTGATATCAACTAACTTCCTGTTCATTTGACTGACTTCGCTCGCAGGTGTTGGAGCTTGGTTCCCAAAGATAAAACTACAAATTAGAAGAAATGAGAGAAAAAATTTCATGCTAAGGGTTCATAGCAGAAAAAGTGAATGCAATCAACTTATGAAGCGTTTTTATGGACGTAAACTTCTTGCTTAGGATAGGGAATCTCAATCCCCTGCTCTTTGAAGACGCGCTCGATTTCAAACTTGACGTGATGTGCAACTTCACCATAATTGACGAGGTCATCGACAAAAACAAAGACTTTAAAGTTGAGCCCTGAGTCGCCAAACTCGTCGAAGACAACTGCGGGCTCAAGCTCCTTTGAGGCTTTCGGGGCATTCCTTGCGATATCAAGGAGTGTTTCGCGAATCGCTTTGGGGTCGTTACCGTAGGCAACGGAGATGGGAACAAGGATTCTTCGTGATGCATTTTCATGGGTCCAGTTCTTCACAACGTTGTTGATCATCTGGGTGTTTGGCACGAGGACTGAGCATCGGTCAAAGGTGCGGACTTCGGTAGCTCTGACAGAGATGCGCGTGACAACTCCCATACCATCAGGTAGGTCGACGATGTCTCCGATGCGGATCGGCCTTTCAATCAGCATGATGATACCTGAGACGAAATTGGTCACGATAGGCTGGAAGCCGAGACCGATACCAACAGATAACCCCCCCAGGACGTAAAGTAGGCTAGAAAGATGGAATCCGAGAATACTAAGTGAAATGATGATTGTTACAAAGGTACCAAGATAGCCTGTGGCTATTTTTAAGGCATGCTGAAGCCCTTTATCGAAGTTGGTGAAGGGGAAGACCTTCTTTTCTAAAAACTTTTGCAAATAACGAGTTAATGTGAAAAGCGCAAAAAATATAACCAAAGAAAGAAAGAGATTTACGAGTGAAAACTGATATTTCCCAATTGTCACCCCAAAAATCAGTAATTTACCGTAATCATAAATTACTTCCTGGTTTAAACCCCAAACAAGAAGAAGCGAGATGATTGCGACCCCCCATAGGATAAGTCCAATAAAAAAACGCCCCCAGTATTGGAGAATTTCTTCCCCTCTCTTACTAAGGGAGAATGCTTTAGAGACTTTAGAGCAGTCCTCAACAAAAAGTGAAGTAATCCCTTTGGAGACAGCATAATATATCCCCGCTAGAACAAGGCCTAAGATGACTGTATAGATAAGCCCCAATAGAAGATAGTCAGCAAGATCCGAGTAGCCAATGAAGATGAAAATGGGGCTGGAGACAAAAATAATGCCTGCAAAAATTCTAAATAGCCCCCAGAGAATATGTTTGGTCCAGAACCGTTTTTTAAGAAGCATTAGTCCATTAACACAAAGGATTAAGCGGATAGATAGCCGGAAGACTTGAGCAAAATAGGCTGGGAGTTGAGCGTACTTGAAAAGGAGATCAATCCACAAAAGGGTAAGGACAAGGGATATAAACCAAACAAGCCTTCGATAGAGCTTCCGAGCAGTTTGGTCATCATAATGTGGAATACGCCAATTGTTGCAATGCGGGGCTAGAATAGCTTGAATCACCCCATAGGAGAAAAACGCAGCTCCAATAACACCTATTGTTAAGTAGATCATGTGGTGCTGACTGTCTAATATTCCAAAACTTAAAAAACAGAGCATTAGACTGATACATGTAAGAACTGGTAAAACGCCGTCAATAACCGCATGGATTAGTAAGTGGACAAGTTTTGATTGGTGAGGTCTCTTATGTAGGTACCTACGAAAGGGCCAATAGAGTAGAACCTGCACCAAGGTGAAAATTGCAGCTACTAGGTAGCCAAGATATCTCTCAAAAGCTTCGATAAAATGGTGCTTTAGTGATTGGAGTAAAGCTGTAACATGGGCAACAACTACACTCAATTCCCCCCAAGCAGAAACCCAACTATTTTCATAATATAGAGGAGTCTTCATATCTAACAAACGGCGAGCAGCAAGCTCGACAAAGCGCTTATTAATATCAGTCATCACCCTCTCAGAACTGCGCTCTAAGCTAATCGCCTGAGCCAAGCGAAGCTTTAAATTGTCCACATCGCCTTGGATTGTAGATTTTTGTCGCTTTGCATTCATTTCCTCATCCATAGAATCTAATTCGGATAAGAGATCTTGATGTTCGTTGAGTTGATTATTGAGGTCTTCTCTTAACTGCTTTGCTTGTTCATAGATCTTAAAAACTTCGTCATGGTAACCTTGAACTTCGGACTTATTTAGATGAGGTTGCCTTCTTAGATCAAAGGAAACTTCAGCTAAACTGCGCTTAAGATGTTGGATTTCTTCACCTTGAGTGCTACCCGCAAAGAGAGAACAAGAAAAACAAGCAAATAGAATAAACCCCAAAACCCTCATAGGTTTATTAATAACATTAAATAAATAATAACTCAATAACAAACATTGGTAATAATGATACGTCTAGCTTTATGCTGTAAATTTAACAATCAGCCTATAAAATTCAGAACTACGACAGCTCGGAATCTTAAGAAAATTCAAGAGCGAGGCGAAGACCCACTTCAATTCCTCTCAATACTCATTTTAGATAATCTCAACTCACTTCAGGAGGCGATAAACTACTGCGCTGAAAATCATATCGGAGGATTTCGAGTGGGAAGTGACCTATTCCCTTCGTATACACACCCCGATTGCGGCTATCAAATCGATGAACTTCCAAACTCGGAGCTAATTTACAACGAACTAGGCCAAATCCTTAAGCTTCAACAGCGAAAACAAGTGCGGTTGAGTTTTCATCCAGATCAATTTGTCGTGATTAACTCCCCTCGTCCTGAAGTTGTCGAAAATTCAATAAAGGAACTAGAATATCAAGGATTTGTTGCAGAATTGATCGGGGCAGATGTCATAAATATCCATGGAGGTGGTGGATATGGAGACAAATTGGCAGCAATTAAGCGATTTGAGACCGCCTTTAAAAAGCTCTCAAGAAGAGTGCAGTCAAGACTGACCGTTGAAAACGATGATGTTACCTACACACCTGAAGAACTACTCCCTCTTTGCAAAGCTTTAGCAATCCCACTAGTTTACGACGTGCATCACCATCGTTGCCTGCCCGATAAACTAAGCATTGAAAAAGCAACAGATCTCGCCTTAAATACTTGGAAAACTGAACCTTTATTTCACATTTCAAGTCCAAAAAACGGGTGGAATGGCCCAAAACCGAAATATCACTCAGATCTCATTGACCCTAATGACATGCCTAAATGTTGGAAATCTATACCTGAATTCACCCTCGACATCGAGGCAAAAGGAAAAGAGGTCGCTGTACAAGCGCTCTACCAACACCTCAAAGCTGAAGGTTGGGCTGTTTAGTATGAGAGGAAACGAAGACTTTCCATCCAAGAGTTGACGCAGGCGAGTTGATGAGCTTCCATTTCTCCTCCCATTTCATAAATCCTGCCGTCAACGGGGTTTAGTGACTGTGTGATCGCTGTTGGGATATAGGGGTGAGTAATCATGTGTCCGGCATTCTCATAAAGAAGGAGCTTACTGCGAGGCAGGTAGTGCTTGATGATTTTGCAAAACTCATTTGATGGCCACATTTGATCATCGCCAGCTGCAATCAGTAACAAGGGACAGGAGATCTGACTGAATGGCAGCAAAGCCGCTTCAATTTGATCAATGGTTTCCATGAAAAAAGGCGTTGCTTTAATAGGCGAATCTAAAACACTTGGCACTTTGACAGGCGCTACAGGCAAACCAGTTCCCTCTAGCGTCCAAGAGCTTTCGAAGAAATTGGGGAAGCCTCCGTAGGTCGCACAGGAAGGGACCACAGCAACCACTCGATCAATGGGGTACATAGAAGCGAGAAGCAAAGCAAGCTCCCCTCCTTTTGATGTTCCATGCAGCGCTACAGCACCACATTTGTCTCTCATCCATTTAATAGGGTTGTGAAAATACTCGAGAGGGATGTGCTCTAACTGCTCTGGCAAATGATTAAATCGAAAATAAGGTAGCGCCATCGCTGTAAAACCACGAGATGCAAGAAGAGCTGCCGTCGTATCTTTCCTTCCGCCTGAGGAACCCGCGAGGACAATAACGCCTGGAGCATCCTCGATCGGCTTTGCTGGAGAGTAGACTCTGGCATCACCCACATCCTCGAAAGTTACACCCTCTCTGGTGTAGTCTTGAGTAAGGATTTGCGTATCAAGAACCTGATCGCCATCTAAGAGTTCGAGTTCGATTTTTGTAGGGTTGAGCGTTCGCTTAAAGTAGAGGGAAGGATTTTTTGTTGGCTTCATCTTTGTGATGAAGTCCATCGGCTCCTCGCCCTTTGTCAGGGAGACCCATCTACGTCCAATATCATCAACCATCGAAGCTTTGAGCGATAGTCCAAGGGGTATCTTGAGCTGAAAGTCTTCATCCACAAGGAGGTGGTCTGACTTCAGCTCAATCATTAGCGACCAATTGGAATCGTCAAGATAGGTGCAGCAGACTTATCTTCACGCGCTTGAAGATTGTAAAGTTGCTGAAGCAAGGCAAACGTCTTTTTCGATTGTAGGTCGTGGTCAGTGATGTAGAACCACCTTTTGCGGTAATGCACGGCAACATAAGCATCATCTGGATAACTATCAGCACATTTAATATTCATTAAATTCTCGAGCAGATGGTCCCAGTTGAACATTTCGTTGTCGTCAGTACGATGAATGTATGCCTTACCAGAGTGGAGATCAGCTTGAGGCAAGTGCACACCTAAGCTCACATAATACATACACCCTAATAGCGATCTGGGTAACAACCCAATTTCAGCATCTTCATTGTAGCCAAGCTTTAAGTTTAACACATATCGATTTCTGTGCTTCTCAGTATGCGGTAATAGCTGAGCTAATTTTAAGGCCTTATCAGAGTCTGAATTGAAATTGATCTGAAGAGTATCACCATCAACACCCATACGCAGCTTGTTTTCGAGTTGGAGGTCACGCATAAGCTGCGTCACCTCATAGAATTTCTCATAATTGGGGATTTCAGCAGGTGATGGGCCTGAAGCTCTTACAGCGTTTGGCACATCGTCTAAAATCTGTACAGCTAAGCGGAAAATTCTTGAGACATCCCAACCAGTAAAAACAAGTTCTTGGATCACTTTGATATCAATCGGCTGCATTAACTGACGTGCGAAATCTCTACCACCAAGCGGAGAGTATTGAATAGTTGGAGTGTTTGTCCAACTTGCATCAGCACCTATATCTCCCGGGTTTTTTTCCGAATATCCTGGGATTTTCGCCTTAGCGCTCAAACCACCTTTGAGTGAATATTGACTTGTTACACTTGAAACGTTTAAGAAGAAAGGAATGTCGTTATAACGCATTCTGACTAGGTTCAGAAGCATTTGTTCGTTTGTCGTTTCTTGGATGGTAATATTGTAAGCGTTACGTCCACCAGGTCCTTTCATCGCAACGCGAGAGGAAACCTGACAACCAATGAGAGAGAAAGCTAAAGCTGAATAACAAAGTGATTTAAACATGCAAAGTAGTTTATCGATCTTGTGATTTCATCTCAAGAAAAAAATCATTTTCCAGTGCGCGCAGCAAGTACAGTGTAACCAATCTGGTTAAGTCGTGACCCTCGTAAATGCGAAGCCATTTGCAACAAAACACCGAGGAAAACTTCTCGGCTACCACACTCTACAGTAAACGCACAAGTACTTGGCAATCCTAGTTTATCTTGCCTACCATGAGAATCAAATAAGATAAACCTTCCAGACACCGTTTCAATTGCAGCGTAGGTTTCCCCTGCGACATAGAGTAAAAGCCCAACGCCTGGACCTAAGAGGGTGCTCAATATTTCGCGCACTGGAGCATCTTCGGGAGGTCTTGGAAATGTGCCTGTTTTCACTTGCTGAAGGGGTAATGCAAGAAAGGGAGCTAACTCCTCATAATCTGTTTGAGCATCAAGACCTTGATCCCTGAAAAACGTATTCCCCGTGTTAACCCAGCCATCAATCGCCTCTTCCTTCACTTCGGCTTCAGGATTAAGCAGTAGACCATTTAAAAAGTGTGCGGCAATGGCTGTGCAAGCGTTTTTAGGGCCATCACCTCCTCCTAAGGTACGTTGATTGCCAGTGCCTTGACAAAGCGCAAAGGGAAGTAGTTTCGTGGTGCTACTTGCGGCTCCGAATGATGACGATCTCGGTGGTGGTCCAGCGACATCACCAAGCGTTGTGCTTCCGGCAATAATCTCAATTTGGAGAAGTGCCATTCGCCTAGTGGCTTCATCTTTAACGCTTAGCCCAGCTAAGGATTTCAGTCGCAAGCTAAGTTCCATAACGCGCGCTACAAGATCAGGCGGCGGGGGCTCTTGTTGATCTAAAGCAAAGACAGCGTCACTAAGCGCTGTAGCAGTTGGAGCTTTTAACATAAGGCGAGGATTTTAGAGACCTAGTACATATCTGTCCAGATCAATCGATTGGTAAGGATACCTGTCACCCAAATGATCAAGCCACCCCAAAAAGCGCCTGTCCAATGAGAAATGTGTACGCCGTAGGAAATCTCACTAGCAAGCCAAAAGGTAAAGGCGTTAATCACAAGTAAGAAAAGCCCTAAGGTAAACAAAGTAATGGGCAGGGTAAGAAGCGTTAATATTGGTCGGACGATGGCATTAATGACACCTAAGATGAGTCCAAAGAAAATCGCGTCAGTGAAGTCCTTCACATATAGGCCTGGAATGAGGTGCGCTGTGGCAACAACGACAATCGCTGTAATGATAATGCGTAGTATCAATAATAACATTATTTGTGTTTCTCCATGGCTACATTGATGAGTCCACCTTTCATGATGGCTTCGTGTTCACGTGGAGACAATTTAAGTTCCACCATGAAGCTTGAATTCTTTGTAAGGTTTTTTACTTCGACATCAGCGTGTTTTTCAATCGATGAACGTAAGTTTGAGATCTCAAGCTCATCTCCTTGATCGACACTGTCGTAGTCGGCTTCACTTTTAAATACGAGAGGAGGGATCCCAAAATTAATGAGGTTCTTTCTGTGAATTCTCGCATAACTCATGGTGATGACTGCTTTAACCCCTAAATACCTAGGAGCGATGGCAGCATGTTCTCTTGATGAACCTTGGCCATAATTGCCGCGTCCAACTAAGATCGAACCTTCTTTTTGCACAGCCATGGCGCGCTCGTAAAAGTTTTCATCAATGGTTCCAAAGGAAAATTTCGCAATTTCTGGGATATTACTTCTAAAGGGAAGGACTTTGGATCCTGCAGGACTAATATCATCGGTTGAGATGTTATCGCCCATTTTGAGAAGGACAGAGGCTTTAACATGCTCGGGCAATGCGTCGAATTGAGGGAGGGGTTTGATATTAGGCCCCATCATCAGCTCGTGGTTCATGTTGTCTTGCGGGGGTTTTGAAAGCGAATCGACGATTTCGATTTCTTCAGGTTCTTTAAACTTTGGGTAAGGCATGTCAAGTGTACGGGGGTCAGTGATCTTACCTGTTAATGCGGCAGCCGCTGCCGTTTCAGGACTACAAAGATACACCTTGTCTTCCTTCGTTCCTGAGCGACCTGGGAAATTTCTTGGCACTGTTCTAAGGGAAATTTTATCAGTTGCAGGCGCTTGCCCAATCCCAATACAGCCGTTACAGCCAGCTTGGTGAATACGAGCTCCTGAGCGAACAAGCATCGCTAAATGCCCGCTATTTGTAATATTGTCTAAGATTTGTCTAGAGGAGGGGTTAATATCTAAAGAAACTTGAGGCTGTGCCATCTTACCTTCCATGATCATGGCTGGAACTGCAAAGTCTCTTAAACCTGGATTAGCCGATGAGCCAATCATGGTTTGGAAAACAGGTAGGCCTGCAATTGACTCGACTGTCACAACTTTACCGGGGCTACTTGGTTCTGAGATCAAAGGAACAACAGATCCGAGGTCAATTTCCTCATTTTCATCATAAGTCGCATCGTTATCAGCTAAAAGCTCTACAAAGTCCCCTTCTCTCCCCTGCTGTTTCAAAAAGGCTTTAGTAACTTCATCAGATGGGAAGACGCTTGTTGTCGCACCAAGCTCAGCGCCCATGTTAGCTATCACATGGCGATCCATCGCAGTAAGGCTTGCAATACCTGGGCCGTAATATTCGATGATTTTCCCTACTCCCCCAGAAACGTCATGTCTGCGCAACATTTCCAAGATTACGTCTTTTGCACTCACCCAGTCTTTTAACTCACCGGTGAGCTTAACTCCCATTACTTTGGGCATGCTGACAAAGAACGGCTCTCCTGCTATTGCTAAGGCTACTTCTAAACCGCCTGTTCCAATTGCAAGCATTCCAAGACTTCCAGCAGCACAAGTGTGACTATCTGAACCAAGAAGTGTTTTTCCAGGAATCCCGAGTCGCTCCATGTGAACTGGGTGAGAAACGCCGTTACCTGCTCTTGAGTAATGTAAACCAAATTTTCGTGCAGCGCTCCATAAAAAAAGGTGATCATCAGCATTTTTGAAGTCATTTTGCACTACGTTGTGGTCAACATATTGACACGACACCTCAGTTTTGGCTTTTTTAAGCCCCATCGCATTGAGCTCAAGCATGACCATTGTACCTGTCGCATCTTGACAGAGCGTCTGATCGATTCGCATTCCAATTTCTTCACCAGGCACCATTTCACCTTCAACCAAGTGAGCTTTAATCAATTTCTGTGCAACATTCATTCCCATGGATTATTTCTCCTTTTGCCTGAAAATACTTTTTCACCCCTTTTCTGTTAACTCTTTTTTAGATTGGGCGAGGATAGGAGCGAGAACGCCAATAATATTCACCGTAATCGTAGGTGAGTTGCTCCCCTTCGGGAATGGCTCGATTAGCAAAAAGGATGATATGGCAGACACCATCGATTTCCATCCATTTTGAAGTGAGATTGGGTGTGTCGCTGTGATTGATAAAGCGGGTGAAATTCCCTTCATACTGAGCATCGATGATAAACTGCGTTTCTTTTGGGCCCGCAACATAACCGAATATGTAATTATTGAAGCGATCTTTGCGTCTTCGTCGACGCCTGACAAGCCCCGTGTACTCCCCAACATACGTCAGCGCTGGAATGGTTTTTGAAGCAAAGACCCCATATCCAATCAGCGGATCCACCCAGGCAATCATGTAGTTTTCAAAAGGTCTTTTGTAAAAGGCCTTTTCATGAAGGGCTCGGGTCCAGTGATTTTGTGTTTTTAGCGCGCCTTTCTTCAGCACTTTGCGGCAACGCTCAATGGCTTTAGTTAAAGTCTCATATGATTCAAACCGAAGACTTGGCAAATAACTTACGTTGAAGGTTTTTTTGAACTCTCTTGGTTCAAGCTCGACCAGACCACTTTTTTTTCGCAGCTTGATGAGCTCTGTTTGTGGTTTCTGAAAAAGGGACAGACACTCCTTGCGTCCTAAAAAAAGAGCCAAATCTTGAGGATTTAAGCCAAGAGAGTTTTTATCACGCGACCGTTTGACAAGAGCTTTACAAGCTTCTATATCATTTTTCAAGACAGCCTCATGCAGCGGTCCATTAAGTGTATCTTTTTGTCTTTTCCACAACACGGCCTAAGAGTCTAATAAAGGCCAATTAATTTCCACCAAATTGACCCTAATCCAAGCCAAATAATAATGTTTATGACGGAGAATAAGAACCCGAGCTGCCACCATTTACCTATTTTCACATAACCGGCTCCATAAATGATCGGAGCTGGGCCGCAACCGTAGTGAGTCAACCCACCAAACAGGTTCCCGAAAAACCCGAGGGTTAGAGCAGCTAACATTGGAGGTGTTCCGAGTGAAATAGCTACAATCAAAAATGGCGGGTACATCGCCCCTATATGGGCAATATTGCTCGCGAAAAAGTAGTGAGAGTAGAAGAAGATGATCAAGAGAGTCAACATTCCACCGATCCAATGCATGTGACTGACGTGTGTTACCACAAATCCACTAAACCACTTCATGAGGCCCATTTTATTCAAGGAACTAGCCATCATCACAAGTGTAGCAAACCACACAAGCGTGTCCCAAGCTCCCTTTGAGGAGATCACCTCATCCCAGGAAAGAACCTTACCGAGCAATAGGAATGAGAGTCCAATTAACGCAGCGGTCACCGCCTTCATCTGTATAAATGGCCCTGAAATCCAGAGTCCAATCATCACAACAAACACCCCAAAAAGGATCATTTCATTAGCCTTCATGGGGCCTAGACGCTTTAACTCCCTTGCTGCAAACCCCCTTGCATCGGGAGTCTCCTTAATTTCTGGAGGGTAAAATTTATACATCACAAGCGGCAGGACGGTCAAAGAGATCAAGCCCGGAACAATCGCCGCCATAGCCCAGCCAGCCCATGTGATATTAACTCCTACTTCGCGAGCTAAGTCTGCCGCCAAAGGATTGCCGGCCATGGACGTTAAGAACATTGCGCTAGAAATCACAGTGCCTTGGAAGGCCGTTTGCATCAAAAAGGCCCCGATTTTCCGTGGATGAGCGTGCGGCTCAGAACCAAAAGCTTTTGATAAAGAGAGGATGATTGGGTAAATAATCCCCCCGGCTCTTGCTGTAATACTTGGTATTGCTGGTGCCAAAATAAGATCAGTTGCCACAATGCCATAGCCCATCCCAAGAGATGTTTTCCCAAGCGCCTTCATCAAGTGATAGGCAATCCTCTCTCCAAGACCTGTCTTCACAAAGCCCTTAGAAATGAGAACGGCGGCCACAATAAGCCACACAACGGGGTTACTAAATCCAGAAAATGCTGGAGCAAAGGGAAGCGTTTTAGTCAAAAGAACAAGCGTTAGTCCAATAATTGAGACCGTCCCCATCGGGAGAGGTTTTAAAATAAGACCAATGATCGTGAACACAAAAATCCCAAGCATATGCATTGCTTGCACTTCTACCCCAACAGGTGGCTGGAGAAAAAAGACCAAACCGCCTAAAATGACACAAATAAGAAGCTTCACCAAGTTATTCATAGGCTAAGAGCATTATCAATTTTTAGATTTAAATCAACTATGCATATCAAAGAATTCAACCTAGAAGGCGTTCATCTTGGCGCCATCACAATCAACTTCAATGAGCAAAAAGATCACCTCACGATACCTATTGAAGCTCAAGAGGTCTATCTAGCTCTCTTAGATCAAGCAAAACACTCACCAAAAGAAGTTTATAAAGACCTTGTCGAGCTCCTTTCAAAACACCCAAAAAATGCAGAAATCTTAAGCCTTTACTCCTTCGTTTGCTTTCAACTGAAAAAATTCATCAAAGGCAATCGTGCTATTAAGGACAACTACCAGTTCAACAAAGATAACCTCTTCGCCCAGATCAACTATGGAAACCTACTTGTAAGACGAAATCGAAAAAGAGCCTTTAGAAAGCTGTTTAAGCACCATGACCTCACTAAAATCTACCCCCACAAGACCACCTTTCACATTACAGAATATCGAGGGTTCATGACGATGATGGGATTTTATTTCATTTTGGAGGGTGCGAGAAATAAAGCGATATGCTATCATTACCTGGCAAAAATTGCTGATCCAAGCCATCCATCTGTTGTTTGCTTAGGAAAGAAGCTAAAAGCGAAAAGCCATGTCAACGCCTCAGGTCAATTATCTTGAAACTACCCTAGCAGGTCCTGTTTTTCTGCGCTCAACCCACTGGAGAAATCACAGCGTTGATTTTATCGACACTTTATTTAGGCGAACTGCCTGTGAATTGATCTACACCTGCCTAATCCCTATCGCTCTTGTTGAAGCCCTAGCCCGCTTTATCCTTCTAGCTCCAGCCTACCTTCTTTATCTAGCAGCAGACCAAACAAATGAAACTTTCGCAGAACGCTACATTTTTAAACCCGTCCTAAATGGCATATTTATCAACACCTTTGTATCGGCATGTTCTCTATTTTACATAGGTCAAAACCCCATTTTTCAAAGACTTAACCCAAACGATATCAGGAGGCAAATATTCTTCTAAAACTCACCATGCTTACGTGCTGCGTAAGCTTTATTTTTGGTAAATCTATCGACCTGCTTATGCTTTGTGGCGCTGCAGTTGATCACTTTGTTTTCGTTTCTGACGAAGAACTTGTAAACCTTGTAGGAAGCAAAAACGACTGGGAACCCATTTCAAAGAGTCAGTTTTTAGAGCTTATCGAAGGAAAAGATTTCATCTCTCATTCAGGAGGATCAGGAATTAACCTAGCAAAGGGCGTTAATAGCCTAGGAAAACGTTGTGCCATTTTGAGCCAAGTTGGTACAGACGAGAAAGGAGGCGATTTTATTGCCGCTCTACAGGCAGAGGGAATCCAAACCCATATCAAGCAAACAGACTTTTCAACAGCTGGCTGCGTTTGCTTTATTACCCCCGACAAAGAACGCACCATGCGTACATTCCAGGGTTCTCCTCCCAACGCAAAATTCGAACTCGATGAAAAGCTCTTTATTGAAGCAAAACATCTGCATATTGAGGGATACCTTTTAGGTGAGGAAATCCTTTGCTTAAAAGCTCTTAATCTTGCGAAGAAACACGGCCTTACCATTTCCATTGACTTAGCGAATACCTTTATCGTGCAAAAACAAAAAGACTTCATTTTGAAGATCCTTGATGAATATGCCAACTTGGTCCTATGCAATGATTTAGAGGCAAGAGCTCTTTTTGGAAAACGTGCACGCGGCTCGATTTCTGAGTTCTTAAAATATGTAGACACAGCCGTTGTGACAATGGGCGCTGATGGTTCTTTTACAGGGTCTAAAGATCAAGTTGTTTATACCCCTGCTTTTGAGGTTTCACCTAAAGAAGTGACCGGAGCTGGAGACCTTTTTGCCTCAGGCTTTCTCGCCTCATACCTCGATGAAAAACCTCTAGGTGAGTGCGCAAAACTTGGCTCTTTAGTTGCATCCATTGTGATCCAGTGTGTTGGGGCTGAAATCCCTCAGGAACACTGGGAGCTCATCTTTAAAGAACAAACTTAAACACTTCTATACCAACCCGTTAAAATATAGTTTTAACGGGTTTTTGCTCGAATTCATTCCATCTCTTTGTTAGTATCATTGCTTAACAACAAACAAAGATGGTGAAATGATTTCTGGATTACCTCGCGCCCCGACAGGAGACGGCGCTTTTAATGCAATTCTAGAAGATGAAGAGACTGAAGACTTAGATGCTGCGCTAGCTGGTTTTACAGGGTGCGTGACGGCTTGTGGCACAACCACGCCTTTGACCACATCCTCAACACCTTTCACACCTCTCCCCGGAACATCAACTCCCCCTACACCCGCCTTTCTCCTCGCTATGCCCCAATCTGTTTTATTCATGCTTATGGAGTACAATAAACCCTCTGACACTCTCAACTTCACCTGCACCTGCAAGCACATTGGGAGGACCCTTGCCCCCACCGTCTTACCTGCTGTTGCAGCTGTTTGTAAATACATGGAAGGGCATCATGAACGGGGCACTCCTTCACCCCAAACTCTTGACGCTTCACACTCCTTCCTTTCTCACGAACCTCATGTTGTTCATCCAAAACCGAGTAAACGTGCTGAAAGCGTCATCGCCCAATTTGCGTTACTTCAAGCTCAAAGCCTTATCCAAGCCGAAGCTGAAATTGCTCTTTTTAAAGCACTTTCACCCCTCCTCCAACAAGACTTTCTAGATCGTTTTACTGGTGAGTTAGACATTAATAACTTAGAAGAACTTTCTGCTGCACTTGAAGAGGCTTCCTCTAAGTTCACGCTCTTACCTCATATTCGCCAGTGGATGTTCTCAGCCACCTCAAAAATGGGCCAAACATTCACTCTAGACGCGTCTAACAAAGGGCTTAAGCGCCTCCCCTTAGCTATTGGTAAAATCGCTCACCTCACCCACATACTCATCGACAACAACCGGCTTAAGTCCCTGCCAGGGACAGTCACATTTCTAACAAACTTACGTCTTTTAAGAGCTCATAACAACAGACTCACTTCACTTCCACCTGGTCTTATGACGCTTCCATGGCTCGGTTCAATAGGACTTGACCGAAACCGCCTAAAAACACTTCCTGACGATGGACACCTCCCCAAGCTTCAAGATTTATCCCTTGATCACAACGTAGAGCTTCAGGCCTTACCCGCATGGTTAACTACGTCTCCAGATCTAATAGCTATTGGAGTTGAAGGAGTTCAAGAAACACTATACATTCCTCCAGCTCTTCAAGAGCTAACAGAGGATGAGGATCTTAACGATTAGAAGATAAGTAAACGATTTGCTTGTGCATCAAGCCTTCCATCAAACCAATAGTGAAACTGCCCCTTGGCCTGATTGACCCACATTTGAGTCCCATAGACCACCTCGCACCCCATCTCCTCTGCCTTTTTTAGAAGCGCTGTCTTTTTTGGCTTAACGGAAATATCCATCACAACCATACGTGAGTCTAACCACTGTTCGGGAAAAGGAATTTCCTCCACAACAGGCGTAGTGTTTATGACGAAATCAACAGCTTCTTTGTCCTTTAAAAAGCGGTAACTCAAGTCTTTTTCAGTCCGATTGTAATAGAGAACTTCAGCGCCCCGCTTTTCTGCTTCTGCCATAATACCCTTTGCAGCACCACCAGCACCAATCACTAAAACTTTCTTGCCCTTAACAGATCCTTTTTTCTCTAACGCATCTAAGGCCCCAGCCCCATCCGTGTTAATCCCTTCCCATTTCCCCTTATAACGCTTAAGCGTATTCACAACCTTTCCCTCAATCACCTTTTCTTTCAAAGGAATCGTCACACTTAACCCCTCAAAAGGGAGCGGATCCATTAAATCAAAGAAATCTGTCACCTCATCAAGTTGAACGCGCATCTTTAAGTACACAGCATTTTCACCCGCCTCTTGCAAAATCTTATTGTGAGTTCGGTGTGAAGGACTTTGCGTCACTGGATTACCAATAAGACCATACACCTTCGTCTTAGGATCTACAGGCAAAAGGTCATCTAAACTCAATTGACCAGGAGCAGACCCTTGCCCATCCCCATTCACAAAATTAAACGTCGATCCGACCAAGGGGCCGAGTTGGCGCGTAATCTGTCCATCCTCCCCCATGCAAATGCCAGTAAAATGCTCCCGCTCCTTCACAAAGTTAAGCATCCTCAAACTATCAAGAGTTGAGTTGGCCATCGTCGCAAGCTTATGCTCATCCGCATCAAAAAGCCTAATTGCCCCCAAATCCTTCGGCGTCTCATCAAAGTTATGATACGAGCAAATCACCTTACACTTCACGCGAGACAAAAAACTCTCAGGGGTCGCACAATCCAAGTCGACATACTCAGGACCGAGTTCAAGCAGCGCTTCAAGCTCATCCAAACTTGCGCTTCTGTGCGTTAAAATTACCCGACGCCCCTCCATGAGCTTTGCAACCTGATCAACATCTATCCTTTCGAACAAATCAAGCCGAAATTCATACATCTCAGCCTTCACAGTGATCTCAGGCTTTGTCACAACAAAGACGTTCATAACATCTCCACAAACGACTGCGTCACCAAATTACCTTTATCCTTAGCGGCACCAAGGAAGTCGCCAAGCTTTTCGAAATACTCCCCGTATGCCGCCCGATCTCGATCATCAACAAGTCCCCTGAGCTGCTCAACAGCCCCTTCAAACGTGTCTGCAACCTCATCAAAATAGGGGTTTTCCATCTTGATATCCGCATAAAGCTCACTTGACTGAGAAAGCACCCTTGCAGCAATCATAAGCTGCATGCGGAAAACAGGCGTGGCAAATTCAAAAAGCTCATCCACATTTAACCCCTCTCGCATCATCGTTCCAACAAACGCTAAGGATGAGAAATGCGTCATACTCTGAATCATCGCCATCATCCGATCGTGCTTTTCAGGGCTAATTTCAATCAATTTTGCACCCTCAAATACATCCTCAAGCAGATCGACAAAATTCCCTGGGCGAATTGGACAATACGCCACGTTTTGCCCTTCGAGATCTTCCACTCTTGGCCCAAACATGGGATGAACACCGATGACATGGCATTTAGCCTTAGCCATTGCAGCGCATGGTTTTTCCTTCACACTTGTTAAATCAAAAAGCAATTGCTCCTCTCGCATAACAGGCGCAATCTCTTCAATCACCTTAACAGTTACACTAATTGGCACACTTATGCATACCACATCACATTTCTTAGCAAGCTCAAGATTATCTTCTCTATTCGAGGACAGCATCACTTCCCCTGGAAGCCGTGCTTTTAACCACTGCCCCATCTTCCCCTCGCCCCCAATAATTCCAAATGTTTTCATAAAGCATGATGATACCAGGGGAGCCCCATGCGGTCCAATATTTTTTTTGTTGAAGGTTCGCTGAAATAGTAAATTATGTTAAAATGATTGCGAGAGAGGGAGCACCTATGGCAATTAGACACTTAAGACTCCATCTAGATTTGAAATAATTACTAACAATCAAACAAGTTGGAGCAAAATGGCAGAATCAATTTCACCAGATAGTATGGTGCAGGTATACCCAAAAGTTTCCCCTTCCCACCCTACGGCAACAGCGGTTCCTGTTCCGATGGATATACCCCCTTCGTTAACACCACCCCTAATTTCTGAAAGGGTAAGCGCAGTATCTGCAAATGATCCATCAATTGCTACCATCCAAACTGCGATCGGCTTTAAATCCATTGCAGCTCAACCAACCACTGCCGTTGCCATGGTAGAAGAACCTACGCAAGTTAAGCATTCACCGGTGGTTCAAGTTAGGCGCGAATTCGCGGCAGGTCATATTCTCTCCTTAGATCTTCCTCATGAAGTTCTCAACCCAATTGTTCAATTCCTGGTAGATCGTGGATTCACGCTTGCCAGAGATCCGAATGCGCCGATTCCAGAAAGGGTTGTAACAGAACTTATTGACTTCTGTCCGACTTTTTCATCAGAACAGGCTCGTGATTTAATCGACGCAGTGAAATGCACCCTGCAAGACCCTAGGGAAGTATTACATCGACTCAGAAATCCTAAGTGGCCAGATTCCAGAAAAAAGCCTCATATAACAGCGATGAAAATCGTGCTCCATTGTGGTCAATACGGATTGATTGAAGCTCGCGATAAAACACGGTTCGGGCATATCAAATACCGCATTAAGGCACTTACCAAGCTCGTAAATCTTAACACAGGGACCCACGCACTGGAAGCGACGGTTCGTATGCTTTCCGGCGATCGGCTCCCTATCGATGTAATACAGGATATTCAACATGAATGGAAATTGCATCTGAAAGTAAATATGGGCACCTTTAGGGACGAACAGTACAGGGACATCCTTCTTCGACCTGATGAGATGTTTGCTCGTTTAAAAACCTCGCCTCAAGACGACCCCATCCGTCGAGTATTTGAGCAACTTAGAGCTGACTGGCCTCTTGTTCGTGGCAAAAAAGCCTTCAAACCCGAGTTCGAAGAATGGCTTTCACGCAACCTCGCAGCTTTAGATCATGAACTCGCTAGAATTGAGGGGGAACCATCGCTAAAACCTGAAGGGGTAGATTATAACCCGCTTGTAGCCAGGTTCTTACGACTCGACATTTGACAATAAACTCTTTAGGTGCTATAATGGTGTCTATGGAGCAAAAACGGTCAAATTCTCAGACCTTATCTACTCAAAACAGCAGCGCTCCTGCTTGGGCTGTTTACTTTTACAACTATTTTGGCGCTTAAGCGTCAATAACCCCCACACCCCCTCACACCCGTAACCCCTCATTAAACCAAAAAAATAGTTGGAGTAAATTAAGATGCAAGCATCTATCAAAGAAAAGAAAAAAACGATTGTCAAAGTTGGCAATGTCGAAATCGGCGGCAACACTGTCGCTATGATTGCAGGCCCTTGCGCCATTGAAAGTTTAGATCAGCTCGTCACCATTGGAATGGCGCTCAAGAAAATGGGCGTGAAAGTGTTAAGAGCGTCGGCGTTCAAACCAAGAAGTTCACCTTACAGCTTCCAAGGATTGGGTGTTGAAGGGCTAAAGATGCACAAGAAAGCTCAGGAAACGCACGGTCTTTTGATTGAGACAGAAGTGATGGATCCACGAGACGTGAAGGTGGCAGCTGAGCACGTGGATATCTTGAGAGTGGGCGCACGCAACATGCAAAACTTCGATTTATTAAAAGAGCTTGGCAAGTGTGGCAAGCCGGTCATTTTAAAGCGCGGCTTATCTGCGACCATTGAAGAGTGGCTCCAAAGTGCTGAGTACCTTTTAGCGCATGGAAATCCCGATGTGATTCTATGTGAGAGAGGCATTCGCACGTTTGAAACGGCGACAAGATCTACGCTTGATATTAGCAGTATTCCTGTCTTAAAGCTCTTAACCCACCTGCCAGTAATTGTCGATCCAAGTCACGCGGCGGGCAAGAGTGAATTGATTCCAGCGCTTTCAAAGGCAGCAGTGGCTGGCGGCGCTGACGGTTTACTTATTGAGGTCCATCCAACTCCACGGGAATCAAAATGTGATGCAAGGCAAGCGCTTTCTCCGGAGGAATTCCAAAAGCTTCTCGGTGAACTAGACGCGATTGCTAAAGCCATTGGGAGGGATGTATGAAAGAGTTAGAAAAGCTCAGATCAGATATTGACCACGTCAATGAAGCACTCATCGAGCTTTTAGGTAAAAGGCTTGATTTAACAATGGAAATCGCTAAAGCCAAAGAGGCTCTTGATTTACCAATTTACGACCCTGAAAGGGAACGCGCACAAGACGAAAGGCTCGGCGCTTTAGCTATTAAGCAAAAGCTCGATCCAAGGATCGTGCAGCACCTCTTTAACCTCTTTGTAAACTATACAAGAGATGAGATGGTAAGACATTTACGTAAAAGAGAGAAAACCGTATAAGATTTACTCTATGAAAATAGTAACACTTGGTCCCGAGGGCACTTATTCCCATCAAGCTGCGAGAAGGCTTTTTCCGAAAGCTAAGTATCTATTTGTGGATACAATTGAGGAAATTTTCGAGGTTGTCAAAGACGGTAAAGCGGAAAAAGCTTTGCTCCCACTTGAAAACTCTGGGTCAGGGTTTGTCGAAAACTCGATGCAAGGGCTCATGCGTCATTCACTTTCTATTGTGGGAGAGGCTGTTGAAGCTGTGCACCATTATTTAGTGGGGTTTGGGGTGCTTGAGGAAGCTGAAACGCTTTTTGTGCACCCGCACACCTACAGCCAGTGCCACCAAACGATTAAAAAGCTCTTGCCGAAGGTCAATGTAGTGTATACCCCCTCAAACGGACGCTCAGCAGAGAAGCTTGCTAGGACAAAGTCTCAAAAAGCTGTGGCAATTTGTTCACGTTTTGCTGCAAAGCTCTATGACATCCCAGTCCTCCTTGAAAATGTTCAGGATAAGCCAAACAATGAAACGCGCTTTGTCGTTTTGTCAAAAAAGAGCACCAAAGGTGAGAAGGGAGCGGCTTTCCTCTTTACCGAGCAAAGTACACAGACCCTCAAAGATTTACTTGAGGCACTTGATTTAATTGCCCTTCGAAAGGTACCTTTGCCTGAGGTGGACTGTTCAACCTATTTGATCGAATATCGAGGCGATCGTTTAGCGCTGAATGATCACCAAACGAAATTACTTGGCGAGTGGTAAACATGCACATTTTCTCTAAGGAGTTTAAAGAAAAACTCCTGTCGTATGACCGACGTATAGCTATTATTACAGACTCCAATGTGGCTGCCATTTATGGTGAGCGACTTAAAAAGCACTTGGGGTGTGAGATTGTCGTTTTTTCAGCTGGTGAAGCGAGTAAAACACGTGAAACTAAAGCCCAAATTGAAGACGAGCTCTTTGAGTTGGGGTTTGGCCGAGATTCTCTAATCATAGGAATTGGCGGCGGCGTTGTGACCGACTTAGCAGGCTTTGTCGCTGCAACCTATTGCCGAGGTGTTCCTCTAATTTCAGTACCGACAACCTTACTTGGAATGTGTGATGCAGCCATCGGCGGCAAAACAGGCGTGAATTTAGGAGATGCAAAAAACTTCATTGGCACGTTTAGTGAGCCTACGGAACTGATCATCGACATTACTCTTCTTGAGTCTTTAAAAGAGAAGCATATGCGCGAGGGAATGGCTGAGGTGATCAAGCACGCTGCGATCTTAGACAGCGCTCTTTTTGACAGGTTAAAGGCATTCCAAGGTTATAAGACGGATTTTTTACAAACGATTGTCGAGCGTTCCCATGAGATTAAAAACGAGGTGGTTTCAAAAGATCAAAAAGAGGGTGGTTATCGACGGATTCTCAATTTTGGTCACACAGTAGCTCATGCTATTGAAGCCTTAGAACTTTATGAAATCTCACATGGTGAAGCCGTTGCAATTGGCTGCATTGTGGAAGCAAAACTCTCTGATTTAGAAGCGCCCTTAATCGAGATGTTTAAGCTATATGAGTTCCCTCTGAAATTCTCCACACGGATCTCAGCTGATAAACTTCTCGACGCAATGATGATGGACAAAAAATCGGTAAAGAGGACACCCCGCTTTGTCCAATTAAAAGCGATTGGAGAAGTCGAGTCGTTCAATGGAGAATATTGCACAGAAATAAGCGACACCAAACTCCGAGAAACTCTCGACTGGATGATTAAATGCCACACGCCCTAGTTAAACGCTCAACTCTTAAAGGGTCTATCTCGATCCCTCCTTCGAAATCGCATACACATCGGGCAATCTTATTTGCCATGATGGGACGAGGGCAATCGCGCATCACAAACTACCTTAACTCCCCTGACAGCATTGCCATGATTGAGGCTGCGAAACAATTAGGCGCAAAAGTTGAGCAAAATCCCGGAGAACTCATCATCGACGGGGCATTCCCCTTAAATGCAGCAAGCGATGTGATTCAATGTGGCAATTCCGGGCTTGTTCTCCGTTTAGTCGGTGCCTTGGCCGGCCTCATGCCAACGTATACGGTCATCACAGGGGATCATTCGATTAGAACAAATCGAGTTGTCTCCCCCCTCTTACACGCATTATCCAAACTCGGAGCGTTTGCTACCTCCTCTCGCGGAGATGGCTATGCTCCAATCATAGTGCGGGGCCCCATTCATCCTGGAAAGGTGACGATGAGCGGCGAAAGCTCACAGCCCGTGTCGGGAATGCTCATTGCATCAAGCTTCGGAACGGGTGAGGTGGTAATCAACGTGGACAATCCAGGAGAGAAACCGTGGATCGACCTCACGCTCAGCTGGTTTGACTTCCTAGGGCTAAAATACACAAACGACAGCTACACACGTTATACAATTCCAGGCCACGGATCATATGACGGATTTGAAAAAGCAATCCCTGGAGACTTAAGCTCTGCAGCCTTTCCGGTTGCTGCGGCATTGATCACAGGATCCAAGCTGCGGATTGAGAACGCCGATATGCGCGATGTCCAAGGAGACAAAGAGCTCTTTATTACGCTTCAAAAGATGGGTGCAAATCTAACCTTTGAGGACAACGCCATTCTTGTTAACCCAAGCGATCTTAAAGGGATCGAGGTTGACATTAACAATTACGTAGATTCCATCACAATTTTAGCCGTTTTAGGATGCTTTGCATCTGGCACGACGGTGATTAAAGGTGCCGCCATTGCGCGCAAGAAAGAGTGTGATCGGATTCACGCCATTGTCACAGAATTGGAAAAGATGGGTGCCAAGATTGAAGAAACAGAGGATGGCTTGATCGTTCACAACTCCCCCTTAACTGGCGCTGAAGTAGAAAGCTATGAGGATCACCGGATGGCCATGTCGCTTGTTTGTGCAGGATTAGGATCAGAGGGTGAAACAAAAGTTGGCCCAACACCTTGTATTAGCAAAACTTACCCAGGTTTTTTAGATGCCATGCATAAACTCGGCGCTGACCTCAAGGAGACGTTATGAATATCGTCCTATTTGGGTTTAAGCGATGCGGTAAAACCTACTATGGCAAAAAACTTGCCGCAAAGTTAAACGTGGCCTTTATAGACACAGATGATCTCTTAGAAAAGCTCCACGGAATGGATGTAAGAACGCTATATAAAAGCTCCGGGCCAACAAGTTTTCGAAAACTTGAGTGGGAAGTCATTCAGGGACTCCAATCGGTCTCGCATTCAGTTATTTCCTTGGGCGGCGGCGCCATTTTAACGCCAGACAACTACGAGCTTTTAAAAACCTTCGGCCACCTCGTTTACTTAGAAACTCCTAAGGACGTTTTGTTTAAACGCATGCTAAGCTCCGATGATTACCCAGCTTTTATCGATGCGAGCGATCCTGAAGGCTCATTTAACAAAATGTATGAAGAGCGTCTACCCCGCTATGAAAAAATCGATGCCAATAAAGTCGAAACAGCAGGGCTTAGCGACCAGCAAGTACTTAAAAAACTAGAAGAGATATTCCATGGGAAGTAACCGATTTGGCAAGTGTTTTGAAATCACAACATGGGGTGAGTCCCATGGCAAGGGTCTTGGAGTTGTCATCGACGGCTGCCCTCCAAACCTAGAGATCACAGATGAGGAAATTAACCGCGAATTGCGTTTAAGGCGTCCTGGTCAAAACCCCTACACCTCACCGCGCGGCGAAAAAGATGAGGCAGCGATCTACTCAGGGGTGTTTGAAGGAAAAACAACAGGTGCTCCTATCTCCATCGTCATTCACAACGCCGACGCTGATTCAAGTAAGTACGAGCCGATTAAAGACCTCCTAAGACCTGGACATGCGAATTTCACCTACCTAAAGAAATATGGCATCTTCGACTACCGCGGTGGAGGTCGCTCATCCGCTCGGGAAACAGCTGCGCGCGTTGCTGCAGGAGCCATTGCACGTAAAGTAATCCCAAACGTTGAAATCTGCGCCTACATCAAGGAAATCGCTGGTGTTGAAATTGGTCCCCTTGACCACAGTAACCTACGGAAACTCAAAGAGGACACGTGTGAAAGCCCCATTTTTTGCCCCGATAAGGATGCTAGCGAAAAAATGATGGCCAAAATCCTTGAAGCCAAAGAAGCGGGTGACTCCGTTGGTGGGATCATCGAGTGCGTCGTCAACAATGTGCCGGTTGGGCTTGGCGACCCCGTGTACGACAAGTTGGAAGCAAACCTTGCAAAAGCAATGCTCTCAATCCCTGCAACGAAAGGCTTTGAAATTGGAAGCGGGTTTGCAGCAGCACGCATGAAAGGGTCTGAGCACAACGATCCATTTATCAATGACAACGGCGTGATTCGCACAAAAACTAATCACGGTGGAGGAACCCTAGGTGGTATCTCTGATGGGATGACGCTGATCTTTCGCGTTGCTTTCAAACCAACATCAAGCATCGAGATTCCCCAAGAGACCGTGAATCTCAAGGGAGAGCCAGCCACCTTTAAGTTGCCAGAGGGTTCGAGGCATGATCCATGCGTGACAGTACGCGCCGCTCCGATCGTAGAGGCGATGACAGCAATCACCTTAGCCGATGCCTACTTGGCAAATGAACAACTTCCACACACACATTAAACCGCCTATTTCCCCCGATTTAGGTAGCTGTGGAAGTTGTCGACAACCTGCTTGTCAATCTCGGGTGTTTTGGCTAAATAGGGCAAAGTCCTGATCCAGGCGCGTCTCTCCCACCTGAGCGTTTTCTTATTCTTGTTTCGATTCGCTTTTGCGTAGATCTCAAAAGCTTCATCAGGGTGTTCTCTCGCAAAATCTAGACTCTTCTGCAGACCCTCTCGAAATTTTGAGTGATCTACCCCCTCTTTCATCAAAAAGACAAGCTCATAATAATTGGGAACACCTAAATCCGTCACCGAAATGAATTCAGTCTCAATCCCCTGCTCTTTAAGCTGCTCCGATTCGATCGTATCATATACGCCGTACACCATATCGACCTCTCCGAGTATAAAGGGCAAGGTCAACTCGTTTAAATACTTCACCTCGACCGGCTTACCAAAAGCTTCCAAATAACGGGGCAATAACCTGCAATGGCAAGCAGCCATCGTTTTTTCAGGCCCATTTTTTCGTTTCATAAACCCTTGCATCGGTTTGTCAATTAGCTTTGCCACCATCTCCACGCCAATTGCATTCGACATAAGCGTTTGAGGCATGTAATAGATCGCAATGTCAGCCCCACCTGTTAAAAGGAAAGGGATCGCCTGAGGTGGATCAAATGATTTTAAGATTTCAACATCCAAAAAACCTTTCTCGACACCAACAAATAAAGGGACGTGATTGGGGTTAGGCCACCAATCCAAAAGAAGCTTGGCTCCATAAATCTGAAACACAACTAGACTTAAAACGAGCGCTTTAATCGCCACCATTTCTCAACTCCTATCACTAAAAGGTACATGGAAAGACTCAAACAGAGAAGGGACAATAGAGCGAGAATCATGCCTTGAATATCAAGATAACGGCGGCATTCTTGCATGTAGACACCAAGTCCAACCTGAGCTCCAGCCCACTCCCCAGCAATCGCCCCCACACCAGATACAGCCATCGCTACGCGATAACCCGTAAAAATATGTGGAAGAGCAAAAGGTAAGCGCACCTCGGCAAACAGACGTAAACCCGATCTACCATACGCAGTAAAAAGCTCTAAATATCTTTCAGGGGTCGCATCCAAGCCCTTGTAGATATTCATCGTAAGCGGAAAAACGATCATAAGAGCTGTTGGGACATAAATCGCCATTTTCCCCCAGCCGAAAAGGAGGATCATTAGTGGCGCTAAAGCAAAAATGGGAATACATTGCATGAGCACAAAGGTCGGCTCAAAAATGCGGCGAACAAGCTTAGAGGCTTGCATGGCAAACCCAAGAGGAAAAGCGACAAGCGTCGCAAGCAAAATCCCCCAAAGCATTTCCGTAGCAGTCGCCAAAGTGTGTTCAAAAATAACAGGCATGTTTCCTCACGCTAGTATTGTCTAGGTCGAGTCCAACGGGTATATCTCAGCCAAATTTGGCACCCCGAACGCTTAAAAAGTATAACTAAAGTTCAACTATGCGGCAATCCAATTCTCTGGCCTCTCGAAGATCGTGGGTAATCATCAAAAGAGTACCCCGATAATTGCGCAGTAAAGGATAGAGGAGCTCTTTGGTACCTTGATCCAAAGCTGAAAAAGGTTCATCCAAGAGTAGAATGGGTCTATTTGCTAAAAGAGCTCTTAAGAAAGCAACGCGTTGACGCATTCCCTTAGACAGTTCCCTTGGATAAGCGTTCTCATACCCTGCTAATCCAACCAGTTTAAGTAGCTCAAGAGCATGTGCAGTATCTTTGGAAAAGGTTAAGACATTGCTTAAAATATTTCTCCAGGGTAACAACGTTTCCTCTTGGGACATTAAAGCAATATCCCCCCTCACGGCGACTTCGCCTAACGAGGGTTTGAACCACCCTGTTAGTACTTTGAAAAAACTCGTTTTACCCCTTCCTGAACATCCTGTGAGTGCAATTTTTTCACTCTCCTTGACAGTTAAGGAAAAATTTGAAAGTATGCGTGCGTCATTAATTATTAGAGAGAGGTTTTTTACCATGATCATACCTAGATACTTTAAGACTTTGGCACGTTTTATCCCAGTGTTTTCCTTGTGTCTTTTTATTAACACTAGTTTGCTTGGTGTCAACACCTTTAAAACACACGGAGTACATTTTATATTAAAGGATTCGACTACAGGGAATTACCTCTTTCAATCCAATCTAATTTTAAATTCTAGAAGACAGGTTGACATGGACGCTATAAGAAATGCCATGAATCGTTCAACTGACTGGACAATGCCAAAGAAATTCGACCCCAATTTTATCACACTTTTAGATCCCGGGGTTCTAGAAGGTCATAATGCATTAGAGATTTTATATACATTTTTCACTGAAATAAGAGATGTGGATGGCTTTGATATCCCCCTTCAAACTCATACCGTTAAAAACAATGTAGGCTCTTGGTACCCCGCTCGGTTACATCCTCATTTTGACCTAGCAGAGCCAATCAATCGCTATACTACTTGGGAGGAATTTGATACTATTTTTGCAGGTATTTCAACAGCTTCAGCACACGATCTATTTGTAAACCAAGAAAGCTATGGACAACCTGTGAATTTTGATACAACTGTAGATTTCCTACATTCAAGGATGTCTTTAAACTTAAGTACAAAAAAAGCAATTTTAGTTCACTCGCTTTGGGGGAAAGTGAGAAGCTCTGCGCTTATTGCAGGCTATCTCATGAAATACAAAAGCAAGACCATTCAAGAAGCTTACAATATGGTTATTGAAGACGAAGAAGAGTTAGATCATCCTGAAAACCTCAAAGCCTTCTTGTACTTCTATCGCCACTTTTTAGATCATAGCTAGTCATCAATAACAAGCATTGCCGCACCAAGGTACATGCCTGGGAGGAAGAAAAGCCAGCCAATCATCGTAATTGATAGAAGTAGGCTGAGTATTCCTCCAACAAAAGCCCCCATAAACAAGCGAAAGGAATGACGCTTAATCCAATCGAGCCGAAAGTGCCGGTCACGCCCAACCATTGAAAGCGCAAGATCCGACCCATCTAAGAGGGCGATATGGGCAATCGCCATATTTGTGATGAAAATCCCAAGCGGGGGCATAAACCAGATGGACAAAATCGTCACCCCCCCCCACGAAAGGCGAATAAGCAGCGTCTTCCACGTGATGAAAATTGCAGATTGAATTGAACGCATCACCCCTTCTGATTGTACCGAAATGCGTTTTTCTAAGAAGAATTTCCCAAGCATTCCTTCAAAAGCAATCGCTAAAACAAAAGGAAACACAACAATCCAAGCCAATAAAACAGCAAACATACCGTAGCCAAACGCTTTGAGCACTCCGAGTATGTGATGAGCATTTGAGCTCGTTGTCGGCCAGGTTTTTACCATCACCACAAAAAAAAGTGCAGCGAGTAAAAAGACGGTTAAAAGGGACCAAAGCAGGGGGCCGAACCATAAAAAAGGCCTAGTCACAAACGCTTTAAATCCATCAAGTGGTGCACGATACCCTTGCATTAATATCTCTCCATTTTCTACAATCTCCCCTCTTTTTACTTTGTTTTCCATTTAGGAGGAAAGAATGAAAAAGCTAATCATAGCTCTGATTGCACTCTCAACGGTTGGGTTTGCAAACTATTATCACTTGCCGGTGCAATGCCACCAGGCCATTTCGTGTGCAGTGGACGGGTCTTCAGTTTTTCTTGAAGACGGGTCTGAATGGACAGTTTACCCCGACGATCGCTACATCGTGATGCATTGGGACCAGCAAGATATGCTTAATATCTCGCTTAACAGCTCGTTTTTTCCAGCTTCGGAATTCTATATATCGAATCCAAGGACAGGGGAATATATCCGTGTTGACATGAAACTCGGACCATTTTACGACAACCTCTATACCAAGCGTGTTGTTGGTATTGACTACCTTTACGGAGAAGTATGTATCGAAGACGGATCAGGCTACCAAACATGGTGGGTTGTTGAGTCTAGCGACATTCCTCTTCTTAGACAATGGAATGTAAACGATGGCATCATCGTCGGGTCAAATGACAACTGGTACTCTGGCTTCTTCTCAAGCTGCGATGCCATCTTACACGTTGTTGAACACGACATAACCGTTAGAGCAAGGGAGCATTAATATGGCAACTGTATTACCACCAGGAGTCAGGCCACCTGCTCCCCCTCCAGCACCAAACGCTCCAGCAACAGACGCTTGGGCTTCAGGTGCCGTAAAAGTCGTCGGAGCCGTCGCTCTTGTCTTTGCCGGAATTGCGCTTTCTAGCGTCACATCTTTAGGAGCAATCCTCGTAACGATCTTAGGTGTTGGGGTTGGCGCCTCAGCGCTCTCTTGCTGTAGCTCACCCGCAGCTCCAGCCCATGGGGGAAGCCATGTCGGCTTCTTTAGATCTTTACCTAGTGTGTTCTCATCGTTTGCTCCGCCACACACTGCCACACTAGGTTCAAGAGGCGCGACAGTAATGCGACCATCGGCACCACCCCCTGCTCCAGTCCGTCATAGACATGCAGGCGGGGTTAGTGCAGGCCTACAGCCAACGCTTAGCTCTGCTCACACAGCCCGCCACAGCCGCCCTGGCGCAAGGCTTTCGCCAAGGACAAACTATGGACCACCCAGACCCCTACCTGGACCACCCAGACCCCTACCTGGACCCCCTAGACCTGCACCCAGACTGTCTCCCCGAGGTGTGCAAGGTCCTCATGCGCCGCCAAGATCAAGAAATTTTCCACCACCTCCATCCAATCAATGGTCAGGTGGCCCTCAAGCCTTACGAGGGCGGGTCAGACAACCACTTCCAAGCAGCAGCGCATGGAGCAGTGGTCCTCCAACCTTCGGTATCGGACGCGGTAGTAGGCATCAACGCCCAGCTAGATGATGATCGTCATCTTTCCAAAGCTGCAAGCGTTTTTAGACACTTG
Source organism: Chlamydiia bacterium (assembly GCA_022601645.1). Taxonomy (GTDB): domain Bacteria; phylum Chlamydiota; class Chlamydiia; order Chlamydiales; family Simkaniaceae; genus JAJACH01. The sequence continues at coordinate 727,741 of JAJACH010000001.1, forward strand.
CAGCTTGAAAAAGGGGTGTGGTGTATACTAAAAGTATGGCAGAGAAACATACAATTACAGCCGCCGCCCTAAAAGGGTGGGAGGTGTTCCTTTCATGGCTCTTTAAGTACCCGTCAAGGTGTTTTGCGCTTAAAGACCCCTCTGACTTAGAAACCTACGTGCATGATACAGAAATCCTAAGAAGCCTTGCCGAAAATCACTCCCGTTTTTCTCCGATCGACCCTATCCTTTGTAAGGTCACAAAAGATAATGCACACATTGAGATCATTCGCGAGGTGCTTTTAAACCTTACAGAAGACATACCCGATGAAGCAGTTTGTGAGGTGCTTGCAAAAGGACTCGCCTACCGAGGATTGCACGAAGGCATGGAATTTACCATTTTTGGAAAGAGTTACGTAGTTGATAAGGTATTTAACCTTTGGAACCAGATGGCGGCCTACGGCCTTACTTCAGACAGCGGCGAACCCCTTCTCTTGTTCAGAGGAACAGATGCCTCACTTATGTCAGAAGGTGGTCGCGCAAGCATGATTAGCGACTTAGACCCCAAAGGCCCTGGGCGAAGCCTTTTCTATTATGCCAAAAGCGGCCTTCGGGACTGGCTCACAAAATGCGCTAAACGAGGTGAAAAAGCACGCCTTGTTGGCCACAGCTTAGGTGGCGTTTTTGTCGCGTACACGCTCATCTCAGAATCACCTCTTGTAAACCGAGATAAATACTCCTACGCATTCAACCACCCCGGTATTCCAAAAGATCTTCTTGAAGAGTGGAATGCAATCCCAGATGAACAAAAACCCGCCTTTGAAGGTATTGTCGCAAGAGGCGATGTGGTCTCAAAATTTGGCCACCTTTTTGGACGAAATATTGAAGTTTCTTTTGAAGAACCCTTAAACCCCCTAACAGCCCATGAGAGACTTTTGTATGCAGCGCCCGTTTGCTACATGCATGAAATTGACGTCGAGACTGAAAACAACTCAGAATCAAGAACCTACTACTCGAAACTTCAAAAACAAACTTCACTTATCATCTATCAGATGGGTTTAAAACATCTTTTTCCTACGCAACATTAGACAGATTGTGTAAAATTTCAGGCATGATAGAAATGCCACAATCCACAGAGATTCATCAAAATCAAGAGCAGCCAGAGCTAGTGCTTTACTACTTTCAGGCGTGCCCTTTTTGCTTTCGCGTTTTAGAGGTTTTAAAATCCCTCAACCTCAACGTTGAAATGCGTGACACACGCGAAAATCCCGAATACCGACAATTTCTCCAAGATAACGTGGGGAAAACGCAAGTGCCTTGTCTATTCGTTGACGGGAAGCCGATGCATGAGTCGATGGATATTATTCGCTACCTGAAGTCCATTTCATAAGGATGTAATCCATCCAGTGAAATCCGCCCTGATGAAGTAAGCTACCGAGGAAGCCCATGTGTCCGCCATTTTTGGTGCCATAGACTTCAACCGCTTCAGGAAGCTCGCTATCTAACACATCGCGAGAGTCCACGATTGGATCATCCTCCGCAAAGAGAATTTTCGTCGGCACCATGATGTAGGGAATCATCTGCCCGGAAGAACACTTCGTGTAGTAGTCAACCGCACTTTTAAACCCACTTTCACGAGCAATGTAGAGTTCATCAAACTCGTAAAATGTCACATCTTCCGGCAAGTCTAAAGGTGGAAGATCCGTAAACCGCTTATGGCGATCGACGATGCCAGCCCGAAGAGCTTTAAGGAAGTAATTCCGATAGAACCGATTCACCTTCGTATCAAGCCTTAAGACCGTTTTATGAAGATTGATCGGTGGACACACCGCAATAACCTGCTTTAGTAAAGAGCAGCCATGGACATTGAGCTCACCTGCAAGCTTAAGAACGACATTGCCCCCAAGAGAAAAGCCAATGAGCGAGATCTCAGAATGTGGATCCTGCTCTTTAAAATACTTAATTACTTGATAAACATCGTCTGAGCGGCCTGAATGATACACCTGCTTAGCATGCCCTCTACCAGAACCACAACCACGCATGTTCATCCGCACGGCCCGGATCCCCGCCTTTGTGAGCTTGCGCGTCATCCTCAGCAAGTAGCCAGACTCGTGAGAGCCACATAAGCCATGAAGCATAATCACCGTCTGATCAAACGGCGTCCACTTTAGAGGCGTTGAAACCTCACAAGCAATCTTGTCCCCATCAGGAAGCTCTACAAGCTCTGTCTTAGCCTGCGGCGTCCGCTCAAAGCAAAACAGCGTACCAAAAATCGTCTGACCATGTGCCCCTCGAATGAGAGGAAAAGGTGTAAAATCGAACATTTTTCCCATAAATAGAATTACCCACTACTTATTAACTATTTATACTACAAAAGGGATTTTTTTATAAAGAAAAGGCGTAAAAAAGCACAAGACACTCTGTTCCAGGGTTCTTATTGCTAAAGCTGCCATTGGAAAGATGGTAGAATTGGGCACCAATCCGCGAACCCGTCCAAAACGCATAAGAAAGTTCCACACTCGAGCGATATTCCAGAGGATACCCCAAATCCTTCCCTTGACCTTTCGTATAAATCCCAGGAGAAAAGGTTGGTGTGAAGTAGAAATTGAAGGGCAAAGCACAATCAAAAGCAATGCCGGCATAAGTATAGGTCGACCCTTGAAAAGAGACCATCTCCCCAATAAGCGGCCTAATCGTCACGATACTGCGCTGATAAATCTGCAGCGCCCCACGATACTCAAGTTGAGCAAGCCCCCACTTCTCTCCTCGCACAATATTAAATACGCCGCCACCAAGCATTAAGAGCGGGGGCAATTTCGCAGCAAAAAGAGAGCTACAACACAAAAGGATCAAGAGGCATTTCTTCATGGTAGCTTAAATCCTACCACGCTCGACTATTTTCTCGCACCACGTCTGATCAATCCAGCGCGAAGACCAGCCAATTCACCACTTCTATCACAGGCTTTAGGGCGACAGATTTGCACATAAGTCATTGCCTCTGCAGGTTCAAGATCAAAAAGCCACATTACAAAACCAGCTGTCACAAGAGCACTGCGATTCTCTCCATTCAGACAGAAGACAAGCACACGTTTATCCTCAAGCATTGAATTCGCCATCCTATGAAACAAGTCTACAACTGGAATATGCTCCTCTAAATCACTAAAGCTCCCGCTACCCATCATAGGAATATCTATCGATGCAACTCCACTCGTAGCACTCCCCAACCTAGCGTCAACACTGTCTAAGTCAGCAGTTTTAACAATTAGTTTCATATTGAAGGTACCTTGATCTCTTCTTAAGGGTACATTCCCCATCAATAAATACGGTAATATCGCACTATATCTTTCATTTCCAGTAGGGGGAACAGATTGAACCACCGACCTCACCCTTCCAACAATGTCCGGACCCAAGTGCCCTAATAATGCACTCCGAACCCCGTCGTCTGGAAGGGGAACACGATCAGTCAGCACTGGATCTAGAGTAAAAGCTGGAGGTGGAGCAGCTGTAGTTGGTGCAACCAATGGAGAAAAATCGGGTGGTGGTGGTGGGGTTGGTGTCGGCGCAACCAATGGAGAAAACTCTAAAGCTGAAGCTGGAGCAGGAGCTGGAGGGGTAGGAGGATCAACCACTGCAGCATGAACCACTGCAGCGTGAACCGCTGCAGCCCGCACTGCCATGTCTTCTGCTGCCCCCGAACTAGAATGCATTCGAGATGTGTACTGCTCTCTTCGATGTAACCACATAAGGTTTCTGGTGGGTGTAAGGGATTCACGCTCGGGTGATGGGAGTAAAGGTACTGTACCGCTACTCGCCCAAGAGCTAGAGCGCGCAAGGTTAAGGGTTGCTAACACCGGATGTGCTGCCATTTCATCAATCGGAGGGGAGGCTGAAGGCAGAACGAGAGACCCTCCCAATAAGTCTACAGTTAAAGCCATATTTTTCTCCTGTAAAAATTAAGGTTGTGTTAACATTGTTGTAAACAAATTTATTTAAGGCAATGAAAAACACTTTATTTTTTCGACTTCAAGCATCCTATCCCGAGAGTTCAAAAAACACACTAAAAAAATGGGTCGTTCAAAAACGCGTCTTGGTGAATGGTAAAGCCGAAACGCGCCCACACCGCATTCTCGAAGAGAAAGACGTGGTTGAACTTGATGGCAAAAAAACCACCATAAAAGGGTGTCGCGTCTTCTTTCAAGACGAAGATCTGATTGTCATCCACAAGCCAAGAGGTCTTTTGAGTGTGGCACAAGATGTAGAGCTTGATATCTCTCTACATCGAATTTTAAAGGAAAAACTTTCCCCCTCCCGCGTTTACCCTGTTCATCGATTAGATCGAGCAACAAGTGGTGTGCTAGTTTTTGCACTCAGTGAAACAGCAAGAGATCATTTGAAAGCGCAGTTTGAGGAGCACTCTATCCACCGCGAATATATGGCCTGGGTAACTGGTTGCCCCGAGAAGCATGAAGGCACATGGACTCATAAGCTCTCTGAAGCGAAGGACCATACAGTCTTTTCTTCAAACAAAGGGAAAGAGGCAATCACCCACTATAAAGTGCTCAAAGAGGGTGAAATCTCCCTCTTGAGGCTCACCCTAGAAACTGGACGCAAAAATCAACTGAGGGTACAATGTATGGAGGCGGGTCATCCCATTGTCGGTGATCGAAAGTACGGATCCAAGGACAATCGCTTTAAACGCTTAGCTCTCCACGCCAAAAGACTAGAATTTACCCACCCGATCTCGGGTCAAAGGATGAGGTTTGTTGATGAAAAGGCTGTATCGATGCCGCTGGGATAAGAAACTCGCTGGCGTTTGCGGTGGTCTTGGCCACTATTTTAACATCGATCCCAATATCATCCGCTTAGTCTATGTCTTTGTAGGCTGTGTTACAGGATTCCTCCCCCTTATTATTCTTTATTTGATCGGCATGGTCGTCATGCCAGACGGCCCCAAAGCCTATATTAAAGGAAATTATAAACAACTCTACCGCACCCCCAGAGATCGTAAACTCTCAGGTTTTTGCGGAGGCCTTGCAGAGTACTTAAGAATCGACTCCACCATCATAAGAATTGCTTACATTGTTTTACTCTTTTTAACGGTTGGCTTTCCTTTAATTATCACCTATCTCGTTGGTAGTTCGATAGTTCCGATGAAGCCGAATTAGATTGAATTGAACAGGTTCATTCTCTATACTCACGAGTATGGATTTCGAGAAATATTCGCTTTTAAAGCCAAGACCATTTTTGAGAGCCTTTGCTAGGCTATTTGACTATGTATTCTTTTACATTGTGATGAGTTTCGCCTTTTTCGTCTCGCCGGTCATCGTGCCAGACGTACTCCACCTCTGCTTTGGGCTATTACTGCCCATGCTTTGGGTGCCCGTTGAAGCTCTCATGCTCTCACTGTTTGGTACAACACCTGGAAAAGCGCTCCTTGGAATCCACATCCGCGATAAAGAGCAAAATAAGCCAACGTTTGGTATCGCCATCAAGCGTGCACAAACCGTCTGTTTACGTGGACTCGCCCTTGGCATCCCCTTTATTAATATTGCATGCGCCTACTTTGCCTACCGCGACATTAAGAATAAGGGTGCCGTGTGGGATAAAGAGCTCGACGTCTATATCGCAAACCGCCTCGGCAAAAAGTTCGTTGCCTCAGCGATAGCGCTTGGCATCGTCAGCTCACCATTTTTGATGGAAGAATTCCGCGATTACATCTTCGACTCAGGACGCCCTCTCTTTAAAGACATGGTCATCGACGGCGACCTCGCTTCTTTAACCGATGTGAAGTGGAAAGGCTTTAAAGATCCAAAAGGTGGATTCACCATCGAATTTCCTGAAAAGCCTAAAGAAGACAATTCAGAGCTTGCAGTCCCAAATTCAAGCCTGCCTCTCACTGAAGTTAAGTGCTCTCCCAATAAAGACATCCACTACTCAGTGATGTACACCACATTGCCAAGCAAGTGGCTCCGTTACAGCCCATCGCTTGTTCTCAAAGGTTCCTTAAAATACATTAGCAAACACATGAAAACGCGCATCGTCGAGAAGAGCGTCAAGAAGTTCAAAAATCGCCCTGCGCTTGACTATGTGTTTTTTGATGGGAAGCTAGAGATTGCTGGGAAATTGATCTTAATTGGAGATACGCTTTACAAAGTTGAGGTGAAATATCCTTATGCGGAAAGAGCGAATATTAAGGAGAGCCTAGATAAGTTTCTCTCCTCCTTTAACCCCAAATAGTCTCTAGTCACCATCGGGTTCGAAGGCAGAGTCAGCTGTAATTTTCTGGTAGATCCCCATGCCTACGATAAACAAAATGGCAGTAACTAGAAGACTCATTGGATAAAGGATTTTTGTTACATCAACTTTTGCCATTTCAATTGTAAGCACTAGACCCTCTAAAGAAAGTGCTGTGGCAATGATCACTGCAAATTTCGCTAGAGCCTTACGGGCTTGAACAGGATTACGTTCCTCTGTTTCTCGAAGAACTTCCTCTGTCATAAGATATTTGGCGACGTCAATAACAGCTATTGAGAAGACAAGCAGCCCCACTTCATCAAGCAACTTGTAAACAGTGAAAGCACCGGATGACACATCTTTAAAAATGTTTACAACTGCAATCACGATGATCGCTAACGAGATGAGGTAGAGGATCACACAACCTATGATGTATCCTATATTAGAAAATCGAATAATTGCTCTTCTCTTGCTTTCCATCTTAAACTTACCTATAATCCTATAACGGTATTTATGTCAAAACGCGAAGTCTTTTATCAGGGGAAAATCCTCACTTTTGCTAAAGAAGTCGAGCCAGATGGCGAAATTTACGACATTATCGAGCATAACGGCGCTGTTGTGATGTTACCTATCGATGAAGAAGGCAATGTCTTTTTTGTCACTCAGACAAGGCGCGCTGTAAGGAAGAAATTGCTCGAGTTACCCGCCGGCTCTTTGGAAACTGGTGAAGACATTGAGCTTTGTGCTCAACGTGAACTTCGTGAAGAAATTGGCCATCGCTCTGATGATTTGACAAGGCTTAACAGTTTCTACACAGCGCCGAGTTTTTGCACAGAAGAGCTCCACCTTTTCCTTGCCAAGAACTTGGTTAAAGATCCTTTGCCAATGGATGAACATGAAGACATTGAGGTGGTTAAAATCCCTCTAGAAAAAGCGCTTGAAATGTGTATGGCAGGAGAAATTGTCGATGCTAAGACGTTAATTGGTATCTATTACCTTGCACTTACGCAAAAAAAAGTCTAAAATCTCTCAATTATGCGGTATCTATTTGGCTTTCTCATCCTAATCTTCTTGGCTGTCTTTAGCCTGCCCTATGCTCTCTCGACAGAAACGGGAACAAAGCTTCTTTGTCGAATTCTCTCAAACAAGTCGACGACAGTTGAAGTTGATGATTTGTCCATGGGGTGGTTTGATATGCAAAAATTGGAGGGGCTCAAAGTTCAGACGAAGAGTTTTGATCTTCGAATCGACTCGCTAACATCTCACCATTCTCTTTTTGAGATCCTCTTCAAAGGCGGCGATTTAGGGAAAACGATGATTCGCAGGCCACGTCTTGTGTTAAAGGATTCAAAATCCAAAAGGGTCCCTGTAATTCTGCCTCATGCAGGTGATGTTTTTATTGAAGATGGGATGATTCGAAATGAAGAAATTGTCTTTGATGATGTCAACGTGCAACTAGGGATTCCCCCTAACCATTCTATTGTGGCGATTAAGGCAAAAGGGAAAACGAGTGATGCAGGCATTGAAGGCTCTTTTGATGTGGATGCCACGGTCTATCCAACTCTCAATGAAACATCCAAAGTCAATATCAAACTCCGTTCACTCCCAACACCTGTCATTGATAAAGTAGTCGACCTGTTTGATGAGCGTTATGGGGATTTTGTCTCAAAAGCCTTTGGCTCTACTCTTTCCTCTGATGCTAATATAGAGTTTGGGCTTAGTAAATTCAATGGAACGATCGATATCAAATCCCATCGCATGAATGGCTCGCTAAAAGCTTTTTATGATGAAGGGGGTATTTCCTTTTCTAAAGACTCATCACTAAGCTTTCTCATTCATCCAGACTTTTTGCAAATGATGAACGTTCCATATGAAGAGGACATCAGCTCAACGATAGTCATTAACAAGCTCCACCTCCCCTATGAAAAAGGGCGCGTAGCCTTTCACCATGCGTTAGCTGATATTGCTCTGCACTCTGATCAATTTTCGCTTGAAATGCGCACGAAAAACTTAGAGAAAAGTCTCATACTTTTCTTAAAAAGTCGTGAACTTCAAGGAGAGTTTAAAATAGTAACGCCCCTTGAAACGCCTAGAATCAAACGCGCAGAGGCTAAAGCACAGCACTTCCCCCTCTATCTTTTAAATGACTTTGGGAATTTCGTTGGGGTTTTTGGAAAAACACTCTCTGGCACTTTGAACTACCAAACAGGTCTTTATACTCTCAGTCTTAACACACCACTTTTGACACTCGATAATGCAAAACTCACCTACATCAAAGACGTTATTACCTTAAAGAATACGCCTTCGTTCGCATATCGCAAATTTAAAGGGCAAGTTCAGGAATTTAAAGGCACCCTATCTCAATTCAAGGCAAAGCTCAGTTCACTAACTTTTGGAGAAGCGACTTTAAAAAATATTGAGGTGAATTACAAGGCTCCTGACCTAAAACTTTCCGCTGATGGCCATACCGGAAAAGTGCTACTTGATTTCAATCTAATGACGCGCAAATCTGACCTCTCACTAAAAGACTTCTCCTCGTACACAGTTGGGAGCTTTTTAGGAGCTGGTCAAGATTTCCCTTCATTAATTGGTCCGCAACTTAATTTAAATCTCTCACATCAAGAGGGCATTTTTGATCTCAATGCTTCCTCTGACAATCTATTCGTTGATGGAAAACTGCGTGAAGTTAGCTCTGGAAACTATGCTGGGGGTCCTCTTGAATTTGAATGGACGCTTTCCGATCAAAGCTATCACGCGTTGGCGCGCTTTTTAGACAAGCCAGCGCACGACGTGATCAAGATCAAACAACCGACAAAACTCAAAGTCAACGTGCATGACATCTCTTTCCCTTTTCCTTTAGAAAATATCTGGGATGTCAAGGTGCGCGCTGATCTTAAACTTGATGACCTCTATTTAGAGCCTGACTATCGCTTAGCGAATGTAAAAGGTTCGATTAGCAAGGAAGATCTTACAAAGTTCACTTTGCAAGGTGACGCAAAATCTAAATGGCATACGGGTAGCTTCAAATTTGAAGGGGCTCAAGCCAAATCCTTTCGTATCAAAGGTAATGTCGACAATCTCCCCTCGATTTTTCTCGATATTCTCCCTATCTCGGTTAACCTATCTAGAATTTTAGGAGATAGGGTCTCTGCTACATTTAATAGCTATCTGAAAGAAGGCAATGGGAATGTTGAATGCATCGTTCACTCCCCCACCTGCAAGACAGCGCTTTACGCGAAGTTAAGAGATGGCTACTTGTACCTTGTAAAGCCCTGGCAGGCAGAGCTTGTCATCACCCCAGAACTTTCTGAATTACTTTTTAAGGATATGGGTGTCACTGTTGCTTCAAGTTCAAACCCCCTTTCTGTCTACGTCGATCCTAGGGGTTTTGAAATGCCTTATAAAAATTACAAAGTCCGCGATTTAAGACTCCCTTTTGCCCGCGTAGATATTGGGCAGCTCGTTGTAAGAAACCGTGGAAATCCCGAAAATGTTTCAGAACTATTTAAACTCCAGTTTGACGAGCGAAAACTGATCCATGTTTGGTTTGCCCCAATGGATCTTAGTGTGAAAAATGGCATCATGTCGATAGACCGCACTGAAGTGCTCTACAATCAAGCCCAAGAAATTTGCTACTGGGGCCAAATCGATTTATACCGCGAATATGTCAATATGATCATAGGTCTTACAGCACAGAGTCTAGATAGCGCACTTGGCATTGTGTTGCCACCAAACTACGTCCTCAAGGTCCCTTTAAGAGGGCCATATGGCGATGTACAGCTCGACAAGCAAGCCGCAATGAGTCAAATTGCGATGTTAATTGCTGGGCGGGTTGGATCCATGGCCCCAGGACCATGGGGTTCTCTTTTCGAGGCTTTTGGAGAGGCGGCAAAAAACCAAAGTGACATCCCTCCACCTAAACACCCATTTCCCTGGGAAAAAAGAACTTCAAAAGCAAAAGCACAGGAAACAGCGCCCAAGAAGCATGTGAAAAGTAAAGAGCTTCTTAAACGGCTTAAAAAATTGAAAATCACTCAATGATTTTACGAGGATCTTTCCGATCAACGGCTCTGAAACCGCACCCTTTGAGCATCTTGGGATGAGCAAACCGCTCGACTAAGGGCCACTCACGGCAAATGGTTGGCCGCGTGAAGTAATGTTTGCACGAGCCATCTTTTTTAAGATAACGACATCCCATCACATAAACCTTTCTGTCGCCTTGCGCAAAAATTGAATTGTACCGAAAGTAAAAACCATTCACTTGGGTCACCCACCAACGGTGGATGTAGCCAGAAAAGCCCCCTTCTGCTGGCATGGTGATGTAATAGCAACAATTCCCCCGTTTTAAGCACTCACCCTCTCTTTTCAAAGGGGGTTTAATGATAAATCGGGCAATTCTCTTCGTCCACTGATCCATTAAGATAAAGGGCATGAACGATAATTTAATGGTCCAACGCATAAAACTTGGCAAAATTTGCTTTGGAATGGGTTGATCTAATTTGGGAGGACCATCTTCTTTTTCGGCGGCGGCGATAATATCGTCCGCATCAAGCATGCTAAATGGATCGTATGTCATGAGCTAGGGTTTTCTATATATTGCTTGATAATTGTATGACCCAGCACTGAGTAAATCAAGGGGTTTTTTAAATACTTCATCGCAGGCCGCTTTTACACCTGGGTAAGCATTTTGATGGCCGTGGCGCGTGATATCTGAGTAATCATCAATGACAATCACGCCCCCGCTAGACAACCTTGGAAGAATGTTTGTTAAAACGTGGAGACAAGGTGCATATAAGTCGAGGTCTAAGTGGATAAAGCTAAGCGAATCTGGCAAATCTCGCGGAATGGTTTCTTGAACCCAACCTGAACAGATTTGAGGCAGCTTGGCATCAAATGTCTTGAAATTTGAAGTGAGCTCATCCTGGCTTGTTTTGAAAAATCCTTCCTTTACGCGCTGGTTATCTTGGAAATCACAAGACCGCATCCCCTCTCGTGAATATACCATGTCCTCACCAACTTTTTGGGAGAGCCCTTCAAACGAATCGTATACAAAAAGGTCTTTATTAGAGCCTGCCTGGTCAAGCGTCTGTCGTAAGAGCACGGCGGTGAGCCCCCGATAACACCCAAGCTCAATCACATCGCCTGGCACCGGGAGTGTCTCTCGCAATAAATAGTAGAGATTAAGCAAGGCCTCGCGGCTTTGCATCGATCGGTTCTTCTCAAAGATTTTTTCAATAAAGTAATTATTCATTCTCTTCTTTTCGCGAGGTAAAAAACGAAAAGATGATTATAAGCACAGGGAGTATTTCTAGTCGACCCAACCACATTAAAAAGATGAAAGTAACCTTGCCACCTGTTGGAAAATCAGGATTCATTAACCCCGAGCCAAGCCCCACATTTCCAAGAGCTGAGAAAACATCAAAAAGAGCGTTGATTGAAACCCTTTCATCCAAATAATGCATTAATACAAACCAACCAAGAAAAATGCAAAACAGCCAAAGATTTAGTACGATAAATGCCGAAAAAAGCCGCATTGCGCGTTCCCCTCCAGGCAAATAAACACCAGGAGGTTCTTCTTTGCGCTTTGCTAGAATAAACTGTTCCTTTTCTTGTGTAATTGTTTTAAGTCTCATGTAAATTCCCGAGAAAAGATAGCGAAAGCGATGAACTTTTATCCCCCCTGCAGTAGAACCTGCGACTCCTCCAATCAACATAGCCAGCATTAAGAAAATCTTAAAAGACGGTTGATAGTAAAAAATCGATTTTGTGGAAAATCCACAAGTTGCCAAACAAGACACCCATTGAAATAGAGTGTCAACAAATGGATCGTGATATAAGGGCCCCACCCCACAACCTAAGACAAATAAGCAAAAAAACCAAAGGTGCTGCTTATTCCGCCAAACTTCTTTGAACCGTCCTTTACGAAATATCACATAATGGAATGCAAAAGAAATGGCGCCAAACAGCATCGTAAGTATTCCAATCCATTTGATCGTCGTTGAGTATGAAGCAAAACTATCATTGGTAATCGTAAATCCGCCTGTGGATATCCCAGCCATCGCATGATTAATAGCTGCCCAAACAGGCATACCTGCAATAATAAATGCTAAACAGGATAAGACCGTATATATAGAATAAATCGTCCAGATAATTTGAGCGGTATGACGTAAGTTATTCCCAATATTTTCTGTGCGGGCTTCTGCATAATAAAGTCTGTACTCGTGTTTTCCGGGCGCTGTTAGACCAAGAACAAACACAATCAGCCCAATTCCCCCAATCCACTGGGTGAAAGAACGCCACCACTGAATGGTATGTGGAAACTCAGCGGGAGCTGTTACCATTGTAAGACCAGTGCTCGTAAATCCTGAAAATGCTTCATATAGTGAGTCTGGAAATCGCATCAAGGGATGAATATCTAGGATATAGCCAATCCAATGAAGTGGGACTGCAGCAACAAGAGGGCAGATAAGCCAGGCGACTGCAGCGATGATCATCGCATCCCAAAGGTGTGTATTATATTCGTCGTAAAAACATCGATACAGTAATTGACCGATCAAGATCGCTCCTAAACCTGTAACTAGAAATGGGATGATCGCAAACCATTCGTGAAAGATAACCGCGATAATCAAAGAGATGAGTGCCATTAGGCCTGGTACATGTAAAAGCAAGCCTAAATTGCAAAGAATAGGGCGAAAATGAATTCTCTGTCTAAGTAACATCTTGAACTTTTCTATAACAGCTAGTAGATTTATGGTATATGTTCGGTTGCGCTTTTAGTCAATTACCTTTGCCCTTCACCATTCTTTTTATAGTGGTCGTTGTTGGAATGAACCTCTATTTTCTAACCAGGAAGAGAAAAGCATGAAAGCATTTTTCGTTCTGCTTTTAAGCTCACTCTCCCTATTTGCTTACGACCCATGGTATACAGGTCCGCTGTTAGCAATTAGTGGCTCAAATGAACCTCCAGGACGCCTTCAGTTTCAACCCTTTTTCTTCGTCTCAAGTCAATATGCGAGCTATCAAAATAACTGGTCAACAAAATCGCAGTCAAACACAACCCAACTAAATTACTCTAATGTCTTTCAATCTGGGATTACCAACTGGCTTGACGCTTCATTTTTCCCACAGTTTTACACAACCTATAGTGAAGGAGAGCGGCGCACTAAACCTGGTGACACCTCTCTTTCTTTTGGGTTAAAACCACTCTACAACAAGCGAAATACACTGCAACCAGATGTCCGCTTATCGATCAATTTTATTTTCCCCACAGGGAAGTACGATCAACTTAACCCCGAAACGCAAGGAACCGATGCAGTCGGCGGCGGAGCCTACTCGATTCAACCCACGCTCGTTTTAAGAAAGTGGTTTTTCATGTTTCCAAATCACCCCTTTCGTATCAACCTTAACACCACCTTCGAAACTTCATCGAAAATTTTTGTAAAAGACTTGAATATTTTTGGTGGAGGCCATGGGACGCGTGGGTGGGTATCTCCAGGTAACGAGTATTCTAATAACCTCTCCTTAGAATTGAGTTTAACCCAAAGGTGGGTGTTTGTAACGGAGTTACTCTACTCTCATACTTGGAGTTCAAGCTTTTCAGGAACTGTTGGTCCAGCTCCTGTGGGTACTTCATCTTCTGATCTTTTCAGCATTGCAAACGAAATTGAGTATAATGTTACCGGAGGCTATGGCTGGGTAGGCGGCGTTTGGTATACTGTTGCAGGAAGAAATTCTACCGCTTTTCTGACGTTTGCGCTATCGTTCTATTATGAGTATTAAAAACCTCGTATTTTTCATGCCCCTTACGCTTTTTGCTGTGAATATCTTCAATGGCAATAAAGATTTCCAGTTTTGGTTGCAAGACCAAGTAGAGGGGGTGATCCTTGGAAGACTACATGCAAGGGCTGAACAAGAATTTAGGTTTACCGAACACTCATCAAAACTCTATTATTTTCACAATCAAATCTCATTCAAATACCTAGCCTCTCCCCACTTTGAACTCGAACCAACCTATAGACAAGTTTACTTTCGCAAGAAAAATTCTCCGAATAGTTGGCAACCTGTCTATGAACCTATTTTAGATGTTACTCTTAAAGGTGTTTCTAGCGGTTGGAAATTTGCAGATCGCAACCGGGTTGAATATGTTATGAAAAGTGGCCCTGCAAAAACCCTTTGGGTGTATCGCAATCGCCTTCTCGTTGTATCTCCCTTCTATTATTTTGCAAAAGCTGCTGTGCCGATGGCTTTTGGAGAGTTTTTTTGGAGAGAACAACATGGAATTGATCAAACACGTTTAGCTGGAGGTTTACAAATCAATTTGATTGGTAAAGCTCGGGGCAATGTGCTCTACATGTGGCGCTCCTTAAAGAGGCAGTCCGGTTGGATCCACCAAAACGTTATCTTCACGCAAATACAGCTCAGTTTCTAACGGGATAGTCATCTGATCATCGATATGCCCTGTTGGGAAACCTCCATAGACTGGATAAGGAGCGTCTTTGAAAAATTCATCTGCATCCAAATCTCCAAGAATAACCCCTGCTAAATGATCAAGTAAACCAGCGAGCTTGAGTTGCGTCAATAAGCGGTCTACTTTGTATGGTGGTTCGTTCACGTCTTCAAGGATCAAGATTTTGCCCGCCGTTTCAAGCTGCCAGGGGGTTCCAACAAGCGCTGCAATCAATGACAAATTGCCCCCAACCGCCTTCCCCTTCAGGGTCCCTGGTACAATTGGATATAATGTGTAACCCATTTCATCAGATTCAGTACCGATCACCGTACAGATATTTGCCCCTAAATACGTCGACATTCCCAAATTGTTCAAAGTTATATGAAGAGCTGTAATATCGCTCATCCCAATGAAAGGCTTAGGGTTTTTTAAAAGGGCGTCAAAGTCAAGGAAGGGAAGAATACGCATGGCGCCATAGCCCCCACGAGCGCCCCACACAACACTCACATCGGGGTTCATCCAAACATCCATGAAGGCATTTGCCCGATCTAAATCAGACCCTGCTAAAAATTCGCAGCTTAATTCTAGATTGCTTGGCAGAACGTAGTCAGTTTTTACGAGTGCTTTAATTTTCTCTTTTGGTAGAGGGCTTGATGGAAGAACGACACCAATCAAGGTCTATCCAAAAGCTTGTTACCTTCACAAACTGCTAAATCAAGCCCCTCTTGAGGAGTTTCTTTATAAGAAAAAATCATTTCCAAGTGATGCATGATGTTCTCTCGAATTTGCATGTAGTTTGGTAGACGAATTCCTCGAGTAAAGGTACTAGATGGGCGATGTAAAACTTGTTCTACAGCAACTTTTCCAGCCTTGGTCGTTGCACTTTTTGCAGCCGCTGAGGAAATAGGCAAATAACCTGTCACTTGGTGCCATTTCGCCTGAACTTCACTCGACCCTAGGTAGGTTAAAAGCTCAGCAACACCATCTTCATTTTTCGTCACCCAAAAAGACGCTCCGCCAATAGAAACGTTATAGGGAGTTTCTACAACTGAGTCATAGTAAGGAAGTGGTGCAACGCCTATCTCAAAATCAGCTAGGCGCTTTATTAAGCCTAGCCTGTTTGCTCCTTGTAGTAAGATCGCAACTTCACCTGATCCAAAGGCTCTTTCTCCGTCAGCAAAACGGCCTGTGTAAGTAAAAAGACCCTCTTTTTGCATTTGCACAATGTTTTCAAGGTGATCAACATGAAAGGTGCTATTAAAGACAAGTTCCCCAGAGCCATCCATTCCATTTCCATTCGTCGCAAAAGGAATATTATGTAAGCCAGAAAGGTGCTCCAGGTGGTAGGCGGCTGGCCAGGCGGTAGTAAAAGGACGGTCAAGTTTGGCTAAAACGTCGCGCATATCGGCCCACGTTTTTGGAGGCTCTAACCCTTTTTCATCAAAAAGTGTCTTGTTGTAGTACATAATCCCCGTCGAAGCATTCCAAGGAAGAGAAAACATCTCATCATTTTTAGAATAGAAACCTCGGACTATTGGAACATACGAATCCGTTTCATGAGGGATAATTTGATAGACAGGCGTATAAAGGTCTGGTCTTTCCATCATATCGAGGGTTGCAACCTCATAGACCTGTAAAAGATTGGGGGGAGAATCGGTTTTCATTCCCTCTTCAACAACCTCTTGGTAGTTACCAATCTTTTGAACCTGCACGACATGTTCAGTCTGACTTTTGTTAAAGTCGTCGATCACATCATTAAATTTTTCTTCTAAAAACCCCTCTAAGCCGTGCCAAATGTTAAGAGCCGCTCCTAGAGGAAGTAGAGTTTTCACTAATCCTAGCATTCGCAAAATTATGGAGTTTTGGGAAGTAAATATCAAGATTATTTGCACCTTGAATAGCTACCTTGACTGACTTCGCTTTCACATTTACAACCCGCCCCCCCTTTGCATGATTACGGGGCAAATAGTGGACGTGAAGGCGAGGAACACTTACAGGATTCATAACTGGGGGAAACCAGAAGCCAATGAGCATGCCTTTCTCATTATCCACCTTATACTCATCCATACTTGCATTTTTGAGTTCTGTATAGGGTGGAGATTGTTTTTTAGAGTTCTCGAGATCAACACGGGTGAAAGTCCCCTCTATCAAGATCGCATAGGGAATGTTTTTGTTCTTAAAAAGTCCTTCGACTTTAGTTGTCAGGTCTGATAGCGAGTTAATGCTTTTTAAAGTAAATCGTGTCGGAGCCTTGAAGAATGTCACAACACCATAAGGAATTTTCTCACTAGGACTTAGTTCTTCTAATGTAATGTTTTTTGTTGTTCGGTAAAATTTGCCATTATATGCTACCCAATCTCCATCTAGGTGGTTGGTAACACCCACGCCAAAATCCCCCTTCAACTTCAGATCCTTTAAAGTAAAATCTCCATTAAAGACACCATCTCTTAAGGCACCGACTGTAGATACTTGAAAAATTTCACTCGCTCCTAAAAGGGGTAGCGACGCTAAAATTGCTAATACACATTTGAGCATGATTCATCTCCATTTTTTTCTACTACTAACATGAAGCGGGAAATAGGGAAAGCCTTGAAATAAAGTCTCCAGACCGAGTAAACTGTCACCTCTTATGATAGCTGTAGATTTTAGAAACCAAGCTAATGCACTACTCAATGAAGTAAGAGGGGCGAGGGATCTCTCAGAACCTGAACTTGCAAGCCGCGTTGATGCGCTGTGGCAAGCGTGCCCTAGAGGTGATAACGAAGCACGCACATTAGCTTTAAGAGTCGCTTTGGGTGGTTCGCCTTTAACACCTGCTCTTGCAACATTTGTAAGACAAACAGCTCTCCACCATAGCTTGCGTAGCGTCGGCGGACGACTCCGCGAATATGATGGAGCCATCCCTTATCAAGACGCTGACGGCAACCCGCAACATGTACGCTTTAGCGACTTGACTTTAGTTCAAGAAGGCGGTGTCACTTCCTATAAACTACACGGGGTAACGCTCTTTAAAACCAATGGTAATGGAAGGCTTACTGAGGATTATTGCATCACCGATAGAGGAATTGTACAGCACAATATCTACACCGATGGCTTGATTGCCTACAGACACGATAACGCTGCAAATTGGAACAATAACTATGTGCTTGAGGTTAAAACGATCCTTTCAAATGAACAAGGTGAAGACGGCCTTGGGAACTGCTTTGGTCAGCACACCTATTTCGTCTTAAAAAACACAAACGGTGAATGTTTTGCTATTGGAAAATATGGGCAGTTTGAACCCGAGCTGCGTCCCTGGTATTCGTATATCAGCCCAGGAGGGCGCATGCCCGGACGTATGATGTGTCCAGATGAGTATGTCCAGCGCAGACCAACTCATCACAACTTTAGAGATTTCGACATTGTTCTAAGCGCTACGCAATACCAAAGAGTCTTTGATCGATTTAATCGTGAAGCTGGAGATGGACACCTATCCTTCTCCCTGTGCCGTCACAATTGTGAATCATGGGTCACCGATGTCTTAAGCAGAGAGCTTGGTGTTGAGATCAACCCAGAAGTCCCCGTCACAGACTATTTCTTTGGCATCCTTCCGACATGGATCTCCAAACCTTGTTCATTCGTCAAAGCTTGGACCTACAATCTCATGCCGGGCTTTATTCAAAAAGCGTGCGATGTGGTGACTTTTCCCGTCAGATATCTTGCCAGTGTTTTCTGTGGAGCGGTAGCCTACGCCCTTTGTTACATCAACTGGGAAGGGTTCGCTGGAGGAGATTTTGCTTGGTATGAGCTGTTTACCATGTCGATGTCGATCCACCACCCAGTTGCCGTGCGTCGCGAACTCGCCCGCATCATGCCAGAAGGCAACATGGATATTTCTGCTAGATAATTTTTCTGCTTTCCTATTAAAAGAAAGCTATGAGAACAGTTGTTATTTGTGTCCTTCTCCTCTTCTTTCTTGGAACGGGTATCTTAATTTATCACAACCGATCGCCTTCAAATAAGGTTGTCCACATCGATACAGTAGGGCAACCGACTTATGGAAATGGACAAGCTAAAGCGCATATAGTCGTTTTCACAGACCCCAAATGCCCAGCTTGTGCTCGCCTTCACCTACACTTTCTGCCGCTTTTAGAAAAATCCTACATCGACAAGGGCCTTGCCACCTTCACAGTAATTCCCGTCTCCGTGATTCCCGGATCCTCACTTATGGCAAATGCATGGCTTTGTGCTTACAACAGTGAACCTGGCGCCCCACACACAAATCATTTTTTTAAATATCTTCATACCACCTTCCTCAATCAAGGCCCTGTCCATCTCAATTGGGCCGACGAGGATCAAGCAAGAAAGCTTGCAAAAGAAGCTGATCCTGCGATCAATATTCAGAAACTCGCTACTTGTATTGAAAATTTAGAGTATTCAGATCAGATTTTGAAAAATACAAAAATGCTACAAAAGTTTTTAGGACAAAATGCCCTTGTACCCGCTGTATTTGTAAATGGAAGGTGGGTCAAAAATGTCTCACTCAGCACCATCGAAGAATATATTGAACGGGTTTTGCAAAAAAGCCCTTGATTTAAGAATCCTAAATCCCTAGAATGTCCTCGTAAGATGGATAGTGATATTTCTACGTTTGGAAAGTGGCGATCAAGACTCTGGCCCTTACATTCTTACGAGCTCAAGAAGATCATTCCCCTATTGCTTCTTAAATTTTTAATTTCCTTCAACTACTCAATTCTCGTCTGTACCAAAGAAACGGTCGTTGTGACTGCAAGTAACTCAGGTGCTGAGGTGATATCAGTCCTTAAAGGCTGGGTTGTCCTCCCTGTCGCTTTAATCGTTGCAGCTACCTATTCGAAACTCTCAAACCTCCTCAAATCATCAACTCTTTTCTATAGCTGCCTCTCCTTCTTTCTAGGCTTTTTTGCCCTTTACGCCTTTGTTCTCTATCCGAATATGGAGGCCCTAACGCCTCACACAAGTGCTGAATATCTCAGAGGCTTGATCGGCAATGAACACAGTCACTGGATTGCCATTTACCAAAATTGGATCCATACTCTTTTCTTTGTTGTCTCTGAGCTTTGGTCCACCATTGTGATCTTTATGCTCTTTTGGGGCTTTGCTAACTCAATTACGCGCGTGGGAGAGGCGAAACGCACCTATACGCTGTTTATCGCAGCAGGCGACATCGGCGCGCTCTTAACAGGCCCTGTCGTCACCTATTTTTGCCGCAAATACCATCATCTCGACTACGCCCTCACTCTCCAGGCCCTCACAACCTTTATCCTCATCTGTGGTGGAGCCATCCTTGGAATCTACTGGTGGATGCAAAAATATGTGCTTACAGACAAGAGATTCTACGATCCCGACCTCATGGGTAACCAGGTAAAGCAAAAGACCAAGCTCTCCCTCTTCAAAGGCCTCAAGCATATTGGAAAATCAAGATATCTTTTATGCATTGCTATCTTAGTCATTGGCTGCGCACTCACAATAAATATGGTGGAAGTGACATGGAAAGCCCATCTCAAACTCCTCTTTCCCTCCATGTCCGATTACCAAGCTTTCTACAGTAAAATCATCTCAAGTATTGGCTTTTTTGCTCTGATTACCGTTCTCTTGTTCGGAGGATCTTCGCTAAGAATCTTTGGTTGGCGTTTTTCAGCACAAATCACCCCGATTGTTATAGGAATAACAGGACTTTGCTTTTTCTTCCTCTGTCTTGGTAAAGAACACATCTCTCCTATCACCACCTTGATCGGCCTCTCACCACTCATGTTTATTGCCCTATTTGGCGCTTTTCAAAATGTCATTAGTAAAGTTGTAAAGTATTCTTTCTTCGACTCAACAAAAGAGATGGTCTTCATCCCGCTTGACCAAGAATCTAAGACCAAAGGAAAAGCTGCGATTGATGTTGTCGGTTCGCGCTTTGGTAAGTCAGGATCGTCGTGGATCCAAATCGCTCTGATTGACCTGATGGGCACAGGCTCTGTGCTCTCTATCACAAGCTACCTGCTACCTGTAATCGCTGTCACCGTCGTAGGGTGGATGTTCGCTGTGCGCTACCTCGCTAAAGAATTCGAAGCCCAAGACCGCTCTCTTACCCTATCGAGCTAACTTCACAAGTGACTCACCTGCTACATAAAATGCCGATTCCACTTTACCAATTGGCACCTCGGAAAGGTCATCTCTAAAGCAATAGAGCCTGACACTGACCTTCGTAAACGGATAATGGGAAAGATAAGGACGCAGCTTTTTATTTCCATTCACCTGCTCTAAGAACCGAATGCCCGAACATTTGATTAGCTCTTCAGCTTCTCTTTCCTCTAAAATTTGATAGGAATACAATCGAAGGTCGATGAGATCGACCCCATTTTTGATATTCACAGTGACATCCATAGGATAAAGCCCAAATTTATCATAGAGCTCTTTACCCACTTCTCTAGCCTGTGATTTTGCCATATCTTGCATGCTAGCCGCCTTCACAAACGAACTAGCAAGCACTAGACACACTAAAAAACGTAACATCCTTTAGCTTTTAGCAGAAATAGACAATTCCCTTCCAAGAATTTTCAAACATCTGGTTTCAAAGTCGGCAAGAGTACCATCAAAACTTCGCTCAAACACATACATCTCATACCCAGCTGTTTTTCCTTTTGCACTCAGACATCTATCAACACGGTCAATGCTATCAAATCTTAACTTTTGGACTAGTTGTAAAACAGCTTCCGCATTACCTTTGTTGATCGATGTATATGATGGAAGAACTTGATAGGCTACAGGTCCACCAACGGGGCTTGGAGTGCGCATTTTTTGTCTTTTTCCTTTTTTTGAGGGTTTTAAAGCGAGAAGTTTACCGCAAACATTCTTTGAATTCAATTGTATAAAAAAAATCATTCCCTCATCATGGCAAGATATGAGAATACTTTTGTTTGCACTCCTTTCGCTCTCCCTATTTGCAACAGATACCCTCACACCGAAGCTTGAAAAAGAAAAATACACAAACCCGTGGTTTACAGGACCCCTTCTCGCACCCGATGCTACGTGTGTCGGTTGGGGGCATGTCCGCGTCCAGCCCTATTTTGTTGGAACCGATCGCTACGGCATTCTCAATCACGCTTGGTGGCAACATTCCACACCAGTTACAAACTCCTACTCGATCCAACCGATTATCACATTCGGCATCTATCACGGTATGGATGTCCAGGTCAGCATGCAAGTGCTCCAACATAACCGGCACGAACACACCCACTCAACACGTATCGGTGATATTTCAGTCACATACGGACTCCAAATCGCTCGCGATCAGCGACACTCTTGGGTCCCCGATGTTAGAGCCACCTTCGGAACCATCATCCCCACAGGCTACTACCAAAGACTCAGCGCCGGCAAAAAAAGCACAGATATCACTGGAAGCGGCGCATGGGAACCAACTCTCGGGCTCAACTTCCAAAAAGTCTACCACCTTCACAATATCCATTTTCTCCGCCTCTCGATTGCCATGAACTACATCTGGCCCTCAACCGTTGCTGTTAGAGGACTGAACCGCTACGGTGGCGGTTTTGCAAGTGACGGCGCCGCTCACCCCGGAAAAAAAGGCAACGTCGATGTTGCGTTTGAATACAACATAACGCGCTCTTTCACCTTTTGCTCAGACTTCCTCGTCTCACACTCAGGCAAAACCTGGATTTCGGGGAAAAAAGGATTTGATGCTAACGGGAATGCCATCAAATCGGGTGGGATCAAAGATGGCTGGCAGGCGAGCATCGCCCCCGCCCTCCAGTGGAATTTCTCTGAAAAAGCAGGAATCATTGGCGGTGTCTGGTATTCAGTCTTTGATAGACAAGGTGAAGATTTCTTCAGCGTCATGCTCTCATTTAACATTCTCAACTAGCCAATGAAAATCAGCTCTCCCTTCAAACTAACCATTTACTCCTCGGTTGAGTTAGCCCACTCCTTATAGGTTTTTAGCCATTTGACAGCCAATTCACGTGAATGAGCGAGTGTTAGTGTTTGCATCACTTTACGGGCTTTTGTATGATTTCCTTCACAAATTAGCAGATTCACAAGATCTAATTTACAACTTTCAAGATCTACCATGCAAGTGTCAGGGATACTGTCTATTACAGCTTCAAACTCATCGGTGTTGTAGGGAGGTTCCTCGCTTTGGAGTCCTTTAATTGCTCTTGTAAAATCAACGTGCATACCGAATTTAGCCATTGCATCAAGGACTTCAGTCTTTGTTCCCACCCAAGAGAGTCGAGTTACATACGCTTGTACAATTTGCATTGTGAAATCTGATGTTTTAGGTTCTCTAATTCTATCGACAAATCGCTTAAGGACTGCGAGCTTGCTACGTTCAGTTTCAAAGATTGAGAATTCATCATCCACTCGACATATTCCTCGAAATAGACATATGAACAGAAGTTCGAGATGATCAGGCTGCTTTGATAACTGATATGCTTGTATGTACAAATCAATGAGGGCATCTGTTCCCATAATTATTGTTACAGCTTTCCTAAACGCTCTATTGTTTGTGCGGTTATAATACGTAGAATTTAATATCAAAGAGAGGCTGTCATCTTTAGGAACGAATTGCTCATCTATTGTTTTTTCAATGAAAGGCTTGAGAAGCTCTTCTGTCCAGCCAATTTTTGATAAAATAATATTGAAAAAGTGCCCCACAGAACCCTTACAATCGGCCTTAATGATTTGTATCATACGCTTTATTTGAGCAGGTTCGATACTTGTGATAGGGTACTTGAGTCTGGGGAACTTATCGTAGACTTCTTCAACACTCTTAGCGTCTGTCTTATCAGGGAAGTCTGAGGGAATCAATCTAAGCTCTATCAGATTATCCCTGATTTGTGTGTAAGTTTCCTTTACCAGTTTCTCTAAGTCCCTTTCAGCTGTATTTCTAGCCACCTCAATTACAGCCTGATTCATTCCAGAGCGGTGCGCGTCCTCCCTACCTAAAAACCGAGCAATACAAGGGGCTAACTCCCTCCCGCTAGGATGGACTGCTTTGATAGGGTCTGCACCCTGAGGTACGGTTCTTTCTTCATCGTGGCCAAACAGCTTTTTCATAATCTCAGTATCCCAAGAAGAAGCTGGGGCATCCCTTTCTAAAACTACTGTTGATACACTATGTCTAACTAATGAAACCTCTCTCTTTGTTGAGTGTCTATTATACTAAAATTATTAATTCAAGTAAATAGTAATTTTAATTGCTAATTATTAACGCTTTAGATGTTTTCATTAATAGGATCGGCCTGCCAGGCCTTGTTCTCTTGGAAGTAATGCCAAAACGCCTTGAGTCGCCACCATAGACAGAATTGGCGGTACCCAAAGTTTTCTGCAAAGGCGTAAAACGTCATCTTGCCAATGTCTCTTAGTCGACCATACCTTTGAAAGGTTGTGATCTCCATCACAATGGCCATAATAGTAAGCAAGGTATGGATACCCCATGTAGCAATAAAAAAGATAACAAAAAACTCAAGATCTAATAGCTTTAAAGAGATACTTGCCACGATACATACATACACAATGATCTCAACAATGGGCTGAATCATCTCGCAAATCACCATATATGGAAACGCAAAGAAACCTGTTTTTCCAAATTTTGGGTTAAAACAGATATCGAAATGACGGACTATGGTTTCAATAAGTGCGCGATGCCACCGCTCTCTTTGGCGACCAAGAGTGGCAAGATTTGCAGGAGCTCTAGTCCAGGCGACGGGGTCTGGTAAAAATTGGGTCACTTTCTTACGTCTTTTTATACGGTTGAGTTTAGTAAGTTGAACAGTTAGTTCTAAGTCTTCACCTACTCGGCAATGGTACCCTCCCGCCTCAATCACATCATCTTTTGTAAAGAGTCCGAATGCTCCAGATACTATGAGATTTCCACCAAAATGGTTCCATCCTAGCCTACCATACAAAAAAGCCCGCAGATATTCGACAATTTGCACCCCAACTATAAAAGGCGTTCTTTCTCCGGAATGGACAACTTTTCCTCTTCTCAGAGTTAGCCCATTAATCACTCGTACGGTACCTCCTTGAGCTACAATCCCTTTTTCCGTAACAAACGGGCGGATCATACGAATTAAAGCATCCTCTTCAATTAATGTATCACCATCTACAGACAAGAAAAGAGGGTAAGTACTCAAGTTTAGCCCAGCGTTTAACGAGTCAGCTTTACCCCCATGGTATTTATCAATGACAATGAGATTTGGAGTCCTTTCAGAAACATACACTCCCTTAACCTCAGCAGTTTTTAAACGCGATGGGTGGATATTAGGCACCTGGAGTAGTTTAAAAGCTTTTTGTACATTCGTAAAGGTTGTATCAGTCGACCCATCATTGACTAAAATTAGCTGTTTAATGGGGTAAGACAGGCGCAGAATTGAATAAATCGTATCGATAACTGTTCTTTCTTCATTATGAACTGGTACTATAATGCTAATCGGTGGTAATGATTCTGACTTGAGCAGACGATCGATATCTTCTACGTTTAATTCTTTGAACCTCTTAATTATAGTAGGGTAAGAAACTACAATCAAAACAAGATAGAAAATGTTGATAAAAAAGAAATAATATAGACCCAGGTAATCAATAGCTTGTATTAAAGTTGTAATCATAAGTCATATGTGGAGTATTTGCTTATCATTAATGCATTATCAACTGTGAGGATTTTCATACAAGACGTATTTTCCATGATATATTGAACGCCTTTATCTGAGACACCAGAGCAGCCCTGCAAAGTTAAGATTCTCAAAGGTGCTTTTGCCAAAGATTTTAGACCATGATCCGTAATACTATGAGCTTGTTTTAAGAACAGGTTTTGTACAGTAGAATCCATCAAAGATTCTAAGGAATGATCTGTAATCTGATGGCAATCTGTTAAAAGTAAATAATTGAGCTTCGGCAAGTAGGTGGTAAAGGCTCTTACCACCTCATCACTAATTTGCTCGCAGTCAGAAAGGTAAAGCTCTTCTAAATCGTTTGCACATTTAGCAAATTCAATTAACCCTTGCTCAGTGATCTGGGTGAGTGAAAAGGTCGCTTTGATCAAATTTGGAGCAAGTTTTGCTAATGCGAGCAACCCCTTGTCTCCAATCGAACACTCTTTAAATTTCACATTGTGGAGATGCGGGCACTGACTTTTTATATCCAAAAGGGCTTTATCTGTGATGTCAGTCAGGCCATTTAGATAAAAGTCACTTAAATGCTTATAGGATTCAAGAGTTTGAGTAATGCCTTCATCGGTGAAAAGCAAGCAATGTGAGAGATCAAGAAAGCTTAAGTTCTCAAGGGGTGTATTTAAAGCAGCATCTGTAATTGTTGTGTTGTCTTGCAATTTAAGTTTGATCAGCTCTGGGTGCTTTTTGCATAAGGCATTCACATCGACGTCTTTTAACCCCATGATTTTGGAAAGGTCTGCTTCAACAAGAAGTCCTTTGTAGTCGAGTGCCTCCTCAATCCCTTTTATCGAACTACTTCGGCCCGTTAATTTCGGAGGGCAAAACCCCTTTTTATTATAGAGGCTTTTAAAGGTGCTGAGGTAGGCTTTTACATCTTCGAGAAGTTGTGGATTGAAATCTGGAGCAAGATTTTTTAGCTCAGCTGGATCCTCTTCTAAGTTATAATTTTCAACGGAGTCGGTTGATTTTGTATAAATCAGCTTCGACCCTTTTTTGCGGGTTCCAAAGTAGCCGAATATGAAGGGGTTGTGAAAGAAGAGCTGGTCTCTATTAAACTCCCTGACAAGTGATGACCCAACAGCGTGATTTAGCCCTTTTAAATGGACCATATCCATAGCTGTAGGGAAGAGATCGAGGTGTGATGCGAGTCTTTCATCCACTTTAGGAGTGATACGCCCGTCTGCTAAAATTAATAGGGGGACATGGATATTTTCTTCATAAAGCGCCTTTTGCTCGACATAATTTACCGAATGTTCCCCCATCGGTTGGCCATGATCCCCTAAAACAAAAAGGATTACATCTTTTGAAAGTCCTGTCTGCCTAAGATTTGTGACAAGCTGTCCTAACGCCCAGTCCGAATAACTGTACGTTGTTAGGAATCTACGATAAGTCTTAGAAACATCTCCAAAATCAGGTGCTTCGTACCCAGGAGGACAAGGCCAAGGGTGGTGATTTGTCATGGTAAAAAGAGTGAGAAAGGAACTTTGCTTCGCCTTTTTTAAATACTCAACCGTGTAGCGCATTAAAAATTCATCAGGGACCCCCCAGCTCGACATCGCAGCATGTCCATACTCAGCGAAAATTTCGTTCTTCCCAATCAGCGTTTCGAAACCATGATTAGCGCAAATCTGCAACTGATTCTCAAATTCAAGCGGTCCATTGTGGAAATACCCTGTGTGATATCCATTTTTTTGCATGACATCTGCAATCGAAATTAAAGGGAAATCCATGTCATTGGATAAATCACGTCCATCCACATCAGAAGGCACGCCAAAAAGTACAGACGTTAAAGCGCGCGAGGTTTTAACAGAGTTGGTGTAAAAATTCGGAAAATAAACTCCCTCTTTAGCTAAGCTTTGAAAATTCGGTGCATAGCATAAATCCTTCGAGCGAAACGATTCCATCAAAAGGAAGATGACATGTGGTTTTTCAGTTGAATCTACATCAAGAGAAATTGCTTTATTTCCATGAAAACCCACCGTTTCTTTTAAGAGTGGATACTCACTAGAAACCGGCACAGCTTGTTCATTCATCGGTGTAAAATGCTTTTTCAGAAAATCATCGTCTCGTTTTCCCCCAAATTTCTTCAAGGGATAGCTAAGCAGTAAAAAAAGAATGTTGCTTGAGTGGTAAAAAGCTTTTTTGGGGACATAAAGCCCAAGTAAAAACACCCAATGGAAATGCCCTTTTGGTAAAAAATAGAGACCTACAAAGGTGAAACCAAAAGCCGCTAGAATGATGGGGATATACTTAAGGTTTTCTTTCGCTGAATCCCAATAGTGAGGAAGGTCGAAAATGAAACTGAAAAAAGGAGCTTCAAAACGTAGCCCCATGACTTTATACATCGCGCTATCAAAGACAACCAGCAAAGTCAATACCACTCCACTAAAAATACGGAGCGCATCAAAAGGGATCAAAAGCACCAAGGAAGCAACAAAAAGATCTTGGATAAACCCTAAAGGATGAAGCCCCTTAAGCGCAAAAACACGACAGATCCACCAGGGAATAATCAGAGCTAAAAAAGATCCTATTTCAACCATGCAAATATACCAAACAAATCAAGCATCACAAGCACAATTAAAGTGGGTGCTAAATATTTAATGCTAAATTTCAGGTATACAGGAAAGAATGAATACCGGTCAAACAGATCCCCTGTTCCTATTTTCATATGCTCGACAGCTTTTTTGATCCCCCAGCGCCATGCAACGAGGATTACAGCAGAGAGAGCTCCAAGTGGAATGAGGATGTTGATGCAAAGATATTCAATTGCCGAGAAAACAGGTTTACCAAAAATGACCCCGCTTTTCCAAGCTCCAAGAGAAAGAGCACATGGAACGCCCACAATAAAAGCGCCCAACCCTGTTATAATCACCGATTTGATCCGAGTGTAGCCTTTGTGATCTTTCAGGTAGGCGATCATCGGCTCCATTGCAGAGATCTGCGAGCTAACGGCCGCTAAGAAAATCAGGACAAAAAAACCAACAGAGAGCACATAGCCTCCAGGCAATTCAGAAAAAATAAGGGGCAGCGTTTCAAACATCAAAGCACTCCCCGCGGTTGGCTTTAACCCCATGGCGAAAACGATCGTAAAAATCGCAAGACCAGCTAGAATCGAGACGAAAATGCCAAAAACGGTAATAGGAATGCAGGTCGTTGGGAGGTTTTCATCTTCTTTGACATAGCTACCATAGGTCACCATTGTTCCTTGACCCAAACTAAGGGAGAAGAAAGCTTGGCCAAGCGCCATGAATACAGCCGCCGGCGTTACAAGCGACCAGTTGGGTTTGAACATGAATTTCAAACCACCAATACCACCTTGCATTGAAAGCCCTTTTGCAGCGAGGCCAATCAGCACAAGTAAAAGAAGCGGCATCATTATCTTATTGCCTGCTTCAATCCCTTTTTTGACACCAGAGCCTAAGATCCACATACAAAGAATCATCAGGGACACAAAAGACACTAACATAAACGTCGGGGAAGAGCTGAGCATTTTATAGCGAGCAATCGCCTCAGCGCCAGAGTGGAAATTAATCAAGTGGCCTTGAATCGCCTGAACCAGATAGCCCAAAGTAAGTCCAGAAATCACGCCATAGAAGGAGCTGACTAAAAATCCTGTGATGACAGTCATTTTGCCAATCATCCCCCAGGCTTTTGTCTTTCCGAGAAGACGAAAAGCTCCAAAAGGCCCAAGTTGAGCTTTACGCCCCAGGGAAATCTCTGTCATCAAAACGGGAAAGCCGATGACAAGGAGGCAAATCAAGTATAAAAGGATAAAAGTAGCCCCGCCATTTTCTCCAACAACGTAGGGGAAACGCCAAATGCTACCAAGACCTACTGCCGAACCGACAGCCGCCCAAATGAATCCAATTCTCGATCGCCATTGCTCTCTTTTCATAACCCCCATATAATAGAGGAAATGACTAAAAATCTGAAGCTCTCTTTTTTCCTAACGCCCGTGCAAGCTGGATTCCCCTCACCCGCTGACGACTACATCGAGGATAGCCTCGATCTCAATGAACTATTAATCAAACATCCCGCCGCCACCTTTTTTGTCCGTGTCGAGGGGGAATCGATGATTGATGCCCATATTTTTCCTGGAGATGTTCTCATTGTCGACCGCGCTATCACCCCAACTAATAAGAAAATCGTCGTCGCCATCTTAAATGGAGAATTCACCCTCAAACGGTTACAAATCGAAGACGGAAAAATCACCCTCCTCCCCGAAAACCCCTCATTCCCTCCTATTCCTATCACACCTGAAATGGACTTTGAAATTTGGGGCGTCGTCAGTTATGTCATCCATCCTGCTCGTTGATTGTAATAATTTCTTTGCCTCTTGTGAGATCCTCTTTGACCCAAAACTAAGAGGGAAAATTCTCGTTGTCCTCTCTTCAAACGACGGCTGTGTTATTGCGCGGTCAAAAGAGGCGAAAGAACTCGGCATTCCCATGGGAATGCCTGCATTTGAACTTCCGAAACACAAACCCATCATTCAGCGCTCTTCCAATTTCTCCCTCTACGGCGATATGTCCGCGCGCGTCATGAGCGTGATAAAATCCTTCGGGTGCCCCTTAGAAATCTATTCCATTGACGAAGCGTTTATCAAAGCGCCGCCAGAGCTCGCTCCCCTCATCAGGCAAAAAGTCATGCAGTGGACCGGCATCCCCGTTTCAGTTGGCGTTGCACCAACAAAAACGCTTGCCAAACTTGCCGGCACCTTTGCTAAGAAAAAGTCCTCTGGCGTCCAAATTTATGATCCCCACCTTCTCACAGATTTCCCCGTAGAAAAAATTTGGGGAATCGGTAGCCAACTCACCAAAAAACTTCACGCCTACAACATTCGAACAGCAAGCGCCCTTATAAACACATCAGACACCTGGATCAAAAAACAACTCACCGTCACTGGTCTGCGCCTTGTCTATGAGCTGCGTGGAACCCCGAGCATCACCCTAAGCGAAGTGCATGCAACGCGAAAATCGATCATCTGCTCCCGCTCTTTCGGCCACCACGTGACAAATAAAAAAGAATTATCAGACGCTGCATGCACGTTTGCAGCAACAGCCGCCGTTAAACTGCGCAAAGATAAGCTCTACGCCCGCCATCTTAC
Organism: Chlamydiia bacterium; assembly: GCA_022601645.1. Taxonomy (GTDB): domain Bacteria; phylum Chlamydiota; class Chlamydiia; order Chlamydiales; family Simkaniaceae; genus JAJACH01. Next base: position 758,201 of record JAJACH010000001.1, read on the forward strand.
CGTCTTCACCTCCGAAAACTCCTCGCATATCACGCTGCCAACCTCCACAAACGACACACCTGAACTGCTCTCTTATGTCAGAGCCATTATTGAGGAAACCTTCCAAAAAGATACGCCGTATAAAAAAGCAGGCATCATGCTCTCAGACCTCACCAAGAGACAAGAACTCGATTTTTTTGCAAAGCGGAATCACACTCCAGCGCTCCATGTCTTCGACCAGATAAACCAACGATTTGGTAAGAAAACCCTCTATTTTGGATCTGAGGGCACAGCGCCCGCTTGGAAACCGAAACAACAGAACTGCTCGCCAAAATACACAACAGATTGGAATGAATTACCGAAGATTCCGTAAGAGCCCATCTGCAGCCGCTTGATTTGCTTTCATGCGCGCCTCGATCGTAGACGTCCCAAGGTGAGGCGTGACCAAACAATTGGGCATGTTGCAAAGCGGATGCTTCCCATCAAGCGGTTCAGGATCGGTCACATCAAGCGCCGCTCCCCTAAGCGCTCCACTTTGAAGCGCCTCCACCAAATCATCCGTATTGACAATAGGCCCTCTTGCCATGTTGATCAAAAACGGCTTCTTCTTCAAAAGCGCAATCGTCTCTTTCCGAATCAAATGATGCGTCTCTTCCTTGTACGGACAGTGAAGCGAAAGATAATCCACACTTGCCATAAACGCCTCATCAGCGACACGTGAATGCACAACCTTCATACCAAAGCCCAAAGCACGCTTTTCAACCGCCTTGCCAATTTTTCCGTAGCCAAGGATACCAAACGTCTTTCCAAAAAGCTCCTCACCAAGGAGCATATTTGCATCCCAACCGCTCCATTTATTTTCCCTTTGAACGACAATACCCTCAGGAATCCTGCGAATAAGCGTCATGAAGATTGCCATTGTAAAATCCGCTGTGCTCTCAGTCACCGCATCTGGACAGTTACACACAGCGATTCCCATCTCTTTTGCCGCCTCAACATCAATGTTATCAAGGCCCGCCGCGTAATTCGAAATCACCTTGCATCGAGTTGCCTTTTCCAAAATAGGGCGTGGTAACTTGTCTGAATAGAGCGATAAAAGCCCATCGTAATTTTGAAGCGCCTCAACCAATTCATCATCAGAAAGTTTCCGGTCAGAAAGCGTCACTTCAAACCCAGGGAGGAAAGGACGAATATCAGTTGGAAGAGGTCTTGTGACCAAGATGCGCATAAAGATCCTTTGCTAAAGTGTCAAGGGGTAGGTTTTCTCGATTGGCAAGAATAACAATTCCCGACTTTTCATTAAATGACATCATCGTCGTAAAACCATAAAACGAACTTTCAATCACATAATGCTCGCCCTTCTTTAACCACGAAAGCGCAATCTCCTCACCATCAAGCGAGAAATAGATTTTCTTAATAATCGGGCGCAAATTATTAAACGTCACATGCTCATTGCCCATGTAGTAGGAGAGTAATTCCTTCATGTCATCTAACGTTGAGAACAGCCCCCTTGAACCAATAAAGACAGAAGATAGCTTCATGGAATCATACGGAGCATTCCAGTTTCCCTTTAAAAATCCAAGAGCCCTACGTCGTTCACTGTTTGCCGTGAGCGAGTATTTGGTGTCTTCCATCTTTAGTGGCGTGATAAAAGAACGCCTAATCATGTTTGGATACGACTGCCTACCAATCCGGGTTAATAAATTCGTCAACAGTGCATAACCAAGGGAAGAGGGTTGATAGCGCGTTCCAGGTGCATACCTAAGTGTAAACGTCTTCAAAAACCGGAACAAACTCCCCGTACCAAACGTTGATGGTTCAAATTGGAGATCTGGCAAGCCAGACGTATTCGTCGCGAGGTGAAGCAGAGTAATCTCTTTTTTTCCAAAGGTTGGCAAAACAGCCGACTTGGATAAAAACGTCTTGATAGGATCATCGAGCTTGACACGACCATCTTGCACAAATTGAGCAAGTAACATCACCGTAAACGCCTCAGTGATCCGTCCAACAGGGAATATCGTATGCGCATTCACATCAATGTTAGACCTGCTTGAAAGCGTCCCCTTGAAGACCATTTTGTCCTCCGGCATCACATAAACAGCCATCCCAGAAACGTCATATTGATCCGAAAAATTGTCTACAATTGATTGTAAATCATCTTTGGCAAACAGACTTGAAAAAGCCAAACACATTAGAAAAAATTTCATAAGTTAACTGTAGACCAAGAGTCTAAAAAATGCTAGACTTTATCCCCATGAGAACCTTATCCGTATTTATCCTTGCAATGATCAACGTCGCTGCGATATTCAGCATCAAAAACCTCCCTTTCACCGCAGAGTACGGGTTCGCCTCGGTCTTCTATTTCCTCATGTCCGCCATCTTCTTCTTCATCCCAGCCTCACTCGTCTCAGCCGAACTTGCAACGGGTTGGCCTGAGCGCGGCGGCGTCTACGCCTGGGTAAAAGAAGCCATGGGACATCGACTGGGTTTCCTCGCCGTCTGGCTCCAGTGGATTGAAAATGTCGTTTACTACCCATCCGTTCTCACCTTCATCGCTGGCACCATCGCCTACCTCATTTCGCCCATCCTCGCCACCAATCCTATCTACACCTTTGTCATGGTCCTTGTCATCTTCTGGTTTATCACCTGGCTTAATCTGCGCGGCATGAGAACGTCCGGCTTCTTCTCAGCCCTAACCGTCATCACTGGTTCCTTTATCCCTGCAGCACTCATCATCGGCCTTGGCTGCTACTGGTTTTTTACAGACGAGCCAACCACTCTCAAATTCACTTTTGACAACTTCATCCCAGACCTTTCAAGCCCCGGTAAAATGAGCCTCCTTACCGGAGTCCTCCTTGGACTCATGGGAATGGAAATGTCCGCCGCCCACGCCAAAGAAGTAAAAAATCCCCAGAAAGACTTTCCCCGCGCCATTCTCCTCTCCGCCATTATCATCATCGCCCTATCTGTCCTCGGATCACTCGCCATTGCCGTCGTCCTGCCAGCCGGAAAAATCGCCCTACATGCCGGAGCCATCGAATCGATCTCCATGTTCCTCAAAGCATACCATGTTGCCTGGCTTATCCCCGTCTTCACCATTCTCATCGCATTTGGCGCCCTCGGCACACTAAGTACCTGGGCCGCCGGCCCCGCCAAAGGCCTCCTTGCCGCAGCACAAGATGGCGACTTCCCACCCGCACTCCACTCCGTCAACAAACACGGCATGCCCCTTGGCATGATGATCTTCCAAGGCATAATCGTCACGATCCTTGCCACCCTCTTTCTCGTCACCCCCGACGTCAAAGTCGTCTTCTGGAAATTCATTGACCTATCAGCTCAACTCTATCTTTTGATGTACATCTTGATGTTCATCTCTGCCATCATCCTCCGCTACAAGCGGCCCAATGTAGAGCGCGCCTACCGCGTCCCAGGCGGCAATTTTGGCATGTGGCTCATCTGCTCGCTTGGCATTATTGGCTCCGTTTTCGCAGTCGTTATCGGCTGCTTCCCCCCCGACCAGATCGAGAACGGTAACGCGCTTGAATTCACCCTCTTCCAAATCATCGGCATCATCGTCCTTTCCTGCATCCCGTTTGTTATTCTCCTCTTCAAACGCCCCTCCTGGAACGAGAACAACCCAAAATAGAATCTACTCTGGCATCAAGAATATCAAACGGCAATGCCTGACCCTATTCGGGAAAGTCGATAAAGTTTACCACGCAATACGTGCCGAGCTCTCGAATGAACGCTCTCTTGTTAACACCAGGGTTTGCCGCACAAAACCGCAATCCCTCTCGGAGTAACTCGTGGGGATCATCAATATTTTGGCGAGCTGGCACAAGGAAAAACTGTTCAATCGCCTGATCAGTAGGAACCATCACATCAGCTAAATCAAGCCCATCAATGTCTACTCTCCTTGTCACATCGCCAACAGTTATTTCACGACCTTGAAGCACTTGGGTGATGAGTCTGACTGTTTTCCCCGGATTGCAGATTCTATGAAGGTAGCGGCTTTGACATCCTTGCTCTCCATAGGGAAGGGGGTCCATGCGGTATTCTGATGAATCGATCAAAGCTCCGACCATCCCTTGTTTGGCGTTTGCCTCTTCCACACCGCCAAGCCCTGATGCAAAGTGCCAAAGGTGACCAATAAGATTTTCACCTTGTATATGTCTTCCCTCTAAGGTAAATCGCATAAACAGTGGGCTAAAACCTCTCACCGTACTACTTGATGGAGCATCGAGTACCGCTCTAGCTTGAACACCTCTTGGATCAGCTCCAAGATATGCCAAAAAAGCATCTTTAGCATCAGTCAGCTGTTGCGGTGACAACCCAGCTTGGAGGTTACATAATAACTCATAAGCTTCAACTGCCCGCCTATCGCGCTGGTTGCTGTGTACACCTTCACCGTACGTATAATCTCCAGCACTGGAAGGGGTTGCCCGGGGCGCTTCGTCTACGATGGCATCGGCAGCATTTGTAAAAAATAGACGAAGACGGCAATTTTTCAGCTCATAAAGAACCTCATCGCATCTTCCATCAGCAGTCGGCGACGTCTCAAAGCATGCTGCTACTTCTTCCATTAACTTTTCTCTCTCTTGAACTGGGAGTTCAACAATCCTCTCCATCAGTTCCAGTCTCTCATCTGCACACATTTCGCCACGAATCAAAGCTTCTAAGTTGAATAAGGTGGTAAACTGAAAACTGCTTAAAAGCACTTCGCAAAACTGTGAGCGAGCCTGCTCCTCCATTTCTGGAGAGAGGATTTGCAGCATATTATCAGTAAATTCACGTCTTTCCTCAGGGGGGATTTTGAGCAAGGTCTGAACAAAGAGGGCTTTCGTAGCCATTTCTTCACTCCCAAATGTTCTGACTGCAAAGTTAACCATTTCCGTTATAGCATAAGACACTTGGGCTGCAATTTCTGTAAATAATTCGAGAGCAACAGATCCGGTGGTAATTATCGCCGCTAATAACGGGTCATTTCCTGCTATATCCATAGTTGGTCGTTGATAATTTCCTGAAACTGCCTCAACAGATGATGCCATATTCTACCTACTTTTGTTTGTTCATATGATACATAAATAATTTCGAATAGAGAGTTTATAGCACAGCAGATTTTATGGCAAATTTAGAGAAGAGTCAAGGTAGCTAAAGTGAGGTAAAACAACGTTGTCATGACGTCGGCAAACATGAGCACAACTGGCCCTGCAGCCACTTTTGGATCCCAACCGCGCTTGTGAACCACAACGGGAACAAGCGAACCAATCACAGCCGAGATAAAAATCCCGCAGATAGAAGAGACAGCAATGACAATGGCTGGCGATAGCCCATCTCCCCAAAGGATAGAAATAGCTCCGATGATCACACCGGAGGTGCAACCAAGGAGGACAACGACGCGCCACTCTCTAAAAAGGGAAATAGCAAGACTGCTTAAGGAACGTTTTTGACCACCTCGAAGGATGTGCATAGACTGGGTAAGCGATTGCATCGAAATGGATTCGGAAAGACTTAAGACAAGAGGTAAGAACATTGCTAAAAGAAGGAACTGGGCTAAAACGCCTTCATAGATGCGAGAGATCACAGCACAAGCAATCCCCCCGAACATGTTGCAAAAAATCCAGGGCATCCGATTCATGTAGTTACGCAGATAAGAAAACTTCTTCCCTTCATCTAAAGAGATACCAATCATTTGAAAGACGTCATTTCTATGCTGCTGCTTGGCAACATCCATCGATTCTTCCAAGTATAGATCAACATCAACAACCCCTAAAAGGACCCGGTTTTCATCTACAACAGGCAACGCCAGTAAATGATGTGACTCAAGAAATTCCATAGCCTCTTGAAGCGTTTGATTTCCCTGCAGGCAAATCACTGAGCGCTCCATTACATCGCCGATGAGTTTTGTGGGATCATCGAGCAATAGTCGGCGTGTTGAAACAACTCCAAGCAGCTGATTATCTTCATTAACAACGTAAAAATAGACAATTTTGTCATGGACCGAGCGGGAGCGGATCTCTCGAAGCGCTTGTTTGATGGTATGATCGTAGCGAGTGACCGTTTTAACAGGTGTAACGAAGTCTTTAACTTGCTTCGAAAGATCTTTCTCAGACATAATTCCCAAGGTATATGACAAGTTGGAAAAATTCAAGTAAATGGTATAACGATCTGGTTTCCAAGGAAGGGCACTACTACCACAGACAGGTTATTTTACCGCGCCTTTTAAAGATGCTAAAGCTGAAAAAAGAGTCCAGGCTACTTGACTTAGCATGTGGACAAGGGGTGTTATCAAGAGTTGTTGAGTGTGACTATTTAGGCATCGATGCCGCTCGCCCCTTAATCAAGAAAGCCAAAGAGCAATCCAAGGATCGCCGATTTAAGGTCCATGATCTAACAAAGCCAATCGAACTCAAAGAATCCTTTTCCCATGCGGTAATTATGCTTGCACTTCAAAATATCAGTGACCCGCTTGCCGTGTTAAAAACCGCAGCAAAACACCTCGAGCCTGGCGGAATGCTCGTCATCATATTAAATCACCCATGCTTTCGCATCCCCAGACAAACACACTGGGGCTGGGACGAGAAATGCCAATACCGCCGCATTGACGCCTACATGAGCGATATGGAAATCCCGATCAAAATGCACCCTGGAAAAAAAGAGAGCGACACAACAATGAGCTTTCATACTCCCCTCTCTAAACTCACAAAATTGTTTTCGAAAGCGGGATTTGTAATAGAACTGATGGATGAATGGATCTCTGACAAAAAAAGCGAAGGTGGAAGGGCGAAAATTGAGGACAAAGCTAGGCGAGAAATCCCCCTCTTTTTGGCGTGCAAATTAAGAAAACTTCACTTAAGCTGACAGTATGTGTGGAATATTTGCCTACATCGGCGAGAAAGATGCAAAAGAAACCTGTTTAAATGGGCTAAAACATCTCGAGTACCGCGGTTACGACTCAGCAGGAATTGCTGGTCTAAGAGATGGCAAACTGTCTATCTTAAAACGGCCGGGCAAGTTACTCGAACTGCAAAACGCGTGTCAAAGTGCGCATTTTGACCAGGCAATTTCTCATACGAGATGGGCCACTCATGGCAAACCCAACGAACAAAACGCCCACCCCCACATCGACAAACGCCGAAAAGTTGCCATAGTCCATAACGGCATTATCGAAAATTACCGTGAACTCGATAAACAATTCTCTCTCGAAAAACACTCCGAGACAGACAGCGAAACCATAGCCGCCCTTGCCGCCCACTTTGATGAGGGGGATATGCGAGCCTTAGCAATCGACACCTTTTCTAAACTCTCCGGAGCCTACGCCCTCGTCCTACTCCACGAAGATCACCCCGATACCTTTGTCGCAGCCGCCCATGAAAGCCCGCTCGCCATCGGTGTGAACGGGAAAGAAATCTACATCGCCTCAGACCCCAACACTTTCCTCGGCGAAGACCTCACCGTCTACTTCCTAAGAGATGGGGAATTTGCCATCGCAAAACCAGGTTCCTTAGAACTCTTCCGTGCAGATGGGACGCCTATCCAAAAAGAAGGGAAAGCCTTCGCCTCTGACCCCGTTTCCATTTCAAAAGGTGGCTATCCCCACTTTATGCTCAAAGAGATCCATGAGCAAGCAGAAGCCGTGCAACGCACACTCTACCACGCAAAGGCGTTTGACCTCACTGCCTTTGCAAGCATTACCATCCTCGGGTGCGGCACCTCCTACCATGCCGCAATGATCGGCAAACAACTCATTGAAAAACACCTTCGCATTCCCGTCCGCGTTTCCATCGCCTCTGAGTTCCGCTACTCTGATCCCATCATCTCCCCAGATGAACTCGTCATAGCGATTAGCCAATCAGGTGAAACCGCCGATACCTTAGCCGCCCTTCGCCTTTGCGGCAAAGCAAAGCAAACCCTTGGCATCTGCAATGTCAAACACTCAACCCTCTCGCGCGAAGCGGATGAAATGCTCTTCTTAGAAGCTGGCCCCGAAGTAAGCGTCTGCTCAACAAAGGCCTTCACATGTCAGATCGCAACCCTCCTCTCTCTTGTCCATGAAGATTACCACACCCTTCCCCACGCCATCAACCAAGTCCTAGCCCAAGAAGCAGAGATCGAAAAACTCGCCATGCAATATTCCGACTACCAAGACTTCCTCTTCTTAGGCCGGCAACACATGTACCCCTCAGCTCTAGAAGCTGCCTTAAAACTCAAAGAAATCAGCTACGTCAATGCTAACGCCTACCCAGCCGGTGAACTCAAACATGGCCCCATCGCCTTAGTTAACCCAAAAATGGTGGTGATTGGCCTGCTCGGCCACGAAGAAACGACAGAAAAAGTGGAGAGCAATTTGATGGAGGTCAAAGCTCGCGGAGCGAAGGTCATAACCTTCGGACCACAGGGCAATTACTATATGGCAGACAGTAGTATTGCTCTCCCCAAAGTCGATTGTGATTTAAGCCCCATCCCTTATGCCATCGCAACGCAGCTGTTTGCTTACTACTTTGCGAAACTGCGCGGGACCGATATTGATCAGCCCCGCAACCTGGCAAAATCCGTTACCGTCGAGTGATTACCACTGAACGGCTGCATACCTCGCATTAATCTCAGCTTTTAAATCAGTCACTTGCTGATCAAGCGGGATCATGTCAAGCGAACGCTGAGCGTTGATACGCTCTTTCTCCACCTCAAAACGCGCCTCAACAAGACTCTTCGACCTTTCGTAGGCAGGCCTCAAGTGATCAACAGCATCACGATACTGCCGACGGATAAGGCGCTCTTCCGCTTCAAATTCAGCTTCAATCCTGCGAAGTTCAGTTTCTCTCCAAGCTTGACTTTGATTCTGTTTTTCAAGAATGCGATCTTGCTGAGTTTGGTAGGTATTTTGCGCTAAATCCAGAGCCTCTTTTTTTGCCGTATCACATGCTTTTATCTCTACAGCTTCATCTTTGGATAACGCATCAATACTTTCTTTTTTCTCAAGTTTTAACGCTTTCATCTCTGCATTGTATACGCGGTCAATACGACTAATGACACGATCAATCTCACCCTTGCTCGTGTAATAGTGATCAACTAAGCCAACTAATACAGCTCTTAGATGCGAATCAATCAGCCCTAAGTCTTCCATGTGACCGATATCAGTTAGTGAATACTTTTGGATAAAATCAACCCCTGTCATAAGCCTGGTTGTTTCGTGGAACTTCTGTCTGAGATGCTCAGGACGAACAAGATCGCCAGCTTTAAGGCGAGCCCACCCGAATTGATTGACCAGCTGATCAAGCGTCTTCAGTGATGATTTATAATAGATCCAATTTTGAGCATCCTCTTGACCCATTAGATTGTATTGGACAAGCCAACCAAAATCTTGATATCCAAAGTAGTTTGCAAATTGATCTTGGCTCATGCCTGTAATCGTACTTTCAAATGCACTCTTTGCCTGATCATACGTCCAAAGTTGCCGCGTTTGAATTGTCTGCCAACCAAATGTGTCCACAACTCTCTTAAAATCCCATGAGGCAGTGTCTGCTAAAAACTTCGCCTGAACTTCCGGATACGTTAATATCTCATAACGAATCAGATTATCCCAGCCGTGGGTGTTAATCGATTCAAGAAGTGGGACTTGAAGCGCTTCATCCCGCATACGAAGTAGATCGCGTGGATCCGCATAATTTCCCTCTTGCAAATAAGCGACCGCCCATGAAAGAAGTGAAATCCCTCCGAGAACTAAGCTCGATGGAAGTGCAACAGGTGCTGTGATGACTCCACAAACACCTAAAGCAGCAGTTGCCGCAGAGCCAAAGGCTCCTACATACGCTGTCATATACGCGTAGTCTTTTAAAAACCATTCGTCATTTGCACCAGGAGTTAATGCTGTTCTCTCTCCAATTGTAAATGGTACTGCCATGTTATCCTTTTAATATCTGTTGGTAATTAGTGTTAATCCCTCTCTCAAATGCAAAACGATCCCTTTCCAGCTCGACAGCTCTCACATCTGTGGACACAAGCGCAATCTGACTTTCAATAATGGACGTAAAGCGAGCTAAATCACGCTTTAAAAGAATCAAGTCTTTCACCTGATCAGCGCTATATAAATCAAGCTTTCCAAACTGCTCAAAATCTCGCTCTGAATACTTCGCCAAAATTTCGCTGCCAGAAGCATAACGAGTCTCATTCTCAAATTTCTCTGCAATTTGAACAGGCGTTAAAAGCTCATAGCGTTCTATTTTTTCCCAGCCGTGCTGAGCCACCGCATCAGTCAGTGTCATCTGACTCACTTGGTTTTTCAAAATCAAAAGATCGCTTGGATTGTTGATATCGAATGTCGAGTAACCGTGATAGGCAATTGCCCCTCCAATAAGGACTAAACCCGTTGCAGGAAAAGCAGCTCCCGCAATCGCAGCCGCCGCCGCACCTAAAAGGGCCAGCCCAGCCATCACATATGTAGTTTCTCTATAAGTAAATTCTCGCCTCTCTTGAGGGAGTTCAGCAACGACAGGCGCCGTTGTATCAATAAGTTGAATTGTTGTATCTGCCATAGGCAGATGATACTTTATTTACCTTAATGACAGCAAGTTTAAATAAAACGCAATTACCTGATAAAGTAATTATGCGTTATTGATGGTGGCAATCCTTGATCGATAGCCATTTGCATTTCATTGGCCCGAACTACTCGACTCAGAATTTCTGAAGGTGAATGATTTTTTAAAATCACGCTGAATACCCCTGAATAGAGGGCTGTAGCAACTCCTATCGCGCCAATGCCCACGGCCAATATTGGCTCTAAGACCCCAACAATACCTGCAACCGTTCCAGTAATTGCCGCTAAAGCTCCAATCCCTGCTATAGCCAAAGCAATGTCACTTGCTGGAATACCATTTGATTCTAAAGATACCTTGACGTCCGATAACGGACTATTACTAACTGCTTCACTCATGGTTATATTATCTCTAACAAACCCATCAACAATCAATAATAAAAATTATTACAAAAGCCGGGCTTTCCTAACCAAAAGCCCGGCGCTCATAATCACTAGGCCTCCTCAGCTGGTGATTGTCCTTGAGATTTATACACAGAATAAAAGAACGCTGCAGCGGTTCCTAAGCCTGCGCCGCCAGTTGCGTAGTGTGCAGCGCCCGTTGTGGTAACAGATGCGACCACTAGCGCTAAAGTTGCTAAGCCAAAAAATAGCGCTGCAAAAGCTGCTGCTTTATTTGTCTCTGGCTTTGTTTTTTCTGGTGTATGTTGTTCCAGAAATGCTTCTTGTGCCCTATTTGGGCTTGTTGGTAATGTTGTCATCATATCCTCCTTGTTTGGTTGATGAACAATCACATGCAGACAGAATTAGCCTACGTGTGAATTGAAAATGCTAAAAAAATGTGAATGAAAAATTTGTAACGCGCGTTAGCGCATCATAATCGACTGCGCTGAGCGCGCAATAATAAGGAAAGTGATAGTAGTTTTACTTTGTGTTTCCATAACAAAGATTATAACTAAACTAAAGATTAAAGTAAACATCTCACACTCAAATAACAACCCAACATACTAACCACCAACACATTAAAAAATATGCCGGCAGGTTTTCTAGGTGACTATCTTGGATGAGATTTTTGCCCCTGCCGAAGGACAGGGGTGAAAAGATCGCCAAGAGAGCGCCTAGAAAGAGGGGGATATTTTCGAGGGTATTTTAATTAATCCGCCCTACAGTAGTATAAGTGCATACACCGTAGGGCGGATTCTTTAAAAGACACCGAAAAGATAACCCTAATCTAAATTTTCTCTTGCTTGCGATTGCTGATGATGCTCGTTAATAAGATTAGCAACTAAACCAGTCCACCCACATTGGTGAGAAGCACCGAGTCCTCGGCCAGTATCCCCATGAAAATGCTCATAAAAGAGAATGTAGTCTTTGAAGTGCGGGTCCGTCTGGAAGAGCTCTGAATCCCCGAAAACCGGCCGGCGGCCACCCTCATCGCGAAGGAAGAGCTTCACCATGGAGCAGGCATACGTATCAGCCATTTCCTTGGCGGTAAGCCCATTGACTTTGAAGGAATCGCCGAGAATATCATAGATCTTATTGAGCGCTTCAATAAAGAGGAAGGAGGTGGGGAACCAAATTGGCCCTCTCCAGTTCGAGTTCCCTCCTTTAAGACTCGATTCTCCCTCACCCGGCTCGTAGCTAATGCTGTTGCCGAGGAGTTCATAAGGGTATTGTTGGTAGTATTTCGAAAGGGATCGAAGGCCGTATTCCGAGCGAAACTCGTTGATATCCCAAGCGCGTTGTAAAATGCGCTCCATTTGGCATTTTGTCATGAGTGTCAGCATGTAGCCTTTCCCTTCAACATGGTGAACACAGCTTTTTGTGAGGTCCTGTCTGTTATCGGAAAACCAGTGAAAGCTTTTGCCAAAGTCCTGGCACGCTTCGATTTCCTCAAAGGTTAAGAGGTCGACAGCATACATAGGAATCAGGCCGACAAGTGAACGTACTTCGATCTTTTGGTGCGTGCCATCTCCATTACAGAGCATATCATAGAAAAAGCCATCGTCTTCATCCCAAAGTTGAAGGTCGCGGTTCTCAGCGTTCATGAGCGCGTTGGCGATGTAGACAAAGTGCTCGAAAAACTTAAGCGCGAGCATTTGGTAGTCGTGATCGGTTCTGCCAATTTCAAGGGAGATGCGCATGAGCATAAGGCAAAATAGGCCCATCCATCCTGTGCCATCGGATTGTTCAAGTGTGCCGCCACCGGGGATTTCCATTGAGCGGTCGATGACGGTGATGTTATCAAGACCTAAAAAGCCCCCTTCAAAAACGTTATTTCCTTTTGAGTCGACTTTGTTGACCCACCAGACAAAGTTTAAGAGGAGTTTGTGGAAAGAGCGCTTTAGAAATGAAAGGTCGCGCTCTCCGGTGCTTTCGTACTCCATACGGAAGATGCGGTATGCGGCCCACGCTTGGACAGGTGGATTTAATTCGGAAAATTCCCATTCGTAGGCAGGAACTTGGCCGTTTGGATGTTGGAATTGGTCAAAAAGAAGGTACCAAAGCTGATCTTTAGCAAGTTTTGCGTCAACAAGGGCAAGTGGAATACAATGAAATGACAGGTCCCAAGCTGCAAACCAAGGATATTCCCACTTATCGGGCATGGAGAGGATCCGTTTGGATATCATGTGTTTCCAGTGCGTATTGCGAATGTGCGCCCTTTCAGGTGGAGGTGGTCGATCGGGGTTGTCCCCTTTTAGCCATAGGTTGACATCGTAGAGATAGATCTGTTTGTTCCAAAGCATGCCGGAAAGCGCTTGTCTTTGAATGAGGTTTTCATCCTCAGAGGCTTCTGGCGGGTGAATCTTGTCATAGAAATGGTCTGCCTCTTTCTTCCGTTTTGCTATGATGTGTTCAACATCATCAAGTGGGTGAGAGAGTTTTTCAGGCGATAACCTCAGCAAAATGGTCACTGACTCACCAGCTGGCACGACTAAATCTCGATAGTGAAAACAGCACTTTGTTCCAACGCCATTTGGATTAACTGTGTGTTCTCCATTAACAATGTGACGGTGGAAAGCATCTTTCGTATAAGGAGATAAACTCTTGGCTCCAAAAACTGCTTGTTTATTGGTTTCATTATTTGTGAAGAGAATCTCAGCGCCTTCGGTTGCGTAAAGATGTCTTTCGCCTAAATAATAGGTCTCTGTAATTCTCGGCACGGGGTCAGCGTTGCGGTCATCGGCAATGACAGAGCACCCTTCGCCTTTTTTTATAACAGGTTCAGGTCCGTGATGTTGATGCCAAGACCACGCATTTCTAAACCACAGTTGAGGAATGATATGGAGCAGGCCCTCTTGCTCTGAACGATTAAATGCCTCGATCTTGATGCACAGGTCTTCTTGGCTTTCCTTGGCATATTCAATGAAAATATCAAAGTAGCGCCCCTCATCCAAAATCCCTGTATCCCAAAGCTCATATTCTCTATCGTGGACGGTGCGCCGTTTATTTTCCTCAATTAAGTCCTCATATGGATATTTTGCCATCGGGTATTTATAGAGATACTTCATGTAGGCGTGCGAAGGAACATTATCTAAATGGTAGTAGACCTCTTTGACATCTTCTCCGTGATTTCCTTCCCACGTGCCTAGTCCAAAATGTCTCTCTTTGAGGATATCATCCTTTCCATTCCAAAAAGCGGGGGCAAAGACCATCACCTGGTAGCGGTCACAAATCCCAGCAATTGCATCTTCTCCCCAGCGGAAAGCCTTGGAACGCGCCATGTCGTGAGTTAGATATGCCCAAGCATTACCATCCGCACTATAATCTTCGCGCACAGTTCCCCATGCTCTTTCTGAAACGTACGGCCCCCATTTTTCCCAGGAGTCCCGATCTGCATCCATCCGACGTCGTTCTATATCCATGATTTTCTTTTAATCGAATACCCCCCCTCGAGTAAAGGGGTTTTTCTATTTGTAAAGAAATCGCAAAGTCGATAATATGCTTCTTTTTAAAGTTAAAGAGGAGAAAAATATGTCTATAGCTTCAACAGAAGAAAGCATTGATCGAGTTATGACACAGGGAGAAAATTGCGTAGCTTCTGTTTGTGGAGTTGGTATCGCTGGAGGTTTAGGTGCTCTTGTTGGCACGATTTACTCGATTGCTCAGGCGGCCTTTGGTGGAGGTGAAGGGCTTTTAGCTCCAGTCCTATTTGGAATGGTAAGCTATGGGTCGATGACCTTTGCAAATGTTGTTGTGCGCGGTTGTGATCTTAATTCTGAGGTGAGTAAAGTAGCCTTGATCGCATGTAACGCCTTTGGGACCTTAATGGGTGCTGGAATCACTGCTGCAGTTGGTGCTCCTATGTCTATCCTTGGTATCGTCGTGATGCAAGTGCCTCTAGTAATTCGCGAACTCTGCTGTTAATTTGCAGAAAAAAAGTTGTGCTCAATTTCGACAATTCGGCAGTATGTGTGAGCATATTTTTGAATAGGAGTCTAGCATGGCTATTCCTTTGCAAACCAGAGCAGATCTTGAGCAGGGGCTTTTATTTACACCTGTTTTCGGCGCATTTGGTGGGCTTGTCGGCACGACGTATGCCTTCGCACTAAATATTTTATTAGAAGATAGCGGGACTGACTGGTTCGGCGTTGCGACTTTTTCAGGAGTCATGGCAATGACCCACTCAGCCACTTATATTCTTATTTCTATTTGCTGTGGGGGCGAACTTGAAGTGGTGTCAAAAACAGTCTTGAAGGTATCCTCCTTAACCTTAGCTTTTTTAGTTGGAATCACGGCAGCCAATTTAGTGGGTGGCTTTGTTCATTCAGGAGACATGATTGCCATCTACAGTGTTCAAACAGCTCTTTCAATGCTTCGGGGTTGATTCAAAAAAGAAAAGTGATTGTTAAGAAACTGCAAAAACTCTAGACTTTAGAGTTATTGTAAAATCCCATTAAAGGCAGTAAAAATGGCGGCATTACCAAGTAGCACACCTACCTCAGACACCCTAACTTCAAGATTTGAACTCGCTGATAGAGATCATAGAAGAGAGCTCAATGATGCAATGTCAGGTCTTACCGATTGTTGTCACCCAATCCTCATCGCTTCTGAAGGAGCTTTGACCGGAGTTATTTCAGGCTTAGCCTTAAATATTTTAGGTGACGTTTCAGTCAACATGTTGGAAACAATTTTCTTAGGTTCCGTCACTGGATTTTCAGCAACACTCGCCCTATTTGCAATTCGCTGCATTTCAACAGATCCAGTAAGTTCAAGCCTTAATTTTGACAAAATAGCATCAGTAGCCCTTGGTGTCGTCTCAGGAGTTGCCTTAACAACTCTTGCTTTTTCAACACTGAGCGTGCCAGCAATCATTGTCACTTCAGTGATGACCGGTGGATTACTCTTAAGCGAAAGCCTTTGCTAAACCTCTAGTCTGAGAATCCTGTTTTGTGTACCTTGAGTATATGAACGTAAAAAATGCCCTCTTACTGATTTTACTTGCCTGCTTTTGGGGTCCTAACTTCCTCCTCATCAAACTTGGTATTCAAACATTCTCTCCTTTTGCCTTAGTATTTTCTCGCCTAATTATGGGGGCTTTTTGCGTCATCATCATTGCAAAATCTGCAAAACACAACTTGCTTAAGCATGTGAAGATGTGGCCTCACTTCTTATGGCTTGGGTTTCTAGCAAACGCATTTCCCTTTGCCCTGATTACCTATGGCGAAAAAGTGATACCTAGCGCTGTCGCAGGGATTGTCAACGGATCAACACCGATTTTCGTCGTGATTTTGAGTTGTTTTTTCCTTAAGGACGAAGGATTAAACCTAAAAAAGATCTTCGGGGTTCTCCTTGGCGTTGCCGGACTTCTGTTTGTGTTCGTCCCCTCGCTTGTAGATGAAGTCGCTTGTGACCAGTGGGGCATTTTAGCTGTAGCTATCGCTTCAGGTTCGTACGCGATGGCAATGGTACATGCAAAACGCTTCGTACATCACATTCCAGGTCTTGTTGTTGCAAGTTATCAACTTCTTTTTGCCAGCATCATGACTTTACCTTTTGCTCTATTTGTCGATCCGATGACGGCATGGCCAAGTACACTCTCACTCTGGAGCGCCATTGCGCTTGGAACAGTTGGCACAGGAGGGTCATTCATCCTTTACTACGTGATCATACGTAGAGCTGGCGCTACCTACCTTTCCACCTCAACACTGCTTTTTCCTGTCATTGCAATTTTTCTTGGTGTGATTTTCCTCAATGAGGATCCTGGGTTCTTCGCTTATATCGGCTCGGCACTTATCTTACTTGGGCTCGTGTTCACTTCGCAGCGGGCAAAAAACACCCGCTAGCCCACCCAAGCAATTGTGCTTGCAGCCCGGTTCATCGCTGTTGCAACAGCAATGTGCGTCCTTCTCATTCCTGTGCGTGTATCGAAAACCTCTTGCATCGCTTTTCCAGAGGACTCATCACACATGTCCTTGGCAACAGCAAGCGCGGCTTCACCAGAGCCTCGTCGAATGACAAGATATGGCCCCACACCCAAATCGAGCCATGCATGTCCGATACCTTTTGCTTTAAGACGTCTCTCAAGTTCTCTTAAGTCCACTTCAGCAACATGCGGATTAGTAAAGCTATGCGTAAAACCTAAATGTGCGGGGTCTTTACGTCCCCACTCTACACACACAGCAGCACTTAAGTGTGTTGTTTTAGGCGCGGGAGCTGCATCAGCCCATTCATCTCTGCGATTGTGCTGTTCAATGTAAGTCCATAGCCTTGCCACTTTTGCTTGGGTATGGGTAAATTTAGCACGTATTTCTGCTGTGACTGAATCTTTTCCGGCCCCAATTAGTCTTGTCCCCTGCTCATGCAGCTCTAAAAGCCGCCCTTTTCCCACGAAGGATCCATGCCGTCGCAGGCTGTGTTGAATGCAACTTGTGCACTTGGATATACCATCATATGAGTTAAGATTTTATCAAGAAAAACGTTTAAATGTCAACAATGTTTGCAATAAGTTTCTCGGATTGCAAATGTCGAGATCAAAAAGCCTAAAAAGAAAATCGCAGGAACAACAGCCAAGGCAATCTCAAACATTGCAGGTGCATAGATTGGCACACCCTGTTCGATTTTTCCATCCCAAGTAAGAGACAGAAAATAGCCTACAAGGGGTTGTACAATAGCGCCTCCGGCAACTAAAGCCATATTATTAAAGCCTATAGCTGTTGCAACATTGCTTTTTCGGTTAATGTCACGAACAAGCGCAAAACTTAAGATTTGGCCTGCAGAACCGATCCCAAAAATAAAGCACAAAGCACAAGCCAAGGTAAAGGGCGGGTGCAAGTAAAGAATGGCAAGAGAAGAAAACCCACCGAGCAAAGCGCACACTTGAATGGGTGTCTTACGCCGTCCAATCCAATCGGACAAATACCCAACAAAAGGGGCCGCTAAGGCAATCCCAAGCCATAAACAGGCAATGGCACTTGCCGCTTTAGTATTACTCACCTGATAGCGGGACATGAAGTAAGGCACCCCCCAAAGAGCGCCAAAAACGGCAACAGGCGTCCACCCAGTAAAGGCGTAGGCCGCAATCCACCATGTTTGTCCGCGTTTAAAAAGGGTTTTTAGTGTTTTGCATACCCCGTGAATTTCTTCATCGTGAGGTTTGTCCTTAATAACAAAGGCGCCAACAATTGCAAGAGCAATACCAACCCAAGCAAGTGAGATCATGACATGTTGCCAAGAAGAGACGTCCACCCATCTTGCGAGGGGATAAGCGCCACCCATAGCTCCAAGCCCTGCTAAAAATTGTGCAAGCCCAGCAAAAAGCGCGAAAAGAGATGGCTTGAAAAAACGTGATGCTACAACCAAAACACCAATAAAGGCAAAAGCCGAACCAACGCCCATGAAAAGGCGACCAATTGCGCCCCAAAACACACTTGACGTTCCACCGAAAAACAAAGATCCAAGCGCACAGACCAAAGTGGCTGCTGGAATAAGGATCTTTGGGGAAAAGCGGTCAAATAAAACGCCGGCAGGAATTTGCATCAACGTATAGCTATAAAAATAAAACGACGCCATGATCCCTAACACATAAGCATCGATCTTAAAGTCGCGCATCAAAAAAATGGTCATGACACCAGGCGAAACTTGAAGAGCCATTTCGTAGAAAAGAAACAGAGCCGCTAAAAGGTAAATGAAAATTCCGCGTGTCATATCCTTACCTCTACACGATTTCAAAGATATCAGCAACTTGAACAGTCAGCTCATGGTCAACAGTCTGCTCCTCCCCCGTAAAAATACTTTTCAGCCTGGGGTGATTCGATAACAGAACAGACACTTTATCAGGCGTTGTCATCAGCCGTTTTCCGACAACCACTACCTTCTTCCCCTCAAACTCTCTGATAAATGCCACACCATTTTTAGCCTGAAGAGGTGAATAGGTGCCGTGCAAAAAAAGATCCTTGTGGTTTTTTCGATAATTTAGCCCAATCTTTAAAAGCGTGTGTTTTGGATGCTTTTTCTTTCTCAAAAGAGCCTCATAATCAACGGCACGTCGATTATCTGGATCGACTAAATAAAATGCCCATTCCTCGGTTCCTTGATAAAGATCAAAGATGCCTGGTATGCCTAAACGTAGCACGTTTGCTGAAAGTGATTTTAAGCGACCTAGTGCGTTGACCATCTTTTCAAAGGGTTTAAAAGACGCTAAAAAAGGCCCATGGCTTAGAATGGCCCGTGAAAAATGCTTTAGCTCATTCTCGTAGTTTTCATTTTGGTTAACCCAATTGGTCTGAGCCTTACTCTCACGCGCCGCTTTCACAACGTATTCCACAAGCCGCCATTCTAAGCTTGCCAAAGCATCGTCGTTCCAAAACCCTAACATGGTCTGATAGATGAAATACTCCATATTCGGATCAGGTGGATTAAGCGGTTGATTGATTTCTCTCCACTCAAACACTTTCTCTTCCCAAACATCAGCAAGCTCAGAGAGAAGTGACAAACGAAGGCGTACATCTTCAGAGCGCTTTGTGTCATGGGTTGTCCCTGTTGTAAATCCATACGGATGGTGCTCTAAGTGATATTGATTTAAAGCGTGGAACTCATCAATAGAACAGCCAAAAATATCGGGATGGCCACCTACCTCGTTGAGGGCTAAGAGCCTATTGTATTGATAAAGCTGTGTGTCCTCAAGCCCCTTTGCCATAACAACCGGTGAAATTTGCTGGAAACGCATCCGGTAAGCATCACCCTCTCTTTCGTAGGTGCGGTACACAGAGCACGCCGCAAGTTCATCAACGACTTCGCCCTTATCTTTATCCTTTGATAAAACCGTCAGTTGATCAAGTTCACTTGCCAAATACAACAAAGCATATTCCCGCTTGTTTTTGTCCAAAAGCGCCTGATAGTCGATCTTTTCATCGATAAATTTGTGATAAATATCGGTAAGCCTTTCTTCGCTAGTCTGATCAATGAATATGCCCGTTAAATGGCCAAGTGTTTCATAGCCAACAGTCCCGTCCACCTCCCAATCGTCTGGCAAGTGTTCCCCATGACCTAAAATCTTCTCAACGACAATCGGCAAATCGGGATAACGTTTCTTGATGCGATGAAAAACCCCTTGAGGATCATAAAACCCATCGGGATGATCAATCCGAATACCATCTACATATCCCTCATCGATAAGCTCAAACAAAAATTTGTGGTACTCATCAAACACATGATCGAGTTCAATTCTAAGCGCTGCCAATCCATAAATATCAAAAAAACGCCTGTAATTCACATTGTGATACGCCGCCTGCCAAAACTCTAACTTGTAAAAATCGCTTTTAGGCAACCGTCTATCATATACATACGTATACTGACCGTCCTCTCTCACATCGCCTTTCTTAATTGCCTCATCAAGCGTGTCTCCTAAGATGGGGAACAAAAGCTTCCCCTTTAAATCCTCTTGAGGCGGATTCCAATGAATGTCAAAATACTCAGCATATTTAGAGCTTGGACCATGCTCTAAAACGTGATACCACCACGGGTTTTCCTCAGTAGCTGCCATGTGATTTGCCACTAAATCGAAATAATGAAACATCCCCCGCTCTTTTAGCCCCCCACAAAACGCCTTATACTCAGCAAACGTCCCAATTTCAGGATTGATATGATGAGGGCTGACCACATCATAGCCGTGCATACTCCCCTTTTCCGCCTTCAAATACGGCGAGCAATAGACTCCCTCAACCCCCATCTCTTTTAAATAATCCAAAATGCCTAGTGCATCTTTAAACGTAAACTCACGATTAAATTGTAAACGATACACACTCGTTGGTCTCATAACTCTTGCATCTTCCTCGGATCATTCGTGATGATTCCATCAACTCCCCAGTCGATTAAATCCTTTGCGCGCTCAAAATCGTCTACCGCCCAAACCCAGACTGTGTGTCCGTCTTCTTTTAACTGCTCAACAAATGCTTTAGTGAGCCCCTCATCATTAATCCCTACCAAGTCACTATGCCCCGTTACAAGACCCATGTGATCGGCAACTTCAATCCGCGTGAAACCTTCTGCATCAACTTCAAGCCATTCCATGACCTGCGCATTGAGACTTCCTATCACCACATCCGAGCCCTCACAAAGAGCAATCGCATCTTTCACCAAAGTGCGATCTTCTGGCTTAAGCTCAACCATTACAGGATGACCAAGCGCAAGAACCTCTTTTAACGTCGGAATTTGATACTTTTTTAACTCCTCTCGGGTCTGCTCGACAATTTTTTTCCCCTCAACATCGAAATCGTGCACAACAACGGGCACGCCATCTTTGGATAGATGCACATCACACTCTAAATAATCAGCGCCAATTTGCATCGCAACGCGAAAGGCTTGTAAGGTATTTTCGTGGCATTCAATCGAGGCCCCACGATGGGCAATAATTTCTACTGGCATACCAAACATATACTTGGATTCAATCCCAAAATCGAGTACTATTTTCGCATGGCAGTTCGAGTAGGAATGACAGGTGAATGTGAATATATCGGCCATGTTCACGCTCTTTATGTGCATTGTGTCGTCGATGGAGTCGTAAAACCCTTGCCGATTGAACAACTTAGAAATGATCCCGCTTTACATACTCAATTAGATCGGATTGAGACTTTACACAACATGTGTTGTCCCAAAAGACAAGACATTGTAGGTGATGATCCTCCCCTTGTCTTTAACCATCACCACATTAGTGGACAACTGCATTTTACAGACGGTTCTCCTCATGCACCAATAAATTCTTTAGTTGCTCTGCAAAGACGCAATTCTCACTATCTCCTCTCCATGCGCGGCGTTGGTGTTGTTGATATCACCCACCAAATGCCAAAAGTCCGCCAAGCGCTCGAAGCACACTATCACGTGCCCTATTTTGACGAGCGAGACACAACTCTCACTGCCGTCTTAATTACAGGGGTCTCCCTCTTTATTTTTTTTGGGATTCTATGGTATACTGCCTCCCATGAGTAAAGGGACAGTAGCTGTTGGACTATCCGGTGGAGTTGACTCAGCCGTTTCAGCATATCTTCTTAAAAACCAAGGCTATGAAGTCTTTGGTCTATTCATGCGCAATTGGGCAGATGATGAACAGTGCAATGCAAGTGATGATTTTAAAGACGTCGAACGGGTCTGTCAAATCTTAGATATCCCCTATTACACCGTAGATTTTTGTAAAGATTACTGGGATCGCGTTTTCAAGGAATTCTTAGACAGGTTAAAAGAAGGTGTCACTCCCAACCCCGACGTGCTCTGTAATCGCGAAATCAAATTTTCTGCCCTCTACCAAAGAGCCAAAACACTTGGGGCTGACTATCTCGCCACAGGCCATTACTGCCAAACCAAAACTGGCAAACTCCTGCGAGGCCATGACCCGAATAAAGACCAGTCTTACTTCCTCTACATGGTGAAAGCGGCCGTTTTAAAAGACGTGCTTTTCCCCCTAGGTGGCTTAGAAAAACCGATGGTGCGCAAAATCGCCGAAGAAGCCGGACTACCCGTCCACGACAAACGCGATTCAACCGGCATCTGCTTTATCGGGAAACGCCCCTTCCGTGAATTCGTAAAAAAGTACATCCCGATGAAGCCCGGCCCTTTTATTGATACCAACGGCAAGCCTCTTGGCGAGCACGAAGGCGCCTTTTACTACACCATCGGCCAGAGAAAAGGCCTTGGAATCGGAGGTCCTGGAGATGCGTGGTTTGTCGTTGATAAAGACATCGACACTAACACCGTCACCCTTGCTCAGGGAGAAAACCATGAAGCGCTTTTCCACACTTCACTTGAAGCGAAAGAGCTCACCTGGGTCGACTCCCCGCCCAAATTACCCATAAAATGCAGTGCAAAAGTACGCTACCGGCAGACCGATGTCCCTTGCACTATCACACAAACAAACAAAGGAATTACCGTGAATTTTGAAAGTCCAATGCGGGCGATTACGCCCGGACAATCTGTTGTCTTCTATGACAAAAATACATGCCTTGGCGGCGCTATTATCTACGGGAGGTCAAAATAATGTTCATTCCAACCTCCGGTACCATCTCGTTCGGTCATGAGCTGTTCTCGCGCGATTCTAACCCCTATGTCATGGCTCATCTTTCATTGGATAATGGCAAGGAACAAGACATTCGTTTCCCCATTCAAACGCTTCCCATCTTCGCAAGCGGTGTGGGTTTAGTAAACGGAGAGCTTGTGCGCCCCGTTAATATGCCTGAGTTTCTTGAAGTCCTTAGCACTCCTTACGAAGAAGAAACACCTCCACCACCTCAATACCGCAGCGCCATTTTAACAACCATTACAGCCTTAAGCCTTCTTATCGTCTCTTCCCCGTTTTTCCTAGGAGAATCAGCATGAAATTAGATGGATTTATCGTACTTGGTAACCAAACAGCATGTAGGGTTACCCCTTCAAATGAACACGTAAGCTTTATACCCTCATGCTTAGTTGAGCGAATTGGAAGAGATTTGACTAAAAAACTCTCAAACTTTGAATTCCCAATAGCCTGTTTAGCGCAAATGCAAGGAAATTTAATCACTCTCTCAGGGCGAACCTATCAAGTATGGGGCGCTGATCCAAAGGCTCGAATTAGAACCTTAATAGCTCATCACGACCATTTTTGTGTAGAAGTCCCTCCTTTAGCTGATTCTGACGAACTGCCAACTGTCAAATTAAGGGGTGAAGTCACAACAAGATCCCACCAAGGTACTCTTTTAGTTGATGACACACACTACGTTCCCTCTCAAGATGCCTTAGGAACCTATCGAATGAAACACTCAAGTGGCCGCGTTTATCAATTAGAATATCAATTAGGAAAAACGCTTGAAGTAGCGCTATTTCAGCTCGCCCATGTTAAAGCTGAAGATTCAATCAATAGACTTGCTCTAGCAAACCTCCGCTCTAGAATGGATGTTAGAGATTATTTAGATTATGGTGTTCTTGCGTGTTTAATTATACTTATTGGAGTAAACATCTACAGCTTTGTAGAACCAGATTAAAAATGGGTTTAAACAAACATGTCATACGTAAGAGCTGGGTAAGAAAAGACCACATCGAGCTTTACTTCTTTTTCAAGGTCTACTCCAGAGCAAGTGATTGTGTTTTCTCCAACACGAACAGTAGCTGGATTTAAAGACACTAGATGGAGAAATACTCCTTCAGGAAGAGAGACTAATTTGATTTCCAAAGCATCAGTTGGAGCGTCTGCAGACATCTGAAACATCGACTGACTTACCATCATGTTACCCTGTGCATTGCTTTTGACCGGCATCTTAGCAAAGAATTCTGCGGCCGTTGAACGCGTTCTGATATCTACCTCTGTAATTGGAGTGCCAAATAATGAAATCGTTGCAGTTCCTACTCTGATCCCATCAGCAGGAGTTAATTCAACTTCACGCAGCCTAACGTAGGGAACTGAGCTCATATTACACCTCGGACATTTGTTAAGTTTTAGTAAAGTAACTTAAATATTTTTTTGATGCAAGGATTTATTTTAAACCCGTAAGGGCAATAACCCCATCAGTTACGGCTGACACATCCAATTCGATTCGAAGAGAACCTGTAAATCGCGTGTCTGTGTGATAGCCAAACATCTCTTCCTTGGAATCGCACATGTAGAGGCTTTTATGAAGCCCGTTAATTTGGACCTTTAGACCATCAACCCTTGATACAAGCCTATAAAAGTTCATCCTTCCTCCGAAACCGCACGGCGCCTCAGTGACTTTGTGAATTCCTAGGATAAGGTCTGTTCGAACCACAAAGCTCTCTTTACCAAAGCTCATGGGAAGACGCTTAAAGAGCTCGCGCTTAGGAATCGTTGTACTCAAGGTTACTTGAGCTAAGGCCTCTTCTTCAAAATATAGTTTACCCACACCACACTGATACGGCTCAATAGACATAAAAAATATTTTAACCCACCTCCAAGAATGAGTTAAAGCATTTTTTCACAATGCAATTAAATTTCACTTATATTATAATAATCATTACAAAAAGGTTGGTGGTAATGTTAGAAGTAGTCGATTTATTTAAGGGAATTCCCTCCGAGGGGTGTCTTGAAACCCTCCACTTAGCTAACGATAAGATTGAAGGTTATGATGACATTGTCGACCTTGTAGAAGATTGTTATGATTTAACAGAGCATCCTGAGATTGCTGCAGCTTTTTCTACCTTTAAAACGAACATCGGCCATCTTAGAACTTTATTTGGGAGAGTGGTCGCTATTTGTGCAAAACCTGTTTTTCCACAGCGAAGTGGCTCGAGTTGTCGAGACGAAGATATCACAGTAGTTGATGAACCATTAATGAAACCAAAGAGCGAGGCTGACCGTAAAATGATTCGGATTTGCTACAATGCTTTCAATCGCTTAGTGACTAAAATGGATGCCTCTATTATTTCCATGAAAAAAATGGCTTTCGGCTAATTAACACTTCGCCTTTAATGCTGAAAAGATCTGGAGGATTTTTTCATGCGCGCTTTGCTCCTTGTTTTCACGTGTTCTCTTTTTGCCCACCTTCCAACACCTGAGGCGAATTACCTCAATAGAGAGAATCTTCAATCTCTTGTAACCCCACAGTGCGCCGCCATTCCCGAAGGTGGGTTTGTGTATTATTTTAATCCTAAAATTCTCTCCTATTTAGAAAAGCCGTTTGATTTGCAAAAGATCAAAAGCTTGCGTCATATGCTTTCTCCTTACCTTACGATCCCTCTCACAAAACAAGGTTTTGTGAGGGCATCATCACGAAAAACAGAAGATCAAATTGACACAACCAATTACTCAGCCGTTTGGGTCCGCGATGCTGCATGGGTTTATTTTGGACTTAAAATTGGGTCACAAAAAGAGGCAAAAACGCTGCTTTTAAATTTGCTTCGTTTTTATTCAAGTAAACCGCAAGTTGAGCGTTTTCTAGCCGTCATTCACAACCCTTCTATCGCTGACCCGACATTAAACCCCAATGCAAAGATGAGTGTTCCTCTGATTCGTTTTTCAAGCAAAACGCTTTCACATCACCAAGTTGAGGGGAAAGATCAAGTATGGAATCATTTGCAATTTGATTCACATGCGTTGTTTCTTCTCGCTCTGATAGATGCCATTGAGACAAAACTTTTATTGCCAAGTGAGCTCTCGATAGAAAATTATACCATTCTTTCGCTCTTCCCCGCTTTCTTTAATGAGACAAAATACTATGTGAGAGAGGATGCAGGTCCTTGGGAAGAAGAGTTGCAACACAACAGCTCAACGATCGGGTTAATCGCTGCAAGTCTCAAAGCTTATCAAAAACACCTTCTTACAAACAAAGCCGTAGTGCAAGGTATAGAAAATGCGATAAGAGGTCCTCAGTCGAAAAAAATCCGCACCGCGTTAAGTCAGAGAACGCTTGATCAGCTCTACAAAAAAGGGGTAAAAAACGTTGAGTTTAACCTAAGTCTAGGCGGAGAAGCTCCTGATGTGAATAACACAGGTTATGACCGGCGTGCTGATGCCGCGCTTTTATTCTTAGCAGAGCCTAGAAATACCCTATTTGATTCTCAGCCTAAAAGAATCCAAGAAGTCTTGAATATTGTCCTTTCGCTCAAAGGGCCTTATGGTATTTACCGCTATCGCCTCGATGCATATCAAGCAATGAATTACTGGATTACACATCACATACCTTCTGTAATTCATGGACCAAAAACTCGAGCGCTTGAGATTATGACGCGGTTTAACAAAGGGTATATGCCAAGCTTACAGCCTTATGACGCCCAGTGGTTTTTTGATTCGATCATTGCCACACTCTACTACAAACTTTCCTTGCAAACGCCTTCAAAAATTGCGCGTTATTACCTAAGACAAGGTGATTATCACCTCAAACGCTCGCTTGGACAACTCACAAGTGATGATGCCAACGCAGTTGATGGTGAAAGTGTCCCCAAGCTCGCCCTTCCTGAAAGCATCGGCACAGTTTTTGATATCAATTATTTTTTCCGTCCCATGCCCTCACCTATTTGCCCACTTGCTTGGTCAACAGCTTGCATGCGTATTGCACTTCACCATGCCGAGCTTGCGCATAAAAAGCTAAATTAATAAGAAAACTTGCCTGTAATACAAGTTTTTATTTTAATGCGAAATATGCATGACCGTATTCCTTATATTGACGCGTTTTGGCGCGCAGCAAACTACCTTTCAGTAGGCCAGATTTATCTAAAAGATAACCCCTTACTACGCCGTCCGCTTGAAAAAAGCGATTTGAAGAAAAGACTCCTTGGACATTTTGGCACGACTGTAGGTCTCAATCTAATTTATGCTCACGCAAACCGGTTGATTCAGGATACTGGCGCTAAGATGGTGTATTTTGCAGGACCAGGTCACGGTGGACCAGGACTTCGTTCGTGTGTTTGGCTTGAGGGGGTGATGTCTGAAGTATATCCCGATCTATCAATGGATGATGACGGTATACAGTTACTAATGAAAGATTTTTCCTGGCCAGGCGGTGTTCCCTCACACGTGAGCCCACCAACTCCAGGCTCCATTCATGAAGGTGGGGAACTCGGTTACGTCCTTTCTCACGCCTACGGCGCTGTTTTGGATAACCCAGATCTTATCGCCTTAGCTGTTGTCGGTGATGGCGAAGCTGAAACAGGCCCTTTAGCAACTAGCTGGCACTCGAATAAGTTTATCAATCGCGAGCGAGATGGTGGCGTCCTTCCTATCTTGCACTTAAACGGCTACAAAATTGCTGGACCAACTGTATTTGGACGGATGACCGACGAGGAAATCAACCATTTCTTCTTAGGCTGTGGTTATGAAGTGCAATTCGTTGAAGGCAACGACCCAAAGGTTGTACACGAACAACTGTGGAAAGCAATGAGCTGGGCTCACCAGAAGATCGTTGATAAAGGCTGGCCCATTATCGTCTTGCGTACACCTAAAGGGTGGACTGGTCCCCATGAGGTGGACGGAAAGCTTGTTGAAGGCACTTTCAGGTCACACCAAGTCCCCTTATCTGATGTAATTAACAACGACGACCATTTTAAAATGCTAGAAGAATGGCTTAGAAGTTATAAACCTGAAGAACTTTTTGATGACCGTGGTCATCCTGTAGAGAATGTTTTAAAGATTGTTCCTAAGGAAACACTTCGCATGGGAGCAAATCCTCATGCAAATGGCGGCCAACTCTTAAAAGACCTCGATTTTCCAACGTTTGAAGAGTATGCCGTAGATGTTCCAGCGCCTGGCCAAGTGAAGGGGGAAGCAACACGCGTGCTAGGCGCTCTTTTACGCGACATCTTCAAGCGTAATCCCGATAATTTCCGGATTTTCTGTCCGGATGAAACCAATTCTAATCGCTTAAACAACGTTTT
The DNA here is from genome assembly GCA_022601645.1 of Chlamydiia bacterium. Lineage (GTDB taxonomy): Bacteria > Chlamydiota > Chlamydiia > Chlamydiales > Simkaniaceae > JAJACH01. The sequence continues at coordinate 786,498 of JAJACH010000001.1, forward strand.
TGAGGTGACAAAGCGCACCTACATGCGTGAAATTCACGAGGGTGATGAAGATTTAGGTCCCGATGGACGAGTGATGGAAGTGCTTTCTGAGCACCAGTGCCAAGGCTGGCTTGAAGGGTATCTTTTAACCGGAAGGCATGGTTTATTCCCCTGTTACGAAGCATTTGCTATGATTGTGCACTCAATGCTTAATCAACATGCAAAATGGATGAAAGCATGCAATGAAATCCCTTGGAGAGAGCCTATCGCCTCTTTAAACTACCTCCTCTCCTCACACGTATGGCGACAAGATCACAACGGGTATTCACACCAAGGGCCTGGTTTTATTGAGTCTGTTATTGAAAAGAAAGAGACTGTGTCGCGCATCTACCTACCTCCAGATGCTAACAGCTTACTCAATGTAGCAAATCATTGTCTGAAGAGTCGAAACTATGTCAATCTTATCATTGCGGGAAAACAGCCAATGCCTCAATGGCTCAACATGGAAGAGGCTAAAGTCCACGCGGCAAAAGGCGCAAGTGTATGGAAGTGGGCAAGTGACGAAGGAAAGCCGGATGTCGTAATGGCAGCTGCAGGTGATACTCCTACTCTTGAAATTCTCGCGGCCATTGACTTTCTCAAAAAACGAAAACCGGAAGTAAAAATACAAATGGTCAATGTCATGGACCTATTCCGTTTAATGACAAGACACCCACATGGTTTTGATGAAGATGATTATGAGGAGTTATTCCCAACAGATGTTCCGGTCATTTTTGCATTTCACGGGCACCCAACTGTTATTCATGAGCTGACACATGGACGACCTAATACAAATGCGTTCAAGGTGCGTGGCTACATTGAAGAAGGAACGACTACAACTCCCTTTGACATGGTCGTTTGTAATGGGATGAGTCGCTATCAATTAGCAGCTTTGGCCTTTCCTGATGATGGAAAACTCCAAAACGAAGTCGATGAGCTTTTAGACTATCACAAGTCCTATATTTACGAGCATGGCGTTGACATTCCCGAAGTTGAAGAGTGGAAGTGGTGCCGCACGTGAAGACCATTTTGTGTGTCAACTCTGGATCATCGAGCTTAAAATTCGCTGTCTATCAAGGTGAGACCTGCTTAGAAGAGGGGCAAACAGATGATGTGATGCCTCTTTTAGAAAAGTTTCCCATTGAGGCGATTGGGCACAGAGTCGTTCATGGTGGGCCAAAGCACACAAAGCCTGAGCTAATCACTCCAAAGTTAATCGCCGAGCTGCAAAAAGTCGTCCCTTTAGCCCCACTTCACATGCCCCCAGCGCTTGAACTCATCCATAAGCTTAAAGCTGCAGATCTGCCGCAAATTGCATGTTTTGACACAGCATTTCACATGGCAATGCCTGAAATTGCCAAACTCTTCCCCCTGCCTCTTGACCTTTTTGACGAGGGGGTAAGGCGTTATGGTTTTCATGGGCTTTCCTATGAATTCATCGCAAAGCAAGTTCCAAAAGGGCGTGTTGTCATCGCCCACCTTGGTAATGGCGCTTCGCTAGCTGCCATCAAAGATGGTGCACCGATGGATACAACAATGGGTCTCACTCCAACAGGAGGCCTTATGATGGGAACGCGCTCAGGAGATCTCGATCCAGGCGTTGTCCTCTATCTCGTCAGACGCTACGGCGAGGAAAAAGCAGAAGACATCCTCAACCACAAATCAGGACTTAAAGGCATTTCAAAGCGAAGCTCTAACATGGAAGCCTTGATTCAGGACAAAGAAATTGCAGCCATCGATCTTTTTTGCTATACAGCAAAAAAACACCTCGGCGCAATGATCGCTGTTTTAGGCGGTATTGACACCCTCGTATTTACAGGAGGCATTGGAGAGCATGCCCCGTTAATTCGAGATAGTATAAGCGCGGGAATGACCTGTAATATCGAAGTCATGCCCACCAATGAAGACTTGATCATAGCAAATCATGTAAGGGAGATCATTTAATGGGACTTACCACCGTCGAAGCCGAAGAGCGGCTTAAAAAATACGGGCCAAACTCCATCAAAGAAAACAAGAAAAGCATGTTTGCGGTTCTCTGTTCGTTTTTTTGGGGACCCATTCCGTGGATGATCGAGGTTGCTGCCATCTTGTCAGGAGTTTTAGAGCGCTGGCCTGACTTTATCATGATTATGGCCCTTTTACTCATCAATGCAATGATCGGGTTCTTCCAAGAATACAAAGCAAATAGTGCGATCGATGCCCTAAAAAATAGCCTTGCGCTCAAAGCGCGTGTCAACCGCGACGGTAAATGGCAAGAGATAGAAGCTAAAAAACTCGTGCCCGGTGATGAAGTTCGCGTAAAACTTGGAAACATCATTCCCGCCGATATCAAACTCACATCTGGAGAATACCTCTCTGTTGACCAATCAGCGCTAACAGGTGAATCCCTTCCCGTTGACAAAGTCGTCGGCGACGTCGCTTACTCAGGAACCATCGCCAAAAAAGGTGAAATGACAGGCGAGGTGACAGAGACAGGCATGGAAACCTTCTTTGGAAAAACAGCCAAACTCGTCGATGAAGCTAAGACAAAATCCCACTTCCAACAAGCCGTCTTACGTATCGGCCACTTTCTTATTTTCACAACCCTTATTATCGCTGCTATCATCCTTGTAACCGATCTTTATCGCGTAGAAGTCGAACACTCCATTCATCAGTCACTTGGAAACATTGCCATCTTTATGCTTGTCCTTGTGATCGCTGGAATCCCCGTTGCACTCCCAGCAGTTCTCTCTATGACTATGGCCATTGGTGCCAACCGGATGGCTAAACTCAAAGCCATCGTCTCAAAACTCATCTCGATTGAAGAACTCGCAGGGATTGATATTCTCTGTTCGGATAAAACAGGAACACTGACAAAAAACGAACTCACAGTCGGAGATCTGGTCCCAGCAGACGGCTACACGGCTGACGACGTCATATTATACGGCACCCTTGCCTCCATGCGTGATACCGATGATGCCATCGATAACGCCGTTTCCGAAGTTTGCAAAGCTTCCCTTGATCAATACAACATCGATAAATTCATTCCTTTCGACCCCGTTATTAAACGTACCGAAGCGCAGCTTAAAGAATTTTCCGTCACAAAAGGCGCACCGCAAGTCATCTTAGAGCTATGCGAGGGAGCAGACAAAGAAAAATGGGATAAATCCGTTGATGACCTCGCCTCAAGAGGACTGCGTACACTTGGCGTTGCTAAGACAGAAAACGGCTCCTGGAAATTTGTCGGCCTCATCCCCTTATTCGACCCCCCTCGTGATGACACCCTAGAAACCATCCGCATCACGAAAGGGATGCACATCGATGTGAAAATGGTCACCGGAGACCACACCGCTATTGCCAAAGAAATTGCTGGAAAACTCGAACTTGGCACCAACATCATGTCAGCAGATCAAATCGACGACCACCTCGATAAAGCTGACGGGTTTGCCGAAGTCTTCCCAGAGCACAAATTCAAAATCGTCAAAGAACTTCAAAGAGAGCAACACATCGTCGGCATGACCGGTGATGGTGTTAACGATGCCCCTGCCCTCAAACAAGCAGATGTTGGAATCGCCGTCTCAAATGCTACCGATGCTGCCCGCGCCGCTGCGGACCTTATCCTCACAGAGCCCGGACTCATGGTCATCACCAAAGCCATTGAAGAAGCACGCTGCATCTTCGGTCGGATGAAGTCCTATGCCATGTACCGCATCTCCGAAACCGTCCGCCTCCTCCTCTTCCTGCTCCTCTCCATGCTCATCTTTAACGCTCATCCTTTAACAGCTGTCATGATCATCTTGATTGCTCTTTTAAACGACATCCCCATCATGGCAATCGCCTACGACCACATGTCCATTCCACCAAAACCTGTTAAATGGAATATGCGTGAAGTGCTTACCATCGCAATCGGCCTTGCTGTTGTCGGTGTTGTCTCCACCTTTGGCCTCTACTGGATCGGCACCAACATCTGGCAGCTACCCATGGAAAAAGCTCGTACCCTCGCCTTCCTAGCCATCCTCTGCGGTGGCAACCTTACTATCTACCTCACCCGAAACACCGAGCTACTACTCACCAGCCCCCTTCCAGAAATCAAGTTTTTCCTCTGCACCCTTTTCTCCCAAGTCGTCGGAACACTCATCTCGGTTTACGGTCTTGGCACCAAAGACTTCGTCGGAATTGGCTGGGAATATGTCGGTCTCTCTTGGGCCTACATTGCCGTTTGGTTTGTGATCTGCATGTTCACCAAAGAAGGACTCTACCGTCTGCTAGACTCTCGCAAACACGCCCTAAGTGATCACTCCACCCCTTTAAATTAAATTAATTTTTATATAGTAATATATTGTATATTTAATTATAATTGTCATTAAAACAAAGGGGCGGTTAAATGTCGGGTAAAATCTACAACTATAGTGATGCCTACGAGATCTACCAAAGATTTGGGCATAATCAACTTTCAACACTCTCTCTGAATGAATTGCGTAAAATAACAGGAGCAAAAGACTTTACACTTCGGCAGGTAATCGCAATGATTAACTCAGAAAAACCAAGAAGCGCTAGACCCCAAAGAAATATCTTAAAACTTTGGACTGAAGTGAGCCAATATAAAAGTTCAACTCGTGGTAGGCTTCGAGACCTCACATGTAGAGTGCGCAAATTTATCGAATTGCAAAGAGAAACCCTCACAGCATCGCCCTCTTTAAGTCCTGTTGATTTTGGTAAATCTCAGAAAGATACGCTTAAAATCACCATAATACGAAAACAGGTTGAAGAGCTTCCTAAACCCCAAGAAGAAGTTATTGACTACGATGAACTTTATAGTGAATCCCACCAAGAAATAGAGGAAGATTGGGAAGGTGTAAGATTTGAAGATGTAGTTAGCATCCCTCCAGAAATAGACCCTGACCTCCCAGTGAACCTATAGCGAAATTCAGATGTTACCGATCACTTCTTTCAAATACTCGGCTTTAAGAGGTTTGGTAATAAGATGAAGACCTAGCTCTTCTGCTTTACTAATATCTGCCGGATCTGTTGTTGCCGAGGCGATACAAATGATTGTTGCCTGGAGTTGTTCGAATGGCAATTGATTGTATGTGTCAATAAATTCCCAGCCATTCATGCGCGGCATATTTAAATCCAAAATAATTAAATTGGGTTTAAAAGACAGATTCTCAAATAACCTAATGCCTTCAACACCATCGCTTGCAACGATGATTTCGCTTGCTAGATCATTTTTTGTGAGTAATAACTTCGTAAAGAGAATGCAATCATCATCATCATCAACAATTAGCACTAGAGGAATGGGTGTTTTCATAGATTTTTCCTTATAGTAAAAAAGAAGGAAGTGCCTTCTCCTATTTTAGATTGAGCCCAAATACCTCCTTGATGCAACTCAATAATTCGTTTGCATTGCCAAAGGCCAATCCCATTACTAGAAGAGGCCGATTTTGAATGGAGAGTAAAAAAAAGATCAAATATTTTTTCAAGATACGATTGTTCTATTCCAACTCCATTATCCTTATAGTGAATGGTGAATTCTTCTCCAGAATCTTCCCAATCAATTTCCACCTTCAAAGGGACATTCTCTCGTTTATATTTGAGGCTATTTCGAATGAGGTTGCGAAACAACGTCTGTAAATCACTTTTAAAGCCAAAGACCGTTGGAAGAGGCTTAAGGATGATCACCTCGGCATTTGCTGCTAGGATAGATTCTTTTAAATACTCTATAGCAGCATTTAAAATGCTTGTGAGGTCAACAGACCCAAATGTTTGATCTCTCCCTATTTCAGATGCTTGCAACAGATCTTTTATTAAAGAGGACATCCTCTCACAAGATCGTTTTGCAACTTCCAAGTAAGTTAGTATCGGTTCATTCTTGAATGTCTTTAATTCTTCCTCAATGAAGGAAATCGCTTGTGTGAAATTTTGCAAAGGTTCTTGCAGGTCGTGAGATGCAACAAACAAAAACCGTTCTGTTTCTTGTTTTCGCTTAAGTAATTGCATCTCTTGTGCTTTCACTACACTTACATCTCTTATCGATGCTGCAACTAATCGATATTTTCCCATCTGAATGGGGCTTAAACTCACTTCAATTGGAAACTCAGTGCCATCTTTTTTTAGCCCGAATAAAGTGCGACCAACGCCCATTTCCCTAAAGTGGGGGTTTTTGATAAATACAGCTCGATGGTTGATATGTGCTTTTCTAAATCTTTCAGGGATCAACGATTCCACTTTGCTATGAATTAACTCATCATGTGAATACCCAAACAAATTGATGCTCTGATGATTGGCAAGGATAATATCCCCATCAGAATCAATAATAAGTGTCGCATCTGGGGCATGATCAAATACGCTTTGAAATAGTTCAACGGAATATTTCTCGTTCATAACCTAGCCATAACACACGGTAAAATTCAGATTCAATTATTTTTGAAGTTCAACGACTGGAGCATGCTCCTCCAAAGCAGAATAAAGATCGCGTCCTGTAAAGACACTGCCGTAAAAATGAGAGATGGGGTAGACAAGTAAAGCAGAAATACCAAGGCTTAGGAGTAATGAAAGATGGATGTCAGGGGGAAGGATGAGGAATGATGCAATAATAAGCGCCGTAACGCCTTTGGGGTTGACGATTGAAAAATAGAGGCCTGTAAGAGGTCGATAACCTGCAAATAGAAGCGCTATAAAGACTGCAGGTATGCGCATCAGAGAGAGGAGGATTGCTTTCCCAAAAAGTGCAGGCGTTAAGGTGTTTGATAAACCGTGGAAAGAAATCGTAAGAAAGCCTAAAAGCACCACTAATGAGAGATAGGGGCCAACTTTACGCCAGAGGATATAGAAAAGACGGAGTTGATAGCGCAAGAAATGGCCAAGGATGAGCCCAATGATAATGGCGATGACTGGGTAGTAGCCAAGGTTAGGTGTGAGACAGAGAGCTGCGAGGATTGAGGTGCACGCTGTTTCAATATTAATCGCTGAGCGGATCCGCTCAGGGATGAGGGGGTGGCGGGTCAAAAACGGGAAGATGCGTGTATCGTTAATGCAAAGGAGAAGAAGCGCTGGGTTCCACTTAAGTCTGACAAGGTAGGAGAGGAGTAAGGTAATCGGGAAAGCAACAAATAGCAGTCTGAGGGCGAGGGAATTGAAGCGCCAGATGATAGAAAGTCTCATGCGGCAACTGTCTATAAATAGATATGCTAATAGAAAAGCCATACGTCTCCATTAAAAAACAACTTCCAATATAATTACCAGTGAATAGAGTGGGGGTATGTACATTCTTGCTTTGGACCAGGGTACGACGAGCTCTAGGGCAGTCGTTGTCAATCATAGCGGCGAAGTAATCGCCAAGTATTCAAAGGAAATTACACAATCATATCCGAAATCGGGATGGGTGGAGCACGATCCCCTCGAGATTTGGGCGAGTCAGTTGATGGTGTTAGAAGAGGTTTTGAATTTAGCCAAAATCACACTGAAGGATGTTGCTGGGATTGGGATCACCAACCAAAGGGAAACAACGATTGTGTGGGACAAGGATACCGGCCACCCAGTTTATCCCGCCATTGTTTGGCAAGATCGAAGAACCGCTCACACCTGCAAACAGCTAAAAAAGCATGAGTCTTTGTTTAGAAAAAAGACAGGGCTTGTTTTAGACCCCTATTTTTCTGGGACTAAATTAAAGTGGATTCTCGAGAATGTGAAGCCTGAAGGGAATTTGGCCTTTGGCACCGTGGATTCGTTCCTCGCTTGGAAGTTAACAGGTGAGCATGTCACGGATAGCAGTAACGCCTCAAGAACGCTGATGTACAATATTCATAACGATGATTGGGATGATGAGTTGCTTGAGATTTTTGGAATTCCAAGAGAAATATTGCCTGAAGTGAAAAGCTCAAGTGAGGTGTATGGAGAGTATCAAGGGGTTCCAGTCTCCGGAATTGCGGGTGATCAGCAAGCAGCTCTATTCGGTCAAGGCTGTCATAGAGAGGGTCTTGGAAAAATCACATATGGGACAGGGTCTTTTGTCTTGATGCATACAGGAGATAAACCGCGGTACTCAAAGAATTTGCTCACAACGGTCGCTTGTAAGTTTGATGGAAAGCTTGAATATGCGCTTGAAGGGTCAATTTTTATTGGCGGTGCTGTTGTTCAATGGCTCAGAGATGGATTAGGGATGATTCATAAGTCTGAGGAAATTGAAAAGCTTGCAAAAGAAGTGTCATCGAGTGAAGGAGTGGTATTTGTACCGGCATTTACAGGGCTTGGAGCTCCCTACTGGGAGCCAAATGCGCGTGCCTCGATTTTTGGAATGACACGTGGAACAACCAAGGCACATATTGCCCGCGCGGCCTTAGAGGGAATTGTCTACCAAGTGGCGGACATTCTCGATATGGATTTAGAAGAGTTTAAAGTCGATGGAGGCGCTTCGAATAACGATACGTTAATGCAAATGCAAGCAGATCTCTTGCAAGTGCCACTACTGCGCTCTAAAAACCGCGAAGTCACAGCGCTCGGTGCAGCATACTTAGCTGGACTTGCAGTGGGTTTTTGGGAAAATCGTGAAGAAGTGCAAGAGCTTTGGGAACTAGAGCACGCATTTAAACCGAAACTGACTAAAGATAAGATAGAAAAAATGAGGGAGCGATGGACCAAGGCGATTCAAAGCACTTTGATGTTCTCATCATAGGTGGAGGGGCAACAGGGCTTGGGTGTGCTGTGGATGCGCAATCCCGCGGCTTAAGTGTTCTCTTACTTGAAAAATACGACTTTGCAAAAGGGACTTCGTCTAGAAGCACAAAACTCATTCACGGAGGATTACGCTACTTAGAGCAAGGAAATCTCTCTCTTGTCTTTGAAGCTCTCCACGAAAGAGGGTACCTTCTTCAAAATGCCCCTCACCTAGTCACCCCACTCCCTTTTATCATCCCCGCATATAAGTGGTGGGAACGTCCACTTTACTCACTTGGGTTAAAGCTTTACGACTATCTTGCAGGGTCCTTTAACATTGAAAACTCAACACATCTTTCTGCAAAAGATGTGATGGAGAAAATGCCAACACTCCAAACAGAGGGATTACGAGGTGGCACACGTTTTTTCGATGCCCAATTTGATGACGCACGGTTTGCAATTAGCTTGATGCGTACGTGCCAAAATCTCGGCGGTGTCATTAAAAATTACACCCCCGTAACAAACCTCATTAAGGAAGAAGGCGTCGTCTGCGGCGTTGAAACATCAGTTGGCTCGTTTTATGCAAAGAAGATCATCAACGCGACGGGAATTTTCACAGATGAGCTTAGGAATTTAGATAACCCTCTGACCGATCCTATCATGAAACCGAGTCAAGGGATTCACTTAGTCCTACCGAAAAAGTTTTTGGGAAGTGATGAAGCCTTAGTCATCCCTAAAACAAAAGACAAACGGCTCCTATTTATGGTGCCCTGGCATGATCACGTACTCCTTGGCACAACAGATTTACCCGTTGATTTTCCAGTCATTGAACCTAAAGCAAAAGAGCGCGAAATCGATTTTATCTTGAAAAATGCAGCGCCCTACCTAAACCTACCACCAACTAGAGAAGACATCCTCTCTGTCTTTGCTGGCCTGCGCCCTCTTGTTCGAGAAAGTGGCAAACTCACTCGTAAACTTGCGCGTACACACAAAATCTTTGTCTCTGAGTCAGGTTTAATTACGATCACAGGCGGTAAATGGACAACGTATCGAAGAATGGGAGAGGAAGCGATCGATTGCGCCTTTCCAAATACAAAATCTACAACGAAATCTCTACATCTCCATGGCTTTCGAGGCTCTGATAAAGACCATTTTGAAAAAGGTTCTCGTCTCCATGCGGACCTCCCCTACTATGAAGGTGATGTCATCTACGCTGTGCGCTATGAGATGGCTAAGACGCTTGACGATGTCTTATCAAGGCGGACTAGAGCTCTTTTTTTAAACGTTAAGGCAGCGATTGAAATTGCTCCAAGAGTTGCAAAAATCATGGCAGATGAATTAAAAGTGGAGTCAACTTGGATTCAAAAAGAGCTCAATACCTTTGAAGAAATTTCTAAATTTTATACTCCTTAGCGCCTTCTCAAGCCTAATCGCAATTGATACCTTCAGCCCAGAATTAGTCCGCTTTGTCACTGAAAATGGAACGACGGGTAACATGCTTTTCCACGGAGATGTTCCAAGTAAAGCCAATGGGAAATTTAATCGAAAAGCCTTAATCAACGGATTAAAAGGTGCTTATTCGGGAAAGTTCCCAAAAAAATACACCTTAGTTATCCTCTCCCATCTAACTAGAGAAACTTTAGAAGAAGAAAACTTCATGGTTCAAATCTACGCTCATTTCACCAAACAAAAGGCTAATAAAGTCGATATTGATGACATCGATATGCAAACAGAATACTCAAGTAGTAAAGGGCTTTGGTACTGGTGGCAAGTCAAAGCACATGTGGCCCATACCCCCCCATTTGATGAAGATGTCAGTTGGGAAGAACTAGAAACCGCCTACGCAAACCTTACGACAACCGATGTACAAACCGTACTGCTTGATCAATCTTTTGCCGGCACTCAATTGAATTTTGTCGACTGCGTTGATACGCTCCATGAACTTCTCACAAGAGATGAAAGCAAGCCTCTCGTTATCTATGTCCACTCTAGGCGAGGTTTTAACCGAAACGGTGCAAGTTTAGCCTCTTATATGATGAAGTACAAATCGCAAACGATTGAATCTGCTTGGAATCGTATTCTAGAAGATCCAAATTTGATCTATGAGCAACAAGAACTAAAAAGCTACCTATTTTACTACAAATCCTATTTAGAATTATTTTAATGCTAAAACACGCACCTTTAATATTTATATCTTTTAATCTATTCGCACACAATTCTCTAGTTCTTTTTGATCCATGTGAAGTAGAGCTTGTTGAAGATGGTCACAACCTTCTATTTCGAGGCCCTATTCCTAGGGATCTTGAAAGTAACTTCTGCCTAGACAAGCTCCTTGAATCTTTTTCTCCCCTTCCAGAAACCTATAATCTGATCCTTTTTAGCTTATTGACAAAAGAGCGGCAAGAAGAGGTGTTTTTTATGAAAAAGCTTCATGAATTTTTTAGTCCGTTAAGCCACTCTCAGGAAAATCTTATAATGAAAGCCCCCAATTACAACCCTCTTGTCGGCATCTTCTACTGGTGGCAGGTGCGAGCTCACCTTAAAAGCATCGGGGGAGGCTATCAAGCTGTGACAAAACAAGTGTTTGCTAATATTCCCTTAGAATTTCCAAAGCTCATTGAAACAATAGCCAACTATATGGAAGAGGAAAATGACATACCAAATGTCATCTACGTCCACTGTCGACACGGAGTTAATCGCACAAGTGCTGTTATGATAGGATATGAAATGTACACCAAAGGAACTTGTTTTGAAAAGGCATGGGAAATACACACACAAAACAAACCATTATTCGATGCAAACGAAATGCGCAACTTTCTGAAATTATATGAAGAGTACCTGAGCGAGACTAGCGCTCGATAACCTCACAAAAATCAGATACAAATTGCTCATCCGTGTATTTCTTAGCCGCACTTGTTTGTAGGAAATCTCGAATGTTGTTGATATATTCTTGATAGACTTCTTTTCCCATGTTTTTCAGATAGGAATTGAGCATCTCAAAGGAGGTGAAATTGCGCATATCGATAAAACAATTCACAGGAATGTAATCGCTCACATTTGAGGCTCCTAAATAGATAGGAACGCAACCGACATGAAAACAGTCAAAGATTTTTTCTGTGATGTACCCTTCGATATTTTGTGTATTTTCAAAACAAAGAGAAAAACGGTAATTTCTTAAAACCTCATACTTTGAGGGTATACTTCCCCTGTAACTTTGATATCCTTCGCGCTGCCAATCATACCCATAAAGATCAAAGTCCTCAAAACCATCAAAAAACTCGATCCCCTCTCGTCTAAGGCTATAGATTTCATCGATATAGCTTGATCGTTTGTTCCGGGCAATCATGCAAAGATAACGCTTTTCTTCAAAAGAAACGATCTCATCTTTCATCCGATACATTACCGGATAGTGAAATTTAACATACTTCTCCCCATCTACAAGCCCATCATCCCACGTCATGACACAAGAGAAATAGTCCATATACTCATCTGCATGAAGCTTTTCATAAACACTTGGTGGTTCAAAGACAAGAAGGATGAGTTTTTCCTTAGGAAGTTTATCTAGAAGGTGAAGTTTACTTTCACCTGGGTAATTCATCACAACAATCTTTTCGACATTGGAAAGGTCACTTTTCGCCAGTGTTTCTAAGCTTGCTGCGCTAACCTCTACATTGATATCAGTTAAAACACACTTCACCTTGCCCCAGAGACCATAATCCCAATATGAACGATCAAGAGTTTTGGGAAAGAGACAGTCGACATACCCGTCATAATCGGGAACAACCACAATTTTTCCAAAAAGGCACGAGCTGACTAACACAAGAAAAACTAAACGCATAATCAGAGAATTTAAAGAAAAAGGTAGTAGACATCAAGGTGAATTTTAGCGAAAAGAAGAGAATGCGCATTTTACTTACGAATACCGGTTCCTATGGTACTGGAAGCTTTACAGCAAGCAAAGCCCTCATGAATGAGTTTATTAAACTTGGCCATGAAGTTTTACTCACGATCTGCGAGGCAAATCCAACAGAGGAATTGCAAGAGCACTTTGGCATCTGGAAATTTCCCCTATCGAATGAAAAAGCAAGCATCAAAAATTTCCCTCTCATCATTCCTGATCCCAATCCACGAAATAAAGAAGGACGGACACTAAGCGATCTAAACGAGGCTGAGTTTGATCTATACTTTAGTTCCTTAAAAGCCTTTTTAACCAATACGATTCAAACCTTTAAACCTGACATTGTAGAGTGCCAGCATATTTGGGCTCACAGTGTAGCCATGAACGAACTAGACCTTCCTTTTTTGGCTGCAGCACATAATAGTGATCAAATGGGCTTTGAACAAGATACACGCATGCAGCCGTTGATAAAAAAGGCAGCAACAAATGCGCTTAAATTGTTCTCGTGCTCAAATGAACTCAAAGCACACATGATAGAGCTCTATCAAATAGAACCATCCCATATCGAAGTCATCCATAATGGATATGATACCAACATCTTTAGTCCGAAATACATCGATCGAGAAAAAGTCCTCATGGAACTTAACCTTAACATTCCAAAGAATGCCTACCTCATTGCCTTTGGTGGAAAAGTTTCGAAAACCAAAGGAATCGATATCCTAATTAAGGCAAATGAACACCTCCCTAAAGAGGAGAATATTCATTTTATTATCATAGGATCTGGAGATCCACATACCGTCTTAGATGAGCCTTTAGAAAACTACCAAACCGAAAACATCCACTTTATTGGACATCAAGCTCCAGAAACGCTAGTGAAGATCTTTAATATCGCAGATCTAGGAACCCTCCCCTCAAGACGAGAAGGTTTTTCTATAGCTGCCTTAGAAGCTTTTGGATGTGGTTTGCCGCTTGTCGCCACCCCACCAGGTATGCCAGAGGGACATGAAGTTGGACAAATCGTTCCTATCGAAGACCCCAAAGCACTTGCATCCGCTTACCTTTCTATGAAAAATCTCCCGCAAGACAAAAGAAAAAACCTAACTCAAAAAGCCCTAGATGTGGCAGCTAACTTCTCTTGGACAGCAATTGCAAAGCAGCGTCTTTCAGTGTACAAGAACGTTCTTGGTAAGTCCTAAAAAACGTATTGAAGCGAAGATTTCAAAAGCCATGCGCGATAGCGATTGGTATTGTGGTAATAGCGCCCTAAAAACCTGAAATGGAAAGATGTACCAAACACCTTATGTAGCTCAGCCTCTCCAATATTAGCCCTAAAGATATTAACTGGTATCGCAACTGGTAAGGAAGGAACACCTGCCACAATAATCTCACTTTGGTCAGTGAGCTGTTCAGTCTTTGACCAAAGCCAGCGGTAGCGAATTTCTAGATGAGCTGTTGGTATCCACTCTTTGATGTAACTGATAATTCCTTCATACTCCACCCGCTTTTTAAATGAATTATAATCCCTAAGCACCTTTTTAAATCCGCGGTAGTGATATTCACCTCTCACTACAAAGATCGGACTTGCCGTTGGAATACGGAACTTAAAATGGAGGTTTAAGACATTCTCACGATTTTGCGTTCTGCCTGCAATCCAACCTGTTTTTCCAAAGACACCCACTCCGTTGTATGGAGCTTCGAAAAGATATTCATACGCGAGAAAAATCTGTTTATTCGAGAGGAGCTTAGAGCGAGAAATGTCAAATAGACGAGCAATCACCGTGTCTTTGTAAGCACCGAGACTAAAGTTCATTTTAGGAACATTATAGCGCACAGTAGCAGCCGGCTCCCACAAATACCGATTTTCAAAGGGAAAAACCAACGTATTCCCAACATTTTCGGCAAAGTGGTGAACTGTTTTTAAATCAGCCGTCCAAAAATCTCCGAAGGGAATTGTCGCTCCATACGTAAAGAAGTTTGAGTCAATGTTGTAATTGTTCTTTTTTGAAATAGCATTATACTGTTCGGTCTGGTTGAAGTGAAATGCCATATAAGGCATAAAGTTATCGTTTACTGGAAAACGGATCTTCATTTCTGCATCGATGACATTCATTTCAGTTGTATAAATCTTCTCGATGAGATCATCTTCTCTTTCCCTACCATAGCCACCATCCGTCTGAACTGATGGTTTGACAAGTGGACGTGTTACAATAGCTCCCCTCCAAGCTAGAGGATCAAACCTGTGATCTCTGTGTGATTTTGCATACCCTTCGTAGGCCTTCTTATAATTTCTTTTCGCATCATCTAGCTGAGCCATTGCTAAAATTACATCATAGTGATTAGGATTTAAGGCAATTGCCTTTTCCAAATATTCTTCTGCTTTAGGGATGTTCTGCCCATTTTTATAACTTCTTGCAGCCGCAAGTAACGCATCAATGTAGTTGGGATTATGTTCTAAAACGATATTCGCTTGCTCAATCGCTTCATCGTATTTCTTTTGCCAATAATATACATAGCTAAGGCCAACTCGTGCATCATCATAACTCGGGTCGATCTCCAAACAGAGCTTGAGATAGTTCTCAGCGATATAATATCGTTGCATCAGAGAATAAACACGTCCAATTCGGTAGATGATTTTAACATCGTCAGGATATTCCCTATAAAGCTCTAGATATAGATTAAGAGCTTTTTCATATTCCCATTTTTTTTCGTAACGTTGGGCTTGATCCATAACGGGCTTTATAAACACTCGCTCATGTTCTGTGAGGTGGGATTTTGCAAGAAGCTGATGGGCATCCAAGTCTTCTGGCTTTTCCTCAAGCGCTTTTTTGTAATATTCACGCCCCTGTTCTTCAAACCCCTTTGCTACAAATGATCTTCCTGCTAAGAGCAAGGCATCGGTATTTTCAGGATTTTGATCTAAAACAATTTCAGCTTGTTCCAGCGCTTTCGGGAGGTTTCCATCTCGATAATAGGCTGTTCCAAGAGCAATGCGAGCATCATGATTATATGGATCTTCAACAATCGCCTCTTTGTAATACTGCTTGGCCAGTTCCCAGTTTTCCATTTGTGCCGCAATGCGTCCTGCTCGGTATAAAAACCATGTATTTTCTGGGTATTGTTTGAGGAGATGTTGATAAATAAAAAGCGCTTTGTCGTATTGCCCCTCAATAGCAAGTTGATCAGCACGTCTTGAAAGAGGGATGCGGTGTTCTGAAAGAATATTATCTTTCTTGAACTGCTTTTCTAAGAGAAGCTTTCCTTTCATCTTTTTTAGAGCAGTCCGAGCCTGGATATTACCCGGGTCTATTTTTAAGAGTTTCTTATAGTACTTACGAGCCTTCCTGTACTGGTGAGTTTGGTAGTAAATCAAACCTGCAAGGATAAGGGCACGACGATTGTCTGGTTCTTTAGCCAAAACCAGTTCAATTTGCTTTGCAGCCTTATCACTCTCATGTTGCCAGTGATAAACCTCAGCCAAAGCAACTCTAGCTTGGATCAGTTCATTATTATGATAAAGGGTTGCCTTTAAATAATCTTCTGCTTTTGCATAGTCCTGCCTTTGAGAATAAATTAGGCCGATTTGGTAAAGGTATTCGGGATAATCAGGATCCTCATTTTCTGCTTTAAGAAAAAGGTCTAAGGCTTTGTCTTGCTCTCCCATAATTTCAAGCTCTTCACCTTTCTGAAGTAAGCTCTTTCGATTAAGTGCAAGTTTATCTTCTTTTGAAAGTTGAGTAAAACGCCTAATTTCTTCTGCTAATCGTCGCGTTTTTGAATTGGTTGGATCAAGCTGTTGCATCCGTGTTTGCACTTGCGATGCACTAGGCTCGTCACCAAGCTTAAGATAAATACGCCCAGCCAAAAAAAGCACCTCTAGATCTTCAGGTGTAAAATCTAATTCGTCTTCTATCGCACTACGCGCTCGAAAATAATCGGTACTTTCAAAATAGTCCTCAGCCTTTTGCATAGAAGCACAAAGCGAGAAAGTATTTAATAGAGCTAAAAAAAATAATCGCTTCATAAGATCGCTATTTTGCTCGGGACCAACCCTTACTTCCACGGAAATATTTCCACATTCCGCGAATTTTCCACCAGAAATACGCCTGACGATAGCCAAAATTCTCCAGAAAAGCAAACATGACTAAATACCAAACATCTTTTGTGAAACTATACCTATGAAATGTTGTAATTTCCATCACAATTGCCATAAGTGTTAAAAAAGCTGATATTCCCCATGAAACAACAAGAAATAAAAAGACAAAATACCAGTCGACTGTTCCTAAAATCAATCCTGCAATCAAAGCAAAGTAACCACAAAACTCCATAATAGGTTGGAAAGCTTCTGCAAAAACTAAATTCGGAACTCCTAACATTCCTGCAAAGCCGTACTTAGGATTAAACAGCATCCCCTTGTATTTGAAAATTGCTTGTAATAGACCTTGATGCCATCGATCTCTTTGTCGCCCGAGGGTTCCAGCTGTTTTAGGACCTTCCGTCCAAGCTACAGGGTCTGGAACAAACACAGAAGCGGCTCCCTTTACTCCTCGATCTTTCTGATAACGAATCAAGTCAACTGTCATTTCAAGATCCTCTGCAAGAGTATTATTATTATACCCCCCAACAGCTAAAGCTGCTGTGCGATCAAATAAACCGAAAGCACCTGAAACACTTAAAGTGCCACCAAGTAAGTTCCATCCTAATCGTCCATATAAAAAAGCTCGCAAATATTCCCCTACTTGAATGCCAGCCCAATATTCAGTGGGAATCCCGATTTTTTTTACTCTTCCTCCTTGATAATCACAGCCATTTAACAATCTGATTGTACCTCCCTCAGCAATAATACTTGTCGAGGTTAAAAAAGGGCGTATCATTCTAAGAAGAGCGTCTGATTCAATTAGAGTGTCCGCATCAATCGATAAGAATAAAGGGTTTTGACAAATATTAAGACCCGCATTCAAAGCATCTGCTCGAAGCCCATTTTCTTTGTCTAGTACATAGAGATTAGCTGCTATTTCAGAACGATAAAAGGATTTCACTTTACTAGTTTCGATATGATCTGCCGTCATTTTTGGGACCTCAACAAGTTTAAATTCTCGTTTAAGGAGTTTCATTGTTCTATCTGTAGAACCATCATTCGCGATGATTATTTCGAAATTAGGATATTCAAGACGAAGAAGTGAGTGGACGCTTTCGACAATGGTTGCTTCTTCATTAAACAACGGAACAACAATCGAGATAGGAGGTAGTGATTGGGATTTTAACAGTTGATTCATATCTTCAATTTTCAGCTGGTTAAATCTTTCTAAAATTGCAGGAAACGCTAAAAGAATAAGAAGTAAGAAAAATGAATTAATAACAAAAAAATACGCGAGGTTTACATAATTATAGTACTCAACAAAATAATATAGCATCTATTTTCCTTCAAGAAACGGGATTCTCAGGGTGAATCGACTTCCTTCTTCTTCATTTGCAGAGAAACTTAACTCCCCACCTTGCATACGAGCGTAATGCTGAGCTATTGATAAACCAAGTCCCACCCCCTCTGTTCGCGTATTCACAGATAGATCAGATTGCACAAACGCCTCGAAGACTTGAGCTTTCTCTTTTTCGAGGATCCCTTTCCCTGTATCGCTTACGTAGATTTCTACCGCGTTGTCACATTTTGAAAAACTCAGTTGAATGCTTCCTTTCTCTGTAAATTTTAGTGCATTTTGGAGTAGATTATTTAAAATCTCTGCAGTTTTCACTCCATCGATTTGTGCAATAATACGTTCCGTTGGAATCTCTTTCTTAAATTCTAATCTTTTTGCTTTGATTTGAGGTTCGATCGTTTCTGCTGCATATTGCATGATAGTTCCAATATCTAAAGGTTCCAAAACGAGTTGTATTCGTCCTGCTTGGATCTTTGCAACATCTAATAGATCATTCATTAAACTCAGTAAATTGTGCCCGACATTCTCGATTTTTAAAAGTGATGCTGCCTGGGTATCTGTGACAGGCCCATCAAGGCCTTCGCGTAAACACTCCGAATAACCTAGAATCGATGAAATTGGAGAGCGAAAATCATGCGCCAGAGTTGCAAGAGACCTATCTAAATTCCCAATAATCTTCGCAGAATATCTCCCGACAAGCATTAAAAAGAAAATCCAAGCTAATACATAGGTGATTAGAGACAAAATAATGAGGCCAAAATTCACATAGTGTAGATGCTTATAACGCAACTTAGCCTTGCTAAGTTGCTGCTCTTTCAATTGCACATTTGAAAGAAACTCCTTTTTGAAATTTGCTCGCAACTGCTCAAACTTTGGACTATAATAGGTCTGCTCTGCAGCGCTATAATCTCTCAAAGATATGAATGTAAAGATACGTCCTTGCCAACGACTTAGCTCCTCGTAACCTGGATCTTTAATAAACTGAATTAACCCCTTGAGTTGATCTTGGTATTCTAAAAAAGAGCTTTTATATTGAAAATCTTTTGTAATAATCGCGAGATAGATTTGATCATCAAGGATTTGAGTTAAATTCTTGAAGTGGACTGCCTCTTTTTTGAGCAGCCTAATTTGAGAACCAAGTTGTTCACGATCATTATCTTTTTCCCACAGATACAAATTAAAGACAAACAAAATTGTAGTTAAAGTCATTAACCCTAGAATAATGGTAGAATAGAGGGGGAATTCTTTAAATAGTTTAGTCCATATAATTTGATGATGTTCAGAATAGCGCTTTTTTATAACCACAATGACACCTTTTTCATTCTAGGGACTCAGAGACGACTTGTTTGATTTGCATGATGCCTAGTGGTTTATTCAAAACTTGTGTATGTTCTAAAACTGGATCTTCTAGTTCATCAAGAGCTGTTTCATACCCATTAGTGGAAGGGACAAGAATACAAATAGGGATAATAGGGCTTCTAGTGCGTATGTCTTTCAAAAGATCTATCCCTTTAAGACCTATAATCGATAAGTCTAAGAAAACTAAATCAATTGTTTTTTCTTCAAAAAATCGCATTGCTGCTTTTGCCGATGATGTTGTAAAAAATTCACAGGGTATCTCATTTATAACGAATGAAAAAGCACTTAGAGTAGCCTGATCATTAGTAAGAATTAGTATCTGCTTCCCCATATTCCACCTCTTATTTTGTGATATCAAGATGAAGGCAAGACGTCAAACCATTTTACTGCTTCAGCACCTAGAGCGGATGTAGGGAGAGCCAGGACATACTGAGCTGCTTGGAAGCCAAGCTCATTATCCTCTTCTTTCATATTCTTGAGCGCTGCGACGCCTTCTTGTCCAATTGTCTTAAGAGAAATACCAGCATTGAGACGTACCAACCAATGTTCGGAACTTAATTTCTCGATTAAAAGAGAAATGGCCTCAGCTTGTCCATAGAGTCCTAGACAACGGCAAGCTAGAGCTTGAATTTGCCAATATGCATCATGACACGCTTCTTTTAGTTTCTCAAACGACTCAGCAGTTGGATAGTTTTCAAGTGAACGAATTGCCCACCACCTCAACGAAAGATCTTCAGAATCAAGATCATTTTTAATCAATTCAAAATTAATAAAACCAACTTTTTGAGAAACAATTTCAAGACAACAAGCACGCAATTTAGGATGATCTTCAGTCTTAAGACGCTCTGCTAAAATCTGGAATACCTCAACGTCACCTTTTAATAAACCATCACGAAAGGGGTAGCGACCAAACGATTCTTCTTTTGACATCGCCTCAAGCGTTGCATTGATCGTTCGTTTAGTCTTTAGACGAACAGCCCCTTCTACAGCCAAGATTTTAACAACCGGAATTGGATCTGAAAGACCTACAACAATCATGTCTTCATTTAGATCCCCTCGAATCATTTCAGCTGCTTGAATTGCCTGAGCACGCCGAATCCATTTTCTTGAATGCAGATACTTTTTGACCTTATCTTTTAATATATCACGCCCAATGAGTATCTTAGTCTCTTCCCAGTGTTCTCCTGAGATTTTATCATCTAAAGACTTAATCACCTTCACAATATGATGTAAACGAATCCCCTTGCCCTTAAACAACTTAGTATCAAAACGCACCTGCTCTAAATGAATATTCATCAATAGATCAGTTAAATATTTCTCTGTTTTGTGAGTTCTTCTTTTCTTAGTACTAAAATAAAGGTGAAGTAAAAAAGCTGTCACCATTGCCAAAAGAATGACTATTACTTCGACGATTACAGCAATTTCGACATAGTGAAGAAGTGGTAAATATACAATCATTTTGATAACAAGTGGAGGGTTTTCTCCATTAAAATATTCATACTAAAAGGCTTGGTAACATATTCCTGCGCTCCTTTCCTCAACGCCTCCAAAATATTTTGCTCTTGCGACAGGGAAGAAAGCATAAGGACAGGAATGGAACTACCAGCCATTTCCTTTATCTTATCTAGAATAATCATGCCACTAATATCAGGCAGGTTACAATCTAATACAATCATGTGGGGTGGATCCTTGATGATGTGTTCTTTAAGCCAACGAATGGTGGGTTCCCCTTCTTTGAGAGCAATCACATCAAACCCTCGCATTTGAAAGGCATATTGCACCATTTTAATAATGTCTTCATCATCATCAACGACTAAAACACGCTTACCCTTACTTTCCATGTAGGTGAAATCTTTATCAATTTCAGCACAATGTGTGGTCCATGGCCCCTCTGCTTTGGCTTCTTCAGCTTTTTCAAAAGCATGTTGTACCAAATTCCCCAAGATATCTCCATTATCTGGATAGCTTGTGACACCTGCATTCAACACAAGTTTTTGATCAGCTTTTAATGAAGATAGGTCTCGTATATCATCGAAGAACTTCCCCATTAAATATGGCATTTGCGTTGCTTTAAACCCCGGAAATATAATGACAAAGCGATTTTGCTCCCATCTGCCCATAATATCTCTTGATCTAAAATGCGTTGAAAGAAAGGTGGCGATTTCCTTAATTGCTACAGCAGAGACCGTTTCATCGCACGATATAATCAAGCCGACTAAGCACATCGCTTTTTCCTGCGCAGTAATTGTGTGAAAGATCGCTGAAACTGCAGATTGATTATATAGCCCAGTTAATTCGTCGCGTTCTCCATGAGAGGTTAAAGCCAAATGCTTACGTAAAAAATTCAGCATGCGAACTTGAAGCATGTCTTTAGTTACAGGTTTTTGAATATAGTCTTCAACACCGAGACTATAACCTTTTTGGATAGCCTCTTGATCCTCTCTGCTTGTTAACAAGATAACAGGTAAATTCCGGAATCGAAAGTCTGCACGAGCCAATTCCAAAAGAGTTAACCCTGAAAATTTTGGCATTTCGATGTCCAGTAGCAACACATTAGGTTTGCCCTCTTCAAGTTTTTGGAAAAAATCTACTCCATCGAGATAGGTCAGAACATCAATATCAATCTCTTTGAGGGCTCCTTTTGTAAAATCACAAAATGCTTCATCGTCATCAATATGCATGACGCGTATCTCGTCTGTGACTTGCCCTTCTAATACCTCTTCGATATTATTAAAAAGCTCATCCATCTGAATAGGTTTTTGGAAAAAAAGCTCCACACCAAGACTTGTTGCGTGAACTCGTTGCTCTACAGTCCCTTCACCAGTAAACATCCCAAGAATAGATACAAAGTCTTGTCCTTTTAATCTGCGAAATTCTTCGATAAAATCATAACCCGACTTTCCCTCTTCCGTAAAATTCTTATCTACAAGAATAATTTTTGGTTGAAAGGAGCTGTCTTGAAGTTTCTCGAGACCTTCTTGTACAGTGCTTGATGTCTCAACATTTAAATTCCTATCTTTCGCAGTCTGAATGATAAGCTTTAAAAGATCTGAATCATCATCGATGACATAAATATGAGTGCCACTTCCACCTAAAGTTGCCCGTTTCTCGACCCGTTTTTTTTCAGTTTTGGGAAGAGGTTTTTCAAAAGCAATTTTCATATTGTTAAAGAAAAACCAGAGACTCTCTATCCAGTCTTGATTATCTTTGTATTGCTCAATATTTTTTAAATCTTCTTCTAAAGAAGTTTCCATTTTTTTACAAAAACGGCTCACCTCCATATGACCATAAGAACCCGCACTTCCAGCAATTTTATGAAGTTCCTTCTTGAGCGTTTCAATGTTTTCTGAGGAGAATTCTTTGACAATTTTTTCTATTAAATCCTTAACTCCACTGATTTTTTCTGGAATCGAGGCCTCATATTCCTTTTTTAGATCTTCTAAAAAATCGTCACCCTCTAAATCTTCTATGAGGGCATCTACTTGTTTAACACTCTCTTGCTTTTCTGCTAGATTCAACAGAAGTTGCTTGAGCTCTTCAACCTCAAGAGGTTTTTCAAAAGCAAACTTAATTGAAAGCTCACTTCGCATCTTTTGAAAAAGTGGAGACTCGAGACGATGAGCTGTGACAAGAGCTACTGGAACCTCTAGATACTGTTCGTTTTTCCTAAGATAGCTGATAAAATCAACACCTTCTCCATCAGGCAGCGTATGATCTACTAAAAAACCAACAAATGTATCAATTTCTATGATTGCTTTTGCTTCAGAAACAGTTCCAACAACCTGGAGAGAAATATTTTCCGCTTCAGCAACCTTTTGGACATCGGCACAAAATTCTGAATCATCATCCAGAAGCAGTAAAGTCCCCTGATCGAGTGTCATATTAACCTAGGTGTTTGCGAACAATTTCAGCCAATTGCTTCGGTTCAAAAGGTTTCGATAGAAAATCAACGCAGCCCGCATCTTTTACTTTTTGAATGACCTCTTCACCTGTATGTGCAGTTAATGCAATAATTGGAACTTTTTTTTCCGATCCAGAGATCAATTCTCTCGTAACATCAACTCCTTCCATATCAGGAAGCGATAAATCCATTAAAACAAGATCAATTCCATCTTCTTTGTATTTAGCAATCGCACTAGCACCATCTTCAGCAAGAACTACTTCATAACTGAAATGCTCTAAAATTTTTTTTGCTAAAAACGCATTATCAGGATTATCTTCAACAACTAAGATCTTTGACATGAATTACCTTTTTTTTTGCATCCTCCTAAAAATTTAATTAACTGTCACGCGAAAACTCCTCAAAAAAGCCCAATTGTGTTAAAAATGACGCGATGAAACGTCGAATACTTGCAGGCCTATATATTCTTTTTGGCTTTGTTGCCCTTCTCGTCCTCTACCTACGTGTAGACCAAGAGCGTTACATCTTAAAACAGCAAAAACTTCCACAAACACACACCTTTCATTTCGACGTCCCTTTTCAAGAAATCCATTTCACCCACCCTGATGGCACCACCACAAACGCTCTTTACTTCCCCGTCAAACGATCAAAAGGCGCTGTCCTCTACCTCCACGGTCGCGGCGGTAACCTCGCCACCTACTGGGGATACATGCACGGTGACTTTACCTCGCGTGGCTACGATGTGATCATCCCCGACTACCGAGGATTTGGAAAAAGCACCGGCAAGCCGTCTGAAACCTCCTGCCATGAAGACGCCGCCATCTGCTACCGCTTCCTCCAAGACCGCTTTCCAGAAAACAAAATCACCATCTACGGCATCTCCTTTGGCTCAGGAGTTGCCACTCATCTCGCCTCCAAAACAAACCCAGCGCGCCTCATGCTAGAGGCTCCCTACTACTCGATGCTCGACCTCGTCCCACAAAACGCCCCCTGGCTCATCCCCGGCCTCCACCACCTCATCGTCCGCTACACCCTTCGCACCGACCTCTGGATCAAATCAGTCAAAAGCCCCATATACATCTTCCATGGCAACGAAGACACCCTCATCCCCATGGAAAATTCCAAACGCCTCCTAGAACACATCAACGCCCCCTACGACTACACCATGATCCCGAAGGGCACCCACAACTTCCTGTCCCGCCACCCCGAATACCAAACAAAACTCAACTCCATCTTTAAATAAAACACCTCACCTTTTATAATAAACCCCCCTTCAAAAGGAGTGTTTATGGCAGTAACAGTTTCATTTTCAAGAGGCACAGATCTAAATGGCGACTACCTCCAAATGTCAAGCCTTGGAGAGGATCGGAAATTTCGAGCTGCTCAGTGCCTCCATGGTTCAATTGATGCTGCTATGGAATTTTTTGAAACATTAAGCGCTCCGGACCTTCTCCTCAGCTACAGAGTTGGTGAAACTCTTAAGCTTAGGTCGAACATCATCGATGACCCAATGGCCTTTGGACCAAGCCAAGTCACTCTTTTGGCCGCAGTGAACCGCGCAATCCCTCTCTCATTTCTCTATCTATCAGGTATTTCCCAAGATGATCTCGATGCCGGTCTTTCATGTGCTGAGCTGTTAGCAAAAACTCATCAGAAATTTATGCCACCATCCTCAGCCATCGATATCATTACCGAACAAACAGCATGGTTGGCAGGTTGCACAGAACCGCTGGAACAAATCCACATCCCCCTAGCAGAAACCATTGACTCTATGGACCTCTTTGACCGCACCAAGCCCCATGAGCGAGCCGCCTACCTTGAGTGGCTTAAAACGGATCACTCCCTCGTTGCAACCGCTAATAAATACCACGAAGGCATGTGCACGATGGGAGATTACGCTTTCGAATGCTTCCTCCACAGTATCCGGGACGAACTCCCAGAAGATGCCTCCCTCACAAAAGTAAGCGAAGACCACTACACCCTCACCTACAACATCCAGAACCATGCAGGCACCATGCTTCACCTCTTCGGCTCCAACTGCGCCTTTAACACCACAAAAGATACCGACGGCGAAGTCACCGTAGAAATCCTCCACCCCACACGAATCGTAGAAGAAATGAAACGCACCCTTGGCACCGATAACATCCTACAGCCCAACTTCGTCTTTGGCTACAGAAAGCGCATCTCAGATTTTCACCATCCAAGACACCGAGATATGCACGTCCCACACCCCTGCTTTCGCTCCCCCAGAAAAATTCATGGTACCCAGGACTCCCCCGCCTTTGCAGCCGTCCTTCATGACCTCTACTACCACTACTCAATCGACGCCTCCATCCCGCACTACCACCGCGCCGCATACATCCGCTACTCAAAAGAATTTGCGACAATGGGAATGACCCACGCGAAAATCGTTTTAGGTGACCGCGATTTTCTAGCATACTTCAAGCCAGAAGACCACGCAGGCATGTTCCTTGGAACAACCGACCCACTAGACATAAGCGATCCTGAACTCCTTTTTACCATCTCCCTATTTGCCATCTACGGCACACTTGCAATGCATAACCATCTTGAAGAAGCAGACGCCTGCCTTAAACACATCCTAGAAGATCACCCCGTCCTACCACGTCACTTAGAAACGCTGCAAAGACACAAAGACACCTTCTATGAAGCAAGTTTCCTAAGAGCCCTTGCCCTCATGGAAAAAGCGCGCTCCACCGCAACCTAAAGCTTTTTCATGTTATGGGTAATTATAATACCAGCACTAGTCGCTACAACGCTAGGAACTACCTTATATTGCGTAACAACGTCACACCGATTCTTGGCGGCGTCTGACGCAATTCCCGCTAAAGTTCCATAAAGGTTGGCTTGCGGCACGTACCTTCCAGGTGTTCCCTCAACCGGCCGCCCAAAAAGTTCCAAAACAGGAGATACAAAATTGCTCATAAAAGCCCTCTCATGCCCCCTTCCATCATGAAAATACTTAATGCAAACGTCTCGCATCGCTCTAGCATAGGGAATTGAATCACGATCGGCCCCACTTCTTTCAGCAAATTCGATAAATAAATCGAAACAATCCGCTAGATCCACAAGATTAATCACCCCTGATTCAAGCCATCTTAGAGAAACCTGAGGCGTACAAACAGCCCAATTTAAAAATTGTATCTGTTCAGATTTAAGCCCAATTCTCCTTCCTTCCATACACCTAGCAATGGAGGCTTTAATTGTATCATCGCGTGTACTTACAACATAATCTCCACGAACACGCATCTGATGATTAACATAGAACACCTTAATAGGCTCCCCTGCTTTAATCTCTCTTAGCGTGACATACTTCGCATGAACAACCAAACCCTCTTCTCCAACGATCTGCATCATCGTCACATTAGGCGACCCATCATTGACGTAAGGAATTTCATTGCCATAGGACTTTGCATCAACCATTGAATCCAAATACTCTTCCGAAGTCCTAGATGGCTCGAAGGGGAAACATTCATCATGACTTGAAACACCGCAAAACCTAGCTCTCTATGTCGCATAAAGGGTTCTCTAGCAAAAAGACCTGCATAATCACCTAATACAACCATTTCTCCAATATCTCTAGTCGCAACGACACCCAACCCCATTTCCGTGTCAACAAGTGCAATCGACTCTTTCGGCGCTCTTGGCAATCCCATGACATGCCTTTCAACCGCTACTCGCTCCTCGCCCTTTAGTTTTAAACTGACACTCATCCACATCCTGAGCAATTCACATTCAGGAATATGCGTATGATCGATAATAACGTGCGAGCCCCTAACCTCTCCAGTCTGCTCGCCAGTTAACGCTTTAACCTGCTTGGGCGTCCCACCAAAATCCCCTTTCTCAGTTAACTCACCCCTAGATAAACACCCCATCAAGGGGCGCATCTTATCTGGAACTAAATGCCCTGCTAAAGCCGCCATATGAAACAAATTTCTGCCCCCAGGCTTAGGAATCTTCCCCGCTAGAGGAATGACCTCAGCTAACTCACCCACCCTGCCTTGAAGTGCTAAAACCTGACATGGGCCAAGCCCGTCAATATCCCGTCTCATATGTGGACACACAATCCGCTGCCCAATCCCTGCAACAATGTCAGCTATTGCTAAAGCCTCTCCATGTGCTAAGCCCCAAACGACACTATTATCAGCTGTTCTATCGCCACACCACTCTTGTAATAATGCATTAATAGCCGCTTGATCTGGTCCGGGTAATGTTAGATTTAAACCATCAGCTGCTATAACTCTCTCCTCATTTAGAGCAAAGAGTCTCTCACAACCACTCAAAACACTCAATAGAAAAGGTCAGGCATGCGCTATTTCGAAAAAGCGCATACCTGACCCCAAATGCAACAAGTCAATGCAGGACCCTATTCCCCCCAAATATTATCATTCCCCTTCAATTTTACAGCAGACCCAAAGCTCGTTTTACTAGTGTGAGGCTCTGACTTTTGTATCCGCTTGCTAGAACCTTGATGTGAGAAGGTATTAAACGGAGGACTCGGAAACTGACCAACTGCCCCCTTTTCCTCTGAACCGGATGAATCCGACATACTCGTTGAAGAGTAATCATCTTGCAGCCTCGCTTCTTCCTCAGCAACGGCATTCAACACTTTTGAAAAGTCATCTTCTTTTCCTTTGGCTTGAGCGCTGCCGCCACCGCCACCGCCACCACCGTGACTGACTACGCCTACCTCATTTTGCTCTTCTATCTTTTTTCTAACCAAATCCAAGTAGTCAGTTCCATTCAGAACCTCATCCTTGTCTGCTCCTGTTTCTACAGAAGGATTGTCTAAAGAATAACTTGGTGCACCAACTTTGTCCTCACTACCATTTTCTTGTGGAATGGCAGCTGCCTGAAGTTGTTTTTGAGCCGGTACTTGATTGTGAGACACTACGATTTTTTGTACTTGTTCTCGGTTTACTTTATTAGCGTTTTTACTATGAAATGCAAATGATGGAACAGCTAAGCCCATTCCTGCAACACCTGTATAATAGAGAAGGTGTGTAAGATTTTTAGATCCACCTGAGAGGTTAACCGCTCCTGCTGCGATTAAACCAGAGAGTCCAATCACAAGTGTTGCAAACAGAGCAATCTTTGTGACCGTCGCCCATTGCTTTGTTGTGATTGCTGAAATTCTGTTTGCTAGAGCTACTACTGGAATTACAGCGGTTTGTGCTGCAACACTAATTCCATGCCCAGCTGCTTTTACGATTTTTTTTGTTTGATCAGCTGCTGCGTTTCCAATCACTGCAAATGCTTGACCAACTGAAATATTTTGCACATTGATATCTACCATAACCACCCCTTTTTGCTTGTTATAATTAAAAGTATAGCAAACTAAATCTTTAATTTAAATATAATTAAATATTTA
Organism: Chlamydiia bacterium; assembly: GCA_022601645.1. GTDB lineage: Bacteria > Chlamydiota > Chlamydiia > Chlamydiales > Simkaniaceae > JAJACH01. The sequence goes on from JAJACH010000001.1 coordinate 815,129, forward strand.
ATTAAGAAGCGACGTATGAGATTGGTTTTGTGTGGTTTATGGCTTTTTACCTCGTTGAAAGACCCGATACTATTCCCTCCAAGGAGGTGAAGTTCAGGGACAACCTTACATAGGTTCGTAAAGACCGCCCTATTAGACGACGAATTTTTTGTAATTTTAGTGGGAAAGAAAGACCTTAGAGTATTTAAGGTCAGGCATTCAGTTTTCTATGTTAGAAACAGCGAATGCCTGACCCTAAGATTAGACGCCAGAATGATCGATATATGGTTTAGGTATATCTATTACGACTTGAGTTTGATTGAAGTTAATTTCTGGTGTTGGATGAGGTGTACGATTATCATTAACTGTTTGTGGAGCACGTTTGACAGTGGGCTTACCCTGTGCTGTTTGTATCCCTTGATATTTAGAGCTTTTTCGTGTGCTAACGGATGCGCTCTTAGGTGCGCTCTTCGCAATACCTAGATTTTTTCTTCTTAGCGCGATGAAGTCTTTTAAAGATCCACCACCACCGCCACCTGAAATGACGCTTGCAGCTGTCTTTGTTTTAGATTCTGTAATAGAACCTGTCTTTTCCTCTCCCATTTTTGGCGAGTAACAACCTTTAATTGCACCTGTATCAATAACGCTAAATGACATAATAACCACCCCTTTTGTTTGTTGTAATTAAAGTATAACAAACTAGTTTATTTAAAGTCTATATAGCTAATATTTTAATGTTGTTATATTTTTTTATTGACGACTGGGCCGATTTGACGGAGCTGTTTCATCAGCTGGCGAAAAGTTTCGGGGCTGATGGTTTGGTCTTTATCTGAGACGGCTTTTTCTGGCTCGGGGTGCATTTCGACCATGATGCCGTCGGCGCCGCAGGCGATGGAGGCGAGTGCCATGGGGGTGACCATCGAGCGGATGCCGGTTCCGTGGGCGGGGTCGGCGATCACGGGGAGGTGGGTGAGTTCGTGAAGGAGCGGGATCGCGGTCAGGTCGAAGGTATTGCGGGTGGCGGTTTCGAAGGTGCGGATGCCTCGTTCGCAGAGCATGACGGGGTTGCCTTGGTCGAGGATGTATTCGGCGGACATGAGGAGGTCTTTATAGGTAGCCGACATGCCTCGCTTGAGGAAGATGGCGTTTTTAACGCGGCCTAGGCTTTTTAGGAGTGAGAAGTTTTGCATATTGCGTGCACCGATTTGGAGGATGTCGCAGTGTTCGGCGACGAGTTCGACTTGGTCGGCGTCCATCACTTCTGTGATGGTGACGAGGTTGTATTTCTCGGCGGCCTCTCGCATCATGATGAGCCCTTTTTCACCAAGGCCTTGGAAGGCATAGGGTGACGTGCGGGGTTTAAAGGCGCCGCCGCGGAGGATTTTTACATCTTCTGAGGCGATGATTTCAGCGGCTTCGAAGATTTGTTCGCGCGATTCGATAGAGCAGGGACCGGCCATCATCGGGCAGTGGTCACCTCCGATTTTTACGCCGCGGATATCGATAACGGTGGGAGTTGTTTTTGCAAGTTTAGAAGCGAGTTTATAGGGATGTTCAAAGTCTTCAACACGCTCGATAAAAGGGAGTTTTTCAAAGGCCTGTTTATCAACGGTTTTGTCTTCGCCTTTCACGATGGCGATGGTGTATTTACCGTCGGTGCCAGAAAGGTGTCCGGTCAGTCCCATCCAGGAGAGTTTTTGCATCAGGTTTTCGGCGTCGATAAGTTTAGCTTGGGAGTTTAGGATAAGGAGCATTTATTTTCCTGGGTTGACGGATTGGGCGAGCTCTTTGAGCTCATCGGGGGTTTTGCCATCTAGGATGGCTTTGACAAAGAGGGAGCCGATGACAAAGGCGTCGGCGCACTTTAAGACTTTTGAGGCCATTTCACGATTACTGATGCCAAACCCCACGGCGACCGGTAGGTCGGTATGGGACTTGATGAGTTTAACACGCGGTTCGAGGTCCTCTGGCAGATCGTTTTTCATGCCGGTGGTGCCTTTACGGCAAGCGTAGTAGATAAATCCGCTTGAGTGTTTGGCGATCTCTTCGATCCGCTTTTCAGGGGTAGATGCTGAGACGATTTGGATGACTTTGAGATCATGTGCTTTGATGCTTTCGATGTGTTCTAAGGGCAGGTCGACGATGAGTATTCCGGTCACGCCTGCTTGTTTTGCTTCAAGGAGGTATTTTTCTCCTGCGTTGAGGATGGGATTGAAATAGGTGAAGAGGATGATGTCGATATCGGTTGTTTTTCGCAGTTCGCGTACAATCTCTAGGACCTTTTTTGGGGTCATGCCGTTTTCTAAAGCGCGGGTTGTCGCTTCTTGAATGACAGGTCCGTCTGCAACAGGGTCCGAAAAGGGAATCCCGAGCTCTAAGACGTCGACTCCCCCAGCGATGAGGGCTTTAGCCATTTCTACGGTGTTTGTATCGGCTGTTAGGAATCCAACGTATTTCATAGGTCTTTGTCTCCTCGGCCTGATAGGTTAATCACAACGGTTGTGTCTTTTGGAAGTGAGGGGGCGATCTTGATCATGTGCGCGAGTGCATGAGACGACTCTAAGGCGGGTATGATCCCTTCTGTGCGAGAGAGCAATTTAAATGCATCGAGCGCTTCTTCATCATTGGCTGTTTCATACTGCACGCGGCCTGCAACGAAGAGTTTCGAGTGTTCAGGGCCGATACCTGGGTAGTCAAGGCCAGCTGAAATGGAATGCGTTTCACTCACCTGTCCATTCTCATCTTGAAGTAGGTATGAGTAGGTGCCGTGTAAAACGCCAGGACGTCCGTATTTAATCCGTGCTGCGCCTTCAGCCTCAACACCAATCAAAGTGACATCTTCGTTGATAAAGGGGGTGAAAATGCCAATCGCATTGGAGCCGCCTCCTACACAGGCGATGATCATATCAGGTGTCATGAGGTCTTTTAGTTCAAACCCGATGACTGATTGGAACACTTTGACCATTTCTGGGTAAGGGTGAGGACCGAGTGCTGAGCCGAGGCAGTAGTGGGTGTTTTCGTAAGTGGCTGACCAGTCGCGCATCGCTTCATTGACCGCTTCTTTGAGCGTTCTCTCGCCCTTGTCAACCGGAATGACCGTTGCACCAAGTAGTTCCATTTTCTTCACATTCGGCGCTTGGCGTGCCATGTCTTTTGAGCCCATGTAAACGACACATTCGAGGTCAAAAAAAGCGCAAGCAGTGGCGGTTGCGAGACCATGTTGCCCCGCTCCTGTTTCAGCGACAATCCGCGTTTTGCCCATTTTTTTAGCAAGTAAGCATTGCCCAATGGTGTTGTTAATCTTGTGAGCGCCCGTATGTGTCAAGTCTTCACGCTTTAAGTAGATCTTTGGTCCATCAATCGCTTTTGCAAAGCGCATGGCCGGGGTCAGAGCTGTTGGGCGTCCCACATACGCTCTTAAGAGCAGTTGAAAGTCTTTGTGAAACGCTTCATCGCACTTGATCGAGTTCCACATGTCGCGAAGCTCTTTTAAGGGCTGGACTAAGATTTCGGGCACAAAGGCCCCGCCAAACTCTAACATTGCTTAAGTAACTCCTCGATCAGGTGTTTATCTTTTCCATTTGGTCCTTCAACGCCGCTTGAGACGTCGATCACATCGGGGTTAAGTTTTTGTTTTGCCTCTGAAATATTTTCGCTGTTGATGCCACCAGCAATGAAGTACGGAAAATCGGGCTTTGGACTAAAAGCATCCCAGTCAAACGTCTTTCCTGAACCTGGTGTGCTGTTGTCATAAAGAAGGTAGTCGCGGTGAGGATCAAGCCCGTGCGGTCCAAAACGCACCTCAAAGATCCTTGTTACATCCTCTGGCAAATGGATGTGCTCGCTGCAAGCTTTCTCCCCATGGAGCTGCGCAAAAGTGATCCCGGTTTCGTCTAAGATTGCTTTCATTTGATCAGCGTCTTGATCGACGAAGACCGCAACAGGAATGGCCCCGCCTTCCCGAGCACTCTCTGCAACCTTTTTCGCCATCGCTACGTCAATATTGCGCTTTGAGTTTTTGTCGAAAACAAGGCCTATGTAATCTGCACCGTGACTTGCTGCAAAGTGTGCGGTATCGGGATCTTTAACGCCGCAAATTTTCACACGCCGTTTCATCAGCTGAATCAGTCTCTCTGGGTCTTTTGCTTTGACAAGCGTCTCGCCGATTAAAAGCGCATCAAAGCCCCGATCAAAGAGCTCTCTAGCCTGCTCTATCGTCTGGATTCCTGATTCAGCGACTTTTAAAACGCCTCGTGGAATCTTTGGCAGAAGTCGTTTACACGTTTCAAAGTCGACGTGGAAAGTTTTTAAGTTGCGATTGTTAATGCCAATGATCTTCGCACCTGCATCAATCGCTATTTGTAGTTCAATTTCGTCGTGCACTTCAACAAGCGCATCGATGCCAAGGCTATCCGTGATCTTTAAAAAACGCTCCAGATCATGCCTGAGTAGCGCCACGATCAAAAGGACACAGGAGGCTTTCACTTCCATGAGCTGGTGTGGATCCACAATGAAATCTTTTCGAAGGACTGGCTGCAGCACGCCTTCACGCACCTTAGATAAGTCCTCAACACTACCGCCAAAATAGGCTTGATCGGTTAAAACAGAAATGGCTGCAGCACCCGAATACTTACGAGCTTGTTCTAACGCATCAAAATCAGCAATGCTTCCAGCTGAGGGCGACTTGCGTTTCACCTCAGCGATGATCCCTTTACGCCTGATTTGCTTTGCAAAAGAAGGTAGTAGGTCTTTTTTGGTTTCGGCTATCTCGTTTAAAATATCCACGCTGATCCATCCTTTGCCGCTTTTTTAGCTAAAGCGATCCCCTCTTCTATCGAAGCGGCTTTGCCATAGACATAGACAGCGACACCTGCATTTAAAACGAGTGTATCGAAAATCGCACCTTCTTTACCAGTCAAAGCTTCCTTCAAAAGCTTGATGTTAAGCGATGCATCCCCACCCTTTAACTCTTCAATTGTGCCCTTTTTAAATCCATACTCACTTGGGTCAATCCGGTAGCGTTTTTTTTCCGTTTTCGTCACCTCAATCACATCACACGGGCCTAAAGTCGATAATTCATCCAGTCCATTCCCGTGGAAAACAAGCGAGCGTTTAGTCCCAAATTTTTGCAAAACAGATGCCATGTTCTCAAGCAAATCATTTGTCGCAACGCCCATTAAAGTGTAGGTTGGCTTTGTGGGATTGACAAGTGGTCCAATTAAGTTAAACACTGTGCGAATGCCGAGTTTTTTGCGCACAGGCGCTATTTCTTTCATCGCTGGATGAAATTTTGGGGCAAATAAAAAGGTGAAATCGCCTCTTGTCGGCGTATCAAAATCGTAATCTAAAGCTTCGAGAAGGTCTGCAGAGCCGCATTTAGACGACGACGCACGATTCCCGTGTTTGGCCACTTTCACCCCACAGCTGGCTGCAAGTAACGCGGAAGCGGTCGAGATGTTAACTGTATTGGCTCCATCGCCTCCTGTCCCCACAATATCAAGCGTCTCACCTTTCACCTCAAAGGGAATCATCAGCTCGCGCATCGCTTTTGCAAATCCATAAAGCTCCTCAGCGCTCTCGCCCTTTTTATGAAGAAGTGCCAAAAAGGCGCCAGATCGCACAGGCTCCTCGCCCTTGCACATGGCGTAGACAGCCTCCTCACATTCTTTTTCCGTTAAATCCACGCCGCGCATTAACTTTTTAAGATCCATGACACACCTCCAAGAAAGCGTCGACAAGCTTTTGTCCTTCACCTGTTAGTACTGACTCAGGGTGGAATTGCACCCCAAAACATGGGTGCTCTACGTGTTTCATGCCCATGATCACCCCTTCTTCATTCTCAGCTTGAACAATGAATTCTTTTGGCAATGACGCGCGTTCAACAACAAGTGAATGGTAGCGCGCTGCATGGAAGGGAAGCGACATTTTGGCAAAGAGATTCGATCTGTTGTGAAACACATGGCCCATTTTACCATGGACTACATACCCTGCATGCACAACCTGCCCACCAAACGCTGCTGCCATCGCCTGATGGCCCAAACAAACTCCAAAAATCGGCACTTTGTCGATCATCTCAACAATCAAAGGAATGCAAATCCCAGCCTCTAGTGGTGTCCCAGGCCCTGGTGAAATGATAATCCCGCTCGGGTTTAGCTTTTTCACCTCATCAACGGTTAACTCATCATTACGTACGACTGTAAAAGGGGTTTCTCCAAGCATTTGGGTTAAGTTGTATGTAAAACTATCGTAGTTATCGATGACTAAAATCATATATCACCCTCTTTCGTAATCGCGTCAATAATGGTTTGCGCTTTTGCACGTGTTTCTTTCGCCTCTTCAAGTGGATCGGAGTCGTAGACTACGCCTGCGCCGGCGCGGATCTTAGCCACTCCATCTTTTAAGAGCGCCATTCGTATGCCAATACAAGATTCCAAGTTACCGGCATGATCAATCATCACAATCGCGCCTCCATACGGGCCTCTACGAGAAGTCTCAAGCTCGTCAATAATCTCCATCGCACGAATCTTAGGAGCGCCGCTCAATGTGCCGGCGGGGAATGCGGCTTTTAAAACATCGATTGCATCCACATCATCCTTTTTCATTCCTTTGACAAAACTTGCGATGTGCATCACGTGGGAGAACTTCAGCACTTGCTTTAATCGCTCAACTCTCACCGTGCCTTGCTTTGCAACGCGGCCAATATCGTTCCGGCCTAAATCCACAAGCATCATGTGCTCAGCGACTTCCTTTTCATCATTTAGTAAATCCTGCTCGCGCTCTAAATCGACAATTCCCTCACCCCGCTTTCTTGTCCCAGCGAGCGGAATGGTCTCGAGTTCATCGCCCCGTACACTCACAAGCTTTTCAGGTGATGCTGCAACGATCGCCACCTCAGGCATCTCGAAAAATACCATGTAGGGAGCCGGTGAAGTGTAGCAAAGAGATCTGTAAACGTGGAAAGGTGATGAGTGATAGGGCACCTCGAAGGTTCTTGAAGGGACAAACTGGAAAATATCGCCGTTGACGATGTATTCTTGCCCTTTCTTCACAACCTCAACATACTCCTCATCCGACATATCAACAGAGACTGGATGTTCACCGCGAGGTGCTGGGGCTTGCTCTGCGCCCTTAGAAATCGCCTTCTTAATTACATCAATGGCTTCCATGCCAGCTTTATACTCTTCGTGGATCGAGACAATCACGACAAGGCCCTTCTCATAGTCAAATAAAATACCCTGATCGAAAAAGCGGAAGAACATATCGGGAAGCTCTCGATCATTTAAATGGCGATCGGGAATGTCCTCAATGTAGCGGACAGCATCATACGCCATGTACCCCACACAGCCTCCAACAAACCCAGGGAAGTGTTTGTCAGAGGCTGAGTTAAATTCTTTTAAAAGCTCTTTAAGACACTCAAACGGGTCGGTGTTTTTCGTCTCAGTTTTTTCGCCGCGCTTGATTGTGACATTGAGACCACTTGCTCTTAATTCAGCTTTCGGTTCAAATCCAATAAACGAAAGACGCCCCACATCTTCTTGCTTTTCGGCCGATTCTAATAACATGATCTCCTCACCCACACTCTTTAATGCCGCCGCAGCTTGAAGCGGCGTGATTAAATCCGAGGGGAACTCTTGATACATGAGCACACGTGGGTGCTTGTTCTTTAACGCTTCGAACGTTTCTTTTTCGGTCCTGTTAAACATGTGCGAATCTTTTCCTTCGTTTTTTCATCGACAATCTTTAATGCGTTGGAGCCTCGAGTGATCGTCGCAATGCTCACACCGAGGCGCTCAGCCATCTCCCTTTGAGACTCCTCGCCCTTTAAAAGGGCCTGGAGAATCAAAATACGTCCTCCTATCGCCTCAAACTCTTCCGGGGTCAAAATGACCTTAAAAACACCTGTTAATTCATGAGCTGAATTGATGTTTTTTATCAGGGAGAGGAACTCTTTCCAACCTTCATTCATACTGTAATACTACACTAGTACACCATTATTCGTCAACCCGCGTTGAAAAAAAATCTACCTCCCCCTAGAATCCGATTAAAACCACAGGAGTCTCTATGAATAAGAAATTGCCCATCAACCAGAAACAATCCCGCTGGCCCTTTTCGGCTCTTTTTGAGAACGGCGACTTTTTCACCTCAACGCCCATGGTCTCAAATATCGACAACACGGGCCTGTCTGTCTGTGAGGAGAACAATCACCTCATTATCGAGGCAGCCCTCCCTGGACTCCATATGAATGACATTGAAGTGAGCATTGAAAAAAACACCCTCTGGATCAAGGGCGAATGCTTAACTCGTAAAGAAGACAAAGACCGATACTACTACCAAAAGTGCCACCGCACTTATTCCTACGCCGTGCCATTACCTGGAGACTTTGATAAGGCAAGTGAAGCATCTGCTGAATATCTCGATGGGATGATCATCGTCAAATTACCAAAAGGTGAAAAGCACAAACCGCGTAAAATCCCTATTAATAAGAAGGGCGAGTAAAGTGACCTAGAGAAGGGATGAAATCAGAGAGCTTTTCAAAAGAAACGAACTGATCCTTTGTGTTCTTGATTGAAACCACATTGACATGTGTTGCGCTAAAGATATCTGATCGATTTGAAAACCGTGCGATGCATTTTTGATCACCGTGATGAATATAGAATTCAAACGGGGGCCTTGAGCCATTGTAGCGCGCTGAAATGATGTAATCGAGGCGATTTTTCGAATAGAGAGACCGCCCATCAATGCCCTTAATTTCAGCAGAAACGAGGTGATCAATAACAGTTGGCATGATATCCACATGCGATACCCTTTCAACCGGCTTATAACGTGTATTGTCACCGAGCTTAAAGTAGATAGGAGGCTTGGTTTGCATCTCAGAGAGGTGAGAGGCGTGGAAAAGTTGCCCTGCCTCGTAAAATTCATCCCCATGATCGCCAGTAAAGACAATTAACGACTCATCATAGAGCCCCATTCTCTTTAATTTGCCGAAAAATGATCCCATGAGCATATCGACAAAATTGATCGAATTTTTGTAGCGATTCTTGATGAATTTCATATCACGAGTAGAACTTGAGAGGCGAAAGTGGGTCTTATCCCGATCGATCGGTTTGAATTTGATATCAAAATCATCGGGCCAACTATACTCAAAATGCGTTGAATCAAGAAAAATCACGAACACCGTGCCATGTTTGTGTGCTGGCAAATCATCAAGGAAGTGATTAAATGCTTTTTCATCGCTGTCTGCTGCTGGTACTGGTGGATAGTGAGGATAAGTAAAAATGGCATCCGCATTTTTTTTGTCTTTGCCAAAAATGCGTTCATCCGTGTTGTAATAATTCAAACCAGCTGAGGTGTAAACCCGAGTGTGATACCCCATGTCTTTCAACACTTTAATCGGATAACTCCCCTCACTTTTCTCTTGCCAGTGGAAGGGATAGTTACTGTGGAAAATCGAATACCAACAAAGCTGAGTGGCATTCGCATTGGAGTAACTCTTTTCAATGTAGATGTTTTGCCTTTTAAAGGACGTTAAATTAGGAGAGGTTGCTTCTGTAAGATAATCATCCCTAAGACTTTCGACAACAAAAAGATAGATATTCGGTAACTTCCCCTTTGGTTTGGAGTAGTTGAGTTTAGGCTCCGTTTTTCGAGCAAGTTGATTGGGAAGAGCAACCGTGCGCATCTTCCGCGGAATCACCGTTGTTTTAAAAGGCAACGCTGTCGTCCCATGGTGATAATAGATGTCTTTTGGGGGGATTTTCACATCAACAAGGAGCATAAAAAACGGAAGCATCATAAGTGGGAAAAATAAATAGCGCCTTTCAACTCTCCATCTAGCTCGAGCTGTTAAACGATAGAGTCCAATTGCTGTTAGTGGAACAATCACAATCCCTGCGGCAAACATAATGATCCAATGCCACATCGATAACCCCGTCAAGAGAAGCATCTCGATGAAGTTCTCAACCGTCTCATCCTTAATCATTTCTAAGGCATACCAAAAATGCATTGCCATGATGCGATTGAGCACAAAATCAATTCCCTGGATAATCACCACAATGAAAGTGAAACCAATATAGAAGAGCTTAGGCACCTTCTTGAAAAAAGATCCAACAACTGCTAAGACCACCGTCAGCAAAACACTTTGTAAAATGGCGTGTAAAATAAAGTAAACGCTTGGATGCACAATCGACACATGCGCAATATTAACCGCAAGCAAACAACACAACAAAACAAAATAATACAGACCATTAACCATAGCCTTTAATTAGCATTACCCTAATTAACTGACTACAACATTCTTCATCTTATAAAAAATTATATTCAGAATGCTAGCTTCTTCACTCTAACTTAGCCAGATGGGCAGCATCTCATTTAGATACCCCATAAACTTCCCAAGGCCGACGCGGTACTCATAATTCCCCACCTGATCCATTTTCCCTTGAGGATAAGCAATCCCAAACCCATAGAGATTCGGTGCAATGACACCCGTAGCCTCATTATATTTTGCCCCAGGAAATTGCTCCAAAACAGGCAACTTACGCCTTTCAAACCCAATCGGATAGACCATCTTCGTGCAGGTAGACAACGCCTTGTCAAACTCTGGATCCTCCACATGATAACGCACAAGAGCATCTGGCCTTTGACCATCGATATTCTCACGTGCCCAATCAGCCGCCTTTCCCTTAAGCCCCGTGTTGTCGAACAAAATCCACCCATCCATGTGCACAGCGTACCTGTGGGGAGACCGATAAAAATTGATCACTTGTTTTGGCTTTAGCTCTAAAAGATTTAAGAGAACTAAAACACTTGAATGAGAGGCGCCATACACCCCGATGACATCCTCCTTACCAATCACTCCCTTTAACTTCTCGGGGTTAAGGGCTGTCTCAAGAGGAATAACCTCAGAACTCTCATGACTGAGACTTTTCGGGTCAGCGCCCGTTGCCAAAATCACTTTTAAGCCAAAAAGCTCTCCTTCCTCAAGCCCTACAGTCCACCCACCATTTTCCAAACGCATCGAAAGGGCTTTCCCAACAAATGTACAAACGCGCTCCTTTAATCGATCCGTTACTGTTTGAAGAGGCTGTGCAATTTCCTTTAACAAGCACGTCCCCTCTCCATCCATTGTATCAATAGGAAAAGCGCCTTTCTGATAACCAAACGCTTCACTTGCTTCTAAAAACTGAGTGAAAAGCGCAATCTTTGTATTGCTTGAGACATTTAGCCACTTTTCGCCCAGATCTCCCACAGAAAACTTTGGGTCTACCCAAGCAATCTTTTTCGGCTCTACACCATGATCAATCAATCTACCGACTGCTGCAATCCCAGCAGGTCCAGCCCCAACAACAACCCATTCAAATAATTTATTTTCCATCTGCAGTATTCTACCAGTCTCCCCCCTAAAAAACAAACTGTGGTGGTTTTTTTTTGAACTCTCTGTTAGAATGGTCCCTTAACAAAGAGAGAATGCATGGCAGCAGTCTTAGATAAATCATTTTTTGCGGCGTTTGATCACGCAAACAGCATCTACCAAACAGCAGAATCAGAAGCTAAAGCTCGCGGAGAGAACACCTGGATGGCTCGTCGCATTGCAAGCGATTCGCTTCCACTAGGAACAAGCACCCTAATCCGTGAACTCGTAGAAAGTGATGCGATTCAAGAGCTCAAAAGAGGCCTTATTCGAGAAGACGGAGCCCTAGACCAAATCCTACAAAGCGCGGCTAAAACAAACCTAAAAGCCACCGAATATTTCAGACTCTTAGCAAGTGTAGCCCCCCCCGGGTCAGACGAAGTAATTGCTGAACTAACAGAAAGTGTTCATGGTGTTGCTAGAGGTCAGAAACTCTATATTGAATTGATCCACTCCTTTAACCCAAAAGCGTTCAAAGACGGAGCCCGTGATCTTTTTACTTTCCTCCGATTCCACCGTACGAGACTATTGAACTGTGAAGGAACGGTAGACAATATTGAGCAATGGCGCGCGATAAAAAATGGCTTTAAAGCGATCATGCTCGCCAACATGAAAACCATAAAATGCGGTAACCCTCGAAATACAATTAGTGAAGTCTATGCTGAATATCTACCAGCGACCATGGCTCTAGCAACAGATGGTGCTATGCCAACTTACTTTTACGAAATGACCCATCAAGAGTCTGGGATGTGTCGGCTTTTTGATGAACTCCAACAGTATAGACGCGATTTTTATGTGCGCTTCAAAAAACCTGATCCCTCACGCATCAGTCATATCACTTGGATGCATGGTTCACAAGGAGGCATACTGCGCCACCTGCATGCTAGTGCAAATACGCTAGTTTGTACCGGCCGCTTAGGGGCAGAAGGTCTTGTACCAAGTACGGGAGAACGCCACACTGGAACGTGCGGCGTAAATCGATATGGAATCTCTGGCTGTACAACAGATGGGATTTCCCGTGTATTAGGTTACGCTAAAGCAACACATTTTGGCCTCGATCTAGACCAAACCACAACTAGATTTTTAGCAGGGCTTGAAGCTCTTCGAGAATTTGTACACCATACAGATGGTTTAGGGAATATTGAATACTGGCCCTTTAATCTAACAAGTGATGCCTGTACACTATATCAGCATCACTCAGACTTCATTGCCCGCTACAATGAGGAGCTGAGTACATTAACGCTACAAGCTTTAGAAAAGTACAACACCTTCAAGCAAGGCCCTATCTATGCAAAAAATTTAGCAGGTTACAACAAAGTCTTAGAATCAAAGCCAGGTGAAGACCCAGGTTACGATGCCATCTACCAAAAACGCTTCTTTGAACTACAAATTCGTCCCCTTGAAGAAGCCCTACAAACTCTCATGAGATATCGAGAGAATCCACCAAAACCCATTGAGAGTTCAGACAAAGCATTGGATGATTTGAGCTTAGTGTTTGCAACAACAACATCTGTTGCTCAAAAAGCCCTTTGGGACTTTGCAAATAATGAGCGATTAATGCCTCATCCTCTTGAGGAAAAAGAGATCAGCTTTGTCTTTACAAGCGGTGAAGTTGACAGAGTACAAGCTCTATTTGCTCCTCATGTACAGGTTCTTCCACTTGAGACACTCGAAGAATACGAAGAGCTCGAAGCCGAGGCGTCGAAATACGGAGCACTTATCGCTGGAAAAGCTGGGTTATCTGCTGAATATCAGCGTAGAATTTCTTTTCCCTGCTTCCGTTAATTTTTTAAAGTTTGACAAAACATGACCGTTCGGTCATATTTGACTTATGAAGTACAAACCCCATGAGACCTTCCTCAATCTACCTGAGGAAAAACAAAGTGCTGTGACAGGTGCTGCGCTCCAAGAATTTTCAAAGCACAGCTTTCAAGGCGCCTCACTAAGTGACATCGTTCGAAAAGCTGGAATATCCAAAGGAAGTCTTTACCAATATTTCCGCGATAAAAAACACCTCTACCTTTTCTTAGTAGAGCAATCGATCGAAGCTAAGCTTGAAAAGCTTAAGGCCAGCAGTGATCTTTTTACCTTTTTAAATAAAATGAAACACATACAGACGACACCTTCTCCTGAGGAAGTGGGGTTTTTACAAAAAGTTTCGACAGAAGAGCACATTCCCGAAGCGCAAAAGATTATCAGACGCTCTTCAGATAAATTCTTCAAAGAGTTACTCAAAAATACGCCTTTAAACTCAAGCATTGATAAGGCGACGATGATTTTTGTATTAACAACCCTCTTCACCCATTTTGGGCAGTTTTTAAACACACAAAAATCTGATAAAAAAAGAGCTGAGGCATTTGATTCTCTCATCACTCTTTTAGAACACGGAATAAGGAGATAATCATGGGCATGGAACAGGCCTTAGCAAGCGTTTTTAAAATGAATGAGAATACGTGGAAACGGCATGCAAATCCCTTAAGTGTTTGGACACGCTACGCTACATTGCCGCTTCTGTGTCTGATGATTTATTCGCGCATCTGGATCGGCTATTACTATCTTCCCCTTTTAGCTCTAGGTCTCATTTGGCTCTTCTATAACCCTCGGGCTTTCCCACCACCTAAAACAACCACATCCTGGGCGTCACGCGCAACCTTTGGTGAGCGTATCTGGCTGGCTAGAAAAACAGTCCCCATCCCCGATAACCACAGAAAGATGGCAAGAAACCTTGCGTTCTGTGCAGCGCTTGGTAAATATCCCATCATCTACGGCCTTATTTACCTCGACGTTTATCAGATCATCGTCGGGATAATACTCGTGAATCTCTTCAAAAGTTGGTTCTTAGACAGGATGGTCTGGGTATATGAGGACATGAAACACATTGACGGTTATAAAGCATGGGTCTATTAAAATAGGCTATGCCTATTCAAGATGAAGGGCCGCTTTTTGAAGCGGTCCAAAAAGCCGAGATTTTTCAAGACTCTAAGTTCTTTGTCGACTGCATTCCTAAAGATGACCCTGAAGAGATCATGTCTGCTTTTAAAGACACTGACGATCTAAAAGCCTTTATCGACGAGCATTTTTATGTACCGTGGATCATTGACGATTACATCGAGGAGATGTGGCACTTTCTCTGTCGCCCGATGTCAACGAAGTCTTTGTACGACACGCTTTTGCCTCTCCCTCATCCCCATGTTGTGCCTGGAGGACGGTTTCGCGAGGCGTATTATTGGGACAGCTATTTTACCTGTTTAGGCCTTAAGCACCATCCCGATAAGATTAAGAACATGGTCGACAACTTTGCCTACTTGATTGAAACCTACGGCCATATCCCTAATGGCAATCGAACCTATTATCTCTCTCGATCTCAAGCTCCCTTTTTCTCTCATCTGATAACGCTTGTTGACCATCCAACTCCTTACTTGCCTGTATTAGAAAAAGAGTACGCATACTGGATGCAAGAACACAGACAAAAGCTTGGTTTAACCCACTACTATGACGAAAACGACACGCCAAGACCTGAGTCGTACAAAGAGGACTTAAAGCTTTGCACCAATCATAGAGATATCCGCGCCGCGTGTGAATCGGGCTGGGATTTTAGCTCTCGCTGGATGAAAGAGGGTAAGTTTTACACAACCCATATCCTGCCGATCGATCTTAACTGCCTACTCTACCACATGGAGTATACGTTAGGCCTTGATGCAGCTGAAGCAAGAGCTAAACAGATCAATGACCTCATGTGGGATGAGGACACAGGGTTTTACTACGACTACGATATTGACGATAACAAAAAGCGTCCATGTATGACGCTTGCTGCTTGCTACCCCCTCTTTGTTGGGATCGCCAGTCAACAGCAGGCGGACGGTGTTGCAAAAGTGCTGGAAGAGCAATTTCTCAAAACGGGAGGCCTTGTCACAACCCTTGTTGAAACGCATGAGCAGTGGGATGCCCCTAACGGCTGGGCACCCCTACAGTGGGTAGCGATCTCCGGTCTCAAGCGCTATGGTCACGATAAACTTGCAGATAAAATTGGACAGCGTTTTGTGAATACTGTACGAACAGTTTTTAGACTATCTGGGAAGATCATGGAGAAGTACAACATGGAGACGGGCTCTTCAGATGTATTAGATGGTGAGTACGAAGTGCAAGAGGGCTTTGGCTGGACTAATGGCGTGTGGCTGCATATAAAAGAACAGCTGCCGCCTGAGACACGTTGAGTGAATCAATCCGTCCCATCATTGGAATCGATGCGATTCGATCGGCCTTCTTCTTGATCAAGGGTTGAACCCCGCGTCCTTCAGCGCCCATCACAAGCACCCATTTTTCGGGCCACTCGAAGCCATCTTCGCCATCCATGTCGGCCACAATTACCTCAAAGCCTTCCTTCTGAAGCTTTTGAAGTGTCGTCGCAAGATTCGACACTTGGAAAATATCAACGAGCTCAGAGGCTCCAACACTTGATTTTGTTACAGTCGGTGTGATGCCGCATCCACGGTTCTTACTATAGATGAGCCCTTCTACGCCAAACACCTCAACAGCCCTTAGAATCGCGCCCATATTGTGGGGATCTTCAATGCCATCAATCATGACAAGCGAGTTTTTGAAATACGCCTCAGAAAGGGGAAGATTTTCCTTCGCCTGCACTCTTGCTACAAGTCCTTGATGAGAATCGGAATTCACCATCTGACTCAAGAGATGCTTTGAGACTTTTCGCACCTTAAAACCTTGATAACCTGCGACATCACCACTTGTAAGAATTTCTAAAATCCTCTCCGGCGATGCTTTAATGACCTCGTTAATCGAGTTTTTTCCGATGACCCATTGACTTTTCATGCCATCTACCATACATGTAATATTAATATATCGCGAGGAATAGTCATGGGAAAATTCGGAAAAATTATTTTAGGGTTGATTGTTCTAGTGATCATTGTACTCATGATCATCTGGGCCTCACTTGCTACGATCGTCAGCCACAAAATCTCGAAACAAGCGAAAGTACCTGTCTCAATCGAATCGCTACAATTTACCCTCTCCTCAATCCACATGAGTGATTTTCAAATGGACAACCCCTCTGGCTGGGTGCAAAAAACAGCCCTTAAAATCGGCAAAACCCAAATTGACGCTCCCATCACAACATACTTCAAAGACAAAGTCGTTATTGAAAAACTTCAAATGAATGATGTCTACATCGATTTAGAATTCGATAAGAAAGGTTCTAAGAAAGGAAATTGGACAGAGATCATGAACAATCTAGGCTCTAAAGACACGTCTAAAAACAAAAATTCCGAAGTTCTCATCAAACGCTTAATCCTTACAAACGTCAACATTGACTTAGTGTACAAAAGACCAGATGGGCAGGTGCAAAAATTGCGCCCCATCTCACGTATCGAACTCCAAAACGTGAGCTCAAAAGGTGGTGTTCCCGCCTCTGAAATCACACGCATCGTCATGCAACAAGCGCTGCGCAATATCTTCAGTAAAGAGAACCTTGAAAACATGCTACAAGATGTGATCGACGGCAACGACAAAGGCGGTTTCTTTAAAGGCTTATTTAACAACGCGGAGGAACATGAATCTCTACTTGATGCGCCACGGCGAAACTGAGTGGTCCTTAAACGGAAACCACACAGGGCTAACCGACCTACCTCTTACTGAAAACGGGGAAAAACAAGCCAAAGCGCTCTCAAAACGAGTCGTGCCTTTTGACCATGTGTTTGCTTCACCACTTAAACGCGCGTTTAAAACCTGTGAAATCTGCGGATGCGGCGCTACTGCACAAGTCACCGACGCCCTCTTAGAGTGGAACTACGGCGACTACGAAGGCTTAAAAACCGCAGAAATTCGCGAAAAAAAGCCCGACTGGGACATTTTCACTGATGGCGCTCCAAATGGAGAATCGCCTGAAGACGTCATGCGCCGTGCAAATGGCTTTATTGAAAAGCTCCTCAAACTAGACGGCGACATCGCCCTTTTTTCCTCAGGTCACTTCCTCCGCGCATTCACAACCTGCTGGATCAAAGCGCCTATCACCCTCGGCAAAAACCTCGAACTCTCGACCGCATCCTTTTCGATGCTCAGTTTCTACCGAGAAGATCCTGTCATCAAAGTTTGGAACGACACTTCCCACATCTAAAGGTTTACCATTAGATTCAAATTGTGTTAACCTATTTCAATGACACTAAAAGAAGATCTTAAAAAGATCCATGACGACTGGGAAATCCTTAAAACGCATGAAATTGAGCCACATGCTGAAAAGTTTGCCAAAGACATCGTGCAACTTGACCAAGATGCAAAAGCCACCGACACTGAAGATGCTGAGCTCATTCACCACCTCTTGTCAACGCCGTGGGGCGCCCCCTTCATCGGCGAAATGACCCTCCTTGATGCTGCAAAAAGCTACGATGGAAACTCCGATTCCCCTCTCCATCACCTGCTTTCAGACTTTAAGAAGTACAGCCCCAGAATAAAAACCCATATTTTTGACCTTTTTGATGAGATTGCCGATGACATGGACTAGATGGATTGTATACATTTACGCTGCCCTTGTATTAGTAGGCGGCATTATGGGTTTTGCGAAGGCAGGCTCTTGGCCCTCGCTGATTGCAGGCGTGATCTTCTCGGTATTCATCTTCTTTTCGCGCTACCGCTACCAAATCGTATGGATTGCCCTTCTCGATCTCGTTTTTCTCTACAGACTCATCGTCACCATGAAATTCATGCCAGCTGGCATGATGTGGCTCATCTCAACCGCGGTCCTTCTCATCCTATATATCGCGTCAAGACGACGAGCCAAATGATTTTGTAGGAGCTTTTCGCAGAATCTGTCAAGGATGATAGGTCTTTTTCTGCTTGGCATGCTCAAATCTTAAACTGACACTCTCAAAGTCAATGACTTGGAAAAAAGCATCGATGTAGCTTTTGCGTTTGAGGCCGTATTCGGTGATGTAGGCGTGCTCCCAAACATCCATGACAAGAAGTGGTTCTCCTCCAGCCAAAAGACCAATGTCATGTTCTTCAACCCAAACGTTAACGAGTTTCCCTTCGATGGGCTCCTTGTAGAGGATCACCCAGCCCACACCGCGCATCATCCCAATGCCTTTGAAGTTCGCTTCCCATTTGGCATAGCTCCCAAAGTCCCGTTCGATCGCCCGATGGAGAGGCGAGCGCTTGCGGAGCTTGCCCGACCCTCCGAGGTTTTCAAAATATAATTCATGAAGGCGCATGCCGTCGTATTCCCAGCCGAAGCGTCGTTTGAGTGCCATATAATTAATTGAGCCCATGTCATCTTGTTTGAGTGCCTCGACAAGGCCGTTGGTATTTTTTACATATCCCTTGTAGAGTGTCAGGTGCATCTCAAGAAGTTCATGGGAGAATCCGGGGACTTTTTTCTCGAGGAGACCACTAAAATCTTTAGCTTGATAGCCAAGGAGATAGGTACTAAAAATTAGACTTAACAGGGTGAGTTTCAACTTCATAGCATATCCTTTTTTATGTTATAATAAGTTAGAGGCGCAGAACAATGTCAAGTCAAATTTTAAACACACCTGGCTATGTATGGGGGAGAACACGCGCGCTCGAGAATGCCCATTTGTATAACTCTCCTGCTTTTGTGAATATCCCTGGTGCGACAGCGCCCTTTATGGAACCCTTCCAGGTTTATGCTGCATATCGTTCGATTAAGCACGCGATTAAAACAAAAGATCGCGAAACGAGATGGGATGCGATTTTAAAGACAATCGGCGCTCCGTTTAATATCGCAAGTGGTCTTGGGTCTTTGATTGACTATGGAGTTCGTGGAAATGTGTTTCGCACCTCGGAATTTGCTCGCACCTTTGCGCGGATAAGTAGTATTTTCGGGTTAGCTGTTTGTGCGGTTGAAATTCCCCTTGTTTTACGCGATATCAAGCGAGGTTGTGCCTTAGGCTCACTTCTTAAGTCGGAAGAGACCATTCAAGGAAAGATGGAGGCTTTGTTTAAAAAGTACTTCCGTGTCAAGAATACTCAACCAGAAAAGCTTGTCGCTAGTAAAATGCGTCTAGCAAAACGCGTGCGTAAATGGCTTACAGTGGAGATCGACCAGCATATTCCGCGAATATTACTCGATTTACAGTCTGATCAATCGCCAATTGTTGAGAAAGCGAAAAATGATGCGATGTTGATTTTAAAAAACATCGATATTCAACTCGATAAACAGCTCATCGTCAATGTGATTTCGCTGTTTTCTCTTCTTCTGACTGTTGTTGGTTTGAGTTTGATTTTAGCCCATAGTAAAGGAATGGGAACGGATTTCATTGGAGCTGGATTTGGTCTTGGTGTTGCCGGATTCGTAGTCCATGTTGGGTATCTCGACTCGGTTGGTTGGAAGTTCAACCCACACAACTTCCTCCCAAAGTGTTTTCACGCAAATGATGAGAAACCAACGCTTGGGATCACTGATCGGGAGATAGAGATTCAACCGCCCGAGAAACCCCATCAATCACACTCGAGCGCAACCCGCCCTCTTCCATTGCCTCAACCCCGCGTATTGTACAGCCGCCCGGAGAAGAAACCTGTCGCCGTAAAACCTCGGGAAACACCTTCTCGCGCTCCAACGCAACGGCCGTTCCGGCCATTACGTTTACGGCAAGTTCACGCGCCTGTTCTGGCTTTAGCCCCACCCGCACCCCGGCGTCAATGTAAGCCTCCAAAAATAGCGCAAAGAAACCGGGTCCACTCCCTGCATACACAAACAATGGGTTCATCATACTCTCAGGAATGGTCACTAAAAGACCCATCCCAGTTAGGAGCTCGCTTGTCACCTTTTTCTCGGCATCAGAGACCTTTGTCCCGTTTACAATGGCCACGACCCCAGATCCATAGAGACATGGCATATTCGGACAAAGCCTTATCACGGCTTGGTCGGGATATGTTTGTTCAAGCTCTTCAAGCATAACTTTTCCAACAAGGCTGTAAATGATTGTCGCTGAGCCAAATTGGATGGTGCCGATATCTTTTGGTTTGACGGCGATGATGAGCACATCGACTTTTTCAATGAGCGTTGTCGATTCAGCGCCTATGGAGCGGGCTTTTTCAGCCGTTTTTTCTGCATCTTTTCCTTGGAGAATGATCCGATGCCCTTTTTCTTTTAAAAATTTGGCAAAGAGCATTCCCATATTGCCTGGACCGATAATACCTATATCCATGAACGTTCCTCAACACCGACGTGACCGATCACTTCTAAGGTTTTTGAAAAAGCGACCATTCCCCCATTTCGCACTAGAAGAGCACGATCATCAAAACCTCCATGGACAATGAGGAGGGCGCGCATCACAAAACCGTGACATACAACGACGACAACTCCCGTTTCCTTTGTGGCAATTTCAAGTAGACAAGGAGTCACCCGTTCTGAGATCTCGTGAATTGTCTCACACCCTGGAGCAACGCGATTTTTTAACCTTTCTTCCCGTGTCAGTTTCCCATGAGAAATAAGATTGTCTTGGAACTTGCTCTTAAAGTCATCGCGGGTAATTCCCTCTAGATCTCCATGGTCCGCTTCGAGCAACCTCTCATCTTCGTAAATCTCAGTTGTGTGAAGGGTAGAGATAATCTGAGAGGTCTCCTTCGCCCTTATTAACGGCGAGGTGTAGATCTTATCAACATCGAGATGGATAAGCTTTTCTGCTACGCGTTTTGCTTGAAGTTTGCCTTTCTCAGTAAGTGGCCTGTCTTTGCGCCCTTGGATCCTATTCTCTTCATTCCAATCAGTTTCACCATGACGAACGAGGTACAGGGTGGGTCCTTGCGCATTATCACTTATATCTTGCATAATCTCCCTTTATGCTAATCCTCTGTATTTTTTGCTATCTTTTCTTCGATGAAAGAATTTCTGTGATTTTAGCTGATGTTACTCTCCCAAAATCCTTTCTCAAACTCGTTGCACTTCCCTTCGGGCCCAAGTTCCATATGGCACTTTGGCCTCTACTCTACATAGCTTTTCCAAAACGTCTATTTCTCCAACTTGGAATGACACTCGGAGGTGGAGGGCTTCTTCTTAAAGGCATTAAACTACTTGTTGGTCGGGCAAGACCCTACATGCTCTTTAACGAAGGGATTTCTGGAATGATTGGTCCAACAATGCATGATGCGTACCAATCCCTTCCATCTGGCCATGCATTTGCTTCTATGGCCATTGCTTGTTCTTTAGTACACTTTTACCCAAGATGGCGATTTCCTCTCTTATTTGGCGCTTTAATTATCGGTTTTGTGCGGGTAAGTCTCAATTATCACTTTGTATCAGATGCTTTAGCTGGTATGATTCTTGCTAAAGTTGTCTCAAGTCTCGTATTTAGAAACTTAAATAGTTTAGAAAAAGGATTTTATTATGTCAAAACGAAAATCAGACTACCCTATCGCTCCCCTTATTCTTAACCGTTGGTCTCCTCGTTCAATGACTGGAGAAGCGCTATCAGAGGACGAATTATTCCCTCTGTTTGATGCAGCGCGCTGGGCGCCTTCTTCGTATAACAACCAACCTTGGCGTTTTATCTATGCGTATCGCGATACTCCTGAGTGGGATACTTTCTTTTCCCTGTTAAAAACGGGGAATCAGGAGTGGTGCAAGAAAGCTGGAGCCTTGATTGTCATCGTTTCCCATAAAATCTTCGAGCGAAACGGCAAACCTTCCAGAACTCACTCATTCGACACAGGAATGGCCTGTCAAAACCTTGGTTTAGAAGCATTTAACCAAGGTCTCGCCTGTCATTTCATGTCGGGTTTCTCTTATGATGAAGCCAATGAAGTTTTAAAGGTTCCAAAAGATTATACGGTTGAAGCGATGCTCGCTGTTGGGAAACAAGCCCCGGCAGAAGAATTAGCGGAGAATTTACGGGAAATAGAAAAGCCGTCCACAAGAAAACCGCTAGGCAAAATTCTCATGAACGGCTCATTCAAAGCTTAAAGCTTCAACTGCTTAGCGACTAGCGCTAGCCTTACGACGAGTAGTTCTGCGTCGTGTTGTTGTTGCTTTTCTGCGAGTTGTCTTTCTAGCAGTAGTTTTTCTGCGAGTAGTTTTTCTCTTCGCAGTAGACTTCTTAGCAGTTGATTTTCTGCGAGTTGTCTTTCTAGCAGTAGTTTTCTTAGCAGCTGGCTTTTTCTTAGCAGTAGTTTTTCTGCGAGTTGTTTTTCTCTTCGCAGTAGACTTCTTAGCAGTTGATTTTCTGCGAGTTGTCTTTCTTTTTGCTGTAGCTTTCTTAGCAGCTGGCTTTTTCTTAGCAGTAGTTTTTCTGCGAGTTGTTTTTCTCTTTGCAGTAGACTTCTTAGCAGTTGTTTTTCTGCGAGTTGTCTTTCTTTTTGCTGTAGTTTTCTTAGCAGCTGTTTTTCTCTTAGCTGTTGACTTTCTGCGAGTTGTCTTTCTCGCCGTAGTTTTTTTAGCAGTAGACTTTCGAGCCACTTTTCTCTTAGCTGGCTTTTTAGTTGCTGCCTTCCTACGAGTCGTAGCTCGTTTCTTAGTTGGCATGATATATCTCCTTATATATGGATATCCAAAATACTTAGAACACCAATTAAGGCATTCTCTACGGAGAGGATCTCCCCCCTTTTAGCTTGCATTTTGCAAACAGGGACAAACTCTTCGTTACGTCCTTCTAACTTCATTATAAAAATAAACTAATTAATTAGTTAATAAAAAAATGCAAATTAAACTAACTACGCTTTAGTTGAATTGTTGAAATCGCTTTTAGAACGTGGTCTCCACCTGATTTTAAAAAAATAAAAAAAGTGAATTTTTTTTGATATTTTTTTACTTTTTTATGATTTTTTTGTAAAAAATCGGTGTTTTTTATGTTTTTATTCGCATTTTTTGTGAGAAAAACCACGTTTTTTAATGGCATTTCTAAATTTGACTCAACAGATTCCTTATCAATTGGTTAGATAGACCATTTGCAAAATAATTTGTATAAGCGTATGAAGAATAAGTTATGAAAGATTCAATCCTAATCCTATATTACAAGCCCACCTGTCCGTTTTCACAAAAAGTGTTAAAATTCATTAGTGAAAACAAGTACGACATCCCCACAAAAGACGTCTCTGTTGATGAAAAAGCTGCAAGCGAACTCCTACACCTAGGAGGCAAAAAACAGGTTCCCTGCCTATTTATCGACGATAAAGCGCTTTACGAGTCGGATGCGATAATCGAGTACCTCAAAACGAGAAAGGATTACCAAGTAGAATGATTGTAACAAATAAACGCGTGATCAGTTTTTTCGTTCTTGTGATGCTAAATGTTTCCATTATGGCGTCACTTAGAAACCTCCCCCTAGTCGCAGAATTAGGTCTCTCAGCTGTCTTTTATTTCGTTCTCGTCGCCCTCTTTTTCCTTATTCCCTGTGCCCTAGTCTCTGCTGAGCTTGCCACAGGCTGGCCTAGATCAGGCGGGATTTACATCTGGGTACGGGAAGCTTTTGGCGATACCTGGGGATTTTTTGCCGTCTGGATGCAATGGGTCCACAATGTCTCTTGGTTTCCAGCGATTCTATCATTTGTCGCAGCCACAGCGGCTTTCATCTTTAGTCCAGCCTTAGCAAACAATAAAGTTTACATCCTAGCGACAATACTAATTATCTACTGGGCAATGACTTATCTCAATTGTCGAGGAATTCGAACCTCCGCACTCTTCTCAACAATCGGTGTGATTGGGGGAACGATCATCCCAGGTCTTGCCATCATCGGATTTGGGGTTTACCACCTATCAACTGGCGCACCAAGTCATACAGAGCTTAGCTTTTCTGCAATCTTGCCCGATATCAAGGGCGTTGGAAGCTTTGTGTTCTTAGCTGGGCTTTTTCTCGCCTTTGCAGGGCTTGAGGTTTCTGCAGGTTACGCTGGTGAGGTGAAAAATCCAAGACGCAACTTCCCAATGTCCATTATAATGGCCGCTATCATCGTTTTTTTTCTCTTTATGCTCGGATCTTTGGCAATTGCTATAGTTATCCCCAAAGAAGACATTAGCTTAGTAACGGGTGTTATGGAAGCCCTAAAGGTCTTCTTCCAATCCTACCATTTGGGATACTTACTCCCTATTATGGGGATTTTATTGATTTTAGGTGCCATAGCTGAAACTAATTCGTGGATTTTCGGTCCCATTAAGGCGTTATATACAACCGCAGAGCACGGTAATCTCCCTCCCATCTTTCAAAAGCTCAATAGTCGTGGAATGCCCGTGAATCTCTTACTACTGCAAGCGATCATTGTAACCGTCGTATCCCTTGTCTTTATCTTCACACCCTCTCTATCTGCATCGTATTGGATCCTAAGCGCCCTATCTGCTCAAATGTACTTAGTGATGTACATTATGATGTTCTTAGCCGCCATTCGCCTTCGCTACTCTCATCCTCACGTCCCTCGTGTTTACGAAATCCCCCATCCTCACAAGGGGATCTGGATTGTCAGTATTATCGGCCTTTTAGCCTCTCTTTTTTGCATTGGCATTGGATTTTTTCCCCCAGCACAAATTCAGATTGGCAATATTTACTTCTATGAAGGGTTTTTGATCATCAGTCTTCTCGTCATGATGGGCATTCCCCTTTGGATCCACTCCCATCGCAAACCCGAGTGGCAACCTGAAAATCACGTTGATCTAGGAGACCATGGAAAAACCTAAGAAAGGTATAGGGCTATTTGTCCTAACACTCCTTAATGCCTCGATCATTGTCTCATTGACCGGAGTCCCTGTCATTGCACGATTTGGCTTTGCAAGCCTCTTCTATTACATCCTCGTTGGCATCATGTTTTTCATCCCAACAGCTCTTATTTCAGCAGAACTCACCTCGATGATGCCCAAGCAAGGGGGGCTTTACCTTTGGGTTAAAGAAGCCTTTGGAGAAAAATGCGGATTTGTCACCGTCTGGCTACAATGGTTTGCAAATGTCTTGTGGTTTCCTGCCCTTTTCGTCTTCATTAGCTCAGTCCTTGCAGACATTTCAGACCCGGCTTTTGCTAAAAATCAATTCTACCTCTTAGGAACTTCCCTAGCCATCCTATGGCTGATGACCTTTATCAATTGCAAAGGTATTCGCGGCGCCGCCCTTTTCTCCTCAATAGGTATTGTAGCGGGGACCTTGCTTCCAGCGCTCATTCTCATTGGAATAGGAGGTTATTATCTCTTCTCAGGAGCTCCCCCTCAAATTACGTTCAGCTTTAAAACGCTCATCCCCCGCATTTCCTCCATCGGTGACCTAGCCCTGCTCGGCGGCGTCTTTATTACCTTTACAGGCATCGAAATGACAGCTTGTTTTGCAAACGCTGTGCGGAATCCAGGAAGCGCTTACCCAAAATCATTTAGAAATGCGGCCATCATAGCCCTCTTATTTTTCATTCTGACCTCCCTTACTGTCTCTATTGTCGTTCCCCTAGATAAGATCGGCCTCATTAATGGTGTCATAGAAGCGATTAATTACTTCTTTTCGCTCTATCATATCGAGTACCTCATTCCCCTGATCGGCACGCTTATTCTACTCGGTGCTGTAGCTACGATGAACACTTTTATGTTCTCCCCCATCTTAGGGGTCCAAGTTGCCGGCCTTGATGGAAACCTCCCTCCATTTCTTCAGAAAGAGTGTAAAAATGGAATGCCTGTCAATCTCCTAATCCTTCAAGCCATCATCCCTACCATCCTCACTATAATCGTCTTTCTCGCCCCCTCACTTTCAGCGTTTTTCTGGATATTAGTCGCCCTTTCAGTGCTGACCTACCAAGTGATGTATCTCGTCTTCTTTTTGACAGCGATTCGCCTACGCTACACACACTCCCACCTCAATCGCCCTTATCGCATCCCCCTTGGAAAGCTCGGCATGTGGGTTGTTTGCATCTTAGGATTAATTTCCTCGTGTTTTTGTATCTTCGTAACTTTTTTTCCCCCAACGCACATTGATGTTGGCCCAAAAGTCATCTTCGAAGTCTTTCTAGGAGTCATGTTTATCGTCTTAATTGCTATTCCTTTCTGGATCTATGCACACAAAAAACCCTCATGGAAGAAAGCTCATGAAGATTAAAAAGCATATCGGCACCTTTTTCCTTACAATGCTGAATATCGCCATTGTAGCCTCCGTTACAGGTTTTAGCGTAAACGCTCAGTTTGGACTAGCCTTTATTCCTTTTTTCATTTTGGTACTAGTTTGTTTTTTTATCCCAAGTGGCCTTGTGACAGCCGAGCTTGCAGCAGCAATCCCTGAGGAAGGAGGGATCTATCGATGGGTGAGAAAGGCCTTTGGTAAAAGGTGGGGTTTTGCAGCAGCCTGCTTTCAAATGTTCCCCAATTTCTTTTGGTTTCCAGGAGTCGTTGCCTTTGCTGCTGCTATTTTCCTCGATATCATTGACCCAGATTTTACCTATACAAAACCAACAATCACCGCTATTACTGTTGTAATCCTCTGGCTTTTAACCTACCTGAACTGTCGAGGAATACGAACAACAATGCTTTTTTCAGTCATCGGCGCTGGATTTGGCATTCTCCTACCGGGATTTTTTATTATAATCCTTGCAATTTACTTTCTTGCATCAGGAGGTCAGAGTGCAACCCCCTTAACTCTTGATGCGCTAATTCCAACAAAATCCGCTCTACATAACCTCTCTTACTTATCGACATTATTTCTTACATTTACAGGTATAGAAGTTGCCGCAAGCTACGCCAATAGAGTTCAATCCCCTCAAAAGAATTTTCCCCGTTCTATCTTATTTAGCATAATACTCATTGCCATCCTCTATCTATTTGCCTCTCTATCCATTGCCATAATCGTACCAAAAAATAACCTCAATATGATTACAGGGGTCATCGACCTAATGACACGCGTGCTTACCCCTTTTCGCCTTAATTCACTCATACCCATCATGGGGATTTTAATTGTTTTGGGGATTATTTCTCTTGTAAATGCTTGGATATTTGGGCCAATCAAGAGCATTTACATTTCAGCAAAAGAAGGCTGTCTCCCCCCTTATTTCCAAAAGCTCAATAAGCATGGAATGCCAGAACGACTTCTGGTCCTCCAAGCCACCGTCACCTCTCTGATGCCTCTTTTGTTCTATCTCAATCCCTCTCGAGTCGTCTTCTTTTTTACCATGTACGTCATGTCAGGAGTCATCTACATGCTCATGTACTTCCTTCTTTTTTTGACCGCTTGGCGACTTAGAAAGAATGAGCCTGATCTCAAAAGACCCTTCAAAATTCCCGGGGGTCGATTTGGAATAGGACTTACCAGCTTGCTTGGGGTTTGTTCCGGAATATTTTGCTTAATTTTTGCAATGCTCCCGTCAAGAACGATTGTTTCACCAGTGATATATACCGTCTCAGTTGTCCTAGCCTATCTCTGTATCGTGATCCTCCCCTTTTGGATCTACTCAAAGCGCAAACCCCACTGGACCCCACTTGAGTGATTTGACAGCGCCGTCATAAACCCTTATACTTCGCTCCATGGTTCCACTAGCAGAGCGATTAAGACCGAAAAACTTTGATCAAATCAAGGGGCAAGACCACCTCGTCGGTCCAACAGGACTTTTAACAAAACTTATTGAAGCCAACCATCCCACCTCCATTCTACTCCATGGGCCAGCAGGCTCGGGAAAAACAACCATCGCCCGCCTATTTGCAAAAGCATTTGAGCGCGGCTTCCATCCTTTTTCTGCCGCAGAAGGCACCGCCGCCGACATCAAAAAATTCCTCAAAGAAGCCGTCTTTCAACCCATCCTCTTTGTCGATGAAATTCACCGCTTTAACAAAAGCCAACAAGACCTCTTTCTCCCCTACATCGAAGACGGCACCATCATCCTCATCGGGGCTACCACCGAAAACCCCGCCTACGCCTTAAACGACGCACTCCTCTCTCGCCTCCGCGTTTGCACCCTAAATCCCCTCACACCAACAGCTCTTTCGCAAATCATCGCCGCAAGCACCCTTGAAATAGAAGACAACGCCCGAGAAAAACTCATCAAACTCTCAAATGGCGATGCGAGATACCTACTCGGCTCAATCGAACAACTCCAAATGCTGCACAAAGAAACCATCACAACCACCTTGCTAGAGGAGACACTGCATAAACGCCTCCCCACCTACGACAAACACGGCGACGCACACTACGACTACGCTTCGCGCCTGCAAAAAGCGATCCGCGCCTCCAACCTCAAAGCATCCCTAGAAGCCTTCCAACATATGCTAAACGCAGGTGAAGACCCTCGCTTTATCGCACGACGACTCCTTGTCATCGCCTCTGAAGACATTGGCTTAGCCGATCCCGATGCACTTCCTCGAACCCTTGCAGCTTGGGAAGCCTATGAAAAACTTGGATCTCCTGAAGGACACTACGCGCTGACTCAAATCGTCGTCTACCTAGCCCTCGCGCCCAAAAGCCGCTCCATCGCCGACACCCTTAAGACCGGCAAATACACACCAGGCTCTATGGGCTTTGAGAAAGAGATGAAACGCCGCCTCGACTACTGGTCAAAATAAACCCGAACTCACCTTCATCAAGTCTTTGCCTTAACACTAAAAGATACAGAGACACAAAGGCACAGAGAAGAGAATAGTTTGAGGCAGAGTTTTGGAGCGCGGAGCAAGTAGTTTGGAATTAGCAGCTTGCTGCTGTATTTTTGCGGAAGACAGTACTTTAGTACGGCGGAGCGAAAAAATTTCAAAGGACGCCGCTCCCCGCCCAAAACAAAAATCGGGGAGATCAGAACACTGATCCCCCCGAAAACTGGTTGGTTCTGTAGCTTATATGCAGAACCACAAGGAATTACTTCCTACATTCGTCGGATAGGCCGAAACACTGCGCTCGAACCACACCGAACTCGCTTAATAGATAAACGACTTTTTTGAGAAACTCCAATAATCCTCCTCTACAAAAAAGTAATGAAACAAACTGAAACCTCTCACTTTCATAGTACCACATCGGCCTTTTTACTATATAAAAATTATTTTATTTAAAGAAGTGATTATTAAGGGGTTGCAGTAAAATTTTCTTGAGTGTTAATTTAGCATTAAGATGGATGAAATTGAAGAATATGTGATCTCTCTTAGGAGACGTCTCCATGAGATTGCTGAGTTAAGTTGGGCTGAGGTTCAAACTCTCGCCCTAATCAGCCGTGAAATTGAGGAAATTCAAGACTCTCTGCCCTGGGACACGACGTTTAAACGCCTTGAAGGCGGTCTTTATGTTGATGTTGAGATCTCTCCAGAGCTTCCTTGGAGACTATTCCGTGCTGATGTTGATGCACTTCCAATTCAGGAAGAAACCTATTTACCTTATAGTTCTAAGCATGAAGGTGTCATGCATGCTTGTGGTCATGATGCTCATAGTGCCATGCTGCTCGGAGCTTTAAAATCTTTGCCTGAGATCACTCCGATGACAAATCTTCGCTTTGTCTGGCAACGCGCAGAAGAGGTATTTGATTCGGGTGCTAGAAAGCTTGTGCAAGAGGGCATTTTAAATGGAATGGATGAGGTATTTGCCCTCCATCTGGACGCTAAAGAAGAGGTTGGTGTCTTTTCTTCCAGACCAGGGCTTTTGCTCTGTCACCCAAGCATTATAGAAATTGAAGTGGAAGCAGCTGGTGGGCATGTGATGAATTCTCGTGTCGGTACAAATGCGATCTCCCTTTTGATGGACCTTCACTTTCACTTAACAGATCTTGTTTTATCAAGTTATGGTGAAGATTTAGTGGTCTTTGCTCCTGCGATGATTGAGGCGGGTCAAGGACACAATATCAAACCGAACTCAGGAATTATTTCGTACGCCCTTCGCTCTTTGCTACAAACGAAAGCTACAGAATCTTTAGTTGAGGATATTGAGCAAGAAGCTTATCGCCGCTGTTCAATTAAGGACTTTACTGTCTCAAGCGGCCACCCCGCGCTTGTCAATGATGGCGAGGTCTACCAGCAGACGAAAGCAAGCCTAGAGCTACTTGGCCCTGTAAAAGAAGTGGAGCCTCTCTTTGCTGGTGAGGATTTCTCGTATTTTTTACAAAAGAAGCCAGGCGTATTTTGGGCACTCGGCGCTAAATACGGTGAAGGAACGGACCATCACGCGAGTGACTTTCGCATTGATGAGTCGGTTTTAATCAAAGGTGTGAAATATTGGCATACCTTGGCAACGCTTGCTGCACGAAAACAGGTGGAAACTTTATTCTAGCTTCCGTCAGCTGGCTGCCCCGTAGAAATCCTTTTTTAGGTCGTGCTTGAAATTATCAAGTACCCAGTTAAAGCTCTCTTCAAGAGAATCATTGGGCTTGGCTTCGTAGTACTTAAGCTGATAATTCAGCCAGATGAGTTGATCTTTGAGTTTTTCTTTCATCTCACCTTCTCCAACGTGAGATGATAAGTACTCAGACATTTGCACGTAAGTGGCAACCATTTCTTCACGACCCATATCAACTACCCCCTACATTCATTTTAATACTAGAACACCTTTAATGATTAGTAGTTTTTAAATAATCAGACAAATGTTTTTCAACTAATTGATTATGAAAGACTGCAGTGTTTTGTGAGTGTTGATTAAGGCCATACTTCGAGAGTGTTACGGGTACTTCTCCAGATTCATCGACAAAGACTAGCGATGCAGGTTCTCCTCCATGCATTACCATCTTACCATCATGACTTGGTGGATTCACTACAAGGTGGGGTATTTGAGTGGTCATCCCCATAGCAATTCCAGGTTCTTGAGAGCCTTGATAAAGACTTAAACTTGGATCGGAGCCGCCGCGAATGAATGTGGCAACTGAGCCGTTTTGGTCCCCAAGGCCAATGGCTGTGCCTCCATCTTGCATTGAGAAAAAAGATCCGACAAGTGTTTGATCTTGACCTCGAATCAAGACTGCTGGAAGCTCCCCTCCCTGTAACTGAAGGCGAATAGCGCCATTTGCATCGGCAAAGGCAATCACGCCGCCTTGTTCTGTGGCAACAAGTTCGATTAAAGGCTGACCGTCAGGAGCTTTTAAGACAAGGCGCTCAGTTTCGATTGTCTTTTTTAAGTATTCGGTGACAAAAAAACTGGCAAGTAGGATGAGTACTAGCACATTAACAATGATCAGAAAACGGTTAAATCGCACCACTCGATGGGACATAGAAGGCTCCTCTTTCCCTTCTTATGTCTTCCTTTCGGTTATTTTGCAAGTTGAGGCTCTTTCCACACGCCATGCATCTTCAAAAGTTCAATAAGCCGGTCGTCTGCCTCAGCCTCAGGAATCCCCTTTTCTACACATTCCTTTCCTACATAGAGATCAATCATTCCAGTCTTAGAACCCACATACCCAAAATCTGCATCGGCCATTTCTCCAGGGCCATTGACAATGCATCCCATAATGGCCAACTTCACTCCTGGCAAATGCTCTGTCTTAGCGCGAATGCGTGCTGTCACCTCTTGGAGGTTAAAGAGTGTGCGACCACAGCCAGGACACGCAATAAACTCTGTCTTCGACATATGCATGCGAGCCGCCTGTAAAATCTTGAACGTTAAATCCTCTGGCAAACCTTCAATCCCATCGCCAATCCCATCGATCAGTAAAGATCCAAGTTCTGCAGATGCTCGGATTAATTGATCAGCTCCTTCATCCTCCCATTGGAGAATCATCGGCCCATCTGGACCTTCCATAAACATCTGCCGTCCCTCACGTACCTTATCAGTTTTGAGTGGCATTTTCCATGCACCTTCAGGCAATTCGTTTCCAGGCAAAATCACTTTGTGCGTCCGGTCATATCGCTCTCCCATCCCCCATTTAGCTTCCTCTTCAGCAAGTTTCACAAGTTGTTTGCAAGGCTCAATCTCACACCACGGATCCTCTGTCAAAGAAACGCGAATTGTATCGCCAACGCCATCGAGCAATAAAGACCCAATCCCCATCGCCGACTTCACGCGACCATCTTCTCCATCACCCGCTTCGGTTACCCCCAAATGCAAAGGGTAATCCCAACCAAGGCCTTCCATTGCCCGGACAAGCTTCCGATAAGCTTCGACCATCACGAGCACATTCGAAGCCTTCATCGAAAAACAAAAGTCGTGAAAATCGTGCATACGGCAAACCCTTGCAAACTCTAGGGCCGACTCAACCATCCCGTCCGGAGTATCGCCATACCGATTCATAATCCGATCGGAAAGAGAGCCGTGATTTGTCCCTATCCGCATTGCCTTGCCAAGCTCTTTTGTTTTTAATACGAGAGGAGAAAATCCCTCTTCGATCTTTTTAAGTTCCTCTAAGTAAGCTTCGTCGTTATACTCAATGGTCTTAAAAACAGCCCGACGATCCACATAGTTTCCAGGATTAACCCTTACCTTGTCGACAAATTCTATCACTTCCATGGCAGCTTTCGGATAAAAGTGAATATCAGCTACCAAGGGGATCTCATACCCCTTTTGCAATAGGCCATTTTTTATTTGCTCGCACGCCCTCGCCTCTTTCTTTCCCTGGACAGTGACCCTGGCAATCTCACACCCCTCATCACTAAGACGCATCACCTGGTCTATCGTCGCTTCCACATCCCCAGTCTTAGACGTCGTCATCGACTGAATGCGTACCGGATTGTCTCCGCCAACCCCAACTCCCCCAACCATGATCTCTCGGGTTTTCCGTCTTTTCATCCTTTCACCTGCAGGTATCCATCAGTCTTTCCCCAAGGAAAAACCACTTCATATGTGCCTTCGAGTTTAAAGGAATCATCGTAATCGGTCAAAGGATATGAGATGCTAAAAACCCGGCCACCAAGAGGAATCTTATGACAAACCTGGCTAATCTCCTCATCCTCCATCCCCGTTCCAAATAAATAAAATGCTGTCCCCTCACCTAAATCCATCTTTAAAAAATCCCCTTGGCGCCATTCTACCCCGAGACCTTTTGGAGACTTCTGGACAAAAGCTGGGATGATCTCACACGCTACTACCTTGCATCCCACCTTATGGGCCACAAAATACGCTCCACGCCCACGGCCAGCGCCAAGTTCATAAAACACATCATCGGGACCTAAATCCAGTGCCTCCATAACAGTCATCATTGTATCAAGAGGCGTCTCGCCATAAACATGGCGCCCAAAAAATTTTTTGGCTATGCGATAAGGAAACCCACAAAGCTTTTTGTCTATAGGTGTAAACGAACGATATTCAGTCCGCTCATGAATATATCTTTGAAATTCTCGGTAATAAATCACCCCAAGGATGATACCTACCAGTTGATCGTTTGTCCAGGCTCTAAAACCCTAAAATCAAGAGGATCTAAACCATTTTCTTGCATGGTCAAATATAAATCGAACGGTGGCTGAATGAGCTCTTCCGCCGAAAGCCTAAACGTCTTCCAGTGCATCCCGACACTCTTTCTTGACTTCACCTCCTGGTGAATCGAACAAGCCCTAACCGGACAAATGTGGACTGGATCCATAAACTTATGCGGCACATACGTCCCAACAGGAATCATCGCAAGATCCATCCCATCAAATGCATCGCCAATCGTCGAGAAGTCATACTCATTGTAGCCCGTATCCCCGACAAAATACATCCGCTTATCTTCGGTTTCTAGCACATACCCCACCCATAACGTCGAGTCGTGATCAAAAAGCCCTCTTCCCGAAAAGTGCTGACACGGAACTGCTGTGATCGTAAACGGTCCAACAAGACCCTTCTGCCACCAGCTAAACTCGCGTACATTAGCAAACCCGCGCTTATCAAACCACTTCTTCACACCTTGAGGCACCATCCACCAAATATTGGGGAACTTCTTATTGAGCCTTCGTACGGTCTTTTCATCCAAGTGATCATAATGATCATGCGAGATCAAGACAATATCAACCATTTCAAGTGCATCCAAATCAACACCAGGCGCATGTGTCCGCTTTGGTCCCATAAAAGGAAACGGCGAACAACGATCAGACCAAATCGGATCAGTCAGAATGGTCATGCCTTCCCACCTGACAACAAACGAACAGTGATTGACCCATGTCACCTGAGGCTGAGACTTATCGAGTAAACAAAGAGGGTTGGGATATTCAAAATCTTCAGGAGGTGTTACTGGAAGATGCTGATCATCATAGTAACCAAGCTGCCATAAAACAACATCTTTCATTGTCCTTCTATTATTTTTTAAATATGGATTTACGAACCTTTTAGACCGCATAAAAGCCCCCTTATATCCGATAATTAAACTACCCTCTTAATTAACCTCAACATAAAATACCGAATTCTAAAAAAATAGCTAAGTTGCAATATTTTCACACATGATAAAGATTGAATAGACAGCAGCTTCTCTTGAGGCAGCAAAACAAATCACCCCTAATCCTTCTTATCAGGTTTGGGCTGAAATGAAGGTGCTCCACTAAAGAGATTGAGGGAAGGATTCGGTGATATGAATTTCGCCTGCAAATTGAATGGGTCCGGGGCATTGGTACTCATCATCGGTCTCCCACTTCTGCCGCATCTCTTTGAACTTGGCAAAGGCGCGACCGTTTAGGTCAACAAGGGCTTTTTGGATGACGGGCTTCTTGTTTCCTTTGCGCTCTTCCATGTTAAGAAGTGAGGTGATGGGAATCCCCCATGGCTCCCAAAGGGTGGGATCACGGGTTAGGTTGCGCATGCAACAGATGTAGCCAGTCAGTTCGTTCTTGATAAGGTGGGCTGCTAAAAAACCGAGGGCGTAGCAGTAGTTGGCATCGAAATTCGTTGGAAAGCCTGAACGTCCTTCATAACCAAAGAAATGGGCGACGGGGCTAAATTTCCCTGAGAAGTTGCGTGTTTTGAGTTCTTCCTTTACTTTTTCGATGAGGATCTCTTCGACGCGAATATGGGAAACTTGAAGGTTACCGTGCGGATCAAGGTCAAGGTCTAGGTCTTTGACAAGCGCTTCTTTTTCGGGAATGAATTCAATCAAGCCTTCGGGGATAAGGATAACCCCGTAGTTTTTTCCATTTTGGGATCGTTTTTCAATGACATCTGCGAGGTATTTGACAATGTCGTTTAGGCTTTGTTTTGTCCCCGCGATTTCTTCGCCAATCAAGGTAACGTTAGGATGGGTCTGAACAGCGCATTCGAGCGTAACATGGGAGGCTGAGCGTCCCATGAGTTTGACAAAGTGAGTATACTTTTTTGCAGAAAGCGCGTCGCGGCAGAGGTTGCCAATCATTTCAGAGTAAACTTTTGTGGCAGTATCAAAACCAAAGGAGGTTTCAATATGCTCGGTCTTAAGATCACCGTCAATGGTTTTGGGGACGCCTATGACTGAGATTTTGTAACCATTTTTCTTAAAGTATTCGGCGAGAACGGCAGCATTTGTGTTCGAATCATCGCCACCGATAATCACAAGTCCATCAAGTTTTAGGTCTTGGCAAACTTTGAGGGACTTGGCTAGATCTTCCTCCGATTCAATTTTATCGCGCCCAGAACCGATCATGTCAAAACCACCAGAGTTGCGATAAAAATCGATGGTATCTTTGTCGAGTTGTTTGTAATCACCATGTATGACGCCTCCGGGGCCGCCCTGAAAACCGATGAGACTCCCTTCCATGCAATCAAAAAGCCCCGTAATCACATTGTGCCCACCTGCAGCTTGTCCACCTGAAAGAACAACACCAATGGTGAGGGGGTCTGTTTTCTCCTCACCCATCTTGCCAAAAGCAAGGGGCTGACCATAGGTTTCTGGAAAGCGTTTTTTGATCTCGTCAACATCGCCTTTCGAGGCCGTGTCTGAACCGAGTTGAAAATGGATTTTCTCCCTGAGAAGTTGGGGGATTTTGGGTTTGTATTGTTTTCGCGCTTCTTGCAAGTTCATTAACACTCCGGTAGGCTAACGGGAATTTTCGATGCGACAGTGGTAGCAAGGCCACCTTCTGAAGTCTCTTTAAAGCGTGTCTGCATCGCCTTCCCTGTATCAAACATGGCCTTGATGGCTTCATCGAGCGAGACATAACCACTCTTTTCTTCGAAAAGTGCGAGTCTAGCTGCGTTAATTGCTTTTACCGCACCCATGGTATTTCTTTCAATGCATGGAATTTGCACGAGACCACCGACCGGATCGCACGTGAGGCCTAGGTTGTGTTTCATCCCGATGGTGGCAGCATGTTCGATTTGTTCATTTGTTCCACCTAAAACGGCACAAAGCGCACCGGCAGCCATTGAACACGCAACGCCGACTTCCCCCTGACAACCCATTTCCGCAGCGGAAAGCGAAGCTCCCTTCTTATAGAGAATCCCAATTGCAGCTGAGACGAGAAGAAAACGGAGAGCACCCTCTTCACTATACTCCGGAATAAAGTTGCGGTAGTAATGCAAAACGGACGGGATAACGCCCGCTGCACCATTTGTCGGGGCGGTAACGACTTGACCACCAGCAGCATTTTCTTCATTTACGGCTAAAGCAAAAAGCGACGTCCAATCCATAATAAGGGCAGGGTCTTGGTAGCATTTTTTTCCATGTGCAGTGAGCTTTCTGTAAATTTCGGGAGCTCTTCTTGGCACATCAAGACCACCTGGCAAGCGCCCTTCTGTCTCAACGCCGCGCACCACAGAATCTTGCATCACTTCCCAGATACGGAAGAGACCTGATTTAATTTCCTCTTCTGTCCGCGTGGCTTTTTCGTTTTCCATCATTACTTCATCGATTGGCAAGCCATGGGCGAGGAGCTCTTCTGACGAATCAAAAGGATAGGGCATCTCGACATGCTTTTCCCCGCCTTCTTTTTCGCCGTGTTTTAAGATGAATCCCCCGCCTATTGAATAGAACACTTCATTCAGACCTGTGTCTGTCTTAAAGCGCATCGCATTCGAATGGAAGGGCAAAAACTTTCCCTTCACAAACGTAAGATCTTTTTCGATATCAAAAGGAATGTCCTTTACACCAAGCAGATTGAGTTTTCCAGAATCCTTGATCTCATCTAAATACTCTTCAACACGTCTTGAGTCGATCCCTTCGGGGGTATGCCCCAAAAGGCCAAGCAAGATCGCCTTATCCGTTGCATGGCCTTCACCCGTCATCGCAAGTGAGCCATAAAGCTCAATTGTGACAGAGTCAAAATCACCGGCCTCAAGCGCAAAGCGTTTCGCCGCTCGCATTGGACCTACCGTGTGAGAACTTGAGGGGCCAATTCCTATCGAAAAAAGATCAAATACACTAACCATCGTTCCAAAGACCTGCTTCTTTTAAGCGATTAATTGCATCTTCAGACTGACGGCCGACAGCAACTTGCCTTTCCATGAAGCCTGTTGAAGCAAGTTCTTGTAACATCCACTCTGGAGCTTGGTTAATATCTGCTAAGCGTTCCATGAGCATTTCCCAGCGATTACAATCGGCATAGGTTTTCTCTCCACCTGTCATTTTGATACAAGATTGCAGTGGACTCATCATGCACTCTGATCTTGGGTGAACAAAAAGAACCATGGAGAATCTCTCATCGCTATTTTCACCAGATACAACGCGGTGGACAGCACTTTTATAATAGCCATTTGACATATTACGAAGCATATCACCACAGTTAATAATAAACGCATCTTTTGGGACTTTTACGCCAACCCAAGATCCATCATTCATCTGAACTTCAAGTCCATCAGCTGTCGCTCTTGGAATGATGGCATAAAGATCGATATCTGTGTGAGCACCAGCCCAGGTTCCCGCTTCTTTGCGATTAGGGTAGTGTAAAACACGCAGAAGGTTTTCACCGTCGTGTGTCATCTCATTAATGAATCCAGCTTCTTGCTCTAGTCCAAGCGAGATTGCATGGTCAAACTCTGTACAAAAGCGATAGAGCTCATCAAAGTATTTTTGAGCCACTTCTTCATAGTCGGCGCTCTCTGGCCAAATATTGCCGCTGCGTCCAACATGTAGATATTCTTTGTTATCACAGGCATCTCCACCTTTCGGTTCTTCTGTATCAAAGGGGCAGTAACCTCTTTGGAAACCATTATGTGCGCCATTAGCCTCATTTTTCGTCGCAAAATCGCGTGCAAAAAACTCTTCCATTGAAGCAAATGTGTTGTCCAGAATCTCAGTGTCAAAACCTGTGTTTGTAACGGCAACAAAGCCGACATCATGAAACGCTTTTTTTAGGCCTTCCACGAACTGTTCCCTCGTCTCGTTATTACGGAAATCTTCCATGTCGACAACGGGGATGGTCGCGCCAAAAATGGCGCCTGTAGCAAGTAAGCATGCGAGAAATTTCATGCGAAAAGTTTAGATCGATTTTTTTTGGCTGTCAACGTGAAAAGCGTAGGCGACATAAATCGCCCCTAAGATAATCAAGACGATGCCTAAAATAGACGCCCACGTTGGCACAACCCCCCAAATAAAAAATTCGAGCACGGCGGAAAAAATCACCGCGCTATATTGGAAGGGAGCGACTAGCCTTGCCGGGCAGTATTTCGTCGCTAGGGTCAAGAATTGCTGATAGAGTGTCACTGTTAACGCAATGATCAAGAGAAGTGTCCACTGGTGTCCTCCTTGAGGAAAGTGTGCTCCATTTGCAAGCCAATAGATAGCTGAAACGATGAGGGAGAAGGTGAAATAGTACGCTAAGATCCGATTTGTAGGTTCTCCATGCTCTGTTAAAAGACGGATCGTCACGAGAACTGGCGCCGCTAGAATCCCTGCGGATAATGCCAAAATAAGATGCCAGTCAAGTTTTTCAAAACCTATGTGTAGCACTAAGAGTACACCGACAAAAGCAACAGCAATCCCTAAATAGAGCTTATGCATGATCGGAATACGCACGATGAGCCACAAAAAGATGGGTACGAAAAACGGTGTGACAAAAAACAAAGCTGTAGCATTAGCTACGTTCGCGTATTGGTAGGAAGTGTAGAGCAGAAACATCCCCAAAATACCCATGATGTCTCTTGCAAGATGCAGCTTCCAGTGCTTAGTGACAAAAAGCGTCTTGTAACCTCTCACAAAGATTGTCATATAAATACAGCTAAATACAAAGCGGAAGAACATCAGTTGATCGATAGTAAGTTTCGTGCCTGCCATCCTGGTGGCTATCCCAGAAACAGCCATAACAAGTGCTGATAATGTTGCAAAAATCAAACCAATATAATAGAGCTTTTTCATAGCGTGTCCTTCGGCGGTGGATACAAATAGACAACGAGACCTGCTCCGACGATAACAAGACACATACCAAGTGCCGCCCAAACAGTCGGTACGTTATTCCAAAGAAGCACATCATAGAGCGCTGCAAAAATCACGGCGATATATTTGACCGGCGTAATGAGCCTTGCTGGAGCATATTTCACTGAAAGAGTATTGACATGCTGATAAACGGTCATGATGACACCAACCAAAATCAGGTAAAACCAAGCGAGGCCACTTTGCGGTAACATGCAACCTCGATAGATCCAAAAAGCTCCACTCAGTAAGGTCGAGAGGGCAAAGTAAAAAAACAAAATATGTGAGGTGTGCTGGTCATGCCGATGTAAGTAGCGGGTAGCCATGATGGAAACCGAGCCAAACATCCCTGCGGCAAGCCCAAAATACAGCCCGACCGGATTCATGACAGAGGCAGAAGGTCTAAGAATGAAAATAACGCCAACAAAAGCCACTGCAATCCCTACGTACAGTGAGCGTGGGATGGGCGTTTTGCTCCAAAGCCGTGCCACGATCGGCACATAAAACGGCATGAGGTAAAAAAGCGACATCCCCTCCGCAACGGGGATATAGAAAAAGGTTGTGAAAAGAAGACTCATGGCGCAAAAGCCGCAAAGACTACGTGTTAGGTGAAGACCAATACACTTGAAGCGAAGGTCTCGGATAAATAGGAGAGAATAGAGAGTTGCAAAAGCGAAGCGGAAAAATAGAATTTGATCAATAGTGAGCATTCCTCTGCTGAGTTTTGTCACCGCACCCGAGGATGCGATCATAAGGGAGGCTAAGAGTGAGAGGGCGATGCCAAGACCTTTTCGATGCATAATCCATCTCCTAACACAAGCTTGCTTTAATCGCGAGCAAGCTGTAGAATAGGTTCCCATGAAGACTATTCTCATGACAGGTGGCGTCCTCTCCTCGCTAGGTAAAGGAATCACTGCCGCATCCATCGCAACCTTGCTTGAAAGCCGCGGACTTAAGGTTTCAATTCTTAAGCTCGACCCCTACTTAAACGTCGACCCAGGCACCATGAACCCCTTCCAGCACGGCGAAGTTTACGTCACTGACGACGGCGCCGAGACCGACCTCGACCTTGGCCACTACTACCGCTTTTCTAACTCCCCCTTATCGAAGCGATCAAATGCCACGACCGGCCAGATTTATGAGACCATTTTGCGCAAAGAACGGCGCGGCGATTTCTTAGGGAATACCGTTCAAGTCATTCCTCACGTAACCGATGAGATCAAGCACAGGATCCGCCACTGCACAAATGGCGATGATGTCGATGTGCTCGTGATCGAAATTGGTGGCACCGTAGGAGATATTGAACTCGGGCCCTTCTTGGAAGCGATCCGCCAATACAGGAATGAGCTAGACGGCGATTGCATCAACATTCACTTAACGTATGTTCCCATGATTAAGGCTGCCGGTGAAGTGAAGACAAAACCAACGCAGCACTCGGTCCAATTCCTCCGCGCAACAGGCATCTCCCCCGACATCATTCTCTGTCGCTGCGAAGACCCGCTTCCATCTGATGTAAAAAATAAGATCGCTCTTTTCTGCGGTGTTTCAAAAGCAGCTGTTTTTGAAGAGCCCGATGTAAAAAATTCCATCTATGAAGTCCCACTTGAACTTAACGAGCAAAAATTCGACGATTATGTCTGTAACCTTCTCGACCTCCCCACGAAGAAATCGAATATTACGAAATGGAAGAAGATGGTCACAACAGCCATTAATCCCAAGGGGAAGGTGCGCGTTGGAGTGGTTGGTAAATACATCCAGCACCAAGACGCTTACAAATCGGTCTTTGAAGCATTGACCCATGGAGGCATTGCAAACAATCTCGAAGTTGAAATTGTCGGATTTGAAGCAGAAACCCTCAAATCAGTGCCAAAAAACATTGATGGCTTCCTAATCCCAGGTGGTTTTGGCGAGAGAGGCTTCGAAGGCAAACTCAAAATTGCCAAACACTGCCGCGAGAAAAAGGTGCCTTACTTTGGCATATGCCTTGGTATGCAGGTCATGGTGGTTGAATTTGCCCGAAATGTTCTCAAATTAAAAGCCCACTCAACCGAGATGGATGCCGATACAAGTGACCCTGTCATCTCTCTTCTTAGCGAGCAAAAAGGTGTAGAAAATCTAGGCGGCACGATGCGTCTTGGTGCCTACCCATGTAAGCTCGATAAAAAATCGAAAGCCTACAAAGCTTATGGTAAAGAAAATATCTCAGAGCGTCATCGCCATCGGTACGAATTCAACAATGCGTACAAAAAAGAGATCGAGGCAAAAGGCCTACACATTGCCGGCGTCAACCCCAAGCAAAAGCTCTGCGAAATTACTGAAGTCAAAGACCATCCATGGATGGTTGGCGTTCAATTCCACCCGGAATTCAAATCAAAACCTACCGCACCACATCCTCTATTTGCTGACTTTATCAAGGCTTTGAAGGGTAAACGTGGGTAGACTGATCGGCATCGACTACGGTACAAAGCGGATCGGCATCGCCCAGTCTGATATCATGCGCGTTTTGGCTTCCCCCCAAGATCCCATCATGGCAAAAAAAACGCTTGATGAGACCATTAAGCTGATCGTAGACACCTACCCCGATTGCGACGCGTTTATCGTTGGTCTTCCCCTTCTTTTGAGCGGCGAAGACAGTGATACAACGATCAAAGCTCGCGCTTTTGCAAAGAAGCTAGAAGAAGTGTCTGGTAAAGAAGTTCATCTTTGGGATGAGCGTCTCACCTCAAAACAGGTCGAAAAATCGATGATCGCAGGTGGTGTAAAACGAAAAAAACGAACCCCACACGTCGACAGCTTAAGTGCGACCCTTATTCTCCAGAATTACCTAGATAGAAATTGAAAAACGTGCTTTCCTAAAGAAAAAAGGTGTTTCTATGTCACATCCTCTACATGAACCAGGTCAGGTTAAACGCAATCTAGACCCGTGCGTCTTAGTAATTTTTGGAGCCACAGGTGATCTTACGGCAAAAAAACTCATGCCAGCTCTTTACAACCTCACCCGTGAAGGCCAACTCCCCACTAACTTTGCTTGTGTAGGCTTTGCACGCCGCGAAAAATCGAATGAAGACTTCCGCTCAGAAATGAAAGAGGCGGTAAGTAGCCATTCAAGGATCAAACCTGTAGATGAATCCGTTTGGCAACACTTCCAAGAACAAGTGTTCTATCACGAGTCGAGTTTTGACGATGACAATGGTTACGAGAGACTTGCTAAGTTCTTGAAAGACTTAGACACCCGCTATGGAACGAATGGAAATAGGGTTTTTTACCTCTCCACCCAACCCAGTTCCTTTACCATGATTGTGGAAAAACTCCGCAAAAATGGCCTTATCTACGACCACGATCCAGAGGGTAACTCCCCCTTTTCTCGGGTGATTATCGAAAAACCCTTCGGACACGACCTTACTTCCGCAAAAGCCCTTCAAGCAGACCTTCTCGCTCACCTCGTCGAAGAGCAAATCTACCGGATTGACCACTACCTTGGTAAAGAAACGGTGCAAAACCTATTAACCTTCCGCTTTGCCAACTCAATATTCGAGTCGCTATGGAATCACCGCTACATCGATCACATCCAAATCACCGCAGCTGAGGATATCGGCATTGAAAAGCGGGGGAAATTTTATGAAGAATCAGGCCTCATGCGTGACATTATTCAAAATCACGTGATGCAAATCATGTCGATTGTCACTATGGAACCACCCGTCAACTTAGACGCCTCTTCCATTCACGATGAGAAAGTAAAGGTCTTAGAGGCCATTCGCCCCTTTAAAGACTTCGATTGTGAAGCTGTGCGTGGCCAATACGGCCCTGGCTTTGTTGGTGGAGAAGCCGCTAAAGGTTACCGCGAAGAAGCCAATGTCGACCCAAACTCCTGCATAGAAACCTACGGCGCTGTCAAAATCTTCATCGATAACTGGCGGTGGGATGGCGTGCCAATCTACCTTCGCGCTGCCAAACGGCTTCCCAAACGGTGTACGGAAATCGCTGTTGTCTACAAAGAACCACCAGGGATCCTCTTCAAGGAAATGAATAAAAGCAATGAGCCGAATGTGCTTGCCATTCGCGTGCAGCCCAATGAAGGGATCTCGATTAAAATGAACTGTAAAGTCCCAGGACCTGTTAGCCCGATACAGCCTGTTAAAATGGACTTTCGTTATGCAAGTTTCTTCGGTTTAGCTCCACCTGATGCCTACGAAAGACTCATCACCGACTGCATTTTAGGCGACTCGACCCTCTTTGCTAGACAAGACGAAGTGTTCCATTCATGGACCCTCTACACCCCCCTTCTAGACTATTGGCAAAACACTACTCCTGACGAGTTCCCGAACTACATGGCTGGAAGCTGGGGCCCATCAAGCGCCGATGTCATGATGGCTCGAGATGGCCGAAAATGGAGATTGATTTAAAGAAACTATGAAGATAAACTGCGGGAAAATATGAGCGAACAACTAATCAAGCCCTCTGATATAGATAGCGAACTTCAACGCATTTGGGAATCCCTCCAGGGAACCAACAAAATGCGCGCATGTCTATTCAACTTAATTATTTATTCGAAGAAAGATCAGCGGGTTGAATACCTTAAGACGGTAGCTCAAAAAATCATTAAAAAATTCCCCTCAAGGATTATTTTTGCAACCTGTGACCCACGTTGCACGGATACCGAACTAAAAGCATCAGTCTCAGTTGTAACTGCCGAACAAGGTGAAAATGAGATTGTATGCGATATGATCCATATAGACGCGTGTGGCACTTCACTTGACCGCGTTCCCTTTGTAATCTTACCCCACATTTTACCTGACCTTCCCATTTAC
Organism: Chlamydiia bacterium; assembly: GCA_022601645.1. Taxonomy (GTDB): domain Bacteria; phylum Chlamydiota; class Chlamydiia; order Chlamydiales; family Simkaniaceae; genus JAJACH01. The sequence goes on from JAJACH010000001.1 coordinate 859,409, forward strand.
CTTCTCTACGGGTCTGACCCAATTACATCTGATCCGATCTCGGAACAAATCGAAACATTTGCAACGCGCATTATCTTTGACTCAGAAACATCAGACAATCTCCCCCAATTTGCCCGCGCCGTCTTAGAACACCAAGAACACGCGCATGCCGATATTGCAGACCTTAACTGGGCTCGCACGGAAGAGTGGCGCACCCTTCTTACCGATACTTTTCATACAGACGAACGTCTCGCTCAGCTTAAAAATGCAAACTCCATTCGCATTCACTACAACTCAAGCGAATCAAAAGCACTTTCACACACACACGTTCAATCCGTCTACCTCGGAAATTGGCTTGCTACACAACTAGGCTGGCAGCTTCAAGGCATCGAAGAGAAACACACATTTATCTATGACAAATGCAAAATCGAACTCATTCCAAAGCCAACTGAATCAATCACAAGCGGACGTGTCCTTGCGGTTGAAATTAATACTTCAAACGATGAACACTTTCACTTACACCGCAACCTTGATTGCCAAGACCGCGTGACGATTGAAGTCTCAACACCAGAAGTGTGCTACCTCCCTCTTTGCACCATGTTTAGAGTCGACGAAGTCGGCCAATCACTTGTGCATGAAGTCACCCACAGAGGTACTTCTCAGCACTATTTAAACCTAATGAAAACACTTTCAACCCTTGAGGCCGAAATATGATCGAAAACGCCATGACTAAAGTCCCAGGAGACAAACAAGCGACCCTGGACTTTGCAGTGAAACACTGGGTAACCATGGCACAAAATTCGATCAAAGACCACGGCGCTTTCTTTGTTGCCCTCTCTGGAGGATCAACCCCCAAAGCCATCTTCGAACGCCTCGCCACACACACCGATGTCGAATGGTCTCAAGTTTACCTCTTTTGGTCTGATGAGCGAAACGTCCCACCAAATCATCCTGACTCCAACTACAAAATGGCTATGGATGCTGGCTTCAGTAAATTGCCTGTAACCCACGTCTATCGCATGAAAACCGAAGAACCTCCAGAAACCTACGAAACCACTATCCGCCAAACTCTCAATGGAAAACCTTTTGATCTCATCATGCTAGGCATGGGGGATGACGGCCACACAGCATCTCTTTTTCCGCAAACAGAAGCGCTACACGAAACCAAAAAATGGGTCACCTCAAACTACGTCCCGCAAAAACAAACGTATCGCATGACCATGACCTACAGCTGTCTGAACCAAAATTCAGCCCAAACAGTTCTCTATGTCCTTGGAGACAACAAGAAAGAGATGGTCCGCTCCGTGCTCGAACATGGCGCCGAACTTCCCTCCGGTGGAGTTGGAACCAAAGAGCATAAAGCTCTCTGGATCCTAGATACAGGCGCAGCCTCTCTCCTTTCGACTTAAGCTTGGCTTAGTACCGGTTTCTTTTCTCGTACCATGGCTGTTAACAGTAGACTGATTGCAAACCCTATTGGGAAAATAACAAATGAGCGCAGAAAGTCAGTGTACGCATAAAAGCGCGCACCATTCACAAGCTGTCCATCCCAATTCATATCAATGAGATAACCTGAAATCGGCTGCAAGACAAGCGCTGAGCCCATGATCATAATCGCAGCAACACCCATGCTTGTACCAGTAAGTTCTGGTGGATTACTTTCTGTAATGACAGGATACCCAAGAACTTGTGTGCTCGTAGTCAAACCAAGTAAAAAGAAAAGAGTTGTAAACATCAACGGCTGAGGATCTCTCACAAGCGTAATCAAACCGAAGATGATTAAGGAGGCAAAGGCACCAACATACATCACAGGCTTTCTCTGCTGTATTTTATCAGAAATAAGCCCCATTAGCGGTGAACCAACAATGGTTCCCATGCAGATCATACTTGTAATGAAAGAGGCTTCAACAAGACCCATGCCGTGCACTTGCGTTAAGAATAAAGAGCCCCACATCGCGCCTAGGATCATAACAGGTAGATTCATAAACCCGGTGTACATCCCTGCAGCAAAATTTTGGCGATTAAAAACTGAGCGTCTTACCCCTTCCCAGAAAGGAAGCGTTTTACCTTTCATCTCACCTTCTTCTCTTGCATCAACAACGAAAAGGAAGATCAGCGCAAAAATGGCAAGGCCAAGACACGCGTCAATCATCAGAGCTTGCCGCCAAGTGAAGGCCTGAGCGAGCAAGGAAAAAGGGGTTTGAGCAATCACACCGCCGAGTAAACCCATGGTAACCATAAGCCCCATGACAAGGGCATGCCAACGAGCGGGAAACCAGCGAGAACACAGCATGACGCAACTTAAGAAACAAAAAGCATTTCCGATTCCGGAGAAAAAATGACAAGCGCAGGCTTGCCAAAGCGTTGTCGAATAGGCAAATCCGAAGGTACCAAGAATACAAAGGGCAAGGGCCGCTAAAATCACACGGCGCACCGAAAAGCGATCTAAGATCATCCCAGCTGGCAACAAAAAGATAACATCTGCCATCAAGTAGGTTGAACCAAGGACACCAAAGTCTGTTGCATTAAGAGAAAGATCTTTCATAAGCATTGGAGAAATCGCATTCATCATGTGGAGCTGCATAAGCTCATACCCAAAAAAGAGCGAGGCGACAAAGCAAATAAACGTCGCTTGCATCATACGATTTTTCGTAAGTCTCATTGCTAACATGTTACCTCCACAGGTTTTTCTAATTGAACATGCTCGATAAAATGGAGCATGCATCTTGATTCATAACTTTCATTTCCCCCAACCTGAATTTGGGTTCCCTCCGTTACAGGATTCCCCTCACCATCAATCCGCATGTTCATCGTGGCTTTTCTTCCACAGTGGCAAATCGTTTTAATCTCTTGAATTTCTTCAGCCCAAGCAAGCAGATACATACTCCCTTCAAAAGGCTCACCTAAAAAGTCACTTCGTAGCCCATAGCAAAGCACGGCGATATTCAACTCTTTAGTAATCCGTACAAGTTGCGCAACTTGCTCTTTTTTCATGAAATGCACTTCGTCAACAAGAATGCATTTGAGTTTGTCTGTTACGTTCTCTTGCACATACGTAAAGAAATCAAATCCTACATCAAATGGAATCGCTTCTTGCTGTAAACCGATGCGAGAATAGACCATTACCGAACCAAAACGTTGGTCAATTTTCGGAGCAAAAAGAATCGTCTCCATGCCCCGCTCTTTATAATTGTAACTTGATTGTAATAAAGTTGTACTCTTGCCTGCGTTCATTGCAGAGTAATAGAAGTAAAGTTTAGCCATGGGGGAACTATACTCCTCAGGATTAATTTTAACAACCAATTTTTACCAACTAAGTATCAAGGTTTTATGTAGTTCTGGATTGGAATAGAAACATGTAGTAAAATACCAAACCATGTTAGTTCTTGGGATCGAATCTACTTGCGATGAATCCGCAGCAAGCCTTGTAAGAGATGGGAAAGTCATCCTTTCAAACGTCATTGCTTCTCAAGTCGAAATGCAAAAGCAATACGGCGGCGTTTTTCCTGAAATGGCCTCACGTGCACATGTCGATGCAATGATGCCTGTTATCACAGAGGCACTCCTCGGCGAAAAGCCCGACTTAATCGCTGTGGCAAACCGCCCAGGCCTAATGGGCTCAATCTTGATGGGAGTGACAGCAGCTGAAGCGTTATCGCTTGCTTGGAACGTTCCTTTAGTAGGCGTCAACCACGTTGAGGCACACCTCTACGCAGCAATGATGGATACACAGCATTTTCCAGCCCTTGGTGTTGTCGTAAGCGGCGGCCACACCCACCTTGTGAAAGTCACAAGCCCCCTAGAATATGAGATGCTTGGCCAAACGGTTGATGATGCGATAGGTGAGGCCTTTGATAAAGTAGCGCGCATGATGAATCTCGGCTATCCAGGAGGTCCTGAAATCGAGAAACTCGCTAAAAGTGGTGATCCGAAGCGTTTTCCATTCCGCGGCGGAAGGGTAAAAGGGCGCCCCTTGGACTTCTCCTTCAGTGGCCTTAAAACAAATGTTTTATACTCCCTCAAAGAGCTCGAGCTCAATTTACAAAATACACAAGATATTGCTGCAAGTTTTCAAAGAGCGGCATTTGACGACATTTATCAAAAAACACTTAAAGCGGCAGAGGAAATTTGTCCTAAAGCCATTTATTTAGGAGGCGGTGTGACAAATAGCGTGCGCCTTCAAGAAATGTTTCAAAACTGTGGCTACCCTGTCTATTTCCCTCAAAAAGGGCTTTCTCTAGATAATGGCGCCATGATTGCAGGACTTGGCTACCACGTTTACCAAGAAAATGGCCCTATTTCACTGCCACTCGCAACTTCTCCTCGCCTATAATAAATGAATTTTGTATGATGTCTGTCTAAAAAGGAGCACTGATCATGGCGAAGAAAGGCGCTAGAGAAATTGTAAAGCTGAAGAGCACAGAAAGCCACGAGACGTATTGGACGAAGAAAAACAAGCGAAATACTCCAGATCGTATGGAGAGACGCAAGTACGACAAAACCCTTCGCCGCCACGTCATTTTTAAAGAAGCAAAGTGAAATTTGAACTCCTGTTCGCAAAAGAGTATCTAGTCCCACGGCGAAAAGCTCTGTCGCGGGCAATCATCGGTACGCTATCGGTTGCCGTCATCTCGATGGTGGTCTGGCTGGTGTTACTGTTTGTCTCAATCACGGACGGGATTCAAAATCGCTGGCTCGGTTATCTAACGGCTCTTAAGGCCCCGATTCAAATTGTCCCCACACAAAAGTACTACCACTCTTATTACTATAAAATTGATGAGTTTGCGAGCGCTTCTGACTACACGAGAAAAACACTTGGTGAGAAAAAGGACGCGCTTTCCGACCCGTTCGATCCCGATTTTGACGCCGAACTCCCAGCTCACCTCCCCCCACCAGATGTTGACTCTAGAGGGAATTTTTTAGCCCCTGCCAAAAGACTGTTTGCCTCATTAGATGAAATGCACCTTCGTGTAGAAGATTACGAATGTTCACCCGTTGTTTTGCAAATGCAAGTGGGAGATGGGATTAGCCGCTCAAACTTTACCCAAGCGATCTACTTAAGCTCTTTTTCTGGAAAAAGCCACGAAATCTATTCAAAAGTGTTGCCCCCAGAAGTTCGTGACCTCAAAGACTGGTCTCATGTCGAAATAGAAGAGGTCGAGGTAGGACCCCACGCCACAGTCCCCATTGAAATGCTCCCGGAAAACGTCCCATTTCATGGAAACGTAATTTTCACCGGCGGAAAATTATCCCACGCCATCTTAACTGATACAAGTGGAACTCTTAAACGCATCGGATCCGACCTTTTTTACGAAAACGATAATCAAACCTTTGTCGTCCGCTCTCCCCTTCTTCTCAATGAAACGTTTAAGGCCAAAGTAATCAATGATGAAGTGGTCATTCCCCTCCAAGGGAAACAACTTCGTGGTGTAATGCCGCTTAGCAGTTTAAAGATTACCAAATTCAAACCGCATCGCTCATTTGAAAAAAAACCCTCAAAAGCACCCCCTTGGATTTACCAAGTAGGAGATGAATACCAGCTTCCAAATGATGGCATCTTGCTCCCAAAGAATTTCCAAGAAACTGGCCTTTCTGTTGGCGATATCGGCCATGCGATCTATGCCTCATCTAGCAGCGGCACCATGATGGAACAGCGTATCCCTGTCAAAGTAGCCGGCTTTTATGATGCCGGGGTTTGGTCGATTGGCAATCGCGTCGGATTTGTCAGCCATGACTTAGTTCGTCATATTAACGCTTCTGGAAACGCTCTTCCCATCGACAACACTCTCGTCAATGGTCTCCACATCTGGCTTGATGATATCAACCAAACAAAAGAAATGGTCAGCGCAATTAAGGACAAGTTAGCAGATGCAGGCATTGGATCCTATTTCACTGTGACGCCTTACTACGAATACGACTACGCAAAAGAAATGCTCATGCAGTTTCGCTCTGATCAAAACCTTTTTATGATTGTCGGCATTCTCATTCTGATCGTCGCTTGTTGCAATATCATTTCTCTCCTTATGCTCCTTGTCAACGATAAGAAAAAAGAGATTGGCACGCTGCAAGCCATGGGCGCTTCTAAAGGAATGATTGCCACAATCTTCGGACTCTGTGGAGGATTTCTTGGTTTGATCAGCGCTCTTATCGGTACCATCTTAGGCGTGATTACGCTAAAAAATATCAACGGCCTCGTCGCGTTTTTGAGCAAGATTCAAGGGCATGATATGTTTTCTGCAACTTACTACGGACACTCCTTGCCCGAAACCATTTCGTTTAAGGCTATCCTTTTTATTGCGATTGTAACCCCACTGATCTCTCTTCTTGCCGCACTTATCCCCGCAATGAAAGCTGTTAAGCTCAAACCTTCACAAATACTGAGGAATGAATGAGTTTAGATGCGAAAAATGTCTATAAAAATTATGGCGACTTACAAATCCTAAGCGATGTGTCTTTGCGCGTTGAAAAAGGCCAGACAGTTGCGATTGTTGGCCCATCGGGAGCGGGGAAAAGCACCCTCTTGCATATTTTAGGAACACTTGATTCTCCAAGTTCGGGAAAAATTGAGCTTCTTGGAGAACCCATCTCGTCGAAAAATGTATCGCGTTTTCGCAATAAGCATATCGGTTTTGTCTTCCAATCATTTCACCTCATAGAGGATTTTTCAACGCTTGATAACGTGCTCGTGCCTGCGATGATCGCTCGAACTCAAGGGGTTGATGGGATGCAGCTACTCGAGCGTTGCGATATGGCTGATAAGGCACATGTGAGTGCAAAGTATCTCTCCGGAGGAGAAAAGCAACGCCTCTCTATTGCAAGAGCATTTTGCAATAATCCAGAACTCATTTTTGCCGATGAACCATCAGGCAACCTCGACAGCGAAAACTCTAGAATGATTCACGAATTATTAGTAAATAGTGCAAAAGAATTAGGTAAATCCCTTATCGTGGTAACGCACGACACATCACTTTCGAAAATGTGTGATGTGTGTTACACACTAAGCGACGGGAAATTATGCGAATCTTAATTATTGGGACGGGTTATGTAGGGCTTGTCACTGGGGCGTGTTTTGCCGAAATGGGCCACCACGTCACCTGTATTGACATTGATCAAGCGAAGATTGATCGCTTAAATGATGGTGAAATCCCCATTTATGAACCAGGTCTAGAAGAGCTCGTGAAGCGGAATAAAGCCGCTAAACGCCTCATGTTCTCAACTGAATATACCCCTTCTGACGCCTACTTCATTTGTGTTTCTACACCGCCTAGTGAAGACGGATCGGCTGACTTAGACAGTGTTAAAGCTGCTGCAAAATCCATAGCAGGTCATCTAACTGGCTATGCCGTTATTGTGAACAAATCAACTGTGCCCGTTGGAACAGCCAAGATTGTTGAAGACATTCTTAAAATGCACTCAGACCATCCTTTTGACGTCGTTTCCAATCCCGAATTCCTCAAAGAAGGTTCTGCCATCAGCGATTGCATGAAACCCGACCGCATTGTCATTGGAGCAAACTCTGAAAAAGCGGCTGAAATCATGCAAAAGATCTATCAGGCGTTTACGTTTAATCACGACCGCATCCTCATGATGGATGTCCTTTCAGCAGAACTTACGAAATATGCAGCAAACGCCATGCTCGCTACACGCATTTCCTTCATGAACGAACTCTCAGGCCTTTGTGAAAAACTCGGTGCTAACATCAATTCTGTTAGGGTGGGGATTGGCTCAGACAAACGAATCGGCTTCGACTTCCTCTACCCAGGCGCTGGCTACGGCGGATCTTGTTTTCCCAAAGACATCCGCGCCCTCCAAGCCACTGCCATACAAAATGATTATGAGCTTCAGCTTGTGAAAGCCGTTGAAGATGTCAATGCCAAGCAAAAGCAAGTTCTCCAAAAGAAAATCCGCACCTATTTTGGATCCTTGAAAGGGTTGAAAATTGGTGTTTTAGGTCTTTCTTTTAAGCCAGATACAGATGATATCCGCGAGTCGGCCGCGATAGACCTTGTCCACCAAATTAGCGATGCAGATGTTTATGTCTTTGATCCTATCGCGATGGAAAATGCAAGAGAAAGTCTCCCAAACGTCCACTTTGTCGAAAACGAATATGAGCTTGCAAAAGATGCAGATGCTCTTGTCCTTATGACTGAATGGAAACAATTCCGCTATCTTGATTTAGATAAGATTAAAGAGCTTATGAAAGGTAAAGCCTTTTTCGATGGGCGTAATCAATACTCACCAGGTGAAATGAAAAAACTTGGTTTTGATTACTTCCCGATCGGCTACCCACAACCTGTAATGCTCCTTTCCAAACTCAAAAGTATGCATGAAAAAGCTCGTTGAAAAACGCTTAGAAGAACTCATTCCCCCTTTGCAAAAACCTCTTTTGGACGTCGTCTCCTACTCCCTACTCTCCCCGGGCAAAAGACTCCGTCCCCTAACACTCCTCCACCTCACTACCGAAAAATCCGACCCAAGCCGTTACGACTGTGCTTGTGCGATTGAAATGTTACACGCTTCTTCCCTTGTCCATGATGACCTCCCTAGCATGGATGACGACGATTACAGACGCGGTCGCGCCTCCACCCACAAAGTCTATGGAGAAGCCCAGGCCATTCTAGCTGCCGATTTCCTCATGAGCCTCCCTTACCAGGTCCTCGCCCAAAACAGCGACCTGACGACAGCCCAAAAATGCGCTTTAATCCAAACTCTCTCCTCCCACTTCAACGAAGTCGTGGAAGGGCAATCCCTCGACCTGACTCGAAACAGTTCCTCTTGGGATGAAATTGAACAAATCCATCTCAAGAAAACCGCAGCCCTTTATGTCGCCTGCTTTGAATTTGCTGCCATTCTCAATCAAGAGCCCCTAGAAAAATATACAGAAATGGGGAAAAAATTTGGCCTTGCCTACCAACTCCTCGACGATCTGATCGATGACGATGTCGATTACCTTCCCCTAAACGAAGTTGAAAGCATGGCGGTTAAGCTCTTTGATGAGGTAGCCACGCGATTCCCCTCTTTACACGAAATGTGTCATTTGCTACTTAGCAAAGTATGCGCGTCTTAATTACGGGCGGAGCGGGGTTTATTGGAAGTCACGTCGCAAAAGCCTTAAAACAAGCAGGTCATCTTCCAATCGTTTTAGATTCTCTCCTTAAAGGACATGAAGAATCTGTCAAGTGGGGCCCTTTTATTAAAGCGGATCTCTCAGATAGAAACGCCATCGAAAAAGCCCTCAAAGACCATGACATAGAAGCTGTCATTCACATGGCAGCACTCACAAATGTTCGAGAATCTTTTGACCTGCCAGATCTCTACTACACCTCTAACGTGTGTAATACCATTAATCTTCTTACGGCAATGAAAGCGTGCGGGATCGAGCACCTGATTTTCTCGAGCACCTGTGCTGTCTACGGCGTTCCGAAAGAATTTCCAATCAACGAAAAAACGCCCCTGATCCCAGTAAACCCCTATGGAAAATCTAAACTCATGTGTGAAGAGGTCTTCAAAGATTTTAAAGGCCTCAAGTACGTTGCACTCCGCTATTTCAATGCCGCCGGTGCTGACCCGGATGGAGAACTCGGAGAAACCAACATTCCTCCCGCCCACCTGATTCCCATCGTCGTAGATGCAGCCCTTAACGGGACTCCTTTCAACCTTTTTGGAGAAGACCACGACACGAAGGATGGCACCCCCGTACGTGATTACATCCACGTCCAAGACTTATCTCTAGCCCACATCAAAGCCCTGACCTATCTTATCAAGGGAGGAGAGTCGCTCACCTTTAACCTTGGCACAGGAAAACCCTACTCTGTGAAAGAGGTGATTGAGGAAGTGGAAAAACAAACGGGAAAGAAAATTAACATCGCCATGAAGCCTTCCCACCATGGTGAGCCTGATCACCTCGAGTGTGACTACAGCTATGCAGAAAAAATCCTTGACTGGAGGCCAACCCATTCTTCATTATCGCAGCTTGTTAGAGATACACTTCTCTGGCAAAAAGCGATATGATTGATCTACTCCTAGCACTTTTTGCATTCCGTTTTTTTCCCATGGTGCATGCCTTTGCCCCCTACTTAGCCAAGTCCTTTTTCAAAACGACCTTTGAAGAAGCTTTAGCCCTAGGCCTATTTTGCGGGTTTATCCTCGACCTTTTTACCTCCGGCACGTCCATGGGATTCCACTCGTTGAACCTCCTATTAACAAGCGCCATCGTCTACAAACTCAAGTGGCTTTTTTCCCCACATAAAGCGCACGGTCTCATCTTATTTACCATCTGCTTTTCCCTTATCTCCACACTCATCTACATCCTACAAAGCCGCGTGCCAATTAACCTTGCAATCGATCTGATCTTCCTCCCCCTCTTCGACGGAGCTTTTGGATTTCTCTGGTTTTCATGTCCCTTTATCGCCTATAATTTCTTCAAAAAGCACTATCTAAGGATCAAACATGGTTGATATTCCCGGAGCCCTCAACTCAAGGCTTGCCCTCATTGCCGTCCTCGCCGCACAAAAAGCCGGTGATATCTTGCGCCGAGGTTTTGGCTCAACCTTTGGAATCCACACCAAAGAAGGTCGCCACAATCTTGTCACGGACTACGACAAAGAAGTCGAGGAAATGCTTGTTCAATACATAAGCTCCCACTTTCCCGACCACTCCTTCCTCGGCGAAGAAGAAGGCGCACAACATTCCAATCCCGACTCAATCCTTTGGATCATCGACCCCCTAGACGGCACCGTCAATTTTGCCCATAACATCCCCATGTTTTGCACATCCATTGCTGCTACCTACAAAAATGAAGTCTTAGCAGGAGCCGTCTACCAACCCATTACAGGTGAGCTTTTCGTCGCTGAAAAAGGAAACGGCGCCTACTTTAACGGCTCACGCATCTCCGTTTCCAAAACAGACCTCCTAGACCACGCCATCCTCGCTACAGGCTTTCCCTACAACGTCCATGAAAACCCCCACCACTGTATCGAGCTTTTCTCCAAATTCGCTAAAATGGGTGCACCGCTCCGCCGCATCGGCTCAGCAGCCCTCGATCTTTGCTACGTTGCAGCAGGCCGCTTTGATGCCTTTTGGGAAGTCTCCCTCCACCCTTGGGATTACGCCGCAGGAAAACTCATCCTTGAAGAAGCCGGAGGCATGCTCACAGACTTTAACGACAATCCCTTTAGCGAACTCGTTGAAGGCACCGTTGCCGCGACAAATGGCCTCCTTCATGAACAACTTACAAAGCATCTAGAAGAATGATCTTAGACGGAAAAGCCCTCTCACAAGTCCTTTTAAATGACATCAAAGAAACCGTCAAAACCCTCCGCACTCCCCCAACCCTCACCTGTATCATTATCGGCGACGACCCCGCATCCCACGCCTACGTCAAAATGAAACAAAAGCGCTCCAAAGAAGTGGGGATCGAGTCAACCGTTATCCATCTCCCCAAAACAACTACGCACGATGAACTCAAAGAAAAAATCAGAACCATCAAAGGACCGCTTCTTGTTCAACAACCCCTTCCCTTTGAGGCCCGTGACATCGTCCCTCCAAGCCAAGATGTCGACGGCTTTCACACCCTAAACCTCGGCAAACTCGCCTACGGAGACCAATCAGGCCCCATCGCCTGCACACCACTTGGCATCCTCAAACTGTTAGAACACTACAAGATTGCACTTAGCGGCAAACACGTCGTGATCATCGGCCGCAGTAACATCGTAGGGAAACCTCTCGCCCTTCTCCTCATGCAAAAACCCCATAATGCAACCGTTACCGTCGCCAACTCCCAAACCGAAAACCTCAAAACACTCACACAGTCCGCTGATATCCTGATCTCTGCTACCGGTAGCCCACGCTCCATTACCGCCGATCATATCAAACGAGGCGCCATCGTCATCGACGTCGGCATCACCCGCGATGATGATCGACTCATCGGCGACGTTGATTTTGAAAACGTCCAAGATATAGCCTCAGCTATCACCCCAGTTCCCGGTGGCGTTGGCCCCATGACAATCGCCATGCTGTTACAAAACACCCTCCTCCTTTCATGAGATACCTCCTCTTACTCCTTCTTTTCGCCTGCTCAAACAAACCAGCTGTAACCCATTTTCGCGGCGTTGCCATGACCATGCCCTACCACATCACCGTAGGTCAGGCCCTCTCACCCACCGAAAAAAAACACATCACCCACCTGATCCAAGCCACCTTTGAGCATATCAACCACACCTTCAACCGCTACAACATCGCCTCTGAACTTACCCTCCTAAACGCCTCCTCAAATGCTACCGTCTCAAATGAACTGCTCTTCCTCATCAACCTTTCAATTGAAATGCACAAACAAACAAACGGCTACTTTGACCCCACATTAGGAGAAGGACTCTCCCTCATCCAAATTACGAATCATACCCTGACAAAACCGCTCCACATCACCCTCAATCTTGACGGCATCGCCAAAGGCCACGGTGTCGACCTCCTCCATGAGGCCCTCTCCTCCTACCCCTCCCTCTATATCAACTGGGGCGGCGACATCCGCGTTAAAGGCCGTCATCCCGAAAACCGCCCTTGGAAAATCTTCCTCGCTGGCCAAAACCGCGTCATCGATGCCGAAGACCTTGCCCTTGCCACCTCAGGCACCGAGTTCAAACCAGGCCACATCATCAACCCCCACACCAAGACCTCCATTACCTCCACTACTCCTCTGACCATCACCGCTCCCACCTGCGCCGAAGCCGACGCCCTCGCCACCGCTAAAATAATCTCTTCCATAGATAAAAACCCCTAATCTTTGTTATGCTCCTAACCATGGCAGCACCCACAGTATCTACCTCACCTCCTGATCCTTTAGTTTTATACGAAAAAGCACGCGCTGAATATGATGCCTTTGCAAAGCAACAAAGAACAAAGCCAGGCTCACACGTAGATAAAATTATTTTCCTGAAGCAATCAGCTGAATCACGAGCCTATGTACAAGCAGCACAAGCTCTATGGGATAGGCACAATAAGTCACCACAAAGCGTGACAGGCCTGCCAAGGCGGTGCCTAGTTCTACCAAATTTCAAAGACTTAGGAGACGCATCCTTTCTCGTAACAAGCGTTACATTTTTAAGAGAAAGCCCAGAACTTTTTCATCTTGTACAAAAAGATATGCGAACCCGTTTAGAAATGAGCGCTGAACTCGCCTCGAATTTCTTAAATACCTACCTCAATACAGAGCTCCCCCACATGGACGAGGTCATTGACATGGCACTCTCTTGTCTTCAGCAAGACGAGTATGAAAATATCGGCTATAAAGTTCAACAAGGTGTAGACCTTAAAGTGGCGATTAATACCGTAACTTCCTACCCGCGCATCTACTTAGATTCAACCTACAGCCCCACAGGAAAGTTGAAAGGTGACATGTTTTTCTACGCTGCAGGTCGACAACATAAAAAAACCCTTTTTAACCTCTATCAACTCTTTGACCTCGTAACTCCCGAACATTTAAAGACAATCGTATTGAGAATGCATAAAGACGCTCGTACCTTACTTTACGAGGAGATTTACAAAGTAGACGGTTCACGCGGTCCCTGGCAGTTTGGAGAAACTGAATTCAATAAAAGCCCCAAAGGTCCGCTAACCGAAAAGGCGCTTTTTGCCCTGGCAGACGCCTACCTCAGCTAATTTCATTCATTTAAAACGCTTTCAGGCTGTACACTCTTTGCTATGCAACCTCTGATACCAGCTTTTGATCGAATGGACCCACTCAGTTTTGCAAGTGACCTTCATTTCTATCTCGAAAAAAAAACCGAACTTATCCCAACATGTTTAGAAGAACTCGGAAGAGCTTTTCAAAGAAGACCAGAGCTTGCCGATAATTTTCTCCTCAGCTGCACCTCATCAAGCTCTGATGCAAGGATGTCTGTGATCCAAGTTGCCTTTGCGTCAATCTCGCCCCCTGATCGAGGAGGGCTCGTTCTCTCAAAAGAAACGGTTAATACGCAATTAGCACGCGTGCACCACATATGTCGAACACGCATACAAAGCAGAACGATCCGTAGTCATATTGAAAAAACAACTATTGAAATCCGCTGCAGTGACCTTTTCCAAAATTACCCCCTTGCTCTTTACTACCTGAACCTCATTTATGCCTATCTCACTGCCGATGAACTAAAGGAGCTCGTTCTTTCTCTGACAGCTCCCTGCCAGGAAACTCTCTATAAAGCGATTTACATCGTCGATGGAGAACGCTCAACAGTTCCCTTATTTGGAACAAAGACGTTTACAGATAACCCCAAACACCCGCTAGTTCAACTCGCTTTAGAAGCCAACGCCCGCATTTTCACCGGCTAACCAACCTCGCTTTGTATTGATATTTGAAGAACTGAACCCATCAATTTATAATTTGACTAATTGCAATTAATTATTAAATAGTGATATAATCTACCTCTTACTTACTAAGAGAGAGGATCAAACTCATGGCAGAGTCAGCTGGCGCAGTCCCAACTAGCGGCTTGTATTGGACCACATTACCAGAACTTGAAACCGTTAGTTCTGAACTTCAAGAGCGGGTGCAAGCGATATGTGACTTCGTGCTTTTAAAGGCAGGCACTTTTGAAAAAGGCAGTAAAACTGCCTTTGCCGAAAAATATCTTGAAAAACGGGCAGAGACCACAACTCCCCCCCGTAGCATTATCAGCTCGATTCGTGATGTACTAAGGGTTCTAGAGGCGATGAAAACAAAGACAGCGCCTAACCCTCCTTCTAAAGACGTTGCCGCAGTCATCTCACATCTTGTCAAGACTCAGCCTAAATATACAAGACTCCAAGTTGCAATGCCAAAAGCTCCGCTTTCAAAGAAAAGGGCTCGGTCACTTGCTCCCTCCTTCGATCGCCTCACAGATGAAATACTCAAGACAACGACCAAACAAGTTTGGAAGCACTTAGCCACTAAAAAATTTGAGCTAAAAAGAGGAGATAAAATCTCCATTGCAAGACACATTGTCAAAGGTGTTCCTGGAATCAGCGTCAAAGAAAGATACATACGGGAATTAGTCTCAGCAATCCTCTTCGCAAGCCAGTTTATTAAGGATCGTGATCGAGCTGACGTTACCCTTAAAACTCTAACTGACCACCAAGTCAACCCTCGCATTGCCAAAGTCCTCTTAAATATTTTAGGCGTTAGCAATCCAGAGAGTGGAGTACCAAGGGATGCCCCAGAAGAGCCTCGACAAAAAAGACAACGTATAAGTATGCCTCATTCTACCCCATCACCTCTGTACGCATCTATTAGAGGGTCAAGCGAATCTGCACCTATGCGCGGTTTTTGTGGGCATGTCTCGTCTGGTCCCCCACTTCCTCCTGGAATGCGCCCCATAGACTTCTATGGCTTCCCCCTCGTTCAACCATTAGTCTCACCTCCGAGAAGTCCCTCCCAAACGACTCCAAGCTCTGAAGGAGCCGCTGCTGCAGGCACTTCAAGAGCATTGTCAGAAAATACGTACTGGGCGCAAGTTGGGGTTAAACCAAAAAAAATCAATAAAAAAAAGAACACCTATTTACGCATAGAAAGGGCCTTGGGATTTCTGGCTAGATCTAACTTTATCGCAGAGTCGAAGACCTGGATACAATTACAAGCAGTCTTAAAAGAGGTAGAACCAAGTCTTACTCCGAAGACTGTCAGGAATGCAGCCTACGCTTTTAAAGCTATCATAGAAGACTACCGCACAAACAGAGAGCCGCGTGCGCATACGAGCCTGATTGTAAAACCCTGGTTATTTGCGGCAGTTCTTAGAGAACATCCTGAATGGGAAACAGCTATAAGAGCTTCTTAAATATTCACTGCAAAAAGAGAGGAACAAATCCATGGCAGATGCTATCTCCTACCCCCTACGACCAATTCTCCCTCCGGGGATTCATGATGGGACGGATGCCCCCGAAGGCCCAGACCCTCACAGCATTGAAGCTGAAATCGACGCGCATTTGGAGCAACTAAGGGCGCCCCTCCCTCCTCCTACCCGATTCACTCCCCTAGATGCACTTGTCATTGCAGCCCTAAAAAACCCACATAGCAGACCTATCATGGAGCGTGGAATGGAAATGGCAGCTGATAGAAACTGTCCATGGGATCCATGGTATGAGCCATCACCGCCGCCTATCGTCGAAAGCGTTGAACTCGTTCCTTTTGTCCCGCCAAAGCCGATGGAAACACAAACAGTAAGCTCTCGCAACCCTTACACATTCATTGATTCAACCCGTCACGATCCTCAGAGGAAATATTGGACAAGCTTAAAAGCAACACCAGATTTTGAACTACCTTACTCAGAAATGTATCAGAAACTCCAACTAGTTTGCGATATCTGGCAACGAAATACCTTGTCTTTTGAAAGTTTCCCCTTCTCTGATGCAAAACAAGCGCTAATGACTCCCCCTAACCCCAAAATTCCACCTACAAAAGAGCAATCTGCTAGAAGATTCTGCCAATCATTGGTCTATACAGCAGCAGGCTATATAAAAGGGATCGATCCAAGAGCTGTAGAATTGAAGAGAGACAAATGTCATTCTCATCCTAGAGTCCCTAAGAATTCGTTCTTTCACTCTTTACCCGGATTATTTAAAGCGTATTTGGAAAAACATCCTCACTTTAGAGCTCGTCTCATAGGTACACAGAGCCCCTTACCGGCACCAATAATACCAAGACCAGCTCCATCCGCAGCAGCAGGTACAATCGTCATGGCAGCTCCACCGTCTGAAGTTCCAACCCCAATGAAAAAACGAAAATCATTCGCTTCAAACCCCTACTATTTCACCGATTCAACTCCTCCCGATCTTTCGAGGAAGTATTGGACAAGCTTAAGTACAACGTCTAAATTAGATTTTGTTCAAATAGATCTATATCGGAAACTCGAACTGATTTGCGAATTATGGCAAAAAAACACCTTTACATATGAAGACTTCCCTTACGAGGCAGCAAAAGCAGAGCTACAAAATCCCTCTAACTCAAAAATTCGAAAAACAAACCAACAATCTGTTAGAAGACTCTGCCGTACAGTCGCCTATACAGCAGCAGGGTATGTAAAAGGGGTTGATCCAAGAGAAGTAGAATTGGGAAGAGGTAGTTCGACAACTAGATTACCGACTCGATCGATGATACAATGTGTACCTCTCTTATTTAACATTTTTATGGAAAGACACCCTCACCTTAAAGCTAGTCTACTCAGCACACCGGGTGCCTTACCGGCACCAGCAAAGAGACAAAGGACTGCTCCATCCGCAGCAGCGGGTGCCGCAGGCGTTTAAAACATATTTTCAAATACACGATCCGTGTCCCCCCTTTAAGATAGCGGTGTATTGAACAAATAGTGTATCATAGTGATATGAACAAAACTGGAATCATCGGAGTCCACCCCAAAGGGTTCGGATTCGTCACCCCGGATGACGGTACCAAAGACGTCTTTATCCCCAAACATCTGACAAACGGCGCCGTAGACAAGGACCGTGTCGACGTCTTTGTGATGCAAAGCCCGAAAGGACCAGAGGGCCATGTTGTAGAAATACTTGAAAGATCAAGGCATTCGCTTGTCGGTTTGATGGAAGGACGAGAAGCATATGTCCCCATGCTCGGCAAGCAACGGCGAGCGATCGTAAAGGTAAAGGGGAAGAAAAAGCCCCGTAAGGGTGACCGGGTCCTTTTGAAGGTGCTTGATTGGGGAGAGGGCGATGAACCGGTTTTAACCGAGCTAACGAAAAATTACGGACCGATCACAGATCCATCGATTGATATCACGATTGCGATGGAGGAGTATCAGATCCCCCCAAAGTTCCCAACAGAGGTTGTTCAAGAGGCCAAAAAGTATGGGAAAAAGGTCTCGGATATCAAGGGGCGGATTGACTTTAGAAAAGATGAAGTCGTTACCATTGACCCAGAAACAGCCAAAGATTTCGACGACGCTTTATCAATTGTAAAGGATAAGAATGGTAACTATCGCCTCAATGTCCATATCGCGGACGTAACGGCGTATGTAAAGCAAGGATCAGCGCTTGATCGCGAAGCCTATGCAAGAGCGAATTCGACCTACTTCCCCGGAAACTGTGTCCCCATGCTCCCAGAAGAATTATCGAATGAGCTTTGTAGTTTAAAGCCCAAGGTAGACCGTTTGACTGCCTCAGTCTTGATGGAATTTGATGGAAAAGGCCACTTGATCGGCTATGAAATTGTGCGCGGTGTGATTTGCTCGCAAAAGCGTTTTTCCTATGGAGAAGCACGCCAAGTCATCGACGGCAAAAAGAAGAGTAAGCACAAAGGGACGCTCCTGTTAATGGTTGAGCTTTGTGAAAAGCTGAAGAAGTTAAGACGTGGGCGCGGAAGTGTTGATTTAGCATTGCCTGAGACGATTTTGAAGATTGATGCGAATGGCATGCCAACCGGTGTGAAAGTTGAAGAGTATGATATCACGCACCAGATGGTGGAAGAATTTATGCTCAAAGCCAATGAAGTTGTCGCTTCTCACTTTTTAAAGCGCGATATGCCGGGAATTTACCGGGTGCATGAAGAACCTCAGGAGAAGAATCTTGAGGACTTTTACAATTTAGCTCGGTTACTTGGTTTTCAACTTCGTGGTGACCCTCAACCTAAAGATATACAACGGCTCTTTAAGCAAGCCGCTGGTACAGCTTATGGCCAACGCTTAGCAGTCGCTTTTATCCGCAGTATGAAGCTTGCCATTTATTCCCCACAAAATATTGGCCACTATGGACTATGTTTAGAGAGTTATACACATTTTACCTCACCAATTCGTCGTTATTCTGATTTGATTGTACATCGCCTGCTTTTTGACGATATCGAGATGGATAACCTTGAAACGTTAACGACACACCTCTCTGAAAAAGAACGCGTCTCTTTTAGAGCAGAGATGAGCGTTCTTCATTTGAAGAAGATTCGTTATTTAAAAGTTGGTAAAACCTACAGGGCCATTATTTCAAAGGTCACCCCACGGGGCGTCTTTTTTGAGTTAAGTCCTTTGGGGCTTGAAGGTTTTATTCATATTTCTCAGCTCGGTGATGATTATTATGAATGGGACGATATGCATTCGATTTTAGTTGGTGCCGACACCGAAGAAGAATTCTTTCCAGGACTGATGCTTGAAGTGTACTTAGAGGATATTGATTGGACGTACCAAGAAACCTCTTGGAGTCTCGTCGATGTTGACGTTGAAACGTAAAACTTGCTAGTGTGTAAATTACTATGAAAAAATATTTCGTCACAGGCCTTGTCATTCTCCTTCCCTTGGCCGTTACCGTTGCAATCATCGCTTTTGTCTTAAATTTTCTGACAAAACCGTTTATTGGCGCCGTCTCAAGTTTCTTAAAAGAGTTTGACATCATCAATCGTGGCTTCCTCGTTTTTTCACCCGAGCAGACGTTAAAGTATGGATCACAAATTCTCATTTTGATTTGCTTAGTCGTCTTTACACTTGTTCTAGGCATGATAACAAGATGGTTTTTTTTCCGATCAATCATCACGTTATCGGACAAGATTTTGCACAAAATTCCGCTTGTCAACAAGGTATACAAAACAACGCAAGAGATCATCAAAACGCTTTTTTCTTCCGACAAGAACACGTTTAAACAGGTCGTGATGGTGCCCTTCCCCAAAGCGGGTTCTTATGTGATCGGTTTAGTCTCAAGAGAGTCACCTAAAATGTGTTCTGACAAAAGCGGTGAAAAGCTTTTCTCAGTCCTTGTGCCAACAACACCTAACCCAACGACAGGTTTTTTACTGATGTACTCGGAAAAGGAGATGATCACGCTTGATATGAAAGTTGAAGACGCAATTAAATACATCGTCTCGTGTGGCGTGATCACACCCGAACACCAGGTGATTGATCCCGAATGAAGAAGACGTTTTTAACCGGACTTATCATCTTATCCCCGATTGCAATCACTGTCTTAATTATCCGCTTTTGCCTCGATATTTTGACAGAGCCGTTCATTGGGATGTTTCAAGATTTATTACCCAGTACTTCGCCTAAAAATGGCTTCCTCCTCCTAATGAGTCGATTAGCCATTATCATCGGGCTGTTTTTCTTTACGCTTTTGCTAGGTTACTTAGGCCGCGCATTCATTGTGAAATGGTTTTTAGGGAAAATGGACAAGTTGATGAATCGTATTCCCCTGATCAAAGGGATCTATTCGATTAGCAGAGAGGTTGCGAGCAACTTTTTTCAAACCGATAAAAAACCCTTCAAAGGCTCAATCGTACTTCCTTTCCCTCATAAAGACACAAAAGCCTTGGGCTTTCTAACTGGTGAGGTCCCAGCAGCTGTGCAAAGTCACTCAGAGGAAAAACTCTCCTCAGTTTTTGTGCCAACAGCACCGCATCCAGTCTCAGGTTTTGTCGTAATGGTGGCAGATAAAGAATTTTATCCAGCTGATATGACAACAGAAGAGGTCTTTAAATTCTTAATTTCCTGTGGCCTCTACGAAAAGGAAAAGGAAAAAGATGACCAAGATTAACCTCTTTTCCGTTAAATCCAGCGGAGAGAAGTTCTACCACTTAGCCCGGATTAGCCACGATCATTTTGAGAACAAATCCCCCCTTGTCATCTTCGCTCAAGGAACAGCTCTCAATTATGTCGATGAGCTCTTGTGGCGTTATCCAAAAAATGGCTTTCTTCCCCACACATTACACGACTTAGAAAGTCTAATTACTATCACAGACAAAGAGCCGCTTTTAACAGAGGCCCAGTCAATTTTTAATTTAAGCCAAATGCCCATGACAGGAAATCACTTCCAAGTCTATGAGTTTGAAGATCAAACAAGCCCTGATAAACATAAGGCTTCAAAAAATCGCTTTTCACATTACAAAGAGCAAGGCTTCCACCTTATTTCCCTTGCTTGATATCCCAAGAAATTCTATAATTCGTGCGCATATAATAGGAGATGAATTCGTGGTTAGAATTAGCAAAAAAGACCGATTAAAAAATTGCCCGAAGCGCCCAAAGCCGCCAAGTCCCAAATCCGGAACTAAGAAGGACAACCTTCCTAAAGGCTTTAGAGAGCACGCAAATACAGTAGAATCAACCCTTAGATACATTCCAAAGGTATAAAGAAATGTCTAGACACCCAAGTTACGGAAAAGCCAATAAGGGCGGACAAAAACGCAACGTACTCAAAAGATTTGAGCGTATCGATGTCCTCCGCTCACTAGGAAAATGGAAAGATGGAGAAGATAAGAAAGTCACCGGACTTCCAAAAACCAAAACTGGTAAATAAACTTATTCACCTCCTCCTCGACCACTATAAGGTTGAGTTCGAGGAGGTGAGCGTCAATTTTGTCGACATCGACACGATCTCTAAGCTTCACGCTGATTTTTTTGATGACCCCACCCCAACAGATTGTATCACATTCCCGATAGAGCCAGGCGTTGGTGAAATCTATGTGTGTCCCGAGATCGCCTCGTCATATACAAAAGAACACGGAGGCAATGTCAACGAAGAGGTCACCCTCTACGTCGTCCACGGTCTCCTCCACCTCCTTGACTTCGACGACATCGATGAAGATGATCGCAAAACGATGCGTGAAGAGGAGAGAATCTGCATGTCTCTCTTGAAAGAAAAAGGCTTAATCCTTACACCCATAGAATATGGCGTTTGAGTGGATTTTCATCCCCCTTCTCTTTCTCATTTCCTCGATTTCATTGACAGGGAAGAATAAAGCAATCCATTGCGTTAACCGCGTCAAACTCAAAAAAGCCTTTAAAAAACGCCCCACCCTCTACTCTTACTACTTTTTCCAAAAAAAACTCTTCCCAAGCGATGAGTGGGAAAACCTCACCTTTCTCTGCTCAGCCACAAACCACATTTCACGCCTTCTTTATGCCTCAACTCTGTTTGCCTTTTTCTCCCACTTAAAAAGCGTATCCTACAAGTGGGATCTCATCGCCATTGCTATCATCTTAGTCATATCACTTCTCCTAGACTTGATCATCCGCCTCATTGTTCCCTTAGCTCCCCGTGGGGCACTTAAGGTCTTCACCCCAGTTGCAACCGTCTTTCTCTATCTTTTCTCCCCTATCACAATGCCCTTATTACGTATGCAGACTGTTTTTTCAAAAAAGCGGAAGAAAAATACACCAGTCAAAGAGAAAATCCTGGAATTTGTCCATGAAACAGAGCTTTCGAACTACCTCGACTCGCACGACCAAAAGCTCATCACATCGATCGCCTCCTTTAGAGAAAGAATCGCAAAAGAAATCATGGTCCCAAGAATTGACATCTTTAGCCTTTCGGTAGACCAAACAGTCCATGAAGCCGCCAAAAAGTTTATGGATGAAGGTTATTCTCGTATGCCGATCTACCGCGAAAATGTTGACGAGGTCATCGGCGTCCTCAACTATAAAGACGTGATGAACTTTTACTTCAACTGCGTAGAAAACAACGACCAAACTCCACTTGAAACCCCCTTAGAACAACTCATTTCCCCCATCCTTTACACCCCAGAAACCAAGAAAATCTCCAAGTTGCTCCAAGAATTCAAACAAAACAAGATTCACATGGCCATTGTCGTCGATGAATATGGAGGAACAGAGGGAATTGTCACCATCGAAGATATCTTAGAAGAACTTGTTGGGGAAATCGCCGATGAATACGACTTTGACGAAGAAATTCTCTTCAAGCCACTTCCTGGAGGAGGCTGGATCGTCGATGCTCGCATGAACCTCCTCGACATCGAGAAAGAAATCGTAATTACCATCCCAAGAGGCCCCGAATACGACACCCTCGGTGGCTACATCTACCACAAAGCCGGAACGATTCCTAAAAAAGGATGGCGCCTCCTCTCAGATGACTTTAATTTAGAAGTCATCGCCTCGAATGAACGAGGAATTGAAAAAGTCTGGATATTTAAATAAATTTCGGGCACCATACCCCCTTATGAGAAGATCTATTTGCTTTGCAGAACCCAAGACCGCTCCAGCGGGTGCTTTGGGTGACTGGAAATTCGTTTATGCCCCATCGTCAAACTTGCCCAAAGGAACCATGCTCTTATTCGATGTCCTGTCAAAAGGTCGCGATATGGACTGGGATATCCCCTCACATTCTGCAAAAGCCAAAAAAAATGCCCTGCATTTAGCCTTGCCGGATGGTAAAACCATCCACCCAAAAACCACCGACATCCCCACACAATTTGAATTCACCCTCCCTGCAGAAATCGAACAAGGCCAGCAAATCACCTTCTGTCTAACCGAAAATCGCGTTCAAACAAATACTCAAAGACGCCGCCCCTTCTACCTCCACATCGATCCCAAAGGAAAAGGCGACTACCGCGAATCTGAAGTCTTCAACATCGATGTACGTGGTGGCGAACTCGCCTCCATCCGCCTCCTCACCCCTTCAATCGTCTCCAGAAATCAACGTTTTGATATCACTGTCCGCTTTGAAGATGCCTACGGCAACCTCACAGGTACAGCGCCCGAAGGCACCATGATCGAACTGTCCTACGAACAACTGCGCGATAACATCAATTGGAAACTCTTCGTCCCAGAAACTGGATTTATCATCCTCCCCAACCTCTACTTCAACGAAGATGGGATCTATCGCATACGCCTAGAAAACCTCAACACCAAAGAAGTCTTCCTCTCTTGGCCCATCAAATGCTTTGACAAAACCACCAAAGAAGCCTTTTGGGGCCTCTTCCACGGAGAGTCAAAACACTTTGATACCGAGAAAAACGTAGAATCAGCCCTAAGACACTTCCGCGATGACGACGCCCTCCAATTCTACGCCCCCTCACCTTTTGAAGACGAAGAAAGCACCCCGAGCGAAATCTGGAAATCGATTGGCGCCCAAGTCGCCGAATGTAACGAAGAAGACCGCTTTGTCACCTTCCTAGGCCTCCAGTGGGCCGGAGAAGCAGGCCTTGAAGGACTCCACAATATCGTCTACCTAAAAGACAACAAACCAATCCTCCGAAAGAAAGAATCTAAATCAAACGGTTTGAAAAAAATCTACAAATCCCATACCACCAAAGACTTTTTCTCCATCCCCTCCTTCACAATGGCAAAAGGGATGCACTACGACTTTACCGACCACGCAAGTGACTACGAAACCGCCGTTGAAATCTACAACGCATGGGGCTCCTCTGAGTGCCTTGCCAAAGAAGACAACCCACGCCCCATCACAGGAAAAGGGAAGAACACCTATCAAGAAACCGCGAAAGGCTCACTAAGAGAAGCCTTAAACCGCGGCTGCCGCTTTGGCTTTGTCGCAGGTGGCCTTGACGATCGCGGCATCTTTTCAAAACTCTTTGACGCCGACCAAACCCGCTACACCCCAGGACTTACCTGCATCCTCGCAGAAAGCCACTCACGCGACGACATCGCAGGCGCCATCGCAAAACGCTCTTGCTACGCCACAACAGGCGAGCGCATCATCGTCGGCCTCTACGTCGCCAAACTCCCCATGGGATCAGAACTATCCACCGAAGAAAAGCCCGGCCTCGTCTACAACAGACACATCTCCGGCTACGTCATCGGCACCAAGAAAATCCGAGAAGTGATCATCTACAGAAACGGTCAACCCTTTAAAAAACTCACCCCGAAAGATCACCAAATCGACTTTGCAATTGACGACACCGAATCCATCGAAAAAACCCTGCTTAAAGGTCCTGCTGACAAACCCCCATTTGTCTACTACTACCTACGTGCAATCCAAGACGACGACCATATCGCATGGAGCTCACCCATCTGGGTCGACCATCCAGCAGCGCCTCCAACAAAAAAGCGTAAATGACAACCTTCATCCTCGCCTTTGCCATCGTCCTCCTCTGCGCAATCGGCATGGGCATAAAAGTCCTACTCACAGGCAAGCCCTTCGCCTGCCGGCGTTGCGGCAATCCCGAGAAGAAGAACTGCACCGTCTGCAAGAAGAAAACTCCCCCAAAGGATTAACGCAGCAAAGCTGCGTAATGCCGCTTTAGCGGCTTCTCCTTGGAACTCTGTATCTCGGTACCTCTGTGGTAAAAAAAATGGAACCTCTATCGTCCGATAACTGAAAAAGCGAAAGCCTGACCCCTATATCAATAAGGCAATGCCTGACCCCTTGGCACTTCTTCCTGTGAACATCATCCTTCTCCCACTTTGAATCAACACTAGCCGT
The DNA here is from genome assembly GCA_022601645.1 of Chlamydiia bacterium. GTDB lineage: Bacteria > Chlamydiota > Chlamydiia > Chlamydiales > Simkaniaceae > JAJACH01. The sequence continues at coordinate 884,513 of JAJACH010000001.1, forward strand.
CTCCCTTCCCCCGAAAAAGCGAATGCCTAAGTCCTATGTCAATAAGGCAATACCTGACCCCATAAAAAAAGAGGCTCACATTTTGTGAGCCTCTTTCTTGTTACGAGCTTTCTTACCTTGTGGGAAGAAGATGCCAGTAAACTTAGCTTATGCAAAAGCAGCTTGTGCTAATGCAAGGTATGTGTTCCCTTGATTGCCATCAGCCACTTCAGCTTCGCTAAAGGCGTTAACTAACATGTCTCTGAACCAAGCTGCTTGATTGGCACCATCGATAGCGTCTGGATTAGTACCAGCACCATCAGTGTCTAAACCAACGTAGTGTGCATGAGCTGCAGCTACAATGTTACCAGCTTCTGCACCGTGCTCTGCAGCGAAGCCATCCCAGATAGAAGCTAAAGCTTCACCAGCAGCTTCTCTAGTCATTGTCACTCCTTCAAAGAAAGCAGTTTCGTTATCAGTAACCATTTCGCCCATAAGATCTTTTTTAGCACCCGCATCTGGTGCTGGATCTGCAGCAAACTCTTCGTTGATGTATCGAATCCATTCGGCTGGCATTACATTGACTAGGTCGTTACATGCTCGAGCTAATGCGTGTCTTGGTGTTTCATGTGTAACAGCATCTCCACCGTTTGTTAGGGCTTCAGCTAGAAGGCCATCAGCATCAAATAAAGGCTGAATGGCTGCTGCAAAAGCTGTATTATCAGCTAAAACGCTTGTTCCACCAAGATAGGGACCGTTCATCTCTTCGTTGTCGTTAACTCCACAAGCCGCCTGCATAGCTTTTAACATTGCTAAAGTGTCTCCAGCTTCTTTTGCAGCTGTTGCGGCATCTAGGTGATGCTGAACAAAGCCAGGAAGAGCGGCTGCAAGAGTTGCTGCGAAAGCAGGTGTTGCCATGTTTTCTTCAATGGCAGTTCTTGCGTCTACTGCTGAACCACCATGCACTGCTACGTGAGTACCAACGATGTGCGCTTGCACTGGGCTAAGCTGTCTTGGCGCTGGAGGAGTTGGTTCTGCACCTGGCTCTGTTGGTTCTGTTGGTTCTGCTGGAAGGTAAAGGCTAGTCCAAGCAGCTGTTAAAGCGGCTTTAACTTGGTTTACTTCAGCTTCCGGACGAGCGTCGCCACTTCCTGTGAGACGTAGAGCCGCCATTTTTCCTAAAATACCAACTGCATTAAAAGGTGTTGTTTCACTTGTTAAGCTAGCGCTTAGTTGAGCTAGTTGCTCTGCAAATGTTGGTGCTGCAGGTGCTCTGCTGCAAAGGCTCATCACCCAGTTAACAAGGGCAGTTACAGGGTAACAAACCCATTGAACGGCTGCAGAAATTTTGCTTGTAACGTTTGAAACAAATGCTGTGACTGTTGTCCAAACATTTGTAGAAGCTGGTGGTGTTGCTCCACCTGCTGAACTCATGCTACCTGGATCGGAACCGACACCACCTGTTGCTGGTGGGGTTGCTGATGTTGGGGCTCCTGGTGCTGGTGCTGGTGCTGGGGCTGGGGCGCCGCCGACTACTGCTGGTGCTGACATAATTACTCTCCTGTCAAAGTTTTAAATTCTCTCCTAGATCTTTCGGTTAGACCTAGACGTTTTTTGTAAATGACTGTAGATCATAATATTAAGGGCATATTAAGGAAAGATAAAAAATTAATTTAATTTATAACCCTAAAACTCAGTGACTAAGAACGCAAATCCTTTCCTTTAAAAAATCTTAAAAAAAATAATTAACAAATTAACTTGGAGAAAAACTTGCCATAAACAGGCCCAAATCAATAAAGTGTTATAATATATGACCCGTCTATTCATCTGTTTACTTCTAACAACACTCTCACTATTTGCAAACTCTACCTTGTTCTTATTGAAGAATGGGAAAACCGATGTTGCTATCAATCGCATCCTCGAAAAAGAGGTGCTTGATTTTGATGTGTTAAAACGTCTTGCCACGATCTTGATCGAGCAGGGTGCTAAAAGTGGCGATCCAGAAACAGAGCTCTTAGCTCTATACGGCGCTATGTATGGTGGTCATCCTTTTTCAATGGACATTTGTCATACAACGCTTTCATCACCGCATCCTTATACTCAGATGGCAACCATTCAATTTTTAGGCTCACTGCAAGATGACAGAGGGCAAGAGCTCCTCATGTCGTGTTTTTCCTCGCCCCACTTGCAAATTCGCATGGAAGCGGCCTATCAACTGGCGCGAGAAAAAAATCGCTTAGCAACTCCGATGATCGAAGCGCTAATTAACTTACTTCCCCCTTTCTTCAAAGCACACTTCCCTGAACTTTTAGCACTGATTGGGACGGATGAAGCGACAGCAACCCTCAAACGGCTTGCTCGAGACCCCTTCCTCCACGTACGTCTAAGCACCTTTTTAACGGCAGCCCAATACGGAAGAGATGACTTTCTCCCCTTAATACGCGCTTTAGCTACACACAGCAATGTCGCTGAAAAAGAAGCAGCTTGTACAGCGCTAGGGGTCTTAGCCGACTCAACAATGATTCCGCGCTTGCAAACGCTATCAAGAGATTTAGAAGAAACTGTGCGCCTAGCTGCTTGCCGTGCCCTTACAAGGCTCGGCGACCCCTCCTATGAGAGCACGATTATTAAAGAAGCTCTGAATAAGAACCTTTTCGCCATCACTCTTTTAAGAGATTCGTATGAAGGACGCACCGCCTTAGCGTCCCTGATTTACGATCCAAACATTGAAGTACGCATCAACGCAGCCATCGCACTTCTCTCTTTAAAAGATCCTCGCGCTGCCGCCCCCCTTCTAGAGCTTCTCATAAGCGATGAAAGAGACCTTGGTCTCTACCCTTTCTACTCTCAAGGTGGCTCACTCATGTACTGGAGAATAGCCCCCTCAATCACCCATCTCTCGAAAAAATTTGAACAAGACCTGATGACACTCACACTGAATATTAAAGAAAAACTCCTGATGCAGTGCTTAGAGCTTAGTGAACCGGTCTTCTTAAAAATCTGCCGCACCATTGAAAACCGCGGTGAACTACCCCTTGTCCCTTTGGCAACTCACTTGATTGAAAATCTCGCTACGCCAAGTGCTATTGACTTCCTTAAAGAGAGCGCTTCAAAAGTAGGCCATCCCTTGATCAGAACCTATGCCACAATTGCACTTACGCGCTTAAATGTTGAAGGGCCCTATCGTGAGCGCTTACATCAATTTGTCCTTCAAAATATCCGAGGAGAACTTATCCAACTGCGTCCTATCCTACCTTGGCATGAAGACAAAAAAACATCGTTTGACCTCACTCCAAAAGAAAATTCTGCACTCCTAATTGAAGCACTACTCACCCTGGCAAGTGACCACTCTGAGCGGACAATCCGCCTACTTCTCCGAATGATACGAGATGGCCACCCAAAAAATCGGGCAGCCTTATCGGGGATATTGCTTCATACTCTCAATTAACGTATTATAGCGCCCGATGCGCATAACACTTACCTTGCTTCTTGCCCTATCTCCACTATTCGCCCATGAATTTACCGTGAACCTGCGTGATCCTGAATACCGAGATGGCGTGATCTACACCGACCAAGGCGGCGTCATCACATCTGAAGATCTCCGTATCCAAGCTGAAGTCATTGAATACACCAATAACGGCGTCGATAATATTTTAAAAGCCGAAGGCAACCTGATGGTTGATAACGGCGAACGGGTCTTTGTCGGAGAGAAACTCACCTACGATTTTGCTGCAAAAACAGGCGTCATCCTAGGGGGAAGAACCCAAGTCAATATCTGGTTTCTCGGCGGTGAGGTGATCGAACTGAAAAACGATAAAAGCTTTGAAATCCAAAACGCTTTTGTCACGGCAAGCGAAAACATCAACAGAGAATACGACCTCTTTATGCCGAAAGTGACCATCAGCCCAACCGGCCTACTACGAGCAGAAGACGTCAAATTTCGCGTGGCAAAAACGCCTATCTTCTACCTCCCTTACTTTAAAAGTAACCTGCGCGCAAAAAACGACTCTTCAGTGCGCTATAAAATCACCTGGGACAAAGGCCAAGGCCCTAAGCTTTCCATGCGCTACAAAGTCTTTTCCTGGAAATACTCCGACCTATTTTTCCGCGCCGACCTACGCACAAAGCGAGGCGTTGGAGGCGCTATTGAATCTAATTACCACTCACCAGATAAACGCACCCTCTTCCAAACAAAAAGTTACCTTGCCCACGACACCTTCTACAACGACAACGACCCGAATAAGAAAAAAACCCGCTACCGGCTTCAAGGACATCTCTCCACCTCAAGCCCAGACACCAGAACCAAAGCCTTTCTCACCTACGACAAGATCTCCGACCGCAACATGCCCGGAGACTTTCCCTCTGACGACTTCGAAGTCAACACCGCTCGAGAAACGCGCTTTCTTTTCCGCACCATCCAAGATAACTTCATCTTTGGAACCAACCTCCGCCCACGCATCAACTCCTTTGAAGGATTCACCCAAGAACTCCCCATGACCCTCCTCACCTTCCGGCCCTTCACTCTTGGCAACTCAAACATCCTGATCGAAAATCGCTTTGAAGCAGGCTTTCTTAACTACGCACCAGCAAACAAAGTCAAACACCTTATCAAATCAGAAAAAGCGCTCCGCCTCTCCTACCAAAACCGCCTTCTTAGACCGATCAACATTCACGGTATCACCCTCACCCCGTTTGCCGGCTTTATCGGCATCGCCTACGACAACAACCCCGAAGACACCGGTATTGGACAAGCAATCCTCCGCTACGGCGCGAACCTAGAAACCACCTTCTCCAAACAATTCACCGCACTTAACCACAAATGCAACCCCTACATCAACTTCGAAACCCTCACCCAACCAACAGCAAACGACACAGACGTCTTTATTTTCTCCATCAAAGACGGCTATACCCACATGAACTTCTTCCGCTTTGGGGTTAAAAATACCTTCTACCAAAACTCCCTCACTCCCTTAGTCTCCCTTGATACCTACGGTCTCTACTACAAAGGCACGTGGCAAAAAGCGATGGTTGACGTCGAACTCAACAAACAGCGCGTCTCAAGCCACATAGAAACCTGCTACAACATCGATAAAAACTCCCTTGACTACGCCAACCTCGGTGCGGGCTATACCCTTTCAAAAGACATCGCCTTCTCGTTTGAATACCGTCACCGCGGCAAATACGACTGGCGCAAAGACGACCACCTCAACTTCATCCTAAATAATGCTCGTTCGAACCGCGAACTGCTTGACTCCCCCCTTACCGACGCACGCAACACCACCCTTTCACGGCTCCAAATCCAGCTCTCGCCACTATGGTTTACCCAAATCGAGGCACACCAAGGGTGGGGGCGGAAAGACCAGCCCTACTACAACGAAGCAAAAGTCGACCTGTTCCACAACATCGCTGCTAACTGGCAACTTCGACTCACTTACATGCATACCGTCCGAGATGATCGTGTAGCCGTTGACATCTCCACCATCCGTTGATGGCGGTGCAGCAGCTCCGCGATGCTGTGTTATCTGTTAGCGTGACATCCACCTGACTCAACAATAGACATTTCTAAACCCTATTATTTGGAATATTTTTTCTTAAGGGCTTTGAGGTCGGGATCAAGACGCTTCTTCTCGCCCTTGGTCATGCGGTCGATATACAAAACGCCATTTAGATGATCAAGCTCGTGTAGAAAACAACGCGCAACCCAAGCATCATCGATCTCCCATGTGTAGGGATTCCCTTCCAGATCAATGGCTTCAATGGTAATGTTTGATGGTCTTTCGACTTCTCCTCGAAGTTTTGGCAGCGAAAGACACCCTTCATCTGTTGTCCAAACCTCATCGGAGTATTTAACAATCTTAGGATTGATGATGACGCGCGGCTCTCCAATGATGGGCCAGCCTTCATCATCAGTTCCGACATAGCACATCGTGAACATGCGCAGCAGCACACCAACCTGAGGAGCGGCTAAGCCAGCGCCATTGTGTGCGCGCATAGAATCGAGAAGGTCTTGCGCAAGCTCCTTGATCTCAGGCGTAATTTCTCCAACCAGCTCACACTTCGTGCGGAGACGCTTGTCCCCGTAATAGACAAGATCTCGAATCATTGGACGCTTTCAATCTCAACTGGTGGAACAAATGTTTTTGCGCGTCCAAGCGAGGCTGACCAAAACGAGAGGATGACGCATAGACCTAAGAAAACCGCAGCGAGATATGCTGTGAATTTCTTAAGAACATCAGCAGTGGAAGTTCCAAATAGCGACTCACCTGAGTCACCACCAAATGAGGCTCCAAGGCCTAAAGACTTGCTCTCTTGGATGAGGATCACTAAGCAGAGCAATCCTGCCACAAGAAGAAAGATGAATAAAAGGACGAAAAATAAGGCTGTCATGATTCCTTCGCGAGTTTAATAATTTGACTGAATCCCTCTGGGTCAAGAGAGGCACCGCCAACGAGGGCACCATCGATATCTTTTTCTTGGATGAGGGCTTTAATGGTTTCGATTTTTACAGAGCCTCCGTACAAAATAGGCATTTGCTCTGCGAGTTCTTCTCCAAAAAGGTGAGTGAGAACGCTTCTACAATGGGAATGTGCTTCTTGGGCCATTCCAGGGCTTGCCGTGCGTCCGGTACCTATCGCCCAGACGGGCTCATAGGCGATCACAATGTCTTTGAGTTGCTCTTTTGAAAAGCTTGATAGCGCGGCGTGGAGTTGTCTTTCTAAAACTTTATCCGTCTTATCGGCATCGCGTTCATCTTGAGACTCGCCAATGCAAAGAATGGGTCGTAATCCGTGCGCTAGGGCTTGCATCACCTTGAGCTCTGTGACACCGTCTGATTCGTGAAATAGGTGGCGTCTTTCAGAATGGCCAATCAACGTGAATTTCGCGCCCGAGGCTTTGGCCATCGCCGCTGAAATTTCTCCTGTATAGGCGCCTTCTAAAAACTCACTTATATTTTGAGCTCCAATCGTAAATTTCCCACGGGAGGCAGCTTCTAAGCATGTAAAAGGGACGGCTAGCATTGCACCTTCAGTGTCATCTAAAAGCGCGGACAATTTTTCAACGTAGACCTCAGCTTCTCCATGGGTCTTAAACATTTTCCAATTCCCGACGATCAAAGTTTCTCGTTTCATAGTGTCAAATTTTACCTCCATAGGTCAGTTAAAGTAAACAAGAGTTGATGTTTTTCATCAAATTCGGTTTGATCTTAGGGAATGGAAATTTTAACGGTTACAAGACTTACTGGCGAGATCAAGAAACATTTAGAAACGCGCTTTGCTTTCATCAAGGTAAAAGGGGAAATCAGCAATCTAAAAGTTCAAGCGTCAGGCCATGTTTACTTCACTCTCAAAGATGAGAATTCTCAAATTTCTGCTGTGTGGTTCCGCGGCTCTAGAGGAGATGCGAAGGCACCGCAAAACGGTGATCAAGTGATGATTTCCGGCGAGCTTTCGGTCTATGCTCCAAGAGGAAACTATCAAATTATTGTACGCAAACTAGAGCGCGAAGGCGTTGGAGATCTCCTCTTAAGACTTCATGAACTTAAGCACAAGCTGCATGCAAAAGGCTATTTTAATAAAGAACGCAAGCGACCCCTGCCAACATTTCCCAAAACGATTGGAGTTGTCACCTCCCCGACTGGCGCTGTGATTCAAGACATTATTAACGTACTAAAGCGGCGCGTTAAAGGATTTCACCTGATTTTGTGCCCTGTTAAGGTTCAAGGCGATGGGTCCGCCCAGGAAATCACACGGGCGATCGAGTTATTTAACAAGCAGCAAAATGTCGACTTGATCATTGTTGGGCGTGGCGGCGGCAGCTTGGAAGATCTTTGGGCCTTTAATGAAGAATGCGTGGCAGATGCGGTCTTTCATTCCAAAATTCCTATCATCTCGGCGGTTGGCCATGAAACGGACGTTTCGATTTGCGATTTTGTTGCAGATCTACGAGCTCCTACCCCTTCTGCCGCAGCTGAACTCTCTTGTCAGGAAACTTCAAGCCAAATCGATTTTTTAAATACCGTTCAAGACCGCTTAAAACACCTTTTGAGATCGTCGATTACCCACCAAAAAGCGCGTCTTGAAAAATTTGAGCACCACCCACTTTTTGCCTCACCTTATGGAATACTTGGGCTCTACATCCAAAAGATGGACGATTTGCAAAATCGCTTTGATGCCTTAAGTCCAAAAAAAATGTTCGATGAAAAAAAAGAAAAATTTCACCGCTTGGTCGCTCACCTTCTCTCCATTGATCCAAAGAATCTTCTTAAGAAGGGATATTGCATTCCCTTTGACGAAATCTCCAGATCAGTTATCATGACGACTAAAGAATTATCTGAGGGTCAAAAACTCCACCTTATGTTTGCCGATGGCACAGCAGGTGTTAACGTAGATGAGATAGAATGCAAGAAAACTTCGAAAAGTCCTTCAAACGCTTAGAGGAAATCCTCAAAGAACTGAGCTCTAGTAGCGCAGAACTTGATGCTTCCTTAAAGCTCTACGAAGAAGCTGATAAGTTGATTAAAAACTGTAACTCTAAGCTTAAAACCGCCGAACAAAAAATTGAAATGATGGTCGAAAAACGCGAGGGCGAAGTTGAGTTACAAGAGCTTAAGTGAGATCGACCAACCAGCGGATATTAAAGACCTCTCAATTGATGGCTTAGCGGAACTTGCCAAAGAAATTCGCGAGCGCATTAAAGATGTCCTCTCTGTCACAGGGGGCCATTTAGCATCAAATCTCGGCATTGTCGAGTTAACACTTGCTATGCACAAAGTGTTTGACTCACCGCTTGATAAATTTATTTTTGATGTTTCCCACCAAACATACCCCCACAAAATGCTCACCGGAAGAAATGCTCTCTTAGAGCAGCTGAGGCAATTTAACGGTCTTTGTGGTTTTTCCCATCCTAAAGAATCGGCTCATGACCATTTCTTCGCAGGCCATGCAGCTACAGCGATTTCCCTAGCCCTTGGCGTAGCCAAACAACGCGACTTGAGCTTTTCAAAAGACTATGTGCTCCCGGTTATTGGCGATGCGACTTTAACCTGCGGTTTAGCCCTAGAAGCGTTAAACAATATTCCCTCTCACCTGAAGCGCTTTATTATCGTTCTCAACGACAATGCAATGAGTATCTCGAAAAATGTCGGACACATCAACGATATTCTCCCTGATAAAGACAAATGCCGCGATTATTTCGAACTGTTTGGTTTAAGCTATGAAGGTCCCATTGATGGCCACGATCTAAGCACTTTAGTCCCAACACTTGAAAAACTAAAATCTGCTAACGGCCCCATTCTTCTTCACGTTAAAACCGTTAAGGGAAAGGGGATGGAAACAGCGATTTTAAATCCAACAACGTATCACGGCGCAAAACCCTTTGATAAGATTACCGGCAAATTTCACCCAGCCCCAGCCAAACCGACCTTCCCCAAGGTCTTTGGCAAACATATGCTGACACTCGCCAACCGCGACCCTTCACTCGTCTGTGTCACACCTGCTATGCCTGCGGGTTCATGCATCAATGCTTTCATGGAGAAATACCCTGACCGCTGCTTGGATGTGGGAATCGCTGAAGGTCATGCTGTCACATTTGCAGCCGGCATTGCGTCTAACCGTAAAATGAAAGTTGTCACCTCTATCTATTCCACTTTTTTACAACGAGCCGTTGACAATGTGTTCCACGATGTGTGTTTACAAGGGATTCCTGTTGTCTTTGCCCTCGATCGCTCTGGCATTGCAGGTCCTGATGGGTCTACCCATAATGGAATCTATGACATCAGCTTCTTAAACGCCATGCCAAATATGGTGATTGCTCAGCCGCGAGATGGGCATGTTTTAAAAGAGCTGCTCGAAAGTGCTTTTACCTACAACCGCCCGACCGCCATTCGCTACCCGAATCTTGCAACCGAAGAATATGATGCCCCTATTAGAAAAAGGCCTCTTGGGCAGGCTGAGGTGATGGTTTCTGGAGAAGATCTCTGTATCCTCTCACTTGGCCACACGGTAAAAACGGCCCTTAAAGTGCGTGATGGGCTGGGCTCTAACGCAACGGTCATTGACGCCGTCTTCGCGAAACCACTCGACTCAGACCTTCTCTTAGATATTCTCTCCTCCCACAAATACCTGATCACCATTGAAGAGCACGCTCTCTCCGGTGGATTTGGTTCCATTATCAACACCTTTGTCCTACGAAATGGTCTATCGCACCTACAAGTTCTCAACTTTGGCATCCCAGATACCTTTGTCGAACATGGTAAACATCAAAACCTCGTCGATAGTCTTGGCATGAGTGCTGAGCAAATCGTCAAAAAAGTTAAACAAGAGTTCAGCTTACGTGAAAATTGCGCTTTTTCCCCACAAAGATAATCCCGAATTAGCCTCAGAGGTCGAATCTTATCTCACAAAGAAAGGTGTTGAGGTGACGCGTGCTCCTGATGTCGAGGGCGCCGATATGATCATCTCAATGGGTGGCGATGGGACGATTATCAACCTTGCCCACAAATACCGCGACCTGAACATCCCGATCCTTGGCATCAACTTAGGTCACCTCGGCTTTATGGCCGATATTCCCACCTCCGATCTTTACCCCTCACTCGATGATCTCCTAGCTGGTCACTACACCATCGAAGAGCGTCTGATCCTCGAATGCACACATGCTGAAAAGGAAACCTTAGCAATCAACGACTTTGTGATCCACCGCTCCCAAAATCCATCCCTCGTTGAAATCTCGATCCATGTCAACGAGCACCATCTCAACACATTCAAAGCTGACGGCATTATCGTGGCAACACCGAACGGCTCAACAGCCTATTCTTTAGCAGCAGGTGGTCCTATCCTCCGCCCCGGTCTTGGAGGCGTTGTGATCACGCCTATTTGCGCCCACACCATTTCCAATCGCCCTATCGTCCTCTCAGCCGACGATACGATTACCCTTGAGTACACATCCGAGAGCAATTCTGTTGATTTTGTCGTTGATGGGATGGAGAACCACCCCCTAAAAACCGGGGAAAAAGTCGTACTTAAACGTTCGAAAAGAGTGTTTAAATTGGTGAATATCCAGCGCCGTGACTATTTTTCAACGCTGAGAACAAAGCTCGGGTGGACAGGAAAACTTCACTAGAAGTCAATTCCGTGTACGACCTCAAAAAGGAAATCTGGACCTAAGTTGTCCATATACTGCCCCATGTTCACACGCCAGCGATTCGCTTCTGCAAGCCTTTCTTTTTGAGCTGCGTTCAGATTTAATTGCTCCACTTCTTTCATTAAATTCACGAGTGCAATCTCAAAAAAGTCATCATCCTCTAGCATGTGTTGATACACTTCCAACTCACTAAGAAAACTATCACTTTGGAAACGCAATAATAATTGTTCTTGAACATGTGAAATAGCCATGCCGAATATATTACGCGAAACAAAGCATTAATACAACCTTAATATGAGTGAGGGTCAATTTGTACTTTTCCTCTAAAAATACGATAGATCCACCACCCGTACAAAAGAACGAGAGGAACTCCGATAACGGCGACTGTTAAAATAACTTTAAACGTCATGATGTTTGCTGAGGAATTAAACAGGGTTATACTAAAGTTAGTTGGATCAAGGCTAGAGCGGATCATCTGAGGATAGTAGCTCACCCCAAATAGGGAAAAGGCAGAGGCGATGGATAAACAAGACGCTAAAAAAGCATACCAATCACGCCCATGCTGAATAAAGCGAGGAATGGCTGCAATTGCCACCATCGAGACTAGGGGCAGCAAAATTAACCAGGGATATTCCACAAACCGGTGCGCCATGTGGTTAAAATGCACAAGCGTTGCCACCGTCGTTAAAAAAAAGAGCATACAGAAAAGCGCAATGGTTGTCGGGACAAACGTGCGCATTTTTTCATGAATGGGTCCTTCCGTTTTTAAGAGGACAAAGATCGAGCCATGCATGGCAAAAAGCGAAATCGAAGTCAAACCGATAAGTACGGTGTAAGGGTGAAAAAAGCCCCAGAAATTCCCGACAAAAACGCCTTCACTATCCAAAGGAATTCCCGTTACCAAGTTAGCAAGAAGCACTCCTATCACAAAAGCAATCACTAAACTGCCCAAAAAGAAAATGTAGTCCCAAAATGAGCGCCACGCTTTAGAGGGCATCTTGGAGCGAAACTCAATGGCAACTGCTCTAAAAATCGTTCCACAAAGGAGAATCATAATCGGCGTGTAAAACGCCGAACAAAGCGTTGAATAAGCAAGGGGAAAACCTGCAAACATGGCCCCACCAATGATCACAAACCAGACTGCATTTCCATCCCAAATGGGACCGATGCTGTTTAACATCGTGCGTCTTTCTGTATCCCCTTTCATCAAAGGATGCAAAATCCCAACACCGATGTCAAACCCGTCTAAAACAGTGTAGAAAACAACCGAAATACAAAGAACAAGGTACCAAATATTTTGACAGACGAAAAGTTCCGTAGTTTCCATCATCGTTAGTTTGCTCCATAAGGGTTAGTGTATTCAAGATCGCTGTGATCGAATTCAGGTCCATGCTTGACCTTGCGATTGAAAAGGAAAATAAACAAAAATAAAATCAGTGAGTACATGCAGATAAACATAATAAGTGAGCCAATCACCTGCTCAGCATGGACGGAACGTGAAATGCCTTGGGCTGTGCGCATCAACTTGTAGACAATCCACGGTTGTCTTCCCATTTCGGCAGTAAACCATCCGGCCTGATTCGCGAGATAAGGGAAAAAAGCAGAAATCACCATCCACCGAAGCGTCCACTTAGATTTCTCCAGCCGACCACTTTTCCAAAAAATCCAACCAAGAAGGACAGCTAAAACCATCGCTCCCCACATGTAAATCATTAAGTGGTAGAATTGAAAGACCCAAGGGACATTGCACCAATCAGACTTTGGAAAACTCTTGAGACCTGTGACTGCCCCATCGAACGTTCTAAAGGTCATAAAACTCAAAAGTTTGGGGATCTTTAGTCCAACAACTTTTTCTTGTTTTGTATCAACATATCCTACAACAGTCATTGGCGTGCCAGGCTCAGTGTTATAAACTCCCTCAAGCGCTGCAAACTTCTCGGGTTGGTTCTCAGAAACACCGCGCGCTGTCGAATCAGCTGAGATGAGCTGTAAAACCAAGACAACTGAGGCCACAATCAAAGAAACTTTCATGCAAACGCGGGAGAAATCCAAGTGCCGCTTTTTCAAATAATAGTAAGCAGAGACCGAAATCACGACAAAAATACCCGTCACCCAGGCCCCCAAAATGGTATGGGTGATCCGATCGAGAAACGAGGGATTAAAAATCACGTCCCAAAAGCTTGTAATCACAGCTCGCGCCTCTCTTCCCTCTCCAACAATTTTGTAACCAGCAGGCGTTTGCATCCAAGAATTTGCAGCAACAATCCAAACAGCACTAAAATGGGCCCCAATCGTTACTAAAATTGTGGCTAGATAGTGCATTTTTGCAGAAACTTTTTCCCAACCAAATAGCATCAGCCCAATAAATCCCGCCTCTAAAAAGAAGGCAAAGATCCCTTCAGCAGCTAAGGCACTTCCAAAAACATCCCCGACAAAGGTTGAATACTGCGCCCAATTGTTACCAAAGGCAAAAACCTGCACAAGCCCTGTGGCAACGCCTAAAGCAAAGGTTAATGCAAAAATCCGCGTCCAAAAGACGGTAATTTTCTTATACAATTGGTTTTTCGTTTTGATATACATCCCCTCAAAAATCACAATCATAAGCGCAAGCCCTATGCTGAGAGGGGGGAATAAATAGTGAAAAGCAATTGTGAAGGCAAATTGAATACGAGAAAGGATAATGACGTCCATGGCACCTGCAAAGTTTTTTTTGGAAGGTACGCGCCTGAAAGTTTAATGTCAACTATCTTGACTTTATTTACTTTTTAGGGAGAATGTTATCCATAAGCAAAATTGAGTATAAGAAGTGCATTTTTTCATCGCTGTCACCCCACTGATTGAGGTTGTCATCATCACCGTGATGATCAACTACCTTCTATCCTTCTTCTGGAACACGCGTTCTATGGATTTGATGCTGGGAATGCTCGCTTTTCTCTTAATTTTTGCAGCCTCCTCGCTGTTCCACCTACCCATATTGCACAAGCTCATGTATCTTGTCGCAAACGTGGCTGTGATCGCAATCTTGATTATATTCCAGCCAGAGCTACGCGTTGCTCTCTCGAAACTGAGTGTAAAAGGAAAGCGCTACAAAGAAATCACTGAATTCGACAAATTTCTTGATCAACTCGCCAATTCAACTTACAAGCTCTCTGACAAAAGAATCGGGGCCTTAATTGTCATTGAAAACGAAGATTCTCTTGAGGAATACGCGCGCAAAGCCGTTATGCTCAACGCGATTTTCTCCTCAGAGCTACTTGAATCCATCTTTACCACCTCCACTCCGCTTCACGATGGAGGAGTCATTATTCACGATCGAACCATCGTTGCAGCCTCTGTGATCCTTCCCTTAGCTGAAGACACCACCCAGATCGCAAAATCCATGGGAACAAGACATAGAGCAGCTTTAGGCGCTTCACAAATGACCGACGCGCTTTTGATTGTCGTCTCAGAAGAAACAGGAAAAGTCTCCATCGCTCGCGATGGCATCATGACGCGCGGCGTTAAAATCGACCGCTTTAAAGGCATCATCCGGTCCATCTTTAACCCACCTGCGTCAACCTCCTTAAAACCGAAATTCAAAATCAAGGAGTGGCTCAAGCGATGAAATCTCTTCTAAAACGCTTACTTCTTGATAACTGGCCGCGAAAAGCTCTTTCTCTGGTCCTTGCGATCATGACCTGGTTTTTTGTGAATCAGTCTCTCACAACGACAAAAACGATCAGCAATATCGGTGTGCGCATCGTCAACATCCCTCCTGGGAAAACAATCGAAGGGATCCAATCAAACGGTCTTTTATCGCGCCGCATCAACCTCACCCTCACAGGAAGTAAAACTCTCCTTGAGGATCTCAATGCGAACGATTTTGAAGTTGTCATTGATGCATCAAACCAGCGCCAAGAATGGATTGCAACCATCTCAAAGAAAAACCTCTTCCCCCTCAATGCCGAACTCAATTTAGCGCAGGGCATCAATAAAATTTCGCACAAAAATTTCATCGTCAAACTCACAAAACTTGTCACCGAAAAAATCCCCATTATCATTACGCAACCTATTGGAGAGGCACCCAAGGGCTACCAATTCATCGACATATGGCCCTACCAACTACATATCACAGTATCAGGTCCTGAAGAGGTTGTAAAAAAACTCAAGACACGCGGCTTGAAACTCACCTTTAACCTCAGTGATATCTCAAAAGCGCAGCTTGATGAAATTCGCGAGAGTTCGAACAAAAAAGAAAAAGACACAGTCACGTTCTTTGTGCCAAACCATTGGAAGCAGATCTCACTTCCCGTCCTTTCCAGCACGCCCATTGAAATCAACGATTCCAACGCGAAGTACTTGCGCATTGACTTTATCCGTCATGAGCTTATCCCGCTGAAGAATCCAACACCCATTGGCCTCTACTTCCCACCACCCTACTCTGGACAACTGAACCCTGCTAAAATTACCATCTCGCAAAACTCACTTGTGACCATGAGAAATGGCCTTAAAACGTTTGCAAAACCGCTTTACGCAAAAGGCGTTTCTGAGCTCTTTTTAGAAATCATGCGAGACATGATTGAAGTGGTTGTCATCGTCAAACCTAAAAAGCCTATCTGGTCCATCCAGATGATTAATCATCGCGCTTTAGAAGATCGCTACGTTTCAACGCTTATGTCTGATGTCTCTGACGAAGAAATACGTAATCTTCAACCTACAGTACGCGAGGAATACTTAAGAAATCGCTTCCGAAGCTTCATGAACCACTTCCGTTTTTATCTTGATGAAGAAAAACCCTTGAATTTGAAGATCGATCTAACGGGAAATAGCATTACGCTAACCGAGGCTGTGGTTCATGACTAAAGTCTGCATATTAAAACGCAAATTCTCCTCTTACGGCGGACTGGAAAAGTGGACTTGGCGCCTTGCCAAAGAATTCTCGCAGCGAGGATCACACGTCACCATCGCAACCTCCGACCCTGTGAACCACCCCGATCCAGGTATCCACTTTAAACACCTCACACCTAAAGCCACGGCAAGCTTTAGACAAATCGCAGAATTTGATCAGCTTGCCAAACAATTCATTGAAGCCTCTAACTTTGACATTGTGCTTGGTATGGACCGCAATCGCGTTCAAACCCACATTCGAGCAGGTAACGGCGTTCACGCCGCATACTTAAAGCACAGGAGCCTTTACGACAGCTCTCTAAAACGCCTTACCCACCCATTCAACCCCTTAAACCGCGTTATTCTTAACATCGAAAAACAGGCCTTTGAATCAAAAGCCCTCCATAAAATTTTTACTAATTCCTACATGGTTGAAGCAGAAATCCATCACCACTACAACGTCCCAGATGATAAAATCCAAGTTATCCACAATGGCGTCGAGTGGCGTGAAATGGAAAAACCGTTTTCTACATGGCTTGAGGACAAGTCAAAAACAGCCGGGCTGATTAAAATTGACCCAAGCCTCTACCAATTTCTTTTTATTGGGAATGGCTATCAACGGAAAGGACTCATCCCCCTTTTACAAGCGCTAGCAAGACTCCCAACCCGCGACTTCCATCTATCTGTGATCGGAAAAGAGAAAAATACCCCCTACTTTGAAAAGCTCGCAGAAAAGCTTGGGATTTTGAAAAACGTCACCTTTTTTGGCACACAAAAAGATATCACAAAATTCTACCAAGTTTCCGACTGCTTGGTGATTCCTTCCTACTACGACCCGTTCGCCAACGTCACCGTCGAAGCGCTTGCTATGGGCCTTTTTGTCGTCAGCTCTAAAACAAACGGCGGCTACGAGGTGCTAAATAGCTCTACAGGAGCCGTGATTCCTACCTTGGCCGACATCGATGCCCTCAAAGAATCCCTTCAAACGGCTCTTGCCCATCCAAAAACATGGATCCGTTCCCAAAATATCAGAAATAGCGTACAATACCTAGACTTCCCCAATCAACTGCGGGAACTCGTAAATAAATGCTTGTCTACCTCTTAATACGCTTAGTAACCCTACCTTTCGCCCTCCTACCCCTTCGCGCCATCCATTGTGTGGGAAACCTCTTTGGAAAGATCGCCTACTACCTTGTCCCCAAATTCAGAAAACGCGCCCTTTCAAACATCACTTTTGCCCTCGACCTCCCCTTCCCTAAAGCAAAAAAAATCGCTATCGCCTCGTTTCAAAATCTCATGATCACCGCCTTAGAATATCCAAAATTTGCTTTCAAAAAAGATCTGTCCAAACTCATCGTCTGTGAAAATCCCGAAGTCGCAAAACAAATCATCGATCAAAAACGAGGGATCGTCTTTTTTGTCGGCCATCAAGCCAACTGGGAAGTCCTGTTCCTCGACGGAACCACCAGAATGCCTGGGGTTGCAATCGGACGCCCGATTAAAAACATCCACCTCTACAACTGGGTCAAGCGTATTCGGGAGAAAAACGGCGGCACTATTGTTCCTCCTAAAAATGCCCTTAAAGAAGGGCTTCGCGCTTTAAAATCGGGTAAATTCCTTGGCATCGTTGGAGATCAAGGCATGCCTGGAGACAATGCCTATGAATCAACGTTTTTAGGTAAACGCGCCTACACCTCACCCGCTCCAGCCCTTTTAGCCTACAAAACAAACTGCCCCATAATTACAGCCACCATTAAACGACTTCCGGGCAAATACCTCATCCACTATTCAGACCCGATCTACCCAGACTCCAATGCCTTAATCGATACCGAAATGCCCCGTCTCATGAACACCGCACTGACCTATTTTGAAGATTCTGTCCGCAAAAACCCAGGCCAGTGGCTCTGGCAACATAACCGATGGAAACAAGAAACACCAGCGACTGTCTACTACAAATACCGCCACGACCAAATTCTCATCATCGCAGATGACCCCCTCGACCTATCCATCTTCCGCACCATCTACCCAAAAGCCTTCATCACCCTCCTTACAACTCGCCCCAATCCCACGCTACGCGATACCGACCAACTCATCTACAAACGCCCTGAAGACACCCTCTTAAACGATCATCGCTTTAAACTCGTCTTCAACCTCACAACAAACCCCCACATCGATGCCCACTACAAAAAACTCTCCGCCTTTGAAGTGCTCAACCTAGATCCAAACTCCTTTGAAACCACACTCAAACAGGAAGTATGTCGTGCCCCATAACCGCTTTTACTCCTTATCAAACATCATCGACGGACCAGAGCTCCACCATCTTACCCACGTGATGCGCAACCACGAGGGAGATACCATCGAACTGATTGATGGTAAGGGCGCCCTCCACCTCGCGCGCATTGACACACTGACCAAAAAAGAAGCCCATCTTACCATCCTAGAAACCACAACAACGCCCCCAAAAGACCCTCTAAAAACGCTAATTCAAGGGCTTCCCGCCACCCCCAATAAACTCAAACTCATCTTAGAAAAAGGCACCGAGCTTGGCATCGACGCATTCCACTTCTTCGGTGCAAAAACCCCCTCCCTTGATAAGCTCCATACAACGCTTATAGGTGCCATAAAACAATGCGGACGCCTCCACCTCCCCTCCCTCGCCTTCCACTCACACCTAGAAGACATTCCCCTTTCTCCCTCCTACTACGGCGACCCTCAAGGGGCTCAATTAGAGCCAGGCCGCCATACCTTCGTGATCGGCCCTGAATCAGGATTTACCCACACTGAAATCGCCCACCTTAATGCCCAAAAATCCCTCCCAACAAGGCTCTCAAATCACATCCTTCGCACCGAGACCGCCGCCATTATCGCATCCCACTTACTATCTATCACTTAAAACACAGTTGATTTTTTAAATAATTTGTTATATAATTAACCTTTAGGGCAAGTAGGTGGGTTATTAATTGAAGAGGTATATTCAATGACAAACAACACAACTCCTCAAGTCAATCCAAGCTGAAATACAAGTTCTACCCCACCCCCATCAACACCCCCTAGAGGCCAAGGCTCGACCATCGCCTACCTATCGATGATGACAAGTCTATTAAACGACAACCACATCCAAGCAGGCTTTAACCTCACTAAAATTCAGCAAAATTCTCTCCTTCAAGGAATCATGAAAAATTTCATGAAAGAAGTCCAGAACATGACCTTTAATGAAATGATGGCAGAGATGAAAAAACTATCCGAATCAGACTTCTTAACACCTAACCAGAAAACGATTTTTTCCAATAGCTACGAGAGTTTTCAAGCAGCTTCAAAAGCCATGCAAGGAGATGAAAAATCTCAAGGCTACATCAAGGGCTGGCAAAACTACCTGAAAGGTCAAAAAGCATTTAATCATTATAAAAATCAAAATCCAATATTATGAAAAGATGGCTTTCCTGGTAGCGGTGGCTGGAAAAACTCAGGCAACTGGACAAAAGATCAGTGGAGTGAGTTGTACAACCAACTTGCTATAACCATTGATACAATACTCTGGAAACTTAACGGACAGGGAACAAAAATCCCAACCTTAAAACAGGTTCACCAAACATTTGATCAAGCTGTCATGGCTGGAGGAAATACAACAACGATTCAAAAAGACATAGATTTAACAATCAATGCTTTTCTCCCTGCATACTCAGAAAAAGATAAGAGCTTCTACCAAGGGTGGATAGCCGGATGCAATAAGACCCTTCCTGCAGAAGCGAGCGTAAAATTCAAAGCCCCCGCAGATGACGCTGGAACCTCTGCTAAAAGGGCAGAATCGAGCAACAAGAACATCGGTAATATTCTACAAACAGAAACCGAGTGCATTGACGATTTGCAAAAGGAAATGATCGGCGCATAGAGCTTATTATTATTGGATTAAGAAATTAATCCCTTAATCTTTTTTTGCCCATCTACATCGAGCTTGGGAAAAATAATGGCCGCTCCTAAAAGTCGCTAGCCAATTGCAGGCGGCTACATCCCTTTAAATTTCAACTAGTTGCATATTTATAAATATTATTTACTTGATCTTGGTTGTTTATTTATATATAATTATTTTTTAGGGGGTTTAAGAACTAAATAGAGAGAGACCTGAAAATGGCAAATACACCTACACAAGTAACAGCTCCCCTTTACGGGGGACATGCAACTCCAGTTAACTTTGGAAAACGGACCGACAGATGTATGTGTTCCTACATCGAAGCTATGCTGGTCATGCTTTCTGATAACTCAAAAATCGATAAATTCAAAATCAAGAAACTCGCAGAAGAGGCTCTTTTAGAAGGTATCCTTAAAGAGTGTTCCTCAACTCTCGGACACCTTTCACCGACAGAACTTGTAGCCTTTCTTACAAAATTATCCAAACTTAGTTTTCTTACTCCAGATGCTCGCGCTAGCTTTTTAAATGCAATTAACGATTTTAACCAGAACGCTCAAGCAGCCAAAGGAAAAGACCCATCATACATTGACGAGTGTATTGCTTGGAATAAAAGTGGTATTACACCTGGAACCTCCAGCTCAAATGCATCAGCCGCTCCAGGTGCCATTCCTGGACTAAACCAATGGAGTAAAGCCGAAGATTCAATGGAAAATTCACACCAGACAGCTGCGATATTTGCCTTCATCCTAAATTTTATGCGTGCATGCGGATGGCCTCCCTCGAAGCTACCATCAAGCGATGATCTTACAGAAGAAGAGAATTACCAATTATCAAGCGTGGATGGAGGTGACCCTCACATGTCTATCTATCAATTTATCATTAATATGCTGTCCTCTTTCATGCAACCTAGCTCTACGGCTAAAAGTCTATACGGAGGGTGGATTCAAGCACTTAAAGCGGAAGCGATCAAACTTGGTATTAAATATATTACCCCTGATCATGCGGCAAAGGCCGAGATCATCCCGCTAAAGAACGCGACAAAATCCTTTGCTAACGACTTAAAAGCGGCAACTGAAGTGGTAAATGCTATCGGACAAATCAACGGACCTACTTCTCAAAACGCCTAACTAAACGCTCAAGGGGCCATACATTCTGGCCCCTTAAAAAAACTATTTCCCACCTCCCCCGCCTCCACCACTTTCTATCCCCTCTTTCTTATGAATAAAACCGCGATCAGTCCGTCCAACATCCACCCTGAATTTAAGAGCAGGATTTGCCTCAATTTTCACATAACTCATCTCCCTTATTCGCTTCAGATGCTTTGTAAACGCAAAGTCAACAAGCCTTGGATTCCCTGAAACCTGAATCCGGTCCAAGCATGGAGGCATAAGAACACCGACTGAGATTTTCATGACATTTGGACAATCAACGACTTTTAAAGTGCATAACGAAGAGAAGAGTCCAATAAATTCTGAAACCTCTTGAAGACGCTTAATTTTGTAAAAATGGAGGTGTGCCACTGAAGCCACCACCTCGGAAGTTCCAAGCCAATCATTGAATAAGCCAGCTACCTGCCCTCGATGAAAAAGCTTTTCTAAATTAGGCATAATAAACGCATCAAAGCCCTCGGGAGCCATTCCTCCTAACTGCTCTTCAAGCTTCATTAACGTCCGTGTGCACTCTTTTAAGTACGCGTCAACAAGACTGCCACATCCAAGCTTTGCCTCTTTACGGACTTCCCCTTCTTTTAAAATCATCCCCGATACTCGACGTACCACAAACTGACAAAGGTCTCGCTTTAAATCCACCTCCTTAGCATCTGCTGACCAAGCTGATGCAAAATGAAGGTCTCGCACACATTCAATCACCCTTTCATGCGCGCTCCACGTTTCCATCTGGAACCCAAAGAAATACCCATTCGAACTCATTTGTATCGTAACATCAGCAGACATACCCTTCCCCAGTTTTTGCAAAGATCATAGCAGATAAAAAAAAATCTAACAAGAAAACCAAGCTTTTTTCTAAGAGAAAAATTAACCAAAAAAATGGCCTGTGTAATACACAGGCCAAGTCCCACCCCTTCACCTGAGTCAACCTTTTTCAAGAGAGAGAGAGAAGCTGGTTGACTTCAGGTTGTCCAAGCAGTCATTTGGGAAATGACTGAGAGTCCGTTACATCGAAACTTTGGATAGATATAGCTCTTCCAAGTACGTTTCGATTCGCAAATTACAACAAGGCTTTTCAGCTTTGCAAATAGCGAGATAAAATGTATATGTGTGTGTTTACAATGTGCCCCCGCACATATTAGCGATATTGTATCCTTAACGAACACAACCCCACCCTAATTTTTAGCATGCAATACTACATACGAAAAAGCGAATCTAAGCTTTAGCAGCCTCTGATTCAAGTATTGAGCTTTTGAGGAGCCCATAACCTTCCCTTCATGGCTTAATTTTAGCACATAAATTAAGTTTTTGCAAAGATTTAAAATAATTTTTTTATAGTCAGCTGACCCTCAAGGCCTTGTAGAACCCTTTGAGGGAGGAATTAAGCGAACCAACTTGGGTTGACTTTAGATCCACGGCAAAGAACAACTGTATACCCCTGTATATCAGCCGGTTGCCACTTTAAAGACTTTACTTGACATATATACTTTTTTTATATATAATTAATGCTTAGGGATCATAAGAGAGAGAAGATATGAGAGACTTATTTACTATAACTATACGCACTTTTTCCTCCTCTAATGCAACCCATTACTTTTTACACCGAGAGAGAGGACTGAATAATGACTGATGCAACAACAAACACCCCACCACCCCTACCAAAAGGCACCCTAATATTTCACGTTGATCCAAGAGGAGATAGATCCTTTACCGCCTATATCGAAGCAATGCTAATTATGCTTAAAGACAATAAGACAATCGACAAATTTAAGCTGAAAGAACTCGCTCACAAAGCTCTTTTAGAGGGGCTGCTTAAGCAATTAACAAAGAGCAGCGAAACCCTGACCCCTTCAGAACTCCTAGCCTATTTAAAAAAGCTATCAACGTTAGCATTTCTCACCCCTGAAGAAAAATCTAGTTTTTTAAACGCTATTAACGCTTTCAATCAAGCAGCAGCAAGTTCAAAAGGACCAGACGCTTCCTATATTGATGAGTGGCTAGCCTGGTTGAAATTGGGTATGCCTGGTGGAATCAATGGCTTTAGCAATTGGAGCAAAGGCGAAAATTCTGCAGGAAAAGACTATCGTAAAGACCAAGGTAAGAGTCTGACTAACTTCATTCTAAACGCGATGAGAGCTTGTGGGTGGCCCGCTTCAAAAATGCCCTCATATACTAAAGTCCATTATGAGATTCTGACAGGTTTACAGGGCAATGAACACATCTCTGCCTATCAATTACTGTCAGACGTTTTTGCTAAGCAGAAACCTGACTCTAATTCACAAAATTTATACGAAGCTTGGATGCACGGCCAAAAAGCGGAAGCTGTCAAAATTGGCATCAGATTTGTGTCTCCTGCAAATGACGCAAAAGCTGCAATGACAACCCTAAAAAATGATGCAAAGTCATTTACAAACGATCTTAAAGGAGCAACAGAGGTCGTAGGTTCTATTCAGAAAGTCTTCTCAGCACCGCCTCGTAGTTAGGCAAATGATTGTAGACTTTGAAGTGCATGTAGAGCCATCTGAGGAGTTAATCCTGCAAAACACGCAGGGTCCATTTTCACCTTTGAGGGGTGGCTACACTCCATTTTATAGCACATAGAGCAATCTAGAGGAGTGGTCAAATGAACTTGATTTTTCCCTATGGTGCCTATCAACGCAGGGTCTGTAGGGCCATAGAGAGTGACCTGAGGGGTCCCTAGCATGGCAGTCAAGTGAGCAGGCCCTGTATCCATAGAAATCGCGCCTTGAGCACTCTTAAGAACCATGCACAGCTCTCTAAGCGAGAGCCTAGGGAGGACATGGACATGCGAGTAAGGCTCAGCCAAGCGCTTAGATCGTAGATGCTCACTCTCGTTGCCCCACGGCAATAAGATGGGACAATCTCGAGATAACTGGATGAGTTCATGGCAGTATTGTTCGGGATACGTCTTTGACGCCCAGCTGCCATGCAAGATGAACACGCGATACGCTTTAGGAAGGTCAAATGAGGGAGCGATAAGACGGTCTAAGTCAATGCCATAATCGGGAGGCGTATCGGGCAACGGATAATTCAAAGAATATGCAAATAGCTGACGCAAACGATCAATCGCGTGCTGGTACTTGGGCACGGTGAAACAATCGTGATAGGCAAATTGCACCCCCTTTTCGCGAGAGCTATGCCAATCTGGACCACACTTACGCCCCTTTGCCAAAGCTGTTATAATTGCGGCTTTAAATGATGTTTGCCCATCTATGATGGTGTCGTATTTAATCTGTCGCATCAGACCAATGCGGTTAAAAACTTCACCCTTGGAAGTCCAAGGCGTTTTTTTCCAACGTCTATGAGCAAAAGGAATCACCCGATCAACCGCAGGATGTAGCATGGGAACTTCTTGAAACGCTTCATCAACAACCCAATCAAACACGAGTTCAGGTAGCGCTTTTTTAGCATCTGTAATAGCAGGAAGAGCGTGAGTGAGGTCTCCCATGGAGGAGACCTTGACTAAAAGCGCTCTTTTCATAGGCCGAGGAAGTTCTTTGCCTTTTTTGCAAAGGCCGAGACTCTGTGACGAGCCAGCTCTTTTTGCACAACTTCTTCAGAGACGATATAGTTCAGCTGGATGGAGCGTCTTACTCCTTCAAAGGGTAGGTGCCCATGCCATGAATTTTTCGAAACCTTAAAGATGAGTAGCGTACCATACTCGGGCTCTACTTCCTCAATTGTGCTTTCGATATCATCGCCCTTTCTTAAAAGGCGAAGACGGCCTCCATCTTGATCCCAATCGGGGTTAAGATAAAGGAGAGCTGTGATCAATTTTGTATCGGTATCAGTATGGATTTTTCCGTCTTTTTCGCGGCAGCGCCCGCGAATTGTAGCCATTGTAGGTTTCCCTTCAAGGTCGATGTTAAATTTTTCAGAAATCGCCTCTCGAAGAGGCATTTCACACATTTCATCAACAAGGCCTTGGAAAGAAGGGCCGCACTTTAGGTGGGAGAGAGGATAGGAACCTCCATCATCAATCTGCGGGAAATCACGTGTAATTTCCTCTGCAAAATCCCTATTTAAAACATTTTTAATCACGACGAACTCGAATGGCTCGCGTGCAGGCTCTGACGCCTTAATTTTCCCTAGATCTAGATATTTTGTCATTGCACTAGAGTATCAAACGATCCGACTAAAAATCAAGCGTGAGCCCGACTCTAAGGCCTGAGAGAGTCAGTGTTCCATTAGTCGTTGCAAGTACTCCTGTGAAAACATCATCCATCGACATGAAGGTTTGATTGTAGTTTAAATACATGTGCTGATCCCAGCCACCAAAGAGGGAGAGATGGGCTTTGTTATCCCAAAACCACCAACCAAATTTAAGACCAAATTGCATATCCAAGATTGCTTGACTCGCAAAAAAGTGGTCTTTAAAATTTGAATGATCTTTTGTCCCAGCGCCTATATTTTGGAACGTTTGGTTCTTTTTAAGCCGATAGTCTGACCAAAGCTCAGCAAATCCAGCATTCATATAAAGAGCAATCCATCTGTTTACGAACCACTCAGTATCTATGCCAACAAAAAGGCCTAACATTTTACTGTCTTGGGTAAAGCGAATATCATCATCAAACGTGGTAAAATTATTGGCAAATTTTGCGATGTAGTGAATGTGATAATTGGTATCAAGGCGCAAGGCGCGCAGGCCAAATTTTGGTTGGAACATGAAATACGATCCCATCCAAAACGGGCGCATTAACACTGCATCGAGTTGGTTTAGGGTCATTTCCCATTTTCCACCTGCATAATTAGCTTCATCATCTCCAAGATTCGACGACCAAATGGTGAGTAAATACTCTCGATTCGCACCTGAGCTGATTGTATCGGTCTGAATGGCTTCACTTGCTTTATTCGTGAAATGCACATAATCCATTAAGAAGCGCCAATCATCGTGGTGAGTATCAAAACCAAGAGCAACGCGCACACCTGCTTGCCAATCCCAATCAAGTTCAACAACCTTTTTCGGCAAATCTGCCGTGCCAGCGCTGTTACGCTTGATCTTCACACAAAGAGGCGTCCCTGTTTCTCTAGAAGTCCACCACAAGAGCTCTCCAGACATTGTCACATCTGATTCGGTATCAAGGCCTTCTTGGGCTAAGTGGGCCGATTGGGAAATTTTCGATTGTTTTTGTTCGATGCGCGACAAACGAGATTCAACATTGCGCATGCGCATTTCGTCAGCTCCATAAAGAGCAACAGTCAAAAGAGGGAGAAGGATAAATTTTTTCATATACCCTGGCATTGTTATTTATTTTTGATAAATATGGCAAGTCTTTCGATAATCTTCTTCCGAATCAAAGATGCCCTTAAACACAATTCCCTTGGGAACATCGAGTGTAACAAGCTGTCCTTCTCTGAGTAAATTGGAAGCACCATCTGCCCGACGAAGAAGCGGTTTCTTATATTCTTTAGCAAATTTTTGGGCAGTTCTCTCCGAACTTGCATCTTCTGGGTGATTTTGCAACACGATTCCCATTGCGCTTTTAAAAACGCTTTCATATTCAGCACTGCACGTTGAAATCACCGCGATATTTTTTTCTAGGTGGGCGGGTTTTTTCGGATCATGTACGACTTTGATCTTGCCGTAAACGCGTTTATCACCTTTATGAGGGATACCGCGGACAAGCACATCTCCTATGTTATCAACCAGTATCGTGTTTGTTGTCCCAGAAATCCCAAAAGGCGTCCCTGCTGAGATCACCACTAAGTCTCCGTAATTGACGTAACCTTGCTGCAGGGCATAACAACAACACGCAGCAAAACCTTCTTTTGCATTCTTTACTTTTTGGAGCACAGGAACAACGCCCCAACAAAGGGCTAGCTGGTGATAAATTTTCTCATGAGGTGTCAGTGCAATAATGGGAATGCTTGGTCTAAACCTTGCCATGGCTTTTGCTGTAAACCCACTATTGGTAAACGCAAAAATCGCTTTACTCCCTGCTGAATAGGCTGTTTTAACGCAAGCGAGTGCAACCGATGAAGAGATATCATTAAAGCGCATCTGCTCACCATCGCGAAAGAAAAATTGGGAAAAGTCGAAATCCTTTTCAGCTTCTTTGATTGTGCTTTTCATGATGTGAACCGCATCAATGGGATATTTACCTACCGCCGTCTCACCTGATAACATCACACACGAAGTGCTGTCATAAATCGCATTGGCAACATCAGATACTTCAGCCCTTGTTGGCAGCGGTGCATGAATCATCGATTCTAACATTTGCGTTGCGGTCACAACCGATTTGAAGCCACCATACGACTTACGAATCATCATTTTTTGTAGTTTCGGCACCTTAGTGAGAGGCAATTCAACGCCCATATCACCCCTTGCTACCATGATCGCATCAGACACTTGTAAGATCGCATCAAAATTGTGCACCCCCTCTGCGCTTTCAATTTTGCTCATGATTAAGATATCGCAATGCCCCGCCTTATTCAAAAAGCTCTTAATCTCGAGCACATGCTCAGCTGAGCGAATAAACGATGCGGCAATGATATCCACATCCTGCTCACAGCCAAACAAAATGTCTTTCTTATCCTGATCAGTAAGCGCAGGCAAACTCAATTTGGCTTGAGGGATATTGACGCCCTTGTGACTTTTAATGACGCCATCATTTTTGATCAAAATCACAAGACCGTCTTTCGTCTTCTCTTCGACCTTGCTCATGATGTATCCATCATCAATTAACAGCTGCATCCCAACGTCGATATCATCAACAACACAAGGAGGGTTGAGTGAAACAGCACTTGAATCGCCTTCCTTTTGCTCTTTACAAAGAAGCAAACGATCCCCTTTTTTTACAACAAACTGATCATCGCGAATCGATCCAAGGCGCACCTCAGGCCCTTTCGTATCAAGCATTATGGCTAAGGGAACATCTTTTTCTTTCCGAGCCTTTTTAATCTTATCAATCGTCTTTTTATGTGTTTCATGAGAGCCGTGAGAAAAGTTGACTCTTGCAACATTCATACCGGCATCAATTAACTTTAAGAGCATTTTTTCATCGGAGACAGCTGGCCCGATCGTGCAGATGATTTTGGTCCGTGTAAACATATTTTCGCAATATACATACGAACCATTTACACATCAACACACTTCAGAGTTGACTAATTGTTAAACAACAAGGGCAGGGGCATGAAAATCAGAGAATACAGTTGCAAGGCGTGGATCACCATTCGGGATGTGCTCAACGTGATCCGCAAAACGGACGAACTCGTCCTCGTCACCAAAGTACCCTGTCAAAGCGAGTCTGCTTGCTATCCAAGGGGGTGGAATGTAAGCGTCTGTATTGGGGTTTTGCTCATCTGTTATTGGTAAGACATTGCCCTCTGAATTCAGTGGGTCAAGATTAACAAGCAATCTCTCCGTTTGTTGTCGAATAACTGCATGTGGCGAGCTGCTTGAATAATTCCAAACTCTATGGGTTGCATTGCGGCCTTCAAATGCTCCTTGTGCATACTCACAAAGATGCGGGCCTAAGAGTGCATTTTTAAGAGCTCGAAGGAAACCTAGGAATTCATCAGGCACTTCTGCCATTGCTGGTGGTCTTACAAGGACTTCTTGTTGATTTTCCACTTTAGCAATTAGATCGATATTTACACTTACGTTGTGCGACGGATCAACTCTAAAGCCTGGATGTAATCCACATTTTGGAACGTGATCCCCTAAATCCCAAATGTAGTGCAAAGTGATATCACGAATGCGCTCATTTAAACGTCTAAATGTCGCTTGGTCAACCCCAGAATCTGAGATAAGGTCTAAATGGGAGAATTTCCGTTCGAAAAGGGTTGCTAAACGGAGCATCATAGATCCTCCCTGACTAAAGCCAAGGCCTCTCACTCGCTCATTCGCATCATCAACAAAACCGAAAGCTGGATCTGTTAAAAGCTCTCTTAGCGATGTGTAAAGGGCCATAGGTGCCCCTGCCCCGACATTATGTCGCAAAGCGCCGAAAAGGGAATCCCAAATACCTGTTTGCGTTCCTAAAGCTGTGACAAGCTTATCAATATTTTGCCCTCGCGAAACAGGCTTCCAGAAATCGATAAAGGCTCCGGCTCGATGGATGGAGTGTGAACGATAACGATATCCACCCTCACCTGGAATTACAATTTCATCACTTAAAAGTCGATGGTAGATTCGTTTCGCTTGCCTTACTGTATTTTCTAAACTCCCGACAGGTGTGCGATGCAGCGAATCGATCATATAGGTCGTTAGACGCATCCCTTCATAGGTATCGTGGTGAATCCGGGTGTCTGGATCGACAACAGGTACGTTGTGGCAAAAAAGCTGCTCGACATCCATGGGAACACAATGATCGTAAACGCGTCTTAGATCCTCCACGGTGAGCTGTTCAAATTCTCGCCCTCCAAATTCAGCCTGATGTTGTCCATACTGCTCTTGCATATCAGTTAAATGGACTTGACCAAGACCTAAAAACAGCGTTTCAATGTCATAACGCCCAAGTGAAATGCCGTGAGTGTGCTTATATCCTATACTAAGCCTAAAACGATCGGAAATCGCATCGATTCTGCGCTGTCCAAACGACTCGTACAAGAATTCAACAACTCGCCTATTTTGCGTTGCAATTCCAAGGCCAAAGCCTAATGCATGCAAGATGTCTATAAAAATAACAGGTAAGATGTCGTAGAGAGACCAGGAAAATTCGGCGAGGCCATTGTTAATTGCCACTCTCTCAAACCAAAAGGCCCTAGATGCTACGCGTGTGATCTGTTCAAGATTAAAGGCTTGGCGATCTTGGCAGTTAGACATAATTTTAGCCACATCAGCAACAGTCACTGTCTCATGATCGGCTCGTTCATTTCTCGGATCAATTAATTGATTAACACGATCTTGTCCGTAGCGGTCATAAAACCACTCAATTGTCGCTGTATTTTCTTCAAGATAGGCTGGACCGATCGCATCAGTTATAAGCGCTGGTAGGTAGTCATATCTTGAGCTTTCAGCACAAAAGCTATCTCCGCTCAAAATGACCCTCTGACTGGCTGAATTTTCCGCTACTAAGCGCCCCAAATCCTTAATCATGCACGCAGTATAAATTGCCGCATTTTTAATTGCCTACCTTAAGGATTTTCTATATCATGCTGCCATGCCAATCGTGTTGAAGGGCGTAAAAGTCCACAATCTTAAAAGCGTTAACTTAAAATTAAATGTTAACGAACTCATTGTTTTTACCGGCGTTTCAGGTTCTGGAAAATCGTCGCTTGCTTTTGATACGATTTACGTTGAGGGGCAAAGACGCTACATCGAGTCGCTCTCCACCTATGCAAGGCGTTATTTAGGTGCGCTGCCAAAACCCGAGGCGGAGCTAATTTCTGGAATTAGCCCAACAATTGCCATTGAACAAAAGAGCATAGGCCGCTCGCCTCGTTCAACCGTTGGTACGATGACAGGGATCTACGACTTCTTGCGCGTCTTATTTGCAAAAGGTTCCATCCCTCATTGCCCCATCAGTGGTGAGGTTGTCAAACCCCAATCGATCGAAGAGATCATTGCAAGTATCCGCACAATCCCTGAAAAGACAAAATTCATTGTACTTGCCCCTTATGCTCGAGGGAAAAAAGGCGAATTTAAAGACGATTTCGCAGACCTTCTTAGGAAGGGATTTATGCGCGTTCGGATCAATGGCGAAATCGTCGAACTTAATGGCGAAATCTCTTTAGCTAAGCGAAAAGCCCACAACATCGACATCGTGATCGATCGTCTTGTCATGTCAAAAGATTGCCGACTTGTTGAAGCAGTAACTAATGCTCTTGAGTGGGGAAAAGGGCTTTGCAGCGTTTTGACCGACGATGATGAACTCTTTTTCTCCCAACATGCTTTTGCCAAGAAATCAAACATCTCCTATCCACCACTTGAATCCCAAGACTTCTCCTTTAACCACCCTCAAGGGATGTGTGATACTTGTGAAGGGCTTGGTGTCACTCAAACGTTTAAAATCGAAGAAATCATCGACCCCTTCTTATCGATTAGCGAGGATTGCTGCGAAATTGCAGGCAGCTACAACACGGTGAAGTGGAAAAACATCTACGATAATTTAGGACGTCTCTACGATTTTGATGTGACAATGCCTTGGGAGAAGCTGTCTCCAAGCGCGCAGAAGATGTTCCTCTACGGGAACAAGAAAAAGTGGACGGTAATGCGCTTTAAACATCCGAAGAAAAAAACCACCTGGACCGAGTATGTCGCCTGGCGCGGTGTTTTAGGCGATGCGAAAGAGCGGTACCAAAAAGCTACCTCTGCCAAATACAAAGAGCGAATGGAAGAACTCCTTACCGAAAGAACCTGCCCTGAGTGCAATGGCTCTCGTATTAAGCCCTACCCATCAAGCGCTAAAGTCCAAGGCAAAACAATCCACGATGTCACCTCGCTGCCGCTTTCAGAAGCCCTTGAATTCTTTAAACCGCTTAAATTCGATGCACTTCAGTCGTTAGCCGACGAAATTAAAAAGCGTCTTACTTTCTTAATTAGCGTGGGCCTCCACTACCTTAGTTTAGAAAGGCTTTCGCCTTCTCTTTCTGGCGGCGAAGCCCAACGCGTGCGCTTAGCTTCCCAAATCGGACAAGGCCTCGTTGGAACAACCTACATTCTTGATGAGCCATCGATTGGCCTTCACCCAAAAGATAACCACAAGCTGATTGAAACCCTCAAAGCCCTTCGCGATCAGGGAAACACAGTTATCGTTGTCGAACACGACGAAGAGACGATCTTGAGTGCAGATACGGTGGTCGATGTGGGTCCGGGCGCTGGCATGCGCGGCGGTGAAATCATCTACGCCGGAGATGTGAACGGCCTTCTCGATCACCCAACGTCGATCACCGGAGCCTACCTCTCTCACCGAGAAACCATTGACGAGCCGTGCTATCGAAAAGTGACCACCTCCCATCCGATGTTCACGATTGAAAACGCAACGCTTAACAACCTCAAAAATCTCACTGTTGATATCCCGCGAGAGCGCTTTACCGCATTTACAGGAGTATCAGGCTCGGGAAAATCCTCTCTTATGGAAACACTCAAGATGAGCCTGACCGAGAGAACGATTTCCATTGACCAATCGCCCATCGGCAGAACACCGCGCTCGAATCCTAGCACCTACATTAAGCTTCTCGATGACATTCGCGATATTTTTACTGAACTACCCGAATCGCGTGCTTTCGGTTACAAGCCAGGCCGCTTTAGCTTTAACGTGCAAGAAGGGTCCTGCCCCAATTGCGGCGGCATGGGCCAGGTCGCCATCGACATGGACTTCTTGGAAACAGCCTACGTGACCTGCACCCTCTGCAACGGAAAACGTTTCGATCAAAAAACGCTTGATGTGCGTTTCAAAGGCAAGAACATCTCTGACGTCCTTGAGATGACTGTCAACCAGGCGCAGCCGTTTTTCGAAAACATCCCGCAAATCGACCGAAAACTCACCCTCCTCCAAGAAGTAGGCCTTGGCTACCTCACCCTGGGCCAGTCATCCACAACGCTCTCTGGAGGAGAAGCGCAGCGCATTAAACTCGCCCGTGAACTCGTCAAACCCGCGCGCGAGCCCACCTTCTACCTCCTCGACGAACCCACAACCGGCCTCCACATGGCGGATGTGAAAAAACTGATCGCCATCTTGCAACGAATTGTCGACAATGAACATACCGTCGTCGTCATCGAACACAACCAGGACCTTATCAAATGCGCCGATCACGTTATTGAACTGGGCCCTGATGGTGGAAAAAACGGCGGTCAACTCATCTACGAAG
Source organism: Chlamydiia bacterium (assembly GCA_022601645.1). Classification (GTDB taxonomy): domain Bacteria; phylum Chlamydiota; class Chlamydiia; order Chlamydiales; family Simkaniaceae; genus JAJACH01. The sequence goes on from JAJACH010000001.1 coordinate 917,345, forward strand.
GTCTGCCTAAAACAACCTTCCAAGTTCCCAATAAAAAGCCCCCACCTAAAACCGATGCGATCAAAAAGCTCACCGTCAAAGGCGCCTACCAAAATACCCTCAAACACCTCGACCTCGAAATCCCCCGTGGCAAAATCACCGTCTTTACCGGCCCCTCCGGATCCGGAAAATCCTCGATGGCCTTTGACACCATCTACTCTGAAGGACAACGCCGCTACATCGAATCGCTCTCCTCCTACGCTAAACAATTCGTCAAAAGCCTTCCCTGCCCACTTGTCGAAGATATTCAAGGCCTATCTCCCGCCATCGCTATCGAGCAAAAACACCACGCCGGTAACCCTCGCTCTACTATCGGCACCATGACCGAAATTTACGATTTCCTCCGTATTCTCTATGCCCACATGGGCATCCCCCATTGCCCCGAAACCGGCGAAAAAATCGTCTCCATCTCTCCCGATTACGTCGTCAACCACCTCATGAAACTCCTCGAAAATACCAAACTCCAGATCCTCTCCCCCGTTTACGAAAACCTCGATGTAGAAAAACTCCAAAAACAAGGGTATCTCCGCATCCGCTTAAACGGCGACTACTACAAACTCGATGAAGAGATTCCCTTCGACCCGAAAAAAGACAACAAACTCTTCCTTGTCATTGACCGTCTCGTCATTAAACCCGGCATTGAAAAACGCCTTTTTGAAGCGATAGAAGCCGCGAAAAGCCCTTTTGTCGTCGCTCTTCCAAAAGAAGACATCCCCTTCAACCTCGCTTTCGCTGTCCCCTCAACAGGAAAAAGTTATCCTCCCATCACACCGCACACCTTCTCCTTTAATCGCGATGAAGGGATGTGCATGGCCTGCCAAGGCCTTGGGACGATCTATGGCGCTGACCTCTCAAACAACCCTGACATTCTCAAGTACTCCCCCTACCAACTCGTCGATAAACTTTGGAAAACCTTTGGCACACCAGATGCCGACTCAATTTTCCTCGATCTTTGCGACGCCATCGACCTCGACCCCGACGAGCCGCTTAAAAATATCAAAGACACCAAAATCTTCTTCCACGGCACAAAAACCTTTAAGTCGAAAAAACAAACCTACACCTGGGTAGGCCTAAACGAAGTTTTCCTCCGCTTTTCGAAATCCAAAGATAAAGACTCCATCCTTTCTTACTTAAATCACATCACCTGCCCTGAGTGCCAAGGCCAGCGCCTTTCGCCCTTAGCCTTAAAGGTCACCATCAAAGACCACTCGATCGCACAACTTACTAACCTCCCACTCAGTGAGGCAGAAACCTTCCTCAAATCAATTAAACCCCCGAAGTTCTTAAAAGACACCTTCACCGAAATGCTTGGCCGCTTCCACTTCCTCCTCGACATCGGGCTCGGCTACCTCTCGCTTTCTCGCACCGCACCCACCCTCTCAGGGGGTGAAACGCAACGTATCCACCTCGCACGTCAACTCGGCTCTGGCCTGTCCGGCTGTCTGTACATCCTCGATGAACCAACAATCGGCCTTCATCCCTACAACAACGCCAAACTCAATCACGCCCTAAAAAAACTCGGCGCCCTCAATAACACCCTACTCCTCGTTGAACACGACCCGCTCACCCTAGAAATCGCCCATCGCATTGTCGACTTTGGACCCGCCGCCGGAACGCGCGGTGGAGAAATCATGGCCGAGGGAACCCTCGCCCAAATTAAAAAGAACAAAAACTCGCTCACAGGCGCCTACCTCTCAGGCCGCAAGAAAATTCCCGTCCCAACCAAACGTCGCCCTCCATCTGGCTATATCTCGATTAAAAATGCCACCGTTCACAACCTAAAAAACGTCTCCGTCGATATCCCTAAAGGGATTATGACCGGCATCACTGGCGTCTCAGGCTCGGGAAAATCCACCCTCATCCATAAAGCCTTTAAACCCGAAAACCACTTTGAGAAAATCATCCGCCTCGACCAAAACCCGATCGGCACCACCTCGCGCGCCGACATCTGCACCTACTCCGACTCACTCACATCACTTCGCCAATTCTTTGGCGAAATGCCCGATGCAAAAACACGCGGCCTCAAACCCAAGCATTTTTCCTACAACCACCTCAAAGGCATGTGCCGCACCTGCTGGGGCCTTGGCTACAAAACCCTTCGCCTCCAATTCCTCCCTCCATCGCGTATCACCTGCCCTAACTGCAAAGGGCTTCGCCTCAACCCCCTTTCCCTTGAAGTCACCTACAAACAAAAAAGCCTTGGTGAACTCCTGCAATTGACCGTAACCGATGCGCTCGATTTTTTGCCCCCCATCCCCAAACTGCTTAAAAACCTCCGAACACTCCAATCTGTCGGCCTGGGCTACCTCAAACTCGGTCAAGAAGTCGCCTCCCTTTCCGGCGGAGAACAAGGACGACTACGCCTCTCCCGTGAACTGGCAAAACGCGCAGCTAAAGGCACCCTTTATATCTTTGATGAACCAACCGTCGGTCTTCACTTTGATGACATCGCCCGCCTCCTCCCCATCTTCCACAAACTCGTCAACGCCGGCCACACCCTCATCATCATCGAACACAACCTCGATATCATCGCGAACTGCGACCACCTCATCGATCTCGGCCCAGACGCCGGCGTCCACGGAGGCCAAATCATCGCGACCGGCTCCCCTGAAGACATCGCCGCCCACCCCTCCTCAAAAACTGGCTCATACCTTAAACCCCTGCTCTAGTCCAAATATCTAAAACATAATGACATGAGTGGGATTTGAATTTTACTTACAAGTATGAGATAATTTGTCTTGAACATCAAGAGAGGTGAACACCATGGGAATTCATGGATCTTTATATACTCCATATCTGTGTAGTCGTATCTATCTTGCAGCCAAAGATCAGTTTGGCAGTGCAAGTGCTGAAGCAGAGAAACTTAGTAAACTTCCAGATGCCCCTAAAAAGAAAACAATCAAAAATATGATTCTTTCCATCAAGGCAATATTTGCCGGAAAAACAAAAGATACATATAAGCTTCTTGCTCTAAACGGTAACAGAGCTCGCGAAATCATTATTATTGCAACAAATCCTTTGTCTCCACACGCAATTCCACCCCCACCTCCACTGCCAATTCCACTCGCAATTCGACCCGAAGGACGGTCAACAGAAACAACAAACGCCTCCTTTTCGGAACCCGATCTTGTAACAGACGCCGACAGAGAAGCAGCCGCATCCCTCGCTTCCCTTTCAAGGGCATGAAGTTCTAATCTCAAAAGCGAGAGGGAGCATTAGCCACCTCTAGCTTAAAATGTATTACTTAAGTTATAATTGGCCTTCAATAACGAAGGCTATTTGCTATGAAAACCACTAACAGGCTAGTTAAATATCTAAAAAATGGAGGAGAACTTCAAGTGGGTTTACCCATTCCACAAGAGTTGCACCCTACATATGCAAATTTAGTGAATACCGCATATCAAGTCTTAAAACATACTGGATATATCCCCTCTGCTCCACCTCGCGTTGAGGTTTTCCCAGAAGACTTACTCCCTCTTCTGGATCAAGTCGTTGCAGATCTCGGATTCTAGACGCCACTTACGTAGATTAAAAAGCCTTAATCGTGATAGAATAGATACTTACAAACAAACGAGGTGCTTTATGTCTCTACTTGTCGATACGTCAAATATATATTCATTTATGCTAGAGGATCCGGATTATTGTAGAGCTCTTTGCGAGCAAGCACTAGATACTGAGAATCCCAAACCGTTACCTGATGCTGTTTTTGCTAAGCTTTTTGAAGGTGTGGCTAAACCAAGCACCTCCGAGTTGATGATTAAGGCTGTACGTGCTGTTGATGCAAAAACAGAGTTTGATCCAAGCGTTACCGGCAAAATGCGCATGGAAGTTGCAAAGGTGATTCACATCACACACTCGCATGACTCTCTCCATGGTGGCTGGTCAAAAATGGAGTGCAAAGAGGCTCTTTATGCTGCTCAAGATGACACGTATGAAGCAACCACCCGTTTCTTAGGTCTATGGCAAGATACACGCAAAGCTGCAGGTCGCTCAGATAACCCTGCTGAGTTTTTTGACACTGTCGATGGCTTCAGGCAGCATAAAGCTGAACTTCCAGTAGATCCAACAATGCAAGCACGCTATGCTGCTGCTGTTAACCCTTTTTAAATATCACTTAACGGTAGGGGAATAGGGGAAGGAAACGTATACTCCTCTCTAAGGACTGGGCGAAAGCGCACCTGATCAAATTGCATCCAAGCATAATTCACTAAGATGTGAGCGTTGAGATGGCTTGCTAAGTGCTCAATGGAGCACCCCCTAAAAGGGTCTTCTCGCCCCTCAATAAACGTATAATCCCTTAAATTTACCATCAACGTATGCCCAAGCAAAGCATTCTCCCCTCTAAATTCCAAAACGATTTCCTCAAAGCCCCTTTCATGATACGAAAGCAGCTGCTGATAAAATTCTTGAAGTCCATAAGCACATCCTACATCCACATGAACCCGATCAACCTCAGGATACGGCCAAAAAACGGATGCCATCCCCAGTCTATCATCTGAAGCTTCGTCTGAGGCGATCTTGGCATTAAATGCTCTTTGTGCCTCTTGCACCTCTTCTAACGTGGGTTGGGAATAGCGCCTTTTTAAAGCTGTGACCACACGCCCGGCACATAAACCACGATCGAGCTCATCACTTCCATCCAACACTTGTATGAAATTGGCACGCGCTTTTACAACTTCTTCTGGATCAATCAAATCAGAAAGAGCTTCAAAGAGAATCGTGGGATGTTTCACACCAAATTGATATGCTAACTCTCGATCAGGACGAGGTGTTGTACTTCTGAATAATTCTCGCATAAATTGAGGATGCTGATTGTAAAAGAGTGCAGAATTGATACAATCAATCTGCTTTACTTGTGGTAGTCTAGCGAAAAAGTGTGCAAAAACAGCCGGAACTTTGGGATCTTTGAAGTCTGATCTACCCACACAAAAAAGATAACGCTCACCAAAAAGATCCTGGCACCCTTCTGGGATCACACGGTGCATCTTATGCCAAAGTTGCCGTACATTTTCCTCTGTTCCTTCCGCTGGAGGGGCTAGTAAACCAAGCTCTACCAGTGCCTCCCACTTCTTATCAACCCTGCTGTGTATTAACGACAAAGCAAGCTTTACTCTTTCATGTCTCTCAAGCCCACTGATTGATCTTATAAGTGCGTCCTTAAACTGTAGTTTTGAGCCTTCCATAAGAGCATTTAATACGGCAAACCTTGTGTCTGCTGAAAGTTTCTCTAACCCACAAGACATCGCACGTTCCAAATTGCCCATCATCAACTCCAGATGCTCTCTTAAACTGGGATCAATGCTTCGAGGAAAAACCAAGAGGTTAAGATAAACAGGAGAAAGAGCGCCTTCAGTGCCATCGGGAAATTGCACAATGATCACACTCTGGTCCTGAATTAGTACCTCATAAACGGATGCGCCGACCTCTTTTGCAAAATCAAAACAAACTGAAACCTTAGACCCTGGATAGGTCTTAGGAACTCTTGGCTCACTTGCCTCAGGAAAATCACTACAAAACTTCAAAGGTGCCATACTACATGGGGCAACTGCCCCCGCAGAACTAGAACTCAGCGTAACTGCCATTACTTTTCTCCTTTAAGGCACTAGTATACCAAAAACCCACATTAAAGTATATTTTAACCCATTGAAATAAAACAACTAACACTATATTCTATTTGACATGGCAGTTATACCAGATAATCCCACATCCTTTATTACGGGTTTTATTTCAGCATTCTATTTCTCTTTACCCGAGGCAGTCACAGCTGCTTTGGAAGAGAGTGTCATCGACTTAGCAAGTAATATTTTTAGCTCAGCCCGCGATTTAATCCGGTTTGATTCCCGCCGCATCCCCCACATCCAAATGGGAGTTATTGGGACAACAGTGCCCGGAAGAGCACGTTTAATGGCACTTGTCACCCCACAGCCTCCTCGCTATTGCTTACCATCAGTGACCCTACCTAGCAGAAGTCTTTAGGGGCCTTTAAATGTGTTCGTACAGCCTTTAAAAGCTCTCGTTCTGCGTCTCTGCCTGTTTGATGGGCTTCTATGAGAAGGCTTAAGAGCTTCTCTCCTAGCTCGTTTTTGGGGATTTCTGGGAGAGGTTCCCCCGAAAGACGCTTAATCACCTTCTGAGACTTGCTCATAAGGCTCATCGTCTTGGGGATATCGTCAAAAGGGGTCCTCTTCTTAGCCTTCTCCTCAGCCTTAGCCTCTTCCCAGATGCGAATGACCTCATCTGAGTCCTTGACCTCTTTATCTCCAAAAACGTGTGGATGACGGCGAATGAGCTTTTCTGAAACATTTTTTATCATGCTATCAAGTGAAAATTTTCCTTCCCTTTCGCCAATTTTGCATAAAAAGATGCATAAGTAAAAAAGATCGCCAACTTCCTCAATCATTTTTTGAGAATCGTCTTCATCAACGGCTTCTAATACTTCATGCACTTCTTCCAAAAGATGTTTTGATATTGAATGAAGTGTTTGTTTAATATCCCATGGACAACCATCAGGTGCATTTAAACGATTTGCTACTTCAACTAAATTTTTAAATGACTCCATAATAAAACCTTTCCATTAATTTTTTTGCATGATATCGTAACTGTTCAAATTTAAAATTGGAAGGGAAAAAAGTGTTATATGTTAATTACACTTTTAATAGGGTGCTCTTGTGTATTTATTTGTTTCAACGTGTTATAATTTTAGTATAAAACAACAAAATATATATTATTAGGTAATTTATGTTAGCGACAGGAGCATTTTTAGGCGGTTGGCTTCTTGAGGGAGCCGCTTGGACAGCTGCGGCTGGTGGTCTTGGGTACGCCATCCCAGCAACGCGAGAACGGACGAAGCAAATGGCTAGTTGGGTCGGTAAGCAAGTCGTTGAAAGAACGATTGGCATGGAACGGGCGCAAAGCTTTTGGTTTCAAAAGCAAAAGATTACGAAAACAGTTACAACCGTCACAGAAACAGTCCAAGCGGGAATGAAAGTTGTGGGAGATGTGGCAACACTTGGCCCTGCAAGTCCTGAAAGAGCGCGCCTTGAAGATGCAATGTTTAGGGTTAATGCTTTAACTAACGAATGTGCTGAAGAAGATGATGTGCTGGCTGTTTTACAAGCTGAACCATCTTTACGAGAAACCCTTTTAGCGGGTCTTAAGTCTGTAAATATAGGTCATCCTATGATTACAGATAGTGAGACTGCAGAGGTACTTCAAGAGATTATTCAAGAGCTTAGTACAGGTCCTTTAACCCCAGATTTGTGGGTGAAGGTGCATATTTTCCATAGCGCTGTACTCTCAGGTGAATCTGGTGAAACCTTTGAACGAATTGGAACCAGAACCGATCTTACAGGCCCCCTTTGGGACCTTGCTGTTGTGATCAATTCTAGAGAAGGTGAATGGAACCGAGAAAGAACCGATAGTCTTGTCACAGCCTTAACTCCTCTTTTAGATAATGTCCGCTTTGGGCCTCAAGTACATGACCTTGTTGAGGAAATACGAGACAGTGGTGTGAACCTTGGCGTAATGGAGAGGCTGACGACGTTGATGGATAGCATGTTTACGCTGGCAAAAGCTCAAGGCTCTCCCTATTTGGAAAGTTGGGCTGGGAGATTGCTACCACAGCTGAAAAGTGCGAGAACGGCGCTATTAACCGGAATTGGTCAAGTTAGAAAAACGCTTAGTCTTGAACCTGCAGCCCCTGAAGTGAAAGAGCTTGCGGTCGCTTTAAGACAAGTTGCTACCGTACAAACACAGTTCGCTAAAATGAAACCAACTGCGCGCAATGAGCGCAACAGGATGATCCAATTACAAAGAGCTCTGTTGAGTTTAAAAAACGCAATGAGAGATCTGCCTGCTGGTGCGATTACACAAGACTGTGGCTTCCTTGTCAGACAAGCTCATGACGCACTTGATGCACATATTGAAGACCCTCAGTTTGCCTTGCCGATGCCTCTTTTTGAAGAGGCGATGAGTCATGTACAGGTAAGTATTGGGACTCCTGCATTAGAAGATGTGGCCGCAAAAACACAGAGTCTTCTTGATAGAGGACGAAAAATGGTCGCCCAAGCAGGAGCTGCTGTCGGGGCTGTGACAACTCTGCTTGGTGGAAACAACCGAGGGAATGTAGACCACCCTCTTGTAGATTTATTTCTTGCTGTGGAATCCGTTTTACCAAAAGGCCCCACGGCAACTGATGATGTACTCAAAGCCTTAAACAAGGTTGACGACATCATTCCTGAATTTAGAAATGTGTTTCAAAGTAAGTTTCTTGAAGAAAAACGCAGCTTACAACAAAGAGGACTGATTGTAGCTCTTGATGAGCATAACGAACCATTTATCGAATGGTTTGAGCGAGTGATTGCGACGGATGCTGACCTTTTAATGCGCGTTTTCATGGACACGTTTGAAGCTGCATGCTTCCATCATCTTTTTCCAAAAGATGAGAGTAACCATTTTGTGTCCGAAGATGGGCGCCGTCTATTCCGCGAACTTTGTACTGAAATTACAAAAACCGCCCGTCTGCACGAGAATGACCCCTCCCTTGGTGACCCAACATTTGGTAGAATGAATGCCTTTAATCGGAAAAATCCCGCATGGACTGTTTATGCTTTTGCTAAGATGCACAATCGACGACGCGATATTACAAATAGCCCTGCCATGCAACTTTTTGAGGCAATTCACAAGAAAAAACCTAAAGCGGACATCCTTAGAAGCATCGCTCAAGTAGAAAGGAGTAACCCTGGCTTCTACGGTAGAATTAAACAAGAGCTCTATCTGCAAACACTGCAAACAAGAAATCCTTTGCTACTACGTTTAGAAAATTGGGGACGAGGCCGTTTAGCTGATCCAGCTGTTAAAGAGCGTTTTGAACAGGCCTATGTTCGAGCTCTAAGAGAGCTTGGGGATAGTCAGCGAACGATGCCAGAGCACTATCGTGGAGATCACTCGGCAGAGGTTATGATGAATAAGCTCCATGACTCTGATATGCGTTTTCCAGGACTTAAAAAAGGTGTTCTCCTACAACTAGCACGAAGAGAATGGTTGAGGTGGGCGAATGCACATATTTGTTCTTCAGCAGAAGATTTCCAAACGACTTGGGACAAGGTAAAAGCTGAATTCGCTCCAACGCTCAATGATGTCGAAATGCCTTGGACAGGTCAGTCTGACACGACAACAGAGGCGCTTTGGGATCTTCACTTGCTTCATCCTAGCCTTTTTGACACCTTTATGGCGCACCGCTTACCAAAAAGTGGTTTTGAAGATAATTGGATTGAAGAACATTTGACTGATGACTCCTTTAAACTGTTAAGAGCTACCACCCAAGCCTTATCAGGAGATATGAGTCCAGATGCTTTAAATGACGCTGGCTTTACTTTAGATAAGTTACAAGACCCTGATCTGACCGAGCAAGCCTACATGGAGGCTGGTGGTGCACTCAATCACCTCCGACCGCATCACACATCTGAAGCTTATGCGTATATGACGCGAAGAGATGACCCTCAAGCACGATTTGGCACTTTGGTTAGCCCTCCTATTACCCAGAGCGCAGCTCCCGCCGCACTCGGGCTTTTATCTGGAGGCGCGAGTCACTCCTTCAATGGAATCCTTGCAACTCTTGACCATCTAGGTGGTAGCTTTGTGCAAGCTGGAGTGCACTATGCCATCGGCCAAGCTCGCTCTCTTCTTGATACTTATATCAAGCCCTATGGAACCATTGATGAAACAACAGGCCGCCCTCAGAAAGGTACGTTAAATGCGAATCAACAAGAACAATTAAATGCTGCTTTAGCACAGTCTCTTGCTGACCTACTAACAGCCGAGGCAACAGGCACACTTCCTGCTCTAAAAGACGCCTTAATGCGTATAGCTCCTAGATTTACCGAATTTGATATGCAGGTGAATGGATATGGCCTACCTTTTGTAGGGCAAGGCGTTCCTTTAGCTGAGCAAGGAGCGGAGGTACAGCGGGCACAGCAAGTGTCAGCGCAGCTCCAAAGAACATTGGCTCATAGACCTGATACTGATCCTGATACAGCAAACTGGTCAGAAAATCTTAATGTGGAACTTCCACAATTCACACTAATGAGTGCTTGTAAAACACTTCACAAGCTCGTCTATGACAAATTTGTAGGTCTTGTCGATCCAAGAGCTGAGATGGAGGAAGAATGGGCACGTCAGACAACAGCAGAACCTGGAACTCCTGCCTACGAAGCCTTTATGCAAGATATGATCACTCAAAACTCTGCAGAATACTTTAGAACGCACACCGATCGGAGTTTTGCAAGCTTAATGGCTCAGCTAGATCCCACTCAAACGGTCGATGCACAATATGAGCGTTTCTACGAGCTACTCGTCCGTGAGATTGATGGAAGACAGAACATAGGGTGGAGAAAATGGGCATCAAGGCCCTACCTTTGGGGCCTTAAGCGTGTGACGCACAGATTGATGAAAGTTGTTCTACAAAATGTTCTTTTCAAGGTGCGCGCTGGCCTACAATCTTGGAAAACAACTGGTGAGGGTGAAGATGGCGGGGATCGCCCTATGCCAATTCTCCTCTTTAAGTATATCACGCACATGTTTAACAACTTTAACTATGCAAGACGTGTGATTGGTGAGAGTGGTTCGCCTGAAGGAACAGCATCTCAAGTAGATCGCATGTTACAAACGCCTGATTTCAACTTAGGAATGGAGCCAGAAGAGTTGCGATCAGAGCTCGCAGATGCAATTGGTAATACTTTCCTTCCAGATATTGATGTCTACCCTGCTCTTGATCGTCGTCTTGGAACGCTTGTCTCATTTATTGGACGAGATGAAATCACTTCTAGAGCACCGTTTATGCGTGGGATCGACAACATTATTCTAAAACCCCTAAAGGCAATTTTCGTCGGTATATTCGCCGTATTACCTGTTGGGTTTGCCTGGGGAGTTAAAACGATCTTTATTCAACCAGCCTTTAACCTATTCCTCAGAATCTCATTCCGCGGTGGTATGCATATTGCTGACGGTGTGGGACAAGTCGAAGGAGTTTTGGGAGATTCCTTCTGGTCGGGTACTCAATACCAAGTGGCCATCCAAGAAAGTCTCGTTGACCTCTTAAAGCTTGGCCTAGCTAAACTCCAAGAAGAAGGTGGCGAAGGTGAGGCGCTTGATATTGATGAGATTGCCGAAAGACAACCTCCATTTGTGAAAAAAGCGATCCATGAAACAGTTCTAGCCCTGGCACACAGCTTAAAAACAGACGGGATGACACAGCATCAATTAAGAGATGTTTCAAGTCACCTTGTTGAAATGCTTCCAGGTGTTGCCCAAGATAAAGTGGTTGATATCGCTGTAGAGCACATCGTCAAATTCATCGTAGTCGGTTACCACGTAGCTCAACAAGATGACCAGATGGAAATGATTATCTGCAAACTGATGACGAATCTGAGAAGTGCAATGAGGGGTGAAACAGCTGCAGAGGCCGAAGATTCAAGACATGCAGATGCAATGAGCCAACGTAGCGCTACTGCGCAAGCTGACATGCGAGCTGTGATTAAACAAATCGGTCGCCTTTCGGTGCGAAAAGCCGTTGTAGCTATCCTTGATGGAGGTGACACAGCCCACCAAGCAACAGCCGGATATGCAAAGAACCTCCTTTCAAAAACCCTCTTAAACGAAGGTCCCTTAAAGCGCGACCGACAACAACACCGCGTTGGACCTGCAAGAGAAGATATGCCAGGCCACCTAGGGGAATGGGATGCCCAACTCGATGCAATACAAGCCGCGCCAAATACAACTGCTAAATACACCGCAGCCCAAGACCTTGCTGAATCATGTGTGGCCTTTTCTAGAGAAATGGTGACATTGGAACAAACACTTGCTGAAGATGATCTCTCAGCTGCTTCAAAACGAGAAGTTCAAATTAGCATGATCCCCTTCAAGGAGAATCTCGAGCAATTTCATCGAGAAATCACAGCCATCCATTCAGCTGTCGTGCAAAAGAGCCAATCAACCTCGGTGAATACACCAACTCGAGCGATCGTAGAGTCCCTCCGTTTGATCGAGCAAAAGATCAGTGCGATTAGAGCACGTGGATTTGTTACAACAGATGATACAACAGCACAATTAGCAGAAATCGAAACCATGCAAGGTGTTGTTACAGTTCAACTTGAAACCTTAAGAGAACATGCAGGTGACGCACTCTTTGCAGAACACTACAGAAATCTCACGACCTTAAATGGGGTCATGTCGACTGCTGTGAACAAGCTTAAAGAAGCGATGACGATCAAAGCTGAAACAGACATGCTTCGTGCTGATCTTGTCACCCTCCGCGACCGCAAAATCGAAGCAATTAATGACGCACAAGCCGGTGGTCCGATCTCAGGTTTCCTTAGCTTCTTCCAGGACAGAGAACGTTCTGTTCGAGAAGCTCAAGAATCAGCCCTTGGTCGTATTTCAACACTTCCTCGAATTAGAAGACCCGCACTCATTCAACGTGTCACTGAAATTGTCAATGCACAAGACACCGATCTCGTCACATCAAGAACAGACCTTTTAAGAGCCTCAATTCCATCCATAGCCCCCACTTTTTGCGAAGAAGCAACAGCCCTTGAATCCCGATTCCACAGAGAAATGCAAAGCCTTGGAAGAGACATTGATCACTATGTTGCTAGACTTGATCAAGCCGATGAAAGCGCAGAATATGCTCAAGTACCAGCTCGTGTTGCTCGTGCTAAACAACTCATCGAGCGTATGGGCACAAACGTCAGAGGCATGAAAATCCCTGGAGTGATGGGAGCACAAGCTATTGATCCTCACTCAGAAACAGTGCTCGCTGTCGAATCTCAACTTAATACAGGCATAACAAACGTCTGCTCGCGACTTCTTGACATGTTCCAAGATCCCCAAACCATGAAACATGGCGTACGCTGTGGTGAACTAGCCCTTCTAGAAGGCCTTTCTGACCCAGCTGCCTTTGAAAGACGCACACGGATGACCGACGCTCAAATGGCCGTTTACAGAACAGCCAACCCGACACCTGCTGCATAGTAGACGAAATGTCTACGCTCGACTACACTAAGCCTATATGGGAAGAAAAGCGCTTTTTATTGCCTCCACCGGTCAACATGTCGGCAAAACCACCACCTGCCTAGGGCTCCTCTCAGGTCTAATGAAAAGACATGATGCCGTGGGATTCATGAAGCCCGTGGGACAGCGCCATGTCCAAGTCGACGAAAACACCTCTGTTGACAAAGACGTCATCTTGTTTAAAAAACGCTTTAACCTCGATGAAAACTACGAAGACATGAGCCCTGTGCTAATTCCCCAAGGGTTCACTCGTAATTTCCTCGATGGAAAAATCGATGAAAAAGAGCTTATTAAATCTATTAAACAATCCTATAAATCGATCTCGACTAAATCAGATATCACCGTTGTTGAAGGCACAGGCCACGTCGGCGTCGGCTCTATTGTTAATCTTTCAAACGCACGCGTCGCCTCCCTCTTAGACCTTAGCATGATCCTCATTGTTTCTGGAGGACTCGGCTCAGCCTTTGACGCCTTAACCGTCAATAAGGCCCTTTGCGACCTCCATAAAGTGAAAATCTCCGGTGTGATCATCAACCGCGTCTATCCTGATAAACAAGAAATGGTCCTCACCTATATGAAAAAAGCGCTAAGCCGCTGGAAAATCCCTATCCTAGGCTGCATCCCCTACGATCCCTTCCTGGCAAATCCCACCATGCGTGATTTTGAAAGCCTCTTTGGCTCCAAACTCCTCACTGGCACCTCGCATCGCCTGCGTCATTTTGAGAACATCCGCCTCGTCGCCACCTCGCTAAAAAACTTCACCAAGCTGATCCTGCCCGAACAACTTCTTATCACGCCAGCGAACCGAGAAGACATCATCCTAGCCACCTTAACCAAACATTGGGACATAAAAATCAAAGATCCCAAAAAAGATCTCAAGACCGGACTTATTCTCATCGGAGATACACCGCCGAAACACACCATCATCAGCGAGCTCAAAAAAGCCGATATCCCGATGCTCTACACGCCCGTTTCCTCAACCAAAGCGATGCAGATGATCAATTCACATACCGCGAAGATCCAGATCGAAGATGCCGAGAAAGTGAACGAAGCAATTGATCTTGTTGAATCGCATCTCAATTTCGACGCCATCCTCCGCACTTTATAAGGTTAAACCTGAGCCTATTTCTCATCCCAATCATTGACAAACGTACGAAATTCATTGAGCATGAAAAACGAATCAAAATCCATGCAATGATTCTGCTGACACGTGCCAACTTGTGGGCACACACGGTCAAACCGTAGCGAAAAAGGACAATCGTTTTGGAAATGCCCTTTTTCAGGCGCCCATACCCGAGCTCTTGTCGGTCCATAAAACGAAAGCGACCTTGTCTCTGTTGTCTTTGCTAATTGCACAGCAAGATTATCAACGCCCACAACAACATCCATTCGTTTAATCAGATTTTGTAGCTTTCGTGCCCGCCACTCCCCCACGACTACGACATGGTCAACATGATCTGCGATCTGATCAATCATCTTTAGCTCGCGCCTTCGATGATAATAGAGAATAACTGGCACCCCCAATCCATGAAGAAAAGCAATCCAACGTCTTGTTGGGATTTCCATCGATTTATAGCGAGCACCAGGAGCTATGAGATACTTCGGTCTTCCTATTTTATAGAGAAGTTGCTCTATCTCCCACTGATCCGAGTGTGAAAGCGTATAGGTCAGGGGCTTATGAGGGATCCACTCGCGCTTAGATCTTCGGAAATTCATAGGAAGGGAGAGGGTTTGTGATTCATTGGCAAAGCGACGATCAATGCGAAAGCGTTTAGTGGCAAAACAGGGACCTAGCAAGTTAAACGATCGCAAAAATGTGGGTGAAACTTTCTCTTCTGCACGACACAGTGCTAGCAAAAGTCCTGACAAAAGTCCACTATGTACATCGAACGCGACATCGTAGTGCATTTCCCGGATTTTTTTGATTTGATCCGGCGTATAAACGCGCCTTACCTTCCCCTGTCCCTGAACAAGTTCCTTTGCCTCAGGGCTTACAACCCAATCTATAGTCCCCCGTTTGAAGTACTGTAAAAGCACAAGGGCTGAGACGGTTTCCTCAATGGGCCGAGGGTAGATGATTAAAAAAGACTTCCTATTCATAGCAATAAATGGTATTCAAATTTACTATATGACTGCAGAAACAAGCTATATAAAAAACCACCCAAAGGAAATGTTCCTTTTAGCAATGACTGAGATGTGTCAGCGATTTGCTTTTTGGGGCGTTGGTAACCTTCTGGTTTTATATCTTATTCAATATTTCCACTTCTCGACCCCTAGAGCAACCCATTTATATGGTGTCTTTACCGGTGTAGGGTTTGTTCTTCCTTTACTTGGTGGTTATATTGCAGACCGTTGGAATTACAAGAGCCCCGTGATTTGGGGAACGATTCTTTCAGCGATTGGCTGTTTTTTTATTGGCACAACCTCTTTAGCGCTTTTGTATCCAGGACTTTTATGCATTGCACTAGGTGGAAGTATCTTTACTCCGTCAATTTACGCGCTTTTAGGTAAGGTATATCACGGAAAACACCACTTAAGACAAGTGGGTTTCTCCATTTATTATGCTGCTGTGAATATCGGAATATTTGTGGCAATGATCGTACTTGGGGTCTTAATCCATCACGGACTGTGGAGTCTTGTTTTCTTTATTGCAGGGATCGTGCAACTTTGTGGTTTGATCTTCTTTAAGATGACACTTAACTACTTTAATCAAGATGATCACAAAATTGAATTTAAGAAAGAAGATGAAGGCCGCACACCTCTTGATAAAGTGGCATGGCAACGAATGATTGTGATTATTGTCATCTCTCTTATTTCAATCATTTTCTGGGCAGCATATGCGCAAAACGCTTCATCTTTAGTCGTATATGCTTTGAAGTACACCCAAAGAATCTATGGTGGTTTTGAAATTCCCGTGCCTTGGCTAATTACAACTGAAACGTTTTTCCTTCTTGTCTTGGTCGCTCCTCTCTCTGCTTTCTACCTCTTCTTAAGAAAGCGAGGTTGGGAACCAAGTCCAATTTGTAAAACAGCACTAGCATTTTTCGCATTAGCCATTTGCTTTATCATCATGACACTGTCCACAAATGATCTACCAAAAGCAAATCCGTTTTTCATGATCGGGGCCTTTTTCTTCATGGCGGTTGCTGAGATGTTAATTGCTCCCATCGGTCTTTCCATGTTAACCGACCTCTCTCCCAAGCAATTCACAGGCTTTTTTGTGGGCGCTTGGTATTTCTGCATTGGAATCGCTTTCTATTTTGGAGGCGTATTAGCAGGTCTTATTGCTAAAATAAACTTGCAGACTTTTTTCTTAATCTTTGTTTTGACAGCGGTTATCACAGGAATAATCCTGCTTATCTTTACGCCTTTATTGAATCGTATGCGTCACGCTGAAAGTCTACCAAAGTTCGAAGAGTAAGATCTTCTCCTGTTCTTGGGTGCTTAAAGCGGAGCTTAATCGCGTGAAGCAGATGCCTATCGTAGGGGTAGTAGAATTTGCTATTGCGGCCATATTGATGATCTCCGACAACAGGATGGCCCATTTCGCTTAAATGAACGCGTAGCTGATGAGTACGTCCCGTCTTTGGAAAACATTTGATCACTGAAACAGGTCCACTTTCAACAAGAGCCCACTCAGTTTTCGCAGGGAGTCCTTCGTCAGCACTTCCCCATACTGTTTGCCCGTCATAGCTCGCTTTCTTAGCAAGTTTCGTTTCAATGACACCCTTTCTCTCTTTGACCTCACCAACAACAAAGGCCAGATACTCTTTATGGACCTTACGCTGAAAGAAAAGCTTTTCCATTAACTTTTGTGTTTGCTTATCTTTGGCTTTGATAAGAAGGCCTGAAGTGCGCTTATCCAAACGATGAACAAGCGCGTCATCATCACATACAACCCCAGCGGGTTTGTCATAAGCGATAAGATATTGATCTTCGAAGACAACTTGCATTTCCCCCTTCACTTCATTAACAAAGTGAAAGTCGACCTTATCGCCGACCTTCATGCGTCTTGAAGCAAAGTGTTCGATAACGCCATTTACCGTGCAGCCTCCGGAGTCAATCGAACGCTTTACTTGGCGCATGGAGGAATCTACATGATTCTTTACAGCATGTCCGAGTCTTTCACCTGCATTTTCTTTCGATATGCTAAAACTTTTAGAAAGGGATTTCATCTTCAGAAAATGGCGCCGGTTCGCTTGTCATGCCCTGAGCTGGAGTGACCGATGCCATATCATGGGATGGAGCGGCATTTTGCGTTTGCTGCTGCTGACCATTTGATCGATCGCCCTTGCCAAAAGGACTAAAGTTAATTTGTGAAGCCGTCATATCAATAGAAACTTGAGGCGTTCCATCGCGACTATTATAAATTTCTGGTTTATGAAGTTCACCATGAACCATTACAGCTGAACCTTTCTTTAAATAAGGCATTAAGCGGTCGAATTGTTCACCCCAAACTGTGACGCGAACCCACATTGTATCATCTTTACCTCCGCGCCTTGAATTACATGCTACTCTAAAGCTTGTAACCTTTTGTCCACCGGACGTAAAACGGGTCTCTGGATCAGAGCCTAAATGCCCTGCTATCATAATATGGTTCATAAAAACTCCTTTTCAGTGTAGGCCATTTTTTCAACAAATCGCATTTAATTCAAGCACAACCAATCAAAAAAAATTTATAAAAAATTAGACAAATAATTTTTACATCATATAGAAGGGAAACAACCGAGGTAAATAATAGATGTCAGGACTCACCCAGCCACAGCCAAGCGATCACTTTGAATCGCAAAGTCAAGATCCCTTACTACCAACCATGGGAGCGAAGGCCCATCCGGTACCTGTTGATGAGATCGAAGACTTCCAAGATCCATTTTCCGACCTCTGTCTCTTTCTTTCCAGAAAGATTAAAAGTGAAATTCATTTAACAGGATCCCCCAAAAAATGGTCAACAAAAATTCAAGAAGAATTGCTAAAAAAAATTCTTCCAGAATTTTCAGAATCCTTTCCGACATACCGTCTCGGGGCGAATGCCTTAAAAAAGATGTGGGATAAAGTCTCCTACTTTTACGGAACAGTGCAAAAAAAAGAAGGGGCCCTTCAAGAGGATGGACAGTTGAATATTCCAATGATGATCCGGGAAAATTTAAAAACTATCAAAGAGCCGCCAACACACCTCCCACCCTACACCTGCTCTCATCAAATTGCCTTAAAACTTTCAGAGTGCATTGCAACAATAGATGGTGTACGACCAAACTTAGATCAACTCACGAAGAAAATCTGGTCCGTACAAAAACACCTCATGCAAAACTTAAGTCCTTCAAACGCAAAAATCCCGCACGAAGAATACGACGCTCTCGACAAACTCATCGTAAAAACGCTTCTTGAAACAACAGCGAATAATACCACTTTATCGCACGATGATTTGCAAACAACAATTGCTGATAACATCTCACAATTCAAACATGTGAAAAAGCTCATTAAAAACGGTGAGATTCAATCACTACTCTCATCCCTTTTAGTAGAACTAATGGGAGCTGAAAGCGACTTCGAACTCAATTCTTTTATCCACAGACAACTTTGTACCATTCCAATGAATACAGACCTGTCTATCGATGCAGCCCGAGTAGAAATCGTCCAACGCATCCTAGCACTCTATCCTGTCGCATCCGACCTACCAGACATCGATGACGACGACCTATTAGATTCCTTACACGATGTCTTAAACTTCCATGAAGAACAACTAGAATCAGAAGCTGAAATCCACATCGATCAATCGCTTTACATTTTCATCAACGCTGAGCTGCACATCTTTGGTCATCTCTCATTAGATCTTATAGAGTCATCCATCCTCGAATCCTATAGTTTTGCTAAAAAGCTACCCCTTCTAGAAATCGACCAAGTTGAAAAAGCGATCTGGAAAGTCATCAACGACAACGAACAAATCACAACAAACCTTTCATCAGATCTTAAAACTCTTCTGATGAGTGAAATTGGAAACACCTACCTCGATAATCCTCACCAATCATTCCGCTTCATCGTCCATAACACCCTCCAATTCCTCAAAAAGATCAGCAAGCTCGACCTAAAAACGAACCTTTCAGATCGCATAGAGCTTTGGACCGCGCAAAATGATATGCTCTGCCGATTCATCCATTTTGATCCAACCCTTCCTCTCTTAGAAGCCCTTCGAATGAACTACAAAGACAACGCGGCGCCAAATACAGTCATCGCAAAAGTGTTAAAAGAAACGCTTGAAAAAGAGCCAAACCTCACCCCATTTAAAAAGACGCTAGAAATGCGCCTTTGGATCCTCTTTAAATACCTTTGGTACCACGAGCTCACACCCGCAGAGGCATCGACATTTGATCGGTACAAAGCGTTTTTATCTCTCGTACACGGAAAGAAAGAAGCAGAAAAGCTCCTTCCTAAGATCCTACCCCTTGCACCCCTCTAGCAAGCGCCTCAATGTCGCAACCTAGAAGACGTAGAATAAAGAAGTAGACAAACTGCTCTAGCGGATTCATAGCATCGCACAAATGCTCATAGCGCCGTGATAAATTTTGCGCAGCCAATCTATCTCGGCCACCATTATCTGCTAAAGAACGAAGTCCTACTTGCATCACCTTTCCAAACGCAAAAACCTGCAAAGCGCGAATACCCGTTGTCGGCTTGGGACATCTTGCAATCTGCTCCCCTGAAACTGTCCAATACTCATCTGGTTGAATATTTCGTAAAGCCACTAAACTCATTTTAAACCTCTATTGCTCTTCTTAATTGTGGAAACCGCCCCAGATCGGGCATTACCAGATCTCGGCGAGCAAAACTGCCCGCATCGCGATCATCATCAAGCCATCCATCATAGCGCGCTACATCAATCCCCAGCTCACGCCATCCAGTATTGGCAAAAAAACTTTCAGTCATCAAATTATAGGAGAATCGCCAAAGAGCATTCTTTGACACATCATCATAAAATTCATCCTCAAACGCCTCAACATCACCCGGACTCAAATGAGGCATCGTCAGAAAACTGCTGCGTAATAGCCTATAAAAAGCCGGAAAAACCATCGCAGCTTCTCGGTTATACGATCCCTCGTCAACAAGCGCAGCGAATGCAGAGCAATCCCAGCGCTCCTGATCTTTTGGAATCTCCTCAAAAAGGGTTTGAGTCGCATCTAATGCCAGGTACATTAACTCATAATACTCATCGATGAAAACACGTGGAGCTTGAACACCGCCTCGGATCTCATGCCACTTGTTAAACACGGCCTGCATTTTTAAGTTAGAAGGAGAATTCACATCCTTTCTTCCCCCCTGAAAATATCCCTGTGTTACACCTTCCAAAGCTTTTTGCATCTTAAAATGCGCTTTTTCTAGGGTGACATAAGATTGATTACCAAGCTCGCTTATATTCGAATTCAAAACCCCTACATCAATCCCATGGAAAAAATATATCGCAAAGTCATAAACAACTTTTTCAATCCAAAAAAGCTCTGCAGTGCGAACCTCATAGTAGCGAGACAAAAGATACATCTCATCGCCCTCTGCAGGGCCACCATCCCGATAAGGATCGTTCCCCATAGCCGCTAAGGCAAGCTCAGTGACCTGAGCCCAGTCGCGCAAGACAGAATAACCAGTAAACCAGCCCGCTGGAGCCACTTCACTCGTCTGAATATGCCCAGCATCAACTTTCAAATAATCTGAACTAGTAAGTCCCCTTAAGGTCGCGAGATCTGCCATTTTTCCCTCTAAATAATAGATAAAATCCGAATAAGATTAATGGAAGACTTAAATACTGTCCAACTAAAAACGGCCCTTTATCATAGATACTTTGCCCCTCTTTAAAGAATTCCATAATAAAGCGAGCACCAAAAATCATAATAAAAAATATACCTGTTAAGCGGCCATGAACCTTGCGAATCGCCTTAAATCCATACATCACACAAAAGGTCACCAAATAACAAAACGCCTCATAGAGCTGAACCGGGTGACGAGGCAAAGCCTCACGGCCATCAGCCGGATGGCCAAATACCACCGCCCAAGGAACACTAGTTACCGTTCCAACAAGCTCCTGATTCACAAAATTCCCCAATCGGATACAGACCGCCGCTAAAGGAATAACTAACACCACATAATCAACCACCCGCCAAAACGTCAATCCCTCAACCTTGCCTCTCATTTTCAAATAGAAAATATAAAGCGCCGCTAAAATTCCAACCACCGCCCCATGACTTGCCAAACCGCCTTCCCAAACAGAAATCATAAACATCGGATCTAAAAGCCATTTTTTCCACGGCTGATAAAAAAGCAAATGACCGAACCGCGCGCCAATAATCGTGCCCACAAAAACATAGCCGAAACACCGATCAGCATACTCTTTAGTCAAATCGCCTAAGTCCTCTCGAACAACCCTAGTCCCAACAAAAACAGCCAATAAAAAGCCCACAGCAAACAAAGCGCCATACCAAACAATCGGCCGCTCGAAAAGCGGAATCATGAATAAAACAGGATCAGGATCCCACGCGATATAACTCATTTCCTCTCCAAAATAAAACCATTCCAAAACAAATCATCAAAACACTGAGCAGCTGGCCAAGCCCCACAACCGGTAGCCACGAATAGACACCAGGACCTTCCCTAAAAAAAGTACTCATAAGGCTCACACCGAACGCACCGATAAAATACAAGCCGCCCAAACGACCAGCGCGAATTTTAAAACCCGTACCAATCATCAAGCAAAAGAGTAACACAAAGAGGACTAAATGTAACCCCGCCTCATAGAGCTGAATCGGGTGCCTAGGAACGCCGCCAACAGCGCCCACCGGGTGCATAAACCTCACAGCCCAACTCACCCCAGAAATCCGACCAACATACTCCTGATTAAAGAAATTTCCAATCCTCACAAGCACATACCCCAAACCGACTGGAAAAGCGACCAAATCATAAAGACGCCCCACACCAAAATACCCTTTAAACCAACGCGCCCAAATAAAGAGACCTAAAAAGAGCCCCATCCCCACACCAAGCCCCACCAATCGGCCATCCCAAAAAGTGAACATCTTCCCAGGCTGAGAGGCAAACTCACTTGACCAATGCATAAGCACATAAAGAGCGCGACCACCAACCAAGCCCCCAAGCGCAATAATCCCCCAACCAGCACTCACTGTTTTCCAAACCCTCTCTTTCAGAGAAACCACCTTCTCCTCAAAAACCTCATCAAAAAACAACCGATTCTTAAGCTGCTTCACCTTGAGCGCATCCAAATGATCCACCGCAAACTTCACCAAACGATTAACCCGCCGCATTGGCTCCACCTCATCTAAGCGGCGATTGAGCATCAACACCACCTCAGATTCGTTGCAACCCAAATCCTCAGCAAGCGCCCTTCGATCGCGCATATCCTCTTCTAAATACTGAGCGTGAAAACAAAAATAGCGCCTCCATAGAGCCACCGACAAGAAAAAACCCAAAGCAAACGCCAAACTGAGCAAAAGCGAATACCACCCCACCTGCACCTCGCCTAACGAAAAAAGCTTACAATTCGGGTCCCACTGGAGCATACGCCCTCCTGAAAAAATAAATCGCGCCATAAAACAGCGCCATCCCAACAGCTATATCCACCACACCCCTCACAACAACCGGCACAAAACGAAGTACAAACCCAAGCACCATCATCATTCCCATTAACACCAAAAACCGCACCGGCCACACCTCACTAAACCTCAAACCATCCCCTTGCCAACGATTCATCGTCTTGGCAGCCACCTTCCTAAGCACAAAATGACCCTTAGCCAAACCAATCGCCAAACCTAAAATAATCCAAACACCCCCGTCTAATAAACGCCACCCCTGACTAAATAAAAGCACCCCAATAACCGACCACAGCGATCCGTAGATAGACATCGCACTCACCTTTCTCATCTCAAGCTCCTTGACAGATTGATGAAAAGATAATAGCTTATTTGATAAACAAGTAAAATAAAAAAGTCATCCCTATGAGAAACGTATCCCTAGTCTTCACCCGAGTGTTCTTCACACTCCTCTCAATCATCTTCATGCTCGTGTACGCCATCCACATCCCGGTAACACCCACCATGAAAATCGTCATCGGCCTCTCCCTAGGAGTAGGCATCATGATCGTCCTTTTCATCATCGACTCCCTTTTCAGACGCTTCAACCTCCGCTCCTTCAACATCGCGATCATCGGCCTATTTATCGGCTACCTCATGGGGCTCGCCCTCGTCCTCCTCCTTGACGCCATCCTCTCCCTCACCGACCTCAAAACACACGCCTCAGACCACACCATCGAAGTCATTAAAATCTGCTTTTTCCTCGGTGGCACCTACCTTGGCACCATCATGACCATCCGATCCTCCGATGAACTCTACGTCTCCATCCCCTTCGTTAAATTCTCCGCCACAGGCCTTCGCAAAAAAGACCTCGTCCTAGACGCCTCCACCGTCGCCGACGCACGCATCATCGACCTAGCCACCACAGGGCTACTAGACTACCAACTGATCCTACCACGCTTCATCATCAAAGACCTCTACTCGCAATCAGAGTCCTCCGACACGCACACCAAACAAAAAGCGCGCCGCACACTAGAAACCATCAAAAAAATGGAAGAAAGCCCCACGCTTGGCATGCGCTTTAACGACACCGACTTTCCTGAAGTAAAAGACCTCACCTCGAAACTCATCCGCCTCGCGCGCCTGCTTGACGCCAACATCCTCTCCTCCGACATCACCCGCGTAGAAATGTCCTCCATCGAAGGCGTCCGCGTCATCAACCTACACGCCATGTCCAACGCCATGAAACCACTCATGGAAGCCGGCGAATACATTACCATCAAAGTGCAACGCTACGGAAAAGAGCCTCGCCAAGGCGTCGGATACCTCGACGACGGCACCATGGTCGTCATCAACGGTGGCGGAAACTACATCGGAGAAACCATCGAAGCACAAGTTCTCTCCGTCAAACACACCTCGTCCGGCCGCATGATCTTCTGTAACGCCCTTGATGAAACCGAATACGAAGAAACCCAAGAAGAGGACTATACAGAATGACCCTTGGAACAGACATCATAGAAATCGACCGGATCCGTCGCACCCTCAAACGCTTCGGAGCCCACTTCAAGAACCGGATCTACACACCATCCGAACAAGCTTACTGCGATAAACATAAAGACCCCGCGCCGCAATACGCCGCGCGCTTTGCCGCCAAAGAAGCCATCGCCAAAGCCATCGGCTGCGGCTTCGGGCCCGACCTGCGCTTCCTCGACATCGAACTGTCCCACACCTCCACCGGCTCCCCCACAGCCCACGTCACCTCACACCCCCACCTCACCTTCCACCTCTCCTACTCACATTCCCATACCCACGCCATCGCAACCGCCCTCATTAAATAAGCGGCGCCGCCACCCAATCCTTCAAAGCCCTAATCGGCGACTCATCCCCACACCCCCTTGAGTTACGCCCCCAACGCGTATACGGCACCACCCCATCCCCGACAAAACGAAAAGCCTCCTTCTGATGATCCGACGACTTAAAATTGCCCCCACCATTAAACCGACTCGACGGACACACCACCACCTTCCTTGGTTTATCTTTCACCCTCTCATCCATCTTCTCCCTAAAACCCCTATATAAATTAAAAACAAAATTCGCATCCATCACATACTCACTTTTAAGCCCAGGATTTAAAGAGTACCGACGAACCACCTTAATATTGTTCACAATCGCCTCAATCATCTTCTTGCGATGCACCTTTAAAAGCTTCTCATGCCCCTTCTGAAACATGAAGAAACTATTCTCAAACTTATCCATCCCGTTCCGATTAAAAACATACCCCATTTTCTCTAAATGCCGCATCGTCCTTTGATTAAATAACTGCAAACCCTCCAACACTTCCACATCGACATCCGTAAACACAAAAAACCGTTCCCGCTCCTCAGGAGAAGAAATCATATAATCCGCAATCAACACCTTAAGCATATCCACCCTAAAGTACACCGGAGCCCCAGGGTGTAGCGCATGCCGAAGCTCAGGGGGAATATTCGGCAACAACCTCACATCCCGAAGCCTCAAACTCACACCCTTTTCCTTCCCCATCTCCTCTAACATCGCAAGCGTTCCCATCCGCGCCTTCTCCGTCACCAAAGCACTGTCATACCATAAATTAATAGAGCCCCCAGGGTGCTTATCCGCCCAACTCGACAACCGCATCCGATACGCCTCATTCACATCCTTTTCCACCCCATCCCCGAAAATATGGCCCGCCAGATCCGCCACCCGATCCTGGGGATTCAAATTCACCCAAAGAAGATTCACCGAATAATCCTCCACCGCAACCGGCACCGCCTCCTGATAAATCCCTGGATGATTCCTTAAAAACGCCAACTCATAACAAGCCACCTTCTCCCCATCTTCCAAACCATCAAGAACCGCATTGGTTAAAACATGCTCATCATCATCAATGATCTGTAACCGCACCCGATTAAACGGAGAAATCCCCTCAAGCGTAAACGCTTCAATAAAACCCGCCAAAACCTTCACATCACAATTCTGATCTAATAAAAAATCCAAAACCGCCCGTGAATCAGCCCCAACTTTCTTAAGCTCCGCAGCAATGTCATCAACACTATTATAATAATAAAAAGAAAAATCACAGATACGCCCCAACCCCTCAACAGCCACCCCTGCAGAAGCACCACCACCATCAACTCTAACCGCCATTAAATCCTCCAAATTAAATGAAGACTATAACATAAAACCTAAAAAAAATAACTATTTAAAATTCTTTATATACAGTGAATACACCACTTGCAAAAGCCTCAGCATTCCTACCAGCCAGACTCCACCAAACGCCAGCATAGACCGAAAAAGAGTCATCGAAATTGTAAGCAAAGCCCGGGGCGAAACTGAACTGCTCGCTAGAGCCCTCGCCCACACCCTTTTTCACACCACTTAAAACGACAGTTGCATCCTCATGCTCATACCTCAAATCGCCAATCAACTCCCAATTGCCAATCAGACTGTATTCCAAACCCAGATCCGCGCCATAGAACTTACCAGGCCTGACAACACTCCTGCCTCCAGGCACACCGCCATAAATACTCGAGCCATGAATCGTAGTTTTCATCGGGAAGAAATACCAAACATTGACCGTACTTTTCCAGGGTCTACTCCAACTGGGTCTCCAAATCTTACCCAAAACACCCATTAAGACCGTCTCGAAAGCGCCACTACCGCTAGCATCAGCCTGCAGCTTATCGGGATCAAGCCTATCATGCCTACCCGTCGGCCATTTTTCGCCAACAATGACCCTGACATCAGGCATCCAAGAACCCTTCTTGTCCTCATACACCTGGATTCCCAACCAAGTCTGCATATCGCCCCACCGCACAGATTTCTGCCCGCCAATCCAGCTCACAAAAGCATTCATCATCAGAGTAAAGTCGAAGTGCCGGCTGATGCCCACCTCGATTTCCTGAAGCCATTGGACAGCGAATTCGGTTTTACGATCGACCTTTTTCCAACTTGCGTCATACGCACCATACAAACCCTTAAGGAACAAGAAGGGTTCGACCTCGACCTTACCTGGCGGGGTATTTCTGCTATACTCGCTAAGGAGGGTACCGGAGAAGATAGGATCTGAGCTATGCTGATGCCTTCCCCACAGACAAGTCATGGCGCCCAATAAAATAATAAACCGCATCTCCCCACCCTACCTCACATCCCCTTCCCCGTCAATGGACCGATCCATCAGCCCTTAACAATCATTAAATTACTGTTAATCAACAGTATAGATTTAATAAGGTTTTGTAGTTTTGCAGAATTACAAGACAGAGTATCCTCTTCACTGAATACCATGATGGAACCTAAAGAGGTTATTAGTGAATAATTTACTTGAATTTACTGAGAGCAACTTACCAACTGCGTTTGGCACCTTTAAAATAAGAGTGTACAAAGAGAGCCGCAACCTAGAAACTGTAGTTCTCTATTCTGAAAACCTAGATACCACACAGCCCGTCCTAACGCGAATCCATAGTGAATGCCTAACAGGAGATATCTTTAGTAGTAAAAAATGCGACTGTGGACTTCAACTAGAGTCAGCTCTGCAACAAATTGCAAAAGACCCAGGTGTCCTAGTCTACCTACGTCAAGAAGGGAGAGGAATAGGATTATTCGATAAGATCAAAGCCTATCAACTACAAGAGAATGGGATGGATACATTCGATGCAAACGTCGCCATTGGCCATCCACCTGACGCACGAACGTACGAAATGGCTAAAAGAGCCTTAGAAGACCTCCATATAGACAACATCAAACTCCTAACAAACAACCCTTCTAAAATCTATGAAATGACCCAAATGGGCATAGAAGTATCAGAGAGGGTACCAATCGTCATAGAACAACAAGAACACAACGAATCCTACCTACAAACTAAACAAGCAAAGTTTCAACATTTGCTCTCACCAGTCTCACATCCCTATACCGTCCAATTCCCGATAAACGGCGTAGAAGATATCAAGCCAATCGTCAAGTACATCGAATCCAATAAATGGGATCCACTCAGTAAAATAGAGATCGCCGTCTCAGCAGATTACACAACCCTAACCACCCAAGAAAACCTCAACCAGCTCGCAAGTGAACTCAAGAAAAACAACCTCACCCCAGTGCTCCATTTCTCATTTAGAGATGTTGAATCACCAATCACCCTTTTAACCGACATCCAGCATAAATTTTCAAATTTCACAAAGATCCAGCTCAATGATCTTAACACACTAACCTTTGAGGTCCTTGAAGCCTACAACCAGGCCTTCCAAGTCTACCTTCCACTTGATCAACTTCATTTTCAACACTTACTAAACTCATCACAGCTGCAAGACTTAGTAAGGTCATCCAACATAAAGCTGTGCTTAGATGACAGCAAAGGGCAAGGTAAGCAAACGTCTTACGAAAGTTACGAGGAGAAAATCAACCATCTACTGTCACTGGGTCTGAATCAAATTAGTGTATCTGGCGGATTTGGTCCTACGAACCTAGAAGTATATTTCAAGTTAAGGGATCACTTTAAAATAGCGCTAAGCATCGATGCAGAATCAAAGCTAAGGACCAACAACCGTTACGACCTACAAAAAATCCAACACTACCTCCACAAAGTTGCCGGCAAAAAATCCGACCCTGATTCCTTTTATCAACAAACAAAATCTCTTTTAAATAAGTCAAAGATTCAGAGTCCTGACATCGTAAAAGTTCTCGATCATTCATTTGTAATATTACCTAAAGTCTTTCATCCAGGTTTCTTTCCGTCAACTGCATGGTACGCAAGTAACATCCTAGATACGCTGAATAATAGGAAATGCGATTTTTGTGAATTAGGATGTGGTGCAGGTGTAGTGAGTACGCTTATAGCATTAGACAACCAGAAAAATAGTGTAGTCTCTCTTGATATTAACCCCGAAGCAATCAAAAACACTGCTTTGAATGCCTCAAAGTTTGGTGTGAACGCCCAAGTATTAACCTATACAAGTGATGTGTTTGAAAATGTACCAAACACTCAGTGCTTTGACTATGTTTTTTGGTCACTTCCTTTCGGATGGTGTCCTTCTGAGCAAGAACTTTCTAACGAAGATAAACAAGTATTTGATGCAGGATATCAGTCAATACAAAAAGCCTTTAATCAGGTCTCACTTTACCTAAAACCTCAAGGAAAATTCCTTGTCGGTTTTTCACCTGACTTGGGCGATACTAATTTACTTAATGAATTTGCAGAAATGAATCACTTGAACTATAAACTATTAGCAGAAGAAAAACTACAAGAAATGACTACTATCTCTTTCCAACTCATAGAATACAGCAAGAGTTAATACTCTATTACGCCCTTATTTATGAATGAGTAAGCAACTATAAAAACAACAGCTGTAACAGGCAACAACACAATAAATGAGGCGGTATTATCTAATACATGAAAGATAAATACACCTAGCATAGGTATTATGCCTCCAACAAGACTATCACACAAGTTAAAACTAAAACCTACACAAGTAAACCTAACTGAGGTCGGGAATAAGTCAGCAAGTACTGCTGGCAATAGAGAAAACTGAACTGTCAAAATCAAAGTCGTTACTATAAATAGTAATAGAGAATAGAACACGCTTGAATATTGAACAGCTATGTAGAATGGTATTGATACTAATATTATTCCAATAGCGCTTCCATACAAGAGTTTTCTAGCCCCGAGCAAATCACCTAATTTCCCAATTATGGGCATCAACACACACACAACTGAAAGAACAACAATATAAAGAAGTAAGACCATTAATCTAGACAAGCCCAAAATTTGGCTTTCATTCTGAACGATATAAAAAGCAATAATATAAAATCCCACAACCTCAAAAATTGAAATTAAAAACCCTAATAACATATCTTTTTTATGTTTGCCGAATGCTTCTGAAATAGGATTCTTCAAAACTTCATGTTTTTTCTGCAAGTGATGAAAAACTTCACTTTCATGTAATTTCTTTCTAATAAATATCCCCGATAAACCTATAACTCCACCGATTGCAAAAGAGATTCGCCACCC
The DNA here is from genome assembly GCA_022601645.1 of Chlamydiia bacterium. Taxonomy (GTDB): domain Bacteria; phylum Chlamydiota; class Chlamydiia; order Chlamydiales; family Simkaniaceae; genus JAJACH01. Next base: position 947,036 of record JAJACH010000001.1, read on the forward strand.
CCATTCTAATAGTTGATCTATTGGTAACAGTGTTTCAAATATCATAATTTGCACTAAACTCAACATTTGACCAATTTGAGGACCCACAAGCAAATAACTACATAAATACCTGCGGCGATGATATGTGGCACCTTCTGCTAAGAAACATAGAGCACCTGGCAACTCTCCTCCAGCAGGAATTCCCTGCAAAAATTTCATAAATGTAAACCAGAATATAGCTAAAAAATTCCAAGAAGAAAATGATGATAAAAAAACTGTCAAGAAACTAGGTATTGCTAGGAGAATCACAGAAAAGTAAAAGGCCTGTCTTCGACCTATTTTATCTCCGATATAGCCAAACAATAAACCACCAAGAGGGCGGGAGAAAACTCCAACCATCAATAAAGCAGTTGCATGAATTAAATCATACAAAGGCAAGGATAAATCAAGTAATGCGCTAGAAAATACCTTAGCCCAATATACATATAAGTATACCTCATACCATTCTAAGGCCCCAGCAATGGTCAAAGGTATAACTATAGATCTCTCAGCAGTGTTCACCCCTGTTTCCCCTTAGCACCCTAAAATATACAGTACATACGGTGACGTAGTAAGTTCCTCATGCCACTCGATTTCTTCTTCTTCATATCCCAAAGGAAAATGAGTATCAATGATTTTTAATTGTGCCATCTCAATGGATTGCTTGTAGTCTGCCTGTGTCCAATAATAATCGGAAAACTCCATACCAGATTCTGGCAAAGAAATTTTCGCTAGACTACCACTTTGTAAGTTTTTGTTTTCTGGAAAATTTGTATTCATGACTTTCCAATCACTAGTATACATACCCTCATTTCCAGTTAAGACTACAAATACACCACCTGGCTTCAAGACTCGTCGACCCTCTGCAAGATAGTTTGTGATCTCTTGGAGACTAGACAATTCGAATAAAACAAAACTTGAAAAAACAAGTTCAAACTCTTCATCCTCAAATGGCAGTTGTTTACCCTCTAATATTGAAAATTGATGGCCAGGCAATTTCCCTCTTGCTATATCCAACATCTCTAGACTTACATCAACACCCCATGAGTCATAACCTAAATTCACTAAGAATGTTGTGGAAATTCCAGTACCACAACCATAATCAAGAGCTTTACCTTTAGAACAATACTTACTTAAAATCTTAGGTATATCTCTATAACCCAAATAACGAAACAGGCAGTCTTCAGTACCACTATATTCTTTTGCTGTTTGTGGACATTTCTCCGTTTGTGAGAAATATTTTTTTATTTCTTTAGCCATCTTGTAACAACGCCTCCTGATGTTAATAAGTTACTAATATAGAAACCTCCGTTTTTATTTAGTAGTAGTTCTAAATTTTGGATTTGGCTTCTTCATAGCTTTCTCGGAGTATTTCTTCATCTCTATTCCTGCTAATATATTTATCGTAATACAACTTCCCTTCATCACAAAATATTGCACATAACTCGCCAGGTTCTAACCTGTCTTTTCGATTCTGATTAGAATCAATCGAAATTATGATATCAATATTCTTCTCAGTAAATGGAAATTTGTATTTACTATACTCCTTTAAAGACTCGTCTTTGTTTAATTCAGCAACAAATACATCAACCATATCTATAATAATTTTACGTGCTTGTTCAATCGTGTATTTCTCTGACACTTGGACTCTCAGAGCCATAAAAAGCATATCCCCCTTAACTCCTCCTCCAGTGCCTAGTAACTTAGTATTGTATTTCTTATGCAATATTTCACAGGTTCGCTCAGATGCAGCATCTAATTTACGATTATATTCTACACTACTCATGGCAAAAAGCCCTCCAACACTAAAAACTAAAACTAGTAAAAAACATCTCATTCGCTTCTAAGCTCCTTCATAAAACGTTTATATTCTCGTCTAATCGGATCTTCGTACACTTCGCACTGAAAGGAATGGTTCCAGCCCTTTTCCATTGGCTTGAGTTCTACAACGTTTGCATTGAGGGAGGCTGTTTTCATGTGTCCAAATAAACTATGACCACGTTGAACTCCATCTGAATTGCATCGGTAATTATTTACCCTTGATGCTAAATTTTTCTCGAGGTAGGCACCGGGGGCAATACCGACCAGGGTCATACGTTGTCTCATCTCTTCAGGCAGTTGGGTTTGTGCAAGTGTGCCTTGGATCGCTCCATGGCTATGGAGGAATTTGAGCATCTTCCTGTTGGGGTTTTCACTAAGTATATATTTCGTGTCTTTTATCATTTCCTGTACGGGTTCTGTCATATGTCCTACCAGGTTATGCCCACACTCAAATAAATCCAAGATAATTCCATGGGTGGTGTTGTAGGTAAGGCGGATATCTGAGTTGTCGCAGATTCGGGAGAGGTGGGCTACGTTTGCTACTGCTTGCTGAAAGGAGGTATTGATGCCATTGGTTAGGCCGACGTATCCAAGGTCATGCCGTTTGAGTTGTGCGGCTTGGTGGTCAAATCCGTGCTTCCGGAGGATGTCTGAGTACCATATGCTAGAGGTGGATCCATGGGTGAGTTTATTGTCCCAGACGGTTGGTTTTACTTTAATGGTGTTGTCTTCGACTTTTTCTAGGAAGGAACGATTATCTTCGCGAAAGAGAGAAAAGTAACCGAAGCGGTCGAGGCTGGTGAGGGGGTTGTGGTGCAGGTATTGGTACAGGTTGGGGCTGTCGGCTGAACCAAGAGGGTCGGGGGTGAGCCAGGTGGCGGTATGGGGGTCGTAGAGGCGGCGGCCGAAGAAGATCAGGTTGTTGTCGTGCCGCTTAGATTGGTAGCGGTAGGGGTTTTGGGGAGTTGTTGTGGTGAGTTCAAGGCCGAAGGGGTTGTGGGTGTAGGATTCAAGGAGTTCTCCTGAGAGGGTGTACAGGGAGGTGATGTTGCCGAAGAGGTCGTGGAAGGGTATATGGGGTGTGTTGTTGAGGTAGATGAAGGTGGTGGCACCGATATCTGCTCCAAAGCCGGTGCCTAGGATGCGGTATTCGTGGTTCTCTCGGCCGACTTCGAGGTTGTTGTCATAGAGGTAGTAGGTGTCGTTTTGGGTGAGGCGTCTGTTGAAATGGTCGTAGGTGTAGGTATTGGTGCCGTCGGAGAGGAGGCGGCCAAGTGCGTCGTAGGTGTAGTGGGTGGTGTTGGTTGAGGTGCGGTTGCCGTTGGGATCGTAGGTGTGGGTTGTTGTCGGGGTGGCAAGGAGTTCGTGGTCGGTACTGTAGAGGTGGGGCTCGTTATTGGTTTCAAGGCGTTCGTTATGGTTGTTGAGTGTATAGGTGTTGGTGAAGGGACCTGTTTCTGAGGCGATTTGGTTGAGGGGTGTGTAGGTGTAGGTAGAGGTGTTGGTGGAGAGGATGTTGCCGACGGGGTCGAGGGAGGTGATTGTGTTGGTATGGTAGGCGGAGGTGGTAGAGATACGTTGGTTGGCGGGGTTGATGGTATGGGTGATGGTTGTAAGGGGGTTGGTTTCTTCGATGAGGTTGTGGTTGGTGTCGTAGGTATAGGTATGGGTGAGGTTGTTGTGGTTGATGGTGGTGAGGTGGTAGGGATTGTGGGTATAGTGGATGGTGGTGTGTGGTAGCGTTAGGGTGGTGCGTTGGTTATTTGTGTAGTTGTGGCGGATGGTGATGTGGTCGTAGGTGTCGGTGAGGAGGTTGCCGAGGGGGTCGTAGGTGCGGGTGAGGCTGTGGTCGGGGGTGGTGGAGGTGAGGAGGTTGTTTTGGGCATCAAAGGTGTTGTGGGTGTTGATGGTGTTATCGGAGGAGGTGATATGGATGGGTTGGGAAAGTGGGTTGTAGGTGGTGTGGATGGTGGTTTGGTTGGGCAGTGTGGTGGAGATGCGGCGGGAATGGGTGTCGTAGGTGTGGGTGGTGGTTTTGTTGTTGTGGGTTTGGGCGGTGAGCAGGTTGTTTGTGTAGGTATAGGTTTGGGTGGTGGATGGGTTGTCGGTGAGGGTTTCAATGAGGTTGTCTGCGAGGTCGTAGGTATGGGTTGTTGTGTGGTCTAGGGTGGTGATGGTGTGGGGTTTGCCATGTGGTGTGTGGGTGGTGGTGGTTATGACGTTATTGGGGTTGGTTTGGATGATGGTATAAGGTTTATCTTGGTAGGTGGTGGTGGTTGTGTGGCCGAGTGGGTTGGTATGGGTGGTTTCTCGGTTGAAGTTGTCGTAGGTGTAGGTGTCGGTGGAAGGACCGAGTTTGTTGTGGGTTGTGATGGTGGTTTTGTTGTCAAAGGGGTCGTAGGTGATTTGGGTAAGGGAGTGGGTGGTGTTGATGTTGTCGGTTTCTCGGATGGTGATGGGGCGGGAGGCGATGTCGTAGGTGGTTTGGGTGATGCGTCCGTTGGTGTTTATGATGTGGGGGCGAGACTCTGCGTCGTAGGTGGTTTCGGTAATGTGGGTATGTTTTTGGGTTTTAATGGGGCGGCCGGCGGCGTCGTAGGTTGTATGGGTGGTGTGTCCGAGGGTGTCTGTGTGGCTTGTGGGTCCGAAGTAGTTATAGGTGGTGGTTTCTTTGGAGAGGATGTTGTTGTTATGGTCGGTAATGGTGATTGAGGTGGGTCGTTGTTTATAGTCGTAGGTATAGCTTGTGATGGTTTCTAAGGTGGTGGTGGTTGCGAGGGTTTGGTTCAGGTTGTAGGTGTGGGTTGTTGTGTGTCCAAGGGGGTCGGTGATTGTATGGGGTTTGGCTAGGGATGTGTAGGTGGTGGTGGTTGTGTTTCCGAGTGGGTCTGTTTGGGTGGTTGGGTTGTGGTAGGGGCCGTAGGTTGTATGGGTGGTGCCGATGTCTGTGATGGTAATGGGGTTTGATTCTGTGTCGTAGCTGTAGCTGATGGTGTGGTTTTGAGGAGTGGTTTCTGAGATTTTTTGGGAGAGGGTATCGTAGGTGTAGTGGGTTAGTTGTGTGTCTTCTTGGGTGGAGATGAGGTTATTTGCTGTATCATAGGTGTAGTAGAGTGTGTTTGGTGAGGTGGCGCGTTTTTCTGAGGTGAGGTTGGAAAATTCGTCGTAGGTGTAGGTGGATATGCGTCCTAAGGGGTCTGTTTGGGTGAGGGTTCTGCCGAGGCTGTCGTAGGTTGTTAAGAGGCTGTAGAGGTAGGTGTCATTGGCATCGTAGTAATCGGTTTTGATGGGGAGGTTCTGGTGGTTGTAGTGGATTTGTTTTTTAGATAAGAGGTGTTCTTGGCCATTGTCTAGGTAGGTTTCTCGGATGGTGTCTGGGTAGCCTATGGCGGGCGCTGTGATGCGGCGGGTAATGTGTTTGATATGGGTAAAGGGGCCGGCTGTATGGGTTTCTTTAATAAGGAGGTAGTTGTCATCGTAGTCGTAGGTGGTTTTTTCAACGGTTTCTTGGTTTTGAGTAATCGTGTGTGATGTGACATGGTTTAAGGTGGCTGTGTAGGTGTAGTGATGAGTTATGCCGTCTGATTGGATTATGCGGAAGGGAAGATGGTTCAAGTCATAGTGTGTTTCGATTGTAAAGGTGTCTGTTGTGTTGTTGCCGGTGAGGTCCCCTCTTAGGGTTTCTCGGATGACGTTGCCGCTTAGATCGTATTCTAGGTCTTTTTGCAGGGGTGCTGCGTTGTTGGAGAGGAATTCTTTTCGGGAAATATTGTGCTTATTGTAGTGGATTTTTTGTGTGAGTTTTGGGGCATTGATTTCTGTGAGTCGTTTTTTATGATCATATTTGTAGATGACTGAGCGATCGTTTGTGTAGATCACGTTTGTGAGGTTCCTATCTGTGAAATAGTGGTAGACTGTTTGGGTGAACATGTCGCCAGATCCACGCGATTCTTTATAATAGGCTACGCGTTTGTTGCGCGGATCGTGGTGTTCTTTGACTTCGATGCGGTCTTTTGTTTTGGGAAGTCTGTTTAAGCCTTTTTCATAGTAGGTGATGTCAATTTTTCGCCCTTTGCCAAACCGTCTTGTGTGGATGAGGTGTTGTCGGCCTTTTTTTGAAAAGCTTAGGCTTTCATGGGCACTGTTGTGTAGGTGGAAATCGGTGAAGAAAAAGCCGTCGCCTGTGGGTGTGGTATTAAAGGTCATGCGTTTGCCATCGGAGGTGATGACATCGAAGGCGGGATCATCATTATGGGTGGTATGGTAGATGAAATCGACCCAGGCGTAGAGAATGGTTTCATGGGGGTTTAACGATTCGATGCGAGAGATTTTTTCGGTGTCACCAACATATTGATACCGAATGACATTGCCATTTGGTTTGACTTCTTTTTCTAGCCGCAATTTGGATTTTTTTGATTTGCCAGAACGGTAGTGTCGAAAGGTACCGTCGGCATGTTGGAGGATATATAAGCATTTGTGTACTTCAACGAGGACGTTTCGTGCGAGATTGGTTAGTGCTGACTGGGTCTCTCCCCTGCCTGTTTGGAGGGTGCCATAGTAGTCTAGGTAAGGTTGAAAAAATGTTCTCTGGAGATTTTTTGGGATGTAGATGAGGTAGGCGCCGGAGGGTTCGTAAACGATAAGGGAGTAGTAACCATCGATTTTATGGCTACGGATTTTAATTTGTGGGTTGAGAGTCCAACCTGCTGTTTCATGGTGTTTATCAGAGGAGACATAGGCTCGGGTGAGTACGATAGGTTCGATACCAGAGACGACGATATCAGCTTCCTGAATGACATAGTCCCCTGTTATGGGGTTGACTGCTCCGTGAACAAGTTGATCCACAGATGCTTCTAAGGATGAAAAGACGTTGAGTGCATTCTCCCCTATCAAAAGGAGCGGTGTAAGTAGTAACCACAACAATCGCATATGCGATGTGGTTATCTAAAAAATTGAATTTAATGGCAAGAAAAACTTTACTTGATCTTTGCGAAGTGTTAACGTTTTTCAAAAATCGTGAGGTGCTTATGCGTTTAATGATTGTTGTTTTTTCTCTGGCGTTCGGTTTAGCTTTTGCTGACGAGGGCTGGGAGGAGGAAGAGGAGCTTTTCGAAGCTGAAGCAACACCCGAATCCGAATCTCCTAACCCCGGCATGGTGGGTATTCAAAAGTATTTTTCAGAAAATTTTTATCGGCGGATTGCCGTTATTCCTATCTTCGCTTGTTTGCAAATCTAAAATAGGCTGAAAGGTAGGTCGTATTTGAGGGTGACGGTGTTGGCGTGACTTGGGAAGTTGTGCGCGTAGATGCGGTACGTATAGGCTAGCGATAGGCTGCCGTACATGCCAAAGTCGTATTTGTACTTCGCTCCTAGATCGATGGAGCGGTGGGCTACGTTTGCGTAACCAAATTGTGAAAGGGAAACGCGTTTTCCTCCGAATCCCCAGTCAGAAAGGGCGAGTAGGGAAAAGGTGTGCATTTTGGCGTAGATGGTATCGAAATGGAGGTCAGGTGTGATGTACGGTGCGCCGCGGTTGCCAATACCAAGAGCGGTGAAGAGCCAGAGGCGAAAGGAAACGTTGTCGGTGGGATCGAACTCTTTACCAAGTGAGGCGATGGCGGAGGCGTTTAAGGTGGCGTGGTAAGGACAGGATAGGTCGTGGAGTGAATGGGAGGTGACGTAACGTAGGCGCCCCCCGATGAGAAGCGAGATTGGATCGCCGGCGATGTCATCGAGGATTTGTGTGCGCACTTGTGCTGCAAAGGATTGGGTGCCAAGGGAACGCGCTCGGGTGCGAGCTGTTTCTAGGTCGAATTGGACTTCCCAGGCTGGGAGAAAGCGAACGCCGAGGTTTAGGGCGGGAAATTGGTCGTTTGAGGAGTAGTTGGTGGGCAGGTTTTGGACGCTTGGGTAGTGTCGATAGGTATAGGAGGGACGAAGGTGAAATTCTGCGAGTTCAGGGAGGTAGGGTGTGTTCTCAAAAGCTAGGAGTGTGAGGGGGAAAAGGAGGCTAATGAGGTAGCGTTTCATTCAGGTACCGTTCTGCGTCTAGGGCGGCTTTGCATCCTGTGCCTGAGGCGGTGACGGCTTGGCGATAAATTTGATCGGCGACGTCCCCTGCTCCAAAGACTCCTGGGATGGATGTTTGTGTAGACGGATGTTTTACAAGGAGATAGCCGCTATCGTTTGTTGCTAGTTGGCCTTTGATGAAAGCTGTATTTGGGGTGTGGCCGATGGCAAAAAAGACGCCGGCGGCTTGATGCATTTCTCCGTTTGTAAGGGTGATCGAGGTGACGGTATTTTCACCGTGTATTTCTTGGAGTTCTGTGTTGTATATGACGTTGATTTTCGGGTGGTTGAGGGCTTTCTCCCCCATGATTTTTGATGCTCTGAAGGCGTCTCTTCTGTGGATGATGGTTACGGTTGATCCGTATTTTGTGAGAAAGAGTGCTTCTTCCATGGCGGTGTCTCCCCCACCTACGACGAAAAGAGGTTTGTCTCTAAATATGGGCATGGCTCCATCGCAAACGGCGCAGGCTGTTACGCCTTTTTGCCAGTAGGTTTCAGCACCTGGAAGGGTGAGGCGTTTGGCGGTAGCTCCGGTCGCGATGATGAGGCTATGTGCTTCGTGGGTAGTTTTCTTGCCTTTGATGATGAAGGGGTTGTTTGATAGTTCAACCTCTTCGACATCTTCTGTGAGGATGGTGGTGCCAAAGCGGATCGCTTGGGCACGCATGTTTGTCATGAGTTCTGGGCCAGTGATCCCGTCTGGAAATCCTGGATAATTTTCGACGTCGGTTGTTGTCATGAGTTGTCCGCCGGATGGGCCTGAGTAGAACCCTTCGTACAAGATGGGTGCTAAATTGGCACGGGCGGCATAAATTGCTGCGGTGAATCCTGCAGGGCCTGACCCTACGATGACAAGCTTTTTAACCATGAGCTTTAATTGTATATTTTTGCTGATTTAAAGTCGATTTCGTTGAGCTTAGAGGTGGTGTAACCTGTGAGTTTGGGATTGGCTAAGAAGGTGAGTTTTGCGTACATGATGGGAATAATCGGCATGTTTTCCATGAGGATATCACCTGCCCGCAGGAGGTATTCTTCGCGTCTTTTTGCATTGATCGATGATCGCGCACTGTCAAGGCAGTTGATGTATTCTTCTGATTCCCAAAAAGAGAAATTAATATGGTCGCTTGAATACTTAAAGGTTTCTAAGAGGTATTCGGGATCTGGTATTCTGGCAAACCAGCTCATGACTACGATGTCATGGGCTCCAGAGATGGCGTCTTGGTAAAGCACGGTCCACTCTCTTGAGCTTAGTGAGACGTTAATCCCTAGATTTTTTCGCCACTGATCTTGCACGGCTTGGCAGATGTAGCTATTCTTACGCATATCAGTGAAGAGGAGTTCTATTCTGGGGAGTTCTTCTTTCGTGATCCCTAGTTCTTCTAGAGCTTGATCGAGATATTTGTTGGCCAGCTTGATGTCATTATCACGGAAATAGGGTCTGTTACTAACTGCTAGGTTGGGTGGGAGCAGGTCCATGGCTACAATAGCAGGTTCTTGCATGACATGGTCAATTATTGCCTGGCGGTTAATAGCAAGGGTAAGTGCCTTTCTAAAATGCACATTCGACAAGATGGGTTGTTTGCTATTCACAAATAAAAGTAAGACGCTGTAAAGGTCTTCGGTATGAAAATCTTTGGATTGTCTTGCTTCTGCAAGGGCTTCACATGTGAGAAAGGAAAAAGGTTTCCCAAAAAAATCAAGCTGGCCTTTATCATACATAGCGTATTGAGTGAGCGTATCTGGGATGATGTCGAGATTAATGCCTTTGAGATAGACGTGCTCTTTATCCCAATAATGGGCGTTTTTTTCAAAGCTTAGGCGTTCTTTAAAGCGATTTTCAACAAGGGAGAAGGGGCCGTTTGAGACGAAGTTTGAATCTTTAGCAAATGCCCAACGAGGGTTTGCTTCTGCAACGTGTTTGGGGATGGGAAAATAAACGGTTGTGGAGAGCATACTGAGAAAGTATGGCGCTGGATACTCTAGTTCGACTTTTAAGGTGTGTTTGCCAAGTGCTTTCACACCTAAGCTGCTCAGGGGTTCTTTTCCTTTAAGGATTTTTTTTGCATTTTTTAGAGGGTAAAAACGGTAGGCAGAGCTTGTGGCGTAGGCTGGGTCTATGGCCTTTTTCCAGGCATATTCAAAATCATGGGCGGTGACGGGAGAGCCATCTGACCAGGTGGTAGGGCGTAGGTAAAAGACGTATGAACATTTATCGGGAGAAATTTCGTAGGAATAGCATATCGCCGGCTGGGGGGTATCTGTATGGTCTTTGCGAAACAGCCCTTCAAATAACATAAGAATGACTTGAATCGACGGTGCGTCGTTTCCGACTCGTGGATCAAGCGAGCGTATTTCAGTCTCCGAGGCGAGCCGGAGGATGTTATCTTTATGTCTGTCATTGCTACAAGCCGCAAAAAACAGGCACAAAATTAGTAGTAAAACACGGTTCATGGATTATTCTCGCCCGCTAATATACGCCCATTTGAAATCTGTGTCAAAGAGTTCTGAGGTATAAACGCCATGCATGTGGGGTTTTTTGAGATAAATATTTGTACATTGATAGAGAGGGATCACCGGCATTTCGTCTAAGAGTAATTCCTCGGCCTGTTTTAAGAGGTGTTTGCGCTCCTCTTTGTCCAAAATCTTATTAGATTTTTCAATGAGATCTCGATATTGAGGGTGCTCCCACTTGGAGGGATTATGCTGATTTGAGGTGTGTGTAAAGCAATCAAGTGTGTAGTGTGGGTCCCAAAACCATGAATACCAGGCCATACCGGCTATTTCATGCCGTCCATCTGAAATCGATTGATACAAGGTGTTCCAATCCATATCCTCAATATCAACGCGTATCCCAAATACAGATTCCCAGGTTGTTTTTAAAACCATCGAGGCTTGAAGACGTCTTGAGGAGGAAAAGGAGAGTTTAATTGGTGGGAATTCTTTTAAATTGAGCTCTGCCATCCCCTCTTTGAAAAGCTTTCTTGCTAGATCAAGATCTCCGTAGGGTGTGGCGTCATGCTCGAGCATTGTAAACCCTGTTGGCAAAATACTTTTTGCAATAAGATCATTTGGGGCTATCTTTGAGCGATCGATTGCATACGAGAGGGCTTTGCGAATTTTCTTGTTGCTGAAGGGGTAGTGTTTGACGTTAAACCAGTAACAGTAAACGCCAGCGAGTGGCTGCTCGATTTTTTCAAAATCGGTATTGATTTCATCTAAGTATGAATCGGGCAAACGGTTGACCGAGAATCCCATGAAATCGATTTCCCCATTTTCAAACATTTTGAGCTCTGTATGTGGATTATCTACCATGGAAATGGTTACTTTCTCGATATTTACTGAATCGGCATCCCAGTAACCTGGGTTTTTCTCAAGGATAATTTCGCGATTGTGACGCCATTTTTTCAACATGAATGGTCCGTTACAAACGTAAGTTTCTCCATCATGATAGGCCCAGCCTGGGTGATTTTTATCGATGCGAGAATTTATGAGTAAATAGGTCCAGTGTGAGGTGAGCTCAAAGAAATAGGAAACGGGATATTCAAGTTCTACAACCAAGGTTCTATCATCAATGGCGTGAATCCCCACCTGGTCCATTGACACTTCTTTTTCTTGGGCTCTTCTTGCGTTTTTAATGACATGCAAGGTGTAGGAATAGATAGAGTGGGTCTTTGTTTCAAGGACCTTCTTCCAAGAATACTCAAAATCGTGGGCTGTAATAGGTGAACCATCTGTCCATTTACTGTCACGTAAATGAAATGTGTAGGTTAGTCCATCATCGGAACATTTGATTTCTTTGGCGATGGCAGGCTGCGGTTTTTTATCAGGCCCTATTCGGGTTAAGCCTTCGTAGAGCATTTTTACAATCATGTGAGAATGGTCTGTACGTGTAATACGAGGGTCGAGGGTATGCGGTGCACAGCCAATATTCAATCTCAGGTGTTGGTGGTTTTTTCTAACACTCATCCACTCAGTTGCTTTTTGCTCAATGACATTGACAAATTTTTGTCTCTTACTTGGATCATCTGAGAGAAAAGCTAACCCAAAACAAAGTACGCCATGGACGTTCATGGAAACTGTGGCAAGTTCTGTTGAAGGTATTTCCATGGTATTCACTAAATTTGTGATCACGTCTTTAAGACCTGGCTCGTCTGTGCGGAACATGAACATCACACCGGTATTTGATTCAGAGTGGCGATAGACAACCGACTCTTCTGGAGCATCTTCAAGGACTTCATTGAAAAGTGAGTAAAACGCTTTGAGAAGGATTGGGGGAAGGATACTTTGCATGGCAATCGGCGTAATAGCATAGAAGAAATTTTCCAAAAGAAAGAGATTTTGATGTTCAATACCATCGATAAAGTCTTTTAATCTCTCATCTTGCTTAAGGATCAACCCTCCATTAAAGTCCCGAATCCCTCCAAAGATGGTTTCTAGGTAGTTAACGATGGTTTGCCGTGCTTTATATAAGTCAACAGAGCGGTCTTTGCGATAAAACTCAGCCTTTTCAAGACGGATGCGGAAAACATTGGCTTCTTTTTCGACTTTCCTTGTTAATTTCCCGATGATATCGATCCGATCGGGAATAAATTCTACATTTGGAAACGCCGTTTCAAAAAGCTCGCGCACTGAGCCATGTTTTTTATCTTTGGGTCTGACTAAAAGCACCGTATAGAAGAGGTCTGTGTGAGTTTGCTCTTCAAAGTTGATGATCACTTGCGGTAGGTCTTTAACTGACTTGAGCTGTTCTCGAAGGGTCAGAATATTGCGAAATACTTCTTCCTCATTGCGTCGCATAAACGTCATAGGAATCAGGTGCTCGATGTGTTGCTTTAGCTCTGTTGGTAACCTTTGACGAAGCTGTTGAATTTCGTTGTAGGTAAAATCCTTCCGGTTGCTGTGCTCGATTTCTAGATAGAGGTTTCTAACAGGGCTATGCATCCCCTGATAACTTAAAAAAGAGCCCTTTACTATTTGACATGCAGGAACGATCCCTCGAACAGCCTCTATGATGTGTTGCTCTTCTAAAACTTCTCGATTACGGAGCAAATTGATACTAACCACAAGCCCTAGCACATTTTTAATCCCAAAGGGAAAACGCAGTTTTGTCCTGAGAATTTTCAAAGACACGTGACGCTTTGTTTGGGCAATGCGGATTTGGCGAACAAGTGATTTTTTAAATAAATAATGGGTTGTAAAAAGGCGCGATAAGTGATCCACCTCTCTAATCTCTTTGAAAGCACCAGGGCATTGAAAAAGACTCTGCTCTATATCCGCCATTAAATCTTTGTCAAATTCATGGGGCTTTTTCGCAGAGACCATGTTGATTTCAGAGAGAACTAGTCTATCTTTATCCCCTTCTGAGAGGCCCTTTGCATTCAAAATCCGATAGGCAAGTGAGGTTGATTGCAAGCCTTGTTTAAGTTCATCTTTAAAGCTTGGTAACATGTGGTCTAAGCGCGAGCGGTCTTTCTCATCCTGACAGGCTACCAAAAACTCTAAGGCAAGAAAATTTTGGTGAGGATTGATTTCATAGTAAAAATCCACCTGTCGCTGAGAAACGATTTTTAAGATTCTTCCAGAAAGCAACCACTTTGTTAAAAGTTTTTTTACATACTCACCAGGTTCGAGTCGAAGTGAGTGTTTACAAATGATTCGGACGGATAAGCAGACAGGATCTGTTTTTGTTAGGTGGAGGTCAATATAGGGGAATTTCTCGGCAGCATCTACTTCGATTTGCTCTTTTTGAAGAAGCGTTTCTACTTCTTCTATAAAAGTCGACAGTCCACTATAATTTTCGGAAAGTGGTACCTGAGAGCAAATTTTGTAGGTTGATGTTTGCGCCATAGCTAAATTCTAGGGGCCTCGTGCTTTTTTATTGCTCTTATAGATTATTTAAAGATATCATTAAAGCGTTTTTAGTAAAATGAAAAGTATTTCGATAAAGAATGTCTCGAAATCCAGCTCTGACGGTCAGATACTCAGTAACTTATCGCTCGATATACCGGCTGGAAAATTTTTTGCTCTCCTAGGTCCTAGTGGCTGTGGAAAAACCACACTGCTCCGATTAATCGCCGGTCTTGATCCCCTAGAAGCGGGCGCTGTTTATTTAGGCGATGCAGATATTACAGGCCTACCCGCCAATAAGCGAAATATCAATATTGTGTTTCAAAATTATGCCTTATTCCCTCACTTGACCGTGTATCAAAATATTGCCTACCCCCTTGCCATCCGAAAATTCCCCAAAGATGTGATTGATGAACGCGTCGAGAGAATGCTCAGAGCTTTCCATATCGAAAAACATGCGCATAAATTCCCCTCTCAACTCTCAGGCGGACAGCAGCAAAGGGTGGCTATTGCACGAGCAACTGTCAATGAGCCCGAGGTCCTTCTTTTGGACGAACCCCTCGCAGCGCTTGATTTCAAACTCCGAGAAAAGCTCCTCGTCGAGCTGATTGACCTACAAGATAAGCTCCAAACGACCTTTATCTATGTCACTCACGACCAATTTGAAGCCTTAGCCGTTGCTGATATCATGGCAATCATGAATAACGAGGGTGAAATCGAGCAAATTGGCACCCCTGAGGAAATCTATGAGTTTCCTAACTCCTCTTTTGTCGCTAAATTTGTTGGATCAACAAATCTTTTTAAAGGACACATTGAAGGTGACACCTTTGTAACGGAAAAATTCGGCACTTTTCAAATTGCCCAAAAACTGATCAAAGAACAAGCCACTTTAATGAGTATTCGCCCTGAGAAGATCCTTATTTCTAAGGAACCTGTGGAGAATTTCTCAAACACCATGCAAGGCATCATTCGAGACATCGTCTACCAAGGAAGATCAACGCAATACAATGTGCTCGTTGACGATGTACTCATTCAAGTCTTTGATCAAAATGAAGTCCATTTCCCCCAAGACGAACTCGATTACGATGATGTGGTCAACCTTTACTGGCAAAAATCAAATGTGGTCTTATTAGAAGAATGAAAAAGCACCTCCCTTTTTTTTTCGGTTCGACTCCTTTCATCTGGCAAGCACTCTTTTTCTATTTACCTCTCGTGATTCTTCTAGCATCAAGCTTTTTAAATAGTGGCATCCATTACATAGAGATCTTCACCCACCTAATCTACTTCAAGGTCATCCTTGCAACGCTCATCTTAAGCCTTACTACAGCTGTTATCTGTGCAGTTGTTGCCTACCCGACCGCCTATTTCATCGCTTTTCATGGGAAACGGCTTAAATACGTCTTCCTTTTTCTCTTAGTCGTACCCTTTTGGACAAACTTCCTACTTCACGTCTATGCGTGGTTTTTTATCCTAGAAGAAAACGGTTTTATCAATCAATTTTTGCAATTTTTCCATCTCGGCCCGTTCAATATGATGAACACATTATTCGCGGTTGTCTTGATGATGGTTTACACCTACATTCCTTTCATGGTTTTGCCGATTTTTTCAGCCCTTGACCGTTTTGACTACCGCTTAATCGAAGCGTCGCAAGACTTAGGAGCAAATTTTCCCCAAACGTTCTTTAAAATTATCTTCCCTATCACCCTTCCCGCACTTAGAACGGGGTTTTTTCTAGTGATGATCCCCTCTTTTGGGGAATTTATTATCCCCGAACTTCTTGGAGGAGATCGGTACTACTTTGTGGGGAACGTCGTCTCCCTTTATGTCCTCGGTGACGGAACTGAGCCTCTTGGCGCAGCACTGACGGTTGTCAGCTCCCTTATTCTAGTGGCCATTGTTGTCCCACTCTATAAATGGATGAAGCGCTATGAGTAGAATTGTCGCCTGTTTAACCTACCTCTTCTTGTACGCCCCAATTATTGTACTAATTACCTACTCTTTTAATGTTAAAGGCTTCCCCTCTCCATGGGATGGATTCACATTCAAATGGTATGTCGAACTCTACCACGAAACAGATCTTTGGGTCTCTTTTAGAACCTCTCTTATTGTGGCTCTTTCTACCACTTCCTTAAGTCTTTCCATGGGAGGAGTCCTTGTGTATTTCCGCGCAAGTGGTGCGAAAATTGGCCCTTATCTCCCTTTATTTTACGGCAATCTCATCGTTCCAGAAACCGTATTGGCTATCTCATTACTCATGTTTTTCTCTCTGTTTCACATCCCACTAGGATACACCTCGCTGATTATCGCCCACACAATACTGGGCCTTGGCTTTGTCGTTCCTGTTCTCTACATGCGCTACCTCTCTATAGACAAGCGCTTAGAGGAATCCTCGACAGCCCTAGGAGCCAGCCCATGGCAAACTTTCTACAAAATCACACTTCCACTATTGCGCCCTGCCATGATTGCCAGCGGCCTATTGGTTTTTATCCTCTCATTCGATGATTTTATCACCGCCTTTTTCTGCGCCGGCACAAAAATCCAAACAATCCCACTTTATCTCCTCTCCATGATTCGAATTGGCATCTCCCCAATTGTCAACGCCCTGTCTGCCGTGCTCTTAACGCTCTCAAGTCTTCTTGTCCTCTTGTTTTTCTCAACAAAACAAAGGTTTAGTGCATGATCGGAAAAATCGTTACCATTCTCTTCTGGATCCTAGTCATTTTCACCTGCATTTTTTTCCGCTCAGGTGACGAAGACCTCAAGCAAGATGGTATCACCGTATTTACTTTCCCAAACCTCTTCGACGCCGAGGTCGTTCAAGCCTTTGAAAAGAAAACGGGTATCAAGGTTAACTTCAACTACTATGAAACAAACGAAGAACTCTTTGTAAAACTTGCAGCTTCAAATGGAAAAGGCTACGACCTGATCGTCCCTTCCGATTACGCCATCAAAATCCTCATCGACAAAAAAGCCCTTCAACCCCTCGATAAAACCAAACTCAACTTCCTCGATACGCTGCAACCACAACTCATTGGCCATGCCTATGACCCCGAAAATACCTACTCAATCCCCTTTCAATGGGAAGTCTTAGGCTTTGCCGTAAATAACAACCTCCTCCCTAACTTTGATGGAAAATGGAGCTCTATCTTCCTCAATAAAGGGTTTATGATTACGATGGTGCGTGACCCCATTGAGGCTATCAACCTCACCTCACACTACCTGTACGGAGCAAAAACACATTTAACAGAAAGCCAGTTGGAGGGGGTTAGAACCCTACTAAAAAAACAAAGAGCTTGGACCACCTCCTACGCCGCATTTAGACCCGACTATTTTGTCGCCATGAATAATAGCGCCCTTGCCTTGTCCCTTGCCTCTTATACTTTTATGACAAATGCGCTCTTCCCCTATGTGAGTTTCAAATTACCTGAGGATTACACCTACATCACCATTGAAAATATTGCCATCCCTAAAACCACAACAAAGACCGACCTTGTCTATACATTTTTAAACGACATGTATCGCCCAGAAGCCATTGCCAAAAGCTGCGATGAACTCCTTTTCTACCCTCCCGTCAAAGGAGTACTTGAGCATATGGAACACAAAATTCCCGCTTTTGAACAGACTCTTGAAGATCTTAATGACAGACAGCTCTACTTTTATACCAACCTAGCCTCAGAAGAAGTTGCAAGGAAACTTTGGGTTGATGTGAAAGCGTCTACCTATTAATAAAGTGAGTATGCTACCGATACTATTTGTCATGTTTATCGACAACTTTGGCATCTCTTTGGGCATTGGAATGTTTGGACCTTTGGTGCTAGACGCAGGTTCAGGCTTCCTAGATAGTGCAAGCCCAGGCCTACGCGCTGTTGCCATTGGATTTTTACTTGCAGCCTACCCCTTGATGCAATTTATTTTCGCTCCTTTAATTGGAGACATTGCCGATAAATTTGGCCGAAGAAAAGCCTTTATTCTCACCCTGTCTGGTTTGATCGTAGGATTTGCCCTCTCAGCCATCGCCATCATGATGAAAAGCTACACTTTTTTACTCATCACCCGAGTGATCTCAGGCGCCTTTTCTGCAAACCTCGCCATTTGCCTTGCTGCATTAAGCGATATGTCCCCCGATGAAACCTCTCGCTCAAGAGCGTTTGGTTATAATTCAACCGCATTAGGACTCGGCTGGGTCTGTGCCATGCTACTTGGCGGATACTTTGTTACCTCCTCCCCTTCAATGGCCTTTTGGATTACATCGGGCCTGACCGTTATAAGCTTAATCGCCATCATCGTTGCCTTTAAAGAAACACACGTACCCAAAGACAATGTGCGATTTAGCCTCGCTCAAGGGATCCAAGATGTCGGAGAAGCGCTCAAAATCTCTTCCATTCGCCCCATTTATATCGCCTATTTTCTATGGACAGTCGGGTGGGGGAATTTAGTCTCATGGACACCAGAATTAGGACTGAAAATATTTGGAGTAAGCGCCATGGCCACAACGTGGGCTTTAGCCGCAAATGGAACCGGCTGGTCCATTGGCGGAGTTTGGCTTAACCCCATTTTAGGACGGCTTTGGAATAATGCGCGTTATACCGTTGTTTCAATTGTCGTATTAATCATCTTGATGAGCATCATGTCGATCCCCTACACGTTTTTATTCATAGGGATTATGATGTTCTTTGCGAGCTTAGTCGCTTCTCTTTCAATGACAAATATCTTAAATATGATAAGCCTTCAGGCCCCGGAAGACATCCAAGGGCGCGTGATGGGCCTCGCCCAGTCAGGCCTGAGCCTAGGACTGGTCGTAGGACCCATCATCGGTGCACAAATCTTTGCCAGGGCGCCGCTCATGTCCAATATAATTGATACACTCTTCGTCGTCCTAAGCTTAATTTTCATTCTTCTCGGAATGAGGCGTTCTACGCCCCTTTCTTTGACGAAATAAATTCGATCACGTTCTTTACAGTTTTAAGCTTTTCAGCTTCTTCTTCAGAGATTTCAAATCCAAAACGCTCTTCGAAAGTCATGATTAGTTCAGTTTGATCGAGTGAGTCCGCGTTTAAGTCTTCAACGAAAGACTTTTCAGGAGTCACATCTGCTTCATCAACACCAAGTTGCTCAACGATGATGTCAATGACTTCTTTTTCGAGTGTGGCCATTGTTTTTCCTTTTGTTATGCTAGCATTCCACCGTCAACGGTGATCACTTGTCCAGTAATATATTCTGACATGTCAGATCCAAGGAACAACGCAGTTTGCGCAATTTCCTCAGGATTTCCAAGTCGACCCATTGGGATTTGTTTTAAAAGCGCTTCTCTTTGCTTTTCAGGAAGCACGTCAGTCATCGGCGTCTCAAACATTCCCGGGGCAATTCCATTTACACGGATTCCACGAGACCCAACTTCTTTAGCTAAAGACCTTGTTAACCCGATCATACCGTGCTTAGACGCTGAATAATTCACTTGCCCAGGATTCCCCATTAAGCCAATTACAGAGGTTACATTGATAATTTGTCCAGCGCGCTGCTTCATCATAGGTCTGACAGCTGCGCGACATACGTTGTAACACGACTTGAGATTGACGTCCATGACCTGATCCCAATCCTCTTCTTTCATCTTCATTAGAAGTTGATCGCGAGTGATCCCAGCGCAATTTACAATAATGTCTATCCCACCCCATTTTTCGAGCAAACTTTCAAAAGCTGTGCTAACAGCCTCAGTTTTTGAAACATCAATGAGCATCATTGAAGCTTCTTCTGCACCAAGGCTTAGAACTTCTTCAACAACGCTATTTGCGCGCTCTTCATTCGTTCCCCAAATACAGATCTTAGCACCGTGCTTGGCATAGAGCTTTGCAATCGCTCTACCTAGCCCCGACGTGCCCCCCGTAATTAATGCTCTCTTGCCTTTCAATAAAAGCATCTAGATCCTCCAGCTTTTGAATATTTGAGGCGCTAGCGCCAATTTTTTTGTTCATCCCTGTAAGCGTTTTACCAGGTCCTATTTCTAAAGCATCCTGGACACCCATCTCAAGCATGTTGCGAATTCCCTTTTCCCAATAGGTCGGAGCTGCAACTTGCTCAATGAGGAAATCTTTCATTTTTTGCGTACTTTCAACTAAATCACCAGGAACATTCATGATCGTTTTAATTGAAGATGGGTGAAAGTTGGTTTCACGTATTTTCGGAGCAAGACCGTCCTGAGCACTCTTCATAAGCGGGCTGTGAAAAGCTCCTGATACTCCAAGTGGTAGTACCCGTCGAGCGCCTCGCTCTTTAAGCTTTGTAGAAGCACTGTCAATCGCATCAATAGAGCCAGAAATAACCACTTGCCCTGGGCAGTTGAGATTAGCAACATAACAATCAAGCGATGAGATTTCTTCTTCTATCACACCAACTTCAAGACCAAGAACAACCGCCATCGTTCCAGGATGGTCCGTTGATGCCTGATGCATGAGTTCACCGCGCAGTTGAACCAATCTGACACCTTCCGCAAATGATAAGTAACCGGCTGCAACAAGGGCTGTATACTCTCCCAAGCTAAGCCCAGCTGTCATTTGATACTCTAAATCGGGAAACTGTGAAATCACAGCGCGCCAAATGGCCATACTCGTTACAAAAATCGCAATTTGAGAATGCTTAGTAAGCATCAGTGTTTCTGCAGGGCCTTCGAAAACAAGCTTGGCTAAATCATAACCAATGATTTCACTCGCTTCTTCAAAAGTCTCTCTACAAATAGCAAACTGATCGTAAAAATCTTTCCCCATCCCCACATATTGAGCTCCTTGACCTGGAAAAAGAATCACCCGTTTAACCATGGCTTTATGCCTCCTCATACGTCAAAATTCCAGCACCCCATGTTAAGCCAGCACCAAAGGCAACTAGCATCACATTATCGCTTTGTTTTAGTTTTTTCTCTTTCATCAATTCATCGAGCGCAATCCCAACAGATGATGCAGAAGTATTCCCATACTTGTGAATCGTTAGATAAACGCGTTCCATAGGAACCTTAAAACGCTTGGCAATCCCTTCAATAATACGAATATTCGCTTGGTGAGGAACTAAATAACGAATCGCATCTTCAGAAAGGTTGAGCTTTTCAAGACATTCTTTGGCTGCAGATTCCATGCGTCTAACCGCATGTTTATACACCTCACGCCCTTCCATCTGTATGTAGTGTAAATCGTTTGAGACCGATTCCAAACTCGCTGGCATTCGGCTTCCACCAGCAGGGAGCTTTAAGAGATCCTCTTGTTCCCCATCAGAGCCTAAAGTTAATTCCCCTATTGAAAAGCCAGCGCCTTCATCAGAAATGACAGCAGCTGACGCGCCATCTCCAAAAAGAACACAAGTAGATCGATCTTTGTAATTCGTTATGGAAGAGAGCTTTTCAGCGGCGATAATCAAAATGTTTTTATAACGCCCTGATTCAACAAAAGCTTTTGCTGTCGAAAGGGCGTATAAATAACCCGTACAGGCAGCCTGTAAATCCATACTAGCTGCTCTTGAAGCACCAATTTCTTTTTGAATTAAGCAGGCCGTCGAAGGAAATAAAAAGTCGGGTGTCAGCGTGGCAAAAAGGATAAGATCGATATCAACCGGATCAATTTTAGATTCTGAGAGCGCCTTTTTTGCCGCCTCAAGTCCCATGTGAGATGTGAACTCTTCAGCACCGGCAATCCGACGTTCTTTCATGCCAGTACGAGACACAATCCACTCATCGTTGGTGTCTACAAGTTCCTCTAGGTCCTTGTTGCTTAATACTTTAGTTGGGACATAGGACCCAAGCCCTATGATTTTTGCTCGTCTCATGGGTTATTATCATACAATTCCTTCGATTTTAAAACCACAGCTTTAGTATCCTAAATTGCATGTATCCAAAAGACCTTTTGAAAACCATTTCATACCTCCAAAAACTCCCAGGCGTTGGCCGCAAGTCAGCTGAACGCTTTGCATTTAAAATTTTAAGTTGGAACGAAGCCGAACTCAAGCAGTTTGGAGAATTGCTCTCCAACTTGAAGGAAACCGTTTTGCATTGCAAAGATTGCGGTTGTTTTATTGAAGAGAGTTGCAATTTTTGCAAACGAGATCCATCGGTTCTATGTATTATTGCTCACGCAAAAGATGCGTATGCCATCGAACAAACCCATCTATTCAAAGGAATTTATCACGTCCTTGGTAGTTTAATCTCTCCCCTTGATGACTTAAACCCAGAAGACCTGAAACTTGATCAACTCATAGATCGTGCACAAAAACTCGAAGTAAAAGAAGTCATTATCGCCTTAGATCCCACTTTGGAAGGCGATGCAACTGCCTTTTTTCTAAAAAATCAGCTCGAAAATTTAGGAATTAGTGTCACAAAATTAGCCCTAGGACTTCCCATGGGAACTCCCCTAGAATATATTGATGAAGGAACTTTAACCCAAGCACTTGCCGGTCGTCAAAGGTTGCAATAATTTGTTTCCTCGTCCTATAATTCACGCAAGCATGAAATCATTAGCACCCTTTTTCCTATTCCTTGCCTTAATCACATGTGCCTTCGCCGACAACGGCATTGAAGGCAAAGAGATTTTAGACGTCAAAGTGAAACTTGAAACCTTAGCGAAAGGTTCTACATTCAACACCCAATCTGTTTTGTCCAAGATGAGGACGCGAGCAGGAGAAAAATTTTCCCAACAAACATTCGACCGAGACCTTAAAGAACTCTCAAACGACTACGACCGCATCGACCCAAATATCACTACCGTTGATGGAAAGGTGAATATAGAGCTGAGACTTTGGCGCAAACCCATTATCACCGCAATCAAATGGCAAGGCAATAAACACATTTCCGGTTCTCGCCTACAACGAGAACTAGACATCCAACCCTATACAGTCTTCGACAGAGCTCATTTCAGCCAACAATTCAATAAAGTCAAAGAACTCTACATTAAGAAAGGCTACTTCGAATCTCACCTCTCTTACAAGATCATCCCCGACCCCAATAATAATGAAGTAGAAATCCTCATCCGCGTTGAAGAAGGCCACTCAGGTCACATCCATGACCTCGTCTTTGAAGGTTTTTCCAAACGCGAAGAGTCACAGATCCTCGAGAAAATCAACACCAAGAAATACAACTTCTTGATGAGTTGGATCACAGGGAATGGCATTTACCACAAAGAAGCCCTTGAACACGACAAACTGATCATCACCAATTACCTGCAAAATGAAGGGTATGCTGATGCCAAAGTCGATATCAGCGTACGTGAAAATCAAAAAGGGAATGTCGAAATCGTCATCTCTGCAATTAAGGGCGAAAAGTATACCTTCGGACGCATCTCATTTTCAGGCAATCACCTCTTAACTGACAGCGAAGTCTCAAATGCTCTGATCATTCACCAAGGCGACCACTACTCCCCTGAAATCCTAAGAGATGCTCAAGAAAATCTCCAGCACCTCTACGGAAAAGACGGCTACATTGACACAAACATCACCTATCAACTCACACTCCTTGAAAATAGCCCTGTTTATGAAGTGCACTTTGATATCGAGGAAGGAAATCAATATAAAGTTGGACTCATTCGCATCCTTGGCAATGAATCTACCAATAAAAATGTGATCCTTCGAGAATCATTACTCACTCCAGGTGAGGTCTTCGACTCAAGACGTCTCAAAGCCACTCAAGACCGCCTCATGGCTGTTGGCTACTTCAAATCCGTCAATGTATATTCCGTCCCAACAGAAGATCCAAGCCTTGGCCCAGATTACCGCGACGTTGTTATTGAAGTTGACGAAACATCAACTGGAAGCCTCAGCTTCTTTGTCGGTGCAAGTTCCATTGACTCAGTCTTCGGAGGACTAGACTTAGCTGAAAATAACTTCAACTATAGAGGCCTCGGTAGACTCTGGAAAGATGGCTTAAGCGCTGTAAGAGGTGGCGGGGAATATGCCAGCATTAAAGTCAGCGTCGGTCAAAGACAACAAGAATACGACATTTCTTGGATGACCCCCTACTTAATGGATACCATGTGGCGCCTCGGCTTCGATGTCAACTTTGCCATCAGTGCTCTCCAATCCAAACGTTACGATGTTACGCAATTCGGTGGATCGGTTTTTGCCTCCTACCCCTTCAACGCCTTTTGGACCTACAGCATGAAATTCCGCGGAAGCAATTCCATTGTGGATATGTCCAAAAAACTCGGTAAAGAAGGTCAAGAGCAGGAGAAAAATAGCGGTCTTGTCTTCGGGTATTCAAATTCGCTTATCTTTGACTCCGTAGACAATCCTTACCGGCCACACAGAGGTTTCAAATCTATTCTAGAAGGTGAGATTGCCCTCATAAGACGACATTCTTCCGATGAGCGCGTTTTCCCTTTTGCAAAAGCCGCTTATATCAACACCTTCTACTACCCAATTACCCATAGAGGCGTCTTAAAGACCCGCTATGACTTTAAATTCTTATTCCCCATTGGACAAGGCGATCAAGCGCTTATCCCCGTTTCTGAAAGGTATTTCCTAGGTGGTGAAACATCCGTCAGAGGTTACCGATCATATCACATCGGACCGACTATTCAAAATATTGATGTAGAAGGTAATACTGTACGAGTCCCAATCGGTGGTATTTCCTCAGGCCTCTTATCTGTTGAATACAATCACTCGATTTTCAGAATGCTTGATGTCTTCACCTTCTTTGATGCTGGTGCTGTTTCTGATGAACTCGTGAAGTTCCACAAGTTCCGCATGAGTTATGGCTTCGGTGGTCGTATTGACATTGGTAACCGCGTACCGATCATGGTTGGTATGGGTTTCCCCATCAATCCAAAGCACAAAGGCGACGTGAAGAAATTCTTCTTCTCAATGGGTGGCCAATTCTAAAAAGGAGTATATGCTTATGAAACGTTTCCCATTTATTGCCTTGATCCTTGCTCTGACAACAATCAATGCAGCATCGTTTGGAATCGTAAACTTTAACACTTGTGTTCTCGAATCTGATTATGGAAAAAAAGAACAAGAAAGTTTCGAAAAACTCAAAAGTCAGATGACTACGCTTGTGCAAGACATTGAAACTAAGCTTCAAGCTGTCTCTGAAAAGCTCAATGATCCCGACCAAAGAGATGCTTTATCACCAGAGGCTGAAAAGCAACTCCACATTGAATTCCAAAGCCTAAATGACGAGCTAAACCGCTACCAAAATCAATTCATGCAGGTGATGCAACAAGCTAACATGCAAATCATGCAGACAATGGCTGATAAAGTTGCTAAAGCTTCGGAAGTCGTTGCAAAAGAGCGAAAGCTTCCTCTCGTACTTAATAAAGAAATGGTTTTCTATTATGACGAAAAGGACGATGTGACTGACCTTGTTGTCAAGGAAATGAATAAGAGCTTTAAAAGTGAGAGCAAGGACAATTCATGACACCGAGATTCACACTCGCGCATTTAGCTAAGAAAACAGGCGCTACCGTTGTTGGAGATGAGTCGTTTGAGATCGACAATGTTGCAGGGTTAGACACTGCACAGCAAACAGACGTCTCTTTCTTAGCTAACTCAAAATATCTTGAGATGATGCATGCATCAAGCGCCGGTGTGATTTGTATTAGCGATAAGATGGAATTGCCAGAGGGTAAAAATTTCCTCGTGTCTTCTGACCCCTCTCGCACTTTCCAGCAAATAGCCGAACTCATCATGCTTGTTAATCGCCCCAAGTCTGCTTTTAAAGGAATTCATCCAAAAAGCTTCATTCATGAATCGTGTGAGATTGATGAGAATGTGACTGTAGCCCCCGGAGCTGTCATCGACCAAAAATGCAAGATTGGGAAGAACACGGTCATCAGTTCCAACGTTTCAATCGGACCAGGTGTCACAATTGGTGAAGGCTGTTTTATCAACAGCGGTGTTATCATTCGTGAGGGTTGTCGACTTGGCGATCGCGTTGTCCTACAACCAGGCGTAGTCATTGGTTCTTGTGGCTTTGGATTTACAACCGATAAAGCAGGTAAGCACCACAAACTCGATCAGATAGGGATTGTTGTCTTAGAAAGTGACGTCGATGTCGGTGCCAACACAACAATTGATCGAGCACGCTTTAAAGCTACTGTGATCAAGCGCGGCACCATGATCGATAATTTAGTGCAGATTGCTCACAACGTAGAGGTTGGAGAGGATTGCATCATCGTTTCCCAAACAGGCATTGCAGGCTCAACAAAGCTTGGCAACCGCGTCACACTCGGCGGACAGGTGGGAATTGTTGGACATGTGGAATTAAGTGATGATGTCATCGTGACATCTCGGGGCGGAGTGAGTAAGAATTTAAAGTGTGGCATTTATCGCGGAGAACCAGTTGTTCCTATCAAGGAATACTCTGAAGAAAAAGTCCACATACGACGCCTAAAAAAATACGCCCAAGAACTCAAAAGCTTGAAACAAAAGCTCATAGAGGTTGAGGAAAAATTAACCATTAATTAACTTGGGGCATATGATCACCATTTACCACAAAAATGACCCAGAAGACGAATTTAACGTCATTGAAACACCTCAGAAAGGGTGTTGGATTCATGTCGATGACGCGACAACAACTGACCTCAATCAAATTAGTGAGTTAATTGGTGTTGAATACACAGACATTTATGACTGTTTGGATCGCTATGAAATTCCCCGTATTGAGCGCATTGAAGAGCATGTCATTATTTTTACGCGCCACCCAGCAGAACACGAATCCGGTCTCTATACAACGACTTTTGCCATCATTTTAACAAACGACTATTTCATCACGATCTGCCCGCAGAAAAGCTCCCTTGTTGAGAATTTCATCTCGCAAAAACCTAAGTTGTCCCCTGAACAAAAATCCAAATTCTTGATCTACATCCTCTTGAAGATCACTCAAGAGTTCACGCTCCAAATTAAGATGATTCGCACAAACGTCTTGAAGCAAGAGAAAAAAATGGCGGGTGTAGACGCCAAAGATATCACAAATCTGACTATGAATGAGGAAATCTTAAATCAATATCTCTCGACACTGATTCCTCTACGAAGTGTTTTAGAGGCTATTACCTCCGGGCGCTACACGTTTTTATATGACAAAGATCAAGACCTACTAGAGGATTTACTTAATGCTTCTATTCAGTCTGAAGACCTTTGTAGTGTCAACTTAAGATCCATTCGCTCTCTACGTGATTCTTATCAGATCATTTTTACAAATCAGCTCAACAAGACCATTAAGCTCTTAACGGGTTTGACGATTATCTTGAGCATCCCGACTATGATTGCATCCCTTTATGGAATGAACGTCAAACTCCCCTACGCCAACCTACCAGGTGCTTTTGGAGGCATTTGCATCGTGATCATCGTCTCATCGCTTCTCTCAATGCTGATTTTCCAACGGAAAAAATGGCTTTAAACGATTAAGACAGCAGGACTTTCCAGGTATTTTTTCACGGTATTGATAAACGCTGCCGCATCTGCTCCATCGATAACGCGGTGATCAGATGACAACGAAAGCGCCATCACATTCCCCACAACCAATGCACCATCTTTTACAACAGGTTTTTGTACAATCCCACCAACAGACAAGATCGCAGCTTGTGGAGGATTGATCACTCCCTGGAAGTCGCGGATCCCAAACATGCCCAGATTAGAGATAGTAAAGCTTCCACCTTTGTATTGATGTTCCTCGAGCTTTCCTGCTTTTGCTAGAGAGGCGAGTTGTTTAACCTCTTTTGAAAGCTGCCCTAGATTCTTAAAATCTGCATGGCGAATAATCGGCGTAATCAAGCCATCATCGATACTCACTGCAACAGAGATGTCAATCGTCTTAAAACGAATAATCTTCTCCTCAGCTGAGTTATACCCACTGTTAATGACTGGATGTTCTTTAAGAGCTAAGGCGACCGCGCGAAGGACAAAATCATTAAAAGTCACCTTAATGCCTGAATTTTTCAACTGAGCTCTCGTTTCCATACAAGGTGTCATATCAACTTCTTGTTGGACATAGAAGTGAGGAATAAACATCTTGGAAGCTTGTAATTTCGAGCCGATTGCCTTTCTCATAGGCGTGAGTTTTTCTTCAATAAAAGAGCCTGGTGCCTCACTTGGCACCTCTCTATGACCAAAAGTTGTTACAGCACCCTCTTGCGCCATATCCAAATCGCGGGCTAAGACGCGACCACCAGGGCCGCTTCCTTTCACAGTGTGTAGATCTAAGTTTTTGTCTTTAGCGACTTTTTTGGCATAAGGTGAGGCTTTCACCGTGTCTTTAACATCCCATTCATACGTGTAATCTGTCAGAGGAGCTTCAGGTACAAAGTCAACTGTTTGCATGGTGGAGCTTGTCTTTGTAGGCTGGGGCGATGCAACATCATTTGAAGACGTTTCTACTTCAGCACTTGGAGCGCTTGCTTCTACAATGCCTTCGGGAGCATAACCTTCGATGCTTTCATCTGCCGTTTCCGTCATCACAGCAACGGGTTGATTCACAACCGCATCCCCATTCTCAGAGATCAAGACTTTTCGTAAAAAACCACCATCTAGCGCATTGTACTCAACCGTTGCCTTATCCGTTGCAACTTCAAAAAGTAGTTCGCCATCTTTAACTTCATCCCCCTCTTGCTTGTGCCACTTAACAATTGTACCCGCTTCCATCGTAGGTGTCAGCTTGGGCATGGTCACAGTAAAAGGCATTAACTTAAGCTCCTTAGACAAGCGTCTAGAATTCTCTCAGGATTAGGCTGAGAGGCTCTTTCAAGCGGTTTAGAATAGGGCAAAGGGGTTTCCCTTTGACACACACGTTCAACTGGGGCATCGAGATGATCAAAGCAAAGGCTTTGAATCAAGAAGCCAATTTCTGCGGAAACACCCGCAAAGACATGTCCCTCCTCAACAAGAACGCAGCGATGAGTTTTTCTCACAGATGTCGCAATGGTTCCCATATCAAGAGGTTTAATAGTTCTAAGGTCGATAAGTTCTACCGAAACACCTCGTTTTGCTAATTCATCTGCCGTCTCCCGACAAAACTTGAGCATTCTCGAGTGAGAGATCAGCGTGAGATCAGAACCTTCTCGCTCAACACGAGCTTTTCCAAAAGGAATCAGGTATTCCTCATCTGGAACCTCACCCTTTTCCCCGTAATCGAGCTCATTTTCTAAGAAAATCACCGGGTTATCAGAGCGAATAGCAGATTTGAGCAAGCCTTTGGCATCGTAGGCGTTACTCGGTGCCACTATGATAAAGCCTGGAATATTGCCATAAATCGCTTCAACACAATGAGAGTGCTGACAAGAAACTTGCGCAGCAGCACCATTTGCGCCTCGAAGCACCATGGGCACTTTAAAGCGGCCACCTGACATGTAGAAAATCTTAGAAACGTTTGATATAAGCTGATCTGCTGCGACAAAAGAGAAATTAAAGCTCATATACTCAACAATCGGGCGTAATCCTGTCATCGCAGCTCCGACAGCAAGCCCAGTAAATCCATTTTCCGCGATAGGAGTATCGAGAACGCGCTTGTCCCCCCATTTATCAAGCATCCCCTTGGATACTTTGTAAGCGCCATTATATTCCGCCACCTCCTCTCCTAGGAGAAAGACAGTTGGATCGCGCTCCATTTCCTCATTCATCGCTTGACGAAGGGCTTCTCTAATCTCAATCTCTGACAAAAACACCCTCCTCAAGAGAATCGTCACTTGGAAAGGGACTTTCTTCAGCAAATTTCAAAGAAGCTTTTACGATTTCTTTTTGCGCCGCATTCATCTTTTCGTACGTATCCTGGTCAATCATCCCCTTTTCTTCCATCGTATGCACTAAGTGCAAAATAGGATCTCTTTGCATTGCCGCTTGGAGCTCTTCTTTTGGGCGATAGAGCGCTGGATCTGAAATCGAATGCCCTCTAAACCTCTCAGTGAGAAATTCAACCAGCAACGGGCGGCCCGTTTCTCGGATTTCTTTATAGAATTGCTCAAATGCCGCATAACACGCGAAAATATCCATTCCATCAACCGTATATGACTTCATCCCATACGCAGGAGCAAAGCTCTCTGCTATCGGCTGAACACAAACAGCTCGATCAACAGCCGTTCCCATACCCCATTGATTATTCTCAATCACATAGAGGCAAGGAAGGTCCCAAAGTGATGCTAAATTTAGCGATTCATGAACAACACCCTGCACAAACGAGCCATCTCCTAGAAAACACACAGAAACAGCATCTTGCTCTTGATACTTAATGGAAAAACCAGCCCCAGTCGCCACAGGAAGATGCCCACCTACAATACCAAATCCCCCAAGCATTCTATCGGAGTAAAAGTGCATTGAGCCTCCTCGACCCATCGCATTACCAGCTTCCTTTCCATAGAGCTCAGCCATCAATGAATCAGGTGTTTCTCCTAGTAAAATCGCCATTGCATGGCAACGATAGGTTGTAGTCCACCAAAAATTCTCCTCTCCGGCATCAATTGCAGCGGTTTGGATCGCCTCTTGCCCCATATAGGCATGGAAAAAACCACCTACCTTGCCTTGTTGATACGCTGCCTCAGCGCGCGTCTCAAAATTGCGAATTAACAGCATACGGTCAAGTAACTCGAGCAATTTATCTTTGCCAAGCTTATTTATGACTTCGTCACGATTAAATTGGAAATAATTATAATTGACTTCGTTAGTCAAATTAACGCCCCTCTTTTTTTTATAATATTCCAATTTTTCTAATAAGGCAAGCCCATATTCGGTCCGTTTCGTTTGGGAACGAGGTCTGGGTGATTTGTTGTCGGTATTGTACATAGCTCGTCATCCGTAGATGAAACCTGATAACATCCTGATAAAAAAAGGGTTAATAAAAATACGGCGATCCACTTCATTTTGGCCAGCAGTATAGGCGATTTCGCCTCTAATTGACAACTTTAATCTAAAATCGTACACTCTGGCGCTCATATGAGATATATTTTCTTCGACACAGAGACTACAGGCGTCAAGCCTGACAAAGATCGGATCATCGAGCTTGCCGCCTATGACCCGGAGAGAAAACGCGAATTCGTCTCTCTAATTAACCCTGGCATCCCCATTCCAAGTGAGGCATCCGCAATTCACCATATTACAGATGATATGGTAAAAGATGCGCCCCCGTTTAAACACGTCGCGCTGGATTTCGTAGATTTTTGCGAAGGCAACGTCATTTTGGTCGCGCACAACAACGACGCCTTTGATAAACCCTTTATTGCCAACGAGTTCGAACGGTCCGGTGTCCCCCTTCCCAACCAGTGGAAATATCTCGACTCTCTCAAGTGGTCCCGAAAGTACCGCCCCGATTTACCGCGCCACGCCTTGCAACATCTCAGAGAACTTCATGGGATCGAGGCAAACAATGCTCACCGCGCTCTAGACGACGTGATCATCTTACATCAGGTATTTATGGACATGGTCGATGACCTCCCTCCGCATATTGTTTACAAGCTCATGAATGAGAAGCAAATCTTGCGTACCATGCCCTTCGGTAAGCACAAGGGCGAACCGCTCGCAGAAGTCCCTAAATCCTACGCTTCCTGGCTCTTAAAGAACGGCGCCTTAGATAAGCCGGAGAATCTTGACTTGAAAATGTCTCTTCAAAAGCTCGGCATCATCTCCTAGTTACAAGAGGGGGTGGGTGATGACTTCTTATTCCTCAGGTTTGTGGGTTTAACGTTGACAGGTAACGCAAAGACGCTAAGACGCTAAGACGCAAAGAAGAGAAGAATTGTGCGGCGCGCAGCAGCCGCGGCTGCGGGGGCGTTTAGACCGCGCAGAATCGCTGCCGCAGACGTGAAGCTGTGTCCTGTACAGAGCGAGCAAGCGAGCACGCGATAATTACACCAAGCATATCACTCATTCGTGTTTCTGGGTGGCTATAAACGCCCCCCTAAACAGGTGTTGGAGTTTTGCGTGTAGTATGCGTTGCCGTATACGCCTCCCACATGAGACGGAAAGGCACACAAGATTCGATGAGTTCTTCCTTAGTGCCTTCGGCAAGCTTGATACCATCTTCTAAGAAGACAATCTTGTCCGCATGTTCGATGGTAGAAAGGCGGTGAGCGATGATGACTTGAGTGACCTGGCCATGAAGCTCTTCGATCGCCTCTTTAATACGTGTTTCAGAGATGGCGTCGAGGGAAGAGGTTGCTTCATCGAGGATAAGGATCGGCGCTTGGCGGATAAGTGCCCGGGCGATTGCAAGACGTTGTTGTTGTCCACCTGAGAAATTTTTACCCATTTCAGCTAACTGCGTGTCAAAGCGTTCGGGAAGATCATCGATGAATTCAATCGCATGAGCGCGTTTTGCCGCTAATTCAATCTCCCCATCAACATACTCTTTTCCAACGGTAATGTTTGATGCGATTGAATCGAGGAAAAGAAAAGGTTTTTGGGGAACGAATGCGATGAGTTCGCGCAGTGACTTTTGAGTGTAGGCTCGGACCGATTTGCCATCAATAAGGATATCCCCTTGCTGAGGCTCATAGAGCCTTGGAAGGAGTTGGACGATGGTTGATTTACCAGCCCCTGTGGCGCCTACAAGTGCGACTGTCTCGCCTTTTTTAACGCTAAAGCTCACATCTTTTAAGATCCATGCGTCTTCATAACGGAACCAAACCCGTTGAAATTCGATCTCACTTTTGAATTCTTTAATCTTAATCGCATTATGTGCATCTTCAATAAGTGGCATTTCATTCATGACCTCAAAGAGTCTTTCAGCGGCCACAGTCCCTTTTTGGATATTGGCGTTTTCTTCGGCAAATTTTTTAACAGGCTCGTAGAGGATGTGAAGGAGTCCACAGAAAACAAGCAGGCTTGGGACGCCAATTTTTAGCACGTGTAGGCCAAATATGGCGACAACGGCTAGGCACACGGTTGTGATTGTATGGAGTATGGGGCGTGTAAGCAGATCGTATTTAGCAGTCTTAGCTTCTAAGCGGCCCATTTCATCATTCTGTTCTCGGTATTTCTTTAGAGAAAATTTCTCCATGGCAAAGACTTTCACGGTTTGGATGCCACCGAGAAAATCGATAAGAACTGAGGCAAAGCGTTCTTGGTTCTTTTGCAACTGTCTTGTGATTTTTTTCACTTTGCGTGTGACGAAGATGATCGGCAGAATAACAAGTGGAACACCAATAAAGATGATAAGTGATAATCGCCAAGAGATGTAAAAACAGCCAGCTAAAGTTGAGATGATCGCGTAAGGAGCTTGAAGGTAATTGGTGACTGCTGAGTTAAGAGATTGAGCGATTTGGTTAGCATCAGCGGCAACGCGTGTGGAGAGTGAACCAATATTAAACCGCGCATAGAAACTCATAGGTAATTGTTGGATATGTTCAAAGTACTGCTGACGTAAGTCTTGACTGACTCGAATGGAAAACAGTCTGGCAAAATACCGGCTAAAGAAAAGGGCAAGCGCTTTAAAAATGGCGACGATGATAAGAAGCGTTAGAATCGACTCTAAACTGGCATTGCTGACGTGGAGGTAATCGGCAATTTTATGTAAAACCCCCGCTAAGGGATTTTTCTTTTCCTGGTTGGTTAGTATCCCCAAGGTAAACATTTCAAGTTGCGTTGCAAGCGTTAGTCCAACAAGGGTTGCTGCCGTTGCGATGAGTAATGTGAAATGTTTAGAGGTTCTAACCGCTGCTTTGAGTAGTAATTTCACCCATTTTCCTGAATTTTTCGTAGCGCAAATCAACGAGTTTATCGAGAGGGATTTTCTGTAAACTCGAGAGTGATTTTAAAATAGCGTCGCTCGTGTTATGGTAAGTCGTTTCAGCATCGTGATGAGCACCACCTTGTGGCTCTTCAATCATTCCATCGACAATGCCAAGCTGTATCAATTTCTCAACGTGAAGGTTGAGAGCCTTGGCAGCTATTTCATTTTTCGTACTGTCATGCCAGAGAATTGAGGCACATCCTTCCGGAGAAATCACAGAATAATAGGCGTGCTCCAACATGAGAATTTCGTCACCAACGCCCATACCTAAAGCGCCACCGGAACAACCTTCCCCAATAAGAATAACGACGATTGGCGTCATAAGTCCCGCCATCTCAAGGAGGTTGTTTGCAATAGCCCATCCTTGACCCCGTTCTTCTGCCGTTAAACCTGGGTATGCACCGGGAGTGTCGAGTAAGGAGACAACAGGCAGACCAAACTTCTCAGCAAGTTTCATCGCTCGAAGAGCTTTGCGATAGCCTTCTGGATGAGGCATGCCAAAGTTTCGATAAAGCCTTGAATCGGTATCATTACCCTTTTCTTGTGCGATGATCACCACTTTCTGGCCTTTGATCTCTCCAAAGCCTGTAATAATTGCGTGATCATCTGCATAAAGACGGTCGCCAAAGATTTCAACAAAGCGATCACACATGTTTTTAATGAAATCCGAAGCTCTTGGTCTATTAGGATGCCGGCATATCGCAACCCTATCCCAAGCTGAGAGTTCTGAATACACCTTGTCTTTTAACTTTGTAAGCTTCCCCTCAAGCTTGCCAATTTCTTCATCGCATGACATGCCATGATCTTTGCTCTGAGCTTTTAACTTGAGAATCGTCTTCTCATACTCATCAATTTGTTTTTCATGGGTTAACATGATCCCCGTTTACCTCTTTGTAGTCCATCACGATATCAACGTGCGTGGGTTTAGTAATCACAATGGCAAATAGCTCTTCCATATCCTCTTTTGCTAAGCGGATACAACCATCGCTATCATACCGTCCAATTGTGCTCCGATCTTCTATAAGATCTGCACTCTCTTCCTCGAGTAACCAAGGTGCTCCATGGAACCCATATCCATCTCTATCAAATGGAATCCACCGTGTTCCAAACACCTGTATCATTTCAACTTGTTGATCTTGGAAGATCCCCTGTACTCCAGGCTTATAAATCGCAACCTTCTCCGCTAACTCGTACTTGCCAAGAGGAGTTAATATCCCGGATGATGAGTATTTATCTGGTCTTCCTAAACCAACATCATAAACTTTTAAGAGCACTTTTTCACCGTTTGCAACATAGTAGAAAAACAATTTGCAACGCGATACATCCACAACAAGATTGAACTTCAAGTCGATATCTTTTTTAAACACATTAAAACGATTTCCCTGGGACACCGTTTGCGTAAAGTAGTCTGCACGTTTGTTCAAGCTTCTTGCGATAAAGTGTCTTGATGTTGCGTAGTAAGACGCATAGTCTGAGATCCACGCCGGGCGCCCTTTTTGCCAGCTTACTCTAGAAGAATAAGCAATTGTCTCAACGATCGGGAGCTTGTCATCTGTTGTAGTGAAAAGAAAAGGGATTAAATCCACCATTTCTACTTCATCAAACTGCTCGGGTACATCTTGTACCTCAAAAGCAACAGTCTCCTCAACTTGAGGCTCATTAACAATCTCTTCATTGACAGCTTTTTTCTTCTTAGCTGCTGCAATTCCGATTATTCCAAATAGGACGAGCGTCCCTAAAAAAACTACTTTACCTGGTTTCATGCTCTTGCCAAAGTATATTTAAATCAGTGATTAAAGTACATCAAAGTCGTAGGAGGT
Organism: Chlamydiia bacterium; assembly: GCA_022601645.1. Taxonomy (GTDB): domain Bacteria; phylum Chlamydiota; class Chlamydiia; order Chlamydiales; family Simkaniaceae; genus JAJACH01. The sequence goes on from JAJACH010000001.1 coordinate 982,290, forward strand.
CATCTCCTCATGAATCGCATACGCGACCAAGAAATCAGCTCCCCAAAAGTAGGGGCCTCCAGCTAAAGGAATGACTTGCATTTCCCCTTCAAACTGAGCTTTAAGGGTTAATGCACCATCGCTTAGAGAGATCGTCTCACATCCACCTTGATACCTTTCAAGTGTACTCGGGTATACCTCAAAAAATGGATTTACAACAACCTTATTCGCACGCACAAAAAAGGCAATACTGATTGGGGAAAAGTCGGTGAAATTTAAAAATTTTACTGAAAGTTTAAGTTTATCTTTGTCAGTTGACGCCACAACTTCCATCCAAAGATCACTTGGCTTTTGCTTATGCGCAAGACGTGTCCAACCTTTAAAAGCAAAAGGGTCATTGGATATTTGTACATCTTCCACACTTCCCTTTGTGCGATAAATGCCATAAAGATCACTCACACCAAGTGGAAAGAAATGCGGACCCATTGTGACAATAGACGCACTCTGCGCATCCACAGATCCAAACCCACCATGAACGCCTTCAAGCGAGAACTGCCCTTTTAAACGTCCGCACTCAAACGAAGCGATTCCCGTTTGATTAACGTGAACATTTTGATAAAGCGTTGGTAACGTTGCTAAAAGGTACGCTTCTAGTCTAGCTAAATACGGAGAAAGCTGAAAAGATTCACGACTTTCAAAACAAGCATTTCCAGTCAGTTTCTTCAAAGCTTTAAAGAGTACACTTTGAAAACTACGAAATTCCTTAGGGTCAAAACCAGGCTCGCTTTGTCGCATCCCAAAATGAGAATCACTAGCAAGCTGCCTTTCACCAAGTTTTATCGCTTGATCATACTGCTCTAAGCAAAGCAAAAGCAGCGCATACTCAACTTCCTCTTGTAAATCAACTGGTGAAAAAGACGAAATATCACGCGTCTTAACCCCCATAAGCTTTCTTCCAAACTCACAAAGACCTCGCTCTACGGCTCCACCCTTCACCTGCCGTTCAAGCTCTAAAAGCTTGCTCAAAAGTGGCTTTGAAGGGGTATTTAAAGCTTCACCAATAATATAATGTAGATCTAATTTCAACTCAGCATTCATGTCACAGGGACCGATTTCTCGATCAACTGTTTCATTTTTTTACCGGGAGTGAATTTCACAGCACGTCTTTCTGGAATGACAATCGGTACATCTGCATTTTTCGGATTTCTTCCGATTTTTTGTTTACGAATGACAACTTCGAAGACACCAAAGTCTCTAAACTCTAAACGATCACCCTCGCCTAAAAAATCTGTCATTGCATCCAAGAATGCTTGAATTACATTTCTTACATCATTCGGATGCATCCCTCGTTTTTGGGATATCACTTGGATCAGTTTCTTTTTTGTTATCGTAGCCATCAAACGACTCCTTAGCTTTTGACCTCATTTTTGTATCACATTGATTTTCAGACAAGTACTTTTTTCATCTTGATGCAAAAATCTTCTCAAAGAGAGACATTTCTTCCACTATGTAAAGAATTGATAAATTTTCTTGCGTTATATTCCTCTCCTCCATAAAATCCATCAATCAAACAAGCAACTTATCCTTAATAAAGGGAGAATACATATGTCAAACCCAGTATCTCAACATAACGACGGCTCTTTTACTTCTGTTGTTATCGGTGGTCCACCAGCGCTAGAAATGGATCTTGATGCAGACCTTTTAAGCTTCTTGACAATTTCTATGGCAAGGTGCTCATCAACTAATAGCTTAGCTGAGCTTGATTCGACATTTACTCAACTCTCTTTTGAGGGAGAAACGAGTGATTCTGTTGGCCCTGCAGCTTCTCCGTTATCTGTTGGCCCTGCTGCTTCTCCGTTATCTGTTGGCCCTGCTGCTTCTCCGTTATCTGTTGGCCCCGCTGCCGGTCGTGCATCTGTTGGCCCTGCTGCCGGTCGTGCATCTGTTGGCCCCGCTGCCGGTCGTGCATCTGTTGGCCCTGCTGCTAAGAGTGCAATGTTTGGAACCGATGAATTTGGCAACAGAGTTCTGTTACCTAATGCGCTAGCAGATTTAATTAGGCAAGCTTATGCTGATGCAGTAGCGCATGTAGAGGCTGGGCGCCCCCTATGTGCAAGACCGCATTTAGAAGCAAGCAGAGTAGCTGGTTGTGTTCGTGGCGGTTAAAGCGCGGATTTTACAGTGATTCTATTCGCACCTCAGTGATCGGCAGATCACTGAGGTTTATTTCTTTAGCTTAAGTAAAAGTTTCTTCTTTTTGCCAGATCCTAGCATAAGGTATTTATCCCCGATGACATCTGCCTGTTCGATGGATTTAGAAGGGTTTTCCACTTTCCCATTATTTAGGTAAGCTCCCCCATTCTTGACTAAGCGAGAGACTTCACCCTTACTCGCTAAAAGTCCGCTTTTAACGCAGATATCAGCGTAGCTTGAGCCCACGACATCGACATAGGATAGTTCACTTGAGGGCATTTCTTCAGCGATTTCATGCAGGACTTCGAGATCTAAGACGGCTTTAGAGCCAGGCTTTGCGGCTTCAGTCACTTTCAGAGCTGAAGCAAGACCTGACTCACCGTGTACGAAGCGGGTTACTTCGCTTGCAAGTTTTCGTTGAGCGCTATTGGGCGAGGTTTCCATCTCTTTTTCGATCTCACTGATTTCTTCAAGAGGAAGGAAGGTGAGCATTTTGAGCATTTTGATTACGTCTGCATCGGGAATACGTACGAGGTATTGGTAGAAGCGGTAGGGTGAGGTGCGTTCTTTAGAAAGCCAAATGGCGCCGCCTTCGCTTTTTCCGAATTTTTTTCCATCAGAACGGGTAAGCAGTGGCCAAACAGCTCCAAAAAGTTCATTGCGAGACAGTTTTCGGGTAAGTTCAATCCCAGCGGTGATATTCCCCCACTGATCTGTTCCTCCCATTTGAAGGGTGACACCTTCGTTTTCACTAAGGTGGTAGAAGTCGTACCCTTGAAGGAGCTGGTAGGTGAATTCGGTAAAGCTCATCCCCTCTTCGCTATTGATACGCGATTTGACACTTTCTTTACTCAGCATAATACCCATGCGAAAATGTTTACCCACATCACGCAGCACATCTAGAAAGGAAAAGTTTTTGAACCATTCATCATTATTCCGAACTTGGACATTGCCTATCATCCCTTCTAATTGTTTTTCAAGGGAGGTCACGTTTGTGGAAAGCTCTTCGAGGGTAAGAAGTGGACGTTCTTTGTCTTTTCCTGAGGGGTCTCCCACTTTACCGGTAGCTCCTCCGACAAGGGCAATAGGCTCATGACCGTGCATTTCAAACCACTTAAGGGCTATGATTCCAAGGAGGTTTCCAAGGTGTAGGCTATCTGCTGTGGGATCAAACCCCACATAGAGTTTTATGGGCTTTGAGACCTTGTCTTTTAAATCTTCACTCGTAAGCTGATCTAAAAAACCACGGTCTTCAAGAAGACTTATGATATTTTTCATCGATCTGTATTTGCAGTTTATTGTAGAGGGAATTGATACGCGTTGAATGCTTTGCAGGATTTTGATTGGCGTCGAACAGGCTAATGTCTTTCTTTTTTAGAGGAAGACGGTTAGGAGCTTGTCTTGCAATCCAGCGATGGATTTCACGTGACTTTCTATCCAAGGCAGCTTGTGTGACTTGTTCGTCAATCTTTTCTAAGTATTTCTTGAGCTTTTCACGCGTTTTTTGCGTCTTGTAACTTTCACTTGCGAGTTCATCAGAAGACATGGGATGAGTATACCAAATCCTAAGGGATTTTTAAAGGAAAATTTTCTTGTCACCTAAAGTCTAAATTATGGATGATGAGATTATGATGAAAAAAGTTGTTGGCTACAAAGCCGCGGAGCTCATTTCAAGTGGAATGAGAGTGGGTCTTGGCACTGGATCTACGGTGCATTTCTTCATTGAGAAATTGATTGAAATGACAAAAGAAGGTCTTCAAATTCAAGCGATCGCAAGCTCTATTGCCTCGGAAGAAATGGCACGAGAGGGAGGCATTGAGATCCTCGATGATGTTGAATCCCTTGACATTACTGTTGATGGAGCGGATGAAGTTGATCCGCAAAAACAGTTAATTAAGGGCGGCGGGGGCGCGCTTTTTAGAGAAAAACTTATTGCAGCTGCATCGAAAGAAATGGTTGTGATTGTTGATGAGACAAAAATGAGCGATCAGCTTGGGACGAAAAAATTACCACTTGAAATTTCAACTTTTGCAAAATCCTCGATCATCCACAAAATCGCCCTACCAGGCACGATTCGTCAAGATGAAGGAAAAGATTTTATCACAGATAACGGTAACCTTATCTATGATGTTCACCCTTTTGCCATTAAAGACCCAAAGGCCTTGCATGAAAAATTGATCCAAATTCCTGGGGTGATTGAAACAGGCCTTTTTATCGACCTCGCATCGAGTATTTTAATTAGCTCTGAAAATGGAGAAACCAGATGGATGAAATGATTCAAATCGCCTTTCACAAGATTATGCAATCAACCGCCTACACGGTCTTTGTGCTGGGCACTGATGAGAAGCAGTTTGCCATCTACACTGAGCCTCATATTGGCCAAAATCTACAAATGCGTCTGACCGACTCGCCTAGACCTCGTCCGTATACGCACGACCTAATGTCGTCGCTTTTCACATCCCTTGACGTCCGAATCATTCAAGTTGTGATCAATCACATTGACGACACCGTCTATTTTGCACGACTCTTTCTTGAACAAGAAAAGCATCGCGGCAAACACATCATTGAAATTGATGCGCGTCCCTCGGACGCTTTAACTCTCGCGCTTGATGCGAATGCCCCTTTATTTTGCACAAAAGAGGTCCTTCAAAAAGCGATCCCCTTAACGGACTAGCTACAATCTAATACTTGATTTTGAATTTGTCTTTAGAAAGGGCTATCAAGGCTTCAACAGCCGCTTGAGCGTCTTCGCCTTCCGCTTCTACTTTGATTTTAGCGCCTCTTGCAGCAGCTAACATTAGAATCCCTAGAAGTGACTTTCCATTCACAGAAAGGTCTTGATAACTTAGCAAGATGTTTGCACGAAACGTTGTAGCACATTTCACAAGCTCTGTTGCAGGACGAGTATGCAAGCCTTTTTCATTAAGTACTACGAATGCTTTTTTCACTTTTTTAGACATTTTAACTCCTCAGTCCATTGCTCAAACGTCTTAATCATGGCGAGCGCCGGCATATCACTTGTCATATCAACACCTGCTTCTTTCAAAAGATCTAAGGGATAACCACTTGATCCAGAGGAAAGAAATTTCAAATAGCTTTTCTGGTCCCCTACCTCATGAAGTGCTGTGGCTGCAGCAATCCCTGTCGCGTACTGGTAGACATAGAAGTTATAGTAAAAATGAGGCACCCTTAAAAATTCAACAGAAATTTCATCATCTACGATAAAATCAGGCCCGTAATAAGCCTTATTGAGTTCACCATATTTTTCTTTGAGTAAGGACGCTGCAAATGGCACCTGCTTTTCTGCAAGTTCATGAAGTGTGAGCTCAAACTCAGCAAACAGTGTTTGTCTGAAGAACGTTGCCCTCATATCGTCAATTTTTTGATTGATGAGATACAACCTTTCATCTTCATCATCCGCCATATTTAACAAATGTCTGAAAAGCAGTTCTTCATTATAGGTCGAGGCAACTTCTGCTAAGAAAATAGGGTAGCTTGATGTGTGGTAGGGTTGATTTGTATGCGATAAATGCGTGTGCATACTATGCCCTGCTTCATGCGCTAGGGTAAACACATCACGAAGCGTTCCATGGAAATTCATTAACATATACGGGTGTGACCCGTAGCAACCGCTCGAGTAAGCGCCCGAGCGCTTTCGATCAGTTTCCAGCCAATCTACCCACCGTTCTTGATTCAGACCACGCGCAAGTGTTTCTTGATATTCCTCGCCAAGCGGTGCAACAGAATCAATCACAAGCTGTTTTGCCTCGTCAATCGAATATTTTTTGTCGACATCATCAATGAGTGGCACGTACATGTCATACGCCCCGATGCTTTCAAAACCAAGCTTCTCTTTTCTTAGAGACACATAATCTTGTAGGCCCTGAATATTGCCCCTCACACCCTCAACAAGCGAAGTGTAAACCCGTGTATCAATTTGATTAGGCATAAGAGCCGCTTGGAGACACGAATCAAATCCACGAGCTCTCACATTAAACAAATGTGCTTGAATTTGGCCTGAGAGCAGCTCTGTAAACGTATTTTCATACGCTTGATATTCCTTATGAATCTTCTTAAACGCTTCTTTCCGAATTTTGCGATCTTTAGATTGTAAAAAGACCTGATAGCTTCCATGGGTTAATTCGTCTTTGCCAACAGGTTCAAATTTCAGATCTGCATTGTTGAAAATCCCAAAACTCTTGTGACTGCTATCAAGCGCCTGGCCAGCAAGTGCAATGAGCTCTTCTTTATCTTTTTCTAAGGTATAAGGTTTTAAGATGCGCACTCGATCTAAGTACATCTTGTACTTTTCAGAAGTTGGTCCTTCAAGTTCCAAAATGGCAGGTTCTACCCATGCAGTTTCCTGAGAAAAACCGTGCACCTTCATCATGGCACGATCGTGAATCCCCTTCCACACCTCATCAGCAACATCTTCATCGTGCTTTAAGTGTGAGTAGGTGTAAAGACGATAAAGCCTCTCTTGTACACTGAAATAAACATCAAGAAATTCTTCTAATCCCGTTGTCAAATCTCTGGGCGATAGATCAGGCCATTCATCAGTAAAATCTTTTTCCCAATCTTCAAGTTTTTCATAGAGAGGACTTAAGTCCCATTTCAAATCATTTGTGACATCTGCGCGTTTTTTAACCATAGGGAAAAAGATAGGATAATGCCTATCTTAAGTCAACTCAATAATTTAGCACTTCCGCCTAAAAAGTGCTAAATTCCGCTTGCAAAGAAAACACTCTAAAGATATGATTTAGGGTGAAATTCTCATAAAATTAGTGGAGGTTTAGCATATGACAACGAAGACCCAAGCGAAAATCACACCTGTTGGCGCACGTGTGCTTCTTCAAAGACTTGAAGCTGAAGAAACTCTTAAAGGCGGAATCATTCTTCCTGATTCAGCAAAGAAAAAACAAGAAATGGCAACAGTGATTGCGGTTGGTACACCTAAAAAAGACGACGAGCCTATCCAAGTTAAGATTGGCGACTCTGTACTCATCGACAAATACTCGGGTCAAGACATTACCGTCGACGACGAAGAGTTTGTCGTTGTAAAAGCTGAAGACATCATCGCAATTGTTGAATAATTATAAGGAGTTTTAAATAGCATGGCTGCTAAAGATATTAAATTCAAAGAAGATGCCAGACAAAAGATCCAAAAAGGGGTCTCAAAGCTCGCATCTGCAGTAAAAGTGACTCTAGGACCCAAAGGACGTAACGTTGCGATTGAAAAATCATTTGGTGCTCCTCACATCACAAAAGACGGCGTAACCGTCGCTAAAGAAATCGAACTCGAAGACAAGCACGAAAACCTCGGCGCTCAAATGGTCATCGAAGTTGCAAGTAAAACTGCTGATAAAGCAGGAGACGGGACAACAACCGCTACTGTACTTGCCGAAGCAATCTACACAGAAGGGCTTAGAAACGTCACAGCGGGTGCAAATCCGATGATGATTAAGCGCGGCATCGAAACTGCTGTTAAAGCGCTCACGAAGTACATCCAAGAGAAAAGCAAGCCGATTCAAAATTCTAATGAAATCGAGCAAGTTGCTACTATTTCAGCAAACGGAGACGAAGATATCGGCTCTATCATCGCAAAAGCAATGGACCAAGTTGGAAAAGATGGCACAGTCACTGTTGAAGAAGGCAAAGGCTTTGAAACAACACTTGACGTTGTTGAAGGCATGAACTTCGACCGCGGCTTCCTCTCAGCTTACTTCGTAACTGACCAAGAAAGCCAACAAGCAGTCTTAGAAAACGCTCTCGTTCTCATCTACGACGGCAAAATCTCTAACATGAAAGACTTCCTCCCTGTGCTTCAAGCTTCAGCGGAATCAGGACGTCCCCTCCTCATCATCGCTGAAGATGTTGAAGGCGAAGCGCTAGCAACACTTGTTGTGAACAAGCTTCGTGGTGGCCTAAAAGTCTGTGCTGTTAAAGCTCCAGGATTCGGCGACCGTCGCAAAGAAACACTTAAAGACATCGCAACGCTCACCGGCGGCGAGTTCATCAGTGAAGAAATCGGCCTAAAACTCGAAACCGTTACGCTAGAGCAACTCGGTCAGGTGAAGAAAGTTGTCGTGAAAAAAGAAGACACAACACTTGTTGAAGGTGCTGGCAAGAAAGAAGACCTCGATGAGCGCAAAGCGCAAATCAGAAAGGCGATCGACGAGTCAACATCTGACTACGACAAAGAAAAACTCCAAGAGAGACTTGCAAAGCTCTCTGGTGGTGTTGCTGTTATCCGCATCGGTGCTGCAACTGAAGTTGAGATGAAAGAGAAGAAAGACCGCGCAGACGACGCCCACCAAGCGACGAAAGCAGCAGCCGAAGAGGGTATCCTCCCAGGTGGTGGTTCTGCCTTTATCCACGCCCTTCCCCTCCTTGAAAAACTTGCAAGCGAGATGACAGGTGACGAGAAAGTCGGTGTGGAAATCATCAAAAACGCCATCACAGCCCCCCTTCGCCAAATCGCCTTCAATGCAGGCGCTGAAGGTTCGATCGTCGTACAAAAAGTACGCGAGCTTGGCGAAAACGAAGGCTGGGACGGCCGCACCGACACCTACGGCAACCTGCTCGAAAAAGGCATCATCGACCCAACAAAAGTCGTCCGCCTTACAATCGAGCTTGCAGCCTCTATTGCCTCTCTCCTCCTAACAACCGAAGCCATCATCACAGAAGAGCCGGCTAAGGAAGGAAAGGGTGCTGCAATGCCTCCACAAATGGCAGGAATGGACTATTAATCCCATTTAGCCTATGACGGTGAGTATGAGGAAATTTCTCTCCATACTCACCGTTCTTATTGTCCTTCTCGCTGGCGGCTTCATCGTCTTAGAACACTTTTCTGCCACTATTGTCGCCAACCTCATCTCTGAAACCACAAACACCCCCGTCTCCCTAGGACGTATCCATTTCCACCGAAAAGGCTTCACTCTCCACAACCTCACAATCCAAAGCCCTCCTGGCTACGGACTTAAGCGAGCCCTCTACGTCAAAAAAATCCATGTCGAAGCGCCCTATCTCAACTACCTGAAAAAACCCATCATGATCGATCGCATCAAATGCCAAGACATCTACCTCGGGATCGAATTTAGAAACGCTGCACGCACCGAAGGAAATTGGCTAACACTCCTTGAAGACTCAAAAGAAGACTCTCCCTCCCTTTCTGGCCGTCAAAACTCCTCTATCATCGGCACCCTCCTTTTAGAAAATATTAATGTGGAACTTGCTCTCTATCAACAACCAACACGCCGCGTCCCCCCAATCCCCGCCCTAGTCTTTCACAATGTACGCACCGACGATGGGAAAATCGTCGAAAAGCTCACCCAAGCGATCATGCACCAGCTCATGCGAGAACTCTTCCTCCAAAAGAGCATGAAAGCCCTTATCGACCTCCCAGGTGGCGTCTTCAAAACAATCTTCCCCTTCTAACTATTAATTGGTTACGCTTTTTTTTTACAAAATCAACCAACCATGAGATAATAAAATAAAGAGGGGTTGATTATGACATCAAGCATTGACGGGCCTGGACAGGTCGGTGGGGTAAATCCGATTGAACCAGATAGCAGCGCAGCCACTGCTACACCCGCAGAAATCTCAGCCTCAGTCTCAGCAGCTCAAACATTAATACAAGCAACGTATATGGTAGATGGGCAAGAGTTCTCTGGGGGAGTCGTTGGCCTTAATTCTAATTTAATCAACACCTTACCTATAAATGTATTTGTAGCTGCAGCGTATAAAGCTTTCAAAGCCTTAGAAGTGTACCACGGAACAACTGCTGACCCATGCCCAGAATTATCCGCACTGTACAAATCTCTAAAAACATGTGGAGCACAAGATTGGGGAGCCTCTCCACCTTCAACAACTTTACTCAATTCAATCGTCCCCTACTTCGACGGCAGCAGTTATAATTTAGGAGAAAAAATCATTGAGCAAGATGATCTATTATCTGGCGTTACAATAGGGCATAATAAGTATGGGGTTTTTAACTATGCAGGAAATTCAAACCCAGATCTTAGTGCGCAACAAAAAGCTAACGTGCGTACATTCCCTGGGTTTCCCTCCTACAGTCCCGAATATGGCATGAACAATTTCATGCCCACCAATACCGAAATTAACAGTCAATTTGATCCATTACCTACACCACCCCCATACCCACCTGATCCATCAACTATGCCTTTTGATCCAAAAACAGGAACTGCTCCCTACACAGTGTATGCATCAGCTTTCGCCTATACTTTTCGTACATTCTTAGACCCCGCCAATTTTTCTGCAGTTGGAAATGGATCATCTGATTATTGGGGACAATCTGCCTCAGGGACCTATGGTCAAGGTATTGATGCAATCAAATCATTTTCAAGAGTTGTCAGTAATCTTAACGATTGTTTAGCGTGGTATCAGAAACCTTCGAATAACACACCTCTTTCTCAAGGTGGATCCTTTTTAAATCTGCTCATTAATACTCCAATGGGCGGAGCCGATAGCCAGTCTATTTCCGGTTATGCAAAAGATGTTCTAAATGGGACAACTGCACATCCAGGAACGTTAAACCCTGCAAATTGTTCGTCATTCGGATTAGCTATGAGCTGGCTCTTTAAACCTCACCATCTGAATAAAGCAAATCCAAATGGATCATTTGACTATAACAACGAAACACCAGCTGATATGATCTTTTATACGATATGTTCATGGAGTAATCCAAGATCAGACTCTGCCAATCTCCCATCAGCAGGATCAATGGATGGCATAAAGATGCCAGACGTTCCAAAAATTTACGTCGATAGTTCTGGCAACCAGATAGCACCTTCTCAAACTATTAATTGGAACGACAACGGAGCAAATAAAAATTGAAAAATATGCATGCGCGCAACATGTAGCATATAACTTACAAAAAGGATAAATTATGTCATCAGGTATAAATGGAATAAGTGGAGCGGGCGGAGCAAGTCCTATTGATCCTACAGAACGCACTCTTGGGACTCAACCTACATCCCCCCCATCAGCTAAAGTACAGATGTCAATTGCTGCGGCACAAACACTGGTGCAAGTCGCCTTCGCTTTAAATGGTCAAAACAAAGCTGGAAGGGGATTAAATTGGCTACCACAATCTGGTTCCAACCTGATGATTAATATGTTTTTCCAAGCTCTAGATAATGCCAGTAAGGCGCTTGCCGCCTCAGCTGGAGATCCATCTGAAGGTCCTCACCTTAAAGCGCTCTATAAGGCAATTGGGAATTACAATATTAGTATCCCTCCATCTCTTGCTGTTATTAATAACATGGGATCTAAGTTTGCAAATTTTTCCAACACAATCATTCAGGATGGTTGGTCCCTACTTCAAGGGGTAAACGTTGGGGGTGAACAATACGGTGTTTTTAAGTATGCAGGCGACAACCCCACACTTGTAGCAGACCCAAAAGGTGGCTACCTTGCAACTTTCCCAGGATTTCCAGATTATCCCGATGATCCAAGCGGAGATCCTCCTACAAATGGGTATAATCTCGACCTTCTTGATCCAACAAATCCCGATATTAATAATGAATTGAATAGAGTGAAAGGCACAACAGGAAAGAGATATTACCCACCAGGTGGAGGTGCAGGACTTTGGGATGCAACATCAGGAACATCTCCCTATGTTGTTTGGTCCTCAGCATTTTCACATGCTTTTGATACTCTTGAACGCACATGTGTTACAGGCGGGAAAATGGATCTTAATAATACGACAGACGCTGGACAAGATGCCTTAGAGCAAATATCTACAATCGTAATGAACCTTCAACAGGTTTTTACATCAATAGGCGGAGGGACAATAACGCCAACAAAACCCCTGTTTCAAGGAGCTGGATTTTTAAACCTTCTTTTACACACACCAATGGGAACTAAATCAGGGGATCCTGGACTTTCCCTTTACAATATGTGCGACAATGTTGACGGTCATGGTAACGCTAAAAAATGGACAGCTTACTTGGCCACAGGAATAAATTCTCTTTACAACACCTCAGGTATTACAGAGAACGGCGAAAACGATGACTCAAAAACCAATGTTATGGAAATGATGCTTCTTGTTAGCTCCCCTTGGACAGACCCAGGTACTGGCAGACAAGGTGGTCTTGATGGTCAAGAAATGGAAGATCTCCCCCCTCTGTATTCAGATATCCTGTCTAAGGCTGCTGGAACCAAAGTGGATGATCCACAATACATCATCAACTGGAATGTGCCTAACGTCTGCTAACTATCGCTAGCCTCCTTTTTATACTCATGTTATCCAATGAATATACGGTGAATGCAACTTGCGTGCAAGAAGAGCTTTTGCTCAAGACTATTCTTAATTATAACTTGACAAATTGAACACAAATCGCTCATAGTAAATTTACACCTATCAATAGGAGAATAGATTATATGGCAGACCAAGTTGGTTTTGTTAATAGAGCAAATGCTTTTTGTCAAACGTACGTAAACCCTTTGTTGCTACCAGCGTTCTGTGGATTGGTTGTAGGGGAAATAGTGTTTTGTAGCGAAGCTGATGCAGGCAAGCATGCGGCGTTTATTCACTGGACTGGAAAAACCTCTAGAGATTGGGTAATCTTGCCAATATGTTCAACGGTAAGTGTAGTAACCTCTGTGGCATTACATAGGCTATATTCTTTTGTTACAGGTGATTAGAGAACCTACAAGCCTAAGCACCCAACCTTGATGCTAGTATTGATATAATTTTGCCTCAAGATTCATTTTTCAAATTTGTACTGCTCTCATAGATATTAGTTATGCTACAAGGTAAAAGGAAAGGTTAACAATCGCTTGCCTCGTTTGTTTACACGTGCTATGTAAAAGTCATGCGGTGGGGATTTGCATTAATATTATGTTGTCTTTGTGTTGGATGTACGAAAGGTTCGGTTTCGAGCTCTCCGTTCGTCTACGCCCCAAAAGCTCCGCAAGATGTTTGGACTCCCAAAGCAGATTATAAGATTCCCGAGTTTTTGAAAAAAGCCCTAGAGGTCCCCACCTTAGAGGGCGAAGCTAAGCTTTCGGAACTTGTTAACATCGCCTTGTTAAATAATCCCGAAACAGCTCTTACCTGGGCAAGTGCCCGCGAGGCAGCTGCAAACTATTCTATTTCTTTGTCTGATTATTATCCTACTGTCGACTTTGAGGCAGATGCAACGTATCAGCATGGGACAGAAGGCTCGCAAGAGGGAAGCATGTATGTCACAAGCGGCTCTACCAATACAGGAATTGAGAACGAAACATCAGGTGGACCGAATGCGAGTTTGAGTTACATCCTCTGGGATTTTGGGCAGCGCTCAAGTAAAGCTGAGACGATGTTGCAAGCGCTTTATGCAGCCAACTGGGGTCACAACGAAATGATCCAGACGGTCATGAATGATGTGATGACAGCGTATTACGATTTTCTCTATGAGAAAGAGAAGCAAATTTCGTATGAAGCTGATCTTCGCGATGCATGGACGACGTATTTAGCGGCTAAGCAAAAGCTCGAGACTGGAGTCGATGATATTTCTGACATGTTGCAAGCGCGGACGACTTATCTAGGAAAGCAGCTCGCTTTAACAGCCCAGATTGACGTTGTCAAAAATAGTTATGCGATGCTGATGAATCAAGTGGGTTATCCAAGTCAAACGGTTGTTGAGCTCGGCCTTTTTCCAGAAAATCCAGCAATCGATCAGATGGAAGCTGAGGCGAATCAATTGCTTGCCCTCGCCCAGGAGATGCGCCCCGATGTGAAGCAAGCCCAATCAACCGTCCTTGAGATGGAAGCCTCGCTTAAAAAAGCGAAAGCCGATCTTTGGCCTACTTTCAATGTGAATGGGAGCGCAGGTCAGCGTTGGTACAACCATGGCCTTGGCAACCAGTTTAGCTATGCAGGGCAGGTGTCTTTAAACTACAACATCTTTTCAGGCTTTAGCTACATCAACAAAATCAGACGCGCTGAAGCAGATTTAGAGCATGCGCGTATTGCACTTAAGCAAAAAGAACTCTCTGTTACACAGGGAGTGATCACCTATTTTAACAATTTCGAAACAGCCAAAGAGCTAATCGTCTATGCAAAAGAGTATTTAGAGGCAGCAAGTGAGGATTACACCGCTGTTTTTGCCCTCTACCAGATGGGGACAAATACCATCATCGATGTTTTAAATGCACAAGCAGCATTAGCTGATGCGCGCACCCAGTATATTGATTCGAAAAAACGCCTCTTCACCTCAATTGCAAATCTCGCCTACGCAACAGGCACCTTAACGGATAAGGAGTTACCATGAAACAGCTACTCATCATCGCCATTTTAGCACTAAGCGTCTCATGTACGAAAAAGAAAACAACCCACACTCCCCCTCCTCCAAAAGTGAAGATTACTAAGGTAGTGAAAAAAGATATCGCTCTTTACTTAGATGGTATCGGTCATGTGCGAGCCTACAATACTGCTGCAATTAAAGCGCAGGTTGAAGGCGTTTTACTTGGTGTCCATTACGAGCAAGGTCAAGAAGCGAAAGAGGGAGAACTCCTACTTACCATCGACCCTCGCCCTTATCAAGCAGCCCTTGATCAAGCAGAAGCGAATTTGCAAGAAACCATAGCAAACCTCCGTTTTGCCAAAGATCGCGCCGAGCGTTATGAGCCATTAGTTGGCAACAACTACGTTTCCCAGTTAAATTTCGATGAGTACGTCTCAAAAGTCGCCTTCTATGACGCCAATGCCCTTGCCAATGAGGCAGAGATTGACACGGCAAAAATTAACCTAAGCTACTGCTATGTACGCGCACCTTTTACAGGGCGCGTTGGTAAGCGCCTTGTTGATGAGGGAAACCTCATAGCAAACGATGGCACGCCGCTTATCACCATGACACAAACTAAGCCAATCTACGTTGACTTTGCCCTTTCAGAAAGAGATTTTTACAAGATCAAGGAAGGCCAAACCGTTGAAGTTGTTGTTCCAGAAAAAAAAGGCCACGTCGATGCTGAGCTTATCGTTGTTGACAACATGGTAAACCAAAACACCGGGATGATTGGTCTTCGCGCAGTGAGCCCCAACAAAAATGAAGAGCTTTGGCCAGGTCAGTTTATCCGCGCTAAACTCAAATATGGCGAAGCAAAGGGAGCCTTACTCATTCCCACCGACGCAATATTAGCGGGCCAAAACAATGGCAGGTTTGTCTACATCATGAGTGAGGGAAACACCGTTGTCTACCGCCGGATTGAACTTGGCGAAAAAATTGGTGAGATGTACCAAGTACTAAAAGGCATCGAAGAGCATGACTCTGTTGTGACAAATGGCCAAATCAACCTAAAACCCCACGATAAAGTGCAGGTAATCAAATGAATCTCTCTGAGCCATTTATCAGACGGCCCGTCTTAACCTGTTTGGCCATGCTAGCTATGGTATCCTTTGGGATCATGGGGTATTCACAACTCTCTGTCGCCTCAATTCCTACCATCGAGTACCCAACATTGCAAGTCAACACCACCTATCCAGGTGCAAGTGCTCAAGAAATCGCTCGCTTAGTCACAGGTCCTCTCGAGCGCCAACTCATGCTTGTCCAAGGTGTCTCGTTTGTTTCCTCTCAAAACACCTACGAAAATTCAAATATCGCCGTTGCCTTCCACCTCGATGTAGACATCAATGTTGCCGCAACCGATGTGCAAGAAGCGATTAATACAGCACTTGCTCAAATGCCTAAAGACCTTCCAACTAACCCGCAATACATTAAATCAAACCCTTCTGATACGCCTATTCTCTTTATCGGGATCACATCTAAAACCATGCCCGCGGGAAAACTCTATGACTATGGGTACACAGCAATTGGGCAGCAGCTTACAACAATTGAAGGCGTTGCAAATATTCAAACCTTTGGCTTCCCATGGGCTGTCCGAGTCCAAGTAGATCCCCAGGCAATTGCTGCCAAAAACATTACCCTGCCCGATGTAGCAGCCACCCTCGTTGATGGAAACCCCGACCAACCAACCGGGCGTTTTTATGGGCGAGATCAAAGTATCACGATTCTTACCGAAGGGCAAATTTACGAACCTGAAGGGTATGGAAACTTAATCCTTAAGTACGAAGATAACGGACCTGTTCGCATCAGCGATGTGGGCATCTCTTTTAACAGTTTGGAAAACAACAAGCAGTCATTTGAATGGGTAGAAAAAGACTCACGTACCCCTATCTGCTTTCTTGCTGTGTACAAGCAACTTGGTTACAATACCGTCGAAATTTGTGAAGGAATCTTTGGACTCGTTGACCGATTAAAAGGGCAACTCCCTGATTCAGTTGATCTTCTCATCCCTTTTAACCAAGCTACCGTGATTTTAGAAGCTGTTGCCGATGTCAAGTTCACCCTGATTGTAGCCTTTATCTTGGTTGTCCTTGTCATCTTTTTCTACCTCGGAAAATTCCGCAACTCACTGATTCCTCTGATCACCCTACCCATCACTCTAACCGGCAGCTTCTGCCTGATGTACATCAACAATTACAGTATCGACATCATGTCAATGTCAGCCTTCACCCTCGCTATCGGCTTTCTTGTAGATGATGCGATTGTCGTCTTGGAAAATATTGTGCGCTGGATCCAAGAAGGATCTAAACCCTATGATGGAGCCATTAAAGGCTCAAACCAGATTTCAATTACCGTCTTTTCGATTTCCCTTTGCCTTGCTGCTGTTTTTCTTCCCATGTTCTTTCTGCAAGGCGTCATCGGTCGCATCTTCCATGAATTTGCCGCTGTGATTATTATTTCCGTTCTCATCTCAGGTTTTATTTCCCTTACATTAACGCCCATGCTCTGCTCGCGTTTTATCCCACCCTACGCACAAACAAATCACCCCTTTATCGAAAGAATGTCGATAAAAATGAACGAAAAGCTCGTTAACATCTACAAACCCATCTTAAGCTTTTGTATTCACCACAAGCCCTTCACACTCTTAGTTGCCATTGCAAGTATCATCGCCTCCGTCTTCATGATTAAAGCCATCCCAAAATCCTTCCTTCCTCCTGATGATCTGGGAATTATCCAATGCTTTGGCGTTGCAGACGAAGGAACCTCTCCCGAGAAAATGAAACGTATTCTCGATGAAGTCTCCGATATCGTGATGAAAAGTCCTTATGTTAAAGATATGGCGCGCATTAACAGCTATCCGACAGATAACCAAGCCATGTTCTTCATCAACCTTGTTGATCCAGATAAACGCCCGTTTATTATGGATTTGATTCCAGGTTTTGAAAAAGATATCAAGGAGGTGATTGACCTCCAAGCTTTCCTCAAGCCGTTTCCCTTAATCAACCTTCAAATTGGGGAACAAACATCTGGAAAAGCAAATAACCAGTTCCTCATGCAGTCCTTTAACGAAGAACTCCTCTATGAATCGGCCGCAAAACTGACAGCTGCCATGCAATCAAACGACAATTTCGCTCAAGTTTCAAACGATATGCAAAACAGCGCTCCCCTAGAGAAAGTCACCATCCTGCGCGACCAAGCTCACGTCTACGAAGGCTTAGACGCTGCAAAAATCGAAAATGCGCTTCAATACGCCTACGGTGAAACATACGTCACCAAAATGAACGAACCAGCAAACATGTACTATGCGATTTTAGAAACGCTCCCCGAATTTTACAACAGCCCCCAGGAAATGAATAAAGTCTACCTAGGAACCGATGGAGATAGTAACGTGATGCTCCGCTCAGTCATTGATAAAACCCCCATCACCGGCCCCCTTGTCATCAACCACGTCAACTCCCTTCCCGCCGTGACCATTTCGTTTAACCAAGCACCTGGCGTGCCCCTTGGAACAGCTGTAACAGAGCTCAATCAACTCTCAGATCAACTCGTCCCCAAGTCAATCGGCGGAGGCCTTGCTGGAAACACCAAAGCCTTCCAAGAAACTATCAACCAACTCTCCGTCCTCCTCATACTCGCCATCTTTGTCATCTACCTCATCTTAGGAATGCTCTATGAAAATTTCCTCCATCCCTTAACCGCCATCTCCACCATTCCCGTTGCCGCATTTGGAGGGGTGCTTACCCTCATGCTCCTTGGAGAATCGCTTTCGGTCTACGCCTTCATCGGCCTCATCATGCTCTTTGGCATCGTCTTAAAAAATGGAATTATCTTGATTGATTTTGCCCTAGAAGAGCTTGAAAAACCTGAAATGGAACACCCTGAGGCCATTTATAATGCATGCGTTGTCCGATTTAGGCCTATTCTAATGACAACACTTGCCGCTATGATGGGCGCCGTTCCCATCGCCCTTGGCGTCGGAGGCTCAGTTGCAAAAGGACGCGCCCCCCTTGGAATGGTCGTTGTAGGAGGACTGATCTTCTCCCAAGCCGTAACGCTCTTTGTCACACCTGTAGTGTTTATCTACCTAACTAACTTCCAACATTGGATCCAGCGCAAAACACACTTCTTTGAT
Source organism: Chlamydiia bacterium (assembly GCA_022601645.1). Lineage (GTDB taxonomy): Bacteria > Chlamydiota > Chlamydiia > Chlamydiales > Simkaniaceae > JAJACH01. The sequence goes on from JAJACH010000001.1 coordinate 1,000,884, forward strand.
CACAAAGCGCCGACAGAAGAGTAGGCTACAGCCCCGACCAAATCGTACTCCATCGCCTGACTCACCTCGACAGGATACACCTTGCCAAACTCGTCAATGCCCGTCGGATCATTGATCATCACAATCCCATCAATGTCAGGACACTGCCCCTTGTGGCGACCAACCATGAGCAAATCAGACTCCGGATGATAACCCTCAACGAGCACATCCATTACCTTGCCCACCTTTTCCTCATTGATCTTAAGCGCAATCTCTTGCTGAATGGCCGCAAGCTTTTGCTGGCGCGCCTCTTTCACATCCTCGTCCAAGTGACCTGGTAACAAAGCAGAATGAGAACCCGCTTCCTTCGAATAGGTAAAGATCCCCACATTATCAAGCGGGAACTCTTTTACAAACGCACAAAGCTCCTCGAACTGCTCCTCAGTCTCACCGGGGAAACCAACAATCAAACTCGTTCGAATCGCAATCCCAGGAATTTCACTTCGAAGCTTTCCGATGATCCGCACAATGTCTTCTTTCGACGTCGCGCGATGCATCTTCTTTAACATCTCATTATTGACATGCTGAATCGGCATATCTAAATACGGACAAATCCTCGCATCGCTTTTCATCAACTCAATCAATTCATCCGTGATCTCATCGGGATATAAATAGAGAAGACGAAGCCAAAAATCTCCCTCCTCCTTAAGAAGCTCCTTTAAAAGAGCGACTAAACCATCGCTGCGCTTATAGCCAAGATCCTTCCCCCAATCTCCAAGATCTTGAGCAATTAAAATAATCTCTTTCATGCCTTGGTCGCGAAGCGATCTAAACTCTCTTACCACCCGTTCAATCGGCTTACTTCTAAGGCCACCCTTGATCTTAGGAATGATACAGTAACTGCACCGCTTTTTACATCCTTCAGCAATCTTCAAATACGCATACGTGCTTGATGTCGTTACAACGCGCGGCACATCGCCTTGTTCTAAATAACTTTTGGCATCAGAAACAATCTCACCCTGCTCTTTTGATTTCACAGCAGTTAAAACCGCCTCAACATCCCCGGAGCCAAGTAAATAATCCACCTCAGGATAGTGGTCCTTAATGATCTCCCCATGCGACTGAACCATACAGCCCGTCACAATCACCTTAGCGCTCTCTTTCTTCTCATCTAAGATCTCGCCAATCGTGTCTAGAGATTCCTCGCGCGCGGCTTCTAAAAAGCCACACGTATTGATCACAATGTAATCGGCATCCTCGAGTGACTCGCCCGCTTCAAACCCATTTTTGAGTAAAATTCCAACCATGACCTCGGTATCGACCCGATTTCTGGGACATCCAAGGGATATAAAAAAGACTTGATTCATGCAAAAATGATACAGGAAATCGGCTTTCCATCAAAGCTTTAACTGGATGACCATAACAACAATCGGCTTGCCCGTTTCATTGAGGTCTCCATGGAGCTCATCCTCAGGATCCGCCTCTAAAAAATAGGCCTTACCCGTCTCAAAAACAAGTGGAGAGGTGTCTCCATTTTCCTCAATCTTCGTCAGCTCGCCCCCGTCTATGCCAACCACAATGCGCGCATGCTCATGTCGATGCAACATAAGCGGCTCGCCTGGATCAATCGTCGTCTTCCACACAATAAACTGCTCGTTTTCAAACTGCATCTCTCGATGCGTTGCAAAAACGCTCACGCACATAAATAGTAGACCTGCAAATATTCTCATACCCGGAAAATATATTCTCTTAGCTAAAAATAAATCAAGAAATAGGAATACGATGTATGTCTCTTGCCTAGATAGAGACAATTAGAAACGAAAGGGTTTCTAGTTCGTTTCTTGGATGAGATTTTTGCTCCTGCTGAAAGACAGGAGTGAAAAGATCGCCAAGAGGCGGACTAGAAAAAGCACCCTAATTTTGCTGCTAGTTCAATTAATCCGCCCTACAGTAGTATATGTGCATACACCGTAGGGCGGATTCTTTGAAATAGACCAAAAAGAGGGTGCTTATATAAACACGCCCGTGATTATTAAAAGGTAAGGCCACCGTCGATGCAGAGAGTCTTGGCCGTCGTGTAGGTGTTTGTTGCGAGGAAGAATAGAGCTTCGCCTGCCTCGTTGGCAGTGCCTGCACGATCTAAGATGGCCCCCTCAAGCATGAGTTTCTGCATGCTGTCTTTTGCCTCTGTTGACATCTCGTTGTAACGCGGGGTGTCGATAAACCCTGGCGCTAGACAATTGACTCGGATAGGAGCAAGGTCGACGGCAAGTCCTCGAGCCAGACCTTCAACCGCACCGTTAATCGCTGCCATCATCGCCACGTTTTTCACAGGTCTTTGTCCAAAAGCACCTGTCACAAAAGTGATGGATCCCCCCTCTAGTAGATGGGGATGTCCATGCCTTGCTGCAAAATACTGCCCCCAAAACTTACTGCCAAATGCCGCTTGTGCTGCAGCATTATCGGGAAAGGTTGCTGCAATGGAAGAAGCACCAGGTGTCAGGAGGTGGTGGAACTTGCCAACCTCATCAAAGAGCTTAATCAAGGCCTGTTCGTCGCTAATATCAACCGTGTGGAAAGGGACGCCTTCAAGAGGTTCCTTCGGAGGAGTTCTCCCAGCGATGATCACTTCGTGTCCATGGACGAGTGCAAGTTTAGCACACGCATAGCCCATTCCAGAGGCTCCCCCGATAATTAGAAATTTCTGCGACATGTAAGAGCTCCTTTTCTTTTGTGTTATTGATGGTTATACTAAAGGAGATATTATTTGGGAGGAAAAATGAGCTCGAGTAAGGGAACCTTTATAACAATTCTTTTTGTTGTCTATGGTATTGCATTGATAGGCGTCACATACCAAGGTATGAAAAGCAAAGAGATTGCCGTGAAAAATTCTGTAGGAACAGAGCAGTATCAAGACACCGTAGAACTATACAACAAATCAATTAGCCGGTTCCCCTCATCACTGATTGCTAAGCTGTGCGGTTTTAGACGCGCTCTCCCATAGATGCGGTGTTAAAGCTGTGATCCCGTACACCTTCTCAAGGAGACAGTGTTGAATATAAACTTCGTCGATTTCTCGGCGTGCTGGATCGTTGTTCTTTGTCCGGAAATGGTAGATATCTTCAGGTAGAGTTGTAACTGCGTTCCACTCTTCGATGGAAAGGTAGTCTACTCTTTCAGCAGGAAGGAGTTTGATCTTTTTTGCTTGGAAAAACTCACCAAACATCACATCATCTAGCTCCGCCCCAATATTATCTAAAACTTCTGCATGCTCAGCGACAAACATCCTGACAAGATCTGGTGAGAAAAAAAGACCGGCCCCGGAACCAAAAGGAGCCTTTGGCTTAATCCCCTTCGCGCAGTAACACTTCTCTTTTGGCAGCGTTTTCGCAAATTCCAGCATCTTAGGAAAGTCAATGAAAGAGGAGAGATTCGTACGGTAGAGGTAGTCAAATTCATCGATGCGGGGCAACATGTGTTCCATAGCCATCAAAGTCTTCATGATGATGCCAGGCTTGAGCCCCTCTTCTGTCTTGCACCAAATCACATCGTCTACAATTTTTGTCGGAACTTCAAGATTTGGATCGGCTTTGAGGAAATACGCCTCCACATTATCGGGGAAAAGGTGCATATACTGGCGCCACACATTGCGCAGTTTTGGGTAAACAGCGGGCGTATCACTATCGATGATCATAACGAGAATTTTGGGCTTTTTTGTATGCAGATTCCACGCAAATACCCCAACTCCGAGAGCAAGTACGAGACCAAGAGTTATTAATTTCTTTTTCATGATTTTGAACTATACAGTCAGTTTGAATTGATTCAAAGTGATCATTTTACTTTATCATTACACATCCAATCAACTATACTATCTCAAAATCAAGAGAGGAAAGTTGAAATAATGTCTATTGCACAATTACCAAGTCATATAACTCATGTTACGACATCGATCCAATCAGCCTACCAACAGGTAGAAGAAGTTGCCACAACACCGATGGGACAACGCGTTATTGGCTTTGCTTTAGGGGTCATAAGCCATTTAGCATACGTTCCCTTAACAGAGAGAGTCCTTGTGGGAATGGGTTATACTGTGGGACGCGGCGGTCCAAGCGATCCACTATCAGGCATGCCAGTTCCAATAAAAATTGCTTTAATGCCACTTTTAGCCGTTTTAGGTCCTATTGCTGAAGAGGTATTCTTTCGAGAAAAGCTCCCCGCCATGATTCAAGAAAACCTTCAACCCCTCTTCTCAACCTTAGAGATTTCTAATGAACAAGCAAGACTCGCCTCTCGAGTTACAGCTGTTTTCTTCTCATCGATTTTCTTTGGTCTCATCCACTTTTCAAACGCTCTCTTTTTCTGCTGCGATCCGATGCTCTTCTTACCGCAAGTCATAGCCTCCACCATTCTCGGCTTTGGGTTTGGCCTAGCACGTGAGTGCACAGGTAGCCTTGATATGCCAATTGGGATGCACGTTGGGAACAACACCTTCGCTTGCCTCTCTGAGATTTTATAACGCATCAAGAGTAGACGTATTCTACTTTTTCATTCTTCTTAGGACCTAGCGTCCTAATATGTAGGTGTAAAAACAAGTCTGAAATTTCTAGCCAGCCGAAATAGGTATTATCAATGGTCAGTTGAGGTCTAGACGATTCTAAAAGCATTTCCTCAGAAGGAAGGAGATTAAACATGAACTTTGGATCTTCTTTACCAAGGCGAAGATGTTCTAGGGAGATAAGGTCATCTAGCCGATTCCATGTCCAACAAAAAGCGTTTTTGTAATTCCCCTGCTTCCCCTCCCACTTTCCAGATTCCTTAAAGAGAAGACTCCACCCTTCCTCTCGTACTTGTACATGCCCCTTTCCCTTCCAAAGGACATTCGACAACCCCTTATCCTTTGCCATCATGCGTACTTGGGTGACGCTTTTCATTCTTTGCCATACATCCGACAAACATCTGTAACTTTGCTTTTTGGTTGTCTTCAGATAGTGGTAACGCTTCTTCTCCTCAAGTTTAAGAAAATGGTAGGTTTTTTTGAGAAGACTCTCAAGCTCTGGCAAGAGCAGATAGGACGGATTGAATCGATAGATACGAGCATTTTTTCGCAGTTCAAAGCAAACCACCCCGGCTTTTTCGAGCCTTGCTAAAGCATTTTGGATCGGTGTTAAAGAAACGCCGAGGACACGACGGATTTGATGAGCATAACACTCCTCATTAACCAGCAAAAACAAAAGAACTCTTTCAACGTTCTGATTTCCGAGTAAATCGCCAAGCATTTTTAAACCAAACATTAGGTCATATTATTCAAGGTAGTATAGGGAATATGCGCAAATACGCCAAGCATTACCTAACTTCTAGGTAATGATAACCACCTTATAAACAACATGTTGTAGACAGTTCGCGAAAAATCTGTTTATCCTAAACGCATGAATATTTCAATCCCCAAAACAAGTTCTGAGCATCTTATTGAAATTGCTCTCACCCTGACAGGTGGACTACTTTTAATCTTATCCTCTTGGATCAAAGTCCCCTGTTTCCCCGTACCCTTCACCGGGCATACATTTTTCATTTTCATCTTAGGCTTGCTGCTTACACCAAGAATTGCACTGACAAGCTCTTTGATCTACCTATCTGTAAACGTCGCCAATCTCTTAGGTCCAACCGGAGGCTACATCCTTGCCATGCCCATTGCGGCCTATTTCCTCAGCGCCTATAAACAGACCATTTCTCCACTACTAGCTTTAATCCTGGCTCAAGCCTTGATCTACCTGCTTGGGGTAAGTCATCTCACGTATTTTATCGGGCTAAAGGCGGCCATTTTTCACGGCATGATTGTCTTTCTTCCGGCTGCATGTATCAAAATTGCTCTGGCATACAAAATAGGCAGAAAATGGGTATGAGTCCTATCAAGCAGGTCTTGATTTATTCAGGTCACAGTGGTCTTGGCCCTTTTCCCTGCAACGTTCCCAAAACAATAAAGCTTTTTAGCAACTTGGGATCTTTACGAACAAGTTTAGGTGGTATTCCTTGGACAATAACCCCATTTGATGGCTCATCCCTTCAAAAGCATTTAAGCCGAAAAATATCTAGTGATTCACTCCTTGTCATACCAGCAGGACCAAGCTCTGAGCTCGATAAAGCATTTTCGGCAAAGGATATCGAATCCATACAAGCCTACCTAGCAGAAGGTGGTCGTCTATTTTTAACATGTGGATCAGCTTATTGGGCCTCCAAAGTACGTATCTTTGATACACTTTCAGAATCGGCTAGCCCCGCGTTCAAAACAATGCGCAAAACCTCTAAAATCCCCTTGTTTGATGGATATGCTGAAGGGCCATTATTTCCCTACCCCAACACTAAACATAGGGTCAGCTTTAAACAAGAAGACGTACTTGTACGCACTGAGTCAGGAGCAACCTGCTTTCAAGCACTTGTAGGGGGAGGTGCGTTTATCCCCTCAACCACATCCCAGTCGATCAAAGTCCTCTTAGAATACAATGTAAATAGACACCCTATTTGGAAAAATGCCGCTATACGCATAAATAACGGGCCCGGATCTGTTCTCATGACAATGGTCCATCCAGAATACGGTCCTTCTTCACCTTCTCGACTCACATTTACACTGAAACACCTTATTGAACCCCTTGAATATTAAGTCCCTAAACCCGCATATTTGTCACCATGGATGAAGGATGCGACAACAAGATTGTAATCGTCGATGACTATGTGCTTCGCACACCCAAGTGCAAAACACAGTTTTCTGACAAGCAATTTAAAGAGATGGCAGAGCTCTCAGTCCTCATCGGTGATGAAGGCATAGGTCCCACTGTCTACAGTGTCGATCTAGATACACAGACCCTCAAACTCGAATACATTGATGCCCGCCCCTTCCCTACATATGAAGAGGATCAAAAGGCCTACCACGACTCAGTCCGTCTCCTAAAACGTTTCCACGCTATTGCGCCTTTTCATGAATATTCTAGTCCCAAACCCTTTTCCCTTGAAGTACCCAAATCCCCTTTGCCAAAACACTTTTTTGAGGCGATGGAAAAAACAAAACGCCTCTATCTGAAAGTGCTCCCCTACATCGAAGCGCATGGCGTGCTTTGCCATGGAGATTTTCACACAAGAAATGTGCTACTCGGGAAGGAACCTAAACTCATCGACTTTGATTATACATGCTATGGTCACCCTTTTTATGACCTTGCTAAATTTTCCATCCGTCTACCAAAGCCTGATCGCTTAAGCCTGCTTAAAACTTACTTAGGACACATACCCACTAGCGAAGAACGGATCCAATTTGAGTGTATTGAAACAGCGCTTTTAATGAACATCGCCATTAACAGGTTTAAGTGTCCTGGGGAAATGACCATTGAGGAAATGGAAACTCTCTTAGATAGCGGTCCATTGCCATCTTGCATTACACTTGAAGTGAAAGAATCACCACAGCGCGGCGCCCTCTATGCACTTAGTTCTTTTTTAAGCCGTTATGAGGAATTAGAATCCACTTGGGCAGGCCTCTAGATACTCTTTTTCTTCAGGTGTGGTTTCACGAGAAAGTGCTGGATTCCTGTGAGGAAAGCGCCCAAACTTTTCGATCACATGGTGATGACGCAAAGCGTAATCAAGAGTACCTTCAAAAAATGGCTTTTGGTCTTCTGGAGCATCCTCTAAGAGTTGCTGGAACATTGAAACAGAAAGCTCTTGAAGTTCTAAATCCTCAGCGTGTTCTAAAGGCAGGTAGAAAAACATGCGCTCGATAGGTTGCAACATGATGTCATCGCCTTGACCAATCCCATCCAATGCAAGCACTAAAGCTTTTTCATCGTATGAAAAGGCCTTACTTGATCCGCGGTGGATATTCCGAGAGAACTGATCATATAAGATGATATGAGCAAGGCGCCCTTCTGGGTCCTCTAGCCAATCTTGATGGATAAGATCAATGGCTTTTGAAAATTTTTCAGAGATTTCCTCATCGATTTTTTCTCCTCCGTTAAACCAGCGCTCAGCTTTAGCAGGATCCCATCGCCCTTCATCATCAAGAGGCCCAAACCAAAAATCTAAAACTTCATTTGACTGCATACCAAACACCACAAGGGGTAAAATTAAAAATAGGAAAATCTTCATCACAAGCTTCACTTTACACTATTGGCATATATTGCGTCAGAATTTATACTGTTCCCACTTATGATAACTGCGTTTGTACAAAACCTCCCTGACCCAACGCCTGTGATTGAAAGTCCCCTTGTGATTTCAAGTGTGGTTTCACTCGCAACCATTGCCATTGCCCCGCTTGCTGTTACACTTAGCTGCGCTTTATTAGTAGGAGTTGCCGTTTGGTCAGACCCTACATTGATCCCAAAATCCTTGCTGATGGAACTAACCTTAGCGACGAACATAGCTTTAAATACGCTTTTTGGTGTCCCCTTTTTTACACGTATCCTCGAAGAATCTAACCTACATGTCGGCTCATTGCCACTGCGAGATCATGGCCATTTAGAAGACATCCGTGCAATGGGGATTACAGGCGTTTTAGCTTTAGTAGAACCGTTTGAGTTAGAAACTGACACACTGTTTGGAGCACCTATTCGAGGAACTGAATACTTTAACCAGGGAATCGCCTTTAAACAAATCAGTGTTCAAGACCTCACTTCGCCAACTCTAGAAAGAGTCCGCGAAGGGGTGGATTTTATCCACGATCATTTTGGAAATGTTCTCGTTCACTGCAAGGCTGGAAGAGGGCGTTCGATGCTTGTTGCAACCTGTTACTTGATGGACGCTCTTCATTTAGACCAATATGAAGCAGAGGAGCGTATAGCCGAAAGGCGCATGCCTTATCTCACCACATCGCAGCGCGATACGCTTACAGCTTACGCATCGACCTAAGTGCTCTCTTGCAAATATGGGCGGTTTCTGGAGAGGAAGACTGTTTTTGCCATTTTTCACAAAGCGACAAAACCCAATCCGGATGTAGTTTACTCGCATCATTGAGCCAATTGCCTAGAGAAAGCCTGACATACTTGGAAGGATCTTTGTAAAGATGTTCAAAAAGCTCTAAGGCTTTCCACGGCTCTTTTTTCAGCGCATCAAAGTGAGCGCACCAAACGCCACGAGGACGCGTCCCCTCAATGGCAAAACGTCTGAGATTTTCACTCTCAGACTGGACAAACGGCGTTAAGAGTTTAAGCGTTTTTTCTAGATCTTCCATCAAGTGTGCGCGAAGGGCAATCCATGCCCACTCTCTGACCCCAAAGTGAGGATCATCGGCTAAGGGTCTCATTAACTCTAAGCTCTCTTTAAGAGGGAGATTCATCTTCCCAATTGCATAACAGACCCAGCCTCTCACCGTATCAGAGCTGTGGTCAATCAAATGCAGGGCTTGATTTTCAAGAACCCATCCGCCAGCAAGCTCCATCCGTTTGATAAACCCCATTTTTTCAGGAAAATGAGGCACACTTACTCCAGGCAGCACGTTTGCCATCAGCTCATGGAAGCGCATGGCTAGCGCCTCCATGAGATGTGCGGTTTCTACTCGCCCCGTGTGGAGCTCACTTAACCGTTTTTCAGTGACAGATTTAAGCGTCTTTGACAAAAAGATCCTTTTTCGAGAGATTCTTGACAAGCGATGTCGCCGTGCCAATCACACTTGAAATATCGGTCATATTGCTTGGAATAATCATCGTATTGTTGACTTTAGCCAAGTTACCAAACTCTTTTAAATACTGCTCAGCGACTCTCAAATTGACAGCATCTGAACCTTTTTCCGTATCAATTGCGCGAGCAATATTGATAATGCCCTCAGCTGTAGCCTTAGCCGTCTCTTGGATCTCATAGACTTTCGCTTTCGCTTCAGCAATGCGGCTTTCCATATTACCTTCCGCATGATTGATCTTAGAGCGCTTTTCTCCCTCAGATTGAGCAACAACAGCGCGCTTTTCGCGCTCAGCTCGCATCTGTTTTTCCATCGCTTCTTTAATGCTCTGTGGTGGCTTAATGTCTTTGATTTCATAGCGTGTCACCTTGATTCCCCAAGGATCTGAGGCTTTATCTGCTGCTACCAAAATCTGTGAATTGATATTTTCTCGCTCTTCAAACGTCTGATCTAAATCAAGTTTACCAATGATACTGCGCATTGTTGTCTGTGCAATTTGCGTTGTTCCAAAGAGATAGTCGTTAATACCATACGAGGCCTTCTGAGGGTCTCTTACCTGAAGATAAAGAACACCATCCACTTCAATAGAAATGTTATCTTTTGTGATACATACCTGAATGGGCACATCAATTACCGTCTCTTTGAGAGAATGGCGATACGCAATTTTGTCAACAAAGGGGACAGTGAAGTGCAACCCAGCATTGAACATGCGGTTATACTTGCCCAAACGCTCTACAATATAGACCCTTTTTTGAGGAACAATGTGGAAGCATCTGAATAGAATAACTAAAAAAGCGATGCCTAAAGAAATAAGTACATACATATTAAAACTCCTTCCCGCAAGGATAAGGACAGGGTACAGCGTATGTCTTTAATTTTCAAGAAGATTAAAGTCGAACTCACGTAGGAAAAGCTGATTTAATTTCAAAAATTCGCAAGGGTGTTCATCAGCCCCGCAAACATAAGCAATTTCATTTTCTCCATACACACTTTTGACCAGCTCATGATACGGTAATCCTCGATGAACAGAGCCGTAAATCACCAAGTCAAACTCACGATTTTTGATCCGCTTTTCAATTTTTGACCGATCAATGGGCAAATCTTCTAAGACCTTCGAATAACTAAAGCCTTTCCCATAGAGATTGGTCGCATCGCCATAGCTTGTATACAAGTAGTCAATCTTTGGCACATCAACAACACGTTCCCCAAAAATTTGCTTGAATCCCGTCAGCACACATTCACGCATGTAATCAGGCGAAACTTCTTTGGAGAGAAAGAGAATCTTACCCTCACCCTTATACCCTAGACGATCGACCATATAGCGGGCCATGGCCTCTGTCGTCAAATGCGCTTTCGTATAAGCTAAAAGCTCACGCAAAATCTCCCAATAACGCTTTGCATCAAAGGTGTTCCAATCAATCTTGCCTCGTGTCACCCCCCTTAAATGCATCGCCTCTAAAATCAATTTCTTCGGCAGCAAATGCATCGTATAATCATCACACGCATCCAAATTGTCAAAATAGGGAATGCAACCATTTGCCAAAATCTCATAGTGACGCATGCAATCCCAACCACCCTTTTTAAAGGTGAGCGCATAAAACGACTTTTGATAATCGCGATAATAGCTCTTTTCCGTCTTGAAGATATACGTCTTTAGTTCACCTGGAATCACCGTCCCAAAGGCCTTCGTCTTCCATGGCAGCTTTTTCACAACCTTGTTAGGAGCGATCGAAAACTGAACAGGAATGGGCGTTGCAAAAGCAAAGCCCATTAAAATAATCCCACATACAACCTTACGCATTTTTCTTCAGTGGTTGCATGGTATTTTGAGATGAAACAATTTTCCAAATACCATCTGTTTCAACAAAAACCTGAGTAAATGTCCCGTGAAGTTCTTTACCAGGAACCTCAGGGCCACAACAAGGAGGTCTAAAGCCTTCTACTTTCCAATTGATATGGCCTACAACAACACCTGGTGCTACCTCTTGGTAATCTGTACCTGTTACTTCATAGGTTGAGCCTTTTAAAAACGTTGTTAAAATCTCAACATGTCTATCTTCAATTGCTTCTTTGCCGTCAAAACGCATTCCAAAAATGTTTACAAAGCATGCATCATCTGAGAAATGCTTCACCGCACTCTTACCATCGTACAGATTCCAAGACTTTGCAAAATCGTCAGCTAAACCGTCCAACACTTCTTGATTAAAGCCAAAAAGCGCCGTGCCAATACAGGCAAATAGTAGTCCTAATTTCATGATTCATCCTTAATTAAAAAGAGGTTAAAGGTATTTTCGTGCCACTCCCCATAAGTACAAGGATCTCCTGCCTCACCAGGATAACGCTGATTACTCGTCAATTCTGAAGTTGAGTGAATCAAACTATCCATTGGAGCATTGAAGAAAAAAGCCATCGTGAACCGCTCAATCGGACCTATGGCTTTGTTCACAGAGTGCTTAGTCGCTCGAATCGCATCATTTGTCGCTAGCTGCCCAAATTCGCCTACCTGGAAAAGTAAAACATCTGGATCATTTGCAACCACTTTCTTTTTAACACCATCCACCTCTACAAACAAACCCGCTTCAAGAGGCTCATCAATCTTCTCCCCATCGACAAAATAAATCGAGGGTAAAAGAACAGTAAACATCCCATGGTCAAAGTGGTCAGCACACCAATGGCGATCTTTGCCCATATCCTCCTGCCCTTTTCGATAATAAAGCATGCGGACAGTGCGCGGCTCATCACCAATTTCAATCCCCGTTGCCTCACCAATAAGACCCACTTCTCTCATGAGTGCTATTCCCATTTCGGACATCAGAGCAGACAAATCCATGCAAGGCGTTTTTAAATCAAGCTCTCTTGGCCATTTGTTATGATTCATCTGGGGATACGTTACATAATACGACACCTTCAAGTCGTCAACGACCCAATTCCCCTCATCATCCAAAAATCTCTCTTTGCCCACTTCATACCCATCAAAAAGCTCATTTTTGGTCCGATCTGGGGCATACTGCTCTTTTACCTCTTCAGGTAACTGATGAAATTCTCGAAGTGTTGCTAAGAGTCTCTCAGACTTCTCTTTATATGTTGGGATTCCCTTAATTCCAATAATGCCATTACCGTGCAATGCACTCTCAATCGTCTCATGAGCCTTGCCTGCAACAAAATCTTCATATGAAATCACATCTAAATCAAGTGTCTCAACAGCCAAACATTTGCTCATAAGTAATCCTCCAATCAAAAAACTCAAACACTTCAAAACATACCTCCAACGTTATTAGAGGAGTGAATCCTACCAAGAGCTATCACTTTTGTCAAAGAAATGCATTGCGAAATTTTTTAAAACTAACTATTAGATTGTAGAACCTATCTTAGGAGAAATTATGAAAGTTATAGCACTAATCGGCCGAATCTTGTTTTCTGCCATCTTTATTACTAAATCCTTCGAACACTTTTCAAGCACTACGATTGCATGGGCAGCAAAAGAAGGCGTCCCCTACGCATCAACACTCGTACCAATTGCAGGGGTTGTTGCTCTGATCGGTGGACTAAGCATCCTTTTTGGTTACAAAGCACGCTTTGGCGCCTGGCTTTTGATCATATTCTTAATTCCAACAACCATCGCCATGCATAAATTTTGGACAGCAGACAGCGTTTTTGCTGTGACAATGCACCAATATTGCTTTATGAAAAACGTCTCAATGCTAGGAGCTGCTTGCCTGATCGCTTATTTTGGAGCAGGCCCCATAAGCTTTGATTCTCGTAACTGTCAACAATAAATTGAGTTTAGGGTCAGACATAGACCTGTCTGACCCTCAACCTGTCTAAAAAAGTAGAGATGTGGTAAGCTTGAGAACATGAAAAAGCTCAAGAAACTATTTGATAATAATAAGGCCTGGGTCCTCAAAAAAACAGGTGTTGATCCTAAGTATTTTTCAAAATTAGCAAAACAGCAGACACCTCTCTATCTATGGTTTGGCTGCTCTGATAGCCGCGTTCCTGCAAACGAAATTGTAGCTTTAGAGCCCGGAGAACTCTTCGTTCATCGCAATATAGCAAACCTTTGCCCCCACACCGACCTTAATTCCCTCTCCGTTTTAGAGTACTCAGTCAATTGTTTAAATATTGAGCACATCATCGTCTGTGGTCACTACGGGTGCGGCGGCGTAAAAGCGGCCATGGAAAACAACCACCTAGGCCTTGTTGATAATTGGCTGCGCAACGTGCGCGATGTCTATGACCATAACAAAGCCGAACTTGAGAATATCTCTAATGAAATAGAGCGCTATAACCGTTTAGTAGAACTCAATGTTTGCGCTCAGGTGAAAAACATCTGCCACACAACAATCGTCCAAAACGCTTGGGAGAAAAAACAACCCCTTTGTGTCCATGGTTGGGTCTACGATCTTGAAACAGGGCAGCTTAAAGATCTATCATGCACAATCAGTAGTGCTGAAGAAATCAACGAAGCGTACAAAGTCCACTCCTAACTAACGCACGCTCTCATACCCACCAAGAACACCGTTCTTTGATAGAACGACTTGCCATAACTGAATGTGCCTTGCACGGAAAGTTGCTGCACATGAAAGGAGGTAATAGCGCCACATTCTGTAAAACGGATCAGGGTACTGCTCCTTAATCTTCGGCCAGTTTTTCACAAAATTGGCATGCCAAGCCATAAGCGTTTTGTCATAGTCTGTGCTAAAATTGTGCCAATCTTCCATGACAAACAGTCCCTCAATCGATTTTCCTACCTGTGCAATCGAAGGCAATTGCCCCCCGCGAAAGATGTACTTATCAATCCAAGGATCTCCAGCAACGTTGCTCTTATTACTGCCGATCGTATGCAGCATCACCATCCCATTATCGTTTAAGCGAGCATACGCCACTTCCATAAAGGTCCGGTAGTTTTTCGATCCTACATGCTCAAACATCCCAATCTCCACCACACGATCAAACTTGCCATCCACATCGCGGTAATCTTGAACCCGAACCTCAACAGGTAAGCCCTGACACATCTTCTTCGCATACCCCGCTTGCTTCTCGGATAAAGTGATTGCAACAACGCTTACTCCGTAATTTTCTGCAATATAACGTGCAAAACCGCCCCAACCACATCCAATATCTAAAACGCGCATGCCAGGCTTTAAAGAGAGTTTCTGCGCAATCAAATCGTACTTGGCCACTTGTGCTTCATTTAAATTACGCGCACGCTTCCAATAACCGCAGCTGTAGGTCATAAGGGGATCGAGCATATTCTCATAGAGGTCATTCCCAAGCTGATAGTGAGCATTGATCACCTTCATGCTTCCTGATTTACTCTGCATGTTAAAAACCTTGGCTTTTACATACGCCCAAATCATCGCCATCGAAGGTCGTCCAAACTGCCCTTCGACATTCGCACGAATGATGCGATACATGCACTCATCAAGCGCCTCACTATCCCACCAACCTTCCATATACGCTTCGCCAAGACCAAGCGATTGTTCGCGTAACACGCGATCATAAAAGGCTTCATTGTGGACTTGAATGTCATGCGATCTAGAGCCATTTACTTTGACATTAGCAACACTTGCCATGTCTTCAATGACTTGCTTAGAATTGCCTCCGAAGAGGGTCGAGAGGCTGATAAGTAGAAAACAAAAAAGGGATCTCATGGATCCCTTTATGAACGAATAAGTCCGCTTTCTCAAGTAAAATTTTTGACTTTAGAAGCCAATGTTCACTGCAACGTAGGGTCCTGCTAGGCTAAAGTTGCTAAGCGTTCTTACAAACGATCTTGCATAGACACCTGTTTCCGCACTTCCAATGGAACCAATTGCACCAAGCGCCACCTCAGATCCCATATCAATTGAGCGAATCGCGTTGATATGAACTAGAGCACGGTATCCACCTTCGAGTTTAAACTCACAGCAATCGCCCCAACTCCACTCATAGGCAAGACCAAGCTTTCCTTCAAATGCGGGGACAATGTCCATCTTACTACCTACACTCGTTGATTGAGTATTGGGATTTGTATCGCCGAGTGCTTCAATCGTAGGAGACTCTGTTGAATAAGCTGTGTCATTCTTAAATGTACCAACAAAAAGCGTACCTCTTGCATCTCCAACAAATTTAAATCCTTCCCAAACCGTGTAAGTGAAGTCAAAATTAGCACCAGGCCCCCAACCTTGGAAGGTCGACGGAACAGTCAACGTACGAACAACAGTCCCAGGAACATTCGTAAATCTCGAGAAAAGATGCTGATAAACCCTAGAATAGCTCACACCCGTTCCAAGATTCATATCTAAATGATCACCAAACTTAACAAACGTTCCATAGTCAAGATTGACCTGGTCAAAGTTGAAGTACACCTCACCTTTAGACGTTTTATAAGCACTCGCATCCGGTCCAATCTCGAAGAACGGCCCCACCATATTGTTGGTATGAGCCACAGATTTTGACCCCGTATCTTTTGGAGAGTGATAACGCACCCAATTTAAAGACATACGCGTGTTAACCATCTGAAACATACCCTCAATTCCCAAATCAAACCCGAAGTGGTAATCAGTTGAAATCTCAGGAATGACCCAACTAGGGGAGAGAATCGGTCTTGCAGTTCCATAGTTAAACGGAACAGCTTCTGCCGCATAATCGAGATTATTTGCATAAGGCTGCATAAACAGCGCACTAAAATTCACTCCAAAAATGTAGTTTGGATTATCCAATGTGACAACCGGCATGGATGGCACCGGCTTTTTAGGTTGAGACTGCTGATAGTCCCTATGCTCATCAGCAAAGGCTGTCCCAAGCGTGGCTACGCAAAGACCTAAAAATATACGCGAAGAAAATTTCATAATGAATCCTTAAAATTCGTTTTGGACCCATCGTAAATATTTCTTTGATTAATTCACAACTTTTCTTTCTGAACTAGTTGAGAAAGAAAAGTTCTAGCAGGCCAAATTGCAAGTGTTATGACACTTAAAGCATTTCAACAGCGCCAGTTTCAAAATTATAATAACCAGCTCCCACTTGAATTTGCTTTTGTTTTACAAGATCTGCAACAACAGGAGAGCGCTTGACAAATCGACTCATCGTCTCCGCATTGATCTCAATTGCCGTTTTCAAAAGATTTCGCGTTCTTTTAGCCTTAGCCTTGTTAACAGAAGATTGAATTAATTGAGAAATGTAGGGAATATCGCCAGCTTGCCCCTGAACCACGGCATCTACCGCGCCACATTTCTCATGCCCCATTACAAGCACATAAGCAGAACCAAGATGCTTTGCCGCGTAGACAATACTCTCCATTTCATAAGGCCCAATTACATTACCTGCCACACGAATGACAAAGAGCTCTCCAATCCCTTGATCAAATAATAGCTCAGGAGCAACCCGTGAATCAGAACAAGCAACAATCACCGCGAAGGGTGCTTGACTCCCCTTTAATGAGAGCCGAGCCGAGCCGTGCTCTTTCTTTTCGCTGTAATCTTTTTGAAATCGCTTGTTCCCCTGCACTAACTTCGCCTTCGCCTGAGCCGGCGACATTGCACAGAGCACACCAGGGACCGCGAATAATAAACTAAAAACCATCTTGCGCATCATCTTTCTCCTTATTAGATACGCTCTAACAGATAGCGAATAGCCTTAGATAAATACAACCTTTCTAAATGTGACAGAAATACGCTTTTTTGCCACATCCGTGACACCATGATGGAAAGGAAAATGCCGATATGGCCCTTCCAAACAATAGACAGCACCTTTTGACTCATCTACTTCATAGATTTTCTCCAGATCAAGAGGAGGAATATAATGCTTATCATCTTTGATAAAATAAAGATGCCCCGTCTCATCGGCTTCCAAGACAACCCCATAGACACACTCGTCAAAATAATACCGAGAAGCCCCACACTGCGCTTGATCAATATCAACATGCGGTTCCAAATGGTATCCCTCTCCATAGACAGAGAGAATGACATTTGTAAAGGGCTCTGGTGCGCGACCAAGCGCGCGACAGACTTCATTACCAAGCTGCATCAAACAAGCTGGAATCTCCCTAAACGAATGATCCCCCGCCTCGAGCTTAAAAAAACTGTAGCCAAACTCGCGTGTTTTACGCTTAGTGCGCTCATCATTTTGCAAACAAAACGCGCCTTCAACTTCAGTTTCAACCTCCCCCATTAATGCCGACAACACCTCTTCAGACACCACACCAGTTGGAATTGGGGGCGCTGCAAAAAGCTTTAACGAAACAAAAAATACCATCCAAAAAGCCCTCACGTGCTCTCCTTAGGTTGATAGCGCGCTAAATTCCAAGAGACCGCTGTAGGTTTCCGATACTTGTCCAAATCAACATCCTTAAGCTCTGGAATTTCTCCATATTGGACCGTGCCCTTACGCATCGAACGTAAAAGCCTTACACCACCGCCCCGACAACTCCTATCTTTGGCAAGCTGAATTAATTCAGCTCTAAGCCTTTGCTCTTCCTCTTTAACCATATCAAGGTGCTCTTTAAGCTTAAGCCACCTTTCCGTCACCTCTAGCCACTCTTCATCAGCTCGTTCTTCATATGAATTTCCCACCTAAGACTCTCCTTTCGTGTAAGTAGAGCCACTTTTTGGAATTAATGCCTCTAAGACTTCTGAAGGACTACCTAATCCTTGAAGAAATAAGTCTGATTGAGCATGAGGAATCTTGATGCCATGCTGCTTGAACAGCTTCCAAATTTTGACATAAATATCACTTTTTACTTTGCTAACCCCATTTTTTGGATCTTTGATCCAAACGCGCAGCTCAACTTCAATCGCACTGTCACTAAATCCTCTAAGACGTACACTAGGCTCTTTTTTAAATGTAATCCGATCGATCCCCTGGGCTGACTCCAAAAGAAGCTGTAATACAAGCTCCACATCTGAATCAAGACCCGCTCGCATAGGAATGCTCAGACGGATCATATGATCACTTAACGACCAATTAACAGCCTTTTGAATGATAAAATCTTCATTAGGGATGAGATGTTCTTTCCCAGCACGAGTGCGGATTGTCGCACACCTTGCACCAAGTTTTGTGATTTCTCCATAAGACTTTCCTTCCTCAAGCGTAATTACATCTCCGGGTTTAATCGAACGATCAAGAAGCAAAATAATCCCACAAATAAAATTAGAAACAACTTTTTGCAGTCCAAAACCAATACCAACACCAATCGCACCACCAACTAGAGCAAAGGCGGACAAATTAATTCCTGAAGCGCTCAAGGAAATTAACACAGAAAATATTACAAGGATGATCCGTACCAGTTTGGCAAATAATTCTTGATGAGAAGGATCAATATCTGTTGTTTTCTTGATACTCCGTTCCACACGCCGTGAAGCATGCACCGTACCCCATAATAGGATGAGAAACAGCGATCCTCCTTTTAAAAGGGAAAGCATGGAAATATGAAATTCACCAATTGTCAAAGACAGATTGCCCATAATCAATGTTAATTGAGACAATAGGTTAAAAACTGCCAATAGAGTCAGTGAATAAACAATAATTGGTAAGATTCGTCTTAAGCTTGACTGCATTTTAATTAGAGCAATAGACCTTACAAAGAGCCACGCTGTGCTAAATTGTGCAAAAGCTTGACACACCTCAAAATCGCACCTAAATTCGCGACATGCTGCGACAATTGTCCATAGAATAACGGTCACAACAAGTGGCAGACACGTTGCTGCAAAGATTCTCTCAAGTAACTGATCGCGCTTTGTAGAATTTGTATGAAAACGAACCGTTTTATGCAAAAGAGAATAGAGTGCGTATCCGCAAACGAATCCAACGATCGAAGTGAAGATTTGTAAGAGCACACTCTTCTTCAGAATGTGCCCAGCCAATAAAGTAGAAAACTCATTAAAACTAGCAATGCTATCCATACGTACCATCTAATTTATAAACTCCGCATGTGATAAGGTCAATGAGCATCTAACACCAGGCTAACCGTAGGATACTAGAAAGAATTGTTTCCGAAAATCGTCATCGCCTTCTTCATATAAGCTAAGGACTTATCCCCCTCTTGAGACTTAAATTCAGGAGGACAATCAGTACAAAGGTCACGAATTACAAAGTAAACGTTCTTAGAAGATGTATTAGGATACACCATCTGCAAAATCTCCCACTGTTTTTCCATCAGCTTTTGCACCTCAGCTGAAGCGACATCAATCCCTTTGGCTTGAAAAACGCCTAATTTGCCTGCAATTGTTCCGTACTGCCGTCCATATTCAGTGGCAAAGGCAGTGGAAGTTGTTAGGCGCTTTTTTTTCTTTTTATACGCGGCAAAATACTTATCACTTACTCGAAGCATCAGCCTGTGATCTAGAGTCTTAGACCAGTTATCGGTCACTCCCTCATCAAAATATTTCTGATATTCTTGCCGATTTTTTAGTGAGCTAAAACATTCTTCCATGTTTGCTGGCATATCCATCGTATTCTCCTTGTAAAATGACATCATAGAATCAATCATTTGAAGAGAGCTCTTCAAACGCTTTTGTTCATCTAACAACATCTCTTTTTGAGCCATCAGAGCACTTACTCTTTGAAGTGGCTTTTTCCCTAAAATCGACTTGATTTTGCTTAAGCTAAAACCAAACTCTTTTAAGGACAAAATTTGACCTAAAAGGACAAGTTCCATGACACCATACAAACGACGCCCATTACCCATGCGAATCGACGGGGTCAAAAGTCCAATTTGATCATAGTGACGAAGAGTTCGTACGCTGACCCCAGAGACTTTTGCTAAGGCTTTTGTAGAGTATTCCATGATTCAACCTATAGGTTTGCTGTTAATGACTCCATGATACGAGGTGACGTTACGTCACCTCCAAGAAGAAAAACACCTAGCGGTAGTTCAAAGGACTTGTATCTTGCTGATCAAACGGCACTGACAAGTCGTAAACACCTGATGTTCTGTAATATCCAGGCATCGAATGAAAGTTTACCACGTCTTTCACATTTTCGTTTTGCATCACAAAAACCACATAATCGTAGGAACACTCAAAATCATACGTGTCCCAAACGTGTAACATGTGCGTGGCACCTTTTTCAATCCCCTCTTTAAATTTGCTTTCTAGCTCTTCTCTAGATTTTGCTGTGATATCATAGCTGATCCCACACTGATCGGTATGAATCCACCGTCCATCTTGCTGGACGTTACCTGGTTGGTTTTGATCTACATTAATTTCCATTTAAACTCTCTCTTATTACCCTTCACGTTGACCGGGAAAAATAATACCAATGACGACAATTAAAACCAAAGATAATTAAACTAAAACATCTTTTATGCTCACATCGCCTTGAGCTTTTTTCCAATCAACAGAAAAGCGCTCCATAAACCCAACAACTCGCTCTTGATGCTCGGTCAGATCTTTGTACATTGCTGCCGTGATTGTCACAGAAGGAATACCTAAAGCCGCCGCCTGAACAAGCTCTTCTACCTCACGAAGGGAAGCCATCAAAATTTTCGTCCCACACCCTGTATTTTCCAATATCTTCTGCATCTGGTCAATCTTACTCCATGCAAAATTAGGAGTTCCAATATGGCTAAAATACGGAGCTAAATACGCTAAATCATGCTGGGAGGCTAAGACCGCCTGATGAGAGGAAATCACAGCCGTTCCCATAATGGGTACGCCTTTTTGACGAAGCTCTTTAATTGCTTTAAGCCCCTCTTGATTGATCGGAACCTTCACAACCATTCTCTCTGACACTCCTGAGATCTTCAGCCCCTCTTCAACCATCTGCTCTGCCTTAGAGCCTGTGACTTGAGCTGCCACAAGTCCTTGCTGCACTTCTAAGAGACGCCGAAGCATCAAAGGTACATCCTCTGCCTTCGATAAGATGCTCGGATTCGTCGTGACTCCGCTAATAAGACCTAAGTCACTTGCATGTTCAATCGCATCAAGATCAATTGTATCAAGCCAAATTTCCATAAAAACCTCCAAAATGTTTACTTATTTTGGAAGCTATCCTTAAAAACTTCTAGGTTTATTTATGCCTCTTTCGCTTCAGATAAACGGGCAAATTGATACGCATCTGCGTAAGTTCCAAAGCGTTTACCACAGCAAATAATATCTAAAAAAGAGGGGGCGTACCCAGTTTCAATTCGAACCATCCGTTTTTCATGAAGCCGAATGGACGGCATATTTTTTTGATCAACAAAGGTATAAATTTCATAGCTCCTCGCCGTATTTGAAAGAGCCCCTTCGAAAAGGGGCCTAAATTAGTTAACTGGGCAAGTGCACTGACTTGTTATAAGCGTGTCAAAATAGTTCATGATTGTTGGCAGCGACCTTTTCCTTTCAACTTCCCTCTGGTCTTTAAAGACTAGAAGCGTTGGAAGCCCATCGATGTCATATTCTGCGCCCATTTCAGGAACGTCATTGAGGCTTACTTTCAAGAATGTTCCACTAGCAGCAAGCTCAACAGAGAATTCGTCGTACTTTGGCGCTAGCATTTTACAAGGGGGACATAGAGGTGAATAACAATCGACGTAAATAGTTCCCTCAGTATTTTCTAAGTAAGCTTGCAACTCATCAAACGTTGTGACTTCAATGACAAAGCTCTCTGGGGAAGTAACTACAGTATCGTCCACTTCTTCCAACATGCGCACAAGATTTAATATTTCTCCGACATCAATAGCCTGTTCATCATCTGGTTTTTGTTCAAAGCAAAGAAGCTCATATTCAAATGTCAGCTCTCCTAGGATGCCCCCAAAATCTTGAGTGAACGTATTCGAAACTAAAATTCCGTTTTCAGCCTCTTGTACTCCAGTATATTCAAGCCTCTCTCCTCGCTTATCGACATAGGAAATTCGCTTAACCAGGAAATGGGTATACCCATTTTCCTCGCATATTTCAACGCCTGCTCCATACGTTTGATTAATCGGAAAACTAAAACTTGTAAATTGATCAGCCCCAAATTCAGCTTGCAGCGTGCAAAGCATTGAAGCCATTAAGCAAAAAAGTAATTTTTTCATAAATCCTCCCGGTAAATAGGCCAAGACAAAGTCAACTAAGTCTAAGAGCCGTTTTTTTTGCAAAGAGAGTACCACCTAAAGCTCCTTTTCAACAACATTCAACTTAACTGTTTATATTCACTGTATAAGAGAAGCGACTCTTGGCTTAGTGGAGATACTAGAAGTTAATTCGGCGTACAGCCAAAACGGCTCGCACAAAAAAAGCCCCTCAGAAGAGGGGCTTTGTCTCCGGATGCAAGATTCGAACTTGCGACAAATGGATTAACAGTCCACTGCTCTACCGCTGAGCTAATCCGGAATAATGGACAAGATATTACAAGATAACCCGTTTTTTATCAAAGGGTTTCTAAACCACATCAATTAAATTTTTGCTGGTGAGATCAAGCTTTTGTATGGTAGTGTCACTAATATGAGTCATGGAAAGGTCAGTTACTTAGACGGGGATCTCGAGCTTGAGGGATATTACGCGAAAAAAGGCGCCCGTCCACTAGTAATCTTATGCCCTGCTTGGCAAGGGCACGATGAGAGCATTCACGCAAAAGCAGAAGCTCTATCAGCAAGTGGCTTTAACGTCTTTGCCCTCGACGTCTACGGTAAGGGAGTGCTTGGCCATTCACCTGAGGAAAATCTAGCTCTCAAACAACCCTTTTTGGATGACCGGGAGATGCTCAAAAAACGGCTGCTTGCTGGCTTTAAAAAAGCGGTGTTTTTGAATGAAGGCAACTCTGATCAAGTAGCCGTAATGGGTAGCGGTTTTGGAGGGATGTGTGCTCTTGATTTAGCACGCCACGTTGATGTGAAAGGCGTCGTATCAATTTATGGCCATTTTGATGCGCCAATGGAGTGGCGATTGCCCTCAGGGCGGATATTGCTTCTCCATGGCTATCTTGATCCCATTTCCAAGCTCGATGAATTGCACGAATTTCAAGAGATGCTCGAAGATGCTGATATCGATTGGCAAAGTCATATCTTTGGAAAAACGGCGCACGCCTTCACCCGCAAAGAAGTTGATGGTCTTGTTAGACAGTTCTTAGCGGATTGTTTTTCCTTTTAATAACAAACCTTTATAGTAGTCAGCTATGGATGCTTTCTCTGGTGTGATGGAACACGTTGTCTTTGCTAATGAGGATAACGGTTATACGGTTGCTAAAGTCAAGATTCCCGGAACGCGGGAACCTGTGACAATTGTGGGCACGTTGCCAGTTGTCCAACCAGGCGAGACGATTCACTGTGAGGGGGTGTGGAAGCATCATGCAAAATTCGGGCAGCAATTTGAGATCAAAACGTTTGAGGTCACAGCTCCTAGTGATGTCGCAGGCATTCAAAAGTATTTGGAATCGGGATTGATTAAGGGCATTGGTCCCAAGTATGCCGAGAAGATTGTCGAATATTTTGGAGAGCGCACTTTAGAGGTGATTGATCGCGACCCGACAGAGCTGATGGATGTGCCAGGCATTGGGAAAAAGAAAGTTGAGATGATTAGTGAGTGTTGGGATGCTCAAAAATCGATTCGAGGTGTGATGATCTTTTTGCAAGGCAATAATGTCCGCTCCTCAATCGCTCAGAAGATTTTCCGCATGTATGGCGATGATTCGATTGCTAAAATTAAGGAAGACCCCTACATGCTCGCAAAGAATGTGTTTGGGATTGGCTTTAAGTCAGCCGATGATTTGGCGATGAAACTCGGTATTCCTGAGGACAGTCCCCTACGAATTAATGGCGCGATTGAGCATGTGCTTTGGGAAATGTCAAGCAATGGGCATTCGTGTTATCCCCAAGATGAATTGATTGAGTGTGTGGTTAACTTGATTGATGCGGACTTTGAGATGATTAAGTTGCAGATTGGAGAGCTTGAGGGTAAAGGGCGCATTGTGACGCTCGATCACAAGGTGTGGGTAAAGCCGCTTTATTTGGCTGAACTGAATATTGCAAAGAATGTGCTCCGCCTTAGGAGCGAGAAAGCGAGTTTAAGAGCGATTGATACGAGTAAGGGGCTCTCTTGGGTTGAAGAGAAGATGGGTCTTGAATTTGCCAAGCAGCAGAAAGAAGCGATTTGTTTAGCGGTCCAAGAAAAGTTGCACATCATTACTGGGGGGCCAGGAACAGGTAAGAGCACGATTACAAAAGCGATCATTAAGATTACGGAGAAACTGACAAATAGCATTGTGCTTGCGGCGCCAACCGGGCGGGCAGCTAAACGGATGAGTGAGATCACGGGGATGAAGGCACAGACAATCCACAGTCTTCTTGAGTATGATTTTACAGGGCGTGGGTTTAAGCGTGATAAGGAAAACCCGCTTGATGTCGAGCTTCTCATTGTTGATGAAGCCAGTATGATCGATACGCAGTTAATGAGTTACTTACTCTCAGCAATACCTAGTTATGCAAGGCTCATTTTAATTGGAGATATCGATCAGTTGCCAAGTGTAGGTCCAGGCAATGTGTTGAAAGATTTAATTGATTCAGATGAGGTGCCAGTAAGTATGCTGAATGAGATTTTCCGACAGGCAAAAAGCTCTCGGATTGTCACAGCCGCACACAGCATCAACAAAGGTTATCTCCCCGATCTAGATTATGATGAGGCGAGTGATTTTATCTTCTTAGAATCACCAACGCCTGAGGATAGTCTCGCCAAGATTCTAGAGCTTGTGAAGGTGCGTATCCCACGCAAGTTCAACATGAGCCCTTTTAGCGAAATCCAAGTGCTAGCTCCCATGAAAAAAGGCGTGATTGGGACAGAAAACCTTAACATCGTCCTGCAAGAGGCATTAAACCCTTCAGAGCACCCCCTTGTTAAGATGGGTCGCTCCTTTCACGAGGGCGACAAGGTGATGCAAATACGAAATAACTACAACAAGAACATCTACAATGGGGATGTAGGCATTATAGATCGCATCTCACTTGATGATCAGGAACTTGTGGTCTGTTTTGACGGGATCGACGTTTTCTACGATTTCACCGAGCTTGATGAGCTTGTATTGGCCTATGCCGTCTCCATTCACAAATACCAGGGAAGCGAGTGCAGCTGCATCGTGATTCCCGTCCACCTTTGCCACTTTAAATTACTCTACCGCAACCTGTTATACACAGGCCTCACAAGGGGGCGGCGCTTAGTTGTGCTTTTAGGCACTACAAAAGCTTTAGCCTTAGCGGTTAAGAACAATGACGTTCTCCAAAGACACACTGGTTTAAGACAACTCCTTAAACACCAGATGGTTACTCTTTAACCTTGTTAATAAAATCTTTATTTGCTATAATTACTTGTAGGAAGACAATTAATTAATTAATAAAGGTATAGAAAATGACTAAAAAAGATATCAAAAAAGGTTTCTCGAAGTTACTTTTAACACTCCACTTAAGAAAGAAAACACGTTGCGAAAAAGCGCTTAGTTTCCTTAAGAAATTTGTGCTAGTTTAAGCTCAATAAATTACGTGAGTTCCCTAAATGGGGACTCACCTAATTGTGCTTCCGGGCGGAGACTCGGACAGCGACAATAGCTCTAAACCCTTCTCGGTATGAGCTGCAAGTAACATCCCTTCACTTTTTACACCCATTAACTTAGCAGGCTTTAGATTTGCCACAATAACGACCTTTTGGCCGATCAAAGCGTCAATATCCTGGATTCCTTCTGCGATTCCAGCAACAATCTGTCGTTTTTCAAACCCAATATCAACAGAAAGCTTTAAGAGCTTTTTCGACTTTGGGATAGGCTCAGCTGTAAGTATCTCCCCTGTCCGAAGATCTAAAGATCCAAAGTGGTCAAACGTGATTTGCTCCTTTGTCGGGGCGAAATCCCCTTTCTTGCCAAGAGAGGCAATTTCCTGCTCAATGAGTTCATCTTCAACTTTCTTAAAGAGAATCTCCGGGTGCGGCAGTTTTCTTCCAAAGGGAAGCTCTTTTTCAAGCTCTTCATCAAGCTGCCCCATTTCCTCAGAGTAGCCTAGCATCGCCCAAAGCTTACTCGCTGTCTCAGGCAGAACAGGACTCGATACCAAAGCCAGCGCTCGAAGAACCGTTAGGCAAAGAGCAAGAGTTGTCCCAGCCCCTTCTTTATCCTTCCAAGGTTGCTTTTGATCGAAATAAACATTCCCAAGAGCCGCAAGCTCCATAATAAGAGCCGTTGCTTTCCTCAAGTGGTAGTGAGAATAGGCATCACCGATTTCTTTAACGAGGCGATCAACAGCGTTAAGAAGCTCTTGATCCACTTCAAGTAGTTCCCCAGGCGTTGGCACTTCGTGCTCAAATTTATTGCCGAGAAATACAAGAACGCGATTAACGAGATTTCCATACTTTCCGAGAAGTTCGCTGTTGCAACGAAGTTGAAAATCTTTCCAAATAAACTCAGAGTCCTGGGTTTCAGGTGCAATAGCAGCGAGATAGTAACGAATCTGATCACTTGAGAAGTTTTTGAAAAAGCGGTCTAAATCAATCGTCCAGTTTTCTGACTTGCTAAATTGCTTGCCTTCTAAATTGAGAAATTCATTCGCTGGCAGATCGTCAACGAGTTTATACGGGGTGTTTTGTCCCATGCACATGGCGGGGAAGAAAATAGCGTGGAAAGGAATATTGTCTTTCCCGATGAACTGCACATACTTTGTTCGCTCATCGAGCCAGTATTTTTCCCACTCATCCGACCACTCACGACTTGCTGAAATATAGCCAATTGGCGCATCAAACCATACGTAGAGAACCTTCCCTTCATACCCTTCTAAGGGAACGGGAATGCCCCAATCAGAGTCACGTGTGATCGCTCTAGGCTTTAAATCATCGATATAGTTTTTAACAAAGTTAACAACATTTGGTTTCCAATTCCGTTTTTTCAAAAAAGCCTGTAGCTTGTCTTTGAAAAGATCAAAACGCAAAAAGTGGTGCTTGGTCGATTTTAAAGTGAGAGCAGCGCCTGATATTTTCGATTTTGGGTGGATTAGATCGGTGGCTTCAAAATTGCCCCCACATTTTGGACACTCATCTCCCCTCGCCTTATCAAAGCGACATTTAGGGCAAGTCCCTACAACGTAACGATCAGCTAAAAATCGTTTATCCGCTTCAGAATAAAGTTGCTCCGTTTCCTTCTCTTCAATAAAACCATTCTCAAGAAGTTCTAAGAAAAAAGTCTGCGTCGGTTTAACGTGGCCTGGCCAAGTTGTCCTTGAGTAGTGATCAAAAGAGATACCTAAATCCGCAAAAAAATCTTTGTTCACAGCGTGAAAAAGATCGACCTGTTCTTGAGGAGTACGCTCAGCGAGTTCTGCAGATAGTGTGACAGCAACGCCGTGCTCATCAGAGCCGCAGATAAACAAGACGTCCGCACCAACCAGTCTTTGGTAGCGCGCATAACAATCTGCTGGCAAATAGGCCCCAGCAATATGGCCAAAATGGAGAGCTCCATTGGCATAAGGCAGAGCCGCTGTGATGAGAACCTTAGGCCGATTCACTCTTAGGTGGTTCCTCGCTTGGAAGTTCTAGGGCAATTTTTGGGTTAACCTTAAGCTTGTTTAAGAGGTCAGGCACAGACACTTCCTTTCCACTACGAATCATCGAGCGGACAACGTCAATGGCCTTGTTAGTCAATTCAAAATTATCTTGGGAAATCGCAGCTTTTAACTGTTCATTCGTGAGAGATCCCATCGTATTCTCCTGTGTTCTTCGCCAACAAGTATACTCTTTAACACAGAATATGCAATCTCTAAATCATCATTTACGAGTAAATAGTCATAATTTTTCGATTTTTCGATCTCCTCTGCTGCCCACGACAATCTTTTCTGAAGACTCTCTTCCGTTTCAGACCCACGTCCACTTAAACGTTTTTTTAACTCAGAAAGCGAAGGCGGTGTAATAAAAATCAAAGTCGACTCTATCGCCTCGCGAATTTGCAGGGCACCTTGCGTATCAATGACCATGACAACATGCTTTCCCTCCATCAACTGGTCTTCTACCACCGAATGCAGCGTGCCATAATACTCTCCAAACACATCCGCGTGCTCTAAAAACTCCCCCGCAGCAAGCTTCTTTTCAAAAACCTCTCTTGTCAAAAAAAAGTAATCAACCCCATCGACTTCCCCCTCTCTTGGCTTTCTTGTCGTGCATGAAACACTTGGCACAACAACACCCTTAAATTCCTTATAAAGCATCTTCGCTAAAGTCGTCTTCCCAGTTCCCGCAGGCGCCGAAATGACAAAAGCAATCCCATTCTTATGATTTCCAAGTAACATTATTCAATATTCCGTGCTTGTTCTCTTAACTTATCAATTTCGACCTTCAAAAAGAGTCCGATGTTAACAATTTCAATCTCTTGACTTTTTGACATCACCGTGTTCACCTCGCGATTCATCTCTTGAAGTAAAAAGTCTAACTTCTTGCCTACAACATCTTCAGACAAGGCTTTTTGCATCTGCTTAAAATGACTCTCTAAACGTTCAATCTCCTCAGTAATATCCACTTTCTCAGCTAAAAGAACCGTTTCAAGCGCAATTCTTTCCCCTTTTCCCTCAGCCTTTAAACTCTCTAAACGCGCTTTTAGCTTAGCCTCAAATTTCAGAACAGCTCGACTCCCAATGTCCTGAAGCGATACCACTTTTTCTTCCATCGCATCCAACCGCTCTTGCATCACAGAAATCAGCTCTTGCCCTTCCGCCTCCCTCATAGAAATCATTGCCTCAAGAGCTCCATTTAAAGCTCTTTTCAGCACCTTTTTATCAAGATCCGCCACCGTCACCGACTTTCCAGCCTGATCAGCCAAAAATGCAAGCGTCAACCCCTCACTCACCCCAAGCTTACTACCTAGCGTTTCCCACTCATCCTTCACAGCCTTCAAAACCTCAAAATCGGGCGCAAAAGAGCGTTCTTTCTTTGACAAGCGACACGTAACCTGCCCCCTTGAAACCCGCTCACTAATCCAGCCCCTTAACTCCAAATCAAGCGCCAAAAGCTCTTTTGGAATGAACATGTTAATATCCAAGGACTTGCGATTTACGGATTGAATTTCCAACGAATAATCAGCGCCTAAGTAAGAGAAGGTACTCGAGCCATAACCTGTCATGCTTCTTGCCATGGGTTAATTTATACCTTGTCATCTCGTCCATGTAAAGCGCAAAAAACAAGCATCTTAACCCATTGATTTGACAATATATACGAAATAATTTATAATATAAATCAATTATGAACTACTTAAACCAAGAACTTACACTTTTCGCCGCTTTTGCCCGCCGCAAGGCAGCACCCACACGGATGAACATCCCGCTAAACACAGCAGCACTCGTTACAATCCTCTCAGTCCTAAGCACCATCCTCTAATGAGTAGATGTCACAGCTTTAAGGAAATTTAAGACAGGTTGCAATCCACCTTTATTTGTCCCCCAATGCGCATTTAGATAGCTTGTAGGATCCGCTTGAGCGGCCGCTGCAACTAACACCGAACCATCTTCTGCATCGACACTTCCACTCGGGACATAAGAACCAAGCATCTTCAAAACGCTTGAGGCAAAGGCAGACCCACTTCCTGAAAGAGGTGTTCCACTATGTGTGTTTGTCAGTATCTCCATCGTAGATTTGATCTCAGCGGGCATCCCCCATTGTTCTATCACAGAAGCATAACCTTGCAGCACCGATAAATTCGATCCTGCTGGCATACTTTCTACAGCATTATACATAGCAAGAACCCAACGATTTGTTGGCTCAAGCGTTTTATAGTGCTCCATCTCTTGTTTTAACTCGGTTAGATTTGTCGCCGTATAGGGCCATTTGCGAGAAGGTGGCGGCACATTCCCCCCAACTGTCTTGTAAAAATCCTCCATAAATTGTTCTGGAGGTTGCCCAGGGGCAATCTGCTGAGGTTGATCCACCCAAAAAAACGGCGCACCCATTTGAGCTGTCGTAAGGCCTAAGTTCTTCAAGAGCTGTAAATAAATTTCACCTGCTGCAGTGCCATTTGACGCTCCAGAGGTAATATTATACGGGTCCGTTGAGGGATCAGAATTTGCACTCGCTTTATTGTAGGGAATTTTGGGATAGAACCCAATGTGCAGGTCAGCTGGTGGAATCTTCTTCATCCAAGCTTGCACACCCCAATTGGCGTTGTGTGCACTTAGATAATAGTGCGTTCCCCCATCATAAAGCATTAAATTTGCTTCATCAAAATAGGTCGTGAAATTGTTTAGAAGAGGCGCTAAAGCTCCGTTAACCCCTTGTGTAGTCGACCCTAGAAGGGTTGCCGTAACATGCACTTTTTGCTTAAGCGTCTGAAAGAACGTTTCGACATTTGACACACCATTTTCCGCGACAATCCCAGGATTTTCCATATCAAATCCAACACCGTCAATCCCATACTTGTCGCAAATTTCGGCTAGTGTATTGGCCGATGCCGTAGGGTCACCTGGTAATTTAAAATCGCCTCCACTTCCATCTGCCCCTCCAAAGGAGAGTTGCACTTTCATCGCTGGTTGCATCTGATGAGCATACGAGCAAAAATAGGTTAATAGGTTCTCACCATCCACCAAAAGTGGGTGCCAAGGTTTTGAAGGATCTGAATCTGGATATCCCTTAAAA
The DNA here is from genome assembly GCA_022601645.1 of Chlamydiia bacterium. Lineage (GTDB taxonomy): Bacteria > Chlamydiota > Chlamydiia > Chlamydiales > Simkaniaceae > JAJACH01. The sequence continues at coordinate 1,032,042 of JAJACH010000001.1, forward strand.
AAGTTTAAGAAAGTATCATCCTTAGACGTCCACCCTACTGCTGTGCCAGATTCAAGCGCATCTAAATCAGCAAGCTGACCGAACGCCAAATTCATCGTGGTAACCCCAGCCTTCGCTAGGTTAGTCATCATGACATTCAATGCAGCATCAAGCTTTGTTTTGTCATAACAAGGGGTGTGAGGAGGCGTGCTTGGATACCAATTGATAGCACTTTGAAGCTCAGTACCAACAAACTCCCCAGTGTCCACATAACATTGTTCACCCGTAATTTGCACAGCTTTCATTGGATCAGAAGGCGCATGAGGTCCATCATGCCCATAATCCCCACAATCAGGGCATGGCGCCCCTATTCCTTCTACTGACATCATATTCTCCCTTTTTTCTAAATCTAATCCAAAAAAAAATATGATTCAAGTCCTATAAATTATCTGTACCACCTAGGGAACGCGCCAATTCCGCCACCATCTTTTCTGGGGTCAAATTCGGGGATATCTAAATCTTCGTCACTAGCTGAAGGGCTAGGTACTGCAACTCTTTGCTTCTTGCTTCTAGTTTCCCGTACAGGCTCTCTAGTTGCGGGGCGAGGTACATCGGGAGCTGCTGCAGGCTCAACTGTTTGAGTTCGCGGTTTTCTTTTCTTTTCCAAAGGAGGTGTGTCGCTAGGATGACCCGTTAAAACAACTGTTGCCAGGAGCTTTGTTTTTAACGCTTCAGGAACTTTGCCTGCAAGCGCTTCATCTTTTAAAGCTGACAGGTAGAAAACAGCTGCTCTTGTTTTTGTCCGATCAGAATATAATTTTGCGCTGCTAATTTCTTGAAGTAATTGTAAACAAAAATCGTCTGGGTGATTATATGCTAATGCTAATGACCGTACAATAGTAGACATCTTACCGACTATGCTAGGATAGTTTCTACCATTCCTTCTAGGGTAATCAGTCTGAAACCTATTACACCATAAAACTCTTCCAGGTCTGTCATCTGGACAGGTCTTAATCGAATCGAGAACTCCAACCGTGATATGGGGTTCTGATAGCTCCCAAGTCATAGTACGAGCTTGTACGCGGGGATAAGATAATTCAATTTTTGATGTATCTGCTGACATAATTCCTTCGCTTATATTTTTTAACAAAAAATGTAACAAAAGAAAGACTTTAAGTAAAGTTAACTAAGCTTGCGCCTTTGCAACTACAAATTGAGAAATAGGTTTAAAGGAGCGGCGATGGATTGGACAGGGACCGTAGGTGTTAATGGCCTCGAGATGAGCTTTTGTAGCGTAACCCTTGTGCCCATCAAAGCCGTATTCGGGCCACATAAGATGGTAAGATTTCATGATGATATCACGTGCGTGTTTAGCAAGGATAGACGCTGCTGCAATAGAAAGTGAGCGGCCATCTCCTTCGATGATGGCTTCGCCGGGAATAGGGGTTTTAGGCATCATGTTCCCATCGATCAAGAGGTAATCTGGCTGTTTAGGCAGTTTTGAAACAGCTAAAAGCATTGCTTCGAAGGTAGCTTGGAGGATGTTGATCTCGTCAATGCGCGGGGCTTCGATGATGCCGATCCCCGTGAGGATTTCGTGATCAGCCATCAGCTGGCGGTAGATATTTTCACGTTTTTTTGGAGTGAGTTTTTTTGAGTCGTCGACATCGGGGAGATGTTTTTCTGGAGGAATGATACAGGCGGCAGCGACAACCGGACCGGCAAGCGGGCCGCGTCCTGCTTCATCAACACCAGCTATTAATGTATGCCCCTTGAGGTAGGCGGCTTGTTCAAATTCACGCATACCTCAAGAAGCTAGTGGATCAGCTTATTTTTTTACAATGCGTTCTTTAATACGCGCAGCTTTTCCGAAGGCGCCGCGGATGTAGTAGAGCTTCGAGCGTCTAACTTTACCTGAGCGGACGACTTCAATTTTACCAATACGTGGTGAATGGAGCGGGAAAACTCTTTCCATTGCGCAGCCGTAGGCAATACGGTAAACAGAAATTGTTTGAGAAAGGCCGCCACCTGAAATGGCAATGACAGTTCCTGCAAATACCTGGATACGTTCTTTTTCACCTTCGATGATCCTTACGTGGACTTTTACGTTGTCCCCCACCTCAATCTTTGGCAGATCAGATTTGAGTTGTGGCTTTTCCAATTCTTCGATTAGGGCATTCTGTCCCATGTTAATTGCTCTCCTTAACTAGCAAATCGGGGCGGACCCGTTTTGTCTTTTGTTTCGCTGTTTCATATCTCCAGGCCTCTATTTTAGCGTGATGGCCTTGGAGGAGGACCTTAGGCACTGTAAGGCCTTCAAATTCTTCCGGGCGGGTGTAGTGAGGGGTGTCAAAGATGTTTTGTTCAAACGAATCTTGTCTGACACCTTCCTCTTTTCCCACAACGCCTGGGATAAAGCGGCTGATCGCATCAACGCAGGTGATGGCTGCTGGGCAGCCGCTGGTTAAAACCACATCACCGACGCTGATCTCCTCATCAACAGTGAGGTCGATCGCTCTTTCATCTATTCCTTCGTAGTGGCCGCAAAGAAACACGAGGTGTTTTTTCCCTGCAAGCTCACGACTTTTTTCCGCGGTTAGCGGAGCCCCCTGGGGGGTTAAGTAAATCACGTGCGAATCGGGTGTTTTTCTCGATCGCACGGCTCGGGCAACGGGGCCCGGCATGAGGACCATTCCAGGTCCTCCGCCGTAGGGTCTGTCATCCACTTGGGAGTGACGTCCCTCAGCAAACTCTCTGATATCGACAAGGTTGATCTCAATGAGGCCCTTTTCTCTAGCCCGTCCAATGATGCTTACATCAAAGGGTCCCTTAAAATAATCGGGGAACAGGGAGAGGATATCAAATTTTATAGCCATTTCCCTTACTTGGCAGGGGCCTTTAGGGCACCAGGCGCTGCGCGTTTAACGAGAGCCTCGGCTTTTTCTGAGAGCTGAGCTCCTTTTCCAAGCCAGTAAGCGATACGATCTTCTAGAACTTTAAGTTCTTTTTCACCTTCGTTATGTGGATCATAGGATCCGACCATTTCGAGGTATTTGCCATCTCTAGGAGTTCTAGAATCCATAACGACGAGTCGGTAGGTTTTCTGATTGCGACGGCCTTGTTGTCTTAGTCGAATTTTAAGCACGATGTAAGTCTCCTTTTGAATGCTTACGTTTTCTATTCGGAGATTATAGGCCAGGTAAAGATAATTTGCTAAGTTTTTTTGCAGGGAATTTCTTCATGAATTGCTTGATACGCTTAAAACCTTTAATCATTCGGTTCACATCGTCGAGATGCACCCCTGCACCACCGGCAATTCGGCGGCGGCGGCTCATCTCTAGATCGACGAGGCCATCACGTTCTTTTTGAGTCATGGAGAGGATCATCGCTTCAACGCGCCCAAGTTCTGAGTCATCTAGCTCCATATCTTCCATTTGAGAGAATCCAGGCATCATTTTGAGCATGCCCTTAAGCGAACCCATTTTTTTGATCATGCCCATCTGTTTCAAGTAATCTTGATACGTGAAAGCGGCTTTTTTAAACTTTCTTTCAAGCTCTTTGGATTCTTTCTCATCCATTAGCCCTTCTGCGCGTTTCACAAGGTTGATCACATCTCCCATTCCCAAGATGCGATCGGCCATGGAAGCCGGATGAAAGAGTTGGAAATCCTCAACGCGCTCCCCTACCCCTTCAAAAACAAGAGGCTTGCCTGTCACTTCTCGAATTGAGATCGCCGCTCCAGCCCGAGTACTTCCATCGAGCATGGTCAAAATTGATCCTGTGATCGAAACCTTCTCATCAAACTGAGTGGCCGTTGTCACAGCGTCTTGACCTGTTGCGCTGTTTGCAATAAAAAATGTTTCATGGGGACAAAGCACCTTTTTCATCTGAAGAAGTTCGTCCATCAGTTCAGTATCGATGTGTAAACGACCGGCTGTATCTACAATCAGAACGTCAAAGGCTTCTTTCTTGGCTCTTTCCAATGCGTTTTTTGCCACTTTAACAGGGTTTTTACCCTCACTTTCAACCTCTACACCAATCTGTTCACCAAGTGTTTTTAGTTGGTCAACAGCAGCTAAGCGTTGCAAGTCGCAGGCAGCTAGTAAAACGCGTTTCTTTTGATTTTTCAAATAGAGCGCAAGCTTAGCAGCAGTCGTTGTCTTACCAGACCCTTGAAGACCGCAGAGCATAATCACGCTAGGATTGCGATTGACATCAACTGTATGCTCATCTGCACCCATCAAGTCGGTTAATTCATCGTGAACGATCTTTATGAACTGGTCTTTCGCCTTGATCGACTTTAAAACCTTTTCTCCAATGACCTTTTCTTTCACTCTTTTGACAAAGGTGCTTGCAACGGAGTAATTCACATCCGCGTCGAGAAGGGCTAAACGCACTTCGCGCACAGCCTCTTTGAGGTTGTCCTCATTAAGTTTCTTTTGAAAAAGGCTTTGAAACCTCTCTGTCAGTGAGCCGAACATGCCTAGATTATAGAGAAAAAACTATCTAGTTTCAACCACTAAGAAGCGGTCTTTCTCAAAAAGATCTTGAATCACCCGTGTTCTCCCTAGAGAGTCAAAGAGATTTTGTGTTTTTTCATCATCAATTTCAAAGAAAAGCTTACCTTTTGGATTGAGATATTTAGGCGCTTCTAGGGCAAAACGGCGATAGAAATCCAAGCCATCCTTCCCACCAGCAAGAGCCTTTCTCGGCTCGTAGGCGTTATCAACTAAGCCGTCTGGAATATAGGGAGGGTTTGCCACAATCGCATCCGCCATCTGATCTTCAAAGGCTTCGAAAAGATCGCCCTCAAAAATTTCGATTTCGAGCTCATCCGCATTTGAGCGTGCAACATCCGCAGCTCTTCCGCAAATATCAGATAAACACACGCTTAAATCTGGTCTCATCCGTTTTAGGCTAATCCCAATGCAGCCGGATCCGGTGCAGATATCCCAAACAACAGCGCCTTCAGGAATGAGTTTCGCCATGTAATGGACGAGAAATTCGGTTTCAATGCGGGGGATTAAAACATCTGGTGTTACTTCAAAACTGTGATTGCAAAAATCAACCGTGCCAACGATGTAGTCGACCGGCTCGCCTGCTAAGCGTCTTTCAATGAGGGCTTCAACGCCAGATACATCCCCTAACATATCGAGGTAGATATCGAGGGGTTTTACGCCCATTTTGTGGGCAATAAGTGCTTCTAAATCCTTCTTATCAATAGAAGGTGCTTGGAGGAGTTCAATTACTTTCGTCATCGCTTGAGAGTTGTTGTTGGTAATAGTGAGCAACTAAGGCTTCTGAAAAGTCAGCTAAATCGCCTTCCATCACCTTGTCGAGTTTATATAAGGTTAGATCAATGCGGTGGTCAGTGATTCTATTTTGAGGAAAATTGTATGTGCGAATACGTTCGCTTCGATCCCCTGAACCAACCTGTGCAGAACGTGCATCTGCACGCTCTTTGGCAAGTTTCCGCTCTTCTTCTTCAGCGATTTTAGCCACAAGAAGTCGCATCGCTTTGTCTTTGTTTTTGTGCTGCGAGCGCTCTTCAGAGCAGTAACACACAGTTCCCGTCGGCAAGTGCGTAATGCGCACTGCAGAGTCGGTTGTATTGACGTGTTGACCGCCTGCACCTGACGCGCGGTAGGTGTCAATTTTCAAATCTTTTTCATCTAGGGAAATCGGGGTACTTTCGTCGGGCTCTGTCAGTACAGCGACGGTAATTGCTGAAGTATGTACGCGCCCTTGCGTTTCAGTTGTAGGAATACGTTGCACACGGTGAGTTCCCGCCTCATACTGCATGAAGCGGAATACATTTTTGCCCGAGATGACCATCACATATTCTTTGAAGCCGCCGCTATCGGAGGAGGTTGCAGACAAGCGCTCGATCGTCCATTTCATATCGTCTGCAAAAAGGTGGTACATGCGCACCACATCGCCAACAAAGATCGCCGCTTCATCGCCGCCTGTTCCAGCGCGAATCTCAACAATTGCATTGAGATTATCACGTGGGTCGGGTGGAACCAAAAGGGTTTCAACCTTCGCTTTAAGTTTTGGAGTAGCGTCCTCTAAAACTGTGATTTCTTCATCAATGACTTGGAGGAATTCGGGATCTGATTCGCTTTGTTTAAGCTCGAGATTCTCTTTTAGGGCTTTTTCGCTTGAGGTATATGCTTCCCATGCATTTTTAAGGTCAGACAGGTAAGAGTGATCCTGAGTCAGTTTTCGAAACTTCTCTTGATCACTGACTGTTTGAGGATCGCTAAGCTCTTTTTCCACCTCTACGAGGCGAGCCAAAAGCCGCTTGACCTTTTCTAGCATACGTTACTTATTTCTTCTTATAGCGCTTGCGGAATTTGTCAACGCGTCCTTCTGAATCAACAAATTGCTGACTACCTGTGAAGAAAGGGTGTGAAGCTGAAGAAATCGGCACCTTGTATACAGGGTAAGTTTTTCCTTCAAATTCTGCAGTGTCTTCTGGCTGAAGTGTACTTCCACAAACAAACTTATGTCCTGTCGCGGTATCTTCAAAAAGAACGTCCTGGTAGGGAGGGTGGGTATCTTCTTTCATGTGAGGGTCTCCTATTTTTCCTAAGGATTCTAAGAGGATCTGATGAAAAAAACAAGTTAATTTTTATTCAAAAATATGGCATGCTTGCGACCAATGATTAAAAATATCACCATCAGCATCATCAGCGTCAGTATTCTCGCCTGTATCCTTCCGTTCATCGCTATGAACTTCCCCATGACATACCAAGGTTTGTCCCAAGGTTACCTTTGGCAAACCCTAACCTACTTCCTCGTTAACCCCCTCTATTCGCTGTCACTTATCGCCCACCTAGTTCTCAATTTATTTTTACTCAACCTCATCGGGCTCACGTTTACCCGGGAAAACAAAAAAGGCCTATTAACTTTCATCTTCTTTGGAGGCGCTCTTGTCGGTGGCCTCGCAGGAGCCCTAGCCCTGATGCAGACCCATTCCCCACACGCGCTCTACGGCCTAACACCGCCCCTCTACGCCCTGATGGGTGCCTTCGCTCACCTCTACCCAAGGATGGAACTGTTTGTCTTTGGTCTTTTCCCCCTTAGAGCGAAACCTCTCTTCACCGTATTTCTTGGCATCCACCTCATCCTTGACCTCGCAAACGGCAACATGGTCTCCCTCACTGCCAATGGCTCAGCCATTCTCTTCGGTCTTATCAGCGCTAAGTACATCTTAGGAAGGGTCAAAAAAGCCCCTGCCTTAAGGGGTAAAGTCTACGACATTAAAACGGGAAGAGCCATCTTTCGGGACGAAGAGTTCATGAATGCGTGCCTAGACAAAATCGCCAAATACGGACGCGGATCCCTTACCTTCATTGAAAAAATTAAGTTAAAACGGATTTCTGCGAAGCTAGGACGGCTGTCCGAGCGGCCCTAATCCCATGCAAATACCCTTCCTCATAACGGAAAACGGGGTCGCCTTCAAGTTCTGGAAAGTCAAAAGGTTGCATGATGTCATCTGCTGTGAGATGGGGAATGATCGTGCGAGCTAGTTTAAGCAACCGAGCTTCTTGGTGCTCGATGAGTTCTTCAAAGACATTTTCCATCGTACCTCCTGAAAAAATGACTTTAACAACTTCGCGCATTCTTCTTCAAGCACCCCCCCTTCAATTGACACTTCATGGATGGGATGTTTGTTCTCAAAGGCATTCAAAAAACTTCCATTAGCCCCGTGACGCTTATCAGGTGCCCCCCAAATAATGTTTTCAACCCGCGCTAAAATCGCCGCTCCAGCACACATCAAACACGGTTCTAAAGTTGTGTATAAGGTAGCCCCTTCAAGCCGCCAATCATTAAAATGTTTAGTCGCCTCTTTGATGCAAAGTAATTCTGCATGCGCACTAGGGTCACTTAAATTTTCAACTTGATTGTGCCCGCGTGCTATAATTTCCTCTTGAAAAACAACGACTGCTCCTACGGGAACTTCATCCTTATCATAAGCTTTTTTTGCCTCGAGAATAGCCTCTCGCATGTACTTTTCATGATCCATGGAGGAGAGTGTATCCTAAATTATCATTTTTCGATATTGCTCAAATTCCCCATTTGTTGTAAAATATAGGGTGTCATAAGTTTATATATTGTCTAAATAACCAAGGGATACCATGTCATTAGATAAAGGTACCAAAGAAGAAATAACCAAAAAATTTCAGTTGCATGAGAAAGATACTGGCTCGGCGGATGTGCAAATTGCTATTCTGACAGAGCGTATCGCTGAACTTACTGATCATCTGAAATTGGCCCCAAAAGACCACGCATCAAGGCTTGCTCTTCTCAAGCTAGTTGGTCAAAGAAGAAAACTTCTCGATTACTTAAACTCAACAGACACTAAGCGTTATCAGAATCTGATCACGCGTCTGAATCTTAGAAAGTAATCTTTTTAGGGCTCCCTCTCAGGGAGCCCTATATACATTGCCTTAAAGCCCCCCATTTGTTAACATAGAGCACATTTAAAATTTAAGTTGGAGAATCCATGCTAGGAAGAGAACGAAAATCAGTATCCGTATCGGTCGGCGGAAAGGAAATTACATTTGAAACGGGTATGATTGCACGTCAAGCTGGTGGATCTGTCATGCTTAAATGCGGTGACACTCACATCATGTCAACTGCGTGTAGTGCACCCTCTGCTGACGATATCGACTTCCTTCCAATGCGTGTCGACTACGTAGAACGCTTCTCATCTGCTGGTAAAACTCTCGGGGGCTACCTAAAACGTGAAGGCCGCCCAACAGAGCGTGAAACACTTGTTTGCCGCCTCACTGATAGACCGATTCGCCCCATGTTCGAAAAAGGCTACTACGATGAGCTCCAACTCATTACTTCCGTTATGTCCTACGATGGCGAAACAGCCCCGGAACCCCTAGCCATCTGCGCAGCAAGTGCCGCCTTAGTCATCTCCGACATCCCCCTTATCAAGCCCATTGCTGCTGTACGCGTCGGCTTTGTCAATGACGAATTTGTCATCAACCCAACCGTTTCTCAGCAAGAGGTCTCAAGACTTGACCTCATCTTAGCAGGAACTGCGGACGCAATCTTAATGACAGAAGGCTTTGCCGACTTCTTCTCAGAAGCAGAAATGCTAGAAGCTGTCGATGTAGGCCACGCTGCGATTAAGGAAATCTGCCAGGCTCTTTCAGAGTGGCAAAACGTCGTTGGAAAAGAAAAGAATCGCTCCACACTGCGCTTCCTCCCAGACGGTCTGATGGAAGATGTGCACAGCATGCTCGATGAACCAATCAAATCCATCCTCACGATCCAAAAGAAAGCTGAGCGCGACGAAAAACTCTCAGAGCTTAACAAGTCCATTATTGAGAAATTCCACCCAGAAGAGGGTGAGCCAAAATACAAAATGCATCACCTCAAGATGGCGCTTAAAAAAGCCACCGCGAAAAGAATGCGTGAGAAAATCCTCTCTGAGAAAAAACGCGTTGATGGACGTAACCTAAATCAAGTTCGCCCCATTGAAATCGAACTCGATCCATTGCCACGTACACACGGATCTGTGGTCTTCACCCGCGGTGAAACACAAGCAATTGCCGTTTGTACTCTCGGAAACGCCGCGATGGGCCAGAGATATGAAGACTTAAATGATGCGCAAGGCTTACGCCGCTTCTACCTTCAGTACTCTTTCCCTCCCTACTCGGTTGGCGAAGTAGGTCGCATGGGTCCTCCAGGACGCCGCGAAGTGGGTCACGGAAAACTCGCTGAACGCTCACTCCAATACAGCATTCCAGATAACGATACTTTCCCCTACACCATCCGCCTCGAATCAAACATCACCGAATCTAACGGTTCATCTTCCATGGCAACAGTCTGTGGTGGATGTATCGCAATGATGCGCGGCGGTGTTCCAATCGAGCGCCCTGTAGCCGGAATCGCCATGGGACTTATCCTAGAAGACAACAGCTTTGCTGTTCTCTCCGACATCCTCGGTATGGAAGATGCTCTCGGTGACATGGACTTTAAAATTGCCGGTGGCGAAAAAGGCATCACAGCCTTCCAGCTCGATATCAAAATCGAGGGGATCAACCGCGAAATCATGGAAACAGCGCTTGCCCAAGCAAGAGAAGGCCGTCTCCACATCTTGAGCAAAATGCTAGAAGCTTGCCCAACATCTAATGCAGCTATTTCTGTCTACGCTCCGAAACTCGAAACAATGCGCATCAAGCCAAGTAAAATTGGCGCTGTCATCGGGCCTGGCGGAAAAGTTATCCGCGCCATCATCGAAGATACCGGTTGTGAAATCGATATCGACGACGACGGCATCGTCTCCTTCTCCTCAACAGACCAAGACGCGATCGACAAAGCGAAAGAAGAAGTCTACAACATCACAGCTGATGTTGAGCTGGACAAAGTCTACGATGGAAAAGTCGTTTCGATTAAAGATTTCGGTCTCTTCGTCTCAGTTATCGGCGGAAAAGAAGGCCTTTGCCACATCTCAGAAGTACGCCATGAGCGCATTGACGATCTAACAGAACACTTTAAAGAAGGCGATCCCCTCCAAGTCAAGGTTCTAGAAATTAATGACCGTGGGCAAATTCGCCTCTCAGCTAAGGTTCTATTGCCAAAGCCAGAGCGGAAGCCTCGTGAAGACAAACCGGCAAAACCTCGTCCTCCACAGGACGAGAACAAGCCACGTCCTGGCATCCTCAAGCCACCACCGATTAAGTCGGTAAAATAATTATAAAATGCTTAGCAGGTACAGTGATGTCCCTGCTAAGCATTTACTGCCGCCTAGGCCGACCAGTCTAGGCCCATTTTGCCAGCAACTCTCGAAGCGTAAACTGCTATTGCCTTTTCTCTGGGGATATAGTCCTCTAACACCTTCATGGGAAGTACCGTTACCTTGGGGCCTACCAAAGCCTGCACTTTTTCCAGTTGATCGGTTGCAAAAACATGGGAAATCCCATCGCCTAGCTTTAGTGAATGGAAGATTGGCTTTTCGGAATCCAACACAGTTACTGGCCGCCCTGCGAATGTGGTACTTGCAAAGATCAAACCCACATCTTTCAATTTTAAGTCTTCCTCTTTAGTTGGTGTTATCTTCGACCGTACTATGGCATGTAACCCGTCTAGCTCACGCTGTAATCTATCAAGCCAGGCCTTATTATAGTTATCATGCCACTCGCCATCAGGGAACTCTGCGGATTTAGGCATAGCACGTCTATAACCTTTTGTTTGCTTATACGCTGTAAAGTTGGTTTGTAGGCGATGCAGTAAATCAGCGACATGCTCTTTGTGAGTCGCCATATAGTCAGGGTCAGCCGACAGAAGGCGGGCAAAACTTTTATTTAGGTCAGGTAATAAATTTCGAAAATCGCCTATGTTTTGAACATATGAGTAAGCTCTCCCATGGTGCAGTGCTTCAACCTCTTTAACTGATTTTTCTAAATAACGAACGTTACTCACAAATTTTGCTTTGTCACGCTCTAAATCAAATTTAAAACCCGTATAATAGATACTAAGCGATGCGTCTTCTAATGCACACCCAGATAAGGCAAAACGATTGATACCCATTGCCCCAATTCCTAGCTCTCCTGAAAATGTAGTGACATTATGTTTAGCAAGAGTGCCTTTAGGATGCAGTGCATTCCCTGTTCTATGTAAATTCGCAAAAATCCCCCCATTACATCCATGTACCCAACTAAGTAGGCGTACATTATCTGTTTCGCCAGCAAGTTCTTTTGCAATCTTTTGAACTTTAAATCTAACGCTATAATCTCGTCTAAAATGCATGACTTTATCAAGAAATAGCGATCCTGCTTTTCCCTTGTGTACTGAGTACTTAAATGAAAAGCCATTAGAACAATTTCACCGCCTCCTGCCAAGGGAATCATTTGCACACATTTCCTGATACTTAGGGAGAACTGAAGGGTCGTCGGAACGCTTAATCATCTCCTTATAGAGGTGCTTTAGCGCTTTTAAAATCCTTTTTGGTCTGTCTTGCATCAAACGACTTGGGCTACTACGCAGCATACGAAGATGTTCTAAATGAAGGTAATCAGTGAGTGGTAGGAGATGTTCTTCAAAAGCGTCTTGATCAAAATCTACACTTAGACCCCAAAAGACCTCTTCTGCATCTTGCACTTTTTCAACGCGGTCCTTAAGGGCCAAAATTAATGATTCATCTTTTCTATCTAGCGACTCCCCCTTGAAAAATCGTGACTTAAGGAATGGATACGATCCCGCATCAATGCGATGGAATAGATCCATGAGTTCCAAAAATTCTAGAGGGTCAATATCAGCTTTAAGAGCGCCATCAAAAATGAGATCTATCGCCCCGTCTAGATGAAGGTCCCCTTTAAGGTAATCCCCAATCGTATCGTTTTCAAGTAGAGCGCTAAAAATCCGTCTTGCGTCTAAAGAGATGCCAAGAGTTTCCGCATGCTCAGCGATCAGAGCTTGCGTTGTTTCAAGTTCAGCGGCTTTCATGGAAAGTGCCGTTCGATCAGGGAGAGGCACTTTCTCATGGCCTACCCCTTTCCCTACATCATGAAGTGATAAAAATGTTTTGAATTCATCGTCAGTAAGACTTGTCTTACTTAAAGAAATTGTTACAGTGTCTCAATTTGCTTTACAGCGATCAAGGACCATTGAAGTATGCTCTCCAACTGTATACCCTTCACCTACACCTGCAGATTTTGAATATGCCTCTGATAAAGGCGGAAATGTTAAATAAGCCATATAATACAACTCTCTTGTTTGTTGCGTTTAATTATAACTTAATAAATATATTATTTCCACAATTCAAATATTTATCATGTGGATGCAGGATTTAGGTCACCAGGTGTTGTGGGCTTCGTATTCTTCTCATCACCAGGAGGTGGTGGGGGAAGTTTACGGTGTGAATCCATCATATCCTGGACCTTCTTCCGCTTTCTTTCGATATCCCAAGTCCCTTTAATGATATGAGTGATATCCTCTTTATCAAGGTCTTCGAACTCAACAAGCATTTGGGTCATCAGTTCGACCTGATCGCGATGAGTTGTAATGATTTCAGTTGCGCGCTCATTTGCTTCGTCAAGAAGGCGGCGCACTTCATCATCAATAACTTTTGCAGTTTCAGGTGAGTAATTCTTTTCGGTGGCTCCTGGCATGATGTAGGACCCTTCAGAAGAGCTTCCATCGTAGGAGACGGCGCCTAAGCGGTCGGTCATACCCCACTCACACACCATCGAACGTGCGATGCGTGTTGCTTGGGTAATGTCCATTTGAGCCCCTGATGAGAAATCGCCAACAAAGGTCTCTTCGGCGATACGACCACCCATTAAGACAGCGAGTTTGTCGATCAGTTCTTTTTTCCAGTAGGAAAGGCGATTCTTCTCAGGCACAAAGTGTGTAGCACCAAGCGACATGCCACGGGGGACGATGGTCACTTTTTCAACAGGATCGCCAGTCTCTACAACAAGACCGACAACAGCGTGGCCTGATTCGTGGTAGGCTGTGTGAAGTTTTTCCTTCTCACCAAGTTCAAGCGAGCGGCGCTCTTTTCCATAGAGGACTTTCTCTGTGGCGTAAAGGGCATCTTGCAATGTCACAGCACTTCTACCGCGGCGAGCGGCAATCAGGGCTGATTCATTGAGGATATTCATAAGGTCTGCACCAGATGATCCTGGGGTAGCTCTCGCAATTTGTGAGAGTTCTACAGTCTCGTCGAGTTTAATTTTTTTCGCGTGGACTTTAAGAATGGCTAGACGGCCTTTGATATCGGGAAGGTCGAGGGTGATTTGGCGATCAAAGCGGCCAGGTCTCATGAGAGCTTTATCAAGTACATCGGGTCTGTTTGTGGCGGCCATTAAGATGACGCCTTCGTTCGTGTCAAAACCATCCATTTCTACGAGAAGTTGGTTGAGCGTTTGCTCTCTCTCATCGTGACCTCCGCCAATACCAGCGCCGCGATGGCGACCAACGGCGTCGATTTCATCAATGAAGACAATACAGGGTGAATTTTTCTTCGCCTGCTCGAAAAGGTCGCGGATACGGCTTGCACCCACACCAACGAACATTTCCACAAAGTCGGAACCTGAAATGGAGAAGAAAGGTCTGTCCGCTTCACCCGCAACAGCTTTGGCAATGAGTGTTTTACCAGTTCCTGGAGGGCCTACACAGAGAACACCTTTTGGTATTTTAGCACCAAGCGCTGTGAATTTTGTTGGATCTTTCAAGAAGTCGACAATTTCTTCGAGTTCTTCTTTCCCTTCATCGACACCAGCTACATCTTTAAACGTAATTTTATTGGTGCTTTTCGTGAGCATTTTAGCCGGACTCTTTCCAAAATTCATGGCAGAGTTGCCCATACCTTTCATCTGCCTTGAGAAGACAAAGTAGAGCAGGAGGATCACGAGGACAACAGGCAAAATCGTAAACAAGTAGCTTAGGACATTGCGAGAAGGCTCGCGGGATTTAAATGTTCGCTCCAAAACAAGGTTTCTTGGCTGGTCAGGCGCTTTAAAGGCGAGCCCCTTATTGTTGCCAAAATTTTCCCACTCAACCTGCGCTCCAGCAAACCATCTGTTGAATTCTTCAGGGTCTTGCTTTTCTAAGGCGCGGGTGGAAAGTTCCTTATTATTATAGAACCAAGTGACGTTCGCCACAACGCTGCGTGCTTTTTCAAGCTGCGTTTTTGTGCCAACGAGATTTTCTGTAACTCGGCTAAATTGCTCTAAGTCAACCAGATAATTTCTAACTGATCGGAGTTGGAGAAGACGAATACCATTTTTCTCTTGGCCGAGATCATTTGTAATTGAAGTAAGGGTCGTTAAAGCTGTACTAAAGATCGCTTGTTGCTGTTCAAAAGTACCCGTTGCATTGTTAACTTGGCCTGAGATGCGCTCGAGTTTTTCTTTCATAACAGCAGAACCTATGCCAAGTTTTGGCGAACGGTAAGCTGTAATTAATGCGCTAAGGTCTTCTTTGAAATTTGCAAGAGAGCCTGGATTTAAGCGGGAAAAGTCTGTTTTTAAAGCACTTAGATTTCTTACGCTTTGATCGGGAAGCCCTTGAATATTGATGGCATTTTCGCGGTCATGGGTATTATAAGTCGCACCTATAATCGAATAGCCACTTCTTGGAATAGCAACACCACTTAATAAGAGGAACTGTTCGCCCGCTTCTTTGACGATAACCTCTTGAGAAGATAAGTCTTTAGCTAGGCGTTTTTTCGCATCAGTGAGCTCGTTTCTCTGATTAAGAAGTTCTAAAAAGCGGAAGCGCTGTTTCGACTCATCCTTAAGAGATTCGCGAAATTTCCCTGTAAAAGTCACTAAATTATCATTTAGAGCCGTTTTTCTCCCCTGATCCTTATGAATAAGGTCTAGGTTGACTAAGTGCTCTACTTGGTGACTAAAGGAAACCTTAGCCGATTTATCGCTCGCTAAATTCTGCACGATAAACATCACAAGCAGCGCTGCTAGGATAAATAGAAAAAAGCTCCCCGAGAACCCTTTTTTGGGTTCATTCTCTTTATTATTAAATGCCATATTGACCTTTAGTTTTTGCCCCTATCCTTTTTATTACACATTATATTTTTTAAATAAAACCTAAAAGTTATAGGCATCATTAGCGATCCACCATTCTACGTAGTTTCTCCTTTAACTGCAATCGTCCGCCGTGAATTTCATAGGGCCCAACGCATTTTTTTCCTTTTTTTTCGTGCAAAAGTTGCATTGCAGTTTCAATTTCAGCATTGGAGAGATTTCCCTCTCGTTTTAAAAAATGCCGAAGTACAGCCTTTGGTAAACGACTAAAATCCTCGCCAAGTTTAGGTGTTTTTGTTTCTAGGTAGTCTTCAATATCTTTTGCCCACTTTCCGGTATTTGCTAAATTTTTGCGAATCCCTTTTCCAAATTGTTCTTCTAAATAGGGCAACAGGTTGGCTCGCATTTTCGCCCGTAAGTTGTGATCGCCTAGATTCGTAGGGTCTTGCAAATAAGGGATATCCTTCTCGTCAAGATAACTAATCAATGATTTTTTAGAAAGCTCTAGTAGCGGGCGAACAATCCGCATCCCATAAAGAGTTGTCTCTTCTAAAAGTCCTCTTAAGCGCCCCCCTTCAAAGAGCCTCTTTAATACTGTTTCCGCCTGGTCATCTAGGTGATGCCCCAAACAAAGAGCATTTGCTCCGATTTTTTTATAGATTTCTTTGAAAAATGCAAGACGAGCTTCCCTACATCTGTCTTCAAGGTTCTTGCCATTAATTTCTAGTTTTGTCTTGTAAAAAGGGAGTTTTGCATACCGTTTTTTCAACAAAAGAGCTTCTTTCGCACTCTCCTCTCTTAATCCGTGATCCACATGGGCTAGGTGGATTTCAAGCGGGATATGTTTAGACGCATCTTGAAGGAGGTGTAAAAGCGCAGTGGAGTCAGGTCCCCCTGAGAAACCGATAAGGATTTTTCCCGAAAGTTTGGCTCTATGAAGCGATGCGATGGTAGACTGTAGCCGGGTATCTTTCATTGTGCTATAATGATACACATGCCGATATTGTGGCGCTATATTCTTAAGCCATTTATCCAGATTTTTCTCTTGGCAACGGTTGGCCTTGTCTCCGTTTTGCTTTTAAGCAGAATTCAAGACATTGCACGCTTTGCTCAGATCTCTGGTTCCTTAGCGAAAACGGCGCTTTTCACCCTCTGCCAAGTCCCCTATATTCTCCCCTTTGCCCTGCCAATCAGCCTTTTAATTGCTGCAATGCTCCTTTTTCAAAAAATCTCCACCTCATCCGAACTCACAGCGTTACGAGCTGCAGGCTTGTCGATCTTAAAAATAAAAATTCCAATCTACTTTTTTGCCCTAAGCTGTGCCCTTTTCAACTTCATGACCGTCTCCGAGCTAAGCCCCTATTGCCGTTTTCAATCCAAGCAAATGCTCTACAAGCTAACTGCATTTAACCCTCTTTTTATGTTGCAGAAGAACAAGCAGCTCAAACTCAAAAACTCCTACATTGACATGGAAAAATTAGAGCTTGGGAAAGATGTTAAACATTTGATTTTTGCTACAAAGCACCAAGATCGGCTTTCCCTTGTAATGGCTAAAAACCTCAAGCTTGAAGGGGATAACCTTTTGGGGGAAAGACTTTCCTATATTACGACACTCCCCTCAAAAACAGAGGGTGAGGATGATCATTTAATCATTGAAAATGAGCAAAGAATGGAAACCCCTGCCCCTACGATTTCTTCCATTTTACATAAATCCAAAGAAAAACCAGGCTCCGATCACATCCCATTTAAAAAGCTCCTTCGTAAAATCAAAACAACGCCAAAATCAGAGAAAAAAATTCTTGCAAAAGCCAAATATGAGATGAGTCGACGTCTATTTTTCCCCTTGGCAACGCTTGTTTTTCCCATCTTAGGTATCAGCTATGGAATGCATATTGGGCGCTTTTCAAAATCAAGACGGGTCTTATACGCTCTTATGCTTGCAAGTTTTTGTTTTATCTCATTTTTAGCGGCGAAATCTCTGCATGCCTACCCCTGGTTGTCTTTTGCCTTCTACGTGTTAATTCCTCATCCTTTACTCTTAACCGTTTCTCTTTTTTCAGAGAGAAAACTCATTAAGGGGATCGAATGAAAATCTGGGCCCGTTATCTTCTCAAGGAATCTTTGAAAATTTTCACCTTGATTCTCCTCTGTTTTTTCTTCCTCTACTCGATGATGGACTACTCTCTTCACGTCAAATCGTTTGTCAATATCCCCTTTTATAAAGCGTTGATCTACTACCTAGCGCTTTTTAGCAAAAGGCTTGACCTTCTCGTTCCCCTTGCACTCCTTTTAGCAACAATACGCTCTTTATCCTCCCTTTCTCGGTCGAATGAAATTCTCGCCCTCCAAGTTGGAGGGATTTCGTTCCATAAACTGACAACACCCTTATTTGCCATGGGAGCGTGTCTGACTCTATCACTTTATATCTCTCACCAATTTCTTTTGCCTTGCTCCACTAAATACACCGATTTTTTTGAACACACCCATTTTAAGAAAAAAGATCAGCGCATTTTACCCGTAACCGGAATTCTTCTTGAAAGCGGAGGGCATCTCATCTACCAAAACAAGATGGGTGATACCTACCACGACGTTTTTTATGTCCCCGATTTTGACCATATTTACCACATGAGTACACTGACACAAAAAGTGGGGACCAAAGTCGATGAAATTGTCAGGTCTCCTATGGGATATCTCGAAAAAAGAAAGAGTTTTTCCACCTATACCTTTAACGAGCTCAAAATCAATCCAAAAAAAACCGTCTTTGTCCCCTACGAAAATCGTTCTTTATCCTCGCTTCTTACAGAGGAAAAGCCCCCCAACGAATTAATAGGAAAGCTTTCATATAAACTCACATCTCCCCTCTTTTGCCTTCTTGTTTTGCTCGGAGCCTTACCCTATGCAGTAAGTTATTCGCGGGGAAAATCTTCGTTTTTCCTCTATGCCTTTAGTCTTTTTGGATTCATTTTGTTCTATATGCTCATCAGCCTGAGTGCCACATTAGCAATAGCAGGTGCCCTTTCTCCACTAATTAGCTTTCCAATTCTTATTTCAATCCCCTTAATCCTATGTGGAAGTAAATACCTTTTCCGAGTATCATAAGGGTACATGAAACGACTTTTGACAACGCACCTTCTCATAGGACTACTCCTACTTACTTGGTGGATTTTCCCTGGTTTTTGGCAAGTGGTGGATACCTTTGTTTTTAGAGCTTTGAATAACACGCTAGCCGACAACTTAACGTTAAAGAAATTCTGGGCTCTAAGCTCTCATAAATATTCAGAATTTATCTTAGATGGCGTCCTTATTACTCTTTTTACCACCTACATCATCAAAGGATATGGAGAAAGACTGAAACGTTTTTGTCAAATTATCGTCTTAGTCGCCACAGCAGCGGTTGTTATTAGTGGAGTGAACAAACACCTTATTCCAAATGTATTGGAGGTGTCTCGAAGATCTCCAACGGCAACTTTTGAAGAGACTCACCGAATCAAACACGTTTTAAACGTCCGCGTTAAAGATCGCTCCCTTTCAAGCTTTCCTGCAGACCATGCGACAACCTCGATTTTTCTTACCTACTTCTGCTTTACATTTCTTGGATGGAGAATTGGCCTAATTGGAGGCGCCTATGGCGTTTTCTACGCTCTTCCACGGCTTGTATCAGGCGCTCACTGGTTTACGGATATTGTGATGGGATCTCTGCCTATTGTCCTTCTTTGTATGTGCTATTTATTTGGAACACCCCTATTTAATGTTCTCACAAATCAACTCTTGAGGTTTGCATGTCTAATTACGAGAAAACCCTATCCATCGCTAAAAGGACCCAACTCTTAACGTCTATCAACTCTCTTGTTGATTGGGATCGAGAAACCTTTATGCCTGATGGGGGTGCTGACGTCCGCTCACTGCAATGCGAACTCCTCTCCGAATTGATTCATAAAGAACAAACCTCCAAACACTTCAAATCCTCCCTGCAAACTCTCATCGACCTTGATACGGGAGAAATTGTCGATCCAACGCTTACTGACGAGCAAAAGGCCGCTGCCTTTGAGTGGCGCCTTGATTTTCTAGAAAACTCCAAACTACCTACTTCCTTTGTACAAGCTTTTTCTAAACTCACCTCGAAAGCAACGCACGTCTGGAAAAACCGTGATTTCTCAACATTTTCGCCGTATTTGACAGACATTATCGACATGCTGCGAAAAAAATCTGACCATCTTGGGTACGATGACCACCCCTACGACCCTCATCTTAATCTCTATGAACGCGGCATTACGACAAAAGAACTTAAAGAACTCTTTGGGCAGCTGAAACCCAAACTCATAAAAATAGTAAAGGCACTTGCATCGCACCCATCTGACACCTCTTGCCTCAATGGGCATTTCAATCCTGACGCTCAACTTAAACTCTGTCGAGAGATCGTCCGTGATATGGGGCTCAAAGACGACTTTGCGTCCCTCCATCTCACAACGCATCCTTTTTGCTTAAGTTTACACCCCCACGACGTACGTTTGACAACACATATCGATCGAGCTAACTTCTTTCAGAGTATCTCCGCCACTGTCCATGAAGCAGGGCATGGTCTCTACGAACATGGGTTTGAACAAAGCCACTACGGCTCACCACTTTGCCTGCCCATTTCCTTTGGAATGCACGAATCACAATCCAAGTGGTGGGAAGCCTTTGTTGGCCTCTCCTACCCATATTGTGAATACTTAACTCCTAAACTCCATGCTGCCTTTCCAGGGCTCAAAGACATGTCAAACGAAACACTCTACCAGGCCATCAACCATGTTGAACCCTCTCTTATTAGGATCTACGCCGATGAAGTCACCTACATCCTACACATTATTCTTCGATTTGAAATAGAGGTCGCTTTCATGGAAGGAACCTTAGAAGTGAAAGACCTTCCTGAAGTGTGGAATCAAAAAATGGAAGAATCTCTTGGAATCAGGCCAAAAAACAACGCTGAAGGTTGTCTCCAAGATGTGCATTGGTCTGCGGGTCTTTTTGGTTATTTCCCCTCTTACGCTCTAGGAATCTTGTACGCTAGCCAAATGTTTGATACCTACAAAAGCAACAACCCCAACTATGTCAAAGACATCCAAAATGGGCACTTTGCTCCCATGGTTAACTTTTTAAGAGAAAACATCCATAAGCATGGAAGACGCTATACATCGAGTGAAATCATCAAGCGGATCACTAAACGCCCACTTGACACCTCAAGCTTTGAAAGCTACTTAGAAGACAAGTATCTAAGCCGCCTTCTCTAAGCTGACTTATCCTTGTATTTTTTCCCAGGGAGTGTCACGGCCAAAATGGCCACCAAAGGCAAGATTTTGATAAATTGGCCTTTTCAGATCAAAAGCCTCTATGATTTCGCCAAGTCGCAGCGGAAAACGATCTTTAACATCCATGACCATCCCATCAATGTGAATGCAAAGAGGGTCAACAACACCTTTGGCATAGCAAATCTTTACCGTGCAACAGTGTAAGTTTTCTTGTGCCACCAAATTTTTAGCCATAAAGCGTGCGGCATAAGCTCCAGATCGATCAATTTTTGTGGGATCCTTACCTGATAAAGCACCTCCGCCATGCGCCACGTCTGGCCCATAAGAATCAACCACTAATTTCCTACCTGTTACACCCGTCTTAATATCAAGCCCACCCAATGTAAAACTTCCCGAGGGATTGATCAATAATTCTGTCTCCTCGTTAACCCACTTTGCCAAAGAGCCTCGGATGTACTTTTTTAAAAGCACCTGTAATTCTTGCTCAGAAACCGAGTCATCGTGTTGCAGCGAGACAAGCACGCTATGTAAATAGGGGTCTTCACCTTCAGGATAGGCAACCTCACAAAGTACCTTCCCATCTGGGCGTAAGAATTCAAACGGAGAGTGATCACTAAGCTCTATCGCTAGAGTTTGTGCGATGAGATAGGGAAGAGGAAGATATTCCTCAGTATCACTTGTTGCATAGCCAATTACAATTGCCTGATCGCCAGGGGCCAACTCGCTTGCTTGGTTCATTGACTCTGTAATTTCAGGGCTCTGTTTTGTAATAAATGATTCAACATTTCGCGGTTGATACCCAACATCTACCATCACTTGATTCGCGATTGCATCAAGGTCCACCGAAGCAGAAGAAGAAATTTCTCCGGCGAGAAGAATATGATCCGATTTTAAAAGAGCCTCTAGTGCAACCCTCGCCTCAGGGTCTTGCATAAGATGGGCATCTAAAATCGCATCAGAAATTTGATCAGCAAGTTTGTCTGGGTGTCCGCGGAGAACCGCTTCGGCAGCTAGAATCTTCATATTCCCCAATAGAACATGAGACTAGCTCTGAGTAAAGAAAATTATGCGTGGGGGCCTGAAAAAGGCCCCCGCCAAAACGTATAATCTTAACGTTTTGAGAATTGGAAGCGCTTACGTGCACCAGCGAGACCGTATTTTTTACGCTCTCTCTTACGTGGGTCACGGCGCATAAAGCCAACCGCTTTGAGTGAGCCGCGGCGCTCTTCGTCTTCTTTAACGAGGGCGCGAGCAACGGCTAAACGAGCAGCCATCATCTGGCCTTGAAGGCCTCCGCCTTTGCAGCGGATGATGAGGTCATAGCCCTTAGCTTCTAGCTGTAGCTCGGAAAAGGGTGCTAAAATCGTCTCTCTTTGAACAGGTGACGGGAAATAGTCAGCCATTTCCTTGTGATTACAATCGACTTTGCCGGTTCCCTTACGGAGACGAACAGCCGCTGTCGCAGTCTTACGGCGTCCTACGCCGATGTGCTCATGAATGGTCATGATGATAACTCTTGGGGTTGTTGTGCTTGCATATTGTGATCTTCACCAGCGAAGATACGAAGGCGTTTTAGTTGAGCGTTGCCAAGTTTTGTCTTTGGCATCATCCCTTTAACAGCCAAGCGAATGATATAATCGGGCTTGCGCTCACGCATGACGCTAAAAGGTGTCTCGCGATGACCGCCAATGTGGCCTGTATATCTATGGTAGACCTTGCGGGATTCTTTAGATCCAGTGACATGGACTTCTTTAGCATTGATAATCACAACGCCATCACCGCAATCGGCATTCGGAGTAAAGCTTGTCTTGTGCTTTCCTCTGAGGATTTTTGCAACCTCTGAGGCAAAGCGACCAAGCGTCTTGCCTTTCGCATCGAACACAAACCATGTACGATCTTTTTCAGCTGCCTCTTTCGTTAAGGAAAAAGTTTTGTTAGGGCTATATTTCTTCATTAAGGTTTCCAGCTATTCATTAAATGTTGATAGCGCGGAGTATAGAGAAGTTTTGGTTTTTACGCAAGCTGATCGAGCATTTCTTCTGCACGAAGATCGAATTCGACGTCTTCACCCTCACATTCATCAAGAACTTCGTTTAATAGCTTGTAGGCCATCTCCCTTTTTCCTGAGTGGACGAGACAAACCGTCGCGTAAAGAGCCGGAGTCAAATCTGATGCACCAAGTTCCAAAGCCTTAGAATAAGCTAGAGCTGAAAGTGTGTGATCGCCTTTCATCTGCTCAGACATCGCCAAAGCAATCCAAAACGCTCTTTCGTTTGGAGCTAAACGCGTCAAAAGAAGGCAAATATCCGCAGCATCCTCATATTGTCCTTGTTCAAAAACTGTCTTCACATAGTTGTAGCAGTTTTCTAAGTGGTCCTCACGAAGCCCAAAAGCTTCCGCCGGAGTCACAACAGAACCCAAATTTAAAGGAATTTCTACATTCGGCCAAATATCAGCATCAGTGAGTAGGATAATGCCACGCTGGAACCTAGAAACAAGCATATGCAGCTGTTTCATTTCTGCAGTTCCAACCTCTTTCGTCCCGATCAATTCTAACTCTTGATCAAGCGCAGGTTTGATGATC
This sequence comes from Chlamydiia bacterium, assembly GCA_022601645.1. Taxonomy (GTDB): domain Bacteria; phylum Chlamydiota; class Chlamydiia; order Chlamydiales; family Simkaniaceae; genus JAJACH01. The sequence continues at coordinate 1,055,408 of JAJACH010000001.1, forward strand.
TTCTCAAAGAAATAGTCTCTAAAATCGTCTAAATTATCCATCGTATCGGCCCTCAATGTTTGCCATACCACTATTATAAAGGTTTTATTAAGAACAATCAAGGGTAAATTTGAACTTGCACTAAGCCCCTCATTTTGATAAGCTCTCCAGAGTGAAAGAGTTAAACACCTTTTTTGTGCGTACCTACGGGTGCCAAATGAACGAATTAGATTCTGAAATCCTCGTAGGGTTGCTTGAAAAGCGCGGCCTGCAACGCACTCACGATGAGAAGGATGCAGACCTCCTCATTTTTAACACCTGTTCAATCAGGGACTTAGCAGAACGCAAAGTCATGGGAAAGATCGGCCAATTAGGCCGAAAATCGAAACATCGGCCTATGATCGGCGTCACTGGCTGTATGGCTATGGCCAAGAAGGAAGGCCTCTTCAAAAAACTCCCAAATATCGACTTTGTCCTTGGCACAAACAACATCTCTGACCTCAACTCGATCCTCGATGAAGTCCAGGAAACAGGCACCCAAAAATCCCGTCTAGACGACCGCTTTGAGGAGAACCTCAACTACCTCGTTGCCAAACGCGATAACAAGCTCAAAGCCCATATCTCGATTATCCGCGGCTGCGACAAATACTGCACCTACTGCGTGGTCCCCTACACCCGAGGTAAAGAAGTTTCCCGTCCCCCCGAAGACATTGTCAAGGAAGTCCAAATGCTAGCCGACCAGGGCTACAAGGAAATCACCGTCCTCGGACAAAACGTCAACTCCTACGGCAAAGACCAACCCGAGTGGAACTGCCTTTTCCACGACCTCCTCTACCGCCTTGATAAAATCGATGGCATCGAACGCATCCGCTTTCTCACCTCCCATCCAATCGACATCACCCTCGACCTCATGTACGCCATCCGCGACCTCCCCTCCCTCTGCGAATTCGTCCACTTTCCCATCCAAGCCGGCTCTTCTCGCATCCTCAAGAAGATGCACCGCATCTACACCAAAGAAGAATACTTTGAGAAAATCGCTAACTTAAAGTCTATCGTGCCAAATGCCTCAATCGGCACCGACATCATCGTCGGTTTCCCCACAGAAACAGAAGAAGAGTTCCAAGAAACCCTCGATGCCTTCCACCAAATCCGCTATTCAGTGGCTTTCATGTACACCTACTCTCCTCGCAAAGGCACACCCGCCATGCGCTGGAAAGACGACATCCCAGAAAGCGTCAAAAACGACCGCCTCCAACGCCTCATTAGCGTACACGGCGAAATCACCAACTCGATTCGCCAAGACATGCTCGATGACACCGTCGAAGTCCTCGTCGAGCGGATAAATCCCGATGGAAAGCTTCGTGGCCGCACGCGCTGCTGGAAGAAAGCTGTCTTTGAAGGACCCGCATCAATGATTGGTTCTCTCCAAAATGTCCGCGTTACGGGTTACAAGCACGACACTCTCCTCACCACCCTTCTTTAGGGGTAATAAGCGTCGGATTTTAGCACATCCCCGTCTAGGCAGGCCTACAAGGCCAGCCGTCACCGTGACCACTTTGCTTGTCGCAAAGCTTGCACAAAACTCCTCGCTCCTTACCCCTAAAGCCTCCGAGAAGTGTGGGAGTGATAAGCGTCGGATTTTAGCACATCCCCGTTTAGGCAGGCCTACAAGGCCACCCGTTACCTTTGAAACACAGAGATTGTATGCGGCGCGCAGCTGCCGCAGCGATGGGGCGATTTCTTAGGCGAGGGGCAAGCAGTTTGGTATAAGTTTTGCGAATAGCAATACGGTCGTGGCGACGGCTGTGCTAAGCACTGCCTAGCCACGAATATGCCAAAATGCGCCGCTCATCGCCTAAGAATGGGTGCGAACAACCTTGGCCATGACAAGACCTGCTAAGAACCAACCAATGATAAAATCTGCTAAACTCACAAAAACGTATGAGGCTGGAAACCCGATCCAGTTCCATGAAGGGAACATGCCGAGAAGCCAAGCGACAAAGCCTGCGAAGATCACGAAGATCACTTTCGCAGCGTACATGAGAGCGGCTGTGCGCGAGAGGAGATAGCTAATAAAGGCCGCACCGATCACTTGAGTGATGAGGGAAATGATAAAGGTCGCAGTACCCATTTCATGGCCTTTTAAGCGAACGGACATGAAGACAAAAGGTGCTTTCCCTTCGTTCTCTGCGCTGTGTGGCATCACGTAGATGCCATCTGTTTTGCAATTCTCCGTAACGACATTTGACATGTGTCGTTCTGATGAAAAACTTTGCATTGTTGAGTGGTGCCATGGTAGCACGGTATATGAGATGATCATCCAAACGTAGACAATAACACCACCGTAGATTCCACCTTTTATAATTCCCATTCGACCTCCTAAAATAAATTTATTATTTTACTTAGATGGGTTTTTTTCAAGTTTTTATTGCAACTACCGAAGTAATCACTCGTTGAGTATACTCGCGCGTATGGCAGCACCTATATTTTCAGTCGATCTACATTCGCTTAGAGAGGTAAAAGGCACATCTAAAAAACGGATGCGTGTGTTATCTCGCTCTGAAAGATCATCTCTTCAAAATTCTATTATGTCCCCGATGTTAGAGTCGCCAATTGGTTCAAGGGCCATTAAAGATAAAACTGAAGTTTTTTCGTACAAGCCTTTAAGTCCCCTTGGTGAAAGTGATGCAGACGGGTTTGATTATTTGATTGAAGAGTCAAGAGAAGAACCAATTCAAGTGCTTGAAAATCAGAAAAGGCTTATGACTTTTGCCAATATTAATCTGCCAATGAGTGGTCGATTAAGACGAGCGGAAGATGGTGGGTATGACTTAGTATTAACAAAGGACTATCTCCGCTTTTTCCATTTTGGGGGTACGCTTGAAAAAGAAGCGCTTATTCGCGTCATTTTCCCTGGAGAAGAACTGCGTAGGCAGGTGTCTATTGGTGCCAAGTTCAACTTTACGGTGAAAGGCTTTTATGCCATGGAACCCTATTCGATGCCGGGCATCAAGCGTGTGTGGTTTATGGGCATTGATAGCCAAGAGCTCAAAGATTACAGAGCCTCACTTGGCTTGATGGACCGTTACAATGGTCACGATTTCCTCGTCCTTCTAAGCACAGAAAAGGGAGAGGCGATGAAGCCTCAATCCTATATGCGCGTGAATAACTCGTTTCTTTATGCTTAAGCTGCGACAAGCTCGAGTTCTTTCGAGCGATTGACCAACGCAAAACTGATAAGCATAGCACCAGCTGCCCAACTCCATCGGATGAAAAAGCTCGCATCTATATTTTGAAACTCGTTAATAACCGCTCCGACTAAAATGACAGTAAGAACGCAAGGGACAAAGAATTTGAGCATGTAGTACATCAAATTACGACGACCTTTTGCATTAAACCAGATGACGTCATCGCGAATGATTTTCGTGACGTAGAGGAAGACGAGGATCTCGACTAAAGCCGAGAAAATCATCGTCAAACCGAGCGTCATGGGCTCTAAGGCTCCGATAAGGAGTTGCCCGTTCCCCATGCAGAATAACGTTCCAAGCGCGCAGATACTAGCGATGGCAATAGAAACGGCTTTTTTGCGAGGAATCGCAAATTCTCTTTGCACGTTCCCAGCCACACTTTCAACGATGGAAAACACTCCCGTAATCCCTGCAATAAAGATGCAGAAGAAGAAGACGGCCGCCAAGACAGGTTGAAGCCAAGGCGTAAATGTTTTGAGAATCGTTGGGAAGATGATAAAGCCAATCTCGAAGGGTGAATCACTTTGGATGAGGCTGTGGAATGGGACGCCTTTGAGATAACACATGTAACCCACACAGGCAAAAACAACCCAACCGGCGATAAAGGAGATTAAAAAATCACCGACACCAATTAAGAGCATCGACTTTTTAAGTTCAATTTTCTCTCCGTTATATTGGGCGTAGCCCACGATAATTCCAAGCCCAAGCGAGAGGGAGAAGAAGAGTTGACCAAAGACCGAGCGCCATAGGGTAATATCGGTTAGGCGGCTAAAATCGGGCCTAATAAATTGGTAAATCCCGTCCATGGCACCTGGCAAGAAAGAGGCTGCAATGGCAAAACCAACGATGAGCACTGTCATCAAAGGCATGATAAATGAGCAGACTTTCTCAACGCCTTCTGAGATATCACGCACGAGGGTGAACCACACAAAGGCTGCAATCAAGAGGACAACGGCAAAAATAAGGTAGGAAAAGGAACCAAAATCGCTAAGCGAGGTTGTTGCATGGATAAAAGATTCCTTGAAAAAAGTCGATGTATCCGCGGGAATGAGATTTGCAGCACCGAAATACGTATAGAGGAGGGAGTAGCTTGTTAGCACAATGTAGAAGGCGCCAATCGTTAAGCACGAGAGAACGGCGATCCAGCCCACAAACTTACGGACTTTGGTTTTATAAGCAGAGACTAGCGGGCTATGTGTTTTTTGCCCAACGAGTCCTTCCATAAGGAGCATGGGGATGCCCAGCATCATGTAGGCTACTACATAGGGGATTAAAAACGCACCACCACCATTGTGATAGCATTGGGATGAGAAACTCAAAACGTTGGCAAAACCAACAACCGATCCAAGTACCGCCCAGATGAAGCCATATTGGCTCTTCCAACCATTATCCATTTATATTAACTCTTTAAAATCCTGTTCGTTCAATATTGAGACTTTTAATTTTACCGCTTTGTCGTATTTCGATCCAGGATCTTCTCCTGCCAAGACAAAATCGGTCTTGCTCGAGACACTTCCAGCAACTCTCCCACCTCTTTCCTTGATCAAACTAGCCGCTTCCCCCCGTGTATATTTATCTAGCGTGCCAGTTAGGACAAACGTTTTCCCTGCAAAAGGATGTCCTTCCATCACCGCATTTGACTGCTTAGGTTTGACCCCAGCGGCAAAAAGCGCCTCGATTTCCTCTTGATGCACCTCGTTTTCAAAAAAGTACGTGATAGATTCAGCCACTTTTTCCCCAACACCCTCGATTTCAATAAGCTCTTCTAGTTCAAGCTCTGACAGTTTCTCCATCGATTTCGCATAGTCAGCAAGAACATCCGCAGTTTGCGCCCCTACAAATGGAATCGCTAACGCAAAAATTAAGCGTCCTAACGTCACGTCCTTGGAAGCCTTAATACTCTTTAAAAGATTCTGAACAGATTTTTCTTTAAAACCTTCTAAGCCAATGAGCTCATCAAATGTCAGTTTGTAGATATCGGCAAGTGAACTGACAAGGCCCTCATCGATTAACTTGGTCATCACTTTATCACCAAGCCCGTCAATGTCCATCGCCCCTTTACTCGCAAAGAAAATGAGCCTTTTCTCATGCTGCGAGCCGCATCCTTTATTTGGACAGCGGACAGCTACTTCGCCCTCTTTTTGGACAATCTCGCTCCCACAGCTAGGGCACTTTTCCGGCATTTCCCAAGCTTTCGTGTTTTTAGGGCGCTTTTCTAAATCAACAGAGACAACTTTAGGGATGACATCTCCACCTTTTTCAATCAGCACATGATCGCCAATGCGCACATCTTTACGCCTTACTTCATCCGCATTGTGAAGCGTTGCCCGAGAAATGGTCGACCCAGATACAAAAACTGGTTCAAGCTCGGCAACCGGAGTTAACACGCCCGTTCTCCCCACCTGCACGGTAATGTCCTTGATAATTGTTTCAGCCTGTTCCGCTGCAAACTTATACGACGTTGCCCATCTAGGGCACTTACCTGTCGCTCCCATTTTCCGATGCTCGGCAATCTCATCCACCTTGATCACAACACCGTCAATCTCATACGGCAATTTAGGGCGAAGCTGTTCCATTCTATCAATAAAGGCAAAGATCTCTTCAACACCTTCACAAAGTGCGACGTGCTCACTGACCTTGATCCCAAGTTTTTTCAAAAATGCATGCGTTTCAATCTGCGATTCTACTTCAGCTTCGTTAGCAAGCCCATAACAGATGATATCGAGTTCTCGCCTTGCTACTTCCTGAGAATCGAGAAGCTTTAACGAACCTGCCGCCGCATTGCGTGGATTTGCCCAACCTGCATTAGCTCCTAGACGCGAAAACACCTCGAGTGGCATAAAAATCTCGCCCCGCACCTCCAAATCCACTTCGCGCTTTAACACATGAGGCAAACTCTTAATTTGCAAAACATTCTTTGTGACATCGTCACCGACTTTCCCATTCCCACGCGTTGCAGCGCGTACAAGTTTCCCCTTTTCATACGTCACAGATACAGCGGTTCCATCCATCTTCAGCTCACAACTAAACGCACACTTCTTTCCCTTGAGCAATTTGTCAACTCGCTTAATGAAATCTGCTACCTCTTCTCTAGAATAAGTGTTTGAAAGCGAAAGCATCGGCCTTTCATGCTTCACCTGCTTAAAGCCCTTTGTGGGCTTTTCTTCATTCACCGTTTTTGTGGGAGAATCATCAAGCACCCACTCAGGGTGCTTTTCTTCAATTTTTTCTAAGGTTTTGACAAGCTCATCAAATTCCTGATCAGAAATCGTGGGAGCTGTCTCATCATAATAACGCTTGTTGTGCGCTTGAATCGTCTCAACTAAATCTAAATATTCTTGCTTTTTCACAGCTCTGTAATCACGGTTGCTAAATTCGGCCTTGATTGTCCCCTGCCACCGTATTTTTTGTCATCACTGTTAAACAAAACGTTTCCCTTTACCTCGTGCTCAAGCTCATCTAAAGTCGGATTTACATAGCACATCAAACGCCCTCTTTTATAGACAATTTGACAACTAGATTCATGTACCCACTCAAACTCTCTCGCCCCAAATTCTTCGCGCTCTAAAAATAGGCGATTCAAGTCCTTCACACACGCCTGCAACCCCCGGTTGAGAGGCTGATCCAATAACTCCCAAGGCAATAAGCCTTTGCAATTCCACTCAGTCTCCTGCCCAAACTCCCCTCCCATAAAGAGCAACTGATCACCTGGAAACGAATACATCCACCCAAACATGAGCCGCATATTGGCAAACTTCTCCTCCATCGATCCAGGCATCTTCATCAGCAAGCTACGCTTTTCATGCACCACCTCATCATGCGACAGTGGACTGACAAATGTCTCATGAAACGCATAGCGCGATGCATCCACCAAATAATGCTGCACCTTCTCGCGATAGGGATAATTCGTTGGGAAAAAATGAATCATATCATTCATCCACCCCATATTCCACCGATGCGTAAACCCCAAACCGCCTTCACCAATCGGCTTAGAAATTGACCCAAACTGCGAAGAATCCTCCGCTATAGTCATCACGCCTTTAAAACGGCCGTGTACGACCGTATTTAACTGCTTTAAAAACTCAATCGCCTCTAAATTCTCATTGCCTCCAAACTTGTTAGGAATAAAGTCTCCCCCCTCCCGACCATAATCCAAATAAAGCATCGACGCCACCGCATCCACCCGAAGCCCATCAATGTGCATTTTATCTAAATAAAAAAGCGCTGAACCAAGTAAGAAATTACTCACCTCAAAACGCCCATAATTGAAAATCATCGTGTTCCAATGCGGATGGTACCCCTGCCTTGGATCCTCATGCTCATACAAACAAGTCCCATCAAAGCGCGCAAACGAAAAGTCATCCGACGGGAAGTGGGCTGGCACCCAATCTAAAATCACACCAATCCCGTTCTTGTGCATGTGATTCACAAAGAACTGGAAATCCTCAGGCGTCCCATAACGGCTTGTCACCGCATAATACCCACTCACCTGATACCCCCAAGACTCATCTAAGGGATACTCCGAAATCGGCATCACCTCCACATGTGTAAACCCCATCTTCAACACATAATCACAAAGCTCAAGAGCTAAACTTCGATAATCACCCTCACGCCACGACCCCAAATGCACTTCATACACATTCATCGGCTTCATCGATCGATCAAGCATCCAGGCCTCATCTTCCCACTCAAAATGATCCTCATCAAAAAGCTTACTCGCAGTTTTTGGCCTCACTTCCTGATAAAGCGCATACGGATCTGACTTCATCCTAATATGTCCACCCGATACCCTCATCTCGAACTTATACTTCTCTTCAGCGAGAAGACCTGGCACAAAAAGCTCCCACACATCCCCTAAACGACGCATCGGATTTACCCGTCCATCCCAATAATTCGAGTCACACACCAAAGCCACCGTTTCAGCATTAGGCGCCCAAACCAAAAAGCGAGCCCCCAAAACCCCACGATGCGTAACGAGGCGTCCACCCATCACCTTATAAATCTCGTAATGACGTCCTTCCCTAAAAAGCTCTAAATCCTTTTCAGGAACACTTTGATCAAACGCATACGGATCAAAATCAACCAAACCATTTTTGTGATACACCCGATAATCAAGCGGCGTTAAATCCTCTCGCACCTTAAGCTCAAAGACACCTTCATCATGCACCTTTTCCATCTCAAGCGGCTTCCCATCGACTTCCACAAGCACCGATTCTACATCTGGCCTAAACAACCGTAAAACACCACCATGCACACCTAAAAAACTGTGAGGATTACAAATATCTAACTGATTTTCTCTAAGATAACTTTCCATAAGGCCGCTTATACACCCCACCCTGCTTTCACGCAACAAGGTCAAGCATTATCGGAAAAGGTCGAGGTTAAGCGACTCGCCCGCCTCTAGATAAAGCGCTTCCTCACATGGCACTTGCTTGCCATGCAATCGCATCGTCTTTGGTTGCCCTGGAAACTTAAACGCAATTTGCCCCCCGCGATTTGCCCGTACTTGCATCCGACGAATCTGCGATTTTCTCCACTCGAAATCCACGAAAAAATCCCCGACTTGGACGTCTACAAAGCGCCCCGCTTTTGCTTCAACTGGCAAACAAGGAAGCAGTTCGATGTGCTCCTTTTTCTCCTGAATAAATAGCGAACGGATGAGTTTCCTTGAATGTCCAAGCAGCGCCCAGGGAATGCCTTCGAAGACATCATCACAAATTCCCATGCCGTTGTCATGGGTTGTTGGAACAAGCATCCCTTCAAACCCCGATCTAAATAGATGCATGAACTTTGATCCAATATTGATTCGGTCACGCTGATGAATCATAGCTTCGATCACCCTCAAAAGCCCTTTCATCGGACCTATCTCCCCGTCTTCTGTTAGAGGGGCCATAAATAGCCAAAGCGGTAATATCTCACACACATCTTCTCGGCGCTTAATTAAGCGCCAATCTTGATTTTTGTGCACGCCAAGCGAAAGGCGCTCTTTGGGCAGCACTCCATCCCCTTTTAGCCGATAAGAAATGTATTCTTTACCCATAAGATAACTGACGCGAATCCACCCGCGTTCACAGTCAGCTTCCACCTTAAAGTTTTTCACCTCACCCTTAACTCCCATTGGGAGTTCACCTTCTTCAAACATGACACAGCGCGGATACACTTGGGCGAGGTTGAGCGTTCCCGGAACAAGCATTGGCTCACCCATCTCGGAAAAATAAGGCTTAAATCTCGCTCTGATTTTAATCGACATATCCAATCAGTCCTTCCATCGTATTTTGCATCATTTTTACTTGCACAATCTCATTTGAGCGCACTTTTCCCTCAATTTTAACCGGCAAAAAGTTCTCAGTATGCCCCTTATTATCGCTTTCAATTAAAACAGGCATGGTGCGTCCGACATACGCCTCTCGAAGCTCAAATGCAACGTTATTTGCGACTTCCATTACCTGCAACCGTCTTTTTTCAATCACATCAGGGTCCACTTTGTCCTCAAAACGCTCTGCACGCGTTTTTGGCCGAACGCTGTAGGGAAACATATGCACCTTGGCAAACTTCACCTCGCGTATCACCTCTAGGGTCTCCTCAAAATCTCCCTCGTCTTCACCTGGGAAACCTACAATTACATCGGTTGTAAACGTAAAGTCAGGACTTGCCGCTCTAAGCCTTTTCACCGTGTCATAAAACTCTTGCTTCGTATACTTGCGGCGCATCCGCTTTAACACGCTATTGGATCCCGACTGCAACACAATATGCATTGAGTGGCACGTCACCCGTCCATTAACAACTGCATCAAGAAGCTCATCATCCACCTCATCTGGATCAATCGACGAAATCCTCAGCCGCTCCAATCCCTTAACCTGGTCAATCTTACGAACAAGCGTTGCTAAATCCGGCTTGTCATAATCCCCCACATTAATGCCTGTGATAACCACCTCGCGAAACCCATTCTCAACAAGTCCATGCACCTCACTTAACACTTCATCAAGCGGTCTTGAAACCGAACGACCTCGTACAAGGGGAATCACACAATAGCTGCAATACGAATTACACCCATCTTGCACCTTCACAAAGGCTCTTGTATGCGCTTCAAAATTCTTAATCCTAAACTCAGGCACCTCAGTCTCGGGGAAAACCTTCTCAAGGAGCTTTTCCTTGTCCTTGTTAGGGACAATCTCCCCATACTGGCCAAGCTCCTCCATTTTAGATAGTGCTGCGCACCCTGTAACTACAACTCTCGCCCCTGGATTGTCCCTCTTAAGGCGCTTTACTGCGCTTAAACTCCGCTTATCCGCCGATTCTGTCACTGTACAGGTATTCACGATGCATAGGTCAGCCTTCTCCCCCTCACTGGCCAGCTCATACCCCATGCTATCTAACTGATCAGCAAAGGCTTGAGCCTCATACTGATTTGTCCTACATCCTAAAACTGAGATCGCATACTTCTTCTTCATGATGGGAAAAGCATGCCATAATCCTCAGTTAATCTCAAGAAACACAAGTCTCACTAATTATCAACTGTTTACGTTTTTTTGTAATTAAAGTTTAAATTGTGATATAATATTAATTTAATAGAGAGAGAATATGATATCAGCAGCGCATTCTGCGGCATTAGGCCGTCATTTAGTCGAAACATTTGAAACCATTAAAACAGGTTTAGGAAAAGCCGCAAGAGCACTCGGAAAGCGAGTAAGAAGATCGACAAATCCTGTACTAAAGGCTCCCCCAGTAACCAGGACCCTGTCACTGATGGAACGCTTACAAATTTTAAGAGAAGCAACAACAGTTCCCACTTCTCCCCCTACCAGTTCAACGGCGATGCCAAAAAGCTTATCCCCACCGCCGCCACCCCTACCTCAAGTTACACCTGCAACCCCACGCACAACTGCCAAGCTTGAAGCTGAATTTTACGAGGAAAGAAGCACCTCCCTACCAACAACTCAACTAACCGTGAAACAACTTCGGGCAAAGTACTTTGCTAACGCCCTCCAAATACAACGTCACCGCTTTCTAAAAGAGAACCCAGGTCGCGCCTTTGATGAGATTCAAGCCGCTATAGATCTTGCTGAGAAATTAAGAGAGGTGGACAACCGATTAGAAAGATTTGGGAACCCACCAACAGAAAATCCCGAATCAAAAGCTTACCATTTAAAACCCGGAACACCTGCGGATATCGCAGCACAAATCGAAGAGGAACGTCGTGATCTTCTCCGCAAAAAAAGAGGCCTAAGAGGAGCATTTCAAGAGCGCGCAACCCCCCTTCTACCCTACCTAGCTGGGCAGCCCACAAAATTACCCCCCCTTTCCCCGAGAACAATCGCTCAAGCGCATAAAGCCCTTGAAAAACACAGAAAATCTCAGTGCAAGAAATAACTTCACCCTAGACCTCGAACAAACTAGGAGGCACCTACAATGCCTATATCTATGGCAGCACTTCGAGACTAACTCTTCAATATTGAAAAGCATTTACGAAAGCCATCGCCCAATGCTCGCTTATTAAAATAACTACCACAACCAGCTAACCCAGAGCGCATTAAAATAATTATTTAACAATTAACCCATTTTTGCTATAATTAACATTTAAACAAAGAGGTTATAGTTGCCAATTCCAAGCAATATTCCAAATAAATCTTGCCCATCTAATCTGTCTAACGACGAAGCTGAAAATGAGCTTTCAGCCCGCTTAAAGGCGACTATTAAGCGTACATCCGTATGAGATCAACACCCGACTGAAAGCACAACACTAGAAAGCCTTGAAGCACGACTGCACACTCTTAGGGAAGATTCTCCAATTCCCCCTGACACAACCCCAACACTTTCTGAACTTGAAGCGAGACTTCAAAACCTAAGGAAGCCTCTCCCAAACACTTCCGCATCCCAATCCACTGTAAGCACCTCATTAGAAAGCCTTGAAACAAGATTGCAACAACTTAGAAAAGATTCTCCAATTCCCCCTGACACAACCCCAACACTTTCTGAACTTGAAGCGAGACTTCAAAACCTAAGGAAGCCTCT
>JAJACH010000001.1:1067742-1217125 GCA_022601645.1 Chlamydiia bacterium
GCAACAACTTAGAAAAGATTCTCCAATTCCCCCTGACACAACCCCAACACTTTCTGAACTTGAAGCGAGACTTCAAAACATAAGATTGCCTCTTGCTCCAAATGCCTCCGCACCCAATTCCACCGACAACACATCATTAGTAAGCCTTGAAGCAAGACTTCACAAACTTAGAGAAGACACCGTTGCCCCTTCTCCAACCTCAACGGATTCTAGTACCACCCTCTCCCCAAATTCAGTTCCATCTTCCTCTGAATTTGTAGATAGTCCTTCTACTAGACCAGACCTACTTGAGCTAAGACTTAGGGCCCTGCAAGGGGGATCAGCCCCTGTTGCTAGGGATTCAATTGAGGTGCTTGAAGGACGCCTTGAAGCTCTTAAAGACATCCCCACACCTCCTCCTGAGATTGCAGCAGAAATTAAAGAACGTAGACTTGCTAACCTACTTAGCACAAATGAACAGATCTATTCAGAGGATCCTGAACACGAAGCGCGTATTGCTCCATACCTCCATCCCGTACCCAGGACCTAAAAACAATAGATTTCTTTAATCTCTCAACACATCCTAAATAAACTAAATTTTCCTTATTTAGTATTAATTCATTCACATTTCCAGTATATTATTAAACGCGGTATAATATTAGATAAGGATAATTATATATAAATAAAATTAAGGAGTAAATTATGGCAGCACCAAGCTTACCTGGCCCAAGAGCAGAGGCAACAGCTTCACTAACCGGCAATCTCGACTTTATGACAGGGGACTTTGGTCCTGCAACAGGGATGATGGGTGACATGCCTGTAGAAACTGTAACATCGCCAAGCGAAACGCTGAGACAAGCACAAGCAGAGCTAACTGGGTTAAGAGCAACTAGAAAAAAAGACTACGATCCAGCAGTGGTCAAATTACATGAACTTCACACAGTAATTAAAGAGGCTGGTGAGGCATTAGATACAAGTGTCGCTTCACGACGCCTTCTCAATAGAACAATCTCACAGTTTGCACGCACACAAGCTGCATTAACGTCAAAAGCCCCTTCCTTAAAACATGATGCTGAAAACACTGTATCTAGTTGGTTAGGAACAGCTTTTGAAACATTGTCTTATGTCACTGGTATTGGAAGAGCAGAAGACAAAACAATGCCTGCATGGGCTTTAAGTCCGGCTGCTCTCACTGAACTCGAACAGGTTGCCAATGAGATGGCAGATAAAAAAATGGGCGAAAAAGAGTTGAAGCACCTTGAAAAAAAACAAGCTAAAGTTGAGGCAAAAGCAGCTCGAGCTCAAGCGCGAGCCGCAGCAAGAGCTCAAGCTAAAGAGGATGTAAAACTAGCGACTGCTATGGGCTTACCAGTAGTACCCGCTCCTGCGCCAGCACCTGCTCCCGCTCCGGCACCAAACCCAGTTGATGCTTTAGCAGCACGGCTGGCAGCTTTAAGAAAATAATTAAAGGGGATGCGAAAGCATCTCCACCATAAATTTAAAAAGAGGGATTTAATATGGCAACTGTTCATGCAATAGATAATTACAAGGTGATTTCAGCTGGGCTCGATCGAGTTGAAGCTGAACAAGATGCATCCAAAGCGGTCAAATTACTCAACCGTGTTTTTGAAAAGTTTGTCGTTTATGATCATATGAATGAAGTAGGTCATGACGGTCAGGACTTAGTAGATCGATACATTGCTCAAGTGGGGCGCATTGATGAGAACCTTGGAGCCTTTGCGAAATTGCAGTATATGCGAACACGTAGTCAAAAAGAAGCAATTAATGCCGCCATTGAATCTGGCAAAACCCCATCGGTTAGCTATCTGTATTCACTTACAACTGAAGCAATGGATTATATCAAAGCTGTTCCAACTAGATTGAGTAAACTATATATGCCTCCTCCTTCAATGCCCCTAGTAGGTGCACCCTTTTCATTTTTTCCCCCAGCTAGGAGCGATACAAGTCCAATTGCTGTTAATATGGGATAAAGTTCTAATTGAACGCGATTGTTAGTTGATCAAATAGTAGCGTCTGATATAAAATAGCTCCCTAAACAAACAAGGAGATATTTATATGGCAACTCTTGGTATTCATGGTACACTAACAGCAGTTCGAACTGACATGCATGCGCTTGCAGGTCAGGCTTCAAGCATGGACTCTCATACACTTGACACAGCGATGCAGGAACTTTTCACGCGGTTTACCGCTTCTATGGATGAGATCAGAGAAAACAGTGGTGAGCAAGTTCATCGAAATCAAGCTCAAAAAGAGCTCTTTCAAACAGCTTGGGGCAAGGCTGTAGAGACTTTGCGGGGCAAAAGTTGGACAAGCGTGCCCGTAGTAGGCATGGTTGTAAAAGCGATTGCCGGTGAGTTCTTCTGTCTCGAGCCTGTCACCCAATCGGTGGTACAAGCTGGATGGAAAAAGCTTCCAGAAGATACAACAGCTCTACTTCTAGAAAGACAGGCCTATTTTGCCGCACTTCAGGGCAGCAGAGCGAGTATTCGAGCTGAGTGGGCTGGTAAAGTTGAAGGTGCCTAGTTTTAATTTGACTCATTTTAATTGAATGTTGTTTGTGTAACTGTTAAAATAGTTACACAAACACATAAATAAGGGGGGAATAATGGCGATACCATTATCACAATCTATTGCTGGGCCTGAAGCTCTAGCAGCACTCAAAAACGACATTAAAAATATTGATCCTACTGCAAGCGATCTTAACGAAAGAGTTAAAGCTTTATTTGATCAATTTGTCAATACGATGAATGAGTTTAAAGCTGATTCAAAAATTCAAACGCCTCCGATAAACCAGAAAAATCTGAAGGCGATTCAAAAGACATTACCTCCTCTTATGGAAGCTGTTAAAGCGATGCCAAAGAAAGAGCCAGAACAAGGCATATTGCAAAAGATCACAGGCAAGGCATCTGAGCTTTGGTATGGAAAACAAAAGGTTCCGGAAGATTATTGGACCGCTCCGACGGCTTTTGAAACCGTTAAACGAGGTTGGAGCGAGATCGAAGAAAAGAAAGCTTCTCCAAAGAAACCGAAAAAACAATGGAAGCCGCAGGCGCGAGCTGAAACAACGCTTGATCCTTCGTCCTGGTCTGTCGAGAGGCTTGGAAAAGAGATGCAAAGTTTGGATTTTCGGATTAAACACGCAGCAGCTGGCCTTGACGTAAAGGCCCAGTGGGAACAAGAGTTAGCTATTCTCTTTCGCGAACGCGACGCACGATTTGCAGGGAAGTAGCTCGCTTAAGACTTACATAATATATTCATAATAAACCAAAAAAAAGGGGAAAAATATGGCAGCGCCAGTAGGTAATGCAAAATCAATAAGAGAATCTATGCTAAAATTTGTTGAAGAGAAGACAGATGTAGCATTGGACCAACACGCTACAAGGCAGCCTGGTGAAGAGCTTCCTTTTAACCATGAACAAATTCATAGAACAACGCAGGCGATCACTAACAGATTGTCAGACGCTGTGCTTGATAAAAACCCAGATCAAATAAAACGAATGGATCATCTTTTTGATCTAGGCAAACAAGCCTTATCTGGTGAAACAACAGACTGGCATAAAGCCTACCAGCTCTACATGGAAGCATCAGAACCTCACCTGAGCAAAGAAGACGCTTCTGCACGGGTTGAGGAAGCTTCGGCTTTGATTCATACTGCAGAGCAGTTTCAAGAAGAGAATCCACAATTGGCAGCTGATTTGCTTGATAAGGGTTTTGTAGCACTTATGCGATCAACGTTTGGAGCTCACCTTGTCGATAAAGCTAAACTCGATAAGGTAAAAGCCAAGTTTCCAAAGGTTGTGGAAGGCATCTGGAAAAATTTCTCGATCGTGCAAAAGGCCGCTTACACCTTTACACCGAGTCAAGATGCGGCAATTACTACTGCTCTCCGTGAAGAAGAAAACCCTGAAATCGGTTCTCAATACTCACTGTCACGAGAAGCGATGGATCGTGTAGCGGGACTTGGCTCACCTCTTAAGTACGAGATGGGATTGACCTTAAGTGTTCCTTTGAAAGTACTTTCTTTTGCGACCCAATTGATTATGGGAAACCAAGACGCCCCTGAAGGTGGTGGTGGCGGTGGTGGCGGCTTTGAGCCCTCTGCCAGTGATAAAGTCTAATCTATTTAAGCCCCTTGCTTTTCAGGGGGCTTTTTTTTAATTGAACGCCCTCAAAGATTGATTGTATACCTTCGTTTGTTATAGTATTTACTCGCTCACAAACAAGGAGAATTAAATCATGGCAATGATTACTGATACGCTATCTGCTGTCCGAATAGAAATGCAACTGCTTGAAGTTGCAGCACCAGATATAGAAAGCTCTGCTCTAAACCTGAAAATGCAAGAGCTATTTACACGCTACACTGAATGCTTGGAAGACATTGTTGAAGAAAATAATCAACTGCTCCCCAGAAATACAGCGCAAATCACTTTATTCCAAGACGCTTGGACGAGATCAACGGATATTCTAAGAAGTAAAAGCCTTACATCTTCACTACCCTGTATTGGTAGGCTTGTAAGTGCTGTTGTCGGGGAGCATTTCGCTCTATCAGCTGCGACGCAGCGCGCTGTTGCTGGGGGGTTTGAAGCCTTACCTGTTCGGTGACTCTTCAAAAAGGGCGGTGTATTCACGCCGCCCAATAATTAAATGGTTTTTTAGGGGAATCCCCATCACTTTTCCCGACTCGAGAAGATGCTCAGTGAGTTTAAGGTCGGCCTTTGAGGGCGTTTTGTCCCCACTTGGGTGGTTGTGGGCGATCATGAGTGAGTGGGCGTTTTTCTTCACAGCTAGGTGAAACACCTCGCGGGGGTGGATAAGCACTTCTGAAAGGGTGCCGCGCGCGATGATTTCTCGATGGAAGATGCGGCCTTTGGTGTTGAGAAGAAGGACCATGAGGGCTTCTGTTTGTCCAAATTCGTGGCGGATGGTTTGGACGGTTTCATCAAGGGTTTCTGGGGCCTGTTCGGGCGCTTGGTATTTGAGAGCGAGGCCAAAAGCGGCTTTGAGACGAAGTGCTTTGGCAGGGCCGATGCCAGGCATGCTTGTGAGTTCTTCGAGCGAGGCGTGAAAGAGGGTGTGGATGGTTTGGAAGTGGGCGATGAGCTCTTGTGAGAGGGCGATAACATCGAGTTTTTGTGTGCCGGTTTCTAGGATGATCGCAAGCAGTTCGTGGAGGGCTAGGTGAGAGGGTCCGTGTTGTTTTAACCGCTCGCGAGGGCGTTCATCTAGGGGAAGTTTCATTCGATAAATTGCAGCACTTTGTGTTCTAGGTGGGAGGGAATCTCGATGTCTAAGATCACGTCGTTCTCTTCGTATTCAAGAGAGTGAACGGTGCCAACGGACATGAGCTCTGAGACGAGGGCGTAGTGACTTTGAGGAATGCGGAGGTTGAGCGTTTTGCGCAGTTTTTTGAGCTCACGTTCCATGATGTGGAACAGGTCTTCAAAGCCTTCGTGGTTTTTGGCGGAGATGGGGACGGTATTGGGATAGTTCACGCGGAATTTGGCGAGGAGATCTTTGTCTTCAGCGGCGTCGATTTTATTAAGGACGGTGATCATCGGCCTCTCCCCTGCTCCGAGTTCTTTGAGAACTTCGAAGGTGGTATCGGCTTGTTCCACGGCGTCGGGATTGGAGACGTCGACGACATGGAGTAGGATATCGGTGTAAATGGCTTCTTCAAGGGTACTCTTAAAGGCGTTGACTAGCGAGTGTGGCAGGTGGCGGACAAAACCGACGGTGTCGATGAAGAGAACCGGCTGGTGGTTAGGAAGGGTGAAGCGTCTTGTTGTGGTATCGAGTGTGGCAAAGAGTTTATCTTCTTCCAAAACATCGGCGTTAGTCAGTGCGTTTAGGAGGGTCGATTTGCCAGAGTTTGTGTAACCAACGATGGCAAAGGTGGGGATTTCTGAGCGAAGTCGTTTGGCGCGCTGCACTTGGCGGTGGTGGGTCACTTCAGCAATTTCACGGCGAAGCGCTGTGATCCGCTGCGAAATCATCCGCTTATCAAGTTCGATTTGTTTCTCTCCTTCTCCTTTGACAAAGGCGCCACCGCCTGAGCTTTGGCGCGATAGGTGAGTCCACATGCGTTTAAGTCGTGGGAGGAGGTAGCGAGATTTTGCCAGTTCAACTTGAAGACGTGCTTCTTTGGTGTGAGCTCTTTGGGCAAAGACTTCGATGATCAGCTCAGTGCGATCCATGACGGGTTTATTAAACGCTTTTTCAAGGTTGCGTTGTTGACTCGGAGAGATGTCAGCGTCAAAGATAATGACCTCTTCATCGACAGGCATAAACTCGGCGAGTTTGCCTTTACCGATATAGGTTCCCGCATCGATTTTGCGCAGTTTGCATTTTTCCGTTCGCGTGACCTCTACGCCGTAGGTATCGGCAAGAGCTGCGAGTTCATCTATGGTGTCGAGGTCTTCTTTATAGGCACCGACTAAAAAAGCTGTTTTATACACTAATTTGTAATCCGTCGTAAGCGAGCCGCACCCACTTGGGGAGCCGCTCATTGGTCTCGTCATGGTCTAGGTCATGGGCGATGTGAGTGAGAAAAAGGCGACGTACGCCCGCTTTCTCTCCAAAAGCAATCGCGTCATCTATCGTAAAGTGTACGCGAGATTTCGTCCAGCGAAGAGCGCTTAAAACAAGGGTGTCAACCCCATTTAAGTGGTCAAAAATATCTTCATTGTAGTCTTGGATATCGGTAACGTAGGCAAATTGGTCAAAGCGGTAGCCGACAACACGCATTCCAGCTTGCATGTAACTAAAATATGAAAGCGGCACCCCTTCAAAAATGGTGGAGCCTGAGGGATCCTTTAAAAGATTGTAGTCAACATGGTCGTCTGGAAAGTAATAAAAGCGCACTCCAAGATCAGCGTGAGCTTCTGAAGCTAAGAGGATGGGAATCGCCATTTGTTGGCGAAAGTGGTAGGGGCGTATCTCGTCAAACCCTGCGATATGATCGTAATGGGTGTGGGTAACTAAGACGCCATCGACGCGTTTGATCTTATATTTGAGCGCTTGCTCGCGAAAATCGGGGCCCATATCGATCACAAAGGTTTTATCCTCATGCTCGATTAAAAGTGACGGGCGAAGGCGGACATTTTGGGGGTGGTTAGATAGGCAGACGGGACACTCACATCCAGCAATCGGCACACCCATTGATCCCCCGCTGCCCAGGAAGGTAAAGCGCATCTTTTAGCTCCTTGGCATATAGCGCGTGATATAAAAGGCCTCTTGAGCCAAACCCTGTCATGACAAAAGTTTTGTTATCAAGCTGTTTGACTATCGGCCTATAATGGTGTTTATTGGCCACCCTCACAGCGCTTAAACTCTCT
The DNA here is from genome assembly GCA_022601645.1 of Chlamydiia bacterium. Classification (GTDB taxonomy): domain Bacteria; phylum Chlamydiota; class Chlamydiia; order Chlamydiales; family Simkaniaceae; genus JAJACH01. The sequence continues at coordinate 1,075,077 of JAJACH010000001.1, forward strand.
ATTATCTCGAGTGTATCACACTCAGGATAAAAAGTACGCACCCTCGGCAGAATGACACGTTTTGCCTCTTCTAAATCCGGCTTTGCATCTTCAAAACTGTGCTCATAGGTTGAACCTAAGAAACACTCGCCTGGAGTATCAGACAAAGAGACATAGCCACTCCCTATCTCGCTCATTTGGGGCAAATTTTCGCCGCGACACCTTAACACCTGGCCTTTGATATAACGAAGAGGCAAATCGAAAGCATATTCCTTAATCCCATAGCCACAAGCTAAGACAACAGCGTCAAAGCCGTCTGGAATCGACACCTTCTCATGCTCAATTTTTGCACCAGAAAGCTCTTTAAGTGCGTCTAAATACCTCCGGCCAAAAACCGTGTACCCGTGCACCTTCTCGCCATCGCGAATAAGCCCTTTCTGGCACGGCCAACCGGCGATTTCTAAAAGCGCCTCTGCCTCTCTCATCGCCTCATCAGCACGCTCGCTCTTCAAGCGATTTTTGCCAGGACTGTCGTGTAAAAGACCGGCGGCAATCTGGGAGGCTCCATCGCCTGTATCAAAAACCGTCACATCCTCTTCGCGCATAAAATACGCTAAGGCCATGCCCGCAAAACCGCCTCCAACTATGGCGATTTGCATTCGATCACTTTTTTATGCAAAAACGCATAACTTTCTACAGCAAAGTTGAAGAAGAAAATCACGCAGGGGGCCAAAACAGCACAAAATGGGATCATGATGAAAAACCATTGCATGGCAATTGCCAATTCACTGCCCGAAACGAGAAAAGTCGCTCCAGTTAAGCTCGCTGCTAATGAGAGGAATCCAACTACAATAGCGATCGGGACCAAAGCGATCAAGAAAAGCACTAGGTTGCAAAAAACAGACGACATAAAGTGCTTGATCACAGCTTTTGCCACTTGCTCTTTAGCGCTGCCTGTAAAAGCCACGTGCGGTGTGACGAAAAAAAGAAGCATCAAGCTAAAGACACAAAGAGCTAAAGCGCCTAAAACAAGCACAAAAGGACCAAAGGCCAAAATGACATTGAGAAACTCCCCAATAGCCGGTAATTCTTTAATAAAATAGAACACCCCAATCATCATCCACAAGAGCAAGTAAACCAAAATCAGCGGCAAAGACAAATACGACACACCCACCAAAAGGTCCCAGCTATGCACAAGGATTTTCCTAAAAGAGACGGATAAGCCCTTGAGCTCATTGTGGTAAATCCTGGTCAATACAACACCTGCTGCAAGAAGCAGCCCACTGCAGAGGAAAAACGGCAAGAAGTTAAGGGATAAAATCACCCACTCCCCTGCCTGTGTTGCTAAAGCCCGGCAAAACACCACAAAAAGGCCACAAAGTGTTAAGACAGGGAACATAAACAAGAGTTTTTTCCGGGAAAATGCATGTAAAAAGGCGCGATTAAAGATCTGCTCTATTTCTTGGAACGTCATTGAAGCATCCTTTGGGTTTGCAAGTATTTATACCACTAGAACCGTTGAGAATTCAAGCTTGAATTTTATTCATAAGCAATTTAAATTCTTCGCAAAAATTTGGAGTCAAAATGGCGGATCCGATTACTATTCTTTCTCGATCACCTGATCTCCAAGATCTCTTATATCGAACCCTTTTTGAAAAACGAGGGGATAAGCCTCTTACAGAACCGTTTCATAGAGTTCTTTTCCCAGAGGTACCAGACTCTCTTCTTTGGTACCCTATTGAAATCACACAAATTTTCGCCCAATTAGTGACCTGTCCTGAGTCTCTACCTTCGAGAAGAGCAAGCAAGCGGGTACAATTCCAGTGGAAAACACTTAGACCTTGTGTCCTCGCTGCTAAAGCTCGTTATACTGGCGCGCCCGCGAATCTTGAGGAGGAGCTGACAATGAACGTTCTTGCTCAAAAAATTCTCCTAAGACATGCTAAAGGGGGTAAAACAGCCGAAATGTGCTTAACGCAACTTGTGAATTTAAGGGTTATTTTTGCAACTAGTTCCGCAATCACAAAATACATGTCAGCTATTAAGTATTGCCTTGGTAATAACCGCTCTGCTGCCTACTGCGATAACTCTCACAAACGGGTAGCAGACCTTGTAATGGACAGATGCTGTCCCTTAGAGGGAAATCGATTCCTCATCTAACTTGATTTTTTTTCACACTCTGTTTAAGCTCTTTGCAAAAAAATTGAGTTTTCATGTCAGGCGATGTAGTCACTCAACATGTTACAAAATCTCCTTAGAATAAAATTCACACAGTAAAAACCGTTGGATAAAAAAAATTATGGCTGATTTCAGCACAGTATTCCCACATCTTTCAAAGTTACACAATCAGTTATATTCAACTACGCTGTCTGGAAGAGATTTTACCCCAGATGATATTCTGGGGCTTATCCCGGACTATTTCAAACCATGGGCAGAAGCCGATGCTCTTAGAATCTGCAACAGATTTATCTACCTTATTAAAGGTGACCCAATAAGTGCTGTTGGGATTTATAATCCACAACATGCTCAAGATGCGGATGAATATGCTATGTGTTGTCGGGTTGCGGGTAATTTCTTCACTTCCCTCCATGTTCCGTCAAATTTAGAACGGTGCCCACCCAGAATATCGCATGGTGACATAGCTGCACTTTGACTCTTACTTAATATTAGGCAACACCAGGTAAGTCATCAGCCTCTATTAACGGGATAATCTATAGCTCCTTGTAGTTAATCGGACGTTGGAGTATAAGGTCTAACTGAGATGAAATTCCTAGACCGAACAGAAGCAGGAGAACTACTCGCAGGGGCGCTCATTGACTACAAAGGTAGGAAAGATACCCTTGTGCTCGGCATCCCACGTGGCGGAGTTGTCATCGCAGATGTGATCGCAAAAAATCTTCAGTTGCCAATCGATGTAGCCCTTTGCAAAAAAATTGGCTACCCCCATGATCCGAATTTCGCCATTGGCGCTGTCACATTAGAAGGTTTTGCTGTAAACATCGAAGATGTTCCCGGCGATTTCATCATGTCTGAAGTGCGAAAAATTCAGTCAAATCTAAAGAAACTCTATGAAGATTATTGTGGCGCCCACAAATGCCCTTCTGTTAAAGGAAAAACGATTATTCTCGTTGATGAAGGAGTGCTTACTGGCAATACCTTATCGCTTACGCTTGATATCTTAAGACACAAAGAACCCAAAGAAATCATCATAGCCGTTCCCGTTGCTCCTCCAGAAAGCCTAAAACTGCTAGCCCAAGACGCGGATAAAATTGTCTGCCTCACAGCACCTGATAACTTTCAAGACATCGCCGATTACTTTGACAATTTTGAGCAAACCACTCAAGATGAAGCAATACATAGAATTCGGGAAGCCCATGAAAGAGTGCTCAATAAAACTTCATGACATTACATTAAAAGCGATCCAGTGCGGACCTAAGAAAGCTAAGGGATATATCCTTAGTTCTCATGGAATCACACCCAAAGAGAAGGAATTTGCAGAGTGTTTGCACAAAGAAGGTTACTCAACCCTTTTGTTTTCGATCCTCACAGAAGAAGAGCGAGAAATACGCGATCTTAGAAAGAACATCCCCTTCCAGACAAAGCGACTACTTGAAATCCGCGAATCACTTAATCTCCATTGTCCCGTTACCTACGTAGGCTGCGCAGCAGAGCTTGACGCTGCAGCTAAAGCCCCCGAACTCGTCAATGCCCTAGTCATACCAAGGGGTTGCCCTGATCACGCCCATCACCTTGATAAGGTGCAAACGCCAACCCTGTTTCTCGTAGAAAAAGATGAAGCTTACAAGTGCCTTAAGTGCGAGAAAAAGCACGTTGAGATCGAACAGACTCCAAACGCCCTGGCCAAAGAAACTATTGGCTGGATTGCTGCTTTAGGCTAAGCCTCCAAACAAAGAAATAACCAATCGCCACCGCAATCATAAATATGATTGGCATTGTCATGACTGATTCGGTCGCAAAAGTCGCAAGCGCTTGAACCGCTAAAACACCAATGATCATATTGATAAAGTTAAGAACAGATGACACGTAAGACTTATTAAGTGGTTGCATCATTGCAAAACCAGATGAGTTTGATTGGAAAAAAGCCACCCCGAACATGATGCAGAACATGGGCACAAAAAGCGTTGCTAAGTTAACTGCCCCGGCACCAAATGTAATGAGCATGAAAATAGAGGAAAGGGTCATGACGCTAAGGCCAAAAAAGATCAGTTGAATTCTTGTAAACCTAGATGCGACGGAGCCCGCTAAAAGCCCCCCTAGAATCGTCGCAGCTCCAATAGACAGGTTGCAAAGGCCAAAGACTCCTGGGGAGTAACCAAGAGTGTCGATAGCGACAAATGGCGATTGTGAAGCAAAGACATAAACTAAAGAGGTTGCAACCCCCATAAGCAGCCCACCCATGACAACAATGGGGCTTTTAAGCACGGTTTTGTACGAGCGCCAGACTCCGCCTTCTTCGGCATGATGATCAGTCTCATCATGTGGCAGGTAGCGCGCGATGAAAAATCCAGCTAAGCAATAGAGAATTTGGAAGAGAAAAGCTCCAGTAACACTTAGCCATTCAACCGCCCAACCAGCGATAAACACAGAGACAGAGGGGCCAATAGCAAACGAAATGATCACCCATGATAGACGTCTAGCAATTTCTGATCCCTTGTAGTAGGTGCCGATGTAGTAAAAGGCTGTTTTGAGGCCAACTGCCATGGATAGTCCTAAGAAAAAACGCAGGACAATAAGGAAGCCCAGAGATTTTATCGGCAATGCGGCAAAACAAAGAACTGCTAATACAACGGAAAGGCCAGTAGCAAACAGTGTGGTGCGCCTTTGTCCAAATTTATCACCAAGGGGTCCAAAAGGAATCTGCCCTAAGGCATAGCCAATAAGGTAAAGAGCTATGAGCTGCTGGACTGCACCATCAGAAACGCCCAATTCAGTAGAAAGCGCCGGAAGAGCTGGCGAAATACAAACCGTTCCAACAGAGGCAAAAGAGACGAGAAAAAAAACGGTCCAATATCTGAGCATGGCTACTTTCCTTGGTAGATGTATTTGGGCCGCACAATCGGCGTCCCTTTCCCCCCTCGAGCTTCTAGTCGTTCATACACAATCTGAGTTGCGATCCCAACGGACCTTGAAATTCCAAATAGAATTGTAAAGTACTCTGGATAGCCAAACCCCGATGCTGTAAGTGCAATCCCTGAGACTGCGTCAACATTTGGATAAGGATTAGATATTTTGGGGTTTTCTTTCAAGACTTTTGGTCCAACTTGCCTCAATGTAAGAGCCAATTTAACTAAAGGGTTATCCATAAAGTGGTTTTCTAAATATTCATAGATAATTGTAGCTCTCGCATCTTCGCGCCGAAGCACTGCATGACCGAAGCCATAAATGAGGTCTTTGCGAGCGAGGCGATTGCGAAGCTCCTGCTCCACTGACTCGGGCGATACATCCCCGCCAACAGTTTTTAATATGTCTTGTACAAAATGGAGGGAATCTTGGTTTGCCGCACCATGTAACGGCCCTGCTAGAGCGCACATCGCCGAGCTTATGGAACCGAACATGTCGGCTTTCCCCGAAGCGACCGCTTTGCCTGTAAATGCCGAGAGATTTCCACCCCCATGATCGTAGTGGAGGATATTAAAAAAGCGAGAGATCTCAGTTAAAGACTTAAGATCTTTATTTGGCACAGCAAGCATTTCGGCAAAATTTTCCATGTAGCCTAAACTTACATCTGGTGCTTTTGTCTCCCCCCACCCAGCATGGTGGTTGATCACAGCGGCGGCCAAATGAGGCAGTTTTGCAATGAGGTTAAGACAATCTTCTGTATAATCATCCGTTCCCTCAACAGCCCCTAAAATCAAAAGCGCTGCCGCAAACGTTTTCATCGAATGTCCGCTTTTTGGCAATTGATAGATATGAGCGATGGTTTCAGGCGAGCACGTTCCCCGCTTTTTGAGCTCTTCTTGAAACGATTCAAGTCCAGTCTCCTCCCCTGAATAAAGGAGATGCATCACCTTTTCTGGATCCCAATCTTGAAAGTCTGAAATTGGACGTCCTCTGTAGAATAAGCCCTTTTCTGGATCAACACGCGAGGTTGTGCAATAGCCAACAGGATAACCACGCATCCCTGTCTCAAGTTGATCTGATGTGATCTCAAATAATACTTCTCCCATATCCACCTTTCCTAATTTAGTAAGTCTTTCACCATATCTCGTTCTTCTAAGAGCTCTTTTTCAGTGAGCTTAATTTTTTCCTCCAGGAAGTCATCGATTATTTTCCCTGGAATGATCTCGGCCTTACCGTTATTGGGTTTGCAAGGGAACGAGAACATCAAGTCGTCGGCAATGCCGTACGGATTGCCATTTGAATACACCGCTGCTGAGAAATCCTCGCTTCCATAAAGGGCTTGTACGCCATTAATCGCTGCATTTGCAGCAGATGCTGCAGACGACTTGCCGCGCGCTGCAATAATTGCCGCGCCGCGTTTTTGCACCGTCTCAATAAATTCGCCCTTGAGCCACGCGTGATCAGAAATGACATCCATCACCGACTTGCCATTAATCTTCGCGTTGACAAAATCGGGCACCTGCGTTGCAGAGTGATTGCCCCAGATCGCCATGTCAGTGACATCTGTCACCAAAACGCCTGCTTTTTGCGCAAGCTGGGCAACCGAGCGATTCTGATCAAGCCGTGTCATCGCAAAAAACTGGTCCCGTGGAATGTCTGGTGCGTTGTGCATTGTAATCAAACAGTTCGTGTTGCAAGGATTTCCGACCACATACACAAGCACATCTTTTGCAGCTACCGCATTTAAAGCAGCCCCCTGCCCCGTAAAAATCTTCCCATTTTCCGTCAGCAAGTCTTTCCTCTCCATACCTGGACCGCGAGGCTTTGCGCCAACAAGCAACGCATAATTGACCCCAGCGAACACTTCCATCGGATCTGAGCCAAATACAATCTCATGTAAAAGAGGGAACGCACAATCCTCAAGCTCCATCACAACGCCTTTAAGAGCTTCGACCGCAGCTGGCACTTCGAGAATATGCAAAGCAATCGGTTGATCAGCGCCAAGCATTTCCCCAGTTGCTATCCTAAAAAGTAAGTTGTAATTAATTTGACCAGCCCCACCTGTGACTGCGACACGCTTTAGAGGTTTCATTCATTCTCCTAATATGTTAATATTTCTCTATACACACACTATAAACCATGAGTCAAGACATGAATTATGTTCTCACAGTCTATGGTGGTAGAGCGTCATCTTTTCGGTCTATTTCAAAGAATCCGCCCTTCGGTGTATAACACGATACTACTAAAGGGCGGATTAATTGAAATCCTCCCGAAAATATAACACTCTTGCAAGCACTGTCTTTCGGCGATCTTTCCCCCTCTGTCCTACGGCAGAGAGAAAAATCTCATCCAAAATACTGCGCTTGCAAATAGCTTGTTTATAATTATGCTATCTCTTGTTATATTTACGTCAAAAATAGACACCCTAAACCATGAGTCAAGACATGAATTATTGGCTAATGAAATCTGAGCCAAATACCTACTCGATCGATGATCTTAAAATAGATAAAAAAACGCACTGGGATGGCGTGAGGAACTACCAAGCGCGCAATTTCATGCGCGATCAAATGAAAGTTGGCGACACAGTCCTCTTCTACCATTCGAATGCAAAACCGCCCGGAATTATTGGCCTTGCAACCGTAGCAAGTGAGCCGTATTCAGATCACACAGCAGGTACAGATCACCCCTGGGTCATGGTCGATGTGGCTTTTCAAAAGAAGTTCCCGCGCCTTCTCTCACTTGATGAGTTAAAGACGATTAAGGGATTAGAAGAGATGCTGCTCCTGAGAAAAGGGCAGAGGTTGTCAATTCAACCTGTGACAAAAAAGGAATACCAAATCATCCTTAAGCTTAGTGAGCAGGGAGAAGGGTGACTCGCGTGAAGAGTCCTTCGTGATCAGAAAGCGCATTTGGTGTGTAGACAGTTTGGTCATATCCAGTTGCAAGCAGCGTTGTTTCAAGTCGCGCTACCGTGCCCCGAAGTGCCATCGTGTGATCTAAGTTAAGCGGGCCTGAGACGCGTTTTTCCATAAGTTCCGCACAAAATTGATCACCACCCCAAGTTCGTCTTGGTCGATCATCTTCAGGCGCTTTTTCAAAACGATGAGCCCAATTAGATGAGGCGTATTCCGCATCGTCTAAATTGAGATCTCCTGTAACGATGATACACCGATCGCGGACTCCATTTACTCGACTGATAATGATATCCATTTGAGCCGCGCGGGCTCTGACCTCTTCATCGGTCGAAAATTCCGGCAATTCTGCGTGTTGAAGGTGCGTGGAATAGACCCTTGAAAACGCATCGCCATTACTTGTCAGATCAAATTCCAAAACGCCTTTCGTGCAATTTTTCGTCCGCCCAACAAGCGTCTCTTCTGGAAAAGGGGTAAAAGTGAGATCTTCAATCTCATACTTACTAGCAATCATCATTCCAGAACTCGTACCAATACCTCGCGCTCCGAAGTTAAAGTAGCAATGGTAACCTTGAGCTTTGAGCTTTTCTGAAAGCTGAAAACCTGCATTTGCATCAAAGATTTCGTAGAGACAGTTGACGTCAGCATCTTGTTCTATTATCGCTTGAGCCACACGATCAATCCGATCCACCCACGGGACAACTCCACCGTCTGTAATCGAGTACCCACCAGCAACAGCGCAAACATTCCAAGACAAGAGGGTAAAGGTTCGATCAGCTCCCAGCGTTTTTGGCGCACCGTTGCCTTCAATGTCTATATGAGCACTCGCTTGCGTCCAAGCTGCCGCTACTCTAAGCGCCATTCCTGGAACAGTTGTCACAAGAGAAAGGAGCCCCCAACCTACCATTCCAAGATATAATAAAGTCTTGTTTACAAGCGCCATAATGCTATCTGGATCGGGGTGCAATTCCCCTTCAACAGAGGCACGATAATACCATTCATGGGCTTTACAGACTGGATCGGTTAGGAATGAGGCCACCTGGCAGGAAATAGAATTTAGCATAAAGGGAGGAGTATACAAAACGCTGCCATATTTACCAAATCTTAAATATTGCAAAAGTTTTATTGAATGCTACACCCTTAAGCTTAGTGAGCGGGGAGAAGGGTTACGCGACTAAACAGCCCCTCGTGATCAGACAGTGCATGAGGGCTGTAGACTGTGGGGTCATAATGCGTTTCAACAAGCCTTGTGTCCAGACTTCGAACTGTCCCTCTGCGCGCTAATGTGTAGTCCAATGTCAAGGGTCCTGAAACCTGTTGCTCAGTCAGATTAGCGCAAAACTCATCTCCGCGCCAGGTGATTGTGTCCCCTGATACACCTCGTCCCCGTTCAAAGTTTTGGGATAGTGGGGAGCCATTGAACTCAGCTGTGGATAAATTTAGGTCTCCTGTAAGAAGAAGGCATCGATCACGAACTTGATTCACGCGCTCCATGATAACACCCATTTGTGCAGTTCTGCCTATTGCTTCTTCAGCTATCGGGAATTCAGGTTCTTCAGAGTGTTGTGGATGGGTTGTCAGAACTCTTGCAAAGCATTCGTCCCCACTCTTCATATCGAATTCAAGCACGCCTTTTATGCAAAAAAGTTGTGTCCGTCCTACCATTGATTCTCGAGGAAAATGGGTAAAGTTGAGGTTTTCAATTCTATATTTACTGGCGACAAAAAGCCCTGAAGCCGGTCCGATTCCATGTGCTCCAAAATTATAGTAGCAATACTTATAGCCCCTTTGCAATAAACCATCAGCAATCTCACTTCCAGCTCTTGCATCAAAAACTTCTTGAAGGCAAACGAGATCAGCATTCTCTCTTCCTATCGCCCCGATTAGAGATTGTAAGCGATCTCTCCATGGGACAACCCCTCCATCTGTGATCGTTAAGCCTGCGGGAACCACACACACATTCCACGAAAGTAGCGAAAAGGAACGATCTGGCGGCAAGACCATATCTTCTTGATCGCGTTGCACCTCTATATACGTACTCGTAGAGGCAAAAGCCGCTCCCATCCTGAGCAAAATCCCGGGCACTGTTGTAAAAAAGGCCAGGATTCCCCAGAAAATCATTCCTGTAAGTGTCTGAATTTTTTTGACCACAACAGTCAGACGATTTGGATCACAATGCAGAGCATCCTCAACTTGCATGCGCCAATAATACTCATGCGCTAAGCAGAAAGGCTCAGTGAGATAAGAAGCCAAATGAAAAGTTATGGAATTTAACATAAGGAGAATATGATAGTGATAAATCACATATGAGTCAATTGTTGACGTAAGAGTTCCTAACTCTTTGCAAAAATCTCTTTGAAGAGTATAATCCGCTACTTATGACCCAGAAAAAACCCTCTGAAACACAAATCACTGATCATACCTACCGTGTATTCCCCAATGACCTCAACTCGCTTGGCACCGTTTTCGGGGGTCTGATCATGTCCACAATCGATCGCTTAGCTCTTGTGGTTGCAGAAAGGCACAGCGGAAATACGTGTGTTACAGCCTCTGTTGATAGCGTCCATTTTTTAGCGCCAGCAGGTCGCGGCGACAATTTAATTTTTCAGGTAACCTGCAACAGGGCGTGGAATAGTTCCATGGAGCTTGGCTGCCGCGTAGTGGCTGAAAGGGATGGGCAGGAAACGCATATTGTATCGGCTTATTTGACTTTTGTTGCTCTAGATAAGCACAATCACCCCGCAAAAGTCCCCGTACTTGAGCCAGTATCTGATGCGGAAAAAAGGCGATTTGAAGAAGCAGGTTTAAGGCGCGCAAACCGAATCGCGCAAAAAGAAGAAATCAAACAAAGTAGGGAAAGAGATGGAACAAATTGAATCGGCAATCAAAGATGCCATTGAAGGTGCTGAAGTCCACATCCTCGACCCAAGGGGAGACGGTGTCCATTTAGAGGCCATTGTTGTCTCAAAAGGGTTTGAAGGGATGTCACTTTTAAAGCGGCAACGCCTTGTGATGGATGCACTCAAAGACCAGTTTGAGCTAGGTTTACACGCCTTGGCCCTTAAAACCTATACACCAGAGCAGTGGGCAGAGCAGTAACACTACCACCCCATGTTCGTGAGCACAAACTCCATACGAGCTAGGCTAACCCTATCCATTACATCTTGATAGCTGCGGGCGCTTGTTTCTGGGGGGTCATCAGGACTAATTTCCCTTAACAAGAATTGAACAAGATGTTTTTTGCCTTCCCAAGCCGCTAACTCAACTTCGGTATGTGAGACTGTTCCTCCAGCTCTTATAAGAACTCGGAGTGCGTCGACATCTCCAGCAAGAGTTGCAGCTCTCAAGCAAGCATTCATTTTACTTTGTAACCTCTCCTCTCCTTCAAGAGGCTCTGACACCTCAGGTAGCTTTAGTAAAATCACCTCATGCAAGGCTGATATTCCTTTTGTCTTATAAAATTCTGCATTGCTGTAAAGCATAAAGATAAACGTCAGAGTATCGACCCGTTTAAGTAACTGATGCATATTGAGAGGCGGACCTTTTACAAGATGTAAAGTGACCATGAAACGACGGAAACCACTTAGGGGTTTTGGAATCCCTTCTACGCCGCCTAAAAGCTCTTTCGAGTACAGGACCAAGCAACTCCGAGCAGCGCTATATGCCTTTCTAAGAGTACCAGGAACCATCTTGTCATAAAGAGTCGGAGAGAGACCGGTTGGAAGAAGCCCCAGAGCGACTAACTGCATTTGCAAAACTGCCTTTGCAATCTGATTAATGCGCCTCTCAGTTGGTCTGATTCGCACTATGTCATCAAAAGGCAGGTAGGTAACGAGCTCATGGACCACCCCAGATGGTAGAAGATTAAACGTCATAATTGCTTTCCCCCAGGGTAATTTTGGGGGAAAGAGTACACATTTTTAGAGAAAAAGTCAACGTGAGTAGTGTTGAAATTTAATTGGACACGGGGTATCCTTAAACGCAATGAAAGACCAAATTCAAAAAGATATTGATACCCACAGCATCCTTCTCTTCATGAAAGGATCGAAGCTTATGCCCTCATGTGGCTTTTCCGCACGCGTTGTTGAAATTCTCAATCGTTTAGGCGTTAATTTTGAAACCCGCAACGTGCTTGAAAACGATGTTTTAAGACAGGCCATTAAAGAATTTTCTGACTGGCCAACTATTCCTCAGCTCTATGTTAAAGGGGAATTCATCGGCGGTTGCGATATTATTACAGAGCTTTTCCAGACAGGTGAGCTTGAAAAACTTTTGAAGGAATAACTATGTTAGATTCCTTGCCACTCAAAGAAATTGCCATTTTTGACGGAATCATGCTTGGCCTAAGCTATTTTAGCCGCTTAGTTTATAAAAGACTGCTTCCAAAAATAAAAAAATCTAAGCTTGTATGGGGACAGTCTCTGCTTAAAGCTATTCACTTCCCTTTTCAACTGCTAATTCTTGGTCTGGCTTGCACGACTACCATTCGATTAATTGTCTCCATCAACATGGGTATGGCCCAAAAAATTGTTGTCATTTTCTGTGTGACGCTATTTCTTATTCGCTTCATTACGCAATTGGAAGAGAATATGCAAAAGATGCGCAAGAAACTTGATAAAATGACAGCTCGAGCCCTATCTCAAGTCTCTCGTGTTTGTGTTCTTGTCATTGGTGTCTTGATAGCAGTCCAAACGCTTGGCGTTTCTATTTCTGCAGTCTTAGCTTTTGGAGGTGCAGGAGCCTTGGCAGTTGCATTAGCCGCAAAAGACATTCTCGGCAACTTTTTCGGTGGTTTAATGATCTTTATGGATCGTCCATTTGCTGTCGGTGATTGGATCAAGTCGGAAAAAAATGGCATAGAAGGTACGGTCGAGCACATTGGATACAGACTCACTAGAATACGCACATTTGAAAAACGCCCCCTTTATATTCCTAATGGCATGCTATCAACGATCTGCATTGAAAATCCTTCCAGAATGAGTAACCGTCGAATCAAGACCTCGATTGGCATTCGCTACGAAGATTCAGGACAAATGCGCAGCTTACTCGAAGAAATACGAGAGTATTTAGAAAACCATCAAGACATCGCTCAAGATAAGATTATTCTAGTAAATTTTAATGACTTTGGTCCCTCCTCTCTCAATATCATGATTTACTGCTTTACACGCACAACCGATTGGTCTGCCTATTTAAAAGTCCAAGAGAAAGTCTATCTTGATATTCTTGATATGATTGAGAATAGAGGCGCTCAAGTAGCTTACCCTACAAGAGTCATACATAGTGCACCAACGCTTGCTCTAGCAGATGATTAATGAACTGATTTTCTTTCTCCATATCGGCACACTTATTGGAATCGTTCTACTTACAAAACGGTATGGGAAGATTGGACTGATTAGCTCGTTTGTATTGCAAGTTGTCCTAGCCAATCTTTTTGTCGCTAAACAAATCACCCTTTTTGGTCTGCATGTCACAGGTTCAGATGCTTTTACGATTAGCGCGTTTTTAACCTTAGCAATTGTCCAACAGCACTATGGGAAAGAGGCCGCAGACAATGCTGTGAAAGCCTCTTTAGTCAGTCTCGTATTTTTCCTTGTAATGAGTCAGATCCACCTCCTTTATCAGCCAAGCTCTTTCGACACCATGCATCCCGCCTACAAAAGCATCCTTTCCCTCTCACCGCGCATCTTCGCCTCCTCCCTCATCGTCACGGTGCTTGCTCAAAAGCTCTCTGTGGAACTTTTCCACCGACTTAAACTTTCAAATGTTGTCTTAAAATCTGCCCTTGTGATTTCTATCGCCCAAGCGTTTGACACCATCGCCTTTAGCTATCTTGGCCTCTACGGCATTGTCGGAGCGATTGGCGAGATTATTCTCTTTAGCTATTTGATCAAACTGATCGTGATAGGAACCATGACCCCCCTGGTAACACGCCATGCAATTTGAACTTCTCCACACTTCAAAAAAATCCAAAGCGCGCGTCGGTCGCATCCACACTGCTCACGGCATCATCGATACCCCCGGCTTTGTTGCTGTTGGAACAAATGGCACCCTCAAATCACTTTGTAACCAAACGGTGAATGAGATCGGCCTCCAACTGATGTTTTGCAATACCTATCACCTCCTCTTGCAACCTGGTACCGATGTGATCCAAAAAGCGGGCGGTCTGCATAAGTTTATCGGGCGCAATATGCCGATCATTACTGACTCAGGTGGCTTCCAAGTCTTTTCTCTGGCCTACGGAGGATACACTGATGAACTCAAGTCGCGAGGAACAAAGAAAAACGATAGTTCTGTCATCAAAATCACCGAAGACGGCGTCCTATTTCGCTCCTACCGCGATGGAAGTAAAGTTCTTCTCACACCAGAAAAATCCGTCGAAGCACAAAAGGCGCTCGGGGCGGATATCATTATCCCGTTTGATGAACTCCCTCCCTACCACATCGATCCCAAGGAGCTTGAACGATCTCTTGACCGCACACACATCTGGGAAAAACGCTCGCTTGACGCGCACCTTCAAAACCCGATGAAACAAGCCATGTATGCCGTTATCCACGGCGGACTCGACCCGCGCCTTCGCCAAAAATCGGCCGACTACCTAAGCACACTCCCCTTCGACGGCTACGCGATTGGTGGCTCTATGGGTAAAACCAAAGAGGAGATGTATGCCATGCTACAAAAACTTCTCCCTCATCTGCCAACAGACAAACCAAACCACCTCCTTGGCATCGCTGACCTCCCCTCACTCGATAACCTCATCCCACTCGGCATCGACACCTTCGATAGCTCTTATCCGACAAAAGCTGCCCGCCATGGTACAGCCCTGACAAAACAAGGCCACCTTAAAATCACCAAAAGCGGTCATAAACACCTCTTTGAACCCATTGAAAAAGACTGCACCTGCCACACCTGCAAAAACTACACACTCGCGTACCTATGCCATCTCTTCAAAGCAAGTGAACTCTCAGCCCTCACCTTAGTCTCGATCCATAATCTGCATTTTATGGTCGAACATATGGCCCAAATCCGAGAAAAGATTTTACAAGACCAAATCTAGCCATCATGCTATTCTGAGATCATGTCGATCCTTATTGTAGTATTCATGTACGGTCTCTGGAGTAGTGTTTTTTCTTTAGGAAAGCTCGCTTTGGACTTCTCCCCCCCTGTATTTCTTACCGCAGCCCGTATGCTCTTAGCTGGTATCCTGATTACCACCTACATGCTTCTTGTGAAAAGAAAAGCTTTGAAAGTGACATGGAAGCAATTTGGATCCCTTGCCATCCTTGGATTTTTTAGTATCTACCTAACGAATATTTTAGAGTTTTGGGGCCTTAAACACCTCTCTGCTGCCAAAGTCTGCTTTATCTATTCCCTCTCTCCCTTCTTCGCAGCTCTTTTTTCCTACCTCCACTTTGGCGAGAAAATCAACCTACGAAAAATGATCGGATTTGGCATCGGCTTTCTCGGCTTTATCCCCGTACTGCTTATGCAAAGCGGTGCTGAAAGCCTGTTTTCAGCCTACGGCTTTATCTCTTGGCCAGAACTTGCCATCATGGGAGCTGCAGCCGCCTCCGTCTACGGATGGGTCCTTCTTCGCGTTGCCGTGAAAGACGAGATCTCCCCTCTTACCGCCAATGGCATTAGCATGCTGATCGGTGGAACACTCGCCCTCGGTCACTCCTTTATGATCGACCACTGGGCACCACTCCCTGTTGCTAACGGGCACATGATGGATGTTGCAAAAGGCATTCTTATCATGACAGGCATCTCGAATATCATCTGCTACAATCTCTACGGCTTTATGCTCAAGAAATTCACCGCCACGTTCCTCTCATTCATGGGCCTTTTAAGTCCCATCTTCGCCTCCTTTACCGCC
This sequence comes from Chlamydiia bacterium, assembly GCA_022601645.1. Taxonomy (GTDB): domain Bacteria; phylum Chlamydiota; class Chlamydiia; order Chlamydiales; family Simkaniaceae; genus JAJACH01. The sequence goes on from JAJACH010000001.1 coordinate 1,090,923, forward strand.
TGGTTTCTCCTTGGAGAAGCACCATCTTGGGTGATCTTCATGTCGACAGGAATCCTTTCATCGGGCCTTTTTATCGTCTACCAAGCCGAGCTCAAACAAGGTTACATCCAAAAGAAGAAAGCCGCTTAGCAAACACGATGACCTGTGCGAGGCTTTTCCTTAGGCATCAGCATAGCATGCTTGATATCAGCAATAAGACGACCACACATATCGCGTGATAACCCCTCTCGAACAACGATCCGCATCACGACAATGTTCTCGCAATTTTTAGGCATCGTATAGGCTGGAACGATCCACCCTCGCTTGCGTATCTCCCCTGAAAGGTCAAAAAGATTCCCGTTTGCCCAGCTTACTGTCACAACAGGTAACCCATCTCCTTTAGAAACGGTCTCAAACCCAAGCTTTTCAAGCTCTTCTTCTAAATACTTTGCGTTGAGGTGGAGGTTTTCCATGATCAATCGATACCCTTCTTTCCCAAGCTTTACAAAGTTGTAATACTGGGCGATAATATGGCTACTACCACGCGAGAAGTTCAATGTGAAAGTCGGCTCATCCCCACCTAGATAGTTAAGGTGGAAGATCAATTCCTCATCCAAGTCCTTTTCTGAGCGCCAAATCATCCAACCAATTCCCGGATACACGAGACCATACTTGTGACCTGAAATATTGATTCCTTTGACCCGATTGATGCGAAAGTCCCATTCTAAGTTGGGAAAAACAAACGGGGCGACAAAACCACCACTTGCTGCATCCACATGCAGGGGGATATCAAACCCTTTCTTCTCCTCAATCTCATCTAAGGCTTTTGCAATCGCCTTTACATCATCAAACTGCCCTGTCTCAGTGATTCCCAAGACAGACACCACAGCAATGGTGTTTTCATCCACAACAGACTCTAACGCTAAAGGATCAAGCGTGTACTTCCCCTCTTCCATAGGAACGAGCTTCTCTTCAACCTCAAAATAGCGAGCAAACTTATGCCATACCACCTGAACACCAGTGCTCATGACAATATTAGGCTTTGTAACGCCGCGTTTTTTGGCAAGCCACTTGTAACTGAGTCCTGCAAGCATGACAGCTTCTGATGAGCCAATGGTAGCCGTTCCTGTAAAGCCTTCAGGGGCATGGTACAGGTTGCCAAGCATCTTAACGACGCGTGCATGAATCACCTGTGATTGGGGATACTCATCCGCATCAACAAAGTTTTTATTGAGAGAATTGACAATGAGTTTGTCAGCTTCTTCATCCATCCACGTTGTGACAAATGAGGCTAAATTGAGGGTTGGTAACCCATCTAAAGACATTTCGTCTTTGATCAATTGGTGAGCAACTCTTGGTTCACATCCCTCTTGGGGGATATGCTCTGAGGGCAAAGCCTCTTTAAATAAACGTCCACCGTAGAGGGGATAACGACTTTGATTTGAATCCATGGACTTGTTGTATACAAGTCAGATATTTCGGACAATAAATGGTTGCGGTTACCAAGACTCGAACTTGGGACCTCGACATTATCAGTGTCGCGCTCTAACCAACTGAGCTATAACCGCGGACCGTGAGAAACCGTTTGGAGGTTAGGAGAGTCGAACTCCTGACCTTCTGAATGCAAATCAGACGCTCTACCAACTGAGCTAAACCCCCAAAACGAGAGATACTAGATATTCTAGCAAAACCCCGTCAATTATGACAACAACTTCCTTTTTGATCCGTGAGATTAATGGGGAGAAATGCTATACTATAGGCATGGATGTTAACAAAATTTCTAATTTAACTGCTCTCCCGGATAAAAGGGCCCACTCTGCGACGCTGCAACCTGGAGAAACGATCACCTTATACGGTGGAATTACAGTAACAAATAATTCGAAAAAAGCTGTATCAATTGAAATCATTGATCATCTGGTTGCGCGAGATGGCATGTGTGGTCTTTACATCTCAATTGATGGAGCTGAGCCAAAGCAGATCCCGATCAATGCCAATGTCATGGTTGACCCCACCCCCATCGTGGTTCAAACGCTTACCGAATGCGTATCCAAGTTGGATCAGCTTCAGTAAGCTCACGTAACTCATCAGAGGTGAATCGCTGGCATTCTGAATAGGATCTGAATGCTTCAAGTAAGTGCAAATAATGATCTTCGGGCATCACGTTTTCCTTGATGAATTCCGTGGAATTATGAGCGATTTGCTTACATAGAAGTTCATTATTTTGCGCCCAGACTATTTTTTCTAAAAGATCCGACATATCATTTTTAAGAGGAATGTAATGCACATAAGGTTTCAGTGCATCATAAAACCACTGGCTACACGCTGATTCTTGCTTGAACGTAACTGAATTAGACAAAAGGCGCCATAAATACCCAGGATAGGTACACATACATCCATCAACAGCTGGCAGATACGCCCATTCCAGATGTTCAGATGGGCTAATACCAGGTTTAACCAGCCAGGACAAAAAACCAGTAAGTTCAGCGGGACAGTTACCAATTGCATTAAATCCCGCATTGAGAAGATCGGGTCTTTCATAGGATAAGCGTGAGATGGTAAATCGCGGCTTCCCAACATACGATCTGCAAAGATCCTCATATGGAGCCTGCCACATTTTGTGATCGAAGTCAGAGGGTTGGCCACGCCAAAAAGCGATTTTTTTCTTTGAGTCCCATGGGTTCGCCGCACTTGCTCCCAAAATTTGAGGACCAAGCGAATACCATTCATACATCGTAAAGCGATCGACCATTGTGATCACATATTTAGAATCCATATGAGCTGCAAAAGCGAAAATCGGTGCTTGTTTTTTCTGATCTTTTGTTATCCAATACTCATGTGGATCATCACTTAAAGGGATGCCATCAGCCTCACAAAAAATAGCGTCTAAAGGAGGGAGGTCGGGGATTCCTGGGTAATCTGCAAGCCTTGCAAGTGTACGCATCAAACGGCGAATGCCAAATTTATCACTGCCCTTGTAATACACCTTATAGTCAAAAGCGCGCACCCTTAAGTACTCGTCACTAATATGGTCGCACGCTTTAACTTGATTATAGGTTGTATCGAGAGCCTCTTGAGTAATGCCTTGTTCTTTAAAAAACCGCAGCTCTTTTGAAATCCGCTGATTCATCCATTTTGGTACCGCTTTCTGGTATTTTTCTTGTAATTTCGGGATACTGACCGAATACATAAAGCTATCACTACCGCAACTTGCAGGAGCAATATGGTCCCTTGGCTTATCGGGGTAGGGACTTAACCCAAAACATTTGATACAAAGAATAACTAGAGCAAATTTTTTAAACTTCATAATTCCTATCTAAATCGTGTCCATCTAGGATCGTTTTCTGTCATTTGAATCAGTTCCTCACGAGTAAACGTTTGAAGATCGGAGTATCGTTGAAAAAGGTTCAAATGGTAGAGATAAATGTCCTCTGGCATTAGGTTTTCTTGGACAAATTTTGTCGCATTCTCTGCAATTTGCTTGCAAATTTCGGGGTGTCCTTGAGCCCACATCACTCGATCTAGTTGATCTTGTACTGTGTCAAGGATTGGAACATAATGAACATACGGCTCTAGTGCATCATAAAACCATTGGGAATGCTTAGACGCTACTTTAAAAACCGTCGAATTGGAAGCTAAACGCCATAAATAACCTGGATAGGTGCAAGAGCAACCATCTAAAACGGGGAGAAATGCATAGTGTAGATGTTCTGCAGGTGAACAAGCAGGTTTCATAAACGGCTTAAGTTTGTTTGTCAGCACCGCTGGACAATCATTCATTGAGCTGTAACCTGCATTCATTAAGAACGGATAGAAATAATGTTGCACACAGGTGGCATGCCGAGGTGTTCTTTGCATGGCTGCAAAAGCTTCTGCCTCGGGTAATTCCCACAATTTATGGTCGTAGTCTGAAGGAGCACCGCGCCAAAACGCTATTTGCTCTTTACTTTCCCAAGGATTAGATGCATTCGCACTGAAAATATCGCTGACTAACTTCGACCAAGAGTACATCGTATAACGATCAATCACAGAAATACCATACGGCGCATCTTCATGTGTAGCGTGGGTTGCAATTGGTGCTTGTAAAGACTCGTCTTCTGTAATCCAATATCCGTAGGGATGATCACTTAATAAAATACCATCTTCAGAGGTAAATATCATGTCAAGATGGGGTAAATCAGGAATGCCAGGGAAGTCACTGCAACGAGCTATCGTCCTAAAGAACTTGCGGAATCCAAATTCATCATTACCCATAAAATAGATTCTTTCATCAATCACGCGTACACGTAAGAAGTGGGACTTAAGATGTGACTTCTGCAATTTGTCAAAAGTTGCATCTAAAGCTCTTTGACTAATGCCTCTTTCTTGAAAGGGAGCAAGTTCTTTTGAAACTCGCTCATCCATCCATGCTGGCACCGGTTTGGAGCATTTGTATTGATAATTTTTAAGATCAATTTGCCACATAAAGCTATCTGGAGGGAGGTGTGGGGCAACATAATCTCTTGGAGCGTCAGGATATGGGCTTAGTGCAAATGTCGATGCACATAATAACGATGCAATGGCAATAGAATATTTTTTCATAGTATTAACCTTTTTATTTTCTTATAACTGCAACATAAACGCCATTCCACCACGTGAGCATATCTGAATTCCCCGCACTTGGGAGAATTGCTTCGTAGAGAACGGTATAACCAAGCAGATCAAATGCATGCTTAGTTGCCTCTGGAACACCTTCAAAATTCCAATCATCGACGAGGGTAATAAACACATCATCTAAAACATCGTTGTAGTAGGTAAATGCTTTCTCTTGTGATTGGTAAGAATGATTTCCATCAAAAAAATAGATGTTGATTGGATCTTTAAATAACGCTGAGGTATCGAGTGCAAAACAATCTTGGAAAACTAAACGATAGGGATAAGCCTCTCCAAGAAATTCTGCTAGATTGCTGAGTAAATGCTCTTTAGGATTTTCTGAACCAAATTCAGAGAAATTTTCGACTGAAATAGCTTCTTGTAAGGTATCTTGATTGTTGAATAAAGCAGCGACAAAAGTAGAACCTTTCCAACTTCCAATTTCAAGATAGCGTGCATTTTCCAATGAACAAATGTTGTTGAGTAAATGCCGCATTTTATAACTAGACATCCCGTGGATTTTAAACACTTCTGGGTCTAAGCCAGATTCATGTCGGCAGGCATTTTGAATCGATGATTGCACATGATTAATATACAGTTGTTCCTTTTGATTTAACTCTTGGGCTATCAGCGTACTGGCAGAAAAAATTAAGCCGAGCAACGCTTGACAAAGGCGGTTCATGTATCACTCCTTTTTTTGAAAGCGTGATTCTTTATCATTTAAATATTTTCAATCAAGTAAACTTATAATTTTAATTATTTTCTTATCACTGCGACATAAAACCCATTCCACCAGTTGATCATGTCACAGTTCCCCTTACTTGGGAGGAATTTTTCATATAAAATCGTATAACCTAGCTTTTCAAAGGCATTATAGGTCCCAGAAGACACTCTCGAATAGTTCCAATCATCAACAATAGCGATAAAGACATCATCAAAGACACGATCAAAGTGAGTAAATGCTTTCTCCTGTGCTGCCAAAGAGTGATCACCATCGTAGAAATAGACGTTGATGGGATCTGTAAAAACATTTCTTTGATCTACACTAAAGCAATCCTGAAATACAAGTTTATAAGGAAAATCCTCTCCTAGGTGTCGATGGCAGTTATGTATTAACCACTGTTTTGGATTGTGATCAGAAAAGCCAGAGAAGTTATCGATCGCTATCCCTTCTACAACAGCATCTTCGTTATTAGATAGCGCCGCAACAAACGTTGAGCCTTTAAAACTTCCAATCTCTAGGTAATGCGTCCCTGGAAGCGAGCAAAGGTTATTAAGCAAATGCCGCACTTTATAGCTAGACATTCCGTTGATTTTGAAAATTTCAGTATCTAAACGAGAATCATGATTTGTTGCCCGCTCAATCGAGGTCTTCACATGATTTACAATGGTTGTTTCTTTTTCACTTAAATCAAGCGCGCATACCGATGAACAAATACCGATAACCATCGAAAGCCAATATCTCATGAAGAACTCCTTTTGATAAAAAGTTAGTTTCTAAGGTAATCCCAACTTTTATCTCAAGGAAAAATTTACACTTGTTACTTTCCTCTATTTTTATTAAATACTGAATTATGGCTCAAATTAAAGAGGGTTCTGTAAAAGAACTTTGGCGCATTGCTTATCCGTTAATGATCTCTTATTTTTCGTTGTCGATGATGCTTTTTGTTGATCGGTTGTATCTCGCGCGCTTCTCACACGAGGCTCTTAACGCCTCAACCAGTAGCGGAACACTAACATGGGCGCTTTACCTTAGCTGGATTGCCATTGCTAGCATGGCGCAAGTCTTTGTCGCACAATACAATGGTGCCAAACGCTTCTCAAAAGTAGGTAGCCCTGTCTGGCAAATGATCTACTTTTCCCTCCTTTCTCTGCTCTTCTTCTTTCCCTTAGCCTTTATTGGTCTCAAATTCTTAGGTCATCTAGAGGGGATCTATTTTAAGTGGACAATGCTCTTTTCTCCTTCCTTTATCATGGTGGCAGCGCTTAGCGCTTTTTATATTGGACAAGGAAAGACACGCGTTATCACCTATCTCGCTCTACTCGGAAATGGAATTAACATCATTTTGGATCCAATTTTGATTTACGGCTTTGGATCGATCATTCCCTCTTACGGAATAGCAGGAGCAGCTGTTGCAACGGGTATTGGCGAGGTCGTTCAAGTTGTGATCCTTTTTGTGATGTTTATCTCCCGAGCGAATCGTCTTGAATACGGCACAGGCGACTACCGTTTTAAGATGGAAACCTTTCTAAAGGTCATTAAAATTGGTCTACCATCAGGTCTATTTATTGCGTTTGAGCACTTGGGTTTAGCAGCGTTTTACCTCATGATGGCAAGGATTAGTCCTACACACATCTTAGTCGCAAGTGTTTCACAAAGCATTCTCCTTTTATTCCTCTTCTTTGGCTATGGACTCGAAAAGGGGGTCACCGCCATATCGGGAAATCTCATTGGAGGAAAGCTAACCCATGAAATCTCTCGTCTTTTCAAATCAGGCTTAAAACTAACAGCCCTTTTTTCGATTGTTTTACTCCTAACTCTTGTGGTCTACCCAGAACCGTTTTTGAAGATCTTTAAGATCGAAAGCAGCGGAGAAGTGACCCATCTCATCCGTCTAGGAATGATCTTCACAGCTGCGTTCATGACCCTAGAGAACCTCCGCTGGCTGATCAGTGGCATTCTAACCTCAGCTGGCGATACGCTTTTTTTGATGATCTCAGGCACCCTATCTGTCTGGCTTTGCATGATGCTTCCCATGTATTTTATCGTCTATCAAAGGAGTGCGAGCATCATCATCGCTTTTTATATTTGGATCGTGTATCTTTTCGTAGCATTACTCCTTTGTTTGGGACGATTCCTACAAGGGAAATGGAAAGAAAAATCTTTAATACAAGACGATGAAACACCACAAAGTGAAGTTATTTCTGGCCCCGATGGAGGGCGTTGGGAGCACAGCCTACAGGAGAGCGATCAGCCTGATCGGCGGGTTTGACGAAGCCTGTACAGAGTTCCTCCGCGTCCCAAAACATGCCAACTGTAAAGCACTTGCTAAACACTACGATCCTCATGTAACCGCCCCTATTCCTCAAGCTGCCCAAATCATGGGCTCTGAGCCTCTGTTACTTGCGGAAATGGCCTCTGAATTAGAGGAACGAGGAGCCCCTAGAATCGATTTGAACTGCGGTTGCCCCTCGAAAAAAGTGAATGGAAAAGGCGCCGGTGCAAGCCTCCTTTTAGAACCTCAACTCCTCCATGACTGCCTAAAAGCTATGGTCGAGGCCGTATCAATTCCAGTGACAGCAAAATTGCGTTCGGGGTATAATGATAGTGGACTCTTTGAGGAGAACATCCTAAGTGCAAGCTCATCTGGGATCAAATTTCTCACGCTCCACCCGAGGACAAAGCTCGAGGGCTACAAGCCCCCCTGCCACTGGCACCTCATCAAAAAAGCCAAAGAAATCGGAAAAATTCCGGTTGTAGGAAGCGGAGATGTGACAACCCCAGCCTTAGCTCTTAAGATGCTTGAGGAAACCGGCTGTGATGGGATCATGGTAGGTCGAGGGGCATTGATGAACCCTTGGATCTTCCATGAAATTCGACAAATGCTCGAAAATATACCCTGCGAAATCTCGTGGGAAACAACCCGTCGCTACTTTGAAAACTTTGTAGAAAGCGTTGGAGAAAAAGCGGTCTCACAAATGAAACAGCTTTTCAACTTCATGTTTCAAAGACCAGAGCTCTTGCCTTATAGACGAGAAATGCTCCGTGGAACATATAGCTCCTCTTCCGATGTTTTCTTAAAAAATATGCATGTGATAGAGAAATTGTATGGATGAGATCAAGTTAATAACAGTCGATGAAGCAGAGTCAATCCGAAAGCTGTGCCTTAAAAATGACTATCCTCTTGACTGGCATGAAGATGCCTACCACCTAGGTGCCTACACCGATGGACAGCTCGTTGCCATCTGTTCGCTTTACCCAGAAAATCCCCAAGAACAAGTCACGCACGAAACCTACCGTATCCGCTCCCTTGCAACTTTGCCTGAACATCGCGGCAAAGGCCTTGGCAAAACCCTCGTTGAACATTGCGTTGCCTATGCAAAACAGCAACGTGCACGCTTTATCTGGTGCAATGCCCGCACAAAAGCTGCTAACTTCTACAAGCATTGCGGCTTTACTCAAGAAGGCTCACCCACGTCACTGCCTGGCATCGGCGGTCACTTTTTCCTCAAGAAGGTGCTTTAACGCCTCGTCATCACTGATAAGGGTTTTGAATTGCTGCTTTTGAAGGCACGCCACTTCGTGGTTGTAGCTTGCAACGCGCTCATCAAGCCCCCCATAGCGCAGACCAGTGTGGGGTATCTTTTCCTCATCAAGTGTCTCAAGCAGTTGCTCAAGGTGGTCACGCTTGTCATTAACAAACACGACATGCTTGGGTTTAAAACCTACAGCTTTCATGAATTTTTGAAACGCTTTCCCTTTGTGAGATCCTGCTGTGAACAGGACGCCTCCACGAAAGAGCACGCCTCGATTGTTGTAAACGTAAACCTCTTCTTTGGTCGGGGCGGATTTAGAAAGATCGACTGAAAGACGTCTAAGCTGATCAAGGGTTGTGACACAAAGGCCAAGCCCACGTGTTGTCAGTCCCATTGTCGTGTATTTTTCCTGGAGCTCCTTGATGTACTCGGACGTTTTCTCCTCTACAGTACGCACATCGGTGATATTTTGAATGGCCATCCATTCTAAGAGGGTTGGCTCAAGCCCTATTTCTTGTTTTCGTCGCCTAAACCACTGGTCATTTCCGTATTCTTGGACAGGTTCGTAGATCGTATTATCCAAATCTAAGATCAAAAGGGTCTCAGGCTTGGTGTAGTGCTCAACTTCCTTGAAACTCTTAATCTCAATGATCTCTGCAAAAAGTGGCAAAGCGCAGCTTAAAACTAGAAAAAGCCTTTTCATATCACCTCCAAATTGGTATAGAGAATACTAAACCGAATTTAAATTTCTTACAAGAGGGCTCGCATGATCACACTGTCTAATGAAGAATATGAAGCGCATTTTGATGCTGAAAATGGCTTGAATCTTGTAAGTTTTAAGAAAAATGGCCGTGAAATCATCGATCAAAGTGACAGCTCTAAAAAAGGCCCGATCATTGGTCCTCATTTCCATGTTCATACCAAATATTCACCCCCAGATGGAAAAGAGTATCATCACGGCTTAGGTCGTTACGCCACTTGGCGAACAGTTCATAGCGAAACGCAAATTCGTGCACACATCTCAGGGAAAGATAAGTTTGGAGAGTATACACTCAAAGACCTAGAAGGCCAAGATTTTGAGATGCGCTTTGACATTCGTCTTATCCCATCAGGGCTACGCCTCAAACTGGAAGTCATCAGTGACAAACCTTCAATGTGTGGTTTTCACTATTACTACAAACTGGGGCCAAATGGCTTTGTTCATGCTGAAGTAGAGGATCAATACAATGACCAAGGCACGATCAAACCGATGCCTCCGGAATGGAAGAAAGACAAACAACTCTATTATGATCTTTCACCTGAAACCGATTTTGGCTTCATTCCAACACACAACAAGTTCGACCATAAAATCGTCTATCAAAATGACGACTACGAACTGAATATCCACTACCTTCCAGCACACCCTGACGAAGTCCAATTCCAACTTTATTCTCCAGAGGGAGCTTCCTTTGTTTGCATAGAGCCAATGAGTGCTACAGAACCGCGCCAGCCAAAATTAAAACACAGTCTACTTGAAATGAAACTTGAAATCATTTAATCAGAGAATATGAAGAGGATTGTCATATTAGGTGGAGGGTTTGGCGGCGTCTACAGTGCCATGTACCTTGAAAAAGCCTTCAAGCATAACAAAGATGTAGAAATAATCTTGGTTAACAAGGACAACTACTTTGTCTACCAACCAATGCTTGCAGAAGTTGTCGGTGGAGCTGTTGGCATTTTAGACACAGTCAGTCCAATCAAGCGCCTTTGCAAAAAAACCAAGCTCTACGTTCGCGAAATCGAAGAGATCAGCTTAGAAAATCGCTCTGTTAAGCTCGCTCCCATCTTCTCTCACACCTCAACAGAACTTTCCTACGATCATCTGATCCTTGCTCTTGGCAACGTAACAGATTTTCGAGACTCTTCCGGCCTTCACGAGCACGCTCTTCCCTTCAAAAACCTTGCTGACTCACTAGTCATCCGCAATCGCGTTATCGATGCAGTTGACGCGGCGGCCAATGAAACAGAGCCTCACATCCGCCAGCAGCTTTTAACTTTTGTCATCGGTGGCGGTGGATTTTCTGGTAGCGAAGTGTGCGCTGAAGTTAACGACCTCGCTCATACCCTAGCCGAAGAATACCCTCAAATCAGCCACGAAGACATCCGCGTTGTCATGGTCCACAGCAAAAACCGCTTGATGGACCGAGAAATGCCAGAACCACTTGGCGTCTACGCAAGTGAACTGATGGAAAAACGGGGCGTGGAGCTCCTTTTTGGCCATCGCCTTGTTTCAGCAACACCAGAAGAGGCCATCTTAGACAATGGCGACCGCATCCCCTCAAAAACCATCATCTCCTCCGTACCTTCCTCACCAAATCCCCTTATTGAAGCACTTGATGTCCCCAAAACAAAAGGACGCGTTAACACCAATCCCTTTATGCAGCTTGAAGGTCATGACAACATTTGGGCACTAGGCGACTGCGCCATGGTTCCTGTCACAAAAGATGACTCATTTGCCCCACCAACGGCTCAATTTGCCATCAGACAAGCCAAACAACTTGCAAGCAACATGAAATGCCAGTTCAATAATAAGCCGATGAAACCTTTCTATTTCAAAGCGCTCGGTATGTTAGGAGCCCTCGGACACCACTCAGCAGTAGCCCAGCTCTTTGGACGATTCAAATTCTCAGGACTTTTGGCCTGGTTCCTCTGGCGATTTATTTACTGGATGAAACTTCCCGGCTCAGACCGCAAGCTGAAAGTTGCCGTTTCATGGATGCTTGAAATGCTGATTCCTCAGGACATCGTACAACTAAAAATCTCTCCTTCCCAAGGAATTATGCAGCTTCATTTTGAACCGGGTGAAATTATCTTCAACGAAGGAGATAAAGGCGATTATCTCTATATTATTACCGAAGGGAAAGTCGAAATCTTCAATAAAAAAGGGTACATTACCCATCTAGGTCAAGGCGAATTCTTTGGTGAAATGGCTCTGTTAAATGAAAAAAGCCGTGGAGCTACCGTCAAGTGCGAGGAACCGACAAACGTGCTTGCACTGCGCAAAAAAGATTTTGGGATGCTCATCGCAAACTTCAAAGAGCTTCGAGAAGCCTTTGAATCTACCGAAAAGACACGCAGAGAAGAAGCTCAGTAGTCACGCGATTGTGAATCGTTATTGTCATTTTGCTCTTTGCTTTCTTCTTGATAAGCTGTACCTTCCATAAGCCCGTCTTCATCTATTACAGCTAAGCGCTTTTTCTCACGCGCTTCGTACTCAAATAGACAGAACTTTAGTGATGACCTTGTAGGCTTCATAAGTATCTCTTTATGTTTATCTTAGTTCTATTCATACCCATATTATACATGAATTGAGATTGTTTTTAAAGAAAAGATTTACCTCAAAAACCTCATCTATCTTATTTTCAATATGTTAGTATTTTTTACTGTCTCCCAACCACTCATAAAATCACCCTATTTTTTTTGCAAATACCTGTAAGTCGCTGATATACATCAGATTGGAAAATGCTTGCTCGTATTCGCCTAACCTGTTAATCATAGGGAATGCGTTGGATCATTTGGTTTTTAGCGATTCTCTTCTATTTCTACGAGTATGCCATTCGGGTAGCCCCGAGTGTGATGGTCCCTGAGATCATGGCATCCTTCCAGATCGATGCAGGGGCCTTTGGAACGTTGGTTGCCTTTTACCTTTATGCCTACGCACCAATGCAGCTCCCTGCAGGCCTTTTAATGGACCGGTATGGGGCAAAAGCTCTTATGACCTTCGCCCTCCTTTTATGCGGCGCAGGTGGTGTTATCTTTGCTGAAACAAACTCTCTTTGGCTCGGCTACTTAGCCAGATTGTTAATGGGAGCAGGATCTGCCTTTGCGTTTGTTGGGCTTGTCTACATTTGTTCGCACTGGTTTTGCGGGCGTATTCTTGCCTTGATGGTAGGCCTTGGAAATTCTCTTGGGATGTTTGGGGCTGTATTTGGACTAGGCCCAATTGGCCATTTAGTCGAGATGTTTGGGTGGAGATCAACCACTTTACAGCTTGGAATCTTAGGATTTATCTTAGCTGTGATTACTTTTATTCTTGTACCGTCAAAGAAAAAGACACAACATCAGGATACAGAGGTTCAAACTTGGGCAGAGGCGGGCCAAAACTTTAAACAGCTCTTAAAGAACAAACGGATGTGGGTCAATGGGCTTGTTGGACTGTTATTTTATCTGACAACGGTCAATTTTGCAGGCATGTGGTGCACACCTTTTGTTCATACGACCTATGGTGTGGATAAAGCCACCGCTGGTTGGGCGGCTTCGATGATTTATATTGGGTGGATTCTTGGAGGGCCTCTTCTTGGGAATATCTCTGACCGCCTCGGAAAAAGAGTGGCGGTATTAAAAGTCTCCTCCTTCTTATCCTTTGTGCTCATTGCACTTGCGATCTATGTGAAGATGAAGATTGCGATGCTTTTTGTCGTCCTTGTTTTAGCAGGCGTCTTCTTGTCTGGCGAACTCATGGTCTATGTTTTAGCCGTCGAACTCAATCCTCAGAAGGTGAAAGGAAGCGCAATTGCTCTTACAAATTTTATGGTTTTTCTAGCAGGCGCCATCGTGCAACCCTTTGTCGGGTATATTCTGGATGCGTGTTGGGGCGGTAAAATGGCAGCAAAGGTACCAGTCTATTCAACACACTGTTATCACTACGCTCTTTTAATCTTTCCGATTTCCCTCTTTCTATCCTTTGTTGTCTGCTTTTTCTTAAAAGAGAAAAAATACAAAGATCACGTGGAAGACTCAATCGACTCTTGGAGCGCTTGAATAAAGAGTGGATGGTCGTTAAGGCCTTCAACAAGGGTAAGATCCCTCCCCTCGGCATATTCCACCCCAATTTCATAGATTGTCTCTAAACAATCACAGACAAAAGCAGGGCAAAGCACGAGGATTTTCTTCCCCTTTTTCGCGTCTAAGACATCAATTGTATACGGCTTAAGCCAAGGTTTTCTTCCAAGTCGAGATTGGTAACCAAAGGCAAATTTCTCAAGCCTAAGCTCTTTGGCAATAGCTTGAGCCGTTTTCAAGCATTCAAACGAATAGCGCCCCTTATAATCGGCCTCTTCAGGAAGGCCATGAAAGGAAAATAACACTTCATCGTAAGCGCTGATATCGTATTGCCTAGCACGCTCAGCAAACGCTTTAATCATGCTCGGCTGTGTTGGAAAGCTTTGTATAAAATTCAGCTTAGGGATGATCGACCACTTTGATAAAACGCGCATCACCTCTTCTTGAATAGAGCCTGTTGTCGCAGACGCATATTGAGGAAATAACGGCACGATCGTTAGGTTATCGACATCTTTTAGTAAAGAAAGGCCTTCTTCAATGGATGGCTCTCCATAACGCATGGCTAACACAACCTTACAATTAGTTCCCATTTTCTCACTAAGAAGACTTTGAACGCGTTTACCATAAACAAGAAGAGGAGATCCCTCCTCCGTCCAGATATCCTGGTACATTTTCGCCGATTCTTTGTAGCGTCTTGGTACGATTAAACCACGTACGAGCAATTGGCGCATGGGCGCCCTCATTTCAATCACCCGCTTATCTGTGAGAAATTGATTTAAGTACCTTTTCACATCCTTAGGACGCGAAGATTTAGGTGTGCCTAGGTTGACAAGAAGAACTCCATCCATGTACAAGATTCTATAAATCTAATTTTTAAACGGAAAGGAATATTCTCATGTCAGAAGTCTTAGTCGTCGCAAGCAAGGTCAAAAAACATATCAAAGACACTTCAGGAATGAACACGTCAGCCTCGGTAATGGAAGCCCTTACGCGGGTTGTAGAACGCGAATGTGCAAGAGCTGTTCAAAACGCTGAAAAAGACAGAAGAAAAACAGTCATGGATAGAGATTTCGAAGAGTGAAAAACTTTCTCGGTCTGATTGCAGTTTCAGGCGCCTACGCAATTGTATACTTGGATATGAGCTTTGTAAATATCGCACTCCCCTCAATCCAAGCAACATTTGGGTCAACAACGGTGCAAATGCATTGGTTTATGACAATGTATATCCTGGCTGTAGCGCTCTTCGCTTTCACAAGTGGTAAAATCGCTGATATGACCTCTTACAAAGGGGTCTATTTAGTTGGTACAAGCGTTTTTATTCTAGGTTCCCTCATGTGCGCTTTTGCAAGCTCGACCGAGAGATTTATGGGCACCCGTTTTATCCAGGGTTTTGGCGCCGCCTTTATGCTCCCAGCCTCTCTTGCCCTCATCTACAAAAATGCCAAACTCGCCGAACGAGGTTCAGCCCTTGGATGGTACTCCTTTTTTGCCGCCTCATGCCTAGTTGCCGGGCCGTTTTTAGGGGGGCTTATCGTCGAATATCTAGGTTGGCGCTCGGTTTTTCTTATCATTGCAGCCCTTGGAGCTGTCTTGTTGCTTTTCACAATAAGCTTCACTACAGATTATCAATCTGAGCACGCATACCCTTTTGATTGGGTCGGTCAAATCCTCCTTTTCATCAGCCTCTTAGGCCTCATTAGCGAGGGTTATAAAACAACCATTGTTGCCGCCCTTTGCTTTCTTCTATTTATCGTCTATGAATGGCGTCGCCCTTACCCTCTAATAGACCTCCGCATGCTCGCCTCTCGTAACTTTGCCGTTGCAGCACTCAACTTCTTCTTCGCTCAAATGCTCCTTTTCGCCAATGTCTTCTTCGCCATCCACTTACAAAAGCATTTTGGCTACTCCCCAATCATCGCCGGTCTATTACTACTTCCCTCTTGCGCCTTTGCCGTCACCTTAAATATCCCCGCAGGTCGTTTTACAGATAGACGTGGAGCAAAGCCCGTCCTTCTTACAGGCATCATCATAAGCTTACTAGGCTTCATGTGCCTTACGCTCTTTCATAGAGATTACTTACAACT
The DNA here is from genome assembly GCA_022601645.1 of Chlamydiia bacterium. Lineage (GTDB taxonomy): Bacteria > Chlamydiota > Chlamydiia > Chlamydiales > Simkaniaceae > JAJACH01. The sequence continues at coordinate 1,106,693 of JAJACH010000001.1, forward strand.
CCTTCCAGGTTTCATCCTGTATAGCATCTCATTACCGCTTATTTTCGTGCCCAACTACCACCTGATCCTGCACGCTGTCCCAGAAGGCATGCAAGGCAGCGCTTCAGGCATAGCTTTTGGCTTTAGACATATCGGAGGATTGCTTGGATTTGCAACAATGAGCATCGTCTGGACATGGGGAAAATTTGGAGGTGTGATGTTCTTTCTAGGTTGCATCGCTATTTTAGCACTCCTCTTGACCGCCATTGTAGCCCGAAACAAACCCCATGATGGACATACCTACCAAAACATGTAACTAATGATTGCATCTAAAGCAAAAACAAACTAAACGAATATTAAGAGGAGAATACTATGGCAATTATACCAATTATCTTATATCTTACTGCGTGGGTCCTGGCAATTATCAGCACCTATACCGGCGAAGGGAACTTTCCCTATGAGCTCGTCCGTTACCTCCTACTCCTTTCTGTTGGGGTACAAGGAATATGGTCATTCATCGGACATTTCTTTTATTCAAAGGACACCGCTAAACACGTTGGGTGGCAAAGTGGTCCTTTCCAACATGAGATAGCCTTTTGCAATCTAAGCTACGGAGTACTTGGAGTACTTGGGTACTGGTTACAAGGCGTCTGGTTTGCAACAACACTTGGGATAACCATTTTCCTTCTAGGAGCCGCCTACATCCACGTGATGGACATGGTGAAGAAGAAGAACTTTAGTCCAGGAAATGCTGGGCCGATTTTCTACCTCGACATCTTGATTCCACTAACGCTTTGGATCGCCATCTGGGTCCACTTCGCCTAAATTTAGGGTCGGAGAGCAGGGGATTTTGGAAGTTTTTTGCTCCGCCGTGCAATATGCACTGTCTTCCGCAAAAATACGTATCGCTTACGCTCACCCTTCCAAACTACCCTGCTCTCCCCCCTAAATTCCCGTTTGCAGGGGATTTTGAAAGTTTTTTGCTCCTCCAAACCAAGGCTAATACTAGTTGGGGAAATGGCCCTAATATGGTATGCTTTTGGCCATGGCAGGTATCTATTTTCAAGATCAACTTATAGAGGATGCTGTCCTCTCACACAGGGTAGCAATCGACTTTCCAGATCAGGACGTCCAGATCGACTTGAAGGGCTCAACCGTTCAAATACGACCTGATGACACTCAGGCTTGGGTCGATTTTTCAAGCAACGCTCCAAACCCAACAGAAGCACTTCAACGCGCGTTAATGGTAGAACGAGTGGATCGTTTGATGCGTGCACATCTATTTGAAACCCTTGACGAAGAAGAACGCGGCTCTCTCACATCGATTGAAACAGCTGAGCGGGGCTACGTCCTTAAAAGACAAGCCCTTGAAACGAATGAAGTCATGTACACAATTTGGTCTCGAGACGATTTTGCCTGGTATGAAAAGATTATCGGTTTTTTCGCAGCCCTTGGTGGAACCTTCTATTACGGTTTGTCACACGGTCTTTATTTAACATTTTATTCCTAAAAAATTCCCTTTAGGGTATCCATTGGGGATGCGAAATTATTATTATATATGGGTAGCGATGATCGCTGCCATTGCAGGCATTTTATTTGGCTACGACACAGGGGTCATGTCCGGCGCTATCTTGTTTATCAAAGATGAGTTCCATTTGACGCCTGGGCTCAATGGGCTTTTGATGGGTTCTGTTTTAATTGGCGCCTTGATTGGTGCGTTATTTAGTGGTCGGATTGCAGACTACTTTGGGCGTAAACGTTTACTCATTATGGTTGCTGTGATTTTTGTATTAGGCTCGGTTGAAACGGCCCTCGCTACGAATTTCCAGCTTCTTTTTTGGGGACGCATTGTAATAGGGGTAGCAATTGGTATTGCATCATATACGGCCCCTCTTTACATCTCGGAGATTGCACCGGCTAAGCACCGCGGAGCTCTTGTTTCGCTCAATCAGCTTGCTGTTGCCATCGGGATATTAATTTCCTACATTGTTGATTATTTTTGCTCGATTGCAGGCACCTGGCGTTGGATGTTGGGTCTTGGAGTGATCCCAGCGCTTTGTTTACTCTTCGGCATGATCTTCTTACCCCACTCTCCGCGCTGGATGATTTCCAAAGGTTTTGAAAAAAAAGCACGCTCAATTTTGCGAAAAATTCGCGGGCATGAAGCGGAGATTGATGCTGAGCTGGAGGAAATCCGCATGACTACCAAAGAGCATAAGCTCCATTGGCGCCTTCTCTTCTCAAAACTTGTACGTCCCGTGGTCTGTATTGGATGTGCCCTCGCTTTTATTCAACAGGTAACGGGAATCAACACGATTTTGTACTACGCTCCTACGATTTTAAAGATGTCGGGGTTTGAAAGTAATACCTCCTCAATTTTAGCGACAATGGGGGTAGGCGTTGTGTTTGTTGTATTCACTATTGTAGCTCTGCCTCTGATTGATCGATGGGGACGCCGTCCTCTCTTGATGCTTGGTTTAGCCGGCATGACAATTGGCCTCGCTTTTCTCTCGTTTATTTTCGACAACAAGGCAACGCATGGGATTCGCGATGAACTGGCCATTATTAGCATGATGATTTACATCGCTTCGTTTGCCTTTAGCTTAGGACCGATTATGTGGCTGATGATTGCAGAGATTTATCCACTAAAAATCCGCGGTGTGGGAGCGAGTTTTGCAACCTTTATTAACTGGGCTAGCAACTTCCTTGTCACAGCGACTTTTTTACAACTTGTAGGCTTATTTGGACAACGAGGAACCTTTTTGATCTATATGATCATGTGTATTTTCTCGATGATTTTCATCTACTTCTTAGTACCTGAAACAAAAGGTGTTTCCTTAGAACGGATTGAAGAAAATCTCTTTTCTGGTAAACCATGGAGGCATTTAGGCCGCAAATGAATCTTGGGATTGATCTTGGTACCTCATCAGTTAAAGTCGTCCTTCTAGATGATGACTTAAAGCTTATCAGTGAAGCGTCGATGCCCTTAGAGGTAAGGCGACCACATCCGAACTGGTCAGAGCAAGATCCCGATGAGTGGTTTGATGCGACCTGTGATGCCATCAAACAGCTTGGTGATGTATCAGGCGTTAAACGCATTGGCCTTTCAGGGCAGATGCATGGCGCTGTCTTACTCGATGGCTCACATGAACCTCTCCGCCCTGCTATCTTATGGAACGATGGGCGCTCTGAAAAAGAATGTGCCATCTTAGAAGCCATTCCAGACGTCGCACAGATTGTAAAAAACAAAATCATGCCAGGATTCACCGCACCAAAACTTCTTTGGGTGAAAGAACATGAACCTGATATTTTTGCAAAAACTGAAAAAGTACTTCTTCCAAAGGACTATCTTCGCCTCAAATTGACTGGGGAATTTGCAACCGATGTCTCAGATGCGTCAGGTACGATGTGGCTTAATATGGAGCAAAGAAAGTGGTCTGAAACAATGCTAAGCGCCTGTGATCTGACAACAGATCACATGCCGCTCGCCTGTGAGGGCCCAGATGTCACAGGAACTCTTCTCCCCTCAATTGCAAGCGAATTGGGCCTCTCTCCAAATGTTGAAGTCATTGCAGGAGGCGGTGACAACGCCGCAAGCGCCATTTCGATGGGCGTGATTAAACCGCACGAAGCCTTTCTTTCGCTTGGGACCTCAGGTGTCTATTTTGTCTCCGCAAGTGAGGCAAAAGCAAATCCCGAAAAAGGTGTACACACCTTTTGTCATGCTGTGCCCAACACCTATCATCACATGTCGGTTATGCTCTCTTGCGCCAATTGCCTTGACTGGCTTGCACATCTTCTTAAAACCCCGATTGATAAACTCCTTCAATCTGCCAAAAAAGAAACCAATGTCCTTTTCCTCCCCTATCTCTCTGGAGAACGCACACCGCACAATGACCCGTACGCCCGCGGCGTCTTTTTCGGTATGTCTTTAGACACAGGGCCAGAAGACCTTGTTCGCGCCGTATTAGACGGTGTCGCGCTCGCCTTCCTCGATGGCCAAGATGCAATGGAAAGCGCGAAAATCGCCATCAAAAATGTCTCTGTCGTCGGAGGCGGAGCGAAAAGCCTTCTTTGGGGTGAGATTCTCGCCTCAGCGCTAGGCCGCCCCCTCCATTACCGAAAACACAGAAGCGTTGGTGGCGCTTTTGGAGCAGCAGCCCTTTGCCGCTACGGTAAAACACCACTTCTTCCTGAAAAAATCGAGAGAACCCTTGAGCCAAATCCCGTCATGCGCGACTCTCTTTTAGAAAAACACCCCAAATTTAACACCCTCTACACACAACTCAAAGAGGTCTTCAGATGAGCTTTTTCAAAGACGTTCCAGCACCTGTATACAAATACTACGATCCCAAAAAACAAGTCCTTGGCAAATCGATGGAAGACCACCTTCGCTTTTCCGTTGCCTTTTGGCACACGCTCTGCTTTGAAGGGCGCGATGTCTTCGGCAATGAAACCATGACCCGTCCATGGAAAACGCCCGAGGAAAAAATGGAAGCGGGCTTTGAGTTTATCCAAAAGCTCGGCTTAAATTTCTTTGCTTTCCACGATGCCGATGTCGCTCCCGTCTCAACTGATGTAATCGAAAACCTCATTGAAAAAACCGGCATTGAACTCCTTTGGGGCACAGCAAACCTTTTCTCCGATCGTCGCTTTATGTCAGGTGCCTCCACAAACCCCAACCCCGAAGTGTTTGCCTGCGCGGCAGCGCAAGTGAAAGACGCTATCGACACCACCATGCGCCTTGGCGGCCACAACTACGTCCTCTGGGGTGGCCGAGAGGGTTACGACACCCTCCTAAATACCGACTTAAAACAAGAAACCGACCACTTTGCCCGCTTCCTCACCCTGCTTGCTGACTACAAACACAAAATCGGTTTTAAAGGCCTTCTTCTGATCGAACCCAAACCGTGTGAACCGACAAAACACCAATACGACTACGACACCGCTACCGTCCACGCCTTTTTGCAAAAACACGGTCTTGAAAAAGAATACAAAGTTAATATCGAAGGAAACCACGCAACACTTGCCGGCCACACTCTCTCACACGAAGTTGCCTACGCTTACGCTCATGATCTTTTTGGCTCAATTGACGCAAACCAAGGCGATCCCCTTCTCGGCTGGGACACCGACGAATTCCCTCTAGATGTGAAGGAATACACGCACGTCCTCTACCTCATGCTCTTAAACGGTGGATTCACCTCTGGTGGCTTTAACTTCGATGCAAAAATCAAACGCCAAAGCATCGACCTAGAAGACCTTGTCGAAGCCCACGCATCAGGTATCGACGCTGTCGCAAAAGCGCTTTTGAACGCTGCAGAACTGATTGAAAAAGGCGCCCTTGAAACCATGGTTAAAGAGCGCTATAAGAAGTGGCACACGGGCCTTGGCAAGCAAATACTTACCGAGATGAGCTTTGAAGAAATCGCAGCCCATGCCCGTGAACAAAATCTAGATCCAAAGCCGATCTCAGGTCACCAAGAACGGTATGAACGGCTTCTTACTTGATGAACCCAAGCTTTTCTAACGAGCGCCTTAACTGACGCTTAGTAACGCCAAACTGGCCTCGTCGATTCTGTAGCTTGTGAATCAACTTTAAGATGCCGTCTTTCTCCTCTCTTGTCAGAAGAAGATAACGATCACTGTTTGCTATAAATATATCTGTTAAAAACCGGCCAAAATAATAACTCTCGAGTATATAATCCTCTTTATCCAGTGATTCTAGATAGACTAAGAATTCACCCAAAACAGGTTTAAGCGCTGCAATCGACAGCTTCTCGGGAATTGCTTCCGGCTCTGTTGTTCAGGAATAGGGGCTTTTTTTGAAAAGGGTTTTATAAGCCGTGTTTCCACGAAATTTTCGTGAAAGGGCTAGAAAGAATGTCTCATAGGCAAACAGCGCCTTTTTGAAACACTCTGGTAGCATTCAACTCCGCTTTTGCGGCATTTTATTGAGACTCTTATATCTGTCTATTATAGCTAGTAAGCTCATTTTGTTACTCCTCTCTTATTCCCTAAAGATCTATTCTAACAATAAAATAATTACTTGTCAATACTCAGCTAAACTCCTAAACCTCTATGATTTAACCAACCCCTTCAATCTCTTCTCTAGACGGATAAGCGATCATTTGATAGATTGTCACCTGTGATTAAATTTTATACCTTTCTCCTATTATGTTCATTTGCAAGCGTTTATGGATTAGCTCCTCAAGTGATATTCTTAAACGGCCCTGCTTGTTCTGGGAAAACAACAGTCGCTAAAAACCTCCAAGAAACCTTAGAGGCTCCCCACCTCTACATGAGTTTTGACCAGGTGGTCGAAATGGTCCCCGAGTCAATGAAGCACTGGTACGAAGACCCCGGATTTGAAGGCTTTAGCTCTGTGGTCTCTGTAGACGAGGATGGACATCCGCTAGCGCAGTTTCAGATGGGCTCTTATGCTCTCTCTATTCGGCATACCTTTATGGAAATGTGTCGCGTTGCGGCGGAAAAAGGTCACAACTTACTGATTGAGGATGTGTTTTTCTCAAAGGATGATGCCAAGAAGTGGGAAGAGGCTTTAAGTGGCTTTAACGTGCTTTGGGTCCAATTACATGCACCGCTTGCTGTCTTAGAACAAAGAGAGATCGAGCGAGGCTCCTGGCCAGGCTGCGCACGCTACCAATTTTATGAAGCGTTTCACAAGCCCTCTTATGACATGACCATCGATACTTCAGAGTTCACCCTTGAAGAAGTGGTAACACAGCTTGATGCCTTCTACACCTCACTTTCCTCCAAAGGAATCGAGAACAGAAAGGACTGCCTGTAAACTAGGCCGCTTTTCTGGATCGGCATCACAAAGTCTTATCGCTAAATCGTGGAGGGCTTTCGAGAACGCCTCTCCTTGCGGTGTATTGAATTGAGGAAGCGAGGCCAAAATCCGCCCGAAGGAAAAGCGGTCAATAGCTGAAGTTACAAGGTTTCCAGCTGTTGCCTCTGGGGCTCGATAATCGCGATGACACACCTTATGTTTTAAGGTCACTCCTTCCTCGTAGAGAAAGTCGAAATCACCGATCATTGCCCCCACTTTACCCTCGCGATTAACAAGTAAAATGTTGTTTGGCTTGAGGTCACAGTGGACTAACTTTTCCTTGTTGAGGTCCATTAATCCCCATGTTATCTCTCTTAAAATTTGGCAGCACTCTCTAAGTCCCTCAGAAGTATTAGCAAACACCCGCTTATCTAAGCTCCCTAACTCTGCAAGTGGGACAAGTAAGCATAGTTTATCTGCGGATGCCTGAAAAGTTTCCAAAACAGTCGCAGCTAAATAAGGTGATTTAGGAACTTTCTTGTAGCTTTTCTGCTTGAGACTTGGACCATACTTATAGATCTTCATCCCAAATGGATTGATCTTTTTCACCGGCTTATACAAAGCCACTACCGAACGTTCCCCATTTGAATGATAATAACACCACTTCACTTGGGTATAACTACCATGACCAATCTTATTATTCCGAGGAAAGTACGCCATCGCACCGCTTGGAAAACGAATAGCAGCGCGATGATTGGATGCTTTTACGTAGGGAATGCGCGTCAAAGGAGGTTGTTTCCGTGCTTGATTCAGGTAGTAAGCTTCAAATCCCCTCCACGCCTTTTCTTCGGAAGCAAAAACATACTTCCCATTCTCTCTGGCACAGATAGCCACATCGAAACAGCCCCGGAGATCTTTGTAAATAAAGATGGGAATTGCATAGAGAATTTTCCCATCAACTACAACCTCTTCAGTCCGCACATCATTGCAAAGCAGCACAAACTCCCTTACTTCATCACGCCCTTCCATATAACTTAGCAAAGACTCTTCTAGCTCCCCCGTCGATACAGAATTCAAACCCGCATTGATAGCACAAGCCTTATACTCTCGAATGATCGAGGAAATATAAGCCTTTCGAGAGTCAGCTAAAGATCGGTATGGGGAACGGGGTTGATAATACCTTTTTATTTCATAGCGCTCTTTAGCATAAGTAAACTCCATACGTAAGGGATAAGCTTGCCCAAATAACGAATAGAATTTAATCGCTTCATTCGTGTAGTAAAATTTAGAGAGAGCCCCCGTTACAATCCCTCCGCCCACTAGAGCGTGAAATTGAGATTCAGTGCGGCGAAGCCTTTGAGAAATCTCTTGAATATCCGCGTCTGGAACCCCTTCCACCTTCGTATTTTGTAAAAGCTGCCTTAAGTACTCAGTATAACTGTCAAGCGATTGGAAGATTTTTTCGGGATAGACAACCGTAGGCTGAAAGGCTGAAACGTAACACAGCTTGCACTCATAGATAGCCCGAATCGGACTTCGATGCAAAAAAACGCGCCGATAGAGATACCGTCCACACAAATCAATCATTCTTTGATCAGTTTCCTGCTTAATCATCGCACCCCCGGGAATCTTCTGAAATACAACCCCTCCCCCTAATACACTGTGGCTTTGCCCGCGCCTTAAACAAGTCAAGGCAGTATTGAGGATCTCTAAAGAAAGATACTGCATTGGTGTGCTCACCGTGTGATCAAATAAATACGCCCGTTGATTATCCTGAGGATTCGCTAAATAACAGGCCTGCTGTTTTAAATGCCCCCAATTTTCAGCGGCATCATCCTGCAAACATTTCATGATCCCTTTAGCATCTGCCTGTAAAACAAATTGACCTACCTCATCAACAAGCGTGTATGTAGAGCAATACTTTTGTATATCAGAGCGCCTCACATAGACCGTACGAATCCCCTTTGCTAAAGGGATAAATTCAGGCGCTGAACAAGCGCATAATTTAGCGACTTTTTGTCCAAGCGATAGAGATTCTCGTTTTGGTAGAAGCCTCCAAAGATGATCTGAAGGTTGATTATCTAATGGCGCAGCCATAACCCCCGTCCCCTAATTTTTGCGAGCAACTCTACAGAAGAATGAGGTATTATTCAAGTTGATTTAGAAAAGAGATCAAGTGACTAAAGTTCAGTTAGACCCTCTGCTAGTGAATAATATTGCCCTGAAGTACGAGACTAAAACTAGAGTATTTAGATGCAAAAGTGATTCTTATACATCTATAAGACCGAGTTGTTTTAGTCGTTTTTCGACTTGCTTAAGGCTTTTATACGTGCCAATTTGACAACCCCGAAAGAGAAATTCTAACTCTACTCTCAAAGAGAATTTTGCTTCGCTATTATGACCAGGTAAATCGACTTTATCGTAAAGATCCTCTAGAAATTTGCCAAACGCGTATATGTCTTGTTGGACATCAGCGGAATAAGAAACTCCTCGTTTCCGAAGAGCTGGCGGACAGATATTTTGAGTCACGCTGTTACTTGTGACCTTTGTTCCAATTTTAGCTAATGAATCAAAATCCATAACCTTAGCATGCACAAAGCCCCACTGATTTTCTACAACAACATTTTCAGATTTAAAATCTCTATGCACTAACTTTTTTGCATGCAACGCCATTAGCCCTTTTAGACAGTCAGCCGCCACCTTACCTGCATACCTATGACTAGGAGGAGGGCCACGAAGCACAACACTAAGATCTGAACGCATTGGCTTACTAAGTAACAATGTACGTGGTTGTCCATGAAAAGATGTATAAGAAATAACACGTGAGGGTGCTAAGAGATGTGGGTGCTTTCTTAAAGCTTTTGGAAGAGAGCTTTTTCTTGTTTGCTGTGTAAGTTCAAAGTTATTGCTCTCTCTAACCCTTCTAGACGGCATTGAAACCCACTGCTCTAATCGACGCCAATTCCCGTCTGAATTCCTAGTATATAGAACGCCACGTCCTCCGGTTGAAAAGCCACCTCCAATCCTCTGGTTCCTGGGAGGATGAATTAAAAAACCATCAGGCAAGAACGTCAATACCCGTTTTCTTGGGTTATTCGGATCCCCGATTTTTTCTGACTCCCCCTCTAGAAGGTTCATTTTTTCAAACTCCTGACGCCCCCATTGCGCCAAATCTTGCTCCCGCTGTATACTCTCATCGTCTGAGGTCACTGCTCTGAAGACTAAGGCGACTAAAAATAAGACACCACCACCAATCATGCAGCTCAATTCCGAGGCTGTTACATGAAAGTGATGCACGGCAAGTCTTCCAACCCCACACCCAATCAGCCCCAAGCCTAGGATGATCAAAATTGCTACTGCAGCAACTCTTACATCGATTGATTTCTTGCTAGTCTGTTCATTCTTAAACACTAACGATTGACTGCCAGATGACACCTTGAAATATTCTGCCATTACATACTCCCTCTCTTTTAAGTATTAAATTATACATTAACACTCAAATTAATGACAATTAAATATTTTAGTAATTTGACTAAGTTATTGATATAGATTAACTAACGAAAACATGCCTTTCTGAAAGGACACCTAGCCCAATCAGCCCCTGAATGACCTCATCAAGGCTTGCAAACCTCCCATTCTTTACCCTCTCAATAAATGCTGGAAGATCAGGACTTAGCTGACTGAAACGATTGACCCATTCAAGCGACAGAGCAAAGGCAGAAGATTTTTCCTCAAGAAAAAGTTCTTCAAGAAACGTTCCCACGGTCCGGATCTCAAACTTTCGAGAAGCTTTGGTCATATTATCTAACAAATCGAAGTCAGCGACTCTTGCATGAATAGTCGCCCCTCTTCCTACGCAGAAAACATTATCAAGTTTAAAATCGTTATGCACTAACCCATTTTTATGTAAGAATAAAAGCCCTTGAAGGCTATCCCCAGCAACTTTTCGAGCTTCTTCAAAAGTCATGTCAGAACGTTTTTGCAAATCAGCTAAGTCCATATCCATAAGACTAGATAAAAGCAGCGTACGCGGAAACGCTTTTAAAGAGGTATAAGGGATGACACGGTTAGGTGTGAGAAGATGCGGATGTTGCCGCATCGGAGGGGGAAGTCGTAGTTTATCTATTTGTTGACTTTCGCCTCCAAATGGCCGACTTCGAAATTTCTTAGTTGCCATTGAAACCCACTGCTTATTTCGAGACCATCTGCCTCTCGAATCTACCGTATAGAGAGCGCCTCGACCACCTGTTGAAAAAGAGCCTCCTCTTCGTCCCGCGCGAGAAGGATGAATTAAAAAACCGTCCGGTAAGATCGTCATTAACCGCTTTCGTGGGTTATTTTGCTTGCTTATTTTACGCGATTGCTTCGGCTGTGATGCTGTATAGTGTTGATACCCTAATCGAGCAAGACTTCGCTCAGAAAGAGGGATTTCTTGCGCAATTCCTGGAGGTAAAGGTGACGAAGCTAGCGCCTCATCTTCACTTATTAAGCGTTCATCCAAGTGTGGTTGAGGCGCTAGCTTTGGAGAACCTAATGTTTTAAGTGCGATTGCAGCGGCCAGTAAGACAACACCAGCACCAACAGACAACCCTTGCATCACAGTAATGTGATCAAAGTGACGCGCCCCCATTAGGGCTAGCCCTAAGCCTAAGAGCCCCAGTCCAGCTACAGCAAGTAACGCGATGCCCATGACCTTGCGATTTAACCCACGAGACACCCTCTTCCTGGGTGAATCGGGTAGCACGCTAGTATTTAATGGTTTATAAGCCAGGCCTGTTCTTTCTGCCATAATACTCTCTCTCTGTTTGCTTTAGAGATCTATTATAGCATATTAATTATTTTAAATCCACTTGGATAGTTACTAAGCAGAGCCTTTTTGTATTAGCTCGATTTTATAGCCATCTGGGTCTTCAATAAAGGCAATTTGGCTAGAAGAGCCCTTCATCGGGCCAGGTTCGCGGGTGACATTGCCCCCCTTAGACTTGACCTGATCGCAAAGATGGTGAATATCGTCCACAATGACCGCAACGTGGCCATAACCGGTGCCGAGTTCATAGGATCTTCCATCCCAGTTGTAGGTCAATTCAATGAGGTGTCCATCTTCCTCATAGCCCATAAAAACAAGGGTAAACTTCCCCCATTCATAGTCCTTGCGACGAATCTCTTTCATCAGGAGAACGTCCTTATAAAAGCGCACCGACTGGTCAAGGTCAGACACGCGTAGCATCGTGTGATCAAGTCTCATAGCGGTTTACTAAACCAGCCTTAGACAATTATTTCAAGAGGTTTGAGAGAACAATCGCACTTGTTGCAGCAACGTTTAACGAATCAATCCGAGGATCAATTGGAATCGCCACCTTTTCAGTGATCACATCTTTCATTCCAGAAGATATCCCCTTCCCCTCACTGCCAAAGACGTAAATTGCCTCTCTAGGCAAAGTGGTAACCGCATCACCTTTCGGATCAAGACCAATGATCGGCACATCAAAGCTCTGACACACCGTAGGAAGATCATCCGTTTGATGCACCGTCGCATAAAAGATGGCCCCTCTTGAGACCTTAACCGAACGCCGTAAATAGGGCGGAGAAGTCGTCCCACTCATTAAAATCGAGCTGACGCCAAACGCCACCGCATTCCGTACAATCGCCCCAACATTCTCACTATTTGCGAGCCCATCTAACGCCACAATCGGCAGCGTCAATTCATTGATCTTTGCATTTTCAGGAATTTTCACAAGAGCCATGATTCCCTGATGCATCTTGTAGCCGACAATCGACTTCAAAAGCGCTTCATCCGCTAAATACACCGGAATATCGCTCGGTGCCAAATCCTTATACTTAGGAAGCATCAACATCGCCTCCACCTCAAAGCTCGATGTAAGGAGGTGTTTAACCACCTCCTCACTTTCAGCAATGAAATGCGTCTTAGACGCTCTAAGCGTTAAAAAAGGCCTAATCTCAGAGCTGGCCAGGCTTCGTATCGTCAATAAGGGCATGTACTAAGGGGATAAAGTCTTTAAAATAATCATACTGGTCGTCTGGTTTTTTTCCATAACGAGACTGCCTTACAGCAATCAAATTATACGCTGGCACAACCAGCAAATACTGGCCAAGGTAGCCATCAATGCGATAACCTCTTACATCGCCGACATGGAGATCAAATCGCTTTAAACCGCGCTCGTCAATCTCATCAAAAAACGCATCAGCTCTCGCTCTTGATCCAAAAAGGTTTCGCAAGTTGCGATCGTGAATCACAATACCGTCAGGGCCAACCTCGCGTAGCTTGTTAATAAAGTAGCTTGAAACACCACTTTGCCTGTACTGAGCTAAAAGCGTCTCAGGCCAAGTTGCAACCTTCTCTCGATCAAGCCACCATAACAGGCCGGCTGAGTGATTAAACGGTTGAGACTGCTTAAGCGACTCATCAAACCAATTTTCATCAACAATCTGCACCCCATTCCAGTTGCCGCGATTTAAAACAAACTGCCCGATCGTGACAAGAGACTTTGCATTCATCTCCAAACCACACATACCCATCGCGTGGCCTGCAAAATCGAGATTCCAATAATAATCCTCGATCCCAAGTGGGTCAAATAAATGCTTTTTGACAAATTCATCAAGACGCTCTCCAGCAATCTTCTCTAAAATGCCCGCATACAAATTTGTACCCTTGTTATTGTAGAAAAAGTGAGAGCCTGGTTGCTCAATGATCTGAGAATGAATCGCAGAATCCACAAAGTCTGGCACTAAATAGCCCTCTTCAACCGAACGAAACGGCTCTAAGCCCGACGTGTGAGACAATAAATGCCTTAAAGTCACCTCTCTCTTTATAGGACAATCCCATTCCGGAATAAAGTGATAAACAGGCTGATCAATCGACTCAAAAAGCCCCTCTTTAAGCATAATGCCGGTTGCTAAATTCAACACCCCTTTCGTGATCGACATCGTCTCGATCACCTCATCCGTCTGTCCAAGTTCCAATAACACCTCGCCATCACAGACAATCATCATTGAATCACTATCCGCCTCTAAGTACCGATCCTTAATATCCTGAAGAATTTCACCATTGATCGGTTTTGCAAACATCCCTGCCATGAGAAGTACCCCTGCAATCATTTTTATCATTCACGGCCTCCGCGGTTCGAATTGAGGACGTGAATGATAAAAAATTTACTAAATCTTAGCAACTAGAAACCGATGCCAAGGCCCACCGTAACAGGTGATAAAATCAGATCCTGCGCCATGGAAATAGGGCGAATTTCTAATTGAACAAACCCTTTCATTTTTCCTTTCTGCGCGAACTGATAACCGAGCAAAACTTCCGGTGTCACATACAAACGATTGATATCTTCTTTCATACCAGGCTTTGCACCAACCCCAAAGTAGCCACGGTTTGGGCTATTCTCATCGAAATAGAGCAAATAGTCGGCTTCAAAGCCCGTAAGCGCAAACCTATGTCCTATATCCGAAAATAAAACAGATGAAGCATACGACACATCAAAACCATGCCGGCCAAAACTTTTTCGATAGCCGATTCCAGCTTTTGGGATAATGCCCGCAAGTCCAGGACCCGTCTTAAAGTACATCATGCTCGAACTCGCCTCATAAACAGGCGCAGACAACTCAACCGGAGCTTCTACCGTCTTAGCAAACACTGCAACAACCGGCAGGACAAATAACATTAAATATTTTTTCATTTTCAATTCCTCTTTGTAATTTTTCTAAAAACCAATCGTATACGTAAATAAAGTTGTTGCTCCAGCAGCAATTCCTATAGCACCACCTAACCTATCCCAAGAACCCCCACCTGAATCCATGTAAAGAATAAGGCCGCCAACAATCAAAACAGCAGGCATAAGATTCAAATTAAACTCTGAAAACCTACGTCCCGACGCATATTCCTTGCCCCAAATCAACTGCATATTGGGAATTGGATAAGGCAAAAACGCCGTTTCAAACCCATACCCAAAATATTTTGATTCAACGAGTGGTTTCTCATAAGAAAGCCAAGCAATACGGCCAATAGGGATCGGCCAAAAAGGTCTAATTGGCAACACCATTAAGCGAGCAGACACATCAAAGCCCTTCATACGCTCAATCTCATGAAATCTCTTTCCAAATCCCACCTGAGGGCAAACACATGTCAAACCCGCGCGAAAGTTTGTAAACTCGCGCATCTCCGGCGTAACCGCCGGGACCAATTCCTGAGGAATTTCCGTCGGCACCGCAAACACAGCAAGCATCGGAAGAATAAATAAAGCAGCCAATTTTTTCATAAAAAACCCTCTTTTAAAAGAATCTAGTGAGCTACTTTAACAAACCACTCCTTTATTAACAACCCAACTAAGTAAACTGAACACCTAATCAAATAAGTGTTAAATCCCTCTTAGACCATACCTCTAGACAGGAAGAAGATTCATCTGGCACAGCCTAGACACGAATGTGCCAAAAAACGTTAAAGTCCCTGACCTGATGTAGAGGGTTGACATCTCTAAAATGCGTTTAGGCAAAGTGAGATGGAAGTAGCCTTGCTTGCAAGGTTACGGTCTGACCGACGTAGGCCATACCTCTAGGTAGGCCGAAGGAGGAAGATTCATCTCACACAGCCTAAACGCATTTTAGAATGTCAACTGGGCTTGGGCGCCCAAAGCTAGAGCGTTAGGAACACTAGATTCCCCACCAGGCCGAATAATATACTGGGCGGTGGGTTGGAAGAAGAAGAAGTCGTTAAAGACAATTTTGTAGTTAAGTTCGAGGTCGAGTTCAGTGCCCTTGTGGGGGATACCGCGGAGTTGGTTTTGCTTATCGAGTTTTTTACTCATTTGCCCGTAAGCGCCACCCATGGCGATAACATCTCTAGGGCGTCTTTGTGAGAAGCCGGAGATGACGATGCCAGAGGAGGAGAAGAAGGGGAACATGTTATTGCCATCGGGGGCGAAGAGGAGGGTAACAAAGGGGTGGATCCCCTCGTTTTTCTTAGCACCAGTAAAGCGGTAGACCATTTGGTCGAAGAGGAAGTAGAAGCCTTGGTTGTTGCTTTTGGTTGTGTAGGGAAAGTTTTGGTTGAAAAGACCGTTTGTGTAGTAGGCGCCAGCTCGGTAACTTCCTGGATAGCCCATGCTATTTTTGTCGGGGCTGACGTAGAACGACCATTCGGAGATGAAGATGAATTTCTGGGTTTCGTTATAGCTAAAGTCGAAGCCATGGTACTTACTTTTGTCGATATTGGAGTTTGCAAAGAAGATACCCCATTTGGTGCCAAATTGTTTGGATGGGTTGGCTTTTAGGTAGGTACCCCAGCCAGCGTGGGGGTAGACAGAAAGGGCGGTGTTAAAAAAGATTGAGATGGGGTTTCCGCAAAAGCCATTGTTGACAAACGAGTAGTAGAGGTCGGATTGGAAGAAGTAGTCACCGGCACAAAGTCGACCGAGATCCCAGCGGACAAGGCCGTTTTCGGTTTGTTTACGGATGCATAGGTCAACAAGTTGAAAGGTTTGAGTTCCAAAGACCTGTTGCACAGGAAACCAGTTGCCGATTTTATCGCCACTTAATGATTTACCACGGCGCCAGCAGATGGAGGTGTAAAAGTCCCAACCTTCCCAGCCTTTGAGCTTACCAAAGTCGAGCGTCATGTCCGCGCCCCAAGAGCCAGTGTAGGTAAATCCTTTTGCCTTTCCTCCAACGGGATTGCCTAAAAAGTCTGTGGCATAGGTAGATGTAAAAGTGATTCCTTTTTTCGCAAGTATATAGCGTTGACCACCCCAGCTTCCTGTGACGTAGTTTGGATGTGGAGGTGGCGGCATCCCCTCTTTACCGTTTTTCTCAAGGTACTCTCTTAAAGCGCGATGTCGCTCAACATTCGTCCCAGAAAACCAATGGTCTGCGGCAAGAAGCGGTAAGATGCAAAAAGTTCCAATCAGTATGCGGAAAATCATAGATCGAGTTTACTCAATTCAAATTATAATGTGCAAGGATCTACTCTCCTTGAATATCAAGTTTCCCTGAAACATCCTTTGAAATAGTCGGTGTGCCTTTGTAGCGCACTTTGGCATTCCCTCGAACTTTGATCTTTAGGATGTCTTTTACGTTGAGGTTAACGCTTCCATTTCCGCTAACGTTGACATACGCCTCATCTGATTGAAGTTTGAAACCTTCATAGTGTCCATTCCCTGTAAGCATGAGGTCTTGATATTTAGCTTTTCCTATAAACTGCACTTGTCCATGCCCTAGAAGATCTAGAGTAAGATGGCTGAGTTCAAGCTCGAGATTTGCGGTTGCATTTCCAGAAACGCGCATGAGTAGTTCGTAAGTTTTAATCGGTGTTTGCCCGATTACATGGCCCTGACCGTAAATGAAAATACGCTTTAGGTCTTTGGCTGTTAAGTGATATTCAACATCGTGAATATTGTGTATTTTAGTTTTTTTGGTTGAAAGCAATAGTTCTTGGTTACTTACATCGACATCAATAGCATTGACTGCTTTTGAATCGCCTTTGATTCTAAGCGCTTGGTTGTTTCCCATCGATAAGTACAATTTACCAGGAATACGAAGTGTGCAGGCGTTAAAGTCTTTGATGGGAATGGTACGATCGATTGTTTTAGCATGCAGGTTAGTGCACGTAAGGAAGCTCCCAATAAGGATGGCTAAGATCTCTTTCATATTGACCTGTGGTTTCATCGTAAATTTTTGCGGGTTCTATATTTTCCCCGTAGTGATGTTTTAGGTAAGCTACTGTCTTATTTGGCACAGGGACAACAACGCCGTCAAGCACTCCCTGCTTTAGAGGAAAAAAATAGTCAATTGGAACAGGCCTTTCAAAGCGTCCTTCACGGATTTTCCACCGTTTGAGCATCAAAATACAATCGAGATTTGAGCAAACTGTATGCATGGTCTTAGAGTCTTCATCTAAACGCGCATGGTAAATGTCTATAAGACGCCCAGTCTCTCTGACGTAGACTTTGAGATAGGTCCCTGGTTTATCTCGACTCGCCCAATCTTGGATGACATATTTACTGGGGTCGAGTTTTTTTAAAACGCGAGCGACATTTTGCGAATCGAGTGCCAAGATACCTATGTCGATATCTTTATCCCAAGGAATTACACCACCATAGCGATATGCACCTAGGAGTGTCCCACAATCAATCCAAAAGGGGATTTGAGCTTCAGTCAAGAGATTTACAATTTCCTTAAAAGCTGCTTGTTCACAATCCATATGGCATTCATCTTGTGGACGTCTTTTATGCGCAGGAGGGGGAAGCTTTTCTGCAGTCAGGTAATTTCCTACAGTAATGCCAAGCTCTTTATAAAGGGCTTTTTGCGAAACAACGTGCGTTGCCTTTTTCGCTCTTACAATCATTTGGTGATGTGTTCTCGACCCTTCACTCAAATAGCCGATCCCCTTTAAAGCAGAGCCTAACGCGATACTAACTGGCAAGGTTGCAACCGAGGTTAATGTTTTAATGACGAAATCATCATCTTGATAAAGGTATCTTTGCGCAACACTTCCATCACTTGCAACGATCTGACCTACAAAAAGATACTGAAAGGGAGCTAAAAACGTATTGCCGACTCGCTCAAAACCAACTGCATCTTCGTGCATCGTATTTAAAAAGACATTCCCGCAAAAGAGATGGTAGGCATACACAAGAGGCATTCCCGTTCGCATCGCCCAGTCGACCATTTTTTCGAACATGGGGCAAAGAATACTCATCTCTGCTACAAAGTGCAAGAGAGAAGATTTCTCATCTAAATCCTTGCAGAAAATTTATATTCCATCTAGCCTCGTCCTTTCTTAAAAAAAATTGGAGGTTAATCATGGCATGCACAGTACAATATCAAGGCTCATTTGTTGTCATAGATACACATCAAGCTGAAAATGGCGAAGTATTTATTCATGGTGGTCTTTTGACGAGAGGACCTGATGGGATGATAGATGTTAAAGTTGGGCGTATTGCTTCGAACTCTATTAATGCGGATGGTATAAGCGCAACGATTGGAGAACAAGCAGTACGGTTAGTCACCCCAACCACAGGTGAACTCGATGTAGCTGAAAAAGTAAGAGGTTTTATTGACTCTCATACTGGACACAGTCATACAGCAGATCAAGGCTTACCCATTGCAAATGGGACCGTTAAGCTGGCTACAGCAGTTAGACCTCACGTTGAAGTGCAATTTATGGGGGGAGAGACGACCCTTACATTATGGCGCCGCATCGTCAGAGTTGACGGAGAACACTATTTGGTTGTCAATGGGCAAAGAGTTCTTCTTGAGGGTGACCAACTTGATAGATTATCGACTGCCTTCACAAGGGCTGCAACAGCCACTTGCGCAAAGCGCTCAGGAGTTGCTATGCGCGATGTCGAACAAATTGATGGACCAACACAAGTAGCACTAAGAGCCGCTGTTACTCCAAAATTGCCACCCCCACAAACCCTCACTCCTACTGGTGCCCCCCCAGCGGTTCACCCCCAGACAGTAAATGATAATACCAATTTGTGGATAACTGGGACTATTGTGCTTGTTCTCTTCGTTCAAATTCTTGGGTTGTGTGTGAAAGTTGACGAGACGCCTATCCCATAAAAAAGAACAGTAGTATTAATAAAATAAGGGTGGGGGCGATATATTTGACAGTGAACCCGAAAATGCTTTGATACCATTCGAAATGGTCGCACCCCTCTTTTAGCTCATCGCTCATTCCTTTAACACCCCAAACATAACCTCCAAATAAAGCCAAGAGTCCTCCACAGACAATCATTCCAAAACCTCCCCAGAGAAGGTCCATAAAACGATACACCTCTAGAGAAAAGGCTGAGGGGATTCCAACAGCAAATGCAAGCAATCCCACAAGCAAAGTCGCTTTTTTCCGCTTCCACCCTCTAGAGTCGATAAGCCAAATCACCGGGATTTCCAAGAGAGCAACGCCTGTTGTCAATGCAGCAAAAGCCAATAGAATAAAAAAGGCGAGACTAAAAAAGTTACCAAACGGGATAGAGGCAAAAAGTTTTGGAAGTACATCAAACGTGAGTGTGACATCTCCTGAGGGAACTTGGCCGACAGCAAAAAGCGCGGGAAAAATGACCAAACCTGCTAAAACCGCAACAACAGTGTCAAAAAGACCGATGTAGCCTGCCGAGGCAAAGAGGTTCTCCTTTTTAGGAGCGTAACTCCCATAAGTGACAAGTACAGCTTCCCCTATACAAAGGGAGAAAAATGCTTGTGACAGGGCGAGTAAAACGACCCTGGGAGTAATACTTGAAAAATCGGGCACGAGGTAAAATTTAAGGCCCGCCTCTGCACCAGGCAGAGTGAGCGCGCGACAAACGAGTACGATCAAGATTACAAGCAAGCAAGGCATCAAAACTTTCGATAGTTTTTCGATCCCTTTATGAATCCCTTGCATCACGACAAAAATACAGATCGTAAAAAACAGGACCATGAAACCAAGTGCCCCAAATTTTGAGGGTTGAGCACCTGTAAAGACAAAGGAAATGGCCCACCCGCCCATTACACTATAATAGCTTAAGATGAAAAAGGCGGTGAAAATGCCAAGAGCTCCAGCCCATTTCCACTTAGAGCCTGGCTTAATTTTTTCGATGGCACAAACAGGGTTTCTTTGCGTATGACGACCAATCGCAAATTCAACAAGCATAAGAGGGACGGCTAAGATCACTACAGCGATTAAGTAGAGGAAAATAAATGCACTTCCCCCGCTTTCTGCGACAATGTAGGGAAACCTTTGAATGTTCCCGAGCCCCACAGCAGCGCCAGCGGAGGCTAATATAAATCCGAGTGACGAACCAAATCCGCCGCGCTTAGCCTTTGTCATGCGCACCACTATAGCTAAAGCTTGATAAAAATGCACCTGATACTTATAGTTTTACAGCTTATGAAAACCGTTATTAATCCAAACACACCTTCTTACTACGTCGACGTGCCTGTCCATGGATTCCCTATGGGTAATATCTTGCGTTTAGAACACCTTTACGTTTCCGCCATACGTATTGACGAAATCTTTAGGGGGTTTTCAAGGGGAAAGACCGATGAAAATTTTTCAATTGACCTCCGCTTTCAAAGAGGCGAAATAGTTAGCTTAACGTTTAACACAGAAGATGCGAGTTTTATGGCCTTTCTGAATAAGATGGCTCAGCTAAATAGGACTCTATTCCGTTAAAGTAGGCGAAAGCCGCCTCGTGGGGGCGATTCCGAGTAAGAGCTAAATACTCTTCCTCTGAATCCATGCAAAGCGTTTCTCCATAACAGATAGGTCCTGCAATCTTTCGAGTTAGCACCAGGTTGCGGGCAAAAATCCCGCGTCCAGCCCACTTGCAAATATGCTTTAAGTGACTCCGATTCGTCTGACAAGGAACCCCTAGATTTTTTTCAAATGATGCTAAAATGCAGCGAGAAAGCTCAATGCTTTTTTCCAAATCATCTGTTAAAAGAAGGCGTAGGAGATCTCCTTTATCCTCAAGGCGCACAAGCTCTCCCTCACCAAATCCCCCAGGCACAAACGCGCAACAGAAATTGTGTGGCACAGGGGCACAGACGTTGCCTTCTCCACCTGAATGGATATTGTAGTGAATGCACACGGTCAGATCGGGACCATATGCATTGATAAGACGCGCCCTCTCTTTGAGATCCCGGATATTATACGCTTTAAAGGGCTCCTCATTGTCGTACATTTCACTTGATGCCCCCTGTCCTGGCATTTCCCGTGTCATGAAAACATCATAACCTGCATTTACAAGAAGCTCTCTTAGCTTATGCGCTGTTTTCAAAGTCAGATCTCCTTCTTGCAAGCGCACACTACCTACAAGAAAACTCCGATGCTCAAGTTTGGCATAGTCTCCCCCGAAATGTCCTGGGTCAATCGCAATTTTGATTTTTCGAAGAGGTTTATTTTGTTTCACCGGCACGGATGCATAGCGAACTTTCTCAAGTCCCTCGATGGTCACTCCTTCATTGTCGATCTTAACCAACTCATTAATTGACGCGTCGTTGCAAAGATATTTTTGAAACCGCGTTTCAACGACGTTTGCTGTCAATACAGAAGCTAAGAGAAGTGTCCCAAGTAGCATAAAACCTCAACGGTAAAATTTTTTACATAGACCTTCTATTTTAATCATCAACAAGGTATAAATGAAAGCATGAATACACAGACATTGACTAAAAAATTGACTCTACATCCAGCTCTCGAGGCCGTTGCCGGAGCTGCATTTATTGGGCTACTCGCTCAAGTCTCGGTTCCACTGCCTTTTGGGACGGTGCCCTTTTCTCTTTTGAACGCGGCCATGCTCTTTCTGTGTATGCAATTTGGAGCTAAGCGCTCGTTTTACATGATCGCAACCTACATTGTCGGTGGCGCTCTTGGTATCGCTCTGTTTCCGATGATAAGCAGTGTTGCTGGGATCGGCTTTATGCGCCTAATCGGCCCTCACGGCGGCTACTACTTAGGCTTCATCCTCCTCCCCTTCTTAATGGGAGCTCTTTACAACAAAACCGACGGCATTATTAAACGCTCGCTTGCAGGAATGGCTGGCATGCTCTTGATTCTCACGCTTGGAACAGCTTACCTCTCGTTTTTCATCGGCTTAAAAGCTGCATTTTTTGCAGGTTTTGTGCCCTTTTTCGTTGTGGATATGCTAAAAGCAATCGGTCTTGCTGCTGTCACTAAATCCCGCTAAGACGGATCGTGGTCTTTTGGCATAGACTTCCTCGGCGGCGCAAACATCGCCTGAATCGACTCGACTCCATCTTGGCATAACCCGTTTAATGTAAAATCTGCCGAGTACTTGTGGAAAGCTAGAACGGGCCAACGAAGGAATGAAGGATCTCCAAGAGTATCTGCATAAATTAACTTGATTTTTCTGACACCCTCTCTAATCTCTTGATCTTCAGGATTCTGCACCCTTGCAGACAGACACTCGCTATAAACTACAGAATATTTCCCATCCAAGTTTTTTGTGACGATTACCCCTTTAAGTACGGAGCCTCTGCTGGTAACAACAAATGCCGCGTGAAACGCTTCGACTGCCATATAAATTTTCCTATAATTCTGTGTATTTTACCCGCTGCCCTTTTGCCTTTTCAACCGGGTATTTTTCTGCGACCTTGTTTAATTTCTTATGAGTGACATCGATAAGATCGATCTCAAGTCGATGTGCGAGATAAAGGAGGTTTAAAAAAACATCTCCCATCTCATCTTTCACTTCTTTGAGAGTTTTTTCTGGAAGCTCAAGTGACTCCTCATCAGTTACCCAAGCAAAATGCTCTAAAAGCTCCCCCACTTCTGAGGCTAAAGATATCGCCAAGCTCTTTGGCGGATGGAATTGATTCCAATCGCGATCATTCACAAGCTTTACAATCTGATCAACAAGGTGTTGATGCTCGAGATCAAGCCTTGCTTTTTCCTTTGGCGGATCAATATACTCAATCGGAATCCCCCATTCCTCTGCTTTTTCAATCTCTTTGCTAACGCCTTTGGATTGCTCCCAACCCTCCATCTTGATGACAATAAGCGAGTCGCATTTTTTTAGCATGGAAAGGTCATAGGGTCCCCACACTTCCCATCCCGTCAGTCCCAAGTGCAACATCAGCGGCCCATTGTGAGTAAGTGGTGAGAAGACATAGGTCCCAGCTTTGATCAAATCGTAGGCAACATAAGACGCCAAGATATAGCGTTTTCTCCGGACCATAAGATCAGGATCGTTATAAGGTGCTGCCAAGTAGGCAATTTTTTCCGTTTCCATGGCTTGCCATTACACCATATCTCGTGTTATTCGTAAATTTATATGCTCATAGAAAAAATACGATCTAAAATTAACCTACTCCCTATAGGCCTTATTGGACTAATTTTTACTGCAATTGCCTTTTACTATCCATACCAGTTAAAAAAGTCTGAGGTTAAAATTGAGTTTGAGAAGGCAAGCCACCATGTTATTGGTGATCTTAAAGAAACAATTCATAATGCAATGCAAGTGGTTTTAGCAATGCAGTCGTTTTATAATGCATCAAGTTACGTTTCAAGAGAAGAATACAAAACGTTTACAGATCCGCTTCTTAAGCAAAATCCCCTTATTGCTGCTATAGAATGGGCGCCGCGTGTAACTAATCACAACCGCTTAGAGTATGAAGAACAGGCTCAAAAAATTTCTCCGAACTTCACTTTTACAGAGTCAGATATAGAAGGAAAACTCATTAAAGCAACGGATCGTGCTGTTTATTATCCTGTGTTTTATGTAGAACCTTTTTTTGAAAACCGGACTATCTGGGGGTATGACCTCGCTTCCTCACCAAGTCGAAAACGAGTTCTTCTTAAAGCACTCAAATCTAACTCACTTGTTACAACAGAGGGTATTCAACTTTTTCAAAAGCAACACCATAGAGAAGGGTTTCTAGCTATTTTACCTGTATACAATCAAGACGCTCAGATTAATACATTTAATAAAAAGCAAGCGAATTTAAAGGGGTTTGTACTTGGTGTTCTTTCGTTTGATGAACTGTTTGACGCTTTGGAAAAAAATATCTCCCATGAAGAAATCAGTATAGAGCTATTTATTAATGAGAAGTACAGCTACTCCTACACACCCAATAAAAGCCAAAAAAAGTCATTCCGTTACAAGGAATCAACAAAAGTAGGAGATAAAAACTGGACATTTGTCTGCTATCCGACTATTAAAGGATTCGCTTATTCTCCCCCATTTGTCTCTTACCTACTGGCCTTTACCGGCATCCTTACCACAGCTGTTGTAATTATTTATCTCAATACCTTAACTCGAAGAACGGAAAAAATTAATTTACTGGTGAATTCTCGAACTGAAGAACTCGAACTCGCTAGAAAAAGTGCCGAACAGGCTAATGCCCTAAAAAGTAAATACTTAGCTGTTCTTTCACATGAAATTAAAAATCCCCTAAACGCAATACTTGGGATAGCAAAGACTTTGACAGAAGAAGTGAATGATAACCAAAAAGAAAGCATCAATCACATCATCTCTAGTGGCGAGCATCTCTTGGAAGCTATTAACACAACAGTTAACCTTACAAAAATTGAAGCTGATAAAATAGAATTTCTACCTGAAAGAGTAGAACTAAGTGAAGTTATCCAAGATTGCATTGATATGAATGCGTTAAGTGCAGATAAAAAAGGTTTGGCTATTAATTTTGAAGGTAAAAAGATTGAATGTATTACAGATCCGCAAAAAGTTCGCCAAGTGATGATTAATCTCATTAGTAATGCGATTAAATATACCCAATCAGGAAGCATCACAATCACCGTGACGACTGAGCCTAAATATTTGCACATTGCTGTCCAAGATACAGGGCGAGGGATTGATCAAAATCTTCAGGAACAAATCTTTGATCCATACCAACAAGCAGGTGAAAATTTAGATGAAAAATATGTTGGCACAGGACTTGGTTTATGGATCAGTAAAAAACTTATAGAAGCTTGCCAAGGAAGCATTAAAGTAGAGAGCGAAAAAGAGGTTGGTTCAACCTTTACAGTGACATTACCTCTTAATCCAGGATCTAAATGAAAAGATTAATGAAAGCTCTTCTTTTTTTACTGATCGGGATTATTGCACTGGGGCTGATTGTCTACTTAGCGGGGATATTCGGATAACCATAGGTTTTATAGTAGTAAAGAGCGCGCAGTCGCATCATCTCAGCGGCTGACGCATCCCCCCTGAACCCTGCCTGCGATCTTAATCTAAACAAGGTAATGGCTGCAGCAACTGACAGGTTCAGGCTTTCCACCATCCCAACCATGGGTAGACGAAAGGTTTTGTCACACATAGATAAAGCTTCTTTCGAGAGGCCTCGATGTTCATTCCCAAAAAGAAGGCATGTGGGCTCATTTAGATCAATTTCATCAAGAGAAAGCTCCCCTTGCACCTCTGCTCCTACAAGTTTAACGTGCCCCATTTTTGCTTTGAATGCTTCCATGGAATCGTGGTTGTTCATTTTCACCCACCTATGAACACCCACCATGCTTTTTGGGCGTTTAAGGCGCATTTCTGAGGCAATGATATGAAATTGATAGAGACCAAATGCTTCCCCTGTTCTGGCTACAGCATAGGCGTTGTGGACATCAGCTGGCGCTTCGATTGCCACTTGAAGGGATTGGCATCGCTTTTCAAGAACTTCTTCGATACGCTCTTTCCTCTCAGAGGTCAGCATCGGTTCAAGGACTTTACAAACCTCTTCGTCTGTGTAGTTGTCAATATTCATCGGCATCCTGTATTCTGCTCACATGGTTAAATTAGGACATATCATATACTACGTAAAAGACGTAGAAGAAACTGTGGCTTTTTTTGAAAAAGCTTTTGGTTTAAAGCGCCAATTTATTGATCCGACTGGTGTGTATGCTCAGATGCAAACAGGTGAGACTGCGCTTGGATTTGCAGCGATTGAGCTTGCGAAGAAAAATCTACGCGCTGGTTTTCAACCAGTTACACCTGAAGGACTCCCCTTTGGATCGGAAATTTCGTTTCGCAGCGATGATTTAGCAGTGAGTTTACAAACAGCTCTTGAAGCTGGTTGCACACTTGTTGAAAGCATCGAGGAGAAGTTTTGGGGTGAAACGGTTTGTTACGTAAGAACGCCTCAAGGCATCTTAGTGGAGCTTGCGGCAACTGAGCTTGTCAATTCCGAAACGAATTGATCGACGGTAAAGGAGCCTTCTAGGACCTTTTTGATAAGCTTTTCTTCCTCGGCTTTAATTGCTGGATGGGCTTTTAGTAGCATTCCCCGTGCAACGATTTGACAGACGAATTCATTAGCTCGGTGTTCTTCGCGGATGATTTTAGAAAGTTCTTCCATTCCGGCAAAAAGACTGGGGTCCTTTAAGCATTCACCCATGACTGTCGCGTCTTTTGTTTGAAAACACTCAACGTAGGTCGCTACCTTGGGTACACGCGCTTTTGCTAAAGCGACGATATCTTTAAGGAGGTCTCTTGTATGCGGCTCCCCTTCATAGAAAAAACATTTTCCACTTGAAATTGCCTCCGATAAGCTTTGATTCCCCCGAACTCCAATAAATGGCTCTGAACCAACAAGCTGCTTTTGAAAGGCTGTTTCTGAGAGAGTTTCAAGCTCCAATAAATGAAGCGTTTTACCCGTTTCCTGAATTGGATAAATCGCCATATGGCCTTTGACGTAGAGTCTAACCTCTCTGATGCCAGGGAGTTTTTTAGATTGGATAAAGTAAAGGCATGGCTTTAGAGAGGAGACATGAACAGTAATGTCTTTAGATTCCTGGTTTTTAGAATGTAACAGCGCGCCTAGGTACAGAGCGTAGGCCTCCTCAGACTTTAGGTAAGCCATATAGGAGCCATCTCGCTTTGCATGACCACAAGGAAGGGGTTTAATAAGGATTCCATACTCCAAGGCATGGAGCCCCATGCAGCGATTGCCACTTTTGGGATGGCACCATGTCGAATCTAAAAATCCATACTCACCAAGTGTTTCGACGTTGCCAATCCCCTCTATAAAGGTAGGCATTTGAAAAATAAAATCATCTGATAAAATATTTGCTAATTGTTCCTTTGAGTGGAGAATGTGGTGTTCCATTCCAAACGTTTCAACATCGATGGTGCGCCCTCGATCGATGAGAGTGATCAGTTTGACTTCAAGTTCAGGATACGTTTGACAAAGTAATTTAGCGACTGCCATTTGCGCAGCAATATCTCCCATCCCATCCGGTAAGACGTGGGTTAAGAGGACCATTTTCCCTTGAGGTTGGACGAATCGATAAGCATGCAGTACCGCTCGATCAATCAGTCTTCTATTTAAGGCCTCGACATCGTCAAAACTCGGTGGAACTAGATGCTCATCAAAAGAGGTGCCAACAGGAAGGTGTGGTAACCCGCGATAAAACTGCGGTATAACGTAGGCTGGCAGTGTACTTTCATGGAAAAAAGATTTATCTAGCATACCTCCCTCTATAGCGAATGCGACTTTTTTCATTAAATAAATGTTTATGCGTTGACAAATGAACGGCGTTCAGTGCATACTGAACGGCGTTAAATTAAGGAAAAAACGATGGGAAGGGAAAACAAAATTATAACAAGCAAAAGCCCTAAGAGAGCACTACTGGCATGTTTAACGAATCTCTTAACGGGCGCTCTGTTGGCAGACGGAGAGGGCAAAAAGAAAATGGAACAGATTGGTCGCAAAAGACCTCTTCAAAATCTAAAGCGACCATCTGTTCCGTCTTCTTTTAGGTCGCACGCTTGCACCACAAATTTACAGAGAGGGTGCGACCTTTTTTTAGAAAATATTTTTTTTGTGTTGACAAATGAACGCCGTTCAGAGCATACTGAACGCCGTTAAATTAAGAGAAATACAATGGGAAGGGATAACAAATTATTACAAACACAAGGCCCCAAGAGACGACCTGAGGCATTTTCGATACGTCTCTTACTGGGCGCTCTGTTGGCAGACGGAGAGGGCAATAGAAATATGGAACAGATTGGTCACAAAAGACCTCTTCAAAATCTAAAGCGACTATCTGTTCCATTTTCTCTTTTAAGCATTGACAAATGAACAACGTTCAACATATACTGAACGTCGTTAAATTTAGGAAGGAAACATGGGAAGAAGAAACGATCACTCAAAAACAGAATTAAAAAAGATGATGGTAAAGGCCGGCAAAGAAATCCTCAAAACCGAGGGAATCAAAGGGCTGACAGCTAGAGGCCTTGCGAAGCACATTGGTTATTCGGCAGGCACGATTTACAATGTCTTCGATAATTTCTATGATCTCATGTTCATTATTAATTCAGAGACGGCTGAAAGACTTGTTAAGAAGATTAACAAGAGCATTACGAACACCCCAGACCCCAAACGACTTGGACGTGAACTTGGGAAAGCCTATCTTGACTTTGCAAAGAAAAACAACGCTTTTTGGAACCTGCTTTTTACACATCCAATCCCCCACTCACAAGCTCCTGAGTGGTATCGAGAAAAAGTTGAAGTGTTATTTGCAATGCTAGACGGGCCGATTAACGACCTAATTTTAAAGAATAACGATCAAGCCAAGCTAGCAACCCGCGTACTTTGGAGCGGGCTGCACGGCATCACCACACTTTTCTTAAGTGAAAAGTACGATTTTATTACAGGCGCAGACCCTGAGATACTCTTTGAGGCATTATTCGCAAACTATCTCAAGGGTGCACTGTTGGCAGACAGAGAGGACATTGTGGATTTAGAAAAAGTGGTTGTCTAATAGACCTCTTCAAAAGCTTAGACGAAAACCTTTTCTTCTTCTCCCGGGCCGTACACGTCAAACAATGTGCGGCCTTTTTTTATACCCTTTCGGCTTTTAGCACTCTAATGAGGGGGAACATCAAATACCTTGGAGGTCCCACCTCAACTTCAAAGCCCTCGGCTTGAAGAGTGGCAACATAGCTTTTAAGATTTTGAAAGTCAACTATCATGACGCTTTTTTTCGTAACTCGGGCAATTTCGCGAAGAATCTGCGCTTGCTCGTCTTTATCATGTGAGTGGTAAAGCACGCAGGCAATAATCGACACATCAAATTCCCCGTTTTCAAATGGGAGTGAACGCATATCTGCCTGAACTACCTCACCTGCCCCATTTTCCTGAGCTATTTGAAGTTTTTTTTCAGAAAGGTCAACCCCTACAGAACGCCTCGCAAACTTAGCGACTTCATTTAAGTAAAGCCCTCTACCACAACCTACATCTAGAACATGATCGGTTTTACTAAGCCCCATTGACGCTACAAGTTCTTTGCATAAACGAATCTTACCGACTTTGCTGCTCCAAACCATATAGAACATGGCTACCAAAAAGTAGAGCGCATTCACACTAAAAAAGGCGATCAAAATGAGTCGATAAAGTGGATTGAGAACCCATATCACTGTAACGCTAATTAATACAGCACACAAAATGGCTCCAAAAATAAACCCTACAATAATCCCCTTACTGTCTACCCCATAGCCTCTCATGCGCTCACCAACATTCCAAGCATTGACCGTGCCCATTTAAGCATGCCACTTGAAAAGTCCTCAGGATGATGAAGCATCCAGCGAGCCACTCTCAGCCGGTGCTCGGGATAAGCCATCTCTCCAGATCCAATAAGCCTGTAATCACCTTGCCAGCTTTTTGAGCTTTCAAAAGGACATTTGTCATTAGTAATATGTGCGCCACATGTTGTGCATTCCATAAGGTAGGGAGTATAGCCCGGTCATCGAATCTCGCCAAGAAAATTTAATAACAAAAACGGTTGACATCTCAAAAATCTTGGTGCTATTATTAAGGTATCATGAAAATGGTCTAACTTCGGCCTCCCGGCCCACATTCATATTTACCCCTTTTTTCAATCACTAACCCTTTTGGTTATATGTCTAAAAAATTATTGCGCTTAGAGCGTGTAAAAAAAACCTTTACCCCTAAAGGCAAGCCCGCAGTTGAGGCTCTTAAAGGCGTTTCCTTTGACCTTTATGAAGGCGAGATTCTGGGATTACTCGGTGTCAACGGAGCTGGCAAGTCAACTTTGTCTGCGATTATCGCCACCTTGCACCCTCCATCGGAGGGCAACATCTATTGGGAAGATAAGTCAGTGTACGACCGGGTCCTTGACTTTCGTGGAATTCTTGGCTTTTGCCCCCAACATCCAAACCTCGACAAGACGCTAAGTTTAGAGGAAAACCTCGTTTTTGCAGGGCGCTGCTTTGGCCAGTCCAAACAAGAAGCAACTCTTCGTAAAGATGAATTAATGGAGCGCTACGACATTACTCCGCACAAGAAAAAATCCATTGAAGCTCTCTCCGGTGGGCTGAGGCAACGGTTTTTGCTGGCGCGTACACTAATGAACCGTCCAAAACTCATCATTTTAGATGAACCAACGGTTGGTCTCGATCCTCATGTGCGAAGACAACTCTGGGGAGAAATCAAACGCCTTAAAGAGGAGGGTGCAACAGTCATTTTGACAACACACTACCTTGATGAAGCTGAAGCGCTCTCTGATCGCCTCTGTTTTATCCATAACGGCGTGCTACTTACCATCGATACGCCAAAGGGACTTCGCGGTAAGCATGAAAACGCCTCCCTAGAGGATGTATTCATTAAAATTGTCGATGATCCAGAGATCACCCTCCCCAAACCAAAAGGAGAAAAATAGTATGTCATCACGCACATTAAATGTTCTTCTTCAGCTGTTTAGACGCGATATGATGTCGTTTAGACGCAGTTATATTGAAAGACTTCTCGACATGATGTTTTTGTTTTTCACAAATGTCATCGTCTTCTCCTACTTCATGCCTAAACTTGGTGTTGGGCAAGATTACGGACCGCTTATGATGATTGCAGCGATTGCCTCTTTTGGCCTTTTCGATGTGATCGGTCGTGTCCATGAACTGATGAGTGATATTGCAGGCGATAAGAATATCAATTATATTCTCACGCTCCCATTGCCCTCATTTTATGCACTCGGTTACATTGCGCTCTTTTGGGGCTTTCAAAACATGCTTTTAACAGCGCCCCTCTTTTTGTTTGGAAAATTGCTTATTCCAACGAAATTTTTCTTTAGGGATGTTGCATGGATCAAGCTTGTTTTAATGCTTATCACAGCGAATCTTTTCTACGGGATTTTAGCCCTCTGGATTACAGGTGTTATGAAAAAGTTTGAGGATCTATCCAAATTATTCACGCGCATTGTAAATCCCCTCTTTATGTTTGGAACCTACTTTTACACGTGGCACGCAGCCTACGCCCTATCCCCGTGGGTCGGGATCGCAAACCTGCTCTGTCCCGTCGTATACTGTATTGAAGGAATGCGGGCGGCAGCGCTTGGCCAGAGTGGATTTTTACCCTACTGGATTTGCTTCGGCGTCCTATGGGGCCTAATTTTTCTCCTTGGAACACATGGCATCCACAAACTTAAAAAGAGGCTCGATTGTCTGTGACCCAAACCTTGCAAGAAAAGTTAGAAGAAAAGCGGGGGCCCCTCAAGGGGCTCTACCGCTATTTGCTCCGCACGCCAAATCTGATTGAGAAATTTGCAAGCCTTGGAGAAGAACTCCGCTTCAACTCCACCTTGCCAAAACACATCTTAAAAACAGTCATCCTAGAAACCGCGAAAAAACACGGTTGCCTCTCTGTTTGGAAAACGCACATCTACCCTGGCTATAAACCTGTCTGGATCGATAAAGATGCGTTTTCAGAAGAGGCCTGGATTGAAATTGTGATGACAGAGAAGTTTTACGAGATGCTTATCGAGTTAACGTTTTCTTTCGACATCGAACAACCGTCTCCACATGAGCTGTTTGTGGAAACATGTCAAAAGGAATGACTACCTCCACCTCATAGCCCAGATCAATGAGAATCCGCAAATCTCGAGCAAGCGTTGCAGGATCACACGACACATAAATCAGCGTCTTGGCACACATCGCCTCTAAAACACTCCTCTCGCACCCTTTTCGCGGAGGATTGAGCACCGCTATATCCACTTGATTAAGCTCTGCCTCTTCAACCCGCGCACATTCAAACTCAACATTCTCAATCCCATTAACCTTCGCATTTTCCCGCGCGTCAATAACAGCCTCTTCGACACACTCTATCCCTAAAACGCGCTTGGCTTGTTGTGCGAGTAAAAGCGACAATGTGCCCACCCCGCAAAACGCATCTAACACAACCTCTTCTCCTGACAAGTTTGCAAGCTCAACCACCTTCGCATAAAGCTTTTCAGCCTGCCACGGATTCACCTGGAAAAATGATGCCGGTGAGACCTTAAACTTCAAACCTAAGAGCTTCTCTTCAATGACCCCTGCGCCTGCCAAAACAGAAAAACTTCCCCCAAGCACCCGGTTCCCCTCTCGGCGATTGATACTTAAACAAACGCCCTTCACCTCATCGCCTACAAGTTCCTTTGCTAAGGCTTTCAAAGCTTTGGAGGGTGCATCTCGCGTAATAAAAACAACTAATGCCTCCCCTGTATTGACCGCTGACTTAATCAACACATGCCTAAGTTCACCAGTTAAGCGCCTTTGTAGCTTTTTAAAAACTCTCTCACCCAGTTCCGAATGAATGTAACACTGATCAACCGGA
Organism: Chlamydiia bacterium; assembly: GCA_022601645.1. Taxonomy (GTDB): domain Bacteria; phylum Chlamydiota; class Chlamydiia; order Chlamydiales; family Simkaniaceae; genus JAJACH01. The sequence continues at coordinate 1,139,529 of JAJACH010000001.1, forward strand.
ATGATCTCATGACTCCCTCTGCGATAAAGCCCTGCTCTACCATCTTTTGTCACAGGCAACTGAATCTTGTTTCGATAATAGAGCTCTTTTGGCGATCTCAGACACGCCTCAACCTCCACTTCAATCTTCCCAATTCTTTGAAGCGCATCAAGAACCTTCTGCCGCTTCATCTTAAGCTGCGCCTCATACTTAAGATGCATTACCTGACAGCCACCACACTCGCCAAAAACCGGACAAATCGGTTCCTCACGATCCTTTGATGCCACTTTAACCTTTACAGCCTCGCCTTTCGCATAAGTCTTTTTCTCTTCGGTCAACCGCACATGAACAACCTCGCCAGCAAGCGCTCCATGCACAAACACACGCTTGCCATCAAGCTCACCAACACCCTCACCATCCTTTCCAAATCCAAATATTTCAACATCCATTATATCCCTTCACTTCTATGAGGCAAAAATTCGATCTAATGGTACCTCATGAAGAGGGTTTCTAGCAGCAAATGCATTATCAAAGACCACCTGCATGCGCCGCTCTGATGGACACATGACAACCGTATGCATGGTGTGAATATTATTAATGCCTCTTTGAGCAAGCATTCCTTCAAAGGAGTCCTGATCGCCGCGCATTTGCCGATACGCATCACTCACTCGCGCCCTAGGTTCAAATATATGGTCCCATTCTGGAAAGTCAGTAGTATAATTTCCATTAAAGGTAATCAGGTCACCCGTTTCTCTCAATGGATAGCGAATTGTATGCCCGCCTCCATCATCTTGGCGAAAGTGCACACACTTCCCTCCACTCGCATCCGCAACCGTTAAATGATAGGGACTAACTGGTATGACACGTTCTTCATCAGCCTCAGTAATCGTGCTACAATTTTCAAGACACATTCTATTGATAAACATCGACGGAATCCCTACCTCGTTACATGTAGGGCTATGACGAGACACATTCATAGATACAGATAACCCATGATCATTCATACCTGTAAGTGTTCCAACTAATGAGGGCACACTCACTTCAACCGTGCTCCTTTGCCTCCCATGAGCGTTTCGATGAACAATTATACTGTATGTTCCAGCAAGACCAATCGACGGCCAGTCCAAGTTTCTCGCCAAAACAACGCCTCTTGGATCTGTTGTTGTTACCGCAGATGTACATCCGACAGGTTGATCTGAAACAGCTAGCAAAGACAAAGCATTTGTGTCAGGAATCAACTGCAGTAACAAGAGATCATCAAGTGTTAGCCTGGGGTGAAAGTGCCACCAAGACGTCTCCTCTCTCCATTGATGATACCCAGCTAATACGCCTTGTATTTCTCTAACATAATCTGGGGGGGTCTCTGATCGCATCCTAGCTAATAGGTCTCGCTTTTCTTGCGACGATAAATGGCTTAAACTTTGATTCACGAACGGCACAAAGCGAGAAGACAATCTACTAATCGCTTCACCACATAAGTAACCATGCGCCTTTCCCGATTCAAAAGGGCGTGTGGCATCCAAGGACAAAATGGGAAGATCGCCTTCATAATATAGCCTCCCCCCATCACACTCACCTGGTGTAAAAACATGTTCAGACATCGCATGTGGGAGAGGAAAGATGTAATTTCCCCACACCCCAATTACGATTGATGCGAGCATCATCACAGTACCCCCAATCCCTAATGCCGGCAAGGCCATGGGAACTGCAGCAACAGCTGCCATAATACTAAAAATTCCCATTGATACGTTAGCCACTTTACACAGTGTTGAATGGTCATACACCCATTCTTGAACTGATTCAAAAATCCCTATACTAAGCAAGTCTGGCACTGCATCAAACTGATGATCTAAGATTAAAGACAAATGATTGACTGCCACGTCTACTCCTCTTTCTGTTTGCAAAAAACATACCACAGAATTTCTTAAGACACAATAATTTCAAAATAGTTTAATAGATTAAGGGCCTCGGTCACATCAAATTGCGCTTTTGCCAAAACATTTGTCTGTGGGTCGATCGAGACGTTTTTTGCCCCCCTAAAATCCACCCCATTAAGCTTAGAATGGTGAAAAACCGACCCTTCCAAATCCGCACCAGAAAAGCTTGCCCCCACAAGATTTGTCTCTGTGAAAAAACACTCTTTTAAACGACACCCCTTAAAGCTTTTGCCCTTCATGTTCAGCTCGGAAAAATTACACGACAACATCATGCAATCTTCAGCTTCAAGCGAAAAAATGCGCTGATCACAGAGATTAAATCCCGCCGCCACGATTTTGCACGCTTTAAAAACCACACCATGCAAGCAACACGTGTCAAAATTGCCCGATAAGAGCTGGCACCCCTCAAAAATACAATCGACAAACTGAGCCCCACCAAAGCGGCATTCGGTAAACGTGCATTTATTAAATGTGCAGTCTTGGAAAACCTCTTTAGAAAAATCAACCCTGGTATACTCTTTTTTCTCAAAAGTCTGATGTTCGTACATCCTAAAGAGTATACACGATTAAGGATTAAACCTCAGGCAGAGCCTCGGGCCCTGCAATGGCTGGTAATTCGGGGTGCAACGCCCTTGCTTCTTGTTCCCATTGCTCCAAAGCCTCAATCCGCGCTTCTGCTAACACAAGTGCTGCAGCAACGGCTCTAAACGGCGCTGACCCTTCCTGCAATAGCCCCAACACATCCTGCATACTGTGAACAGCTTCACCCATCGCTGCAACGTGCGTTTCAATCGTCGTTGCTGACCCATCAAGCCGTGTTCGAACCGTACCAAACTGACGAAGCATCGCTTTGTAGCGCGTTGCCAAACCGCGCAAATCCGCAACAAGCGCTTCCAGTTCATCCACTTGGACCTCTAATTCATCCACTTGCCCTTCCAGTTCATTCACCTGACCTCGTAGACCATCCACTTCCTCAGCAAGCCTTCGACCCGTTGCGCGAAATGCCACCGCCTGGGAAAAACCGGGTAAACGATCTGCATATTCCGCCGCTAAATAGACCGATGGAATGGACACCGCCCCCGCCACACAAAACATCACAAGAGACCAATCAACACCACTATCCATTCCAGCAAATAACCCAAGTCCTCCAAAAATGAGCGCAGCTACAATCACAACCGAATAAATACCACGCGTCCACCTTTCACAAGTCCCTAAATTTTCATCCGACACAAGACCACAAAAATGCCCTCCACCCATACGCCCCGCCAACTCGTCTAAAGCACCGAAGACCGCAGCACTCTCCGCAATAGCACCAACGGCTGCTACTGCAACCCCACCGCCACCATCATCATCCGCGACTTCAACGACCACATCACCGCCCCCTCCGACTCCTGCTGCTGCTACCGGATTTGCCATATCCACCTCCAAATATTAAAGATTTTATTAACACATTTTTAAGATTAAAAATAAAACTTTTTTTTACACCCTCGCTAAAAATCCCCCAAAGATTTACAAAAGAGAGAATATGATTGAGCAATTTGATGAAGTGCGCATAGAAAACACCAACGCCTGCGGCTACCACTGCCAAATGTGCCCGCGAGAAAAACAAACCCGTCCAATCGGTCACCTCACCATGCAAAACTGGGAAAAGCTTTGCACTCTTCTAAAAGACTATTCTGGCACCATCCACCTCCACGGCTTTGGCGAATCCTTACTCGACCGTAAACTACCGGAAAAAATCGCTCTCTTAAAAAAAGCTGCCCCTAACTGTTCTACACACCTTATCTCCACACTTGGCGTGCGCGTAAAAGACACTTACTTTGAAACACTCCTCGCATCAGGGTTAAACACCCTTGTCGTCAGCCTCTACGGATACACACCAGAAACCTACCATGAACTACACGGATCAAACTCATTTGAACGGGTTAAACACAACCTAATCCTTCTCTCAAAAGCTAAGCAAAATCACCCAACGTTTCGCGCTGCCATTAAACTCATGCAAGAAAACGTCCACTCAACCCTGCCTGTTGCTGGCAAAAGTGCACGCGAAGCTTTTGAAGCCTTTCTTAAACCCCTCAACTTCGACGTCGGTTACATCCCCCACCTTCATAATTACGGAGATGGGCGAACCTACAACGAGCCCTCAAACAAACCCTGCCCCGTCCTAGATGGCAACCGCGCCCGCGTTCTCCAAATAACCTGGGACCTCAACATCGTCCCCTGCTGCTACGACTACAACACGACCATTCCATTCGGCAACCTCCAAAACGAAACGCTTGAAGAAATCTTCAATTCAAAGGCCTACCTAGACTTCATGATCTCGCACAACACAAACAACGGCCACTCATACTCCATCTGCCGCACCTGTGAACGTCACGAGGCTTTATAGCATTCTTGCTATAATTTTTCGAACATTTATGCTGTATAAGCATAATTTACCTTGATTTCTACAGCATCTATGCTATAATTATAAGAAGGAGGCAGCACTATGAAATCACACGCAGAACGACTATTCATTGAAGAAGTCTTGCATTCTTCGAAACAACTTCAAAAAGTAACAAAAGGCCTCGCCATTGGAACACTCATCAAGTCAATTCGCTCTCAATTGGGCATGTCACAACAAACTCTTGCCTCAAAAACTCAAATCCCACAATCGACAATTTCACGTATCGAAAGAGGAGGTACCGACGCAAATTTATCAACATTACAAAAACTATTACAAGGCCTCTCATGCGATTTAGTGATCGCTCCAGCTATGACATCATCTATTGATAACCTACGCAAAGAGCAAGCGATGAAAATTGCTAATAAACGGTTGGATTACTTAGTAGGCACTATGAATTTAGAAATGCAAGCGCTAGACAAAAAATTCATAAATAACCTTCTTGAAGAAGAGGTGGAGCGTCTCTTAAAAGGTCCCAAGTCCAAACTTTGGGAGAACTAATGCAATTTTTTGAATTTCCAGATGGCGCTACACCACTTGATGACTATAGCGACTTAATCCCCTCTTGGATTACCTCCTTAAAAGATTTAAATCATTCTGAGGCCGAGAATATCTTGCTTGCCCAACGCAAGTACTTATCCAAACCACAAAAACCCCCAGCAAAATGGTTCAATCCAACGCAACTACGAAAAATTCATCAAGCCATGTTTGGAAAGGTATGGAAATGGGCTGGATTGTATCGCCAGTCGGAAACATCGATCGGAATTAAGCCCTATAAAATACCTATGAGACTTTCAGAGTTATGTTATGAGGTCGAGTCATGGCAGCACTTTGAAACAACATTATCGCTCCTTGAGCAAGCTGCAATCATTCATCATAAACTTGTCTACATACACCCCTTTACAAATGGAAACGGCCGATTCTCTAGGCTAATTGCTGACCGTTTTCTACTAGACTGGGACTGCTCATACCCAAAATGGCCAACTCAACTTTGTCAAAATGGCGATTCACGACAGCGTTATATCACCTCCTTAAAATGGGCAGACAAAGGCAACTATACCCATCTGCTAGAATTCATGCTTTCATTAGGCGCTAGTGAGACGACTTCCCTAAAACGCGATTGACAAATGGTTCTTTGAAAGCGCGGTAGACTTTAGCATCTCCTTTTGCACTTTTTTTAAGCTCCTCATACTCTTCTACGAGGTCAGGGCGCTGACGTAATGTGTCTCGGAAAAGAAGAAGATCACTCCAATTTTCTGAGAGATATTCCATAATGTGGATGTGAAAACCAGCGCGCTTTAAGAACCACCTATCCTCTGTTGAATGATCAAGACGGAGCGTATACCCAAGTTCAACCAAAGACTTAGAAACCGGCTCGACTTCCCCTTTCTTGCAACCGATCGCTATGTCTATAATGCCCTTTCCCCCAACACCTGGCACTGCCGTTGAACCCACATGCTCGACCACACATCCCTTAAGGTTAAAACGCTTAACTTCTGCCGCATATTTACTCGCGCTATCTGAGGGGAACGGCTTGAAGTCATATTTGTTTAGCATTCAAATAACTCCTACTATTTAAGCATACTATGAATTGTGCTATAGTGCAGTGAAATTCACATAGGATCGTATGTCAACAGACGCAAGTATTCAAGCCCAATGTACCGCAAGCGCAATGCTTACCTTCACTTGCATGGAGTGGCTTGCTTATCAAGGCGACCTAGAAAGAGCTATCTATATTCTTGCAATCGACTGCTTAACCTTTGGGTCGAGGAATCCTGAGGATTTCGTAACCCGAGTCATTGCAGGAGAAATGGTCCTAGAGACCGGCAGACTCATCACCCTATTAAAAAAGGGGCCTGAACTACTGACAAGGCTACTTTACCTTCAAACAACCGGAGGTGCCCTACTGGACAACGATGATCTGGCCCCAACAGCGCGCATCGATCTAAGTGAGGAATTAGAGCGCCTCAGGGCCACGGATGTCCCTGGGACAGTTCGAGCCTACTTCCTAGGGTTACAACTGCTAGCCCTAGCTGAATACACTACGTTAAAATCTAACCCACTCTACCTAAATGATTTAGATCCACCCACCCCTCGACCTCCCCGTACCGCAGGAGCACTCCCACTCAGCACCTGATCCACCTAACCATCAAGTACTTATATTTTTGTTTTTTAATTCTTGTTTTAAAAATATTACAAATGTTATATAATATAACTTATGGCAGTTACAAGATCGACATCATCAGACATATCATTTACTCAATTCTCGACTATAATGCTACCCGAGCTGATCAAGGATGAACATAGCCCTTTCTTTGAGAATTACCCCCCTGAGGTGCGAGTGCGCCTTAAGGCTATGCATGTGGCCGAAAGAGCCTTATCACCCTCATCAACACCCTTATCCCCCACAGTAAGAGCTACCCACTTAGCTACCATTGCCGCGGCAAAAGCCGTACTTATTCCTGAGAGAGCGGCTCTTATAGAAGCTTGCTATCTAATGTATCAAAAAGTACTTAAAGCATCTACTGGGATGGTTGTTCTAGGTAGTGGTAATATCCGTACAGATCCAGATCTGCTTCACGCCTTTGGCAAACTAACACATGAATCCCCCTCTGCAGAAGGAGCCATTCTCAGCACAAACGTATGGTCGCTCACACTAAATGATTCACTAATCCTCTCAGCCTACCTCAACGGCATGGATTGCTGCGTCTCACTTCCAACAGGATTTCCTACATCTAAAGATGTGCGTAACAAACCAGGACCAAAATCAATGCTTACTCCTACAAGCAAACGCGTGCTCTGCAGGGAGCTTGAAATGCTCTTTGCTTTAGGCTTCACACAAAGAAACTCTCCAGAGGATGTAAAGAAGTATGGGATGATGTTCCGCGTACCTGACCACCTACGCTTAGAGCTCAGAAGATTAACATCTGACGAAAGAGCTGCAAGGGCTCGCGTTGCCATACAAACCATGCGAGAGGCTGCCGCAAATACAACTTCTATCAAAGCTCTGGCAGAACGTTTTGGCGGATGGGGATCAGCCGCAACCACCCCTGCTACAGGAGTCAGCCCCGCCACCGCAAGACCTTCCATTTCCACCCCAAGCGCACCACCACTGCCCCCTATCACCGGGTCGCCTAGAGCTTCTGGGTTGAGGTCTGCGATTTCTGGAGCACCATCGCCACTTTCCCCACCACCTCCTCCAGGACGACCCTTTAGCCCCGGAACGCCAAGAAGATCTCCCTTCACATATCCAACTGGCACAAGCCGAAAGTAAGAAATGGATCTCGGATAGCGACTTGCTCTACTCTGCCATGCACCTCCACCTCTAAATACCCTTGAGCCAAACCTCGTCTTACATCAGCTAATGTCAAAGAAACCACACCAGCAATCGCTTCGGAATCCTCAGGAGCAGCATCCCCTTGCATAGAAATCTTTGCCATAAATACCGGCAGAACCGACCCCATAGTACCCGTATCAATTGCCACTGAACCCAAAGACACCACCTCAGAGGCCATCAAACCAGTCTCCTCGAAAAGCTCACGCCTGACCGTCTCTTCAAGCGACTCACCATCTTCCATCATCCCCCTTGGCAGCTCAAGCTCAAACGACCGTGTCGCATGCCGATAATTAAGATTTAATACAATTTCTCCAGATGGCCAAACCGGCATGACAGCAACGCCCGTCGCCGCATTTCCCAAACCACTTTTCCACAGCAATCGATTATACGTTCCAAAAGCGCCACTTGGGAAAAGCACCGCATCCCTAAGAATGAGCCAATACTGGTCCTCGAAAACAACACCCACCCGACTACAACTTTCCGCCATCTCTTCTGAGAACCCCTTTGCTAAAAGGCGCCCTTTCTGAATCTCCTGCACCCTCAAAATCTCATCTTCATCTAGAATGATCTCAATTTCCCCCGCCTGATGATCCCCCACCTCCTGATCAACCACCTGCAAGTAAGCAAAATACTCATCTACCCCAGATCCCCAAACCCCCATCACCCACAACACCGCTAAAGCAACTAAACTTTTCATAAAAACCTTGATTTGAGAAAAAAGGGAGTATAGACAAGAAACAAAATACCGATCAACCACCAATCTTAGAGCTTCAGATCGTAACAATGATGATCGATTTAGATATGAGGCATGGTTGCTAAACATAGATTATTCGAAGCAGTGGTGAACTGCAAGCTATCCTTAGCATTAAAGCCTTGAATGAGATCTAAGTATAAGTTTACAAAATCATCGAAAATGGGTGGTGGATTCTCTGGTATACAGATCAAATCATTAGGGGTATCAATTTCCTTTTTTGTGAACCCTTTAGCTAGAGAAAAATGATCCCCGTATTTGTTATCCAAGTGCCTGACTTCAAAATTTATTCTAGAAGCATGTAAATAAGCCGGTGGTATCTTTGCAAATTGATTCATTGAAGTAATTTTCGAGCCATATTCTCCGATCATTTGGTTAACTCCCCAAACAGCCCCACCAATAGTCACGAGATTTTTTTTACTTTGATCTGTCAGTTCTGTGGATCCAGGTTCACATGTAATATACTCGCCTGACGGTCCTGCTTGCATTGTGCTTAAGAATTTTGCAATTGAAGAGTTACGGGGCAATTCGTTCATCCAGTTTGTAATTTCAGCGTTAAGTTTTGTTAAACTCGGCGCGCCGGTCTCATGGTCATAGAATTTAAAAAGATTAGCATTGAGCTGAATGGTTGATTGAATTCCCGGATCTGATGGAATGTCATTTGATTCGTTATGAACAGGTTGGATTTCCATAGAGCCCCCTTTAATTTGCTGTAATATCTAATTGTCCATATTATTCAATACACTTTTCTTCCGTTATACACATAAAATTTTTCAGAGTCGCCCGAACCCTTGGGCTAAAGGACTCAAGAGGGACAGGCTCTCCGACATACCCCCTTTCCCCCTCGCCAGGAGGTTTAATAGTGAAAGCAAATTCTGCCTTTTCTGGAACACCATACTTTTGCAAAAACTCACCACCTAAACCACACACCTGATTTTTGGGGTCCACAGGATCGATAAAAATTTTATCATTCGCCTGCAAACGCACATCCTCTCCAACAAGCACCTCCCCGCCATCTCGCTTGATCGCAAACATCCTTCCTCCACCTGGTCTCAGCGTCTTTTTCCTACCTTTAACAACCACATCAAGCGGTTCATCTTGCTCATTATAAATGTAGAGCAAAACCTTCGACGGCCATTTATTAGACACACCCCGCTCTTGAAACATGCAGGTGAAACCAAAGAAGAGTGAGAGACAAATGACAAAGAAAATGAGGCCTTTCATACACACCAAAGTTTGCTAAAAATAATCCCCTACACGCAGTATTATGTCAAAAAGACAATGCCTGACCCCCACTATCTACGACAAGCGTAGGCCTTTAGGCCACATGAGGAGAGATAGTGCAAAATCGTCCACACAATAACACTTCCCAATTTTTCCTGTCAGCATTTGGATTGGTCTAAGAAGAAGCTAAAGTTTAGCGTTACATAATTATTAGGGGGTTCCCCGATTTTTCATGTGGCGAGTTTGTGCTATCTACGACGAACGTAGGCCTTTAGGCCACATGAGGAGAGATAGTGCAAAATCGTCCATGATAAAATTGGGGGCGGTCAGACTCGAACTGACGGAGACCGAAGTCGAGGGATTTACAGTCCCTTGCAATTGCCACTATGCGACACCCCCTCAACTGAGGGAAAAGATGCTGGCGAAAGGAATTGAACCCTCAACCGTCCGATTACAAGTCGGGTGCTCTACCAATTGAGCTACACCAGCGTGGATAGAAAATATCTTAACTAGGCCCAGGTTTTTTTTCAACCTTTCCGAGAGAAACTGATTTTTCCTTGAGAGATTTGGGTTCTGAGGGAGTTGTTGGAGCGACAATTTTGTTAAAGAGCGAGCCCATTTTTGCGCCTTGAGCGGCTTTTGCCACTTTATCGGCTGTTTTTGAGCTTGTGAGGACTGTTGCTGTTTTGCGTTGGAGGTAAGATTTTTTTTCACAGCACTTCTTGTATTTTTTTCCTGATCCGCATGGGCAGGGATCGTTTCGCCCGACCTTCTGATTCATGGTAACTCCATTGAACTCTTATTTCTTAGGTGTTATAGTTTACCCCAATGACGGGAAATTTAGCACTAAAAATCCATCTTCCTTTGGCGCGTCCTCCTTGGACCCAACTGGGTCGAAAACTGGAATCGATGTGTCGCAAAGCCATTTACGATTACAACCTACTAGAGGGCGTCGATCATTTGGCAATTGCCCTTAGTGGAGGGAAGGACAGCCTAACTTTGTTATACTTGCTGAAGGCGATTTCTGGGAAGGGCGTTCAGGACTTTAAGGTTACGGCAATTCATGTGGATGGGGCTTTTTCGTGTGGGGCGGGCCTTGACAAAGGATTTTTAGACGGAATTTGCAGAGAACTCGGGGTAGATTTGGTCCGCCGGACGGTGGATCAAAAGCGGGAACTTGAGTGTTATACGTGTTCAAGAAAAAGGCGAACGCTTATTTTTGAGGCAGCCAAGGAAGTGGGGGCCACCTCGATTGCCTTTGGCCACCACCGAGATGACTCGATTCAAACGCTTCTTATGAACCTGTTCCACAAAGCAGAATTTGCTGCAAACCTCCCAAAAGTCCACATGCGCGATTACGGGGTCACGATCACAAGGCCACTGATTTACGTGAGTGAAAAACAAATTATCGAGTTTGCCAAATTGTACGGTTTTCAACGGATTACCTGTCAGTGTCCAGTTGGCGCAAACTCAATGCGCAAACAAACTGAAGCGATCCTAAAGGATATAGAACGCACCTACCCAAATGTGCGGACAAATTTAGCCACTTGTGCTAAGCTGTTTGGATCGGAAAAAGCAAAGGATAAATGATGCCAATCATTGAGATCATCGCAGTTACGATTTACTGCGCGATCCTTTTTACCATTGGATACTTTTCTTACAGACGTCATATCAGCTCAAGCGACTACCTCATTGGAGGACGATCGCTAAACTACTATATGACCGCGATGGCCGCCCAAGCCTCTGACATGAGCTCTTGGCTTTTTATGGCATTTCCAGCTTTGATCTTTCGAGAAGGACTCTTTCACGCTTGGTTTGCCGTAGGGCTTGCAGTATTTATGTACCTGAACTGGCACTTTGTAGCCCCACGAGTGCGTAAGATGACAGAGCAATATAACGCCCTGACATTCTCTTCCTTTTTTGAGTCTCGCTTCGCTGACACCTCGGGCATTATCCGCATCTTTACCGCCTTCATGTCGCTTCTCTTCTACTCCATCTACATCTCATCAGGACTCTATGGACTTGGCCTCTTACTTGAAGTCCTCTTTGACATTAACTATATCTGGGGAATTACCATCGGCATCTGCGTTGTCATCCCCTACCTCTTTTTTGGTGGGTATAAAACACTTGCTTGGATCGACCTTTTTCAAGGAATCTTCCTGCTCATCGTCATCGCCGTTGTTCCAATCTACGCCCTTAAATTCATCGGAGGCTTTGAAGCGATCACCCCAGCTTTAAAAGCCAAAGATTTATCGTGGGCTCTGATTCCAAACTTTGAACCCAAAACCTTTTTCTCCATTCTCATGTTAGTCGGTGGATGGGGCCTTGGATACTTTGGCCAACCGCACATCGTCACCAAATTTATGGGGATTAAACACGTCTCAGACGTACGCAAAGCAAAATGGGTCGGCATGTCCTGGCAAATCATCGCTTTATTTGGATCAACCTTGATCGGACTTGTCGCCGTCGCTTTTTATAAGAGCGGCATCGCCGACGATCAGCTCGTCTTCGTCGAAATGGTCCGCCTCCTCTTCCCTCCCTTTTTAGCAGCCTTCGTGCTCTGCGCCGCCATTGCCGCCACCATTTCCACCATGGACTCACAAATCCTTGTCCTAGCAACCAACTTGACAGAAGATTTTTATAAACGCATCTTCCGTAAAAACGCTTCATCAGACGAACTCGTTTTAGTCTCTCGTATCGCCATCATCTTCATCGCTCTTTTCGCTTACGCCATTGCCTTTTTCCGCATCTCCACCATTTACGAACTCGTCTTCTTTGCCTGGTCAGGGCTTGGAGCCTCTTTCGGCCCCCTCATGCTCTTTTCCCTCTATTCAAAACGCGTTACCAAACAAGGGGCATGGGCCGGCATCCTATCTGGGGGAATCATCGCCGCCATCTGGCCCGAAAAACTCACCAGTGTACCAACAATCATCCCTGCCTTTTCAATCAGCGCCATCTTAATCTACACCATCTCACTCCTAAGTAAAAACACCCACCATCCCATGGAGGAACACGATGCACATACTCATCACTAACGACGACGGCATCCACTCACCTGGCCTCAAAGAACTTTTTGAAGCAGTCCGCCATCTCGGCCCCGTCACCATCGCAGCTCCAAGCGATGAGAAATCCGGTGCATCCACATCCACCACCTTCACAACCCCCCTTAAAGTCACACCTCACCATTGGCCAAATGCCTTTGCCTACCACATCAACGGCACCCCCGCCGACTGTACAAAGATCGCCCTTGGTGTGCTCTTGAAAGACAACCCACCAGACATCGTCATCTCAGGAATCAACCACGGCACCAACTCAGGACGCAACGTGCTCTACTCAGGAACCGTCGGAGGCGTCATCGAAAGTACACTTCGAGGCTATCCATCCATCGCCTTTTCCTACAACGACTGGAGCCACCATTCCTTTCCCGATGTAAAGCCCCACATCCCACACATCATCACCCATATGGTCGACCATCCCTTGCCTCACGGAACCCTCCTCAACGTTAACTTCCCCAACCCGCCCCTCAAAGGAATCAAACTCGCCCGACAAGGACTAGGTTACTGGCTAGAAGACCCCGAACATCAAGGGGATTCCTCCTATCTCATGAAAGGGCTCTGGGCTGATTTCGACGCGGAACATCCAGAGTCAGATATCTCTTACCTACGTCAAAATTACATCACATGCTCACCCTTACACGTCAACGAACTGACCGACCACACCGTCATGACCTCTCACAAAGATCATTTTGAAACCACCTTGCATAAAAAATTAAACCTTGAAGAATAACCCTTACCCACGCTAGAATAACACCATCTCAAGTTAGGCAACGCCTAACATTTGGGGCGTATAGCTCAGTTGGTAGAGCACCTGTTTTACACACAGGCGGTCATAGGTTCGAATCCTGTTGCGCCCAATCCCCTTTTTTTATTATTACCTGAGTTTATGTTTTAGGATGAGGAACAACTTATTTGGAATGATGAGCGAAGCGAATGAATTTTTTCGGAAGGCAGTACTTTAGTACGGCGGAGAAAAAAAATTTCAAAGAACGCCGTTCATCATCCTAAAAAGCACCTGTTTTACACACAGGCGGTCACAGGTTCGAATCCTGTTGCGCCCAATCCCCCTTTTTTTATTATTACCTGAGTTTATGTTTTAGGATGAGGAACAAGTTATTTGGAATGATGAGCGAAGCGAATGAATTTTTTCGGAAGACAGTACTTTAGTACAGCGGAGAAAAAAAATTTCAAAGAACGCCGATGTGCATACACCGTGGGGCGGATTCTTTGAAATAGGCCAAAAAAACACCCCTTCCCCACACACACCTCTCGCAACACAGCAAAATTCCTTGATATAAAATATAGTAGTGGAGTACGATACTATCATCTTTTGAGCGGGAGTAGTTCAATTGGTTAGAGCACCAGCCTGTCACGCTGGAAGTTGCGAGTTCGAGTCTCGTCTCCCGCGCATTTTCTTCACTTTTTCCTGTACTTTCTAAGCAAATAAATTTATATTCTCATCCCAATATGGCAACGTTGCATTTAGCTGCAAAAACCCCTTGGCAATTGGTGAAATCCTACATCTTAATTGCGATTGGGGCATTTTTAGCAGCGGTATCAATTCAGGTCTTTTTGTACCCGAACAACTTGATTGACGGGGGAATCATCGGTGTGTCCATGATTTGCACACGCCTATTTGGTGAATCCTATTTCTCCATCTTCTTTGTTGTATTGACTATCCCCTTCCTCTATCTGTCATACAGGTTTATCAGGCGCACGTTTGTCTTCCAGATGATGATTGCGGTCTTGATTTTTGCAGCTTTCTTGAGCCTGTTAGAAAGAGTCCCTCCCTTTTTGGGAGACCCTCTAGAAATTATCGTTATTGGTGGGGCGATTTTGGGAATTGGCGCCGGCTTGATTATTCGTAGCGGTGCTTGTTTAGATGGAACGGAAATTTTAGCGATCATCATTAACCGGAAGTTTGGATTTACGGTTGGGCAGGTTGTTTTATTTATCAATTTCTTCATCTTCGCAGCCTATGGAATCATTTTTCGTGATTGGCATATAGCCCTTCGCTCGCTTATGACCTATATCGTTGCCTTTAAGATGATGGACCTTGTCATTGTCGGGCTTGATGAGCTTAAGTCGGTCATGATTATCTCAAGCATTCCAAAGAAGTTAACGGAAGTCATTATGCACGAGCTCGGCTTAGGGCTCACAGTCATGTATGGGCGGGGCGGATTTTCCGGCGACGACAGAGATATTTTATTTGTCATTGTCGAAAGATTAGATTTATCTGATCTTAAAGAGATCATCTTTAAAGAAGACCCAGACGCCTTTATCACTGTAGAAAACCTCCATGAGGTTGTTTCTGGGCGTAGTAATAAACTCCCAAGAAAACGGCAGCGACACCGAAAGAAAACATGAAGCCCTTGATAATACTTCTCATGCTTGTTAGTTCCCTATTCGGAATGAGAATGCATGTGTATTCTGAAGAGTTATTTGATCAAACTGAGGACAAGACTGAATACTATGCGTATTTAGCTCTAAAAAAGCACCCCATTACAGCAGATGTCAATTATTTAGCGGTTCCTTGGGGTTACCTCCTCGATGAGCATCTCCCTTTACCTCGCCTCCGTTTAAAGGGAGGATTTACGATTTGTCAGCACCCAAATTATGAGCATATTATTCCCCTTTTGAAAAAGATCGGCATCGACACACTCTTCACTCCCCATGTAAAAAATAAACGCCACCTCGGCATTACTGTGCTCCCCTACCCTGTTTTTCCCCTCTCTGAGCGCACTGAAAGACCAACGGCACCCTCACGATTTTATGACACCTTAGCCAAAGGACACATCCCCATTCTCTTCACAAATGAAATGCAACTGCCTAGCTGCATTCATTGGGAAGGATGTCTCCTCTTCTTAAAAAGTCATGAGCAGGCAAAACGTCACAAATTGATACAAAAACTTAAAGTCAAACGTCAGGCGGAAATGCGTCAAAAATGTGCAACCATTTACCGACGTTTTTTAACAAAAGAGAATTTTGCACGGGTCGTTCGTGATTGTTATGCACAAAAAGCCCCCTACTCAATGATTTCTTATGAAACTCTCTCTCAAGGCTGGCTTGGTCTTAGTTTATTTCGCTACATCAAGGCAAAATGGATTGCCTACAAATATGACATTCCTTTTTTCTACCAACCCTTTGAGCAATCAGATGATTTGATGATTGACGAGCTCGAAGAGCACACGCCGTTTGTTTTTAGAAACGAAGTGGAAATTAATAGTACTGAAGAGATCAACCCTAAGTCTAAGTCAATTTATTACATTGATCATACCTACCAGGATCCAGATTGGGAAAGTCCATTTGAGGTTGGGACTTGGAATGAAATGCTCCAAGACGAGAAATTCTTAGCGCATATCCGTCGACGCATTACCCCAAGCGCCCCTCTTAGACAGATTGTTATTCCTCAGAATACTGCAAAACTTGCGGTTCATATTAAAAGAGGAAGTAGTGCAAAGTACCCCCTTTTTTCTGAGCAAGTTTTCTCAACTTACGATCAGACAAAAAAAGGACCGAGTTCAGAGCTTCCCTTTGCAGATATTAAGGAACCTCTGCGCTTTCCTCCTTTGCAATTTTTTATCTCGCAGATCAAATCAATCTCACAACAAGAAGCCCACCGGCCTATCTATGTCCATATCTTTACTGATGCTGAAAACCCTGAAGAAATCCTTGAAAAGGTCAAAAATGGTGTTGACCTTCCAAATATTATTTGGGGGATTCGATCTGACAAAAATAGTTACGCTGAACATGTTTTAGATGACTTATTTTCCTTAAGTCAGTTCGACTACTTAATCCGCCCTCAGTCTTCTTTCTCGCAAATCGCAACGCTTTTGACTGACTACAAAATTCTGCGCTATCCTAAAGAAGCTTTCTGGGCAGGTCACCGCCTAATCGTTATTGCAAACTAACTCAATTTATCATAGAATTGATGGGTAAAAAGGAGTGTTACTCATGAGTCAAGCGAAGGATATTCTCTTTGCAGAAGACGCTCGGGCTAAATTAGCCACGGGCATAAAAAAGTTAGCTGAGGCCATCAAACACACACTCGGCCCAAAAGGGCGAAATGTGGGGCTTGAATCGTCCTTTGGCGCTCCAAAAATTACCAACGACAGTGCTGGCATTGTTACTGATATTGAACTTGCTGATCAATATGAAAATATGGGTGTTGCCCTTGGCAAGGAAGTATCAGACAAGCTCAAAGAAACATGCGGCGATGGCACGACAACAGGCATTCTCCTGTTAGAAACACTGACTAAACTTGGCCTTAAACAGATTACGGCTGGTAGAAATCCCACGACGATCAAACGAGAAATGGACTCCGCTGTCAATAAGGTCATTGAGCACCTTAAAAATAAAGCAACTCCAGTTCAGACGCCGAGTGAAATTGAAAATATTGCAACGGTTTCGGCATCAGGTGATAAGGAAGTTGGAACATTCATTCGAGAGGCCTTTGAAAAAGTTGGCCAAGCTGGTGTGATTACCATTGAAGAAGGCAAAGGCACGACAACAACACTTGAATGCGTTGAAGGAATGCAGTTTGACC
This sequence comes from Chlamydiia bacterium, assembly GCA_022601645.1. Lineage (GTDB taxonomy): Bacteria > Chlamydiota > Chlamydiia > Chlamydiales > Simkaniaceae > JAJACH01. Next base: position 1,156,802 of record JAJACH010000001.1, read on the forward strand.
GCGGTTACCTTAGTCCATATTTTGCAACCTCAACTGACCCAATGGTATGCGAATTAGAAAAGCCGCAAATTCTCATTACTGATAAAAAAATTGGCACCATTCACGAGATTCTCGAACTTGTCCAAGCGGTTGCAGGTTCTGGACAACCCCTGCTCATCATTGCAGAGGATATTGACGGAGATGCTCTCTCTACACTGATTATCAATCGCCTCCGTTCAAACTTAAAAATCGCTGCGGTTAAAGCCCCTGCTTTCGGAGATAAACGCAAGGAAATCCTCAAAGACTTGGCAGCATTAACTGGCGCGACACTTGTATCTGAAGAAACAGGCCATGATTTGACAAAAGTTGGCGTTGAAGTGCTCGGCTCTGCTGAGCGCGTTGAAATCACAAAGGATTCGACAACTGTAGTTGGTGGAGCTGGCAAAGATGATGCGATCAAAACACGGCTAAGTGAAATTGAATCCCTGCTGGAAAATTCATCATCAAGCTTTGATCAGGAAGGTTTACTCGAACGCCGAGCTAAGCTCTCTGGTGGTGTAGCGGTCATTCGCGTCGGCGGTGCAAGTGAAGTCGAAATGCAACACAAAAAGCAGCGATTTAAAGACAGCCTTAGCTCGACAAAAGCTGCTCACGAATCAGGCTACACGATAGGTGGCGGCGTGGCACTTTTACAGGCGGCTCAAATTCTCGATGAGAAAATCCCCGGAGAAATGATCGTTAAAAGAGCCTTAGAAACGCCGTTTAACACGCTGATTCAAAACGTCGGAGGTGAAAGTGCTGTTGTTAGGGACGTTGTACTTTCGCAAGGCGGTAACTTAGGTTTTAACGTCTTAACAGAAAAAGTTGAGGATTTAAGCAAGGCGCATGTGATTGACCCTGTAAAGGTTGTCATTCACACTTTAACATTTGCGGCGTCAACAGCTGGCACGCTTATTCTCTCAGAGGCGCTTATTGGGGACGCGGACGATGAAGAAGACGATTAAGGTCGTCCCAGCATCAGGTATTGGCGACGGTCTTCTTATGATGATCGTCGCTCACCATGCAAAAAAATCAGGGCATGATGTCATCATAGCCCCTCACCCTGTTTCACCTCTCTTCCCTGAATACACCTTCTCTGATGAAGACTCTGATATCACAATCATCCAAAATGACAACTCTGGTAGGTGTTGGGACATTTTAAAACACCGCGGAAAGGATATTCATTTCTTCTTTCCAAAATTCACTAAAGTCTCCACACCAAACGACTTTCTCTTTTCCCCTTACAAGACCATGGTGCAAAATATCTCAGAGGCGACCTCCAAATTACTTCGCATCGAAGTGAATGGATCAAACGGTCTTACACCACTACCTCACCGCTCTGGAGGAGAAGTTTTTATTCATCCAAGTAGCATGAACCCGAAAAAAAACTGGCGTGCTGAATCTTTTATTTCTCTAGCTAATCTCATTAAACGCGATTACGATGTCACATTTTGTGTCTCCCCTGGTGAATACCCATCTTGGGAATGGATTAAGGCATTTGGCTTTTCTCTCCCCCACTTCCCAACGCTTGTTGATTTAAAAGCTGCCATGACGAGAGCCTCTTGTTTAATTGGCAACGACTCTGGGCTTGGACATCTCGCCTCAAACCTTGGTATTCCCACTCTCACAATCGGTGCTACAAAAAGTCAACTTCGTCTCTGGCGACCAGGTTGGGCAACAAACTCGATCATCACACCAAATGTGCCTCTTCCCAATTTCAAAGGCCTAAATATGGCTTTTCGCGACCGTTATTGGCCCGACTTTGTCTCTGTAAATACTGTGTATAAAGGATTTCAAAAGCTATGCAAAGCATCGCAGTCGTTTGTTCAGATGGACTAGGCGACGCCTTGCTCATGATGATCGCATCAAACCACTACAAAAATGAAGGCGCTAAGGTCACAACGCTAACCCCCCACCTAAGCCAGCTTTCAAACTACTTTCCCGGACACCACTTTGCTCCCTTTGACACGCCTTTAGACGATTTCGACAGCATCATCGTACAAAATAACAACAAACCCCACGTCACCTCAATCATTGAGCAATATCGCTCAAAATGTCGCATTTTCTACCCTACTTACGACCATAAACGCCATGCTCTCCTTTCTCCTTCAGACGCTGCGTTTGACCCCGATTTACCAATGGCAGAAAACATTGCCCACGCTGTGCAAAATGGCGATCTTACAAATGGGATCACACCCCCCTCTCACCTCACTTTCCAAAAGCACAAAAAACGTATCCTCATCCACCCCACAAGCGCAAACTTAAATGATTGTTACCTAAAATCCCGCTACCTTGCGGTTGCATCTCATCTGGAGACGATGGGCTACACCGTAGCCTTTATCACAAGCCCTAGTGAAAGACCTGCCTTTGAAAATTGCGGCTTTGAACTTCCTCTGTTTAACACGCTCCGCGACTTAGCGGACTACATCTTTGAATCAAGAGCTTTAATAGGCAACGACTCAGGCCCAGGCCATCTTGCCTCCAACTTAGGACTTAAAACCCTGATTGTTGCAAATGATGAAAAACGGATGCGGCTTTGGCGCCCTGCATGGTCTCCAACATTGGTGATTACCCCCAAATCGTGGATCCCGAATATGAAAGGTGTCCGTTTACGCACAAAATACTGGGCGCAAATGATTCCCAAGACTCAGATCTTGAGAAAACTTAGTTTCCTCACCTCTTGAGGCGTGGTTTTGATCACATTTGGAAAGGAATAGTCACCCTCTAATGGCTCTACTTTGACTGAGAGAGGATCGTGAACGGGGGTGACTTCATCATAGGTCAGCCCAAAGACACTATCTTTTCCTGAAAATGGTCTAGAAAACTCTTCTTCAATCTTTTCAGCCCAAGGTTTGTCCAAATGATGCCCCCATCGCTTCACTTTGCAAAGGAGTTCTTTTTTGGGATGGACCCAACCATAGTGATGAATCAGAGGCTCCCCATCAAGCCCCACAGCATGATCGAGCTTGAGCCCTGTGATGGTGTTGAACATCCCCTTTCTCTCAAGAGGATCCAAAATAAGCTCAGGTTCTAAGGCGTCTTGTTTCATCATTAACGCATAGCTTGGCACGCTCTTTGCGCGGTATTGAGGCTCACGAAAATAAAAGTGACTCAAAAGGTGAATTGCTGCTTCTATCATGCCCCCACGCTCTTTAAACCACTTGGAAAAACGCGCTCCATCAACGATCTCATCCACATCGAGAAATAAAAACGTGTCCCCTTCTGCATACATCGAACCTAAGTACCTTGACGTGCTGTGCCAATAATGGATCAAATCGGCTTTCTCCACCCTTGGAAACAGCCCATAGAGCTCCCCAAAAGCAAACTCAATAAATTTCACATCCCGATGATCATGATAGTGGCGATTTAATATCCCTCTGTCTTCCTCCTCTCCGTTAAAAAAGTGATCAGACACACACACAATAATTTCATCGGCAAAATACCGAACCTCTTTAAGACAAAGATCTAAGAAGCGGGCATCGTGTGTACAATAACTAATTATCGCTGTAAGCATGGAGTAAATTTTGACACAATCTCCCAATATACTATAGTATTTTCTTATGTGGTTCATGTTGATCAAAGGAATTTTAGCTGGAGGATTTTATTCGTTCTCTTGCATGTCAACGGCTGTGATCATTTCAAAGATTACAAAAGAACATGAATCCCCTACTTTTGCCCTAACAGCCGGTTTTGCCCACAGCCTTGTCCAGATGATCTTTGGAGCCATCGCAATTTTTATCCTTCATTTATCCCTGCATTACCTTCGTGTTGACTACCGGAACTTTGCCCTAATTGGCGCGATTATCCTCTTCATTTTAGCTGTCACTTTCTATCGAACAAAGCCTATTTTCACCCCTCCAGAAACGTTGCCGGAAAACCCCAAAAGCATGTTTGCCCACCTGTTTGCCTACAGCCTCTCTTTTCCAATCCGCATTCTAGGCTTCTTCGCCTTTTTTGGAGCTATGGGCCTGCACAAAAAAGGGACTCCCCTGCTTTATGACACCTTTCCAATCCTTGGTGTCTTAATCGGCTCATGTATTTTTTGGGTCATCCTCATTACTTCAGTAAAGAAATCCCATCACTTTTACTATGAAAAGCTTACAGAATCATTTGCTCGTATTTGCGCAATTACGTTCGTTGTTTTCTCTTTAATTGGATTAACTCAAGTTTATTTTACTGGATATTAAAGTTAATTCTATTCTAAATTATTAATATGAGGGGGTAATTTATATGAAAGATTCACCACATCGCCGTAAACACGTGAAGGCGAAGGCTGTGCGCAAGGCACAATCAGAGGCAAAGGTTGATCGCGACGTCAAGGCGCCAAAAAAGGCCCAAGTCAAGCGAGCTTCAACTTCGAAAAAAACAGTCGCAAGAAACCGCGGTCGAGCACCAACATCTCACCGTTCAAAGCGCACATCCACTAAGGAAGTGACCTTTGAAACAGAGCCTGAACACATTCATTTTGAAGGGCTTAAGTGGATTCAGTCAACGCAAAAGCAAATTCTTGACCACACAATTCGTTTTTCAAAAAAACTTGTACAATATGGTAACCGCGCTAGAAGAAAATGGCGCTAGCATAGTATGATTGAGCCCATGAGGCTCGCACATATTTCAGATTTGCATTTTGGGAAGGTCTCACTATCTCCTTCCCAATTTTTTTCTAAGCGTTGGCTTGGGAATTTAAACCTCCTGCTTAATAGGCGGGGGCTCTTTTCATCCCCTCAAGTCTACAGCTTGCTCAACTTCTTTCAAAAAGAGGGCGTCACCCATGTGCTGATCACAGGGGATGTATCAACCACCTCCGACACCCGAGAATTTGAAGCAGCGAGAGACTTTATCAACGCCTTAAAACGCGCCGGCTACCCTGTTTACATCATCCCAGGTAACCACGACCACTATACAAAACGCGGTTATCAAAACCGCCTCTTTTACTCCTACTTCCCGAACCAGAAACTCTCAACGAATGCCGTTGATATCGTTGAGCTTGAAAACGACTGGACCCTTGTCCTTGTCGATACCGCCTGTTCCACCTCATTAATCGCCTCAACTGGTCATTTCTCTCCTGTTATCGAAGAGCAACTCAAATCAAGCCTGCGTAAAATTCCAGACAACAAGAAAGTCATCCTTGCAAACCACTTCCCGTATATTGAAAACGAACATCCAAGACGACGTCTAATTCGCTCAAAAGCTTTAAAAGCGCTCCTTCAAACACAGCCAAACATCCACCTCTACCTCCACGGCCATACCCACCGCCACATCCTAGCCGACCTCCGCGAAAGCAAGCTCCCCATCACCCTAGATAGCGGCTCAGTTGCCCATACAAAGCGCGGCGCCTTAAACCTCATCGACCTCACAGCTTCATCAACCCATATCCACTCCTATTTCCATGGAGAAAAAGGATGGGAAAAGAAAAAGGAACTCAAAGCGACATGCTAACCCAAGTCAAATTCAAGTGCACCGGTTGTGGAAAATGTTGCAACGGGAAAGATGGCTATGTATGGTTAGAAGAAGATGACATCACAAGACTGACAAAAGCACTTGGACTTGAAGAAGATGAATTTCTCGAAAAATACACAACTGTCTTCCAGGGGAAACGTGTTTTACTTGACCAAGAAGACACCTTTGACTGCATCTTCCTTGATGAAAACAAACAGTGCTCCGTCTACAAAGCGCGGCCAAATCAATGCGCTACCTTCCCTTTTTGGCCTCATGTCATCGAATCCCGCCTCCACTGGCTTCGTGAAGGCATCATCTGTGAAGGCATTAACCACCCGGAGGCACCTTTGATCCCACTTGGCACCATCGAGAAATGGAAAAACTTCGATCCTAACATGAAACGCGAAATCGAAGAGCTTCACCGCCAAAGCCTAAAAGACCTTGAGGACGCCTTTGACGGCACGCTCCACTTCGGGACAGGAGGCATGCGCACACTCATGGGCCCTGGCACCAACCGACTAAACATTTACACCATCCGCATGGCAACACAAGGCCTTGCTAACGTCGTCAAAAAAGGCGCCGTCTTTATCTCCCACGATTCGCGCCACCACTCAAAACAATTCGCCTTAGAGGCTGCCCGCGTCCTCGCCGGCAATAACATCACCGTCCACCTCACCCCAGAACTCCGCCCCACACCCTTTGTCTCCTTTGGCCTACGTGAACTCAAATGCCAAGCAGGTATCATGATCACCGCCTCCCACAACCCCCCTGAATACAACGGCTACAAAGTTTACTGGGAAGATGGTGCCCAAGTCGTCCCACCAAACGACCAAAACATTATCGCTGAAGTCAAAAAAATCGAAGACCCTCTCTCGGTCAAACTCGCCCCAGCTGACTCCCCCCTTATCCACTACACAGACGAGACCCTCGATAAAGCCTACTACCAAGCCATCAAACATCCTCCCATCGAGACAGATCTTTCCATCGTCTACTCGCCCTTACACGGCTGCGGCATCACCATGATGCCCAAAACCCTCGAACAAGCCGGTTTTAAAAACCTCACCTACGTCGAAGAACAAAAAGAGCCCAACGGCGACTTCCCCACAACACGCACACCCAATCCCGAAGAACGCGTCGCCCTAGAACTTGGCATCCGCGACATGCTAGAGCGAAAAGCCGACATCTTCATCGCCTCCGACCCCGATGCCGACCGCCTGGGTGTCGTCGTTAACCATCACGGAAAAGAACACCTCCTAACAGGCAACCAAACCGCCATCATCTGCGTTGACTACCTCTGCAATCAATCACTGCCGGAAAACGCCGCTTTTGTCACAACCATCGTCACAACACCCCTTTTCGAAACGCTTGTCAAAGCCAACGGCCACACCTGCTTTAACGTCCTTACAGGCTTTAAATACATCGGCGAAAAAATCCATCAATTTGAACAAAAAAATGACCACACCTTCATCTTTGGTGCAGAAGAATCGTACGGCTACCTCATCGGCACACATTCACGCGACAAAGACTCCCAAGCGTCCGCTGCCCTCATCTGTACCATCGCCGCCAAAGCAAAGGCAGAAGGCCTCACCCTCGTCGATAAACTAAACGCCATCTACGACAAGTACGGCCTTCATACCGAAGGACAAAAAAGCATCAAATTCCCTCCCTCAAAAGAAAGCATGGAAAAAATGGCAAAAATCATGCAATCCCTGCGAGAGAACCCACCACCTGAAACAACAGCCATCGACTATGAAAACGATCAAACGGGCCTGCCTAAATCAGATGTGCTAAGCTATACCTTTAAAGATCAATCCAAAGCGATTGTTCGCCCGTCTGGCACCGAACCTAAGATCAAAATCTATGGCCTCGCCGTAGGGGATCAAAAACGTCTAGATGAAATCCTCTCTCTAATGGAAAAACACCTTAAGCAGCTTGGGGCGTAAATGCTCCCTTGATTTCGCCTGCTCCGAATGTTAACGCCGGAAGACAAATCACACTCGTCTTCAAACCTTCATTGAGTACAACACTGCGAGCATTCACAACCATAAACGCTATAAGAGCCACCGCTGCTGCAACAGCAAGCATCCCCTTAGCCGCCTTCGTATAAACCTGCTTATTAGTTCTAACAACTGGTGTTGGTGTATCTACTGAATTTGTAACTGTATTATTAACTGACATATTACCTCCTTATTACTTACATAACAAGATTGTAACACAGACCCACATTATCGAATCAACGCTAATGAAAACCTACTAATCCCCAAAACCTTTAATACCCTTAAGAAATAATAAAAAATTGCTCTCGTATCACGGGCACTATATAAAGTAATTTAAATAAAAAAAACGCCGCAATTGCGACGTTTTCTGAATAAAGGAATGATATCTGTCACAGATCTACCTTTGTTATGCTTGACGAGCAGCTCTTGCTTCACGCCATTCAGCCCGCTGCTGTGGAGTCATTTGAGCTAAACGTCTTCTCTGAGCTGTAGATATGCCTTTACGTTTCTTAGGAACAGATGAAGGTGTGCTTCTACCAGAAGAAGTTGATACTGGCGTTGAAGGGGCTGATGAGACGGTTGAAGGTGTTCCGGGTAACCGCACAGCACCTTGTCTTTCTAACTTTGCAAAGAGTTCAGCTTGCGTGTCCCCTTTGGGTAGTGGTAAAGAGCGTGCTGCTCCACTTGGAGATGCTAGTGGTGTGGCCGGAGACTTGGTATGTACTGGAGCTCTTTTGACTGGCGCTTGTGCTACAGGTGCTTGATCTAATTTTGCAAATTCTGCGTCCACTTTAGCATTGTGTGCTTCATTGTCTTTGGCAAACTGTGCAGCTTTTAATCCGTCGACTGTGGATTGGGCTGATTCAACTTCAGCCCGCGCAGCTCTGAGCTCGTCTGATAATTGAGAGTGAGTTTCCTCTGCTTGAGTTAACGCATCGTTTTCATCAGGGAGTCCCAATGTATATGTTGAGTTAAGACGTGCTTCTTGAACATCTTCATAAGCTCTTTTAACTTTAGGTTCAAGGTCGGTAACCTTTTGCTCTGCTTGCTTAAGGTGCTTTTCAGCTTGCTTTAGCTTTCCTTTAGGAGTTCTGTTAGCGAAAAATAACCCTAGCGCAACAGCACCAACACTTGCTAACGTTCCACCTAAGGCCATTGCTGCATCTTTAACACCTGTTAAATTAGCGACGTGCTTGATTGTGCTGCCAGCGTTTCCTAGTGCGTGCACTGCACCTTTCCCGTACATGGCTCCTAGAATCGCAATCGCTCCTAGCGCTAGTACACCAACGGTAATCGCGAGTGCTTTTTTTGGTGAAATCTTCTCAAATCCTGAAGGAGCTCCAGCTGCCTTAGCCTGTTGTCCTGCAAAAACGCCCATTGATACTGACATATAATTACCTCTCTAATTTGTTCTTATTAAATATTAATTATACTATATTAAATATTTTATTTCAATGTATTTTAAACTATTGTTTATTAGTTATTTGTAGGCTAGAATCTATCTATTTCTTCATTAATGAAGGCTTCCCACCGACGAACGGCGTGCTCATTGATTTGAGGCGTCTTAACGAGCTTAAAACCAATGGTTAAGGCGATCATGCTACCCGCAAATGTAAAGGCAGCGGTTGCTTGAGGGTTTGTTTTGATAAAATGGATGACAGAGCCCCCGATTTTTTTAGCCATAAACCCCAGGGCCTCAGTGGATTTTGGGGTGAAAATCAATGCGAGCGCTACAGCTGTAATGAGAAGCGCTGTCGGCGCGGCTCGCACGAGAAATCCTCTAAAACTGCTACCTTGTTGTACTGCCTCCATCATCAACCTCTCAAACAGCCGGTTGAGAACGGATTTCATCAACTTGAACGGTTGAAACACCTAGCATATCAGAAATCGTGTAAAGCAATTGCTCACCACCGCTTTTTGTGAGAATGACATAGGGGTTTGCTGGATCTCTTAAATCAAAACTGAGTCTCGCTCCTGCATCACCTCGCATATCCTTTATCGCAACCAGCCGCAAAGCATTAAATGCTTCATTTTTTTCTACTAATCTATATTGATTTTCAAAGCGAACAGGTCTTCTCTCGCCTAATGAGCTCAAAGGTGCAGAAGAGGGTTGACTCTCCTCTTCCGTTACCTGTCTAATGTTATCAGCTCGAGGATAGGATCCGCTTTCAAAATGAGGTGTCTCTGGCTCAAAACTTTGAGGAACAAGGGCTCCGTCCTCAGATTCAGTGAATCTATAATTTTTTTCATGCATCATTACCCTTATTGCAAAGCCTTCTTTAGCTGTCCATACGGCATGTGGAAGATGTTGTCTCTCCGGTTCTAGCAAGTTATCATCTACCCATGCACGCACCTTACCTTCAAAGGCCCTTTGTTCTATATCAGGGTTCTTTGGCCATGGTCTATCTGTTGACTGTGCGCCGGTCTTGCTCCCTTTAGAACGAAGATCAAAGCATTTTTTCGCGATAAGAGCGACTAATCCCGTTCCAACAAGCGAGTGTACTGTAGTCAAGACAGCGATTTTGTGCTCTTTAAGTGTATTAATGACGTGCTGGAAGTTGTTTCCCTTCGATAAAAAGAGCGCTAGAGCAAGTATTGCAATCGCCCCTATTGTACCGATTGCTAAGTACGCATTTCGTTTAATCTCACCGACATTATTTGAATGCCCACTTACTGTTAACATAATTCCCTCGCTTGTAAGCTTCAATTATATAATAATACGTTATTGATGTTAAGCAAATGTTTTACTATTTTATGTTACTGAATGCGAGGTGCTTAGTGTTTTGATGGGTATTTAACGCGGAGGTGCCGGGTGATAGCGAGGGTCTTGATCATGGTTTCTTTGACGATGCGGAGCTCTTCGAAGGTGAGCTGACAGTGATCAAACTGCCCTTCTTCGGCCTTATCTTGGATCAGGCGGTCCACAAGCTCTGTGATGGTGTTTTCATCGACTTCTTCTAAGGAGCGTGAGGCGGCCTCGATGGTGTCGGCGATCATGAGGATGGCGTTTTCCCGGGTTCGAGGTGTGGGCCCTGGGTAGCGGAACTGTTTTTCGTCGACGGCGTCGACGTCGCCCCCCATTTGCTCCACCTGCTTACAGTAGAAGTAGTAGACTAAGGTGGTGCCGTGGTGTTGTTTGATGACATCGAGGAAGGAAGCGGGCAGGCCGTGTTTGCGGGCGAGGGTTTCTCCTTCGACGACGTGGGCGATGATGACTTGGGCTGATTCGACGGGGGTTAAGAGTTGGTGGATGTTAAAGCCGCCCATCTGGTTTTCGGTGAAATAGTGAGGGTTAAAGAGTTTCCCGATGTCGTGGTAGAGAGCGGAGACGCGGCAAAAGAGGCCGTTAGCACCGATTGCGCCAGCAGCGGCTTCGGCAAGTGAACCGACGACGAGGCAATGTTGGTAAGTGCCGGGGGCTTCGAGTGAGAGGCGGCGGAGCAGTTCGTTATTCGGGTCCATGTATTCCATGAGTGTGATGTCGGTCATGATGCCAAAGAGAGATTCGAGGACGGGCAACAGGCCGACGACGAGAATCGAGATGGCTAGCATGAAGATGGCGCTTGATAGGAGATCGGTGATAAACTGCATGTCCCAAAACTCGCCTGTGCCAAAGGCAAAGACGGAGAGAACGGGGATGAGTGTAAGCCAGACTTTAATCGAAACGTTGAAGACTTCTTTTCTGCGGCGTAAACCTCTTGCGCATAAGATGGCAACGATGCCTGATGAGAGGTTTGCTACGATAAAGCTACTATGTTCGACCGAAAGAGATAGTCCCATGACAATTGAAAGAAGGCAGGTGGTAACGATGGCGATTTCGGCATTCAAGAGAACGGTCAAGAGGATGGCAGCGAATGGGACGAAGATTGGGAAGCGAATCGAGCTAAAGAAGGCAAAGCTTTCATCTAGGAGGAAGAATTCGGTGGCTTTTGAGAGAATGAGGAGGAGGATGACGATGGTGGCGTAGAGGCTAACTTTTTGGAAGTTTTCTAAAAAGCGGCGTTGATTGATCTTAAAGTAGGCGGCGATCAGCCAGACGACGAGGAGGGCATAGATTAATGAGGAGAGGATGGTAAGGGGGGAGGCGAGGTTTCTTTCGCTGTTTAGAGCGCTTTTCATCGCACGAAGGAGGACGATGTGTCTTTTTGAGACTTTGTCTCCGCGATCGATAATGCGGGTACCGGCTTTGATCCTTGAGACGCTTTCGGGGATTTCTTTTTCTAGGATTTGTTTCACGTGTCGTTCGACATTAGGATCTTTTTGCAAAACCCACTTGGCACCTCTAAAATAGTCGATGATGTAGCTTAGTGTATCCTTGTGGAAGCCACTACCTTCTAATAGGTCATTTTCTTGTCGTTCCCAGAAATCACTTGGTAGGTAGTAAGAGAGTCCATCGTCTGACTGGCGATATGTGAAGTACTCTGCGGTATTGATACGCAGATTTTCCATGCGGCGAATAGTACGCGAGTCGGTAAAACGGGAGCGAATCATGTAGGATTGGAGGGCATCAGCGGCTTTATAAACCTCTTCAAATGTTCGATTGGGAAGGTTGTTACGCCAGCTCCCATCGTGAATGAGGTAATCCTCAAACGCATAGCGAACGCGCCGGATTTCATCGGCGGGCAGCATATAGATGGATCCGATGTCGCGAAGGCCTTCTTGTCTGAGGATAAGCGTTTCTTCTTCATCAGGGAAAGAAAAATCTACTTGAGCGACTACAAAATTCTTAGAAGAACCGTTAACTTCAAGTAAATCGACCTTGACTTCACGGATATGAATGAATACGGCTAAGGCGACAAGTACCAAAAGAGCGACACCTAGGCGTTTACCTAAGTTATTCTGTTTCAATTTCTCCCAAAGGCGGGAGATCTGTTTACCCTCGTCTAAATCTTCACCCATTGGCGCGCATAACCTTATAAATTAGACTGTACCATAATATGGGATAAACTGCTAATCTTAGAATATATGATGTACCGTCCACAAAAATTCATCGAGGTCCTCGGTCAAGAAGCGATTGTTCAAACGCTTAAAAATGCAATTAAACTAAAGAGAATTGGCAATGCCTATCTCTTTTGCGGAATGCGCGGCACGGGGAAAACGACTCTAGCGCGTCTTTTTGCAAAGGCGATTAATTGTGAAAACTTAGAAAATGGCGAGCCGTGTAATACGTGCCAATCATGTAAAGAGATTACTTCGGGATCTTCTTTAGATGTGATTGAGATTGATGGCGCGTCAAATCGCGGCATTGAGGATATCCGCCAAATCAATGACAATGTGGGCTATGCCTCCTGGTCTGGTCAGTGCAAAATCACGATTATTGACGAAGTGCATATGCTTACAAAAGAGGCATTTAACGCGCTTTTAAAAACCTTGGAAGAGCCTCCTGCAAATACAAAGTTCTTTTTTGCAACAACAGAGCCACACAAGGTTCTCCCAACGATTACGAGTCGTTGCCAAAGATTTGATCTAAAACGGATTCCTGATGAACTCATCATTCAAAAGCTCAAGTCGATTGCAAACCAAGTCCCCAACGATGCTCTTGCCTTAATTGCCAAGCGCTCTGAAGGTTCGCTTCGTGATGCTGAGTCGATTCTCGATCAAATGGTATGCTCATCTGAAGAAATCACCCCTGAACTTGTTTGCAAAAACTTAGGGATACCGCCTGCTGAGGTGTTCGATAAACTTGAAAAAGCAATGTTAACTCACGATGTGGAGTTTGCAAAAGCGCTGGCTGACGAACTTTTCTCAAGCGGTGGAGATCTTGCCAATTTTGTTGAAGAACTTGCCTCGCATTTTCTCACCCACATTTCAAATAAAAATTCCCCATTTAAGAAAGCTCAAATTTTCTCTATCCTAGATTACCTTAATCCCTGGCTTGCAGATATTCGCAAAACACCTTTTAAGCGAGCTAATGTAGAGATTATTTTACTTAAACTCATTCGACTTTGCCAAACCTCTTCACTTGAAGATCTCATCGAGAGGCTTATTGACCTTGAAAGCAAAATCGACCAGCCAGCTAAGGTTCAAGAGGTTAAGGAAAATCCAATTCCCCCTGCTGCACCGGTGCAAGCCCAAGAGCCTGAGCCAATCCCCATTCCCATCCCAAGTTCACCACCTCGCCCGCCTAACATCCACCATGATCGGTTGATGCAATTTGCGGCGGTTGAGCTAAGTGGGACTGTAAAAAAATCCTAGATTCTAGTAGAATAGGGCTCAAATCAATCTAAGGAAGGCAAATGGGATCAGGATTTTCAAAAATGAAAAAGCAAGCACGTCAAATGCAAGAGCAATTTGAGCAGATGCAAGACGAGCTTTCAAAAAAGCGTGTAACAGGTACTGCTGGTGGCGACCTTGTTAAAATGACGCTAAATGGTGATAAAGACATCATTGATCTTGAAATCAAGAAAGAGTGTGTTGATCCCGAAGATATTGAAGGGCTTCAAGACCTGATTATTGGCGCCTATCAAAATGCAACTTCGCAGTTGCAAGAAGAGATGCCAGCACTCCCCTTCGGCATGTAATCGCAGATTCTAAGTATAATTTTCGATAAGTAGGCGGTGTATTGCACCGCCGCTTGTACAGCTAAGCGCTTTTTCAATCAGGCTCTCACACTCTACAACTGAAATTTTTCGCGTCATTTCCTTTACCTGTGGGATGTACCTTGAAGGAAGGGAAAGTTTTCGCAGGCCTAAACCGATCAGTAGCGGCGTGAATAGTGGGTTAGATGCGATTTCCCCACAAAGATTAATGGGTGTTCCATGGGGGCGAGCACTGTCGACAATGAATTTCAACGTGCGGATAACCGCGGGGTGCGTTGGTTGGTGGAGCTCGCGGACGGCGTGGTTTGCCCGGTCGGCGGCTAAGAGGAACTGGATAAGGTCGTTTGTTCCAATGGAGAAAAAATCGGTAATTTCTACGAGCTGGTCGATGATCAGGGCGGCAGCGGGTGTTTCTATCATAACGCCGAGTTCGTAGGTGCCCTCATAGCCAATTTCTCGAATAAGCAGTTCAATCAGCCGACGCGTTTCTTCTACTTCAAAGCTTGAGGTCACAAGTGGAATTAAGATACGGATGTGATCTTTTGTGGCAGAAAGAAGAGCGCGAAGTTGTGTTTCCAAGATGTCTTTTTCTTGGAGAAGGTAGCGGATAGCGCGGTGGCCCATAGCAGGGTTTGGTTCAGAGTGGGCTTCGTTGCGTCCTTTATCACCGCCAACATCAAAGAGACGGAAGGTCACAGGGAGGTCCCCTGTTTGCTCAAGCACATTTTGGTAAACAGCGGTTTGTTCTGCAGCTGTAAATTCATGGAGAGGTTTGTGCAAAAAGAGAAATTCAGTGCGAAAAAGACCAACCCCTTCAGCTCCATACCGCTTTAGGTCGCTTAGTTCATCGACGATATCGACATTGGCGAAGATTTCGATGGCGGTATCATCTGTGGTAAGCGCCGGTTTTTGGGCAGATTCGTCATCAAAGAGCTCTGTATTTTTCAGTTTTTCTAAAAGCGTGAGATAGGCTTCTTTGGTTTCCTCAGACGGATTGACAATCACTTTCCCTTGTTCGCCGTCTACGATGACTTCAGAGCCATCATCGATGCTTGCAAAGTCGATGCCTGCGACAAAGGGGATGTTTTTAGCACGAGCAATGAGTGCGGCGTGGGATGTGGATCCTCCAACTTCTGAGAGAAAAGCACACACGTTAGCGTGGGCAGCCTCGGCAGTATCCGATGGAACGAGCTCTTCAGCATAAAGGACAGATCCTTTTGGCACAGCTGGCATGGAATGGCGCTGAGGGTAGAGGTAATTCAAGATTCTTTTTGAGAGGTCTTTGACATCTAACAAGCGTTCTTTAAAGAAATCATCCCCAACTCGTGAGAATTGTTTCTCATATTCACCGATGACAGAGCGAAAAACAGCTTCGGTATTTTGTTGCATGTCGCGGATTTGGTCTTCGACAACGGTGGTCATAAGTGGATCATCGAGCATTTGGATGTGTGTATCGATGATGGTAACAGCTTCTGTTGACCCTTCTTTGGCCAGAAAGCTTTGCAGGTCACAAAGATCGCGCTTTGAAGAGTGCACAGCGCGGCGATAACGGTCAATTTCACGCTCAACGTCGGTGGCTGTGATGGAAAATTCAGGAATTTCTTCGTTTGATGGGAGGAGACAGTAGAGCCTGCCGATGGCAACACCATCGCTAACAGGAACGCCTTGAAGTATGTTTTCGCTAGAGGTCTTGGAACTCATCGTCGAATGCTCTTTTCAGCTCCTTTAAAGTTTCTTCTTCGTCATCTCCTGTCACCTGGATAGAAATTTTAGCATTCCTACCGGCGGCCAAAACAAGGAGGCTCATTATACTACGTGCGTTAATTGTTGCCTCGTTATATGTGAAAAAAACAGAAGATTTCTTGCTTTGTAGCAGTTTGACAATCGCAGATGCGGGGCGCACATGTAGTCCTAGTTTGTTTTTCACTTTGACTTCACCTTCAATCACGTGGCACCTTTTTGGTTCTTTTTGCAATTTCTTGTAAAAGTTTTGTGTTAAACTCTTTAGCGGAATGATAACCCATTTTTTTAAGGCGGTGGTTTAAAACGGTGGTTTCGATCAGCAAAACGACATCGCGCCCAGGTTTTACAGGGAGTAAGTAGGATGGAACTTTGATGCCTAGAAGATCGTCATAACGCTCTTCGAGCCCCACGCGGTCGTAGAAATGGGTATCGTCCCACACTTCGAGTTTGATGATCATATCGATTCGTCTTGATTCACTAATACAGACAGCGCCGTAAAGATGGGCGACGTTGATGATGCCAATGCCGCGGATTTCGAGGAGGTGACGGGTTAGTTCTGGACCTGACCCTTCTAAGTACCCACCTTCTCGCTTTTTAATTTTAACGACATCATCAGAGATGAGGCGGTGCCCGTGCTCGATCAAGCCAAGGGCTGCCTCACTTTTCCCAACAGAGGAATCGCCTTGGATCAAGACGCCTACACCAAACGCTTCGACTAGGGTGCCATGGACTGAGATTTTCTTAGAAAATTCCTCGCTTAAGATGACGGCGAGTTTATTAAAAAAGCTCATGGTAGGAAGAGAGGTGGTGATCAAGGGGACGTTGTAATCGGCGCAAAGACTGATAATTTCTTTGCACGGCTTGTAGCTTCTCGCGACGATCACCGCAGGAATTTTGGGGTGAATCACAAGTTTCAATCGGTCATAGCGGATTTCTTGAGGGAGATTCTTTACATAGCTGATTTCAGCGCGGCCAAAAATTTGGATCCGTCTACCAGGCTTTGCTTTCATATAACCTGAAAGAGACAAGCCAGGGCGCTGCAGCTCGGGAACTTTTACCTTTCGAAGGAGTCCTTTTTCCCCGGCCTTGAGGCGCATTTTAAGTTCTGGTCCAAAGGTTTGAAGTAAGTGTTTGATAGTGGGCATTAAAGCGACTCCAAGTAATAGATCATCCAGTCTTCAAAGGCGGGAAAGGCGAGGTCGCGTTTTTGTTTAGATGGCGAGATAAATCCCTCGCGCAGTGAAACAAGAACATTGCCCATACTACTTGTTGGGTACCAGGTGGTGTAAAAACATTGGTACACATCAAGGTCTTTGTAGTGATAGAAGGGAATAAGACATTTTGGGTCTATGAGGTCCGTGCCGTCTTTAAGCTCGCCAAAAGCCACTTTATCCTGAACCTCGCTCCATGTTTCGCGCACTTGTTGCCAACGAATAAGTCCTGTATCCATGTGCCGAAAAAAGCCGTTGTGAATCGAGAAGAATTTGAGATAGTCATCAGGGAGTTTAACGCCAAGATCGAGATGGGAAATATTTGGGGGCTCCCCTACATAGAAGGTCGAATTATTTGCTAAACTGTAAACAATGTGTGCGCTATCCCCAACTAAAAAAACGTCGACGCCATCTAGAGATCGAAAAAAACGGGCAAGGGCTTCACTTAAATGAGGAGCGTAGGGCAACTTCGAAAGCCAGTATCCCTGAACAAACTCGATCCGATCCTCTGGCGAAAGCCTAGAGAGTTCGAACCAGCCACGGGGAATGTTGTCATACGATCCGTTCCACTCCACCTTCGATAAAGGGGTGTAGTTCTTGTATGCACTGATAACGCGGTCATTCATACGCTCACATCATAAAAGAGAATGGACTTCGAATCAAACCTATTCTATAATGAAAGAAAAAGGATCGAAGAAAATGGCTTACCCGCGCACTGTGATTATCGGTGGAGGATTTGGTGGAATTAACTGCGCAAAAACGCTTAGGCGTTCGAAGCAAGATATTTTGCTTCTCGACAAAAAAAATCACCATCTTTTCCAACCCCTACTCTATCAAGTAGCAGCGGCCGCGCTTTCTCCAGCAGACATTGCAACGCCTCTTCGAGAAATTTTACGGGATCAAAGCAACACGACGGTGATGATGTCCGATGTGAAGGCCATTCACAAGGATCAACGCTCGATTGAAACGGCCAAAGGTGAAATGATCCCCTACGATTACCTTGTTGTAGCTGTTGGTGCCTCCCATTCATATTTTGGGAATGATCAGTGGGCGCCTTTAGCTCCAGGCCTTAAAACCATCAGTGACGCGCTCGATATTCGAGAGAGAATTCTCCTCTCCTTTGAGAAAGCTGAGAGGCTCGATTCGATTGAAGAGGCTGCAAAATTTCTCAATTTTGTGATTGTTGGCGCTGGGCCAACAGGAGTTGAAATGGCTGGGGCGATTGCTGAGATTGCACATAAAACGATGTTTAAAAACTTTCGCCGCATCAATCCCAAGAAGTCAAAAATCTACCTTATTGAAGGGGCGCCGCGCGTTTTACCGCCGTATCCTGAAACCCTCTCTTACAAAGCGAAATTTGCGCTTGAGAAGATGGGGGTCAAGGTGATGACCGATAAGATTGTCACGAACATCACAGAAGATGGCGTCCATATTGGGGATGAATATATTGAAGCGCGCAATGTCATTTGGGCTGCGGGAAACCAAGCTTCTCCCCTCTTAAAGACACTTGATGTGCCACTCGACCGCCAAGGGCGCGTTCTCGTCGGACCAGATCTCACAGTACCAGATCACCCAGAAATCTTTGTCATTGGCGATTCTGCCTGTGCCATGGGCAAGGATGAGAAACCGCTTCCCGGTGTGGCATCTGTTGCCATTCAACAAGGCCGCTATGTTGGAAAACTCCTGCGTAAAGAAGTTCCTCCAAGCCTTCGTCCCAAGTTTAAGTACTTTGACAAAGGATCGATGGCTACCATCGGCACAAATAAAGCGGTGATGGTGTTTGGCAAACTTAAGCTTGCCGGCCTTTTAGCTTGGATTGCTTGGGGATTTGTTCACGTCGCTTACTTAGTTGGGTACCGCTCGCGCTTTGGCGTCTTGCTTGAGTGGGTTTTCCACTACATGACAGGGATGCGTGGCGCACGCCTTATCCGCTCGAGTATCGATGACGATCTTAGCTCGACCTCTTGATCGAATCGCTTTTCTCTACCCCTACCTCATTTATGGAGCAGCAGCGTTAATTGGCATTGCCATCGCAAAAACGGGGATGCCTTTTTTACTCTTGTTCACCCTCCCTCTCTTAATGCATCGGATTACCCCTTTATTCATCGCTCTATTTTTCATCCTCTATGCACAGATCATTCCCCATCACTCAAACGCCACCGCTCCCTTTGATTTCAAAATCCATTCGATGACCACCAAAACAACGCCTTTTCACACCCTCTACCGTTACGATGGAACGGTTAATGGATTTGGCCGCGTGTGTTATTTCTCGCGCGACCAATCTCTTAAAGCCCCGGTCTATCGCATAGAAAAGGGAAGTTTAAAAAATGGGTACATTAAGTGTCGAAAACCGATTCCCCAATCAAAGAAAACAAGCCTTGCCTACAAACGGTTTCAATTAAAAAAGAAGGTCGCAGCCTTCATCAAAAAGAACTACCCAACACGTGAGCACCATGAGCTTTTAACTGCCTTGACAACAGGCATTAGAACCAATCACTTGATGACCTATCAGTTTGCACGCCTCGGCCTCGCTCACCTTCTCGCCATCTCAGGATTCCACTTTGCGCTTTTAGGCTATCTCCTCTATCGATGTCTTCTCCCCTTTCTCGCCCCTTCAAGCACGAACATCTACCTCCTTATCTTGCTCTCTATTTATTTCGTATTTTTAGGACCAAGCCCATCAATTTCCCGCGCCTATATCGCTGCGCTTTTAGTGCTTTTCGCCCCATTTGTTCACCAGCATCCAAACCCGATTAATGCGCTTGGGTTTGCTCTGATGGTCGCGCTTATTGCCAATCCTCATATCGCACAAAATGCTGGTTTCCAACTCTCGTTTGCCGCGACACTTGGGATATTAACCGGGACTAAAACAATCCTAAATTGGATAAATCGCCTTTTGCCACCGCCAACCCCTTATGAACTTAAACGCACGCACTACCCCCTCTTTTACAAGCTCAGCAAACCAATCCGTCCTCTGCTAGCGCTTAATCTCTCAGTCCATCTAGCCACTCTCCCCATTTTGCTAACAACCTTTCATACGTTCCCGCTTGCCTCGCTTATCTATAATCTTTTTTTTCCTTTCCTGATCACTTTGACCCTCGCCCTGTTTTGCCTTCAGCTCCACGCTCTGAACATTCCCCTCTTGCATCTCATCCATCATCTCCTCTCGGCTCCACCCTCGCCCCTTCTCCTGGATCTTACGATTCCCCTCCCCCTGATTCTCACCCCGCTTCTTCTCGCCCTCACCCTTCGCACCAAGGAAGCTGTTTACGCTTGACGAATTTTAATTTCTGCCCCATAATATCACGGTATTGATGCGGCGGTTATAGCTCAGTTGGTTAGAGCACCGGATTGTGATTCCGGGGGTCGCGGGTTCGAGTCCCGTTAATCGCCCTCTTTTTTTTACTTGGCAGTTTAAAATAGCAAACAAAAGAGAACAAAGATGCCTCAGTCCCTTCAACCCCACTTAGAAAGTCTTCATCACGATGTCGATATTGCAAAAGCATCGATAAATAACAGCGACCTTCCTCCAAGCGAAAAACAAGAGCTGACTCACAGAGTCGATGCCTGCCTTTCTCATATTAGCCACATTCCAACTCATGGGGAACCAAGCATGGCTGACGGCGTAACAATTGCCGAAGCAAGCTCTAGGTTAAGTGACGTCTTAACAGAACTTTGGGGCAAGCTGATTGTGACTGATTAACGCTTTAATTTTTATTTTTGCTGTGGTATAGATTTGCTTATGGGAGATGATACCCAAGAAAAAGTGAGTTCACATCCAGAAGCAAAAGGCCTTCTCATTATCGGCGCTTGCCTAGCGCTGTTTTTGTGTTTACTCACCTTTCAATATGGCGACCACACGAGAAACTGGCTCGGTTTAATCGGCTACATTATAGCCTTTGGCTTGCAGTATCTCTTTGGACTTAGCTCCTACCTTGTTATCGGTTTTTGCACCTGGATGGGGTGGAAGTGGCTCTCTTCAAACGAACCACCAAAATTTCTATCAAAGGCCATTTACTTTGGTATCATCGTGCTTTGTGCTAGCATGCTCTTTAATCTGTTTGCTGAAATTACGCCTCCAGAAAACCCCTTTATCAAGTCAAGAGTCTACTCAGAATCGGTTGTCTTAAAATACCCCTATCCTCATCGCTATATCCGCTATTATTTAGGCGGTGCACCGCTTTATTATCTCTACCGCGATCTTCCGACATTTAATCTCGCACACATGCTTTCGAACATTGGTATTTTCCTCACTTTTTCGATGATTTTGCTCGTGTCTTTAATGCTTTTGACAAATACACGACTCTCTCATATCGGTCATTTTTTCGCAGTGACCTACCGCGGTACCGTCGATCTTTTCAAACGCTTTTACACCTCTTTAAAACCCCTTTCAATCGATGCCGAGTCCGAAGAGTTTAACTACAAGAGCATTGAGAAATCCCTTGCGATTCCTCCTCGTAAAGCCATGCCGCCTCCCATGACAAAACCGCCAACGATAAAAAAAAAACTCGCCCTCCCAGAATCCCCAAAGGTGCCATTAAGTCCCGTTCAAACCATCCAAACAGGCCCTACAGAGACAGTCAAACCACGCGCCTTAAAATCAGAAAAGACGATTTACGACGGTGACTATAACAACTACAAATTGCCTCCCTTAACACTTTTGACTCCCGCAAAAAAAATCGACATGTCAACGCTCAAAAGGGACCTCAAACGGCAAGCCGACATCCTAGAAGAAACGCTACTTAGCTTTGGCGTGGAAGCTCATGTTGGACGCATCAATTGCGGCCCAACCATCGCCTCATTTGAAGTACACCCCCCAACGGGTGTCAAAGTGCAAAAAATCAAAGTGCTTGAAAATGACATCGCACTTAACATGGAAGCATCTTCCATTCGGATCATCGCCCCCATTCCAGGAAAAGCAGCCGTGGGTGTTGAAGTCCCCTCACCAAAAGCGCAAGAAGTAGGCTTTAGAGAGATGCTGCAAAACTATCAGAAATTAAAAGGGTATGAAATCCCGATCATGGTAGGGAAAACCGTTTCAGGAGAAGATGTCTATTCAGACTTAGCAAAAATGCCACATTGTCTGATTGCAGGAGCAACTGGCGCTGGTAAATCGGTTTGCATTAATTCAATTGTCCTTTCGATTCTTATGAACGCACGCCCCGATGAAGTGAAACTCCTGCTGATCGACCCGAAGAAAGTTGAACTCTCAGGGTATAGCGAACTCCCTCATATGATTGCCCCCGTAATTACAGAAGCCCAAGGCGCCTACGCCGCTCTGAATTGGCTTGTAAAAGAGATGCTCCACCGCTACGAAATCCTCAAGCAAATTGGCCTGAGAAACATTTCTGCCTTCAATAAAAGAAAGCCAAAAATCAAACAAGAAGAAGCGCTTAATATCCCGATTCCCAAACGAATGTCCTACATCGTTTGCATTATCGATGAATTCGCTGACCTTATGATGGCTTCGTCCTCTGATCTTGAAACACCGATCGCACGCATCGCCCAAATGGCGCGCGCTGTCGGAATTCACCTTGTCCTCGCAACACAAAGACCATCGCGTGAAGTGATCACCGGTCTTATTAAAGCAAACTTCCCGACCCGGATCGCCTTTAAAGTTGCAAGCCGCGTCAACTCACAAATTATCCTAGATGACAACGGCGCCGAAACACTTCTTGGCAACGGTGATCTACTTCTTTTGCCGCCAGGAACTGCCCAACTCACTCGCGCCCAAGGCGTCTTCGTGCGCGACAAAGACATCAACAACGTCGTCGAACACATCTGCTCCCAGGCTCCCACCCAATACCTTATCAAATCCTTCGACCAAATGGGCCGCCAAGAATCAGATGTCGCCCCCAAAGATGACCTTTACTCAGAAGCCCGTGCCATCGTTATTGAAACCGGGAGCGCCTCCACCACCTACTTACAACGTAAACTCAAAATTGGGTACGCAAGAGCCGCCTCCTTAATGGATGAACTCGAAGACAACGGCGTCATCGGCCCTCAAGAAGGAAGCCGCCCTCGCCAAGTCCTCTCACAGGAGTGGCAAGACGAATGAAGATCCTCATCGCAGACCCCTCAACTCACTGCATTGATATCCTCACCAAAGCGCTTGAAGAACACACCCTAGAAATCGCCCGCACCGGCCCAGAAGCATTAGCTGCCTTCAAAGAATTTGAACCCGAACTTGTTATTGTCGATCTGATGCTACCCATTATGCACGGCATCGAACTCCTCCACATCATCCGCACCCACGATAATACCACCGGCGTCATCATGACATCCTTTCAAATGATGGTCCAAAACTACCGCGCCGCCATCGAAGCGGGTACCGACTATTACCTCACTAAACCCTTTAAGCCCGAACACATCCTCGACCTCATTGAGCGGTTTAAAAACCACACCCTTAAACCCGATCCCTTTGAACTTATCCTCCCTGATAACGGCGACACCTGCTACAACCCCACCCCGTCAACTGCCACCAACTACCTCAAATTCTGGGGCACCCGCGGATCCAACCCCGTCGCCGGAGCCGAATACGTCCGCTACGGAGGCAACACCTGCTCTCTTGAAGTGCGCTCAGGAAATGACGTCATCATCATCGACGCTGGCACAGGAATCCGTAAACTCGGCGATACACTCGCTGAGGCCAAAACCATCCATCTCTTCATCGGCCACACCCACTGGGACCACATCACCGGCTTTCCCTTCTTCACCCCACTTTACCGCGACGACTGCAATATCGTCGTCTACGCCCCCGTCGGCTTTGAAAAAAGCACCAAACAACTCTTCACCGACATGCTTGCCTACGCCTACTTCCCCGTCCGCCTCGATGAAATGCACTCCAAAGTCATCTTCCGAGAACTGCGCGACCATAAACCCATTACCATTGGCGATGTCACCATCGAAGCGCACCACACCAACCACCCTGGCCCAACTTTCGGCTTCCGGATCACCTCACCGCGCCAATCAATCGGCTACATCACCGACAATGAACTATTTATGGGCTACATGGGACACCCTTCTAAAATCACCCGTGACCACACACTCATGGAACCCCACCGCGGACTTCTTGAATTCTTAGAAGACTGCGAAACTGTCGTTCATGAAGCCCAATACCTCCCTGCCGAGTACCATGAGAAAATCGGCTGGGGGCACTCTTCAGTCTCTAACGCCGCCGCCTTTATCCAACACCTCAAGTGTATCGAGTGGATTGTCACCCACCACGACCCAACCCACACCGATACCGTCCTTCAAGAGAAAAACCAAATCCACCTTGAAACACTGCTTGAACTTGACCTGCACCCCCACTGCACCATGGCCTACGACGGTCTTATTACAACACTGTAAACCTGCAACTTACATAATTATATTAATTTAAATAGCTCTCCAATATATAATAAAACTACAAGGAGGGCTATGTCAGGTATTGATAAAATTCCAGGAACCGATGGCACACAGGGAATAAATGGCCTTGGGAATGGTAAACGCAACTTTCAAAACATACCTGATTCTGTAGAGGGAGCCATTAAAAGAGTCCAGCAAGCTATTGAGCAGGGAACCCATTCTGTTAAGCTTGGAAAAACGGTGATCGAACTCTATCAGAGTATCCGCCACCATGCCCCTAACAACACCGTTTATCGTGACGACTTTACCAACCTCTCAAACGCCTACTTTAGAGCTTTCCAGACAGGTACTGGATATGAAGCGATGACAATAGTCCTAGATAGTATGCAGACTAGCACTGCAAATCGTCCCCCCTCCCCCATGCCAACCATTGCCGAGTCGGTTACAGTTCTTAAAGGCGATGCCAACCCCTACCAGCCAGATGAACTTGATGACATGCTTTCTGTCTACATCTATTGCCTGGGGAATATTAATCAAGTTGGAACGAACTTTTCTTTCGCCCATTTAAATGGGCTTTTACTTGGCATTTCTGATAATGCGACAAGTCAAGAGGTGGCGGCCCTCTATAAATCAATGCAGCCAAATATAGATGTTTTAGCCAAAGAATATGGAGGGTAAAATGAGTGGAGTTGGATACGTTGGAGATACAGGAGGCCTTGCCGCTTTCGGCGACAATGAGCCTAAGGGAATGACCCCCTTAGGCAATCTTACAACTGATTTAAAAGACCTTAAGCAAGGTGATCTTAATGGTTATGAGAAGGTTTGTGGGGATGTGCTGAAAATAGGTTCATCTATTACTGATGACTCATCGTCGACTGAACGCACGAATTTTGCAAATTTATCGATTGCTTGTGGGCAATTACACTTGGGTTTTAATAATCCAACCTCTGGTGCAATGAAGCCATTTGTTCAAAATATGCAGGATATGATTACTGAAATGTCAAAATCCCCACAAGGCAAGACACCTGAACCTTTAGAAGGTGCTGGATTTATTACCCCTCAGGATGGTGCATCTCGTGCTTTGACGTTAGCCGCTGACAATAAACCCGGTTTTTTCATGGAAGAATATATGTCTACTTTAGGTGGGCTCATTTTGGGTGGCCATGCTAAGCTTTTTAATGAGGCAAATGCCAAAATCAATGGTGAGATCATGGGATGGTTGGGGAAAGGTACCCCACTACCATCTGACGTTTCGAGTTTTTTATCAAGCGTTAGTCAGCTTCCCAGCTGAGTCTAGAATGGGAACGCTTACTTTGTGTTGGTAAGCGATCGTGATGGGGATATCACGCGTGATGTGTTCTCGGGCCATTTTCAAAGCAAGTTCGGGGTTGTTACACTCTTCAGACAGGTGGGCAAGGTAGATGTGTTTTAGGTTGTCGTGTTCGATTTCTTGGAGCAGTTCGGAACATGCTTTATTCGACAGGTGACCTTGGCGCCCTAGAACTCGCTGTTTGTAGACGGGTGGTCTTGGACAGGCGTGGACCATGTTCGGTTCGTGGTTTGATTCAATGACAAGGTAATCGCACTCGCGTAGGTGGGAGCTGACAAGAGTTGTGACAAAGCCGAGGTCTGTACAAAAGCCAATCTTGAGGTTGTTAAATTCAAAGGTGTAGGCAACGGGGTCTAGGGTGTCGTGTTGGATGGTGAACGGATGCACGAGGATGTCTTTGAATTGGAATGACTCCCCTGTTGTGAAGATTTTAAAGGTGAGTTTTTTCGTCGCGGTGGCTTGAATGGCTTTGGCGGTATCAAGATTTGCAAGGATAGGGATGCCGCGCTTGCCTGAGAGCATGTCAAGCCCTCGCATATGGTCTGTATGTTCGTGGGAAACGATGATGGCATCGATCTCATCAAGGGTGGTGTTAAGTTCGTTAAGGCGCGTTTCGGTGGCTTTCATCGAAAGGCCTGCGTCGACAAGGATTTTTGCTTTGTTTGAAACGAGAAGATGGCAGTTGCCTTTTGATCCAGATGCAAGTGGGCAAAAAATGAGCATGCACGTATCTTAACGTGTTGCAAAATTGTTGACCAGATTTGGTGCTCAAAGTATGTTGTAAACATGGTAAATACCGGTAAGTGTGCAATTTGTAGTCAGCAATTTGCAGAAGATGATCTTTTTCCTTTTGAAGTCATTCGACCATCAATTAAGGAAAATGCTGTTAAAAAATATCCCCACTTAAAAGATGAGGATTTCATTTGTGACGAAGATCTAAATGAATTACGCCTCGATCATATTGAAGATCTCTTGAAAGAAGATAGGGGCTCATTTTCTACTTTAGAAAAAGAGGTTTTAGAAAGTTTTGAAAATGAAGATTTTGTCGCAGACAATATCAATAAAAAATACGAGCGTGAACTTTCTTTTGGTGAGAGAATGGCTGATAAAATTGCCAAGTTTGGTGGCAGTTGGTTTTTTATAATCACGTTTTTAAGTTTCATTGTGATTTGGATGGCAATCAATATTATTTATGTGATGAATGAACCATTTGACCCGTATCCTTTTATTTTACTTAACCTCTTCCTTTCATGTTTAGCAGCACTGCAAGCACCGGTTATTATGATGAGCCAAAATCGGCACGCTGAAAAAGATCGCCTCAAATTTAACGACGATTATGTGACAAATTTAAAAGCTGAAATTGAGATCCAACAGCTCCATCAAAAACTCGATCAATTTATTAAAAAACAGTGGGATACGTTGATCGAAATTCAAAAGACTCAAATAGATTTACTCAAACATAAAAAATCAAAGTAGTTGACACAGATTTAAATAATTCTTATACGATAAACATGCTTACGTCAAAAGAGGACATCATCGACGACATAGACGCAACTCTCGATCAGTTGATTGAGAATGCTGAGGTCCTAGGTGAAATTTCTACAAATCCTACTTATGAAGAGGAAGCTGAAGCTTTGGAGATGATGCAGGAAGCTCTTATCAAGCACTTGATGACAATGGAGCAATTCATTCCGAAGCCGAAGGGGGCTCTTAGTGAAAAACGTTCTAAACTCGAAGCGATGCAGCAAGATGCACCGAAGATCCACAAAAGGCGACGCTCGCCTGTGCCTATCGGCCGTTAACCAGCTTGAGTTTGGGGGGATTTTTTTTCTGGTTTCATCAGCTTTCCTTCTGATTCCAATTTACGCAGAAGGAACAGCGCTTCACTAGCTCTCAGCTCTGTCCATGTACCCTCGTGATAATGATCACATAGATACTCAATAGCGCCGTCTACTGTCATATCACAATACCTCACAAGATAAGCGACGAGAAAAGCGCCGGACCGACCAATGCCCGCCCCACAGCTAACAGCCATTTTCGCTCCAGGTATTTTTAGAGCCTCTTTAACTTGCTCAAAAAACCAGAAGATTTTCTCTTCACTAACACCTAACTGCTCATCAAAAAACGTCTCAAGCACATCTTTTTGATCAATAAAATCCATGACATCTTCTGTTTGACAACGCGCATAAGTTAGGCCCTTACTCTCCCAATATGCTTGATGTAAACGTTCAACATCCTTGTGAATGACATTCCCAAACGACAGGAGATGCGTGACACCCTCCTTTTGTAGGTGGTCTAAATCAAAACGCGCTCGACAACAAGTCTTATAACCTGGGCGATGCAGTCCACCGATAAATGGGGTAACGGGTTTGTAAAATTTTGGCCCTGTTAATTGATCAACAAGCCCTGTTGCCGCAAGAATGGATGTGCTAAGTGCAGTAAGACCAAATAGTATGGGGCGATTGGTGATCATCTGAGGAAGTGGCGTTTGATATGCAAGCCATCCTATTCCTGCAAATATGCAGCTTGCTGTTGCAACGACTTTCTTGCAGCCACGGGAGATTGGACCTGGACTGAGCTCCAAAGGAACATGTAAAGTATCTCTTTTAATTGTGCTTACTGCCATAAACTGCCTCTTCTTGAAGAGACTATTTTAACAGAATAATTAGTACTTTGCTAATGAAACAATAGCACCTTCTAAATCAGCACGTTGAGGAAGAACAGCATCTTCTAGCACCTTACTGTAAGGGACGGGGCAGTTCTTAGCGCCAAGGCGCTCAACGGGGGCATCTAAGTGCTCAAAGGCTTGATTAGAGATTTGGGAGGCGATTTCAGCACCGAGACCTCCGAAGAGGGCGGCTTCATGAGCAACAAGAGCTTTCCCTGTTTTCTTCACAGATGTGAGAATGGTTTCCATATCAATCGGTGAGAGTGTACGCAGGTCGATGAGATCAGCTGACAAGCCTTCGCGTTCGAGTTTGGTGAGGATATCGTTGGCCATCGGTACAAGCATACCGTAGGTCACGATGGTTAAATCATCGCCTTCTCGTACGAGGTTGGCTTTGCCAAGGGGTGTGATGGCGTTCTTTCCAGGTTCTGGTCGCGCTGAAAAAGCGCGCATTCTATAGAGCGCTTTGTGCTCTAGGAAGATCACTGGATTGGGATCGCGAATCGCAGCTTTAATGAGTGTTTTTGCATCGTCTGCGTTACTTGGGCAAACGACTTTAAGGCCTGGTGTGTGGCAGAGGTAGGCTTCAACGGCTTGTGAATGGTAAGGTCCACCTTGGATGTAACCGCCATAGGGCATACGGATCACTGCAGGGCAGCCCCATTCGCCGTTTGAACGGTAGTGAATGGAAGAGATTTCGTTAACGATTTGGTTAAACCCAGTCCACATGTAGTCGCAAAACTGAATTTCGGCAACGGGGATGTGGTCGTCTGTAAACGTCATGCCAAGCGAAGTGCCTGTAATAGTTGATTCGGCAAGGGGTGTGTTAAAGCAGCGGTTGTCACCAAAAAGCTCGGTGAGTTCTCGCGTAGCGCCAAACACGCCGCCTTTTCCCTTTGCAACGTCTTGTCCAAAGACAACAATTTTCTCATTTTCTGCCATCTCTTCTTTAAGCGCATTGTTGATGGCATCGACCATGACGATGGTTTCGCCTACGGCGTCTGTCGTCTCTTCGATATGAGGCGTTTTTGCGTAGACGTTTTTCTCAGCAGAGCATGGCACTGGGTGTGGTTTTTCATCAGCGCGTTTTGCAGCCTCTTCCACTTCTTCATGAATGCGGTCTTTCATGGCGGCAATGTCGCTTTCTTTCGCGATGCCCATGTCAAGGATCCACTGTTCGAGGCGTGGGAGTGGGTCTCTCTCGATGTCATCGGAGAGAAACGCTTCTGCTTTGTATTTCTTGGGGTCATCGGAGCTAGAGTGCGGTCCGATGCGCGGGATGTGTGCCACAACAAGGGCTGGCCCCTCTCCCCCGCGAGCTTTTTCCACGGCGTCTTTTAGGGCGGTTGAGGTTTCTTCAAAATCGGTGCCGTCGAAGTCGTAGATATTTAAGTTTGGGTAGCCGCTTGCGACTTTCGCGATGTTTCCGCCGGCAGTTTGGTCATTCGTCGGTACGGAAATCGCCCATCCGTTGTCTTGGACAACGAAGATCACTGGTAATTTATATAAACAGGCGTAGTTGAGCGCTTCATGGAAATCGCCCTGAGAGGTTGCTCCATCGCCACATGAGACATAGACAACTTCATCCTTGCCGCTTAGCTGAATGCTGCGTGCAACTCCGACTCCTTGAAGGAACTGTGAGCCTACAACACTTGATTGGCATGGCATGCGAAGACGTCTGTCTGAAAAATGTTCGGGCATCTGACGCCCACCCGAGTGGTCTGTCACATCGCGTCCCATGAGCGTTGCAAAAAGATCACACATATCGGCACCTAGGCCGAGAGCAAAAGTGCGATCACGGTAATACGGGAGTCCCCAGTCCTTTCCAGGGGTTAAGCTCAAGGCTGATAATGCACCGATGAGTTCGTGCCCCATGACACAAAGGTGGAAATTGCCCCCTTTATTCTGCCTAATGATTTTTTGCATTTTTTCATCGGTAAGTCTTGCTTTAAGCATGACTTCTAATGTTTTCATGCACAGCTCTGTCTGCCTAGCTGCTAACTGGTTCATTCATCCCTCTTTTTCTTCTTAATTTGCGTCACGCTCTTAACGCCCGCTTCCTTTTTCTTCGCGATAATTTCTTTAAGGTCTTTCTTGGTTCCTTTCTTTGGCAGGAATCCAGAAGCAATCGCGGAAATTTTGCCTTTGGGCTTTTCATCACCACCAGCACTTCCTTGCTCAGAGACGGCGCTGATGAGTTTTTCATCCTTTCCAAAGCTCACATCGTCAACGTCTTTGAGGCGATCAGACAAGTGTCTAAGCGATTCGAGCCTTTGTGATAACGCTTCAAGTTTGGTATCCACTTTAACACGCGTTGTTCCACGTAAACTTGCGATCAGCTCTGCTTCGGTGTCGAATTTCGCGGAGAAGGTGGCGGATGTGGCGCTATATTCTGGCATAAAGAGGAAGTGTCTTAAGCCCGATGGAACTGTTTTGTAGATGTCCGCAGTAAGCTGTGGATCAACTTCGACCTTCGCTGCCTGCTTGGGTGGACGACCTCGCTTAGGTCGCGGATTAAGCGCTTCGTTTGAATAGTAGGTTGCCGCTTTTTTTTCTAAAGCATCGCGCGCTTGCTGCACGTCTTTCGGGACTTTGGCATCGAAAATATGCAACTTTAGCTTTTCGACAACAGGCTTGATCAGATCAATGTCCTCTTCAAAAACGAAGCGGATATCCATCTCGCGTAGCCACTCAATGATGCGGATTCTCGAGCGTTCGTGATAGTATTGCTGCCACTTTTCAAGCTCGGTTAAATGGTCATAAATGAACTCGATGAAGTTTTCTCGCGCCTCTTTAGAGCCGATGACATCTAGAAGCTTTTCCTTCGTATCGATGTCGTAAACTTTTTCATTAACAAAGCCTTCCATAAACTTTTTTGTTTCATAGAAAGTCATTTTTGGAATGAGACAATACCGGTCGACGTTTGTCTCGAGTTCATTCAAAAGATGATTTAACTCTTCGGTGGTTTTATCGAGGTCGACATAAAAAATGAAGCCTTCATGCCTATCTAAATAAAAATCTCTTTCATCATCCGATTTAGCGAATGCGTCTAAGAGACGGTGAAAGCGTAGGATCAGGGGGTTTTTTGCAGTTTCAGTCTTCTTGGCCATAAATCATCCTTGTAGTGCGGCTCATCATAGAACACTTTCCTTAGATATTCAACCCCCATATTCTATTCTTTTATACCAGTTGTTGAATAAGACGAGGGCGCATATACTGCCAGCATGGCAGTATCAAGAATAGATACAAATACTCAAGTATTTGTTAACAACACAGACTTCTACGGAACGCAGAATGTTACACAACAGATTGCTGATTTCGCATGCACCCTCTTTCGAACCATTGTGTTCCCAATTGGGCTTCTAAATTACTTTGTTGCGCACAATGTGCTTCAAGCACAAGATTTAAATGTAGCTCCAGAGAGACTTAACCAAGCAAGAGAAACGCTTCCAGGTGAGAGAATCACCTTACAAACTCCAGATGGTATTCAACTTGATGGGATGGTAAACCGCCGCCCAGGCTCTAACAAATGGATCGTCTTTTGCAATCCGAACTGTGCTTTGTATGAAGGCGTTGCCGAAAGATATGAGCGCATCGCTAACATTGCTGGAGCGAATTATGTCGTCTTCAACTATCGTGGCACTGGTGCCAGCGAAGGCAGCACCTCATGCCCAAGAGACCTTTATGTCGATGGGGAAACAGCACTTCGTTACGCGCTAGATCAACCAGGCAGTTCTCCCGAGCACACAATGATGTACGGCTGGTCACTTGGTGGCGCTGTCGCAGCAGAAACGGCAGCGAACCACCCCGGTGTTCACCTTTGCTCTGACCGCTCTTTTGAGAGTTTATCGCATTTTGTTGCAACGCGCATTGCCTCTTTTGCTGCAACACTCCTTCACCTCATCGGCTGGGAAATGAACGCCCTAGATGCTCTAAGACGCATCTCAGGTGAAACAATGATTATAGCCGCCCAAAATGATGAAGTGATTGGCCTTGATGTTTCTCTCTATGAAGGCGCTGTCCGCGAAGGGATTGCCGTTCCAAGAGCGAGGGTCTTTAATGGCTTCGGTCATGGTGGTGATCACGTTGACACAGCACGTGGCTTTTTAAGAGACAACATTAACGCTTTTCTATAAACCTCGCTTCAATTAAAATGTCTCTATGCTAGACATCAAATTGATCAGAGAGAATGCGAAAGCGTTAGAAGCGAAACTCAAAACAAAAGACCCAGAGATTGATCTTAAGCCCATCTTAGAAATGGATGAGAAGGCGCGAGGGATCATGGCTAAAGTGGAAGAGCTCAAAGCAAAGCGCAATGAGCTCTCCAAGCAAATCGGGTTGCTCAAGCGCGAGAAAAAAGACGCATCAGGCGTGATGAGCGAAGTCACAGGCTTTGGCGAGCAGATTCAAACGCTTGACTCTGAGCTCAAAACCCTGCAAGAAACTCTACAAGATCTACTAGCAAGACTCCCAAATATCCCCCAAGATCAGATCAAAGTTGCAATGGATCCCGAGGAAAACGTCTGCATCAAAACCTTTGGAGACAAGCGCGATTTTGAGTTTGAGCCGAAAAACCACGTTGAGCTCAATGAAACGCTCCACTATTTCGACTTTAAGCGCGGAGCGAAAATCTCTGGCACGGGCTGGCCTGTTTATACGGGAAAAGGCGCTGAGCTCGAATGGGCCCTGATCAACTACATGCTTGATATTCATCGTAAAAATGGCTTTACCCAGATTATGCCGCCACACATGGTGCGCCCTGAGATCATGTATGGCTGCTCCCAGTTCCCGAAATTCAAAGATCAGGTCTACCGTCTAAAAGATGAAGACTACGAACTCTACACGATTCCAACAGCTGAAGCAGCGCTAAACGGCCTCCACTACGACGAAATTATCCCCGAAGAGTCATTGCCAATTAAGTATACCGCTTACACCCCCTGCTTCCGCCGCGAAGCGGGTGCAGCTGGCTCCCAAGAACGGGGTCTTATTCGGATCCACCAATTCAATAAAGTAGAAATGTTTTGTTTCACAAAACCGGATGAATCTGAGGCAATGTTCGAGAAGATGATGGCTTCTGCAGAAGAAGTGCTTGAAGGGCTTAACATGCACTATCGCAATATGCTTCTTGTCACGGGCGATATGTCTTTTGCCTCAGCAAAAACAGTTGATATAGAAGTCTACCTCCCGGGCCAAAACAGATACTACGAAGTCTCATCGGTTTCTCACTGCACTGATTTTCAGTCTCGCCGCTCAAAAACACGAGCAAAGAAAGGGAATGACAAACCGTATCTTGTTCACACGCTTAATGGATCTGGTGTGGCAACCTCTCGCTTGATGGTAGCACTGCTTGAGAATAACCAAAATGCAGATGGAACAATTAACCTTCCGCCGGTTCTTCTTCCCTACTTACACGCATCGAGCTAAACGCTTTTTCAGCGAAATCTATGTCGTGTCCCTCGAAAACCACGTAGTAACCCCTACCATGAAAATAGCAAAAGCGCACAATGCGAAACGCCTCTTCCCCTTCTTGAAAGCCTGTGTCAACGATGTACATTCCAGAATCATTCGCAACAATGTCATGTTCAAATTTCCCATCAGGATCGGCGAGTGTTAGGTAGTCATCTACGCTCTTTGGTAGATCTTGCCTTCCTCTTGAGGTATGCATTTCAAAATGATTTTCGCCCTCCTCTCCATAAAGGTACCAAAACTGCATTCCTATCAAACCAAGATTGATCTGACCTGGAAAATTCGCTTCAAAGCGGTCAGGGCCATCTGAAAAAAAAGCGCGTTGCCACATCACGCCGTCTAAATTCATCTCATCTCCTACTAGACCGACCTCCTCAGCAAATAGCGCGGTACAAGCAAATATAGCTAAGAGAATTTTTTTTATTGCCAACTTGTTGCCCAGTAGTGGATCCCGCTCGATTCAGGACGCAGGAAGGTTTTGAGTTGCCCGGGTGTGATCTTCCCGCTCCAAAATTCCTTTTGCAAGGTATGAGGGAAGGGGTAGAAAAACGAACACGGATAGATACAAACGGCATTGCTTTTATGCGCCGTGACATAGAGTAAAATTTGGTCTGTGATAAATGCTGGGCCTGTGGTCGCGATGACTTCTTCAGGAGATAAATCGACTTTTTTCACCCGTTTGATGTTTTCGATAAAAACATCAATAAGAGGGTGTCCTGGCCTTGATGCGATAAATGCATTGCCTACACTTTCGTGGTCATGCAAACCCGCAAAAAAGTCGTGTGCATGCGTGAAATTATCAAGGGGCTTTAGGCATTCAAAATCTGTGTCTGCATAAACCCCACCGTAGCGCTTTAAAAGCTCATAGCGGAGGATATCTGACTTAAAACCAAAGTTTTTCGACTTGTCAAAAAGTTCTCGATTTTCCATTTCAAGGTCAGCAACATCATCATCGGTCCAAAGTTTGTACTCATAGCCTGGGTTCATCTCTTCCCAGGTCTTACAAAAACGTGCGTATTTCTTTGGCAGCTCACCCCCAAGCCAAATCTGATGAATGATGCGCGGGATGAGCGGCTTTTCGGCTTTGCGCGTTACTTCATGGTTGTTTTTTTCATAAAGTTTTTGGAAAACAGCCCGCTCCGGCGGAACATTAGCGTAATTGGGTCCCATCGATTCTTCAAAAGAAACGATAGCACACAGCTTACACGATATAAGTATAGCTACGATAAAACGCACGATGACCTCTTATTGGAATAACGCATTAATTGTAGAAAAATACCGAATTTCCTATCTAGAAAAATTCGAAGAAATTTATCCTGAAAAAATGAATACAGACCATTTGATCAAAGACTTGATGGCTTTTTTGGATTCTTCCTATACAAGCTTCCATGCAAGTCATGCTGTTTGCAACCGCTTAGCCCATTGTGGATTTACCCCTCTTGAACTTGAAGAGTCGTGGAAACTTGAAGCCGGACAAGGATATTTCGTGGAACGTGATGGATCAGCCATCGCTTTTCGCATGCCCAAAAAGGGAAAAATTGACCGGTTCGTAACTTTAGGTGCCCACACTGATAGTCCATGCCTTAAACTCAAACCAAATCCCCTCATTGAAAAAGACGGGATGATCATGTACCGCACAGAGAAATACGGCGGCCCGCTATTAAAGACGTTTTTTGACCGCGACCTTTGCGTTGCTGGGCGCTTAATCAATGAAAGTGAAGAACTCGTAACTTTTGATGCCGCACCAGTCATTATTCCCTCTCTTGCCATCCACCTCAAACCTGAAGATGAGGTCAATGAACACGAACACATGTGCCCTCTTGTAAGCTTGGAAGGTCACCCTCTCCATGATCTAGATGGCACAGCTGAACTCTTCTTGTGCCCAATGGAGCGTGCGCGCCGTTTCGGAGAACTCGGAGAACTTCTAGCTTCTGCTCGCCTTGACAATTTAGTCTCTGTCCACGCTTCTGTCATGGCACTTTGCCATTCTAATCCAACAGACGCCCTCCAAGTTGGCGCCTTCTGGAACAATGAAGAAATCGGGTCACTAACAGCTGTTGGCGCCCACTCTCCTCTTTTTACCGACATCGTGAAACGGGCGTGTCTTGGAAATGGCCTTGACGAAGAAGGATTCTTGCAAGCAAAAAGCCGCTCAATCACCCTCTCTTGTGATAATGCACATGCCATGCACCCCAATTACCCGGGGAAACATGACGACCAAAACACACCGCACCTCGGCCGAGGAGTGGCGATCAAGCAACACGGCTCGATGCGCTACGCCTCAACAGCATCTAGTGTGCATACCTTGCTTAAAGTCTTTGAAAAAGCTAAACTGCCCCACCAAATGTTTGCCACCCGCTCCGACATGCGCTCTGGCTCAACAATCGGAGTGATTCACGAATCACAAACAGGAATTCGCACGGTAGACTTGGGCATTCCTCAACTTGCTATGCATTCTGCCAGGGAAACAATTAGTTTAAAGGATTATTTAGACCTATGTCATCTACTACAAGCGGCTCAGGAAATATTATGAGCAATCATTTTGAAGGAAAATCAGCAGAGGAACACCTCATTGATGCGCGCAAAAAAGGCGCAAAGGTGATGGAAGAAACACATGGGGCAGAGCTCTCAGGAGCTTTTTTTGCCCTAGCTGATGGCGCAAAAGAATCGGCCTTTTACATGATGCTGATCCTACTGATGGAACCCTCTTTATGGGTCCTTGCCATGTTTGGCAGCGGCTTACTGCTTTGGAAAATTGGACGCGCGGCGCGACTTGGCTGGGAAAGACTTGAACGGTTACACCGCCTTATCGAAGAAGAGCGCTACGAAATCACTCACCACCGCGCTCAGGAAAAAGAGGAACTCACCGATCTTTATCGTCAAAAAGGCTTAACTGGAAAACTCCTAGAGGATGTGATTGAAGTCCTCATGGCTGATGATAACCGCTTGTTACAAGTCATGTTAGAAGAAGAGCTCGGTCTTAAGCTGCAAAGCTTTGAGCACCCCTTACGTCAAGGTATCGGTGCGGGCATTGGCGTTTTGTTCGGCGGCATTTTAGTGTGGCTCGGCTACCTGTTTACCGGGTGGATCGGAGCTTTAGTTGTAGGCGGCATCATCATGGCGGTGATGGCCTATCTCCCTGCAAAAAGACAGAAAAACTTTTTAATCAAAGCTGTTGTCTGGCAACTCGGAATTGCTTTTTTGGCACTTGGTGTGGTTTACTTCTTGCATGGCTTACGTCTTTGATGAATTTTTTACCTCAGGACTTGATGAAACCATCAGTCCATTTTTGAAACCAAGGTCAGCACGTTTTGCCAAAAACCTCTCGCTGAAAAGCTCCCTCATCTCGGGTTTTTTCCTCCTTCTTGCTTTTATCCTCTCATTTTACAACTCAAGCCTTTCTAATTTATCGCTTATTTTTGTCTTTTTCCTCTCAGGTGTTCCCGCCCTTTTAGGAACCATTGAGGACATCAAAGACCTCGAAATCAACATCGATATTTTGATGACACTTGCCGCCTTTCTCTCTGTTTTGATCGGCGCGCAAATTGAAGGTGCTCTTCTCCTCGTGCTCTTTGATTTTTCCGGTGCCATGGAAGACACCGTCACACGCAAAGCCTCAAGCGCTCTCACGAATTTAAACAAAATCACCCCAACGCTTGCCAATGTCCTTTGTGATGATGGCCATGTAATTGAAAAATCGGTGCGAGAAATTCACGCCGGGGTTCATATCATCGTCAAAGCCGGCGAAGTCGCTCCCTTGGATGGGAAGGTCATCGACGGCCACTCGTTTGTCAACCTCGTCCACCTAACCGGTGAGAGCGTCCCCCTCTCAAAGCAAACTGGCGATGAAATCGCCGCCGGATCGCGTAACTTAGACGGCACCCTCACCTTAGAAGTCACCCGCACAAGCAGCGAATCTACCCTCGCAAAGATCATCCAGTTGATCAACGAGGCGCAAGAAATGAAACCCAAGTTTCAACGCTTTTTGGACCGCTTCTCGCAAGTTTATGCCACATCGATCATTGGCTTAGCGACGCTTTTTGGCATCACACTCCCCTGGATTTTCAATATCGGCTACCTAGGCGTCGAAGGTTCAATCTATAGAGCTCTAGCCTTTCTCATTGCAGCCTCTCCATGTGCTCTGATTATCGCGACTCCAACCGCCTACCTAAGCGCCATCTCAGCTTGTGCCAAACGAGGCATCCTCCTCAAAGGAGGCATCACACTCGATGGCCTTGCAAGCTGTAAAACCCTCGCCTTTGACAAAACAGGCACCCTCACAACCGGTCAACTCACCTGCACCTCTTTCGAAACGCTTCAAGATGGCATCGGAGAAGAGACCGCTATCGCCCTCGCTGCAGGACTTGAGCGACACGCCACCCACCCCATGGCAACCGCCATCACCCGCTATGCCAAAAGCCGCGGCATCTCCCCTGCCCCTATCTCCGACTTTCGCTCCGTACCAGGCTTTGGTCTCCAAGGGACCTACCAAGATAAAGAAGTCAAAATAGGCAACGCCGCCTTTGTACAAGAGCGCTTAAAATCCTCCCACAAAATGGGACAACTCATCACCTTCATGGAAATTGGTTCCTCCCTCTACGCCTTCCATTTCCAAGACCAACTAAGACCCGAGGCAAAAGGTCTCTTAAAAAGCTTAAAAGAGCAGTTCAAACTCGTTATGCTGACCGGAGACCACAAAGAAAACGCCTCAAGCGTTGCGAAATCATTAGATATTGATAACTACGAGTGCAACCTCACCCCTGAAGATAAATTAAAAGCAGTTTCGAAGCTATCAAGCGAAACCGAACTTGCCATGATTGGCGACGGCATAAATGACGCCCCAGCCCTCGCTCGCTCTACCATCGGCATTTCCATGGGAAAGATCGGCTCTGGTGCTGCCATTGACGCCTCCGATATCGTTTTCCTCCACGACCAAATTGGCATGCTCGATTGGCTCGTCCACAAATCCACCAAAACAACAGCCATCGTCAAAGAAAATATCTCGCTTGCCTTAGCCGTCATTTGCCTTGCCACAATCCCCGCCCTCCTAGGCTTGATCCCCCTAGGCGTTGCCGTCGTCCTTCATGAAGGTGGCACCGTAATCGTCGGATTAAATTCATTACGCCTGTTAAAAAAATAACTACCTGTGTATATAATAGGGTGAAGGCGGGTAATTTCATGGGCATCGGTAAAAAAGATCTCGAAGCTGCGATCCAGAAAGAGAGTGAACTCTTTAAAGAGTACTATCTCTGGCTGGAAACCCACATGCCTCCCCGTTTTTTCAACGATCTTACCCGTGATCAAGTGATGCTCCTCGCTCACAATCTCATGGGCTTTCACATGCAAAGCTACTTTTCCCAAATTTTTATGGAAAATAGCGCCTTTGTTCTCTGCTTAGACTCCGCTGATGCCGATCTACGTATCCTTAAACACTACAACCTCTACGGGATAAGAAATTACCAAACGTATTTATCTGACGTACCCCCACCATTTAAGGGTGTTGATAACAAATTGCGTATTGCTGCGATTTATTTTTCCGAAATTGAAGATGAAAATCCCGTTTGCAATCTGTCTATTAAGCACTTAGACAAAGAGAAGGTCTTTGAGCAAATTCAAGAGCGTGACCCTGAAATGACCTCTGAAGCATTCCATGATCTTCTCTGTCACATGAATCCTAGGTTTCTACGATCACTTAACGAAGATCGATTAGCCAAAGCCTTATCCATGTTCTTCCGCGCCAAAACGCGCGACTACTGCCAATATGAAGTCTCCTACAATGAAAATTGGGAAACCGATGGCGAAAATTTCCCCAGTATGCGGATCGTCTTTGCCTGGAGAAACACCCCTAAACACCGCTTCCTCTACCGCCTCGCAAAAA
Organism: Chlamydiia bacterium; assembly: GCA_022601645.1. Taxonomy (GTDB): domain Bacteria; phylum Chlamydiota; class Chlamydiia; order Chlamydiales; family Simkaniaceae; genus JAJACH01. Next base: position 1,196,438 of record JAJACH010000001.1, read on the forward strand.
TGATTTTCCGCCACAACCTTGTCATGACACGGGTTAACGCCACCTACATCGACCCCTACTCGAGAAAAAGTATCCTCATCATGGCCGTCGGGCTAAACGGCGCCAATGGCAAATCCGCCTGGGAAGAAGCCGATATCGAAGACTTCTTAAAAGAACTCGTTAACTTAAAATACTTTGATTACCTAGATACCATTGAAACAGCCTTTGTCGACACCCGCCTTATCACAGGAAATCAAGGCAACCTCCTACGCACCATCCATACCTTTGTCCATCAAGTTCTTGTCCATGCCGACCCCAATCTCTACTCAATGTCCAACATTGAAGAGGCTTATTGCCGCCACCCTGAACTCACCGTCACACTCCTCAATGCCTTTGAGATGAAATTCCATCCCGAAACACACAACCTGCGTGATTACAAAACACTTCGCAAAGAATTCCTAGCCCAAGTCGAAGCCATTGATACCGGGAACGTCATCAATGACACCCGTCGCATGAACGTCTTCAAACAATCCATCTACTTTGTCGAATACGCTCTTAAAACCAACTTCTACCGGAATAACAAAAGCGCCTTTTCCTTCCGGCTGGACCCAGCATATCTCGATCAAGCTCCTTTTGATCGAAAGGAGAAATTTCCTACACTCCCCTTTGCCATATTCTTCGTGAAGGGAATGCATTTTATGGGATTCCATATCCGTTTTAAAGACCTCTCCCGCGGAGGACTACGCACAGTGATGCCCCAGCGCCACGAACAAATGGTTGCTGAACGCAATAACGTCTTCCACGAATGCTATAACCTCGCCTACACCCAACAAAAGAAAAACAAAGACATCCCCGAAGGGGGATCAAAAGCCGTTATTTTCTTAGAACCCTACGAAAGACTCCACTCCGAAGCTGACATCTACCGTACCGAACTCAAAGCGCGAGAACATTCAGAAGAAGAAATCACAGAAAAACTCAAAGATTTCCGCCATGAGCAAAAAGTCGAATACCTCTACCAAACCCAGCGCGCTTTCATCCACAGCTTCCTTACCCTCGTCAATTGCGAAGACGACGGGACTCTGCTAGCTCGAGATGTCGTCGACTACTGGAAAAAACCCGAATACGTCTACCTAGGGCCTGATGAGAACATGCATAACGTGCTTATCGAGTGGATCTCAGAATATTCGAAAACGTGCGGCTATAAACCAGGCATCGCCTTTATCTCCTCAAAACCCGGCGCTGGCATCAACCATAAAGAATACGGTATCACCTCGTTCGGCGTAAATGTCTACATGATTGAAACGCTCAAGTTCCTTGGCATCAACCCCGAAAAAGATCCCTTCACGATTAAAATCTCCGGAGGACCCGACGGTGACGTCGCCGGCAACCAAATTCTCAACCTCCACAAATTCTTCCCAAAAACAGCCAAACTCCTCGCTCTCACAGATATTTCCGGCACCATTTACGATCCAAAAGGACTCGACCTCGATGAAATGGCCAAACTTTTTCATGAGGCAAAATCGATTAATAACTATCCCGCCATCAAACTTAATGACGGCGGCTTCCTCCTCGATACTCAAAGCAAGCGAGACCAATCCGAATACGTGCAACAAACCCTTTGCCTACGCAAAGTCAACGGTGAGCTCAAAGACGAATGGCTCTCTGGAAATGACATGAACCACATCCTGCGCACCAACTTACACCAAACCAAAACCGACATCTTTATTCCAGCAGGCGGCAGACCACGCACCTTAAACGAACACAACTACCAAGAATACCTCGATGAAACCGGGACCCCCTCCTCACGAGCCATCGTCGAAGGCGCCAACTTATACCTCACACCCATCGCCAGACAGCAACTCGAACAACTCGGCGTTATCATCGTCAAAGACAGCTCAGCAAACAAAGGCGGCGTCATCTGCTCATCCTTAGAAGTCCTCGCTGGCCTTACTCTCTCCGAGGAAGAGTTCCTCGACCAAAAAAATGAACTCATGACAGAAATCCTCGCCTTTATTTCAGAGAAAGCCAAAGACGAAGCTGACCTCCTCCTCCGCTCCCATAAAGAGCTCAACCTACCCCTCACCCTCATCTCAGATAAAATCTCTTCGCGGATCAACACCTACACATATGCCATCTTAGACCATCTTGAAACCATCACCCTCTCTCCCGATTTAAACGATCCTTACATCCAATGCCTCTTTAACTACTGCCCGCCGCTTTTCACCGACAAGCACAAAGAGCGCCTTTTAGAACTACCTGACATGCATAAAAAAGCGATGATTGCCTGCTACATCGCCTCCAAGCTCGTCTACAAGCGTGGCCTCAAGTGGTCACCGTCCATCGTAGACATCCTCCCGCTTATCGCCGCGGATCCCACCATTACCCAGTCCAAACTTAAGTCCCACGATATCACCCCCCTCGATTAGGAGGAGTTCATGCCATCTCAAATACGGAAATCATCGTCTAGTTTTGGACCTGGTAAGGCTAGGTCGGGCATGTCCTTCTCTCCTGCATAAGCGGGCACAAAAGAAAGTGGTGTCGGTTGGAGACGAGGTCCTGGGGGCATATCGCCATAACTAAAAGCTTCTGCTTGCAGTTTACGTTGAGTACCATCTTTATCGCTGTAGGTGATTGTCACCTGAGAAAGAAATTCTGAAGAAGTGACTTCCATTGAAACGTCTGTTGCAAAAAATTCTTGTGCTACTTGCTGTACCTTAAAGGATCCGTCCACTTCAGTGATGGTAAATTTTGCGGTGTGTGTTGGGTGTTCGGCTTTCCAATCCTCTAGGGCTCTTGGTACATCTGCACCTTCAAATTTTAATAGCGCTGCTGAAGCCATGGTTTTTATACTCCTTTGTGTTTTTAAGCAGAAAGTCTAGCTCAAATGCGACAAAAAAACCAGGAGTAATTGAACAGTGATTAGGCCTAGCCATGAGTCTCAGAGAATTTAAGATCAACAATTAACCCTCTATCAAGGACGCATGTACATGCAATATTATCGCGGTGAGTACCTGTTGGAGTGGCTACTTCCGTAACAAGTTTCCATACTTCCATATCAGGATGACGACCGAATTCGTGTAAGCTTAACGCCGAAAGAGAGACTCCGCTATAATCTACGACCGCGCCGGTGTAGGGATCTCTAGCATGCACCTCGGCATGACCTGGGAAGAAAACAGCCTGGATTTCTGCAGCTTTTCTAGCCGGACTAGCCATTGGTGATTCTGCATCTAGATTTTTCAAACGATCAGCATAAGTTTGAATAACGGCTGGAGCTTCAGATCCTGTTTCGATACGTAAAGACATATGTACCTCCATGTAAAAAAGTGCGTTAAGATTATGTTAAGTTACAGTTTTTGTCAAATATCTATTTTTAAATATTGATTGTTAGCTACTTAAATCCATAATCAGCAATCCAAGGCTTTGAGTGCTAATTTTCTTGCGCCCCAATTGCTAATTTGGTATATTGATGGATATGGCAAAGAAATCTAAACAGCATGAACGACAACGTAGCGTCCTGATGGGCCTTTGTGATCTCTATGTAAAAGAGGGCAAACCCATTGGTTCTAATACACTTAAGGAGAATGGGTTTGATTCTCTGAGTTCGGCGACGATCAGGAATTATTTTGCAAAGCTTGAAGCAGGCGGCTTTTTAAAGCAGCAGCATTCGTCCGGTGGTCGAGTCCCGACCTCCCTTGCCTACAATCAGTATGCAAAGAGCCACTATGAAGCATCTGATTTAGAGAAAAAAGACTTAAAAAAGCTAGAGGAAGCGCTGATTGCTGAGCCGCGCGAGGTGGCAAGTTATTTGCATAAGGCCTCTGAGCTGATTTCAGAAATGACAGGCTGCGCCGTTTTTCTCTCCTCTCCACGCTTTGATCAGGATTTGATCACCGATGTGAAGCTTGCCGCCATTGATAATGAGCGTAGTTTATGCATCTTAGTGACAGATTTTGGTCTCGTGCACACAGAGATGCTCTATTCAGAGAAAAAATTATCCTCGTTTTCCTTAAAGCGGATTGAAACGTATTTCCGCTATCGTATGACTGGCTTTGATAGGCCTGAATTGACGAAAGAGGAGGAGGTCATAGCGACGAAATTCTACAACGAGGTGCTTTTAAGACACGTTGTTGGGTATTCGAATTTTTCCGAAGAGGATATTTATCGCACCGGTTTTTCATCGCTTCTTAAATATTTCGAATTCCAAGATCCGAATGCCTTAGCGTCTGGCTTAAGTCTTTTTGAAGACAAAGAACGGATGCGTCTTCTTCTTGCTGAATGTTTAGAAACCTTAGATTTAAAATTCTGGATTGGCGAAGAGTTGAAAAATTGCTCAGTGATCGCCGTCCCCTACTCGATTGGAACAAGTGTGGTTGGAGCCTTAGCAACGCTCGGCCCAAATCGCCTAGATTATAAAAGAGTGTTTGCCATTTTACGAGCAGCCTCTCACATGATCTCAAACGCCTTGACCCAAGCGACCTACAAACATAAAATTACCTACCGCGAGCCAAAACAAAACGCACCTATGATTAGTCACATGCAGGTGCTAACGCTCGAAGATAAAAGGAGAGATAATGAGTGACGAGAAGCCGAACCCCGGCGACGCGCTAACCGAGGAATTTGAAAAATCGTTTAGCGAAAATGACGAAGCTGTTGATGCGGCAAGCGAGGAAGAGGCCCCTTTAGAAATAAATCCTGAAGAACCTCAAACGCTCGAAGTGGTGAAGCTCACACAGGAAATCAAAGCCGAAAAGGATAAGTATTTCCGCGTGTTAGCAGAGCTTGAGAATACAAGAAAACGCATGCAGAAAGAAAAAACCGACATGACAAAATTTGCTGTAGAAAATGTCATCGCAGAATTTTTAGGACCTCTTGATAGCTACGAGAAAGCACTAAGCTTTGCCTCGGAAGGCAGCGATGAGGTGAAAAATTGGGCAACAGGTTTTGAAATGATCCTCACTCAATTTAGAGATATCCTGTCCTCTCAAGGGGTTTCCCCTTTCGACTCGATGGGCAAAACCTTTGACCCTCACGCGCACGAAGCCGTTGAGATGGTCGAAGTAGAAAAAGGTCCTGAAAACGTGGTTATTGAAGAGTGTATCAAAGGATACCGCTCTGGAGACCGCATTATCAGACCGGCAAAAGTTAAAGTATCAAAGTTAAAAAAGGAGTCAGATAATGGCAGAGAAGAAGAAAAGTAAAGTCATTGGAATCGACCTCGGAACCACAAATTCATGTGTCGCGATTATGGAAGGCGGCACCGGGAAGGTCATTGCCAACCTAGAAGGCACACGCACAACCCCTTCGATCGTCTCTTATAAAGATGGTGAAGTTTTAGTTGGTGTTCCTGCTAAACGACAAGCGGTTACAAACCCTGATAAAACCCTCTTCTCAACAAAACGTTTTATTGGACGTAAGTTTAAAGAAGTAGAATCTGAAATCAAAACAGTGCCCTACAAGGTGCAAGCAAACGATAAAGGTGACGCAACCTTTGAAGTTGGCGGTAAAACGCTCACTCCTGAGGAAGTTGCAGCGCAAGTCCTCAAGAAAATGAAAGAAACAGCTGAAGCCTATGTTGGTGAAACCATCACTGAAGCGGTCATCACTGTGCCTGCTTACTTTAACGACTCACAAAGACAGTCGACAAAAGATGCCGGCCGCATTGCAGGTCTTGATGTCAAGCGCATCATCCCCGAACCAACCGCTGCCGCCCTCGCCTATGGTCTAGACAAAGGCACAGATAAAAAAATCGCCGTGTTTGACCTCGGTGGTGGTACATTTGATATCTCCGTCCTTGAAATTGGTGACGGTGTTTTTGAAGTACTTGCAACAAATGGTGATACACACCTCGGTGGTGATGACTTCGACGATGTAATTATCCATTGGATGCTCGATGAATTCAAAAAAGAATCAGGCATCGACCTAGCTAAAGATAAAATGGCACTGCAACGCCTAAAAGACGCCGCTGAGAAAGCGAAAATCGAACTTTCAGGCACGCAGCAAACAGAAATCAACCAGCCGTTCATCACAATGGACGAATCTGGGCCTAAACACCTAAGCCTTTCACTGACTCGCGCAAAACTCGACTCGCTTTGCCATGATCTGATCAGCCGCTGTGTTGAGCCTTGTAAAAAAGCAATGAAAGATGCCGGTCTTTCAAACAGCGATATCCACGACGTGGTGCTTGTTGGTGGAATGACCCGTATGCCAGCTGTGCAAGAGAAAGTAAAAGAGATCTTCGACCGTGAGCCTCACCAAGGCGTGAACCCCGATGAAGTTGTTGCAACAGGTGCAGCGATTCAAGGTGGAGTCCTAGCCGGTGACGTGAAAGACGTGCTGCTCTTAGACGTCATTCCCCTCACTCTTGGGATTGAAACACTCGGTGGCGTGCTAACACCGCTTGTCGAGCGCAACACAACAATCCCTACACAGAAGAAACAAGTCTTCTCAACAGCATCAGATAACCAACCAGCTGTTACCATTGTCGTCCTCCAAGGTGAGCGTCAAATGGCCGCAGATAACAAGGAAATCGGACGTTTTGACTTAACAGAAGTTCCACCAGCACCGCGTGGTATGCCACAAATCGAAGTTGCCTTCGATATCGATGCCGATGGAATCCTCCATGTGTCAGCTAAAGACCTCGGTTCTGGTAAAGAACAAAAAATCAAAATCGAAGCGAAATCAGGACTCGATGAGTCTGAAATCGAGCGCATGGTCAAAGACGCTGAAGAGCACGCTGAAGAAGACAAAGCGAAAAAAGAACAAGTCGAAGTGCGCAACCAAGCGGACGGACTCGTCTTCCAAGCTGAAAAAGCGTTAAACGAACACGGTGAGAAAGTACCAGAGGATATCAAAAAAGAGATCCAAGGTAAAATCGACGCGTTAAAAGAAGCGCTTAAAGGCACCGATTCAGATGCAATTAAAGCCAAAACAGAAGAGCTAAGCTCCCATCTCTCTAAGATTGGTGAAGCAATGCAAGCAGCCCAAGGGCAAGCAGGCGCAGCGCCAGATGCTGAGCAGCCAGCAGGAGCCACTGCTTCTTCGAAAAAAGGCGATGAAGCTGAAGAAGCCGAAGTCGAAATCCTCGACGACGAAAAATAAACGAACCTGCAACAATGCATGTTCACAGAATCCGCTTACTTCGGTAAGCGGATTTTTTTTTACCACAGAGACAAAGGGGAATTTTTTCGCGCAGCATGTGCGATGGCACCGTCGTGCCAGGCGTCCAGCCTGGTGACATAGAAGAAGAAGCCGCATAACTCCATTATAAATAACGCCTCCGTTTTTTTACCACAGAGGCACAGAGACACGAAGATACACAGAGATTGCGCTAACGCGCAACTGGCGCCTTCAGCGCAAAGATAGTATTTAGAGGTGTTCATGTATACCGCTGCAGAGCTGCGTAAATGTGCGGAGCACATTCTCTGCGAGTCTCTGCGCCTCTGTGCCTCTGTGCCTCTGTGCCTCTGTGGTAAAAAAATCACACACATCTGCCGTCCCGAATGCGCACAAGCGCAGGCTTGAGCCTAAAAGAATTTAACGAGACGCATAATATCGTGGTAGGTGACGTAGACGAAAAAGCCCAATAAAAGCGCCGTAAACGGAATGACTAGCCGCTCTAGATACTTTGGGTGGAACCGCTTTCTTGACACCATTTCAGCGAGAGCAAATACAATATAGCCACCGTCTAAAACCGGAATGGGTAAGAGATTCAACACCCCAAGATTTAAACTAATCACACCAAGCCAGAAGAGCGCATCAGTAACGCCCTGCTGCCAGCTGTGCTGCATCACGTGGACAATGCCAACAGGCCCTGCTAAGTATTTAGGACTAATCCGCCCTGAAATCACAGCGGAAAGATTCTTATACATTTCAGAGAATACTCCTGTCATGGCGGCTACAGGCTCGGGGTTGTAATTCACGCGTTTATCCACAAGAGGAATGCCTAAGATCAGGCGATTTTGCTGCTGTTCCAATCTTTTAAGGACTTCACGCTTTACATCGGGATCTCCTAGATTTTCAGCTTCTGCAATTTGGTTTGAAACCTCTCGCATGAGTGCAGCTTTTTGCTCCTCAGGCATAGGGAAATCCTTAAATGCCATTGGAACAACAGGCTTTAATACGTGTAAAGCTGCAGTTTCTAAACGTTCTTGACCTGTGCCGATTCGCGCTACCATATTGCCAAGTGCTTTCCAATCAACACTTTTGAAAAAAGCGGCATCTTCATCTTGCCAAGAGCCAATCTTCTGCTTTGCTTCACGATGAACAATCATCTGCACTTCTTTGTATTGCAGCGCGCTCATGAGCTCAGTTGGTGAGCGGACAACTTTTCCATCAACGCCCAGAATGCGGTCACCTTGTCTGAGTTGATTTGCTTCATCCATGACAAGTGCGTCTGAGACAAATCCTACACCGCCCATTACAACCAACCGTTTACTCATCATGAAGGGAATAAAAAAGCTTTCCTTAAGACGCGTTTTGACTCGTGCATCGAAATGCCAGTCGTCCACACTATCCATAAAGCGGTGACTAAATTGGATGTCTGAGATAGCCATCCTTGGGACTTTGAGTTGCAGGACATGCCCATCTCGTTGGACAGTGAGCATAGCGCTTGAATCGTTAATAACGCTCTGTAATCCTTCTCTTGAAAAGATCAGTGAGCCGTCAGCCCAAATGATACGATCTCCTGGCTCAATGCCAGAGAGGTGGGCTGGAGATTTTTCCGGCATGCCGCCGGGATAGATTTGGTAACTTGCGGGAGACATGATGCCAACCGTCTTAAATTTCGTTCCAGGTTGACGAGGATCCTCATACGGCTTAACCGTGTAATCAAAAGCTTTTTTCTCGCCTGTGAAATAGTCGATTTTAAACCCTTGAAGATCGGCATCGTGGCCGTTGGCTATCGATGCATACATCAGGTCCTTGAAACCTTGATACGATTCTCCATTGTATTCTGTTAGCTCGGCGCCTGGTCTTACACCCAATTCATAGAGCTCAGACGATGGATCAACCCAACCGACCAACTTTGTGTACTCAGCAAATTGCTTTTCCCGCCCGCCTAAAAAGAAAATGCCGACAAACACCAAGAACGCAAATACGATATTGACAATCGGTCCCATGGCTACAACAGCCAATTTCGCCAATGGTCCCTTTGTAAAAAATCCCCCTTCTGTCTTAAACGGATCCTCCCCTTTCTCCCTTTGCATTCCAGCAATCTTGACAAAGCCCCCAAACGGTAACCAGCCGATTTGCCATTTGACACCACCCACATCCCACGACTTAATGGCTTTTCCAAATCCGATGCTAAACACCTCGACTTTCATACCTGTCCACTTGGCAACAAGGTAATGTCCCATCTCGTGAATGAAGACGAGGAAGCTAAGTCCTAGGAGCGCTAAAATAATGTAGGGTATCGTCATATGGTATTCGCCAAGGTTCGAGCTTCGCTATCCACCCCAAGTAGGGTTTCTAAGTCAGCGCATTTTTGTGTGTTGTGTCTTTGCATCAATGTCTCAAGCTTTTGACCGATCTCATACCAACCAATGGACCCACTTAAAAAGCGCGTTACAAGCGCTTCGTTCGCTGCATTGATAAAGCACGGCATCGAGCCTCCTTCATCCAAAGCGCTGTATGCCAAATTTAGGCAAGGAAAGCGCTCCTTATCAGGAGGAAAGAACTCGAGTTTAGAATACTTTGTGAAATCTAGACAAGGGGCAATCCCCTTAACGCGTCTAGGATGTGTTAATCCATATTGAATCGGTAATTTCATGCTAGGTGGGCTGTGTTGGGCAATGGTCGAGCCATCTACAAATTCCACAAAGCTGTGAATAATGCTTGTTGGATGCACAACCACCTCAATTTGCTCAAGTGGCACCCCAAACAGGTGGTGTGCTTCAATGACCTCCAGCCCCTTATTCATCAGCGTCGAACTATCGACTGTGATCTTAGGGCCCATGGACCAGCTAGGGTGGTTGAGTGCCTCATCGAGGGTCACTTCCTTAAGCTCGTGTAAACTCTTTTTGACAAACGGCCCGCCAGATGCAGTCAATATAAGCCGCCTGACCTCTCCTGCACTCTCCCCTTTTAAGCACTGAAAGATTGCACTATGTTCTGAATCAAGGGGAATCACCTCAACGCCATGCTCTTTAGCAAGTTTCATTACAAGCTCACCAGCCATGACAAGGGGTTCTTTATTTGCTAAGAAGATCCGCTTTTTCGCCCGAATTGCCTCAATCGTGGGTTCAATTCCAATCGCTCCCACAACGCCATTGACTACTCCATCAACTGACTCAAGTCGGGTGAGTTCCAAAAGGCCTTCCATTCCCTCTAATACTTCAATATCCGGCAAACGATCCCGCAGAATTTTTGCTTTATCTCGATTAAAAACCGCGACAAATTTCGGTTTGAATTTCAGCACCTGTTCATAGAGAAGATCGATGTTTTGGTGAGCGGCTAGAGCTTCAATTTGGTAGCCCAAATGCTTGACCACTTCGAGGGTGGTCTTTCCTATCGAACCTGTTGAGCCTAAAAGAGCGATACGCATGGAATTAGCATACGCAACATCCCCCTATAAGTCAATCCGAGGGCTTTCCTTCCTTACTCGTCTGATTATACGCCAATGCGCAAGCACAGGAGGCGGCTCGTTGCTCGCGAATGGTGGAATAAAGCCCTATAGCGATTCCCACGATAATCACAATTCCCCCAACAATCTGCGGATTACTTGGAATCTCGCCCAAGATGAGGTAGGCAAAAAAGATCCCCGCAATGGGACTAAAAGAATTTGAAACAGCCAGTTCTCCGCCAGAAAGATATTCGATCCCCTTGTACCAGATAAAAAGACCAATGGCGATCACACCGCCTCCGTAAACGGTCATCCAGCCAAGCAGGTAGGGATTTAAAACGTCGATAAAGTGGACCCAGCCAAGCATGCAGAGCACGACAACAAAGAAGATGATGGCACCGACGAGCATACGGAATACGCTGAACACACCAGTTGGTACGGTTTTTAAAACGTTTCTTGAATAAGCTACGGAAAAGACAATGAACACAGTTGCAAGAGCGATGCAAATCTCCCCAGATTTTGGCGTTGTTGCAAGTAAGTGCGCAACAGGTCCATCGCCAATGTTGATCATGGTCATTTTCATTTCCATTGGCATCGTCGATAGTTGCGTTAAAAAGAAGGTGAGAAAGATTCCAACAAGGGCAACAAAACCTGCCAAGCAAGAGCCAAAGGAGAGCTTATCTTTCACAATAAGCCAACCGAAAAAGATCGTTAGTGGAATATCAAGCGTTGAAATCAAGACGACGTTAATGACCTTTGTCAGCATCAGTCCAATGAAGAAGAGAGAGGGTCCAATCACGCCAGATAAAATGGCTAAGATCACCATATGAAACCACTCCATACCGGTGATTTTTTTCAAATTCTCTCGAGACCAGTCCTTGTGATAAATCCCCCAAAGCACTAAGCCACCAATCACATTGGCGAGAAAAAGCACGTTACAAAATGAGACAGGATTGCGATCTTCTACCAAATGATGAGCACCAAGTTGTCCGATTTTGGAGATAATTGAGTTAGATGCGGCGAAGATGAGGATACCAATCCAAAGCAAAAGCAGGGAAAGGCCTTTTGAGCGTGTTTTTTCCATACACACACACCTAACTCTAGTGGCGAATTTTTTCAACCTTTAATAAGACGGGTTTTAAGGCAAGAGAGGCGATAAGTAGCAGTACGATGTACACAACAACAAGTGCAGCGGTTGAGAGTGGGAGGTTGTGAACTGAAAGGATGTGGCGTGAGGTGGCAACTGCAAGAACAGATGCCACTGTTCCGATACCAAAAGCGCCTAAAACGAGGGTAAGCATCCGGTTTGTCCAAAGGCGTGCTGTGATCACAGGTCCCACAAGCAAAGCAAGAAAGAGGAAAACACCAACAGCGCGAAACGCGCCGATGGCTGTCATGGAGGTTTTGAGCATCAGGAGGTAGTTGAAAAAGAGAACCGATAGCCCGAGGTTTTTGGCAAGTTTAGGGTCAAATGTTGTGATGAGAAACTGTTTGTAGAACAGGGTGAAGATAAGAACGTTAATTCCTGCGATGGTAAGGGCTAGTTTGATGTCGTTAAAATGCAAGGCGTCGACATTGCCCATGACAGCTTCAACGCTTATGTGGGCGTTTTTGGTGAAAACAGAAACAAGCACAATGCCTAAGGCAAAGAGCGAGGTGAAGACAAGCCCGATCGCTGCATCTTCTTGAAGGCGCGCTCCTTTAATGAGCAGCTCGGTCAAACACGTTGTAATGACACCTGTGATCAGCGCTGCAATCATGAGCTTTGCAAAAGATAGGGCGTAGAATTGTCCTCCCGCAAAAAGGAGGAAGGTCACAACGATGCCAAGAAGGATTGTGTGGGAGAGGGAATTAGCAAGCATGGTCATTTTGCGTAGGACCAAGAGAGTCCCAATGATGCTGCATGAGAGGGAGATCAAGATGAGAACAATGAGTTGAATCTCATCACTTGCTAGATGTCCACCAGTAAATATTCGGGTGACAAGCGTTTTGAAAAATCCGAGAAAATCGTTGTTCCAGTAGGGATTTCTCATCGTTGCACCTTGGGAATGGGCTGTTTGTGGGGGTCAGATTTCGGATCGGAAAGGTGTTTGGTCAGGCGTTCTTCGAGCTCGTCAGTGAGAATGTGTTCCATTTGCTCGGCGCTTTTATGCACTTTGGTATCTGACACGCCAAATTCAGTATGAAGGTAGAGTTCCCAGAGCCGATGAAGGCGGACGATGTAGGCGGCGCGCTTTTCCCCATCGAGGGTGAGTTTTCCACCACGTCTTGTGAGATAGCCTTGACGCTTTAGTCGATTGGAGAGCCAAAAGCCTAGGTCAGAAGGGCCGTAGCGCCAGATGAGTTTAAGGGCATTTTCTAGGCGGCACTCTAAGCGGAAGCGGACGATACGCGACATACGAAGAAGCGCTGTCTTGCAGATTGTGATCACGCAAATACTTGCAGCAAAGAGGAGGATGACAGGGCCCGGTGGAAGGTTTTCAGAAAAAAGTGTCCCTGAGATCCCTGAGATGAGACCAAAAACTCCCGAGAGAAGGAATAGGTGTGAAAAGCGATTGACCCAGCCTCTTGCCGCTACTGCCGGGGCGATAAGCATCCCAGACATCAACACGACGCCAACAGAGCGGATACCGATAACAACAGCTAAGGCGATCAAGAAAAACATCAAGCCGTCAATGAAGTTTACCCGCATGCCCATCACTTTGGCAAATTCCCTATCAAAGTTAAGGATTTCGAGGCGCCTGTACATGAGAATTAAAAAGGCAATGACAACGAGGGTCAGTCCTCCGTACATAGCGACGTGTGTCATGGACATGGTGGTCGCTTGGCCGTAGAGAAAACTTAATGAGCGTTTGTAGGCCATCGGATTTTTGCTTTGTAAAATGGAGGCAAACAGCACACCAAAGGCAAGGAAGACTGAGAGGACAAAGCAAAGGGCCGCGTCGCTTTTAACACGGAGCTTACTTTCTAAGCGCTTAATCACAAAGAGACCGAAAAGCGCAAAGAGAAAGGCGAAGAGCAAAATCAGGTTTGAAGAAATGGCAACGCTTAGGACAACGCCTGGAAATGCGGCGTGAGAAAGCGCTTCACCGATCAGCGAGCGACGACGCACAAGAGCAACGCACCCAACTAAGGCAGAAGAGAAACTCATAAGCGTGACACCAATAAGTGGCGTTTGCAAGAGAGGGTCCATCACTTGATCCCCGACGCTTTTTCCTGGGAGAGTTTGATCGCATCGGTAAAAAGCGAGGCATCTCGCCCATACGTTTGGCTTAAGTTATCTGGATTAAAGACCTCTGCCACAGGACCAGTAGCAACTAAACTAGTATTTAACAAAATAAGATCGTCAAAGTACTTTTCAACGCTGCTTAGGTCATGGTGGACCATCAACACCGTTTTGCCCGCATCACGCTGTTTCTTGAGCATGCCAATAATAAGTTCTTCGGTAGAATGGTCAATGCCAGCAAATGGTTCGTCAAGAAGATAGACGTCGGCTTCTTGAAGAAGTGCTCGTGCAATAAACAGGCGCTGTTGTTGTCCTCCAGAGAGATCGGAAATTTGTCGGTCTTTGAAAGCAAGCATGCCAAGCTTATCGAGCATGTCTAGGGCCGCATGTTTATCGGCTTTTCGCGCCCACTTCAAAAAGCCCAAGTCGTGGTAGCGTCCCATCAAAGCAACATCAAAGGCCGTAATGGGGAAATCCCAGTCGATTTGTCCACGCTGAGGAACGTAGGCCACACGCTTTCTTACTTGTGAAAGCGGCATATCCAAAAAGGTCACATCACCCGAGAGCGGTTTAATCAGGCGAATGAGGCTTTTTAAAAGAGTGCTTTTCCCTGCCCCGTTTGGCCCCACAATGCCAGTAATGGATCCGCGTTCGACATCAAAAGAGACGTCAAAAAGGACGCAGCATTCGCCGTAGTTTACGGTTAGTTGGATTGCCTTGATTGCTTTCATCGCAGTTTCGTCTCCAATACACGCACATTGTGCTCAAGCATTTGAAGGTACGAGCCGCTTGTCCCCATCGAATCGCCAAGAAGGGCGTCGTCAGCGATTTCAACACTCTTTCCACGGTGAGCTGACACCTCGGCAATCTTGCGCAGGGAATCGGCATTCACATTCGATTCGGTGAAAAGCACATGCACATCTCGCTCGCTTAAGAAATTCACCACCCGCTTGATATCGCCAAGCGTGAGTTGTCCTTCTGGTGACAATCCTTCAGGTGCCATGCAACGCACGCGCCAACACTCCCCTGTTTCGGTCATGTAACGCTTTGAAAAGTAATTGAAGGCATCATGGGTCGTGATGAGATACCGTTTTTCTTTGGGAATCTTATGCATACGCGTTTGGAATAATGCATCCGTCTTTTTCATCGTCGCTTTGAGAGCCTCGGCTCTTTGCTTAAACTCTGCCTCGCCTTCGGGGACTAATTGGGTCAGAGCGGTGACAATTGGATCAATCGTCTGCATGAAGAGGTTGACGTCCATCCAAATATGGGGATCTGTCTGTCCATCAACGTAAATGCGGTCATTTACGCTAAGCACCTCGCCAAGAACAATGCTATTTGGGTGGGCGCTTATTCTCTCACTTAAAGAGGCTCCATGCTCGAGACCAAGGCCGTTTGCGAAAACGACATCAGCTCTTTCAAATTTTTCATCATCCCCTTTGACAAGCTCATAGGTATGAGGATCAGTCTCCCCAGTAATAAGGGTGAGAGCATCTATCTGTTCTCCCCCAATTTCGCGAACTAGATCATCGATCATCGCAATGGTAGAAAGGACTTTGGGTTTGCCAGAATCCTCCATCCAACGGGATAGCTCTGAGGGGGCATTTTTTGAACACCCAAAAAGAAGTAAGGTTCCAAGGATTAAACTACGCATATTCTCTTGTTAGTTGTCTAAAGAGGCTAAAAGGAAAGATTCCTTTAGAGCATCCACTAGAAAACTGAACTCTTACAGCATACCTGCCAACGGGTTCTATCTGCAAGAGTTTTACAGCGGATTTCGGAGCTAACCTCTTATTCTCGCACTGTGCGCATGGACAAAATTTTTGAATCGTTGCACCTTGAAAAAACGAGGTCATCCCATCGGGCCATTCAATTTTTAGCCCCCCATCTTGCAGCTCAAAATTTGGTAGAATTTGGTGCTCTTCTTCAAGGATTTTTTGCGCGATTTGATCACATTCCCTGTCGATGTTTGGGCTAATTGGCAACTGACCTAAGAGGGGAACGTGGAATTTTTCTGCAAGAGCCTCCCCCGCTCCTTC
Organism: Chlamydiia bacterium; assembly: GCA_022601645.1. Classification (GTDB taxonomy): domain Bacteria; phylum Chlamydiota; class Chlamydiia; order Chlamydiales; family Simkaniaceae; genus JAJACH01. The sequence continues at coordinate 1,212,240 of JAJACH010000001.1, forward strand.
ACCAAAAATCGGGTTTCCTTGAAAGTGGGACATATTCTCAATCACACCAAGAAGGGGCACTCCCATATCGCGCGTCATCTGCATAGATTTTTCTGCATCGATAAAAGATAGTTCATGTGGAGTTGTAATAATAATAGCACCATAGAGATTACTTTTTTGCATTAATGTTAAACCAACATCGCCAGTTCCTGGCGGAAAATCGATAATTAAATCATCAATCTCTCCCCATAAAACTTCATTTAGCATTTGCGTAATGAGTTGATTTGCGATGGGAGCACGTACAAAAAGAGCCTCTTGATTTTTAAAATAGGCCGCGGACATCAAAGATAAATCTCCCGATTTTGCCGGTGTGACAAAATCCCCATTTCGCCCTGGAGGGCTATCCTCAGGTAAGATTTTCTGCAAAGACGGCCCGTAGATGTCGGCATCCAAAATGCCGACTTTTCGACCAAAACGCGCAAGCGCTTGCGCCAAATTGACAGCAGTTGTTGACTTTCCAACCCCTCCTTTTCCTGAAACAATTCCAATCGTTTTCATAATAATGGAATAACGCGTCTACCACATTAATTTCCAGAGAAACACTCATTTTTTTTCATCATTTTGTTGCAATTAAATACGTGTTTGGGATAAATAAACTTACGAACTTAAATAAATGCACCGCTCAACATAAGGAAGAAGAGGCCATGAGCAATAAACAAAAAAAGTTAGAAGACTTAGAGGGAATCATCTCTAAAGCAATAAAAAAAGTCCGTGGAACAAAAGAAAACGATCTTTGTAAATACATTCCAATGACAACTGGTGGATACATGCACCACTTCACACTTAAAAAAATGAAAACCAAGCAACCAGACGAACTCGGTTCCCTCATTGAAAAATTTATTCTCCGCGTTGACCGCCCTTTGGCTGTCGCTCCAAAGTCAAGAGCAGCTCGCGGCTCAAGAAAGCGTCGTGATAATGTAAATTTCACTAAGATGCAACTAGACCGCCTTCTCAACATGGCACGCTTAACTGGTGATAAAGAAATGATTTCACTTTTAAGCCCAAAAAAATCTTTAGCAACATGTAAACGCGAGCTGATTCAAGCCCTTCGCCACAACATTGTTGACCACGAACTTTGGAACGCATACGTTGAAGCTGTTAACTCTCAGTCTGCAAACCTCACTGCAAATCTAGAAAGTCTACTCGCAGACAACTAAAATATTCAATGACACCCCCTTTTGGGGGTGTTTTCTCTTGATTTTTTTTTACTTTTCGTTATACTTGAGCCCGAAACAACACGTCTAATTTATAGGAACAAAAACATGTCTACACCAACTCAAGATTTTGGTAAGTGGAGATCAAGACTTTGGCCAGTTCATAGCTTTGAACTGAAGAAATTTTTGCCAATGGTCGCTCTACTCTTCCTAACCTTGTTTAACTACACAATTCTGAGAGATACGAAGGATTCCCTCGTCGTGCCAGCAAGTGGCGCCGAGACCATTACCTTCCTAAAATTCTGGGGCGTGCTCCCCATGGCTGCTCTCTTTATGTTAGCTTATGCAAAGCTAAGTAATATTTTGAGCAAGCAAAAGCTCTTTATTTCAGTGGTTCTCTTTTTCGTGAGCTTCTTTGCTCTATTCGCATTCGTTTTATACCCACTGAGAGAAGTTCTCCACCCAACCGAGTTTGCAGATAAACTGCAAGCGGTGTTGCCAAGTGGAATGGCTGGTTTTATCGCCATCTTTAGAAACTGGACCTTCTCACTCTTTTACATCTTCTCAGAGCTTTGGGGCAGCGCCGTGCTCTCTCTTCTCTTCTGGGGATTTGCAAACGAAATTACTAAGATTTCGGAATCAAAGCGTTTCTACTCCCTCTTTGGGATGTTCGCGAACCTCGCCCTTATGGTGTCTGGTCCACTTATCATTTACTTCTCCAACATCAGCCACAAGGTTGCAGAAGGCGTCGACGCATGGCAAGTTTCCCTCAACTATCTTGTTGGAATGGTCATCGCAGCCGGTCTTCTCATCTGTGGAATCTATTCTTGGATGAATAAAAACGTTTTAACCGACAAACGCTTCTACAACCCAGAAGAAGTTAAAGGCAAAAAGTCTAAGCCTAAAATGTCGATTAAAGAATCAATGATGTACTTGATGAAATCAAAGTACTTAGGTTGTATCGCTCTTCTCGTGATCTGCTACGGTGTTGGTATCAACCTCGTAGAAGTGACATGGAAAAGCCAGGTAAAACTTCAGTACACTGACCACAACGCGTACAGTGCCTTCATGGGGAAATTCTCCTTCATTACAGGACTTACAACAATCTTGGTTAGCTTCTTTATCGGTGGTAACGTCTTCCGTCGCTTCGGCTGGAAGAAAACAGCCCTAGTTACACCTTGCGTCCTCTTAGTTACTGGTATGCTCTTCTTGAGCTTTATCATCTTCAGAGAGCAACTTGGTGGTTTCATCGCAAGCATGGGTACAACCACGCTAATGATGGCTGTTATCTTCGGAATGACACAAAACATCATGACGAAATCTTGTAAGTACTCCATGTTCGACCCAACAAAAGAAGCTGCCTACATTCCGCTCGATCAAGAGCAGAAAGTTAAAGGTAAAGCGGCTGTTGATGTTGTAGGAGCTCGCCTCGGTAAGTCCGGTGGAGCGCTCATGCAACAAGGTCTGATCCTTGGCTTTGGCTCTCTTCTAGCATGTACACCTTACATCGCTCTGATCCTTGTTGGTATCTTTGCGACATGGTTTATTGCTGCTAGATCCCTAGGTAACCAGTTCACAGAACTTACCGAAGGTAAAAAAGAGACTGCGCCAACTGGAGAACCAGCAAAAGCTGCAACCTAATTTCCCCTAACGGAAATTAGCTTCCAATTATGCCCTCAGATCACTATAATCTGAGGGCATGTCATTTAAATACGATCCCAAATTTATCCGTAACTTCTCCATCATCGCTCACATCGATCATGGCAAGTCCACCATCTCTGACCGCCTCCTCCAAATCACCGGCACCGTCCCCGACCGCGAAATGCAAGAACAACTCTTAGACAACATGGACTTAGAACGCGAGCGCGGCATCACCATCAAAGCGCGCCCTGTCACCATGTACTACGAAGCGAAAGACGGCCACACCTACCAAATGAACTTCATCGATACGCCAGGCCACGTCGACTTCTCATATGAGGTCTCCCGCTCCCTCTCAGCTTGTGAAGGCGCCCTCTTAATCGTCGATGCCGCTCAAGGAGTCCAAGCTCAAACCCTCGCAAACGTCCACCTCGCCATCGACCGCGACCTCGAGATCATCCCCATCTTAAACAAAATCGACCTCCCCGCCGCCGACCCCGAAGACGTTAAAGCCCAAATCGAAGATATCATCGGCCTTGAGACCGACAACGCCGTCCTGTGCTCTGCCAAAACAGGAAAAGGCTGCGCCGAAATCCTAGAACGCCTCCTAACCGATGTCCCCGCACCCACAACACAAGAAGACGACACCCTCCGCGCACTCGTCTTCGACTCTCATTACGATCCCTATAAAGGCGTCATGGTCTACGTCCGCGTTATCAGCGGTACCCTCTCGAAAAAGACCCAGATCAAACTCCTCGCAACGAATAAAACCTTCGAAGTCCTAGATGTTGGCGTCTTTTCTCCTGATGCCACCTCCGTCGAAAGCCTTAAACCAGGTGAAGTGGGCTACGTCATTGCTGGCATTAAAGACACCTCCGACATCAAAGTCGGCGATACAATTACCTCAGCCCTTAAAGGCACACCAACCCCCCTCCCCGGTTTCCGCATTATCAACCCTGTCGTCTTCGCCGGCATCTACACTATCGACTCCTCTGACTTCGAAAACCTCCGCGACGCGCTTACCAAACTCCAACTCAACGACTCAGCTCTCCACGTCGAACAAGAAAGCTCCCAAGCCTTAGGCTTTGGCTTCCGCTGTGGCTTTTTAGGCCTCCTCCACCTCGAAATCACCTTCGAACGCCTCCAGCGCGAATTTGACCTCGACATCATCACCTCCGCTCCAAGCGTCGTCTACAAAATCCTCCTCGCAAACGGCGAAGTCAAAGAAATCGACAACCCCGCACACTTTCCCGACCCCGCACACATCGACACCATCGAAGAGCCCTGGGTCATCTGCCACATCATGACACCGCCCGACTACCTCGGCGCCATCATGTCGCTTGGCACCGAAAAGCGCGGCATCTGCACCAAAACAGATACCACCGGCTCAAACCGCCTCCTCCTCACCTACCGCTTCCCCATGAACGAAGTGATCACCGACTTCAACGACAAACTCAAATCCGTCACACAAGGCTACGCCTCATTCGACTACGAACTTGACACCTACGAAAAAGGCGATATCGTCAAACTCGAAATCAAAGTCAACGACGAAACCGTCGACGCCTTCTCGATCCTCGTCCACCGCTCAAAAGCCGAAACGCGCGGACGAGCCATCTGTAAAAAACTCAAAGACGTGATCCCTCGCCAACAATTCAAAGTGCCCATCCAAGCAGCGATCGGCGGCAAAATCATCGGCCGTGAAACCCTCTCAGCCCTGTCCAAAAACGTCACTGCCAAATGCTACGGCGGCGACATCTCCCGCAAACGCAAACTCTGGGAGAAACAGAAGAAGGGAAAGAAGAAGATGAAAGAGATCGGCAAAGTCAACATCCCCCAATCCGCCTTCATGGCCGTCGGCACAGCCGCCACGGTAAAGGCTATGCTACCCGAATCCGTACGCGGACTCGGCGCGGACATAGTCCTCGGCAACACCTACCATTTGATGCTGCGCCCAACGGCCGCACGGATAGCCGCACTGGGCGGTCTGCACGCCTTCATGAACTGTCCCCATCCCATCCTAACGGATTCGGGCGGTTTCCAAGTCATGAGCCTATC
>JAJACH010000002.1:0-388231 GCA_022601645.1 Chlamydiia bacterium
GTATAATATAAACTTAATTAAACAAAAAGAGGGATAGTAATGGCAGTTACTGGTTTACCACGGGTAGATTTCCGTTCAAAAATGATCGATAATTCAAACTTAGATAGCCTTTCAGATACAAACCAAGTTCGACTAAGAGATCTGTTCCAACAGGCTGTCAGGGGACATTTAAAGGAACCGACTTTTATCTACAGAGAGGGCGGCGGTATGATGCTCGTTGCACATTTTACCACTGTAGATGGCACCGCTGTCCAAACACAGTCTCATTCTGGTACCTGGGCCATCAAACAGATCACCCTAACAACGAGAAATTCCCAAACAGGTGCAGAAGTCGATATGACAATCAACTTACCTCGCCCAGGACATTCAGCGGCGCTCCCGGCACAGACGCCTGTATCCTCCACCCCAGCAGGAGGAAGCCCCGGCCTTAGCGATTATACTGAAGAAAGTTTTGATGACGACGATGGTCCCATCACATTTTAAATAAAAAAAAAGAGAGATTAATAATGGCAGTTACTTTTAATGACCATCGAGCACTTGCTACAGAGGAAATCGAACAAAACAGACCCCCAGGTCTAGATGACAATCGTTTCGAGAAGATTCTTACATGCTTAACACTTGAAGGCGTTCGTCTGCATTCAGAAAGAACTGACCCTGAAGGTGACGAATATACCTATACGGGACTACACGAAGGCCAGCGTCTTACTGTAGATCTTAAGCTCAGCAGGGATTCGGAAGCTATCAGTGAGCTAATTGCAGCTCTTGGCCCTGACAGCTACGTCCGGTATACAAGTTAACATAACAATTTAACGAAAAGAGAAAAACATGGCAGTACCACCAACATTTGATGAATATCGCGCACAAGCACTCACAAAACTTGAGCAGGAGACACCTCCAGGCCTAGAACCCGAGCGTTTAGAGGCACTTAAAAAGTGCTTAACCGTGGAAGTAGCACCTCCCCCACCACTGACTGAAACACCCATTACAGTCGAAATGCATTTCGTTGGAGAAGATGGGAATGCAGTTCTTGCAGCCAGCCTTAAAATCAGGAGAGCGGACAATGTTCTCTTGTCAGCACTTGCGCTTGGCGGCGGAAGACCATTAATAGACTACACTTACGCAGGATAAAGAAAAGATGGCAATCCCCCCAATCGCAGAGGTAGTGCGAAATCAAATAACCTCAATGCTAGGCCCCAATCCCACGCAAGCAACCAAGGATGCCATGGTAGAGTACCTAAGCCTACCTTTTGTAGGCATTTTAGCCTCCACCCCAGGCCTTGATCGGATCACCTACAAATATAGCGTTGAGCTTAATGGAGAACTAAAGGACTTAACACTTGTCGTTTCAAATGCAGCAGACCGCGCCTTTAAGTCACTGACAGCTGAAGTGGGCCATACAACTGAATTTGAATATTCTACTTTATAATACGCCGGGATCCACACCAAGCTCTTTTAACTTTAAAAGTGCCGATGAAGACAGTCCTCCCAGAAAATCGGGAGGCAGACCTTTTTCCACAAAGGGCTTGTAAAAGCGCGATGCCACAAAGTGACTGATCACCGGCACCTCTTCCCCTTCTTTGTCATAAATCTTAGAGTAGCTTTCTGGCAACGCCACGACATCGAGCGTAGAATCCGCTTGCCAAAGATCCGCAAACACCCTTTGATCCCACACATCCTTCTCACACTCTAAACGCCGCTGACACTCCTCATCCCAAAGAGACAAAAACGCTCTTGTCTTATCTGTTGGATTCAAGTAAAGCGCTGAACTAATTGCATACGAGCGGTCTTTTTGATCTCTAGCAGAGTCAACAATGATGGCCATATCAACGTCTACAAACGCGCTTAAATCGGGCACAGATTCGATGACCGAGTCGGCATCTACCCACAGTAGCGGCTCACTTAAATGCTCTTTTAAAAAAGCTGGCTTCATACAGCAATTGCGATCCCAGCGCCCCAAACAAGGGCGTGGCTCAATCAAAAAAGGAACCCCTAGGGCCTGACAAGACTCAATCAAGCCTAAGACCTCAGTCTCATAAAGTGTCCTTTCGGTATAATAACTCACAATTCTAGGAAGCATCTCTGCATCCTACTCAAATAACGAATTACCAGCAAACTCCTCCTTTAAATTAAATTTTATAACATAAAACCCCTTTTTATTAATTGGTTTAATATAGTTTATATTGTATAATAATAAAAAGAGAGAAAAGGGAATACAATGGCAACCATTTCATTTACAGAACTTGCAAAAGGTTTATTCTTTGCAGGAATTGAGGGAAGAGACCTTGAACCTGAAGAAGATAATGCTGTTAGCTATCTAAGAGCGACAAGTGATCCTGGAATTGCATATATCGATGACACAGTGAATCGGTATGTTTTTACGTATATCAACACAGAAGAACAAGTCCAAATCACCGTAATTCCTTTTCAGTTGGGCACGAGGCTTGTGGTTCAAAGTACCACAGAAGAGCTTGCAAACCATTTCTTCCCCGTGCACTCACTCCTAACTAGTAGTATATAAAAAAAGAGAAGGTAATTTAATGGCAGCAATGACACCAACAACAGCAGCAGCTTACGTGTTAACCGATTTACGTTTTGAAGAGGGAAGAGCACGTGCTGCAGATCATATGGTCGCCGCACTAGGCGCAAGAGTACCCTCACCAGAACATACCAACACCCTTGAGGCTTTACGAAGTAGGATTCTCCAGCACACCTTGCGTGTTGAAGTTGAAACCCCAACTCCCAACGCTACATTCAGAAACGTAGATGGCATAAAACTCAGAGTATCGATTGATCTTGCCACAAGACAACTATCGGCAATTATTATTAGCGGATAAAAGGCTGTCTTGACAAGACATAATATTAATTAAAAAGAGAGGGGGAAACAATGGCATTATCACCATTTGAATGTACAAATTTGTTTGAAGGCCAAGCTTTTAGACAAGTCTTCAAAGACAAAGTTTATGCGGATTACGACGCACATGGCGAGCTGGTACCAGACGACGAGGCTGAAGGGTTAGCTGCATTAGTAAAAGAGATCGCCGCAGGAACTTTTTCAAGTAGGTCAAGTTTTTCGAGAAATTTTCAAAGAATCAAAAAGGTGACCTTCCTCAAACATTCGGTTACGCATCATGCTCAAGGTGGTCCTTGATTGCCTTGAGATAGCCACAACCATACATGCCGTCAAGAACGCGATGGTCAAAAGTGAGCGAAAGGAACATGCGCGAACGGATTGCGATGCTGTTGTCCTCGAGGGGGACGACTTTCTTGTGAATGGCCCCGATGCCGATGATGGAGGTTTCGCCGTGAGGGATGATGGGGATGCCGATTTCAATGCCGGACATGCCGAAATTACTCATAGTGAGGGTAGAGTTTTGCACATCGTCTGGAGAGAGTTTGTTCTTACGTGCTCTTTCAGAGAGTTCGGCGACGCGGCCGGCGATTTGTTCAAGGGAGAGTGCGTGGCAGTTGTGAATGACAGGCACGATGAGCCCTTCCTCAATTGAAACAGCGATGCCGAGGTTGACCGATTTCTTTAAGACGATGGTATCGTCTTTTAAGCTTGAATTGATAAGGGGAAATTCTTTAACGGCGCGCCCGATCGCTTGGGCGATGAAGCTTGTGATGGTGAGTTTAAAGCCGTGTTTTTTGAAGAACGCTTCTTTGTCTTTTTTAATGCGATTTAGGATGTTTGTAACGTCGACGTCGATGACAAGCGAGGCGTGAGGTGTTTCTTGGAAGGAGCGGACCATGTTAGCGGCGATGGCTTTGCGCATGCCGGTCATTTTAACGTGTTTGTCTTCGGGCTCTTCTTCTTCTGGAGCGCCTTCGATGTAGGCTTCAAGGTCTTTTTTCGTGAGGCGTCCGCCAAAGCCTGTGGCTTTAATTTTTGCGAGGTTTTTGATGTCGATACCGGCGTTACGTGCTAGGCGTAAGACGGCTGGTGAGTAGAATGATTCGCCACCTGGGTGAGGGGTTGAGGTTTCTTCGGGGGCGGTTGGTGTTGTGGCTCCGGCGATATGTTCGGAGGTGGAAAGTATTGCTAGCGGGGCTCCTACTTCGACGTCAGATTCTGGTGGGGCGATGATTTTTTTGAGGGTTCCTGAGATGGGCGCGGGGATTTCGGAGTTGACTTTGTCGGTGGACACTTCAAGCAGTGGCTCATCGAGGGCGACGATATCGCCTTCTTTTTTAAACCATTGAACGACGTTCGCTGAGGTGATGCTTTCGCCGAGTTTCGGGAGGGTGATTTTGATTTCTTCCATTATTCTAACCAGGTTGTGTGGTGGTATACGTCTTCATCTATTTGTTTTTCACCTTTGGCGACGATGACGGCGGCGACGCCGTCTCCTAAGATGTTCACTACAGCAGACATCATTTCACGAATTCGGTCAACCCCTGCGACAAGTGCGATGCCCTCGAGCGGGAGGCCCATGGCGTTTAAGACAACAGACAGCATGACGATGCCTGTTCCGGGAATACCGGCGGCTCCAACGGCGGACACGAGGGCTGTTAGCATGAGAACGAGGATTTTGACCCAGGTGACTTCGATGCCGTATGCTTGGGCTATAAAGATGGCGGAGATGGCTTGGCCGATGGCGGCGCCGTTCATGTTAATGGTGGAGCCAAGTGAGAGGACGAAGCCGGAGATGTCTTTGGAGATTCCGAGGTGGTCACGCGCACATTCTAGGGACACGGGGAGGGTGGCACTCGAGCTTGAAGTGGTAAAAGCAAGGACGATGGCGTCTTTCATGCCTTTAAAAAAGGGCATGATTTCTACGCGACCTAGATAGCGTAGGCTGATGGAGAAGATGACAATGATCTGCAAAATGCAAGCGAGGTAGCAACAGGTCAGGTAAACAAGCAGTGGCTTGATCACCTTGAGTCCAATGGAGCCTACAGCTGTTGCTATCAAGGCAAACACACCGTAGGGCGCGAGGCGCATGATGAAATGCGTTAAGCTGTACATGATCTCAGAAACCGATTCCAAGAAATGCAAGACGGGTTTGCCCTTTTCTCCAGTGAGGTTAATCGCAAAGGCGAAAAACACGGCGAATACAATGATCTGCAGGATGTTTCCTTCGGCAAAAGAGGCGAAGGGATTTGAGGGGATGACGGAAAAAACAAAGTCCATCATGCCAAGTTTTGAGGAGGGTAGGATGCCGTCGTGAGTTGTTAAGTTAAGTCCTGCACCTGGTTTGAGTAGGTAGACAAAGATGAGCCCTAAGCAGATGGCGACTAAGGTGGAGGCGGCGTAGAAGGCAATGGTGCGAAGGCCAATTCTCCCAAGTTTTTTTGGGTCAGAGATGTGGCACATCCCGACGACCAGAGAGGAGAAGACGATGAGTCCAACGAGCATTTTGAGCAGGTCGATAAATGCTTTTCCAAACTGATTAATGACATCGATTTGGCGTCCGGCGATCAGCCCGAAAGCGATACCAAGTCCTAGTCCGATTAAGATTTTTATCCAGGGCTTCATGTGATCTCCTTCAGTAATGTATTGAGGTGCTCTTCTCCGTGTGTAATGGTCAGTTCGCCCTTTAGGACGTGAATAGGGTAGGTTTCAAGAAGTCGCGTTGGTAGTTTGACTGCATCTTTTTCTGAGCAGACAAGAGTCTGTATGTCTTTTTGTTGACACTTTTTTAAGTAATTTTTGATGAGCTTTTCTGTGAAAGCAACGTGATCTGGTAGGATGAGGGTTTCTTGCACGTTTGCGCCAGAGCGTTTGACGGTGTCGATAAAGCCTTTCGGGTTGCCAAGTGCACAGAAGACAGCGACGTTTTCGCCTTTAAAGATATTTTCGGTGGCGTAGCAAGTTCCAATGCAAGGCGCGCTCGTGTAAGGGGAAAGTTGTTTTTTAGCTGCTTCGAATTCTTCATCTGTATGGATGTGATTTAAGACGATGAGGTCGGCGACATTTAAGCGTTTGGGGGTGTCGCGAAGATAACCTCTTGGCAAAAAGTGGCCGTGGCCGAAGGGATTTTTGCTATTGATTAAGACGATTTCTAGATCGCGATGGAGCTGGCGGTATTGCATGCCGTCGTCGAGGATGGCGATATTTTTTGCTTTAGTGGCGCTTTTCACGCGGTCTTTATTAACGAGGATCTCACACTCTGGCAGTTTTTTTGCCATGAGTTTGGGTTCGTCGTTTGTGCGATAGCCTCGCGATAAAATCGTTACGCTCCTTAGTTTTCTAGCAAGTAGCATGACAAACGGGGTTTTCCCGGTGCCTCCTGCTACGATATTCCCAACGCTTATGACGCGGGTGTTAACCTTCTTTGGTTTTAGTGCGCCTGAGTCGTAGGCTAAATTTTTAACGTTGACTCCTAGGCGAAAGAAAAGGCTTAAGAAGGTTAAGACCCCTTTTAAGGGGCTGTTGCCTTCGATGAGACGTTGAGCAGCGATTTCAAGGGTGTTATACACTGTTTTCTCTCAAGTTCCTTTTCCATCATTTCTATGATAATGTGGATTGCGGTCATATGGGCCTCCTGTATTCTGTCGGAGGTTGTAAACCCTTCAATAATCCACTCCAAATCACACATGCCCTTTAACGCTCCTCCGGTTTTCCCGAGAAACGCTACGGTTTTCATGTTATTTGCTTTTGCAGCTTTCACTGCTTCAATTAAATTTTGTGAGTTACCACTGGTTGTCAGGGCAACAAACACGTCCTCGGGTTTACCAAGGGATTCTACATAGCGCGCAAAGATGTGCTCAAAGCCTGCATCGTTTGATACGGCGCTCATATGTCCCGGATCAGCAAGCGCCATGGCTGCGATCGGGCGTCTTTTCTCGCGGAAAAACCCTGTTAGTTCTTCGGCAAAGTGCATGGAGTCACAAAGGCTTCCCCCGTTGCCGGCTACCATTACTTTTCCCCCTGCTTGATCTGTCTCAGCAAGAAGCAAGGCTACGGTCTCTATGAAGGTTAGCGACGTCTCATCTCTCAATATTTCAATGGCCTTTACGGCGTCATTCGCAGATTCAAGAATTGCATGGCGCATATTTTCTCCAAATTTGAAGGGTACTATACACAAATCTTAAAATTTTGGCAAATCGGTTACCGAAATAGGGATTTTTTTCACAGGATGTGTCAAGGAAATCTGTGAACTGTGGAGGAGCAGACGGGAATAGCCTTTGCCGCCATACTTGGTATCTCCGATGATGGGATGGCCGAATTTGGCGAGTTGGTAGCGGATTTGGTGGTAGCGGCCGGTTTCAAGCTGGATTTCTACAAGATCGCCTTTTGAGCGGTAGTGCAAAACGGCGCGCTTATCGCCGGGAATTGCGCGGTGGTCGCCGTGGGCCATAAAATCTTCTAAGGTGCCTTCTCCATGGAGAGGCGGCGACACTTTTGCGAGGTAGACCCTCTCAATTTTTTGCTCTCGCATGAGGGCGTTTAAGCGAGAAAGCGCTTTGCTTGTCCGGGCAAAGAGAACGAGGCCTGAAACGGGTTTATCTAATCGGTGCGCTGGTTCTAAAAAAGCCTCGCCTGGTTTTTTATATTTTTTTTTGATGTAGGCCCGCATTTGGTCTTGAAAATCGGGTTGAGTGGCGATATTCGGGGGTTTGTTTGCGATGAGGATGTGGTTATCTTCGTATGGCTTCATACATCATGAGGGTGGTTGCAGTGGCGACATTAAGAGAGTTGGCTGTGCCGTGCATGGGGATTTTTACCTGATCGAATTGCATCCAGGTGGGAGATAAGCCGAGCTGTTCGGTTCCTACCGCAATAGCCCACGGTTTTTGATAGGTCATTTCGGTGAAGTTGACTTTTGCCTCAGGTGTGGCGGCGATGATTTGCGCCCCGATGTTCTTTAAAAAGGCGATGATTTCATCGTTACTTGCTTGAATAACGGGCTGGGTAAACAAAGTGCCTATGGAGGCGCGGACAACGTTTGGGTTGTAGATGTCTGTTAAGGGGTCGGCGATGAGAACGGCATCGATACCGGCTGCGTCGCTTGATCTTAAGATGGTGCCGAGATTGCCTGGCTTTTCGATCGACTCGCAGACGATGAGGGTATCGTGCTTTTTAAGGTCTGAAAGCTTTAAGTGCATTTGTTTGGCGACTGCAAGCAATCCATCAGGACGATCGCGGTACGAAAGCTTTGCAAACACGCTTTTATGGACTTCGATGGCATTTACTTTTTCTAAGAGTGCATGCTCATTGGTCCCGAGAAAGTATTCAGGGCAGTAAAAGAGGTGCTCTACCTCAACGTTTCCATACTCTATCGCATGCAAAAGTTCGCGGTAGCCTTCGATGAGAAAGAGTCCCGTCTTGTCACGGTCGCGTTTATTTCTAAGACGTACGGCTTCTTTAACTTTGGGGTTGTCTTTACTTGTGAGCATGCCACCTCGCATAGTTTCCTAGGGGAAGGTTTCCGGTCAGCATTTCCCCCGATTCAATGGTACCTTTTGGGAGTGTGGTTTCAAGAAGTCTTGAAAGCACGCCTGGTCCAAATCCTGGTGTATGGCATGAGAGCATGACCCATCCTTGTTTGCTGATCAGGTCTTTGAAGAGTTCGAGAAGTGGAAGGAGATCTTCTTCAATTTTGAAGACTTGTCCTGATGCCCCGCGGCCAAAGCTTGGGGGGTCTAGGATGATCCCGTCGTAGGTGTTGCCTCTTTTGACTTCGCGTTTGCAGTATTTGTAGGCGTCGTCAACAATCCAGCGTACGTTTGAGATGTCATTGAGATCGGCGTTTTCACGTGCCCAGCTGACTATCCCCTTTGAGGCGTCGACATGTGTCACTAAACACCCGTTTTGGCTTGCGGCTAAGCTGTAACCGCCTGTGTAGGCGAATAAATTCAGAACACTTTCCCCCTGAAGGTGCCAGTGGGCGGCGTGTTCAGGGAAAATACCGAGGTGTCCAAAGTCTGTTGGCTTGATAAGCATTTTTACGCCGGCGACTGTGATGGTCCAGGTTTTGGGGAATTTTTTGTGGAATGTCCACTTTCCGTCCCCTTCGACGCGGGTGAAAACTGCATCTGCTTTAACGCGCGTTTGCCGATGCCATATCGCCTGTGAGCAGGGGCGCTCGAATATGTAGGGGCCGAATTTTTCGACTTTTACCCCATCTCCTGAGTCTATGAGTTTGTAATCTTCTTCCATAATTTCGCTAGAGTATAGCTGACGGTGCGCTCGATAATGGTCGCGCGGTCTCCTGCCAGCTCTAAAAGTTCTGTGTCTATTTCTTTATCTGACGCAATGGCCGTCCACACGGTGCCAACCGGCTTGTCTTTTGTGCCGCCATCGGGGCCTGCAATGCCTGTCACACTGATGGCATAGTCAGCGTCAGCTACTTTGCGGGCTCCCTCTGCCATGCCACGGGCACACTTTTCTGACACGGCGCCATCTGAAAGGTCGACGTCTAACACCGTCTCTTTGACGTGGTTGGAGTAGCTGACAATACTTCCAAGGAAATACTCTGAGGCACCTGGAATGGCAGTTAACCTTGCCGCTAAGTGCCCGCCAGAAAGACTTTCTGCTAAGGAAAGCGTTTTGCCTTGCCTGATCATTTCTTCGTGCACTGCTAAGGCAAGATCGTTTCCTTCAAAGTAGCGCTCGGGATAAATTTCGATGATTGTCTCTGCGATCTTATCGAGAGGAAAAGGTGCTCTTAGGTAAATGCTAAGCTTGCCAAATGAGGGGCAAATGCCTACTTCCAACCCAGGATGTTCTTCTTTTAAGCGGACGAGTGTGGGGTCGATATCGCTTTCGAAGGTACGCATGAATGAAATCGCGCGGGTAAAGACTTGGCCTTCCAGATGCACTTTGAGCTCTGGCACAAGCCATTCAAGAATCATGGGCTTCATCTGCGGGGGGAATCCAGGGAAAAGATAGACCTTGTTTTCGAAGTTCTTGCCTAAAGCTGAGCCGTACTGATTAGGAATGTCTGTCGGTTTGGTTTCAAAAAGCGCCTGTGTGGCCGCTTCTGTGATGTCATCATGAGTTCCACCTAAGCCGCCTGTGACAATGACTACGTCGGCGCGATCAAGCGCTTCATTAATCAAGGTCATGATGGCATTCCCCTCATCTGTTACTGAGCTTATACGCGTGACAAAACAACCAAGATCGCGCAATACTGCCGCAATAAAATTGCCGTTGGTATCTTTGATATACCCTTTTATGATCTCATCGCCAACGGTTACGATTTCCACTCTCATACGAGTGAGCCTTTTCGAAGGGGTGTTTTAATCGCATTCCCCTCTATGTCGAGCGTTGTAGGTTTGGTTTTATTTCTGACCCACACACGAAGTGCTTTGAAAAGCTCTATGTTTTCAGAACCGCTTTTTAATGTGTCTTTTACCTCACCTGTCACAACGTCTTCATAAAGGTGGGGAAAGGATAACTGGATACCCCATGAAATAGCGTCTGTGCCAAAGGTCATGGTGTGGAGTTTACCGCCGGCGATGGTGTAGGAATGCGCTCGCATTTGAATCACAGGCTTGACAATACGTGTTAAAACGCGTCCATCTGGCAGCTCTTTCTGAGTCACTGCGCTTTGATCCCGCGTGAGAGCGAGGGAAAAAAGTGGGCGATCAATTTCGATCTCCCCTTTTTGGAACGCCTCAAAATAGGAGCGGTAGGCATTTAGGAATATCTCCTTTTCAACGAGGGGCTCTTTGGTGACTTGTGAAACATTGTACAGCTCAAAAGGCGTTAGCGTTTCAAACAGGTCTTTCATTTCTTCATCTGAGACGAGTAACTGGATGTGAACGTAACGCGAGGCATTCATAACGATGACCGGTAGGGCTGCTCTTCCTCTTCCTCGTGGGGAGGAGTACTATCCGCGCTTTTTTCAAACATGGATAAGACAAGAAGCCACAAGACGCCAATACAGATGCTTGAATCTGCTACATTAAAGATGGGATAGTGGTAGTTCCAAAACACAAACTTTAACATATCGATCACATGGCCGTATAAGAAGCAGTCGAGAATGTTGCCGGTCGCGCCTGCGATGATCAAGATAAAGGGAATGATGCGTCTATGGTCTTTATTTTTGAAGACTAAATAGACGATCAGGCCTAAGGTGACGACCATCCTAGCGATGAGGAGGATGAGATGTTTGTCATTCATCACGCCCCACGCAGCCCCCCTATTCCCTACATGGACTAAGCTAAACGAAATGGCCGACTGAAACACTTCAATGCCACCGTGAAGGGGGATGAAGAGCATTGTCAGCGATTTAGACGCATAGTCAATGAAGAGAATGAGGAGGGCTATGATAAAGTACTTCAAAAAATACCTTTTTCTAATTTGTCCTGAGCATCGACTGTCATCGTTGCATAAGGAATGGCTTCTAGGCGCTTAATGGGAATTTCGACCTCTGTTAAATCGCAAATCCCATACGTCCCTTCGTCAAGCTTTTCTAAAGCTCGGTCGATTAAGCGTAACATGTCGAACTCTTTTGATGAGACTTCGATGCTGATCTGTTGAACAAAGTCATCGGTGCCTTCATCGGCTTGGTGCTGTGAATAACCTTTTGGTTGGTCATCACCCTTCACATCTTCAGACACTGTCTGAACACTTTTTGTGAGTTGCCCGCGCATTTCAAGTAGTCGCTCTTTAAATTCTTCAAGTTGTTTCTTTGATAGTGCCATTCTCGTTTACTCCTTCGCTTTCGCTTGGGGCTACCCCGTGGATAGCATTTATGAGTTCATCCATATCTTTAAAGCGGCGATAGACACAAGCAAAACGAATATACGCGACAGTGTCGAGTTTTTCGAGTCGATGCATAAGTATCGCTCCAAGTTCGGTCGCTTCAATGCTCCGAACTTGTCTTTCCATGAGTTCCGCTGACACCTCTGAAGCAAGAGCTCGCGCTTTTTCATAGCTAATACGCGTATGGCGACAAGCTGCAGCTAAGCCTCTAACAAGCTTTTCCAAAGAAAAATCTTCATAGCGGCCGTCCCGTTTTTTGACCTGAACATTCAGATCGACGTTTTCAAAGGTTGTGAACCTTCGCCCACATCCTAAACACTCTCGCCTTCTGCGGATGGCATTCATCTCGCTCGCATTGCGGGAATCGGTGACCTTTGACTCGTCATGGCTACACAGCGGACATTTCATAAACGGTTTTCTTAGCTCATCAAAGCATTTATAATCAAATAATTTTACGGAGGAGGTGGGATTCGAACCCACGATACGGTTTCCCGTATACCCACTTTCCAGGCGAGCTCCTTCGGCCACTCAGACACTCCTCCGAAATTCCGCGCGATGATACCGCCCCGATATTTATTTGACAAGGAGCCTCTCCTTATTTACACTCTTTGGCCATGAAGAAACTGCTTATTCTAGGTTTACTGCTTATTTCCGCTTGTTCAAATTCCTTTTTTACGGACAAGGTCACCGTCCTTGTTGCGGTTCCTCCCTATGTGCGCTTCGTAGAAGCCATTGGTGGAGATGCTGTTCGTGTCCGTTCGATTATGCCAGAGACTGCCGACCCTCATACATTTGAAGCTTCCCCAAAAGATGCTCAATACTACAAAGAAACAGACCTTTGGGTCAGTATCAACGGACATTTTGAAAAAAGATCGCTTGCTGCGACAAAAAAAATGAATCCAAAACTTTTAGTTGTTGAACTATTAAAAGATTCAAGCGCTGACCCTCATATTTGGATGAGCCCACGCCTTGCAAAACAACAAGGCGACGCAATTTATGATGCGCTCGTTAAGTTAAAGCCTGAAAGAAAAGAATATTTTGAGCAAAATCTCGCCGATTTCAAAGATAAATTGAATGAAGTCGACGCCACTTTGACTAAACAGCTCAAACCGTATGCCGGCCGTACCATCGTGACCGCTCACGACTCCTTTGGCTATTTTTGCATCGACTACAACCTCAAACAGCTCGAGATCGAGCAAGAGGGTAAATCCCCGCTTCCAAAGAATCTTTCCACACTTGTTGAGCGCGCAAAAGACGGCAACGCCATTTGCGTGATTACACAGCCGCAATTTAGCAATCGCGCCTCAAGGCGCGTTGCCGAGATGCTCCACCTCCCTATCCACGAAGTGAACCCCCTCTCGCCCAACTATTTTACAACGCTCATAAATCTTGGTGAGGCAATAGCAAGTGATTGAATTTAACAATGTGAATTTTTCCTTTGACTCACCCGTCCTCCAAAATGCCACCTTCAAGGTTCAAGACGGTGAATTTATCGGTGTTGTTGGTCCAAATGGCGGAGGAAAAACAACCGCCTTGAAGCTGATCTTAGGTCTCTTAAAACGCCAAGACGGACAAATCACACGCGATTGCCCCCTCACACAAATTGGCTATGTCCCGCAACATTTCCAATACGACCCGAAATTCCCCATTTCCGTAAGAGAAGTTGTCCTCACCGGATGCGTATCAAAAGTTAGCTATTTTGGCGGTGTCCCTACCGAATACAAAGAAAAGGCGATGCACCTTCTTGAGCAGATGAACCTTGTCGATTTTGCAAACACCCCCTTCGGTCATCTTTCAGGTGGTCAAGCGCAGCGAACGCTGATTGCCCGCTCCCTAATCTGTGACCCTAAGCTGCTCATCTTAGATGAACCAACAGCTAACATCGACCAAGCAACGCAAGACACCATTTTAGAATTCTTGCAAGGCCTTGACCAAACCATTCTCATGGTGACCCACGACTTTGACATGCTCCGCTTTGTGGACCGGGTCCTCTTGTTCCAAAGAACCGTCACCTCCCACCTACCAAGCGAGCTTTGTAAACATTTTTCCATGGGCATCTACCACCCGCCAGGAGGCCACGCGTGAACCCCTTTCTCCTCTCATCTCTTGCTGCCGCCCTTACATCTTCCATCGCCTCCGGCATCGTTGGATCCTACGTCGTCATCAAACGGATCGTCTTTATCTGCGGCTCGATCGCTCACTCCGTCCTCGGTGGCATGGGGCTCTTCCTCTTTCTCAATCGCCGCTTTGACCTCCCGATATTTCAACCCCTCTACGGAGCCCTCTTAATGGCGCTCCTCTCTGCCTTCTTAATCGGCGCTGTCCGTCTTCACTACCGCGAAAGGGAAGATACGATCATTGGAGCCATCTGGGCTTGCGGCATGGCAATGGGGGTGATCTTTATCTCCTTAACACCTGGCTACAACGTCGAAATGATGAACTTCCTTTTCGGCAATATCCTCTGGACCACGCCCTCTGACATCATCATGCTTCTCTCTCTTGATGTCCTCGTTTTGATCTGCGCTGCGCTTTTTCACCGTCGTTTTCTCGCGATCTGCTTTGATGAGAATCAAGCACGCCTGCAAGGCCTTAAAGTCAACGCCTTGACCTATCTGCTTTTAGCTCTTGTTGCGCTTACTGTCGTTCTCCTTATTCAAGTTGTGGGAGCCATCTTACTCATCGCACTTTTAACCTTACCAGCTGCAATTGCAAACCAGTGGACGCAGCGCCTCTCACGCATGATGAGCGTCGCCGTGGGACTGTCCATCGCCATCTCATTTCTCGGCACCTACCTCGCTTTCGCGTTCAATTGGCCACCTGGAGCCACCATTGCACTCACAGCATCGATCGTCTACTTCCTCACTCTCTTGCGCGGCCGTTCATAACCCCTATTCGCCAATTCATTGAGGTTGCGCAGAATCGGTACATGACGTAGAATTTTTTCCAATCATTTAACTAAGGGAAATGTTCATGACAAAAGTTGGCACACCTCCTCCGCCAAACTGGGTTGATCACATTGCTACATATGCCACTTTAGCTGTTCCCCCTCTTCTCCTCGCTTTCTTTGGCTATCAATTCGGTGGTCCAAGCGGAAGCTTCACAGGTGCTGCTCTCGGTGTTGTTGGTGAAGGCACAATTGCCTATCGAGTGCAGGACTTTGTCACGAATTTTTTTCAAGGTCCGATCTTTGCTGAAGATCACGACCAAAGAGTATTTTAGGAGCAAGTCATGCAAGTCGTTCGATGGTGTAACGACCCGTTGAATTTACCGTACCTAATGATTGGAGCACCTCTATTGCTCAGCGCTGCAGTTATTAATAAACTTGGAATAGCCGCTTTTCAAACCCCTGTCGGTTTGGTTTGGGGAAGTGCCTTCTTAGTAACAGTTGAAGCTGGCATCGAGTTGGCTGTTGCCATAAAAGTGGCGCGCGCTGCAGGGCTCCTCAATCGATAACTATTCTAAATTTAATAGATATAGGGGATGAATTTGTAGGGTACTTTTTCTGTGTAGCGCTCCCAATCCTTCCCGTATTTTTTTGCGCACCGTGCTTTATCCCGGTGATAGCGGTGGGCAATCATGGTGATGAAAAAAGCTGGATAGAGATAGGGCAAAATGCCGCCAACTCCGCATGACAGCGCCCAGGAAAGAGCCATCGTCGAATCTGCTGTGTAGTGGATTTTACGCGCATAGCGGTACCACCCGTCGACTAAAAGTTTACTCCCGCTTTCCGTTTCGATGTATTTTGGGTTTTTGAGAGTTCCCCATGGGAGCTGTGGAAAAGTGCGTCTTTCTACGAACGTTCCACGCAGTTGCATTCTAAAGCGATTCTTTTGCGAGTTGGCTGTATCCCAAATGTAGTAAGCGATCAGTAAGAGGGCGAAAAGCGGCACCATAAAGTAGAGAGGAATTTGTGGGTTGTTCTGGAGAATGTAAAACGATTGAAAGCAGTAAACAAATGGCACGCCAACGTAGTTCCAGAAGATGAGCATCCAGCCAAATTTCTCGTAAAAGATGTCCCACGTTGTGGGGATGCACTCTTCTCCTTTCATGCATGCATTGGTGTAAAGTCCGTGAGCGAGAATCATAAATGCCATGGGAAGTGAGATACTTCCGGTCATCTCCATTTGTTTGGCTGCGGCAGAAAGGGTGAGGAAAAAGAGGAGAATCCATGGGACGCGGATTTCTGAAAACATTTTTAGGTCAACGCGTCCAATGCGTGGGTTGAGCATGGTCCCCATGAAAAAGTCGTAGATGCGGTTGCCGCTCGGGTCGGTTTCTGTATTGGTGATACGCCCGTAAATATTGAGCCAGAGAGTAAAGCAGTTTGCAAAGATCATGCCGATGGTGATCATCGAACCCATGTTCTCCCATAAGAGAGAGAGACGGAAGAGCCCTGTCCAGTGAAGTAGGAAGGCAACGGAAATGGTAACGTACCACGAGCCAATGCCGTTACAAAGGTAAGAGCGTTGTCTGTTATTTTCAGAAGGAACGGGCAATCCTTTGACGGTGATCCCTGGCATGATGTAAGCGAGGAAGAATTGGTACCCCACAAACCCAAAGTAAATCAGGGAAGCTTTCCAGCTAAGAGCGGCGCCAGTTTTTAAGAAGTGCAGCGTCTCTGTATTAGGCAGAAAAAGGGAACCTTGATAGTAGGTCAGTGAAAGCCACAGGTAGTAAACCAGGGCGTGAGACATTAAAATAATACATACGTTGCCAATCGGCCCCCCAAATTCATAACTTTTCTTTTGCATATACGCTCCAAATTGCAGCTTAGAGTAGAAAAGTAAATATTTTTCTTCAAAGAAGAATTGCGTTTATATTTTGAGTTGACGAAATCCACCTTTTGAGTTACCCTTTTTTGCCATGGAAGCGATCATAGAAACAGGAAATCAACAGTTCCGCGTAAAGAAAGGCGACGTCATTGACATCGAACTTATCGAAGCGGGCAAAAGTGGATCAGTAGATTTTAAAAATGTTCTACTCATCAACGACGGTAAGGCAATCCAAGTTGGAGCGCCTCACGTAAGTGGATACGCCGTCAAAGGTAAACTTGTCGAAGAAGTTGCAGGACCAAAGGTCGTCAACTTCAAGTACAAGCGCCGGAAAAATTACCGCCGCACCGTTGGCCACAGACAGAAGTATTCACGTGTAAAAATTACAAGTATTTCGAAACCAAAGGCTAAGAAAGAAGAAGATGGCGCATAAGAAAGGACAAGGATCTAGCCGGAATGGACGCGATTCAAACGCTCAACGCCTTGGCGTTAAGACGGGAGATGGTCAATTTGTGTCAGCAGGATCAATTTTGGTTCGTCAGCGAGGCACTAAATGTCACCCAGCCAAAAACGTGGGTCGTGGAAAAGACGACACGCTTTTTGCGCTTAAAGATGGTGTTGTCTCGTTCAACACATCAAAAGTGAGAACCACGGTTTCGGTTCTCCCAGCAGCTAGATAAGTTATGTTTACCGACACGGTCAGAGTTAAGTTTTTTGCTGGCCGTGGTGGCAATGGCGTCGTTGCTTGGCGACGGGAAAAGTACATCCCAAAAGGCGGCCCGTGCGGAGGCAATGGCGGCCCTGGTGGATCGATCATCTTAGAAGCCGACCCCCAAATTTCAGCGCTTGATTTTTTTCGCAATCGCCGTCAGATACGCGGCGTTAATGGCAAAGCCGGTGGAACGAATCGCCGTCAAGGCGCAAAAGGCAAAGACCTTATCTTGAAAGTCCCCTGCGGTACACTTATCAAAGAAAATGACATCCTTTTGCAAGACCTTACAAAACCAGGCGCCCGCTTTGTGGCAAGCACCGGTGGAAAAGGTGGAATCGGCAACTTCTTTTTCAAGACGCCCACAAATCAAGCACCCAACAAATGCACACCAGGAAAAGAGGGCGATGAACGCGACCTTTCCTTAGAGCTCAAACTCATTGCAGATGTGGGCTTTTTAGGCCTGCCAAATGCAGGAAAATCCACCCTCTTATCAACACTTGCAAACATCCAACTCAAAACAGGCGCTTACCCGTTCACCACTTTACACCCCAACCTCTCAACCATCGAATTTGAGGACTACTCGCGCCTGACTCTCGCTGATATTCCAGGTATCATCGAAGATGCTCACAAAAATAAGGGCCTTGGCCTAGAATTTTTAAAGCACATTGAAAGAACGCGCTGCTTACTTTACATCCTTGATGCAACTGACGAACCCCTTCAAGCATTTGAAACCCTTCAAAACGAACTTAAATCCTATTCTCCTGCCATCTTAGAAAAACCCTACCTTGTGATCTTAAACAAAACAGATCTCCCCCACGCTGAATTCCCCTTTGAAAATGCTCTGCATTTATCTGCCTTAACAGGTGACGGGACTAAACAACTTCTTGACAAACTCCATCGACTGACACAAAATGTCAGCGATGAAAAGATTATTTGATATTCTCTTTGCTTCTCTCGTCCTCATCCTTCTCTCCCCACTCTACCTACTGATCGCCCTGATTATCAAATTCACCTCACCCGGCCCTGTCTTTTATGTCGCACCGCGTATTGGAAAAAACCTCAAAACCATTCAATGCCTTAAATTCCGCTCGATGTATGTTGATGCGGAGGAAAAGCTCGAAAACCTTCTAGCTTCCAATCCCCTCTTGCGTATCGAATGGGACACCTATTGGAAACTCAAAAAAGACCCCCGCATCACGGCTATTGGAAAGTTTTTGCGAAAAACTTCACTTGATGAACTCCCCCAATTTTTCAACGTCCTCCTAGGCGACCTATCCGTTGTGGGTCCACGACCCGCCTTGCCCGAACAAGTGCGCGATTTCTATCGAGAAAAGGCACCGTTTATTCTCTCAGTACGCCCGGGAATTACTGGCCCGTGGCAAACATCTGGGCGTAATTCCCTCACCTTTGAAGAGCGCATTTCACTCGAGGAAGAATATGCAAAGAAAAACTCTTTTTTCAGGGACATCTTTTTTATCCTCAAAACGATCCCGCTCGTCCTCTTTCCCCGAAATACCTACTGAGTTCTTAAAAGCCAGAAATTTTCACGCGTGTCAATAATGAGATTATTTTCTTTTGCAAACGTTTCCACTGCTAGTCTAATCGTTGGCCATGACCAATCATCACCACAAATGATCCCATGCTCTTGAACGAATGGATACCAAACTGAGAGGTCTTCATAAACAGCTTCTGTAGTGTGCTCCCCATCGATGTAAATCAGATCTGGCTTTATGTTCAGACATTTTGCCGCCTCAGTGCTGCGCATACGACACGGGATAACAGTGTCAGTAAGGTCCCAATGCACCATATTAGAGAGAAATAATTGGTACACATGGTCTAAACAGCTCTGGTGATGACACTGTCCTGGTTGCTGGGTAGAACTCCCAAGCCATGTATCAACAGCATAGAGCGTCCCACCAGTTGTCTTTAGCATTTCCCCCATGTGCTTGGTAGAGCCCCCTCCAATCCAACTTCCCACTTCAAGAGCCACTTTAATATCAAAATAGGTAAAAAGCGCTTCGATAGGATGCGCATTTTCATAATAGCTAAAAGGACACTCTGGCAAGAGTTTTAAGGACTCATAAGGTTCTAGCATCTTTGCATTTAAAGACAAAGAAAAGATCAGAAGACAAGTGATAAAGATTTTTTTCATGGAATTCCTATTGTTTACTGAGCTTGCTCTAACTGCTGGGTTTCTGGGGTAAGTACAAAACCCATTTCCTCAAAGTAGTTGATGTTATCCTGAACATACTGTGGATAGGTTTCATCAATTGCTTCAACAGAACATGTCAAACGCATTGTTTCATATTGGCGTCTTTTTTCCTCCCGAAGTTCTGGTGTATCCATTTCAGCATGAGCAAAAGAACCAATCTTTGATAGACACTTTTCAAGGCCCCCTTGCCAGGTGAAATGCCACCCTCTTGCGACTGATGGTACGATTTCTCGCATGCTACGCATTCCCTGCATGCTCATTTTTGTAAGCTCTTTATAAGTCGTTCCAACAGTGCAGCGCATAGGTGCTCCTGGAACAGAGTTTAAAAAATTCGAGTGGTATTCATGAGTGACACCCACAAAGGGGTAAATCCCCTCTTCTAAGTGCTGTTTAATTGAGCACAAGCCTTCGCGACTGGTGAGCTCATCCACATCTGATAGAAGAATAATATCATCGTCTTGACAATTTTTCAGTCCGCGTACAATTGCATCTCGATGATAAAACTCGCGGACCCAAGCACTTGCCGACCTATCATAAAATGGTTCTACTACCACATGGATAATTTTATGGGCAAATTCCTCAAAAAGGTGCGCATTTTGCTGATAGTAAAGCGGTTTATACGCTCCACGAAACGTCTCTTCACCTTCAACTAAAACAAAAAAATCCACCTCAGGATCCATCTCGTGCAATCTTAAGTCCAAAATCTCAAGTTCGTTGTAGAAAATAAAACAATCATAGACCAAAGGTTTCCCAAGAAGGCATTGAGCAACAAATACACACAGTAAACATAGTCTCAAGCACATGGCGTCCACTCCTTAAGAATTTTTCTCGGCTACTTTAGGAGAATCAATGGCAAGATGCAACTGAAAAAATTAGAAGTTTTTTTTAAATTTTGATAGGTTGGAATGCTAATCAAAATATAGGATGCATGTATGAAGTGGTCTCTTATCGCAAGTCTATTCGCCTTCTTAGGGCCGCTAGCAGCTGATCCCGTATACCATGCCAAACAAATTGAAAAAGTCAAAACAACCGAGCACTGCTTAGAAGCTTTTGCTAGCTTAGTAAATGAACCTAACGCTCTTTTACAGGAAATTCAGACATGGAAAGAGCAAGGTGGCGATCTACGTGTTGTCTCATGGAGTCTCTACCCTAAACTTTGTAAAGCTTACGTCCCGCGGAATCCAGGAAATTTTTCACCAGAGAACCACATCGATGCCTACGCCTTCTTTACAGCGATAAAAGATGCAAAACAAATTCCGTTTGTAGAAGAAGATCACGATCCGCATTATACCTTCACCCAGGTCTATAGTGAGAGTGAGGACGATGTATTGAATGAACACAATACATATTATATGCTTGAAGATGGCCATAAAAAAGCCTTACAACGACTGATAAACTCTCTAGAAAATCCGATTACAAATAGCATGAAATCGCCTTGGAGAATCGTGAATGTGCGTCTTTTAGATCAACAAGTTGCGTCTAAAAATACGTCTTTTCCAGAAGGTGTAAAGCAATTAATCATCGATGAAAGAGGAAATTATAAGATTCAAGAGGCAAGCCATGATGTACGAGGATTTCACGTAGAATGTACAATTGTCCCTGCCTTTGTCACAAATCGCAACCTCGTTTGCGCGGGATTAAATGCTCTAGTCCCTATCCTCCCATGGAAAGCACCCTACAAGAGTCAGCATCCCACTTATACATTCCCCGAAACACAAGCCATCAATGTTGGAGGAGGTCCTAATTGGCAAGCCCCACTTTTTATCAATTTAGAAGAAGTGAAAAGTAAGGTAAATCCACATTCGTTTTTACACTATCCAAATGCCCGTTTTCCATGCAAAAATTCCTCCATAAAACTCGTCTATTCATCCCATGCTTTAGAGCATTTAAACACACCTACAGTCTACCGGATTTTTGCAGAAGCCTCGCGTGTACTCATGCAAGGGGGCAGTTTTGTGATCAAAGTTCCTGACTACGACCGTTGCTTAGCGTGCTGGAGAAACAAAGATAACTCGTTTTTTGGGCCTGGTTGGAACATCGAAAGTGTGACTCCTCTTTGGCCAAGGAAAGGGCTCTCCGATTGTTTAGATCAAAGAGCCTCTATGATCTTCTGCTCTTTTTTCAATAACTCTTATGGGAATCCATTTGACAGTTCTAAAAGAGGCAATACAAAGGATGCCTATTTTGGACCAGCTGTAATTGATGTCCCAACCCTTCGAAACCTGATTAGTACCGGAACACCCTCGGAAGTGGCTTTAAAGCTTAGAAATGCAATCAAAAAAGAAAGTTCGTTAGTAGATAATGGACAACGCCTTTACCCCACTATCCATTATTGTCATCAGAGTGCTTGGAGTCGAGATGAGCTAAGAGATCTACTTGATGTTTTCGGCTTTGATGTAGTCACCTTTGATCCAGAAAAAACAGCGGTACAATTCGTCTCAGTTCCTGGCATTAGAGAAATGTATAATATCAGTATGTACTGTTGGGCAGTCAAAAGATAAGAGGTCTCCCTCCTATTTCTTCTTTGCCCAAATATAAAGGCTTTGGCTGTGAAGATCATTAATGCCCGGGATATCTACAAACTGATCTGCGATCTCTTTTCGTTCTGTTGAGACTACCTCAAAATCAAAAGAACGCATCAGATCTACGAACTCTTGCTCACTCCAAGCACTCTCAGACACAAAACAACAGCCTGGTTTGTCATAAACAGCCTCTCTCAACTGTTTTGCAATCTCAAAAGGCGAATTAAGTACCAATACTTCCTGTAAAAACGGTAGATCAAAATCATCAATCCCTTTGTAACCCCCTTCATCTCCGATAAAGGAACAAAAGAGCGAGGCTGCCTTGTGCGCAATACACTTGCATACATTTCTGCCATGCCAAGGAAGAATACGCTCTCCCAAATCCCAAAAAACATCAAAATACGCCTCATCACCACCTCTCAAGTGGCTTAGAATTTGACCAAAATCGGGAATCTTGATGACAACATCTCCCCCAGGCTTAAGCGTTCTGTGCATTTCTGATAGGAGGCGATAAACCGTTGGAAGATTACACTGATTTAAGAGATGAGGAACATACACTGTGTTGATCACATTCTCTTCTAAGGGGAAACGCATATTTGGATAAAACCCACTCTTTAAAAAAAGCCATTCAGGATGCTTTGAAGTATGACTTCCGCCCAAAATCAACCCTGATTCTGGGGGCTTGCCCAGCGTGTTTTTCTCCTCCGTCGTAAGTTCCCACGGCAATAACGGATAACACGCATTTTGCCCCGCAACGCGCACCGTCATATCATTCATGATGGAAGGAGAGTAAGTGATTTCAACAATCTGTCGCGTTTTACTAAGAGGTGCAACCCCTCTGTGAATGAGCTCATTGTTATTAAACATCAACCATGTCCCCGGATCTCCTTCAATACCAATAATATCATCCTCTTTAGTTTTGATTTCCGTCGTCCCAACAGCTTCAGATGCCCCTAAAGGATAGATCATGAGTTTCAACGCACTTCGAGGTAAACCATCTGTATGCCAAGCGTTCGGCCCCCACTCCAGGTTTCCAGGAGGTGTTTCCCATGCACGTACAGTCAACACTCTCCAGGGATTCCCCAAATACTCCATGATAGGCAACTCCAAAGCTTTTAACACCTTTGCAATCACCTTTTTCTGCGTATCTTCTAACATGAAATAACGATTAATCGTATTCAACTTCCCCCCTGATTTCAAGCCAGATGAATGATGAAATATCTTATCGTAATCTTCCTCAATAAAAGGAATAGTCTTTGCAACAGACAGAGCTTCAACCAATTGATCATTGAGATCTTTATCCAAGACGCCCTGTACATATTGATTTTTTCTATACTCTAAGCGACTATGAATGTTTAATGGTTTGTTATAAGCGATTACAAATGGCTCAAACATCTTCCATAAGCCTATAAAAAAAGAGGGATTGTTTAGGTGAACAAATTTCACAGTAGCATTAAATCGGTCACACGCTAATTCGAAAGACGGTAATTTATCTTGTGGGACATCTAAGCGTCTTTCCTCTAATATCTGGGACAAAATCGCAATGCAGCTGTCTCTATCCTTAATCTGTTTTATTCTGTCGCGATCATCAATCACATTCGCGTGAAGAACCTGAACAACGCCGAGCAAGAATAGCCATTTATGCATGCACACTCCCTTGTAGAAAGGCCAAGCATCATTTATTCACACGAATTTTATCAAGAAAAACCTATCTCTGCTATACTGCTCACATGGAATTAACTACAAAAAACAAAGCCCAAACAACGTCCACCCTCATTATTGTAGGTGATATCCAAGATGTGCTTGATGGCACCGCCCACACCACATGGGACCTACCCTTAAGCACCATCCAATGCGGACTCGGTGCAGGTCTTTTTAACACCTACTATAGCGACGCCATCGTCATTAATAACACCGCCCACGGTACCTACAGAAATACCCTCGGACAAGATCTTAGCACGCAGGAAAACACAACCTTAACAACTCCTTTTTTGGCCTACCTAGACCAAGACCAACTTCCAAGTGCCACAGCGACACTTACCGCCAAAACACCCATCTCCCTTGATACCCTCTACGAGGCACTTTTAGAATACTGCCCTTACGGCTTTGCCATTGAAGCAAAGGTCACCTTCACCCAAATAAACGCTTGCTACCTGATCAAGGCCCCAATCTATAACGAGCCAATCATGGGTCCTAACCTAGACACCTACGTCGCGCGCCACACCTCACACAAAGAAGAACACGCCCAAATTTTTGGCATCGTCTACGGCCCTACAGCGCCGAAACAGCCTAAGGCGATCTACCAAAACCCGAATGACACAAACTCGACCCAAAGCCACACCCACATCCATACCGCCTCGCAAACCTTCCACCTTCTTACTCAATCTACCCTAAAACATGCCGAGATCACTCTCTACAAACTCAGCGCGAATCAATAACCAAGAGACTTGAAGGCGAACATGACAGCTAACCTTAAACTCCATCTTAAAACATTTTTTCCTGCCTTAATGTTCATTGCAACAATTGGGCTTGTGACAACTGACATCTATTTACCGTCATTTCCCGCTATTGCAAATCAGTTCGTAACCGAGAATAGCCTGGTCCAACTTTCCTTCTCATTCTATTTATTCACATTTAGTCTCTCTCAACTCTTCTATGGCCCGTTTTCTGAAAAACATGGTCGAAAAAAAACTGCTCTCACCGGCATTTTTTTCAGCCTGCTAGGCACTCTAGTCTGTATCTTTTCTCCAAATATCACAACTCTACTCATCGGCAGACTCTTGCAAGGAGTGGGACTTGGGGTTGGCCCATCTCTTTACCGGGCAATTTTGAGAGATGCATTTACGGGGGATTCTCTCTCGCATGCAGCCTCACTTTTAGCCATCAGCGCTGCAAGCACGATGGCGATTGCCCCAACACTTGGTGGTTATCTTCAGAGCTTTTTAGGGTGGAGATATAGTTTTGTGTTCCTTTTCTTCTACACCCTCCTTGGAACACTTATGATTTGGAATTGGTTACCAGAAACACTCAAACATCCAAACCCCAATGCCACTAAACCAAAGATTGTATACAAAAACTTCTCTCTTTTGCTTAGAAGTCCTATTTTTTTAAGCTATGCCCTCTGTGGAGGTCTAGCCTCTTCCGGTATATTAGCCTACTTCACTGTTAGTCCCTTTATCTTTCAAGATGCCCTAGGTTTAACTCCTGTTCAATACGGTTGGCTCTCATTAACTATTGCAGCAGGGGTGGCGCTTGGGGGATTTTTCAATAGTGCTTTTGTAAAAAGGGTCGGGCGTCATCGAATGCTAGTATATGGAGTAGGATTTATGGTGCTTGGAGGAGGCTCCATGGCACTCTTTGCGCTGAGATTCCTCAATACTTGGGTAATCATTATACCCATATTTTTTTACGTCGCGGGAGTTGGCATCGTTGCGGGGAATTGTACCGCCGGCGCTCTCCATCATTTCCCTAAAATCGCAGGTTTTGGTGGGGCACTCTTTGGTACGATACAAATTTTCAGTAGTGCTCTTACAACAACAATTATGGCAGCCTTTCACGACCACACTCAAGTGCCCCTAAGCCTTGTCCTCCTCCTGATCGGGATCGTTTGCTATTTTCTCCAACGTATCGGTTATATCAACCATACAAAAGCGGAAAAGCAATAATCAACTTGCAGCAGACCGCATCAATCCTGTAGACTACCCACTCTTCAAAAAATAACCACGAGGTCTTATGCATAAACTTATTCCCCTTCTTTGCCTACTCACGTTTTCATTAACCGCAAAACCTTTAATCATCGGTATTTCAGGCGGTAGTGGCTCAGGGAAAACCACTCTATCAGCCAAAATCCAAGAACAAATCCCAAACGCTGCACTCATCTGCCAAGACTCCTACTATAACGACATTTCCCACCTCACCATTGAAGAAAGAGCCCAAACAAACTTCGACCATCCCAACTCTCTAGAGTTTTCGATGCTACAAGAACACCTGCAAGCTCTAAAAGGAGGAAACACAGTCGAAATCCCCATATACGATTTTCATACACATGCGCGGACCTCCGAAACAGAAGAGGTTCACCCATCAAGTGTCATTATCGTAGAAGGAGCCCATCTCTTAGGCCTACCAGATCTTCTTTCCACCTTTGACCTAAAAATCTACGTCGACTGTGACGATGATGAACGCATCCTAAGACGCGTCCAGCGTGACATCGAAGAGCGTGGTCGGGACTTCAACTCCGTACACAATCAATACCTCACAACAGTCAAGCCAATGCATGACAGACACATCGCACCCACAAAAAAATACGCTGACATCATCGTTCCAGAAGGCGGCTACAATGAAAAAGCCCTCGACCTCATCGTCACCTGGATCAAGGCCAACCTCTAGACTAAACTTGGGCTTTTTAAGAACTTAAGAAAATTGTAAGTAGGATGAAAGCCCAATAAGCGCTTTGCTTTTTCGATGACATAAACTCTATCTATTGAACGCGGCAATTCCCATCCCCTATTCCGAAAAACCGCAGCACCTAATGGGTAGAGCTTTTCTATGACATGATCAGCTCTGTAAAAAAGCTCTTCTACATCTGATGCAAGAAAAGGCGTTTGATTTGAAATATTCAAAGCCTCAAAGCCTTTGATCCCTGATGTGATCGCCAATTTATGTGCTAAAACAACATCCTGAATATCAATGCCCCGGTAGAGGCGATAAATGGCCATCAATCTTTCTTCTTCGAGAAAACACCTTGAAATTCTCAAACATAAACAAGACAAGGCGCCAAAGCTTGATGCTTTTTTACACAAGTTCTCCGCCGCCAACTTAGTTTCATCGTAAACATCCCTAGGCTCTGGCGTTAGATCCTCCGTCACCCAAACAGCTTGCTGAGTGGAAACAAGTGCGTGTCCATATATTGAGGTTGAGCTTGAAAAAATGAATTGCTCTACTTGATTTTCAAGACAAGCCGCCAATAAATTTTCCGTCCCTTGAACATTGATATCCCAAAAGGTCTTGTCATCATTGATCCCTACATGTTTCGCGTGAAGGGCCGCCGTGTGAATGACAACATTTGCACGTTTAATAAGCTCTACAATATCTTTTGATCGAATATCCACAACATGCGTCGTAAACGGACCGGGAAGAACATCAACGCCAATCACCGAGTAAATCTTACCAAGCGCCTGAGCAATCGGGCTACCTAGCCACCCAGAAGAACCTGTAACTAGAATCACTTTGCTCATCTACATATTACACTGTGTTACAAAATTGACCAATGCGCTGTTTTAATGGTGGATTTTTTCCGAGCAGCTCTTGCATAGGAAGATCTTTTGGTAATTGGGTTTCCTGATAATGAAGCATCGCTTCAGTGATAGACTCAGGCCCCTTTACTAATGCATCACCAGCTAGCATCTTTTTTACCCACAAAACGCCTTCTGTAAGATCCTCAATGAGCTCATCGCTCAGACATTCCACAAAAGGGTGAACCCAATTTTTGACTGGCACACCCAATAGATTCATATTATCTTTCTTGTAGTGTGTATTAGCTGGGGCTAATGTCACAACAGGAATCCCGTTTATTTTCGCCCACATCATCTCAGCACCCACACCCAATCCTCTGCGTTCACGCGCATCAACGAAAACGATATCTGCAAAAAACACTTGAGTCATGTCGCGACCAAAAACCGATTGTTGATCAGTCAGATCGTCAGTACGTTGAGCGGGATTTAAAAACGTCACCTGATAAGGTGCTAATCCCTCTCTTAACACCTCCTGGTCACTGCAAGTCCAAAAGACCTGACTTTCTTTTTCGTGCTCTTTTTGGATATTCCCGGCTAAATAAATTGAAATAGATTGATGCATGTCTCACTTCCTAGGTGAATGAAGGACAGAAGTTTTTGGGTTTGGGACAAGTTAGTTGGATTAAGTTGCGGGCGGAACCGCAACTGTTTTTTGGCGGCAGACAGTACTCTAGTACGGCAGAGCCAAAAAATTCCAAATAACGCCGTCCCAAACCCAAAAAATGGCCAGAGCCAGAATCGAACTGGCGACACAAGGATTTTCAGTCCTCTGCTCTACCGACTGAGCTACCTGGCCATAAATATAGCTTAGAATACTAGGGCATTTTGGCTTTATGAACAAGAGAGAAATATTGACAATTTTTTTTTCTAAGCATAGGCTCATTTTTTTTGTTAAAATTCACAGGAGATTTTGATGCTTAGAGCCCTTTGCCTTTGCGTGTTGATTGCAGCTCAGACGATGTTGTCAGCTGTAAAGATTTACGACTGTTTTCCTTTTTTAAACGAGCTTGAGTTGTTGGAAGTTCGACTTGAGGAGCTGTCTCCGTATGTAGACAAGTTTGTAATCATCGAATCGGCAGAAGGTTTCACAGGAAGACCAAAGCCATTTTACTTTGAGGAGAACAAGGAACATTTTGCGAAATATTTGGACAAGATCATTTATGTGAAGGTCGATGGGCATTATGATACAGAAAGTCCATGGGTAAGGGCTGCCTATCAGCGCAATCAATTGATGCCGGCTATTAAAGGACTTGCTCCTGATGATATTGTGATTTTCTCGGATTTGGATGAGATCCCCCCACGTGGGCACATGCCATTACTTGACCATACTTTCAAAGAAACCCATGCAAAGGTCATTCGTTGGAAGCATCAATTTTATCGGTGGTATTTGAATCGACAGGTCCCGACAAACGGAGGAATCTGGTATGGAGCGATCGCCATACGCTATAAAGACCTTTTGCAGACAACACCTGATCGACTTAGGTCACTTGAGGCTAATCCCACCTCTCCAAGTGCTAAATTTGGTGCTGTCATGGTCTGGGGTGGCGGCTGGCACTTTACTTCGTGTGGAAGCTACTTCCAGTACCGGGAAAAAATCTTTAACTTTTGTGGGTATTCTGGAGTTGATCCCCATGCTGATTTCACCTGTCGTGAGCAGGCAGATAAGCATATTCTACGGGCTGTTGATGGGAGTTTTCCCGAATTTGTGAAGAGAAATCTCGACTATTGCATCAAGATTGGTCTTGTAGATCCCTATTAGGGGGTAAGAGATAACATATCTTCGATGATGTGGACGGCCTCCTTCATTTGGAGGTCGTCAATACCGTGGTTCTCAAGGCGTTTTTGCGGCGAATAACCACGTATGACTTTGAGGTAGTGTTGGAAGTTTTTGTTGTTTTTCAGCCTCATTTGGCTGTTTTTCTTCAACTGAGGAATCATTTTGCGGTAAGTTGATTCTCGCGGTTTAAGGTAGGGAATGTAAGGGCTTTTAGCGGTCGCTTCGACCGATTCTAGGTGATCACTTGAAAGAGGGAATTGATGGAAACGCTCGCCTACGTTGTAAGGATCAAGATGCGTTGGCACATGGATATCAGCATGGACTCCCTCGATTTGAGTTGAGCGACCAGATGCTGTGTAGTATCGGCCAATGGTCACGGTATAGAAAACGCGCGCTTTTGCCTCGGTCACGGTTTGGTATTGCATGGTGCCCTTCCCATAGGTCCGTTCATCGCCAACAACGACGGCAACACCATGGTCTTGGAGCGCTTGGGCCATAAGCTCTGAGGCTGAGGCGGAAAGTTTTGAGGTGAGGACAACAAGAGGCCCGGTATAAATTTGGCGCCCATCTAGGTCTCTGGTGTAGCGAATTTCCCCGTTGGAGTATTTGGAGATGACGACGACCCCTTTTGCAATGAAAAGTCCCGAGACTTTAACGGCTTGATGGAGAAACCCTCCTGTATTATCGCGAAGGTCGAGGACCATTCCGTATAGTTCACCTTTTTCCTTTAGTCCATTAATCGCTGCTCGCACATCTTTTAAGAGGCTAATATTTCCAGAATTATCATAGAAGGCTGGAAGTGTCACTTTGGCAATATAACCGTCACCAAAGGGAACGGCTGAGGCTTGAACTCTCTCTTGATGCATGACAATTTTTTCACGCCTGAGTGTGACGTTAACTTCTGACTCATTGCGCAATAAGGTGAGTTTGACTTTCGTGCCAACTTTCCCCTTAAGACGTGAGA
This sequence comes from Chlamydiia bacterium, assembly GCA_022601645.1. Classification (GTDB taxonomy): domain Bacteria; phylum Chlamydiota; class Chlamydiia; order Chlamydiales; family Simkaniaceae; genus JAJACH01. The sequence continues at coordinate 29,907 of JAJACH010000002.1, forward strand.
GAAGCTCTTCGTAGCTACTAGATTCTACGCTGTAATCATCGATACTGATAATCACATCCCCTTTTTGAATGGCATGACTTTTTGCCGCAGGTCCACCTTCCACGAGATCTACAATAGCAATGCCCTCAACTTTTTCTTGCAAGACAATGCCTATCCCCTCGAGCTCTTTGTGTAATGAGAGGCGAAATTCCGCTGCTTCTTCTGGGGTATAATAGATAGTATGTGCATCTAATGAGCGCGCTAAAGCCTTTAATATATGGACGGTGCGATTATGATCTGTTTGCTCTAAGTAAGGTAACTCGACACGTCGAAGGCGTTTTTCAAATAATTCGTAGTTAACCGTTTTTTTGGAAAGTGACTCAGCCAAGTGACGGTGGATACGACCCGCTAGTTGATATTCTGAATTTGCATAGTGATTATAAGGTTTATATTTGAGGCTATAGTCGACCCCCTCTTTAAGATGCTCCCGAATCTGACGGTTGCGCCTAACGGCGTGAGCGCAAAGCGCGGCTAGCTCGTCGTACTTGGGGTACTGATCTTTGTAGTAGTGATCAATGACTGACTGGATTTCTCTTTCCGAAAGAGAAAAATATGGGGCTACTTCGTCGTGTAAAAGATAATTTTTGTCGGGATCAAAGGCTTCAATATATAGCTTGAAGGATCGACGTACTGTCTTTGCGTCAAGGGTCTTATTTTCAACATGATATGAGAATATTTCCCGCATCGTGCGCCTCACATCAGACTGGTTTAGCTCGGTCTGTTTACCGAAAGTTAGTGAAGAAATCGCTAAAAAGAGACCGAAAATTACACGATGCATAGCACGCCACCCCCTAAGGCGGACTATAAGGGTTCAATCTTTAATTGCAAATAATAGGAAAGGGCATTATGATACTTCCATAACTGAATTTTTTTTGAAGGAAGAGTATGCCCACAGTCAACCAGCTGGTACGTAAACCGCGGAAATCTAAGACGAAACGTAAAAAATCTCCTGCACTCATGAAATGCCCACAAAGACGTGGCGTGTGCCTGCAAGTGAAGACAAAAACACCGAAAAAGCCGAACTCAGCGCTAAGAAAAGTTGCTTGGGTCCGCCTATCTAATGGACAGGAAGTCATTGCCTACATTGGCGGTGAGGGCCACAACCTTCAAGAACACAGCATTGTGCTCGTTCGCGGCGGCCGGGTAAAGGATTTACCTGGTGTCCGTTATCACATCGTACGGGGCGCTCTTGACTGCGCAGCCGTCAAAGATAGAAAGCAATCAAGATCGAAATATGGCGCGAAGAAGCCCAAGTAAGAGGAGATAAATGTCTAGAAGAAGACGTGCGATTAAGAGAAAAATCCTACCTGACCCAATCTATAACAGTCTAGTCATAGAAAAGTTTATCAACCGCGTCATGCTTGACGGGAAGAAATCTGTTGCTAGAAAGCTGGTATACGGTGCTTTAGAAAAATTTGCAGAAAAAATTGGCACAGATGATGCATCCGCAGCCTTCGAAGAAGCACTCGAGAAGGCAATGCCCTCTCTTGAGGTTAAATCACGCAGAATCGGTGGCGCAACCTATCAGGTGCCTGTCGAAATTCCCCAGCATCGTCGCTACTCAATGGCCATGATGTGGGTGATCAAACACGCAAGAGACAAGGTCGGTCGCGATATGATCGATGGACTCTCTATGGAACTTGCTGATTGTTACAACAATCAGGGAACGACAATCAAAAAGAAAGACGAAACACACCGCATGGCAGAAGCTAACAAAGCATTCGCCCACTATAAATGGTAGAACTATGACAACGAAAGAACGACCTGATACAGACAAACTAGAAAATGTACGCAATATCGGCATCATGGCTCACATTGATGCCGGAAAAACTACTGTGACTGAGCGTATCCTCTTTTATAGCGGACGCGCCCACAAAATTGGTGAAGTGCACGAAGGTGCTGCGACCATGGACTACATGGAGCAAGAGCAAGAACGTGGAATCACTATCACCTCCGCGGCCACAACCGTCTATTGGGGCCCTTGCAAAATTAACATTATCGACACCCCAGGACACGTTGACTTTACTGTAGAAGTTGAGCGCTCACTTAGAGTTCTTGATGGCGCAGTTGCTGTCTTCAGTGCCGTGGATGGTGTTCAGCCCCAGTCTGAAACTGTATGGCGTCAAGCTGAGCGCTACGGCGTTCCACGCATCGCATTTATCAACAAAATGGACCGCGTCGGCGCTGACTACTTCTACTGCATTAACTCAATGAAAGAAAAGCTCAGAGCAAATGCAATTGCCGCCCAATGCCCGATCGGTGCTGAAAATGACTTCAAAGGCATGGTCGACCTCGTCGCCATGAAAGCCTACATCTTCAACGACGAAACAATGGGCGCTGAATATCAAGTCGAAGACATTCCTGCTGATATGCTTGAAGAATGTCAGAAATTACGCGCTGCCCTCTTAGAAGAGCTTGCTACAATCGATGAGTCGAATGAAGAATTCATGATGAAAGTCTTGGAAGCTCCAGACACATTGACCGAAGACGAGATTCACACTGTGATCAGACAAGGTGTCTGTGAGTGTAAAATCTACCCGGTTCTCTGTGGTACAGCTTTCAAAAACAAAGGGGTCCAACCCCTCCTCGACTGTGTCAATAAATGGATGCCATCACCTCTCGACCGCGGCACGATCAAAGGCGTAAACGCTGACGACGATTCAGAAATGACTCTCGAACCAAATGACTCAAGCCCCCTTTCAGCTCTCGCTTTTAAAGTGATCACGGACCCCTACGTTGGCCGCCTTACATTTGTGCGTGTCTACTCAGGGATTATCGAAAAGGGAATGAACCTTCTTAATACGACAAAAGGTAAAAAAGAACGCGTTTCTCGCCTTCTTGAAATGCACGCGAATAACAGAAAAGACCGCGATGAATTCTTCACAGGTGACATCGCCGCTGTGATCGGCCTGAAAAATACAGGAACTGGTGACACGCTTTGTGCTGAAGGACAACCTCTACTCTTAGAGAAGATGGAATTCCCCGAACCTGTTATTTCAATGGCCATTGAGCCTAAGTCAAAAGGCGATAGAGAAAAACTCTCAGTCGCTCTCGGCGCCCTCTCAGAAGAAGATCCTACTTTCCGCGTCTCATCTAACGAAGAGACTGGCCAGACGATTATCGCTGGTATGGGAGAACTTCACTTAGAGATCTTAAAAGATCGCATGATGCGCGAATTCAATGTTGAAGCTAACGTTGGCGCCCCTCAAGTGTCTTACAAAGAAACTATTACTGCCCCTGCAAAACAAGAAACAAAGTACGTCAAACAATCTGGTGGTCGCGGTCAATACGCACACGTCGTTCTCGAGATTGAGCCCAACGAAACTGGGAAAGGCAATGAAGTTGTCTCAAAAATCGTTGGTGGTGTCATCCCGAAAGAATACATCCCTGCATGTATCAAAGGTGTCACTGAAGGCCTACTTACTGGTGTCTTAGCAGGTTACAATCTCGTTGATGTCAAAGTGGCAATTACTTTCGGTTCATACCACGAAGTTGACTCGAACGAGATGGCCTTTAAAATCTGTTCCTCTATGGCAACGAAAGAAGGTTGTAACAAGGCGAAGCCGATCATCCTAGAACCGGTCATGAAAGTTGTCGTCACAACTCCAGAAGAATTCTTGGGAGATGTGATGGGCGATATCAACCGCCGCAGAGGTAAGATCCAAAATCAAGAAAACGAACGTGGCATTGTTATTTTCGAAGCTCACGTTCCGCTAGCGGAAATGTTTGGTTACTCCACAACACTCCGTTCACTTAGCTCGGGTCGCGCAAGCTACTCAATGGAACCAAGCCACTTCGAGCGTGTCCCAGCAAAAATTCAAGAGGAAATCATTAAAAGGTAGTCATGAGCACACAAAAACAACCCCCTCAGCCAACTAGCAGAAAAAAGATTCGTATCCGCCTTAAAGGCTACGATCAACGTGTTCTTGATAGAGCGACTGCAGACATCGTCGAAACAGCAAAGCGCACTGGCGCTCGCCTCATCGGCCCGATTCCTCTGCCAACAAGACGCGAAATCTACACTGTTTTACGCTCACCTCACGTTGACCGCAAATCACGCGAACAGTTTGAGATGAGAACACACATCCGCCTACTAGACATCATGAACCCAACGCTTGACACAATCGACAAGCTCAAAGTTCTTCCTGTCGCCGCCGGCGTAGATATCAAAATTAAAGCCTCATAAGGGCTCTAAGGGGCTCACCTAGTTTGAGCCCCACGGTTTTTCTATGGCAGTACCAACCGTTAATGACTACTCCTTAAGTGAATATCTCTATCTCGCAGCATCGACCTACCAAAGTAATACTATTCATGACACTTTGACGGATGAAACCGTCCAAAAAGTTTCCATCGCTTTCTTTGCAGCATGCGCCGTCATCTTGGCAATCGCTCTTCCCGAACTCGCCCTCCTAGCGCCAATGCTTATTCCCGGTGGCTACTTTCTCGTCTACGATGTGTGCATGCTTGCCCTTCCAATCCTCCAAGGCATTGGTTGGTATGCTCCCTGCGACCCTTTCGGTTGGCAAGTCGAATACGACGCATTCGATCATATCTTTGGAAACTCCTCCAGAGCAGGAACCACTGAGAGACCTCATTCACAGGTATGCGCTTGGTATGAGCACCTAGGACTTACCTATCTCATTACACCTGGAGCAATGAGTGTGCTAGACATCTCCCCTAACTACCATCCACCTCTCGAGCTCCCATCTACCCACTCTCGTGGCATCTGCTTTGGTCTCACAATGGCCTTAATTGCACAAAACGCGCAAATACCGACTCCAAACACTCTTATAAACCGCGCAATGGAACTCCAAACCGCCTACTCACACGACCACACTGAACACGGCAATGAAGACTTACGCGCAGAAGCTGCTATTGCCCACACCTTGGGACTTAGATGCTTAATGCGCTCACCAAACTTTTCTCCCAAAGAATGTTACAGCTCTAACCACATCAAACTCCACTTAGAACACCTCTTGCAAAATTGCCAGCCAACGGGAATCAAATTAAATCTTGTTGGCCCAAACGGCAACCACACCATCTACATCAATCCCCACACTTTCACCTTCGTGGATCTAAACCTCACCACCGAGGAAGGTCAATTAGCTGCACCCACCTTCAACTCCTTAGAAGAGCTCTCAGCCGCCCTATTCTGGGCTCTTAAATCTTCCTATGCGAACCATAATCAAGCAAACTTCTCAGCCTACGCTCCTTTAAACTAATTACTTCTTATTTAAAGCAATACCCCCTTTTGTTATAATTAATTCTAATAACAATAATTAACGACAATAAGGTATATTATGGCAGTAATAGGATCCTCCTTAAACGATGGAATAACCCAAATTTTTCAAAGTGTAGACTGTCCTCAGTCCTATTGGGATTTTTTGGCACCACTTACCCCAAACCAACTTGACTTTCTCAATACCGTGCATGGTCATATCATTGTAGCTTCTGCCTATGAGAACCCAACCCTTGTTGATCCATACATTGACTATACTATCACCACCGCAGAAAACGATACGGTAAGTTTAAATTTTAGAGCTGCAGACCACAGCCTCCAATACTACTCTATTCAGAAAGTCGGTCTTATAGAAACAGTTTTCTTTGAAGGAGGATAATTTTCAAAAAAATTCACCTAATTAACTCTTATTATTAACTAACTACACTTACTGACTTCTAAACATTAAATAAGGGGGGTTCCAATGGACCAAATTTCTTTACATCAAATTAAATCTATCAACACTGGCGAATTCTGTGCAGAGTAAAACCCATGCCAGCATACGTGTACGATAACGTTGAAAAATGGCAGAGAATGTTCTGTAAGATTATATGGGCCTGAAATAGCCGCGTTGACAAACAGATTAGATTTCGAAGCAACCGTACATAGCGGATTTGAACCTGATCATTTTCATTGTTACTGCTCTAAAAATGCACCGAACTATAAGTTATACTTAGAATTATATCACCAAAGCGATGAACAGTGGGATAATACCTTAACCGATTATTTCAGAATTGAGCCAGCTCAGAATGTTTCAAGTACTAATTCATCAATATTATCCGATGCATTTTCTGTGAATTCATCAGACAATCAGTCAGTTCAGAGCGCACCACCACGTATCACACCACCACCTGCTGATGCTTCAATACAAACTAGAGTGTCTTCTCCGGCTTTCTGTCCTGTGTTTAATAATCATTCACAGGATGTCGCTCCTATACCTGTAACAGTCTCCCCAGACGTTAATAGCTTAGTTGCTAATCAAGAGGAACGTGAACCGGAAGCAGTAAGTCTTATTGGAAGAATTCAGGAAGCGGTATCAAACTTCTGGAACTGGCTAATGAGCTTTTTTTCATAGAGGAGAGCCGCACCGAGCTTTTGTTAAAGAAGTAACGAAAGTTTTTCTGGGGGCGTATCTTGGATGAGATTTTTTCTCCCTGGCGAAGCGCAGGGAGTGAAAAAGATCGCCAAGAGAGGTTCCCAGAAAGAGCACCGAGTTTTCGAGGATAGTTCAATTAATCCCCCCTACAGTAGTATAAGTGCATACTACCCTTGGGGGGATTCTTTGAAATAGACCGAAAAGACGGTGCTCCTCTTCCTAAGCCTCTTGCTAATAATTAGGATAAGGATCGTCTGAATAAATCTGGTTAAAGGCCGGCGGATTGTCTATTTTGACATACTTGCCAACGATCTTATCGTTTAGGACGATGAAGTAATAGCGGCGCTGGGAGACGGTTGTTGTTCCCATGTAGATCTTCTCGATGTACTCATAGACCATCGTGTCGCCTTCTCGTGAATTGATCGAGTAGGGCTTGCCGTATTTTTTCTCAAGCGCTTTGGCGCTGTCACCGACTTGGACGTCGAGGAATTCGTTACGCGACATGGTCTCCCCGCCGATGCGGTAGCAGCCGGTGAGGCAAATGAGGGCTAGAATGATGAGTCTGTATCTACTTTTTTCCATATACGTCCATGAATGACTGTGCGAAACTCGTCGTTTGTCGAGTATTCCGCGTGAAGTTTATAGTTGTTATCGTCGACTTTTTCGTAGAATTCAAATCCTTCGAAGCCGAGGTTATTAAGTCTAAACTCCCAGGCGATTTTTTCGGGAGTGATAATTCCGCTGCCAACGACTTTTCCAAGCGATTGGTTTTCAAGTTCGATGGTGAATTTGCCGTTTTTGATGTCGTAGAAGGCGAATTCATTGAGCATGAGGTCGTTTAAACCGCTAATTTGGATTTCTTGTGAGCACTCGATCCGCCCTAAGTCATCGGGGAGAGGCACTTTCCACTTGGTGTAGAAGGGAAGTTCTTCTTCCATCATATTGAGGGTAATTTTTCCCTCGCCAAGCCAGTGGCCTGCGCCGCCTAAAAATGGGTGCTCTTTCATCAAAACATATACCTTCTTGTATAGATACTTTGCAGTAGTCCTAGGGCTAGCATGGTCGATAGGATCGAGGAGCCTCCGTAGGTGATGAGGATAAGCGGTACTCCTGTGATTGGAAGGAGTCCACACATCATGCCCATGTTCACGATTACGTGGGAGGCGAGGTAGATACTCACACCGGCGGCGAGTACTCGACCAAAACTGTCCTTAGCTACAGCTACTACCTGAAAACTAAAATAAATTAAACCAAAATAGATGAGGAGGAGGAGATATCCCCCGAGAAGTCCAAACTGTTCGACAAAGGCGGGAAAGACAGAATCGGTGTGGGCAAATGGAAGCCATCCTTTACCGGTGAATTCGCTTTTGGTGGTGCCGGTGCCGGTAACGCGTCCGAGGGCGATGGCGGTTTGTGCGGCGTTTTGGTGGTAGGTGTTCGGGTTGAGGCGTTCGTATTGGTAGTCTTTGAGGACGGTGAGGACGAGGGGTTTTGCGTTTTCATGTGAGATAAAGCCGAGAAACATGGCGACAACAAAGCCAAGGGCGGCGAGGCCAAGGCCACTTAGGGTACGGACAATGAGGGGGTGGATGCCGGCGAAGTAGAACATAACGAGGGTGATGGGGAAGATGAGGAGGGCGGAACCGAGGTCGGGCTGTTTGTAGATGAGGGCCATGGGGATGAGGGCGGCAAGAAGGGCGAGAAAGAGGGGGCGTTTATCATCAAGAAGTGTGGCGAGAACTATGACGACGATGAGTTTGGCGATTTCACTCGGCTGGATAGCAAAGGGCAAAAAGGAAAAGCGGTACCAGCGGCGGACGTTTTGGATGGGGTCGGTGAAAAACAGACCTAAGAGGAGGAGGACCATGATGCCAAAAAGGGCGGGTGTCCACTGTTTGAGTTTGCGGTAGTCAAAGCGGGCCATGAAAAAGTAGACGATGATGCCGAGGATAGCAAATTGGAGTTGGCTTTTTGTCTCGCGGGTAAAGGAGATGTCATCATGAGCTGTTGCAGAAGAGATCACCACAAGTGAGATGGCAAATAGGGCCAGGATAAAAGGCAGGGTGCGAAAATCGGTCAGTCTGAGTGTTTTCATTTCTCTCCCATTATATCTTATGGCTTGCTAAATTGGGAGGATGGATTTTAATTTTGAAGAAATTGAGTCGACTCAAACGTGGGCGCATGACAATTTAGACGCGTTTAATTTAGATGAGGTCAATTTTGTTGTGGCAAAAAGACAAACAAAAGGACGAGGCCAATTTGAGCGCTCGTGGGTGTCTTTAGAGGGCAATATCTTTTTAACGATGGTGTTTAGGTTAACGGCGTTTGACTCAAAAGAGCTCAGTCTTGGAACAGGGCATGCTGTGCAAAACGCATTAAAAGAACTTGGGTTTACAGCCTCTCTTAAGTGGCCGAATGACATTTTACTTGAAGGGAAAAAAGTGGGCGGTATTTTAATCGAGACGGTCCCGTTAAAAGAGGAAAGGGTGGCGTTAGTTGGGGTGGGTCTCAATGTGAATTTAGAGGATTTTTCCACAATTGATCAAAGTGCAACCTCTCTTAAAGTTGCTTCTGGAATACCTTATGAGGTCGAAAAAGTTTTAAAAGTGTTAAAGGATAATTTGACGAAAAAGCTTTCCTCCTTCATATCAAGTAAGTAATGATTAAACGCTTACTTGGGATTGCCGCTCTTTTGGGGTGTGCAGTTCTTCTACTTTATTATGCTGATCACAAAGCGCTTCCTAAGATGCCTGATGTCAACTTTCACAAGTTGAAAAAAGAGCTCGAGCGCTTACCGACAGAGCGATTGAAGAAGATGCTCTCGGCTGGAAAAGAGGTGGAAAACTGGCAGCATATTTTGGCAAAAACTGATGAGACGTTTTTAACTGAGTTTATGAAGTCGCAGCGTGGGCTGCGGCGGATGACGCATTTGCCGATTGGCGATGTTGTTGATAAGGATTCCCGTTCCCACTATTACTATCACGTGAATCGTGGGGAAGAGTTTGGACATTTTCACCTGTACTACGATGTGCCAGCCAAAACAAGTGGCAGCGTGCATTTAGTTGCGGTGTCTACCGATCATCGTGGGACGCCGATTCGGCTTTTCTTACCAGGGAAGAAAAATTCGGGGGATCGTTTGTGTTCTTACCAAGAGCTCTCTAAGTATCTTGACAAGTTTCACGTGAATCACGCGTATCCGTCATGGATTTGCAACCAGTACCTTGGGGCGGTTGTGCAGCTTTTCTACCCGCAGATTTTGATGATGGTAGAAGAGCGAGACCGGCTTTTCAAAGATGCTTTGGACACAAAGATCTTATCCGAGGTTCCGGTCTCTATCCCGACGCAAATCAAGGCTATCGAAGCTATTCTTCAAGAGCGCGCTTAGCCACCTGCGTGGGGAGGCATTAGACGCATGCCTGCAGCCACACCTTTTCCATATTCCAAAACACTTGCAACAACATGACGTCCCGTAATCGTTACTGGTTCATGTTGCATGGCTCTAAGAGCTTTCGTTGCAAGGGCTGTCGCATTGAAACAGATTTGTCTACCCGTAACATCGACTATATTATAAAGCACCTCAAATGGGGTAGGGTCTCGATCAGGACAAGGCCAACTATAGTAGGTGTCCTCATATGTTTGGGGTCCGGTAGCCCCTAAGGGATTGAAAGGTGTCGGTGTGGGTGTAGGGGGTGGTGTCGGTGTCGATGTGGGTGTGAGGGTTGGTGTCGCCGAAAATGTGGGCGAAGGTGAGGGCGTGGCCGAGTCCATTGCACCTGAAAATGCTGCGGTAAGCATCCCAGATTGAATAACAGCATAACCAGCAATTGCTGTGGCTGTTCCATAAAATACACATTTGGCAACGGTCTCCCTGGATGGAAGATTTTCCCTTGCTGGAAGGAGGGCAGATAAAGGTCCTAACATGACTAAACTCCTAGTAATTTTTTATCAGGAGCGCAGATCATAGAAGGATGCACTTTTGAACGCAAGATTTCAGTGATCGCATTTAAAGTTGAGCCGATGGATGAGGGGCAAGTGACGCAGGCACCGCTGTAGGTGATGACCACTTCGTGATCGTTTTTAAGTTCTAAGACTTCAATACCGCCAGCATCGAGTTCGATGTAGGGACGGATGTCCTTTTCGATCACGTTTTCGATGAGCTCGAGTTTTTCAGCATGGGTCATGGCTGCCCAATTGGGATAGTCACCTGTTGGCTCTTCATTGGAAAGGGGTGAGGCAACGCTAATTGGGATATCGCTAGCTTCTAGGCAGGCTTCTTCGAGTGCTTCTAAAACAAGGTTTAGGTGGGGATAGGTTTCTTTTGGAAAGCCACCGACTTTTTGTTCGATCATGTCTGTTGAAATGCGGCTTGCTTGGTGGTAATTTTTCCTAAGGACGAGGGGGCAGAGGATTTCGAGGGCTCCGATGAGGGCGGTTTCTCCGAAGGCTTGGTATTTGGCATCGGCGATGATGCCGTCTTCCTCGTCAATGAGGAGGTAGATGCGAAACCAATTCCCCTGCGCAAGGGAGCCTGCGTCTCCTGTTGTCAGGCGCATTCCTGATTTTTTGGTTAAGGTGCCATGCGAGATGGGGTTTAGGATTTTCGCTTTGAGTTTTTGGGGGTATTTTTGCCAGGTGTGTTTCAAAGAAGTGCCTCGCTTAACGGGGTGAGTTTCGTTTTAAGGGCGTTAATGATGCTTGCTGCTTTTTCAATTTCATCGGCGGTTGTTTCGCGGCCTAAGGCAAAGGAGAGGACATCGCGAGGAAGGCGTTGCATGCGGCCACCACCAAAGGTGGCGTATAAACCCTCTTCGATCGCATGATAGAGGAGAAGTTCGTGAGCAATGCCTGGAAAGATGATGGCGGTGACGTTGGGCAGGCGTTCCGTTTCTTGAAAGAGGACGTCTTCACCGATGAGCTTTTCTAGGTGGTCGCGCAGGTAAGCGATTTCGGTGCACATCCGATCGAAGTCGTCGCTTAACATGGCTGCAGCGTAGGACAGGTCGGCAAGGCCCTGAAGGTTTTGGGTGCCACCGCGTTCAAAAAGCGAATCGGGAATGAGGGATTTGAGCGGGGAGGTTTCTTTTATGCAAAGGCCTCCTGTTCCTTTGGGGGCGTAGATCAGGTCGCCGTCAAAGGTGAGATACGTGATGGGCATGTCTGAAAAGCGGAAGAAGAGTTTACCAAGGATGTTGCTTGCATCGACATGGAGTTCGATCCCTTTTTCTTCGGCGAGGTTGGCAATGTCCCAGATGGGATGGACGACACCAGTTAGGCCGTTTGCCCAGCCAAGTGAAATAAGGCCCGTTCTTGGTGTGATGGCATCTGCGATGATTTCAGGGGAAATTTGCCCCTTATCATTTGTTTCAAGATAAGATACAGAACAACCGTAGTCTTCGAGCTTTTGCGCCATTTTATAAATGGTGACGTCTGCTTCTTTTGGAACGATGATATGATTTTTGCCCGAAAGGCGTATATCGTCTAAGTATTTAGAGAGAAAAACGGTCGAGATAGCTTCCGCTCCTGAGGAGGTGAAGATAAAGCGATCGTTTTCTGCAAGTCCCATGAGTTGGCGGATTGGCTCATCGGAGGGCTCTTTTCCCAAACGATAAGGTGCGTGTAGTGACTGCCACGAAACCCCCTCTTGTGATTTAAGAGGCTTTGTCGTTGTTGAGTGATCGAGATAGATTAGCCCTTCTTCCACTTTTCATCCTTGTAGGTATAAAAGATTGGTTTTCCAGTCGGGATTTCTAGTTCGAGAACTTCTTTAGGGGAAAGGTCATCAAGGTGCATGATAATGGCACGCAGAGAATTGCCGTGGGCTGAAACAAGGACGTTCTTGCCCTCTGCGAGTTTGGGGACAACAGTTTCTCTAAAGTAAGGAATGGCGCGCTGGGCGGTCATCTCTAAGCTTTCACCGGCAGGAGGCGGTGTGTCAAAGCTTCGTCGCCAAATTTTCACTTGGTCTGCCCCGTAACGCTCGCGCGTTTCATCTTTGTTTAGACCTTGGAGATCGCCATACATCCGCTCGTTTAAACGCCAATCGCAGATTACAGGAACGGTGTTAGCTTCAGTTTGTTCGTTGTGCATTTGGGCCCATTCCCCTTGTTTGCCATCATGGACAATCACAGGGATTTTCCCTTCATCGTGCACGCTCATCGCAAGGAAAAGAGTCATCTGTGCGCGGATCAAAGTGGATGTATAGATGGTATCAAACGGAATGTGTTTGATTTCCTCTCCGGCTTTCAAGGCTTCTTCAATGCCAAGGGGGCTTAGTGGGACATCCACCCAGCCTGTAAAGTAATTTCTTTTATTCCACTCCGATTGTCCGTGTCTCATTAGAACCAGGCGTCCGCCCATAGCAGTGCTCCTATTTTGATCATTAGGATATATATGATTCGATAAATACTCAACTATGAGATATACTCAGCGGTCTTATGATTGAAGAGCGTTTAAGTAAAGTCATTGCCAGAGCTGGCGTTACCTCGAGGAGAAAGGCTGAAGAGCTGATTTTTGCGGGGAAGGTCAAGGTCAATGGCAAGAAAATTTTAGTTCCCCAGACCAAGGTAGCCCTGCCACGCGATCGCATTGAAGTCGATGGCTACACCCTCGCCAAAGAGGAATCAAAAGTTTATTATGTCCTTAATAAGCCTAAAGGATTCATTTGCTCCCATGAAGGGCGTAAAAGAGTCTATGATTTACTCCCCGATACCGAACGGATTTTTTCGATTGGTCGTTTGGATCGCGATACAAAGGGACTGCTTTTATTCACAAATGATGGGCATTTTGCCCAAGAAGTGATTCACCCATCGGCAAACATCAGTAAAGAATATTTAGTGAAAGTGAATTCTGAAGTGATGGATGAGCATTTAAAGGCTGTTTCTAAAGGCACCTTGATTGAAGGCAAGTGGATCAGGCCTGTGCGCGTTTCAAAAGTGCGTAAAGGCACCCTCAAAGTTGTTGTAAAAGAGGGAAAAAAGCGCGAGGTGCGTCTTTTAGTTGAAAACGCTGGCCTTACAATTTATGAACTATCTCGTATCCGAATCGGAGGGCTTGCTCTCCCAAAATTGAAGGAAGGAACTTTTAGACCCATGACTGAAAAAGAAAAACGTGCGATTTTTTCTTGATTTGGGCTAAATTCATTCTATGAGAACAATTGCTAGGCTTTTTGGAAAGTCGCCTTTTGCTCCTTTGCAGACGCATATGAAGAAAGTGAGCTCTTGCATGAAGAAGCTCTCTGAAGTATTTGCTGCTCTTGTCAAAGAGGAAATGACAAAGGTCGATACGCTAGCAAAAGAGTTATCGAAACTTGAGCATGAAGCCGATCTTACGAAAAACGACATCCGCAACCACCTTCCAAAGAGTTTGTTCCTGCCGATCGACCGCACGGCGATGCTTGACATGCTAGCTATCCAAGATCGTTTAGCTGATAAAGCAGAAGACATTGCCCTTCTTCTCACGTTGCATCCTTTAACTCTTACGCAAGACCTCAAAGATGGTTTGTTAGAACTTTTTGATAAAAATATCGAAGCGTTTTGGGATACACGAAAAATTGTCAAAGAGATGAACGACCTCCTTGAGTCGTCATTTGGGGGCTTAGAAGCTGAAAAAGTTAAGGGGATGATAGAATTAACCTCGTACAAAGAACACGAAGCCGATAAACTGAAACACGCTCTTTTGAAGAAATTTTTTCTTCAGTCGGAAACGCTTAATGCGGCGACTGTGTATTTGTACACAAGTTTAATCGACGAGATCAATGCGATTTCGCATACCTCAGAGATGTTAGCTAACCGAATCCGGATGATGTTAGAGCTTAAGTAATTATTGTGGAATTTACACTGCTGATTCTCATTCTTCTTGCTGGTTTTTATATGGCGTGGAACATCGGCGCAAACGATGTCTCAAACGCAATGGGAACCTCTGTAGGCTCAGGCGCCTTAACGCTTGGAAAAGCTGTTGTCATCGCCGGAGTGCTCGAGTTTTGCGGGGCCTTCTTCTTAGGTTCCAATGTTTCACAGACGGTACAAAGTGGGATCGTGAACCCCGAAGTCTTTGCAGGTGATCAGCGCCAGCTCATGTTTGGAATGCTTTCAGCCCTTCTTTCAACTGCGATCTGGCTCCAAGTTGCCTCCTATTTTGGGTGGCCTGTCTCAACAACGCATGCAATTATTGGGGCGATTTTAGGATTTGGCGCAGTCGTCGGTGGATTTGGTGCTGTGCACTGGGGTGAAGTTGGTCGCATTGCATCAAGTTGGGTGATTTCCCCGGCATTAAGTGCGCTTTTTGCCTACATTATCTTCTCTATTCTGCAACGGAAAGTGCTCTTTGCGATGAATCCCATTAAGGCGTCGCGCACCCTGATTCCGTTCATGGTTGCGGCCATGCTCATCACTTTTATTTTGAGTATTTTTGCAACCGGCATGGGAAATTTCCACTTAAGAGCAAGCCAGATTGCAGCTCTTACAGGTGTTATTGCTGTCCTTGGCTATTTTATCTCCTTTTTTATCCTTCGAGCAACAAAAAGCGACAAAGGGATGACAACCAATACCTCACAGCACGTTTATAGCTTGAATAAAGCCCTTAAACACCTCAATCGCGTGAAAATGACGGCTAAAGGGGATCACCGGGATGAACTAGCAAACCTTCATGAGAATGTGAAGGTCCTCTTAAATGACGCAAGGGAGAAATCCAATTTCTACGCACGCTCTACAGACTACCAAATCGTGGAGAAGATGTTTGCTTTCTTGCAAATTTTAAGTGCCTCTTATGTCGCTTTTGCCCATGGAGCTAACGATGTAGCAAATGCCATTGGTCCTGTAGCTGCCGCTCTTGACATCCTAAAGAACGGCCATCTCTCGAAAACATCAGCAATTCCAACATGGCTCCTTGCCATGGGTGGTATTGGGATTGTGATCGGATTAGCTACGTGGGGGTGGCGTGTTATGGAAACCATCGGAAAGAAAATCACGGCCCTTACTCCTACCCGGGGCTTTTCCGCCGAATTTGGCGCTGCGATTACCATCTTGCTTGCATCAAAATTAGGACTACCTATTTCGACAACCCACTGTATTGTTGGTGCTGTTTTAGGTGTTGGACTGGCAAAGGGAATTTCTGCTCTAAACCTGCGCACACTGCGAGATATCGTCCTTTCTTGGGTCGTGACCATCCCATCAAGTGCGATTGTCTGTATCCTCCTTTACTATTTACTCAAAGTCATCTTCTAGATTATACCCAAAATTTATGGATGACATAGATTTCAAGGCGGAAGCCGTTGTACAAAAAATTAAACATTATTTAATTGCCACGATGGGGCGCACATGTGATGAAGCGAGTGAAGAAGAGCTTTACCGAGCCTTTTGTTTCGCACTGCGCGAAGAGATCATGGTGAACTGGACTGCAACCTCGCATACCTTTAAGAAGAAAGGACCGCGCAAAATCTATTTCTTCTCTATGGAATATATGCCAGGTCGGCTGTTACACAATAACGTTGGAAATATCGGCGCCTTAGATCTTGTCTGTTTAGTCATTAAAAAACTTGGCCGTGACTTCAAAACAATGGCTCTTGTCGAACCCGATATGGGCATTGGCAATGGGGGCCTTGGTCGTTTAGCCTCTTGTTTTATGGACTCGCTTGCAACGATGCAATACCCAGCTATGGGATTTGGACTTCGGTATCAGTATGGGATTTTCGAGCAAGGGCTATGGCTAGGAGTACAAGTCGAACGACCCGATATCTGGCTCTTAAATGACACCCCGTGGGAGTTTCGTCGCGATCCTCACGCTGTACAAGTCAATTTCAGCGGACAACCAGTAAGCGCAACCAACATTCACGGCGAAGAGTTTTTCCACATCGCCCACGCAGAAGAAGTCCGAGCACTCCCCTATGACTACCCCATTATTGGTTACAGAGAAACTTCTGACTTTTCTGTTCTAACCCTAAGACTTTGGTCAACAAAGAACTCTCCTCGGAATTTCAAGCTCCAAAAATTTAATGCAGGACTGCTTGATGAAGCTGCAGAAAACACTTGTCTAACTGACGTCCTTTATCCGAATGACAATAACGACGCGGGTAAAAGAATGCGCCTCAAACAAGAATTCCTCCTTGTTTCGGCCTCTCTGCAAGACATCGTCTACCAACATCTACAAACCTACACCGACTTAAAAGATTTTGCCGATAAAGTACGCATACAAATTAACGACACGCATCCAGCCGTTGTCGTTGCAGAGCTCATCCGTATGTTGACGAGCTGCCATGATTACTCGTGGGATGAAGCGGTAGAAGCAACCCGCACCATTTGCGGCTACACCAATCACACCATTTTACGCGAAGCCATGGAAGAGTGGAACGTCGAGCGCTTCAAGTCCCTCTTGCCCCGCCAATACATGATCATCGAAAAACTTAACGACCAAATGATGAAAATGCCGGGAGCAAAACCTTCCATGTCCATTATCGCAAACGGCCAAATCAAGATGGCACATCTCGCCATCTACGGTTCACACTCCGTAAATGGTGTTGCAGCACTTCACTCAAAAATCTTAAAGGAAAAAGTCTTTGATGATTTTTCTACCGTCTTTCCAGACCGCTTTACAAACGTAACAAACGGCGTGACCCAAAGACGCTGGCTCTACCATTGTAATCCCGACCTGTCAGCCTTCATCACCGAACGCATTGGCAAAGGATGGATCACCAATTTCGAGGAAATGGCAAAACTTCGTGAATTTGCCTCGGATGAGAAATCCCAAAAGGCTTTCTTAGAAATTAAACAGCGGAATAAAAAACGCCTCTTAGGTCTCATCTACGACATGCTAGAGTGCCACGATGATAACTGCCCCATCCTAGCACCTGACGCCCTTTTCGATGTGCAAATCAAACGCTTCCACGAGTACAAACGTCAACTCATGAAAGCCCTGCACGTCCTCATGATCTACAGAGAGATCCAAGAAAACCCCGAAGCTCGTGAAATGAAACGCCTAGTCATCTTTGGGGGCAAAGCGGCACCAGGCTACGACATGGCAAAAAATATCATCCGCCTTATCTACTGTATTGGTCGTAAAATCAACTTCGACCCCAAAACAGCCAACATGCTTAAAGTCGTATTCATTGAAAACTATAACGTTTCAAAAGCCGAGATTATCATTCCCGGAGCTGATCTTTCTCAACAAATCTCAACTGCGGGAATGGAAGCATCTGGCACAGGGAATATGAAATTTTCAATGAACGGCTCTTTGACCATCGGCACCGACGATGGTGCGAATGTCGAAATGCGCGAAGAAGTTACCGATGAGTGGTGGCCCTTCAAATTTGGCGCAAGTTCCGATGAAAACTTCAAAATGCACCGTGAAAAAACCTATGATCCCCATAAGATCATGGAACAAGACCCCCAAATTGCGCAGGCCGTTGAGAGCTTACGCGACGAATCCCTCGTGGAAAATGAAGCCGAGCACGAAGCCTTAAGCTCCATCTACCACTCTCTTCTTTCGGGAGATGATCCTGACCGATATTTCGTTTTAAACGACCTACGTTCCTACTACGAGACACAAAAAAAGGTTGAAGAACTCTACCTTAACCCTGCTAAGTGGGCAGAAACGGCCATTCATAACATGGCAGGCATGGGTAAATTTTCAACAGACGTCTCGATTAAACACTACGCTGACGAGATCTGGCAACTCGAGCCGATGCCAGTTGATCCTACAGAGTTAAAGTCTGTTCAGGATGAATTCTCTGAGCACGATCGATGTCACATCGTTGTTAATTAGAAGGTTAACATAATGTAAAGCGGCTTTACATTGCTGGAGGCCTAAATACATTTGCTTTACATTGTCAGTTGCCACTTCTTGGCCATGGCGTGGAGTTTGCCACTTTTCTCAAGTTCTGTGAGAGCTCGATTGAGCTTTTTCAAAAGAGAAGGATGGGCGTTTTTGATCATGAGAAAACGAAGACCTTCATCGAGGAGGGGCTTTGAGGCGATGCGCAATTCCCCTGCATAGATATTAGTGATGTAGGAGACAACGGGAATGTAGGGAACAAGCGCTCCTCCGTATTGTCCAGAGCCAACGTTGTCAAGTCCTTCGGGGAAGGAAGCGTAGGTTCGGACGTAAATACTTGGCTCCGATTCGATGACGTATTTCGCCCCAAGTTCGTTAATCACTCCAACACTTGACCCTTTAAGGTCTCCAATTGATTGTACTTTAGAGTTGTGGGGAACAATCAGGACAGGTCCTGTTTCCAAACACTTTTTCGAAAAGTCAAACTTTGCCCGGTTAAAGACGTAAGGTTGGATGGAAGAGAGCACGGTATCGCAATCTTTGCTTTCGATCGAAAAGAGGACATTGTCCCATGTGACATTCACACGCTCAATGTCAAGGCTTTCACGCTCTCCAATAGCTGCTAGTAGCTCGTTGATGTAGGCAAAAACAGCTGCTTCTTTCCCCTGAAGTTCTAAAGGGAAAAAACTTGGGTCAACACCAATTCGCACATGATCTTTTGAAGCTGAGCAACAAGTTAATAACAGGCATAAGAGGGCTAGTGCTGTTTTTCTCATCGTTTAAAGCGTAACATCCGCATTCCATTAAATACAACGACAAGTGATGCACCGGTATCTGCAGCGATCGCCATCCACAAGGTTGCGAGTTTTAAAAGGGCTAAAATTAAGAAGATGGCTTTGACAATTAAGGAAAATGAAATATTTTGCTTTATCAAGCGCATGGTGCGTTTTGAGTGGCGGAGCAGGGAAGGGATGCGCTCTAAATTATCCGTCATCAAAGCGATATCTGACGTTTCAATGGCGATATCCGTTCCACCGGCCCCCATCGAAATCCCCAAGGAGGAGGCTGCCATGGCAGGGGCATCGTTAATCCCGTCACCTACCATTGCAATATGGCCGTAGGTATTTTCCAGCTCGTGAACCTTACCCACTTTCTGTTCAGGCAAAAGAGTTGCATGGACTTCATCAATCCCAATGGACTTGGCTACATTATTTGCTGCGCCTTGATTATCTCCAGTGAGCATGACTGTACGTACGCCTAATTTTTTCAGCTGCCCCATAACGTCTTGAGCATTTTCTCTCGGCTGATCATTGAACACAAATAGAGCAAGCGTTGAATCTTCTTCACTTAAGACACTAATCGTATTCCCCTCTTCTTCGAGTTTTGCAAGCTGTTCTAAGACTTCTTCAGAAAGGACACCTCGATCTAAAGCGTGTTTTTTCGAGCCTAGATAGTAAAACGTGTCGTCTATTTTCCCTCTAACAGCATGTCCTCGTACTTCTGTAAACGTAGAACTTTCGACGAGTGAAATTTGTTCTTCCTCTCCTAAAACGCAAATCGCATGGCTTAATGGGTGATTGCTTTTAGAAGCCAAGGACATTGCCAACTTTAATACCTCATCGCGTGTGGTACCGAAGGGAATAATAGCCGTTACAACCGGTTTCCCCTCTGTTAAGGTTCCTGTTTTATCAAAGGCTATCGTTTTTAAAGAGGCGGGAATTTCCATAAAAATCCCCCCTTTAATCAGTATTCCGTTGCGCGCTGCTGAAGAGAGCCCACTAACGAGTGTAACAGGAGTCGAAATCACAAGAGCGCATGGGCATGCGATGACCAAGATAACCAAAGCCTCATAAAACCACTGTAGCCAGTTCCCTCGAAATAAAGGCGGTACAACAGCGATTAAAATCGCCACAATGATCATAGCTGGGGTATAAACATGGGCAAATTTCTCAACCCACTGACGGATTAGAGCTCGACGTGACTGTGCTTGACCCACCATCTGGATGATACGTGCAAGCGTTGAATCGCTAGCAACTTTTGTCGTCTGAATGATCAAGGCTCCACTTTCATTGATTGTTCCTGCAAACACCTCATCTCCAACCTCTTTATCTACTGGGGTAGATTCTCCTGTGATCGGCGCTTGGTTGATGCTTGTTGATCCCTCTACGATCACGCCATCTATGGGGATTTTATCCCCTGGCTTTACAACAACTCGAGTCCCTATTTCGACCACATCAACCGGAACTTCCTCTCCGGTTTCTAAAATGGCCGCACTCGGAGCGAGATCTAAGAGTTTTTGGATCGCTTTTTTTGCTTTCTCAGCGCTCCAGTCCTCGAGAATATGCGCGACAATGTAGAGGAAAATTACAATTGATCCCTCGAAATGCTGGCCAATTGCAACAGCCCCAGAAACGGCAACTAGCATGAGGACATTGATATCAATGCGCTTATTTTTTAATGAGTGAACTACTTTTGGAACAACATGAAGACAACCGAGAATGATCGCTAGAATATACACCTTAAATAGGATAAAGACTAAAGATCCAAGAGCAATGCCAATTGTGGCAAATCTCTCCATAAAATCCGCTTTGTCGTCTCCAACCTGTCCCCCAACACGCGCTTTCACTCCTTTCTCTAGTAAAGTCGTGACAATGACACTCTCATCAATATTTGGATCGTTGATAAAAATGATTTTGCCGACGATATCGATCGTGTAGTGCGGAGTAAATTTAGATAACGTCTGCTGGAGAAGGGGGATTTCACTACTACAGAGGTGACCGCGGATTTTAATGACTTTCTTCATAATTCACCTTATTGCATTTTCTCCCATTTTTTGTTACCATGACAGTGTGAAAAATCTAATAATTCGCATTTTAACAAAACTTTTTGGGAAAGAGCGCTATTTTACCGAATCTCCCGAGAGGATTTTGATTGTCTCAACAACCGGATTTGGGGATAGTTTGTGGGCAACGCCTGCAATTCGAGCGTTAAATGCACGCTATTTAGCCGTTCTAACAAGTCCTATTGGAGCAAAGCTCTTTGCAAAGAACCCCCACATTAATGAGATTTTTGTCTGTCCGAACAATGCCATCCGTCGATTTTTTCCCCTCCTCAAAGCGCTAAAGCAAAAGAAATTTGATACCATTTACCTCTTTCACGCCTCACAACGTCCTATTTTCCCTCTGATCTCGCTACTCGGTGCCAGCCGCCTTATCGGCAACCAAGGGATGAATAAAGGGCTCGACTCGCTTTTCACCACCCTAAAACCCGTCCAAAATATCCATGAGATTCACCGCCGGCTTGACTTAATTGGTGAAAATGATGCCGATCCTAAATTAGAGGTGTTCTTTGCCCCCTCACAAATATCGTCAAAGCAAACGGTTTGTCTACATCCAGGTGCCAAAGATCCATTTAAGTTTTGGCCAAAAGAGCACTTCATAACTCTTGGAAGAAGAATCCAAAACGAACTTGGTCTCGATGTGCTAGTGTCTGGGACACCTGGTGAAAAAGAACTTGTTGAGTCAATTTGCAAAGAGATTCCAGATGCCAGACCACTTATTGCCCCTCTTGAGGAATTTACCGAGGCGCTTATCTCGACCAAAGCCTTTGTGACAAATGACACAGGCCCAATGCATCTCGCTTTTGCTCTTGATGTCAAAACGCTTGCCATTTTTGGACCAACAGACCCTAAACTCTGCGGCCCAATCAAGGCTAACGCCACCGTGCTTTCGGTCAATCCGACCTGTACCCCCTGCTTAAAAAAACGATGCAGCTCACCTATCTGCATGTATCAAATTGGAGTTGATCAAGTATGGTCTTCATTATTATCCTTAATTGGAACGGAAAAAAAGACACCCTCGCCTGCCTTAACTCCCTTAAGCACCTAAAAACAGCATGCAAAACCATTGTTGTGGATAATGGGTCAACTGACGATTCCGTCGCAGCAATACGAAAAAGTGATAGCACCCTCCAGATCATTGAAACAGGTGAAAATCTTGGCTTTGCTGAAGGCAATAATGTGGGAATCAAGGCAGCGCTTGAACAAGGAGCAAGCCATCTCCTCTTACTTAACAATGATACACTCGTTGATCCCGATTTAATCGAAGCTTTTTTAGAGCAAAATGACCCGATTATGGGCGGAAAAATCTACTTAGAGAGTGATCGAAAACGGCTAGATCACATTGGGGGCATCTGGCAGCCTAAAAAAGCGGGATTTAACCTCATTGGCGCCCGTGCTCTCGATGAAGGTCAGTTTGAAAAGCCGATGGATCTTGACTACGCTTGCGGTGCTTGTCTTTTCTTTCAAAGAGAGGTACTTGAAACAGTTGGCTTGTTAGAGAAAAAGTTCTTTCTATTTTGGGAAGAGAGCGATTTATGCTTCCGCGCAAAAAAAATGGGCTACACAACAACGTTTTGCCCAAAAGCAAAAATCTATCACAAAGTTTCCGCATCCTTTTCTGGAAAAGCGCATACGCACTACTTTTTTTGGAGAAATCGGTGGCTTTTTGTCGAGCGCAACTTCTCAGGGGACGTGCGAAAAAAGGCGAAACGTCAAATTGGACGCGAACTTTTGCATATCGGAAAACTTTATCTCATAAAATCTCTCCTACGTCGGAGCGATAAAAATCTCAAAGAATACCGCTCAGCCCTACTTGGGAGCTATCATTACTTCAGGAAACGTTTTGGAAATGCGCCTCCACAAGTATTTAAATAAATGTTTTTTCTCTTTCCAAAGTGGGTATAAATGGTATAAAAGATGTCAAAAAGGAGAATTTTTTATGTTACGCCGCTCTCTCCTCATGTTGTTTGGCTTGAGTTTACTTTTCTTAACTGGTTGTGAAACCACAACAGAAGTTGTGAGCAACATCGATGAAAAAGAAGCCAATGTCATTATCGTGCTTCTTGAAAGTAAAGGAATCTCAGCCACAAAAGTCAAAGCAGCAAGCGGCCCAGGTGCTGGTGACTCTATTGCAAAATACACCATTATGGTTCCTGAATCGAACACCATTGATGCCATCGCCTACTTAAACCAGAGCGGTTTCCCAAAAAAGAAAGCCCCCTCTCTCCTCGATTTATTCTCAAGCTCAGGACTTGTCACCTCGAACAAAGAAGAAACGATCCGCTATCAAGCCGGTTTAACAGAAGAAATTAATGGAATGATCCTGATGATTGACGGTGTCATTGATAGTAAAGTTCAGCTTTCATTCCCCCCTCAAGACGCAACCCCAGGTGTGGCTAATCAAGAAAAAGAATCCATTACTGCCGCCGTCTACGTTAAACACCAGGGCGTCATTGATGACCCAAACACCCACCTAGTGAACAAAATTAAGCGCCTTGTCGCAGGAAGTATCGCAGGACTTGATGTAAATGACGTCACTGTAGTTTCTGATCGCTCACGCTTTACAGACATTACGGTCAATGACATGGGTGAAAGCCTTTCAGGAAGCCCAAGCGATTACGTCAGCATTTGGTCAATTGTAATGAGTAAAGGATCGACTGGCAAATTCCGTTTGTTATTCTTTTTCCTTACAACGCTCATGATTATTTTTGCCCTCTTACTAGCTTGGATCGTGTGGAAATTTTATCCACTGATCAAAAAGCGTAAGATGAAAGAACTGTTTAATGCCAAACCCATTACCGGTGAAGTAAACACCGAAAATCCGAATGAAACTGTATGAAATTAGGCCAACTCATTGCTCTTTCATCACTTTTAGCCAGAGCCTCCAGTGAAAAGGGGCTCTCGAGCTATCTCTCTGAAAAGTATTTGGAGAAATTAGCCGAGCTCCCTAAAGCGCATGAAGGACATATCCCAAGCGATGAAGAGCAACTTTTTTCTATCCATTATTCTTGGTTTATTCCCTTGATCGAAACGTATAGCGATACAGATAAAGTCGCGATCTTATCCGTCTTATCTGATAAGCAGTTTTCAAAACTCTCGTCCCATTTTTTAACAGGAGAAAAGCGGTGTCAATTTAAAACACTCGGAGTGCGTTATCTTAGACAAACACTTTTTAAACTCCTGACCTACGAACAAAAAGAATTTGTTCCAATCGCCTTTTTGCCTGAAAATTCGTTTAATGCCCTACTCAAACTCTCAAAACCCGAACTGACAACCCTTATCGATTACTTAGGCTTAAGAGATCTCTCAACAGAATTCAAACAGATCGTAAAAGCCTCGCAAATCAAAGAAATACATAAAGCACTTAGTACCGAGCAAAAAAACTACTTGAAAGAAGTTTTAAAAAGCGGTGAAAGCGTCAAGTTTTCCTCTCTAAAACTCGACCAATGGAACGGAACTGAGGAAATGCTGAAAAAAGTCCTGCATCAGCGCGGATTAAACCGCCTAGGAAAAGCACTTTTTGGGTGCCATCCTTCCCTTTTTTGGCACATTTGTCATAGACTGGATGTTGGGCGCGCGCATGTGCTTAGAAAATTGATGAGTCACACAAGTGATGAAGTTCAATCTGTCTTAGAAACACAAGTCATGGATTTGATTCACAAACTGCAAGGAGCCTCATGACGTATTTTACACTTTTTGATGGAACTCAAATCAAAAAGGGCGAGGAGGGTAAAATCATCCCCTCTGAAGAATTTGCCACGCTCATGGATGCCAAAGAGGTTCTTGAAAAAGCCAAAGATGATGTGCAAAAACTCAAAGCCAAGTACAAAAAACAGGCTGAAGAGGAAAAAGCGATTGCTAAAGACGAAGGACATCAAGAAGGCCTCCTCGAACTGAACAAACACATTATTTGGTTTGAACAACAAACAAGAGAAATGCAAGCAGCGCTGCAATCTAAAGTTCTTCCTCTAGCCCTTCAAGCAGCAAAAAAAATAGTTGGGGATAATCTTAGACTCAATCCTGAAGTCATTGTCGATATTGTGATGCAAACACTTAAACCTGTGATTCAAAATACAGAGATTAAACTCTTAGTGAGCAAAGAAGACAAAGACCTGATCGAAGACAACAAAGACAAAATACGATCGATGTTAGAACGTGTCCAAACTTTCACCATTGAAGAGAGAAGTGATATTACACAGGGCAGCTGCATGATCGAAACCGAAACAGGAATTATAAACGCCACATTAGAAAATCAATGGAGGGCTCTAGAAGCTGCCTTTGAGGCATTCATGAGATGATGTACCGTAAACCCCTTGTTCTCATTTTCTTCTTCCTTTGCCTTTTCATGGCACAATATGGCTTCGCAGCAGATGCTGCAGAGGCTGCCGGTTCCATGTTAGAAGGAGGTGAAGTTACCCAGCCAAATGTTCTCGTCGAGATGGCTGTTTTAGCAGGCGTTAGTTTACTCCCCTTCTTTGTGATTTTGCTGACCTCATTTTTGAAAATGGTTATTGTCCTTTCCCTCTTAAGAAATGCTCTTGGAGTCCAACAAGCACCGCCGAACCAAGCCATCAACGGCATTGCCGTCATCATGGCCCTCTACGTCATGTTCCCAACTGGAGTGGCGATGTATGATGCAGCATCATCTTATATCCAAAAAGAATCCCCTGATGCCCTCTTTTCCAAAGAATCTGCGTATTTTCTTGTCGAAGTCATGGACCGCGCAAAAGAACCCTTAAGAGAATTTCTCCAGAAAAATACTCTACCGAGCCACGAGAACCAGTTTTATCAACTCGCGCACAATAATATGCCAGAAGGTTACAAGGAAGGCCTGTCAAAAACAGACTTTTTCGTACTGATCCCTTCCTACATCACCTCACAGATTAAAGGGGCTTTTGAAATCGGCGTTCTGATTTATTTGCCATTCTTTGTCATTGACCTTGTCACATCGAATATTCTGTTAGCAATGGGAATGATGATGCTCTCGCCTCTTACCATTGCCCTGCCCCTCAAACTTCTCTTGGTTGTTATGGTCGACGGATGGACCGTAATTATCCGAGGCATAGTCCAGACATTCAGGTAATTATATGAGTTACGATGCACAAGTTTACCAACTTGCCTACCAAGCCCTTCTTCTCATACTCATTTTATCCGGTCCACCCATTCTTATTAGTATGACATTTGGTTTGATGGTTGCCATCTTCCAAGCCGCCACACAAATCCAAGAACAAACATTATCGTTTACAGTCAAGCTCTTAGCCGTTGTCTTAACACTCATTTTTATGGGAGGCTTACTCGCAAACCAAATCACCCAATTTACCAATTCAATTATTCTCAACTTTCATAAGTGGCACTCGTCGTGAGTTACGTCGATTTATTCCGCAATTTATCCACAGTTGATCCCCTTGGGTTGATCACCTTATTCTTCCTAGGCTTTTTTCGCTTAGCCCCAATCATCAACCAAGCTCCATTCCTCGGCGCAAAAGTCGCCCCCGTTATTGTTAGAGCAGGCTTGATGATTGCCTTAAGTTTAGTTTATCTCCCTCTGATTGCCACCCATGCAACTCATACTTTAGGTTTTAACTGGGCTTTTATCGGCTACAGCATGAAAGAACTCGCTATTGGCCTGGTCATTGGTTACCTCATTTCAGTCCCCTTTCTCGTCATTGAATCATCAGGAATCATTATCGACTTTATGCGCGGTGCTTCAACACTCACCGCACAAGATCCCACAACGCAAATGCAATCATCTTCGATCGGTATCATGTTTAACTACGTTCTTATCTTTCTCTTTTTTCAAGTGAATGGCCCGTTTGTTTTTTTTGACGCAATGGCCAAATCATTTGAGTTTTTACCCGTTGACGGAGGGCTCTCTCCTTTATTGTTCAATATGCAAGCTCCAGTATGGCAATTGCTAACAAACGTATTAGCAAAAATACTAGCCTTAGCGTTGCAAATGGCCGCGCCTGCGATTGTTGCCGTCTTAATGGCTGAAATGTTTCTTGGAATCGCAAACCGTTTAGCACCTCAAGTCCAAATAGCTTTCTTAGGCATGGCTCTCAAGTCACTTTTGGGAATGGGTCTTCTTTGGGCAGGATGGTTTTTTATCTTAAGACAAGTCGGTGATTTTGCGCTTGATTGGATAAAAATCATGGAAAAAATCATCTATTCGATGTCTGCTTACAAAATTGGTTGACACTAAAAACTTGAACAACTTACATTTTGTGCTAAGCTAAGTTTAAATTTTTTAACTGATGGAGAAACCCGAACTATGAAATTGCGTTTCAATACGTGGTTGCCGGTGGCAAGCTTTCTCGCTTTATCTGTATCGCTTGCAGCGTACAATGATAAAGACGACGCTCATGCTAAGTCAGCACCACCTAAATTACAAAGTGACCTACCACAACGTGAAGTCACACCAAGTGCTGGCCCACGCGTCAACAACGGTTGGGATGTATTCATCTCTGCTGACTTTATTTACTGGTCCCCTAGAATTGATGGACTCGGTTATGAATTAACTGGATTTGGTAACGGAACAGCTACCCCTAAAAAGGGCAGCGTTCATCACCCAAATTGGTCCTGGGAACCTGGTTTTAAAGTCGGTCTAGGCTTTGGTTTAGGCACAGATGGTTGGGACCTCCAAGGGCAATATGTTTGGATCCGCTCTAAAGATACTGAAAGCAAAGGCATCTCTACTGCTGGTCAATACCCAATGTGGAATATTGCCAACCAGTATAATAACCCACAATTCAACTCGAGTGGAGAAGCTCCCGTTAAAGCTGCTAAATGCCGTTGGGACTTCTACTGGAATGAAATTGACGCGAATCTCGGGCGCAACATGTATCTTAGTCAATACTTTGCTACACGTCCATTTGTTGGACTTAAAGCAACTTGGACTGGTACATCATACAACTTAAGCTATACACGTCCTGCAGACACAGACAACGACTCTCAGATAGATGTTCGTGACCGCCTTAACATTGAGCAAAAGCAATGGGGCATTGGCGTAGAAGCCGGTTTTAATAACGCTTGGCACTTCACCAAAGAATTCAGCTTGTACTCAGATTTCTGTTTAACAGGCCTATACGGTAACTATAATGTACACCGTGTTGATACACGAACTCAGGTCCCTGAAGGTTCAAATACAACTTTCACCATCTTCAACTTCAAAAACAATGTGTATACCCTTAAGCCCCTCTTAGAAATGGCTATCGGTCTACGCTATGAAACATGGTTTGCTGATGATGAATATCACTTCCTCATCCAAGCCGGTTGGGAAGAGGTATTCCTCTATGACTACAACCAGCTGACAAAACTAACTGAAGAAAGTAACCATGGAGACCTCTCCATGCAAGGTTTAACCGTTAAAGTAAGATTCGACTTCTAATCTAAGTCGACCTCTTTACTTTATAGGGTGTTTGCCCGGGCCATATTCGTATGGTCCGGGTTTTTTTTGGGGGTGGCTTGGGAAAGGGGGGTGGTAATAATCGGGCTCATTTTGTCTATTTTGGATTTTTTTTCCTTGAAAATAGAGTACTATTAACTACGGAAAAAAAATCCAAACTAGTTCAAAATGTTCTCCGATTATCATCCCTCACTCTCTTCCGCACTACCCCCTTTTGGGGTTTTCTAGAGGGTTTATTAGAAATACAAAAAACAGATGTGAAGACTAACTAGTTCAAAATGTTTTCCGATTATCATCCCAACTTTTTAGATTTTTAAGAGAAGAAAGAGACCGTGGGAGGGGTTTTCCCCGCTCACAGGGATTTTTTTTTAGTTAAGGGTGAATTGTGGAAAGATTGTTCATAAGTTGGTCTGGATGTGTTTTGAGAATTTGAAAAAAATACAGGTAAAAAAAATACACTTTTATTGTTGGAAAAAAATACCACGTGTCTCATAGAGGGAAAGAGAGAAAAAAAGAGGGATGAGAGAAAAATTTCAGAGTTTTTGTTGACAGATTTCTCGTCCATCAATAATGTATTTTAATAAATACGAACAAAAAATTGTGTTGGAAATAGTCTGACAATCATTAACCAGGGAGAATGAAAGAGAATGGAAACCAAATTTATGAAGGTGTTGCCTCTCGCTGGTCTCCTCTGTAGCTGCCTTTTCGCAGCTCAGCAAGATGACAATAGTCATCAGCGCCGACCAGCTGGACACATGCAAGACGACGGGAGATATCGCGAGATTACTCCTAACGCAGGACCTCGAGTAACTAACGGTGCCGATGTATACATCGATGCTGACTTCATCTGGTGGCACGTCCATCAAGATGGAATGGGTTACGTACTTTCCGGATTCGGAAATGGTACAATTGCTACTCAAGCCTCAGGTGGATCAGTTCACCATCCAAACTTTAGCTGGGAGCCAGGTTTCAAAGTAAGCCTAGGTGTTGCTCTTGGACACGACGGATGGGACCTAGGAGCTGAATACACTTGGCTTAACCCAAGCAATAGCTCACAAAGCAGACTCAGTGACACTGATCTGTACCCAATGTGGAACATTGATAACAACTACAACACACCTGTTTACTCAACAGCTACTGGTGGTGTAAAGCAAGCTAAATCTAAGTGGAAGACTACGTTCAACGTAATCGACTTAGAAATGGGCCGTAACTACTTTGTCAGCCAACACCTAAAATTAAGACCTCATGTTGGTTTTAAAGGTTCATGGCAAGATCAAGATTACTCTGTTACATATGTCCGCAGAGGTACACAAGCAGGTGCTGGAACTGATCGCGAAACAACAGATAAAATGGTTAATAACCAAAACTACTGGGGCTTCGGTATCAGAACTGGTCTTGACACTGCTTGGCACTTCACCAAGTCATGGAGCATCTACGGCGACTTCGCTGCAAGTGCTATGTGGTCACAGTTCAAAATCAAACGCAAAGATACTGAGCAACAAGTACCTCACAGTGCTAACTCTAAGTTCATTATCTTTGACTACCAAAATAGCTTCCACACTATCAAGCCTGTGTTTGAGTGGGGAATCGGCCTTCGTTGGGAAACTTGGTTCTCTGACGACGATTACCACTTCTTAATCCAAGCCGGATGGGAAGAGCAATCTTGGTTAGAAATGAACCAGCACACAACACCTTTCTCAGAGTCTAATCACGGTGATTTAGACCTACAAGGTTTAACAATCAAGTTCCGCTTCGACTTCTAAGTCAAGCACCACTTGAATGTTTAAAAACCCGAGGAGATTTCCTCGGGTTTTTTTTTGCCCTCTTGCCGGTTGATGTTTTAACCGCTTCCATTTAAACTCCACCACCATGAGATTACTCGCTTGTCTCCTAATTAGCTCCGCTCTGTGGGCTGACTACTTGTCTTTCGATTACCTCTTCTGGAAAGCTGAGCAATCTGGAATGGGCTATGTTATCAAAAATGGCAACGAACTTAATCTCTCCGCTCCCCCACAATCTGGCTTCCGCGTCGGCCTCGATTTAGAATGCATTCGCTCCTTCGATGCTTTAATCGCTTTTACTTGGTTCAAGACTGATACTGAATCCGATAAGACGGGCCCTAACATGTTTCCTACCTACAATGTCGAAAACAAGTTCAACAATCCCACTTTCGGCATGTTCAATCGGGCTAAATGTATGTGGGACATCGACCTTCGCTATTTAACTCTCGATTTAGGACAGTCTTTCAATCCTACGAAATGGATTTGGATGCGTCTTTTCGCTGGCTGGATTGGCCTTTGGGAAGGCCAGCATTTCCGCGTCTATTATGACAATCGCAGCATGCGACAGAGTCTAGACGTCAAAGGCATTGGTATGCGACAGGGCTTTAATTCCCGCTGGCACATGGCTCGTGGCTTCCACTTTGTTGCTAACACGGCTTTTGATGAGATTTGGGTGCGCAATAAGGTGTCTCGCGTTGATGGCTGGACGCTCAACACTGTCAATGACATGCGCGACATTAAGCCTGCTCTCGAATCTTCTTTTGGTCTCCTTTGGGAACAGGGCAATTTCATGATTCAGGCGATGTGGGAGATGCTTCTTTTCTTCAATGCTAATCAGTATTTAACTTTATCTGAAGAGGCCAATCGCGGCGATCTTTCTTTCCAAGGGCTTACTGCCCGCGCTACCTTCCTCTTCTAAGGGTTAGGTGATGGTTCGATGTGCTTACGGGTTTTTACTTGGAACGGTAACAGGTAACGCAAAGAGAGCAAAGGCGCAAAAAAGAGGCGAAGAGTTTCGATGTGCTTAAGGGTTTGTGCTTGGAAAGGTAGCAGGAAACACAGAGTAAACAAAGACACAAAGACAAAGAGAAGAAGGGAGGGGTTTCGGGAACGGATCTTGGATGAGGTTTTTGCACCCTGGCGAAGCGCAGGGGGTTAAAAGATCGCCAAGAGGCGCTCCCGAAAGGGGGCTGAATTTTCGAGAAGATTTCAATTAATCCGCCCTACAGTAGTATATGTGCATACACCGTAGGGCGGATTCTTTGGAAGATTCCGAAAAGGCAGTCCCCCACTAAATAGACCTGTTAGTAGGACAACTGTGGCTGGAGGAAGATGAGCGATTCCTTGAGCTGCTCAGTCAGGATGTCGATTTCCTGGATGGTGTTGTAGAAGGCAAGGGAGATGCGGCAAAGTGATGTGTGTCCCAGGGTTTTAAGAAGCGGCTGGGTGCACATGTGGCCGGTGCGGATAGCGATGCCTTTTAAGGAGAGTACGGTTCCGATATCGAGTGGATGCATGTTTTCGATGGTAAAGGAGATGATGGGGCCCTTGGTCGGTGAGGTGCCGTGGATGGTCAGTCCGGGCACTGTTTGGAGTTTTTGTGTGGCGTAGGCAAGGAGTTTGTTTTCGTAGTCGAGGATGTTTTCTAGACCAATGGTGGTGAGGTAGTCGATGGCGGCTCCAAGGCCTAGCACTTGGGCGATGGGAGGGGTGCCGGCTTCAAATTTTAGTGGGCCTTGTTGGTAGGTGGTTTTTTCTAGGGTAACGGTTTTGATCATATCGCCTCCACCTTGGTAGGGTGGGAGGTTGTCGAGGATGGCTTTTTTCCCGTACAGGATGCCGACTCCGGTTGGTCCAAAGAGTTTATGGCCGGAAAAGACGAGGAAGTCGCAATCTAGGTCGGTGACGTCGATGGGCATATGGGGCGCTGATTGGGCGGCGTCGATGATGGTATGCGCTCCGACGGTTTGGGCTCTTTCGATGATTTCTGCGATCGGGTTAATGGTTCCGAGGACGTTGGAGACGTGGGTTAACGCGACGATTTTGGTATGTTCGGTCAGGAGGGTATCTAGGCTTGTTAGGTCGAGTTCTCCTGTGGGTGTTAAGGGGATGCTTTGCAGTGTGGCTCCTGTTTGCTCTGCGATCAGTTGCCAGGGTACGATGTTTGAATGGTGTTCCATATCGGTGATGAGGATGGTATCACCAGGCTGTAGGATGGTGCGACCTAAGGTGTTTGCGAGGAGGTTGAGGGCGTTGGTTGTGCTACTTGTAAAGACGATTTCTTCGTCGCACTCTGCGTTAATAAAGGTTTTTACTTTGGTGCGTACGCTTGTATAGCTTTCGGTGGAGCGAGCGGCGAGTTCGTAGATGGCGCGGTGCACGGTGGCGTATTCATTTTGGTAGTAGTTGGTGACGGCGTCGATGACGCTTTGGGGCTTTTGGGCGGTTGCGGCGGTATCTAGGTAGATGAGGGGTTTGCCGTTCATTTGTGCCCCGAGCATGGGGAAGTCTCGTCTTACGCGTCTGACATCAAACATGCAATTTCTCCTAGAATTTCTCGTTTATAGCCTTCGATGAGGTAGTGTTCGGCTTGCTCTTTGGTCATGCCTCTTGCTCGAAGGTAGAAGAGTTCGTCGGGATCGAGTTTGCCGGTGGTGGCTCCGTGGGAGGCTTTGACGTCGTCGGCAAAGATTTCTAGGTTGGGTTTAGAATAGGATTTGGTTTGATCATCTAGGTGAAGATGGTTAACGAGTTGGTAGGCGAGGGTTTTTTGTGCGTCTTGGTGGATGTAGATTTTCCCTTCGAAGCTTGCTTTTGCTTTGTGGTTTAAGACGGTTTTGAAGTGTTGGTTAGAGAGGGTATGAGGCGCGATGTGTTCCATGAGGAGGTTGGCGTGTGCATGACTGTTTTCGAGGTCAAAGAGTCCTTTGACGTCGGCCTGGGAGTTTTCTCCGGCGAGTTTGACGGCGATATCTTGGAAATGGGTTTTTGCACCTTTTGTTTTTGCGATGTAGCTGTAGGTAGCGTCTCGTTTTAGGGTGGTGCGGATGTTTTCAAAAAGTGAGCCTGTGGCGTTCGGATGGTGGATATGGGTGAGTTTGGCGTTATCTTCGACGGTGATGTCCAGGAGTGTGGAGTGAAAGCCTGTTGCGTTTGTGTGGGTGATCAGGGTGAGTTCGACGTTTTTAGCTAAGCAAAGGTGGATGGTTGTAAAGGTAGTACCGTCTAGGTCGAGGTTGAGGGTGAGTGGTTGGTCTGGTGTAGTTGGGATGTAGATGTTTTGTGTTTTCGTGGGCGCGGCTAGGCAGAGGAGGGCGAAGGGATTTTTTTCTGATGCAAGGAGGTGGCGCTCTCTGTTTTGTGTAAAGGTGCCCTCTGGTCGGTTAAATGCAGTTGGGTTGAGGGTGAGGTTGGCTGTTTCGTTTTCGCTTGCGTCAAAGCTTAAGGAGACGTATTTGAACGTTTCTTGTTTGCGTGTTGGGAGTCCTTTTTCTAAAAAGGCTTTCCAGGCTGTCGGTTTTTTTTTCCGCTTTTCTAAGAGCTCTAGCATTGGTAGCCTTTGGCTTCGAGTTCTAAGGCAACTTCTGGGCCACCGCTTGTGGCGATTTTTCCGTCGATGACGACGTGCACAAATTGGGGTTTGATGTAGTCGAGTAGGCGTTGGTAGTGGGTGATGAGGAGGAGCCCTTTTTCGGGGTTCATGTAGGTATTCACCCCTTCTGCGACGATTTTCATGGCGTCGATGTCTAGGCCTGAGTCGGTTTCGTCTAGGACTGATAGGCGCGGATCGAGGATGAGGAGTTGGAGGATTTCGTTCCGTTTTTTTTCTCCACCGGAAAAGCCGGTGTTGAGGTCACGGTCTAAAAAGCTTAAGTCGATGCCCATGGCGGTTGTTTTTTCAAGCAGGTCGTCTTCTGGTAGGTCGGTTTTCTTGATGGCTTTGTAGGCGGCTTTTAAAAATTCGCGATTTGAGATGCCTGGGACTTCGATGGGGTATTGGAAGCTCATGAAAAGGCCGAGGGCGGCTCGCTCTTCGGGTTCCATTTCGAGGATACTTTCGCCATCAAGCAGAATGTCCCCTGCTGTGACTTCGTAGCTTGGATGGCCGGCGATCACTTTGGCAAGGGTTGACTTGCCTGCGCCGTTTGGTCCCATGAGGGCGTGGATTTCCCCGGGTAGTATTTTGAGACTAAACCCTTTTAGGATAGGGGTGTCTTCCACTTTTACGTGTAAATCTTTGATCTCAAACATTAGCCGACGGATCCTTCAAGTTTTAAGGTTAACAGTTTATCTGCCTCTTGGGCAAATTCTAAGGGTAATTCTTTCAAGACGTCTTTACAAAACCCGTTGACGACGAGGTTGATGGCGTCTTCTCGATCGATGCCTCTTGATTGGAGGTAGAGGAGTTGATCTTCGTTCATCTTCGAGGTGGAGGCTTCGTGTTCGATTTCTGCTGTTTTGTCATGTGTTTCGATGTAGGGAAAGGTGTTGGCTGAACAGTTATTGCCTACGAGCATTGAGTCGCACTGGGTGTAGTTGCGCGCGTTTTCGCCGCGAATGTTGACGAGCCCGCGGTAGGTGTTGTGCGATTTATCTGCGCTGATCCCTTTCGAGATGATGGTTGATTTGGTGTTTTTGCCGATGTGGATCATTTTTGTTCCAGTATCAGCTTGCATGTGGCCATTTGTCAGGGCGACGGAGTAAAATTCTCCAACTGAGTCGTCCCCTTGCAGGATACAGCTTGGGTATTTCCATGTGATGGCTGCGCCGGCTTCGACTTGTGTCCAGCAGATTTTCGAGCGATGGTGGGCTCGGCCTCTTTTGGTGA
Organism: Chlamydiia bacterium; assembly: GCA_022601645.1. Classification (GTDB taxonomy): domain Bacteria; phylum Chlamydiota; class Chlamydiia; order Chlamydiales; family Simkaniaceae; genus JAJACH01. The sequence continues at coordinate 64,936 of JAJACH010000002.1, forward strand.
CGAAGTTGTAGATGCCGCCTTTACCGGTTTCTCGATCTCCTGCGTACCAGTTTTGCACGGTGGAATACTTGATGTAGGCGTCGTCTTTGGCGATGAGTTCGACAACCGCTGCGTGAAGTTGGTTTTGATCGTAGGCGGGTGCGGTGCATCCTTCTAGGTAGCTGACTTCTGAGCCTTCTTCGGCGATGATCAGTGTTCGCTCAAACTGCCCGGTCTCTCTTTCGTTGATGCGGAAGTAGGTTGACAGCTCAACAGGACACTTGACGCCTTTTGGAACGTAGACAAACGATCCATCTGAAAAGACGGCAGAGTTGAGTGCGGCGTAGAAGTTATCCCCTATCGGTACAACTGTGCCGAGGTATTCTTCGAGCATTTCAGGGTATTTTTGACACGCCTCGGACATGGAACACAGGACAACACCAGCTTCTTCTAAGGTGGCTTTGAAGGTGGTCCCCAGGGATACCGAATCAAAGACGACGTCAACGGCGACATTAGTCAGACGCTTTTGCTCATCTAAGGGAATCCCGAGTTTTTCAAAGGTACGAAGAATCTCTGGGTCGACTTCGTCAAGGCTTGAAAGCTCTTGCTTTTCTTTCGGCTCTGAGTAGTAACTCATATCTTGAAAATCGATCGGGTCGAGGTTCAGGTGGCCCCAATCGGGCTCTTTCATGGTTTGCCATTTGGCAAAGGCTTTTAACCGAAAATTTAAAAGAAATTCTGGTTCGTTTTTCTTTTTTGAAATGGCTCGCACCACCTCTTCACTGATCCCCTTGGGGAACGTCTCCGAATCAATGGCGGTTTGAAACCCGTATTTATACTCATTTTCTTCTAACATGGCCTGAAATCATACACCCAATTGGGGTCAATTGTCAATTTAACGTATTTGCACGTTCATACTATCTATATAGTGAACGGTGGAATTGGGTCTTAGCCCAATGGTGTGAGGTGAAATTTCTACTTGATAGTCAGCGAGTTTGGAGGCGGCAATGGCATATGACGAGGTTCCCCGAATGAGGCCATCAAATTCGCACATGGAAAAGAAGTCGATGAGGATATTTTCTTCACGGCGGTTGTCTTTTTCACGACACCCGAAGGTGATTGCTTGGCCTTCAAATGCTGTAGCGATTTCCTCTTGGACGTTTGGAGGATATTTTGCATCAGTGAAGATAAAGACGTGCATTGGTTCGTGGTTTTTAAGGGCATGCACTTTTTTGATCGCGGCGATGTAGTAGCTGATTGGGGGGAATTTGAGCGGTGAACCAAGCACGGTCCCGGCGTCATCTTCGCCGCAACCGAGACGCACGTGAACGGCGAGGTTAAAGCATCCTGCAACTTTGCCAACAGTTTCAATGGGCTCATTGGGTGCGATGGATTCACGAAGGAGTTTTTTAAATTTCTTGTGGTTCCAGTCAACGGAGAGATAAGATGATTCGCCGCTGTAGTTTTCTTCAAGTGCTTCGGGGAAGTAACTGACTTTAAAGAGGTGGTTTTTCTTTTTGCGAGGTGCATTTAAGGGGTGTTGGTAACGCGTTTCAGAGTAGTTAGTGAGATCGACCTTATCGTGATGTTTTTCTAAAGCGTGCAAGCGGAGTTTGTCCGAGTACTGAAAGGGCGTGTAAAGAAGAGGCCATCCACGCCGCATAGAAACCCACTTCGCATGCATGTAAGCAATCAAGTTATCCCCAAAGCGTCCCCCGCTCAGCTCGTATTTAACAAGCGGTGTTTGCTTTGGAATTTTCTTTGGTTTTTTGATCACAAGCGGGAGGGCGATCAGGGGTAAGAGGAGTAAAAGCCAAAAGAGTTTACGCATAGGTTAGGTAATCCTTTGCTCGGCAAGTGCTAAGTCATCTGCTACGTCGATCCCGAGGGTATCGCGTGTGGTTTCATGAACTTGAATGGTCAGTCCATGTTCAAGGAAGTTAAGTTGTTCTAAGCTTTCGCTTTTTTGAAGTCCTGCTTCAGGCAGCTTTGCGATTTTTTTTAGTGCTTTTTGTGTGTAGGCGTAGATCCCAACGTGCTTAAAATAGGGGCCGTTATGTGGAATAGGTTCGCGTGAGAAGTAAAGCGCGTTATGCGTTTGGTTTGTCACAACTTTGACAACGTGCGGATCTGTTGCATCTTCAAGCGGTGTTTTAAGTGTCCAAATATCGCCTGTATTGACATCTTGCAGTAGATGGTCGATCATTTCTCTATCAATAAACGGTTCATCGGCTTGCCAATTGACGTAGATGTCGGCATCCACCCGATCGAGCAAAGAGACGAGTCTCATGGTGCCGCTTGGGCAATCAACAGGTGTCATAAATGCTTTTGCACCAAACCCTTCAACAAGTGTTTGGGTTACCTTTGCGTCCACGGCAAAATAGACATCATCAAATTGCTTACAGCTTTTTGCTGCCTCATAAACTCGCTCAAGCATGGGTTTGCCGGCAATTGAAGCGAGTACTTTTTCTGGCAGGCGCGTTGATTTTAAGCGCGCAGGTATGATGCAAACGATGCGCGGTTTTATCAGACGTTTAAGAGATGTTTCAAAATCCTCGATCGGTGTCCAGCCAAGCTCTCGAATTTTCGAGTTATCAAGGGCGTAGCGAAAATCATGGCCTGGGCGATCTTTTACAAACGTAATCTCCCCTTGCCCGACATGCTTAACGATAAGTCTTACTAAGTCGATGTTCGTCCACTCGTTATTCCCACCGATGTTGTAGGTTTGTCCAAACTCCCCTTTTTCTAAAATCGCCATCACAGCACGTGCATGGTCATCGCAGTGAAGCCAGTCGCGCACATTGGTTCCATCGCCGTAAACAGGTAGTGGCTTACCTTCTTTCGCATGCTTTATCATGAGAGGAATCAGCTTTTCTTCGTACTGGTAAGGGCCATAGTTGTTTGTTGCGTGAGAGATCGTGACCTTAAGGCCGTAAGTTTTGTGGTAGGCTCGAACGAGATGATCGGAGGCGGCTTTTGATGCCGAATAGGGTGAGTTGGGGGCGTAGGGGGATTTTTCGGTAAACAGTCCGTCTTTTGTCGAGCCATATACTTCATCGGTTGAGATATGGTGAAAACGGATGTCTGGATACTTTTTAACAATCTCAAGAAGCTGATGGGTCCCCATCACGTTCGTTTCAAGAAATTTCTCGGGTGCGTCGATGCTTCGATCGACATGACTTTCAGCAGCAAAATGGACAATCGTATCGATTTTATGCTTTAAGACGACCTCTTCTAAGCGCGCACTATCACAGATATCCCCTTTTTCAAAATGCACATCAAAGCCCTCTAAGCGCTTTAAATCCGCGGCGTAAGTGAGCGCATCGAAGTTAACGAGTTTTCCAGCAAAGCTTTTTCTTAAAACGCGGATAAACGCCGAGCCCATAAAGCCAGCGCCGCCGGTGACGAGCAGATTTTTCATTGACGATCAGAATAGCAGAAATCCGATTAAGTCGTAACCCAATTCCACAGCCGAGAAACGCCATTCACAACCATTGTGCTTCCACCTGCTTGAAGCAGGGGTGGTGGTGGGCTCATCCTATGCCGAATCTGCGCTGCTGCATCGCGATACGATAGATTTCTCCCCGACCTCTGATACCACTCAATCAACCCTTCTGAGACCTCACGGTATCGTGGTAGCAGCGGTAAATAGGCCTCTACGCGCGCCGCTTCAAGCGCAACAGAGAAAACCTCTGTGTAATTAGAAAGTATTTCAGTAAATCGATCTGGTGGTACATGCACGGCAACCCTTACGGCGTCAAGCAACACCTGAGTTGGGCGTACCATGGCTCTTGAAAACTGGCCGAAAAAGTACAAAGACAGGCCAGTAGTGGCTAAAACCACTCCTGTCAATGAACCAATTGTGACAATACCAGCAAGTGTTAAAACTGATCCACCGTAGACTCCTAGAACACTCACCGTCCGGAAAAAATTATAAACATTATCAACCCCCTCTTCAAGATCCTCTTGGGGACCTAAGTGCAAATGTGCACGAACAGATTGATCAAATGTCTGAAAACTTGTTGCTGAAATCATAAGGAAAAGAATTTACACAGCAAAGGAATTATTCACAAGCGCTTCTTGCCAGGGTCTAAGCTCTACGCCCCAGCGCGCTGCTTTTTCCGTTCCAAGCACCCCATAGCTTGGCCGTTTTGCCGCGCTCTTAAATGTGTCGGCAGTTGTCGGCTTAAGCCCTTTAAACTTCAGCTGCTCTGCAATCGCCTCAGCAAACCCAAAACGGGTCGTCGCCCCCTGATTTACAAGGTGTAAAATCCCCCGCTTTTGCACTAAGTCTGGTAAAACCTCCGCAATATCTTCCACAGAGGTTGGCCTCCCCCACTGATCGGTTGTCGCAAAAACCTCGTCATGCTCTTTCATCAGCCTTTGCATCAGCGTTAAAAAACTCCCGCCCTCCTTACCAAAAAGCCACGAAGTGCGAATGACAAGCGAGTCTGGTGCAATCTCAAGTAACCGCGCCTCCCCTTCTAACTTCGTCTTTCCATAAATGCTTAGCGGTCGGGTCTTGTCGGTTTCAGCATAAGGCGTGTCCTTTTCCCCATCAAAAACATACTCTGTTGAAAAATGAATTACCTTTTTGCCAAGACGTCCAAGTGCCTGAACACCCTGTACATTGACCGCATGCGCTCGAGCAATCTCCTCTTCAGCGCGATCAACCGCCGTGTAAGCTGCGCAATTGATAATGACGTCATAGTCAAATTTTGGGTTTGGACAGGTGATATCTACTTCATTTCTCGCCGTTGCCACATAAGCAATGCCAGCTTTATTAAACCTCTGACAAATTGCCTTGCCGAGTAGTCCCTCTTTGCCAGTAATCCAATACACGATCTCTCCTTGATATGATTGGCTCCTTCACGGGCCACACTATCCCCACTCCCGGATCATCAAACCGAAAGCCACTTTCTAGCTTGCTATCATAATACGCGCTTACCTTATAGCACACATCAGCGCCATCCGACAACACGCAGAACCCATGGGCACAGCCATCGGGAATAAATAGCTCATGGTGATTCTCGCTATCTAAAATCACGCCTTCCCACATCCCATACGTAGGGGAGCTCGGGCGCATATCCACAGCGACGTCGAAAATTCTTCCTGAAACACACCGAACAAGCTTCGCTTGCCCTTTCTGAAAGTGCATTCCTCTTAAAACATTTTTTTTGGAAAACGAATGATTGTCCTGCACAAAGTCAACGCCAAAATCCCAGCTCGAGCGAAACGACTCAAGAAAGAATCCTCGATCGTCTTGAAAAATTTTAGGTTTAATAAGCGTCAGTCCTGCGATATTCACGTCAAGTCAGTGTAGCAAAGCACACAAATTAATGCCCGCACTAAACAGCGCAGGCATCATAAAGGCGAGGTTTAATATGCCTCATATTCCTGTGGTAAACCGACGAACTGCCCGCTGCGATTATAACCATCATTGTCAACACCATACTGATCAAATCCATCATGGCTGTATATTGGGGTATAATCTGATGGTCTAGCAGAAGCAGGAGGCCTAGGAGGCGGCATTCCTGAAGGCGGGAAACCTGGCGGCATTCCTGAAGGCGGGAAACCTGGCGGCATTCCTGAAGGCGGGAAACCTGGCGGCATTCCCATTCTTCCACTGAGCGCTGACGCATCAATACGTATGCTCGGACCGGTGTTTAGCCCAGAGGCTGCTTGAGAAAATGCTTGTAACTGAGCTGGAGTAAACGTTGGAAGTTGAAGCGCTGTAAATATCTCACCAACCATTGGCAAATCCTGAAGGCGTGGCACAGGGATGAGCGCATTTTGTCGAGCTACATCGTAGGCTGCTTTCATCGTAAGAAGGAAAGGGCTTAGCCTCGCTGTATCAATACGATCGTCTTCGTTATCCGTTGTCAATGATACGACTCGCACGATATTTAATGCTGCTTGAACGGGAGCATTTAGCTCATGCATGGTCTGCCCAAGCGCCATAATACCAAGTCCCACGACAACTCCTACCGTCGTGAAAAAGGCTGACATGGCAACAACCGATCCTACGGTAAGCGCTGCACCAATAATCAGTGTGGTCGTGCGTAATGCTCCAGCCCACGTTGCGGCTTGTTCAGCCTTGACTAACATTTCTCTATTTTTGTTTTCGGTCGTCTCTGAACCTGTCACACCAAACATGTCATGGAGTGTACTTAGCTCTAATTGTGGTCCTCTAGCTGGTGAGGGTGGAAACATCGTGATCCTCCTTGTTGGGGTCGAATAATTTATAGTTAAATAGCGTTACGTCTTCTACGAGGTTAGCTTGCATTAAACAAGTCCCGGGGCACATAACATCGAAAGCCGTACAGTCCTACTGATATCTTCTTGCGTCAGAGCCTCTAAACCGCACCTTGAAAAGAATGTCCCAACAACGGGCAAGTCTTCTAATTTTGGGAGCGGCACGAGAGCCTCTCGGCGAGCACTCATGTAGGCCGTCTGTAACGCGTTCACTTCTCTTCGTAAATATTCAGGGATCTCGTCGTTACCTGCACAGGGTTGAGCTGCACGAACAAGAGCCATCCCGCTCTCAACTGCACGACTTAAGACGTGCATGCTTTGACCAAGCGCCAACATGCTAAGGCCGATCACAACGCCAACGGTTGTGAAAAACGGTGAGAGCATCACAGCTGAACCTGCAGTCACTGCAGCACCAACAACTAGCATCACGGTTCTACCACCGAGAGCAAATGTTGAGTATGTTTGTGCTGTAGAAAGCATCGCTTCGTTATTTTGGCGATCGGTACGAGATGCATTGTGGGCGCCAAATAACCCTTGTAAATCTTGGACTGTTGCATTTGGTCCGCTTGGGGCCGGTGAACTACCACCAGCCGCACTAGCTCTTGTCGCGCCACCCGATGTATCCACTCCCCTATAAGCATAAGGATCATATCCCATATGTGTACTCATCGTATTCCTCCTTGTTAGAGTCAATTATTTTATAAACGAGTGTAGATTATAAAGATCGGTTAAATATGGCGCAATGCAAAAAGAGTACAATTTCTACCCGATATAGAATCACGTCTATGCGAATAGTAATCGTTTGGGTTGTCATAGCTACAGATTCGAGAAATTTCCACTTGCTCTATGCCAAGCGTTGTTAGCTGATCTTCGGCTAAGTCCCACAGATTGTAGTGGTCTTTTGCCTCTTCAAAGCGCTTGAAAGTCTCTGGAAATTCTAGGTGCCGAAAGTGCTTGGGGCCAATGGATGGTCCAACGCACACGATGAGGTCTTTGGGGTCAGACCCCATGGCGAGGAAGGTTTCGCGGTAAATGTTTGAAACTAAGCCCTGCCACCCAGCGTGGACGGCAGCAATTTTCTTCTGCTTGATGTCGTAAAAGAGGGCACCTTGACAATCCGCAAAGCGCACCATCAAGCCAAGACCCGGAGTGGTTGTCATGTGTGCATCAGCTTCAAACACTTGATTGGGGTCGGCTTCCACAACTTTTTTGGAGTGCACTTGCGTCAATTTGGCAAGCGTCTTAATCCCAAGTGCTTTTTTAGCCCGCTCGATGTTTTCCAAAACAGCTTTGATGTCATCATTCACATTCTCGCCCACATTGAGGCTTTCGTAAGGCCCAGTGCTGACCCCACCCGTCCTTTTGAAAACACCGTGGACTACCTCAGGTCTCTTTGCAAGTAAACGAAACGTGTGATATGAGACATTAGACATGGATACAGCATACGAGCGCTCACAAATTTTAAGCAATATCGCTAAAGCTCTTCGCGAGGAAAAAGAAAAGCTTGGGAAAATCATCACAGAAGAAATGGGGAAACCCATCACCAGTGCTATCGGAGAGATCGACTACACAGCCAGCTACTTTGAGTGGTTTGCCGGCGAGGCGATTCGCATCTATGGTCTTCTCATCCCCCCAGCCAATCCGAGCAAGCGGTTTGAAATGCGCTATGAACCCATCGGCCCCGTTGCAGTGATTAGCCCGTGGAACTTTCCGATTGCGATGCCAGGACGCAACATGGCCGCCGGCTTTGCCGCTGGCTGCCCAATGCACATCAAACCCGATCCGCTCACCCCCAAATCGATGGAAGCATTCAAAACCCTCTGCCATAAAGCAGGACTTCCCGAAGATTTCCTGCACGTCTATATCGGCGATGAAGAAGAGATCGGCAAGAAACTCTTAAACGACCCCGCAATCAAAAAATTCGCCTTCACAGGCAGCACAGACGTCGGGAAATACCTCTACAAAGAATGCGCTGCCACCTTAAAAAAAGTCACCTTGGAACTTGGCGGTCACGCGCCTCTTATCGTCTTTGCCGACGCCGATATTGATAACGCGGTCGAAGAAAGCTTCAATGCAAAATTCCGACAAAACGGCCAAACCTGCATTTGTGCCAACCGTCTTTATGTCCACGAAACCATCCACGATGAGTTTGTTGAAAAACTCATCAAGCGCACAAAAGCCGCAAAACTTGGCGATCCCCTTAAGAGCGAAAACGAACTGTCCAACCGCATGCACCCAAGCGGCGAGAAAAAAGCGCTCGAGCATGTGAAAGACGCGCTTGCAAAAGGCGCAACGCCCCATCTTCTTGCCAAAGAGGGATATGAGCCTGAAATCTTGACCGGCGTGACAAGCGACATGCAAATCATCCATGAGGAAACCTTCGGCCCCGTTGCCCCCATCATCTCGTTTACCGATATTGACGCCGTTTTAGCTGAGGCCAACAACACCCCCTACGGCCTTGCCGCCTACATCTTTACAGAAAACCTTCACCTCGCTGAAAAAGCAATCCAAACCCTAGAGTTTGGAGTCATCGGTCTCAACGATGGTGGACCGTCCTCCGCTGAACTGCCTTTCGGCGGCGTCAAACAATCGGGCTTTGGCCGCGAAGGAGGACCAACGGGCATCTACGAATACCTACGCATCAAAGCCATATCGAGTAAATTATGATCGCTACCCTCGCCTTTATCAGCTTCGTCTTTGCTACCATGAGCCTTTGGGTCCATCGCAAAGTTGGCGTCTGGGGCACCTTCCTTGCAATCAGCATCGTCTTTGCCTACATCGGCGGACTCATCCACCTTGACGTGCTCATCACCATCGGCGCACTGCTTGGCGCCCACACCCTCCTCCACTTTGAAGTCTCGAAATACTCCCACTTCATGGCCTTTATCCTAGCAACCGGCATCTCGCTGATGCTCGCCTTCCACCTCGTTCCCGGTTTTAAAAGCTTTGAACTCCTCGGCATTCAGTGGAACTTTGATAAACCTTTCATCGGCATCTTTGTCCTCGCCCTCAACGTCCCCTTGATCAAGTCCGGCGAAGACATGGGCGAAATGCTAAAATACGCCTTTCCCCTCACGCTCTTATGCATCGCCGTTCTCCTAGGACCTGCCCTTTTCTTCAACTTCGTGAAATACAACCCCAAATTCTCCGCCACCTTGCCTGTCTGGATGGTGCGCAACCTTTTTTTCACCTGCTGCGCTGAAGAAGGCTTCTTCCGCGGCTTCCTCCAAAAGGAAATCACCCACTACATCCCCTGGAAAATTGGCGGATACTTCAGCATCCTCCTCACCTCCATCGTGTTCACTCTCATCCACACCGGCCCCCTTGTCTACCTTGTCCTCGTCTTTGTCGCTTCCCTCTTCTACGGCCTTATCTACCATGTCTCAGGCCGCATTGAAGGCAGTATCTTCTGTCATTTTATGGTCAACCTCGCCCGTTACGTATTTTTTTAAAGGGAAAAAATCCCCCCGCTTTGTTAGGCTATCTCCCAATTTAACCAAACATTTGAGAGAACATGGCAGACTTTCTAGCAGCAATCCTAAGAGACCCATCCCTCCAACGCACACTCTATGACCTTTCAGATGAGAATAAGCTAAGAGCCGCACTGTCTGAAACCGAGGGTGCAGAGCGTATGTTAACAAACATCATACGTGAGGCATGTATCAAACACCGCCTAAAAGCACCTAACGCAATGTACGCAAAGGTCGTGATCCATATACGAGCCGAGCTACAAGGCATCCCCCAAAGCCCCACTGATGAGAGCGCCGTATCACATATCTATTTATGGACTATAAGAAAAGTGGTCCATCACGTTCGGAGTCAATTCTCAAATGCCCCGCTTCTTCCATCTCCAGACGATCTGGGACTTCAAGTTGACTTTTTAACTCTCCTTAGAACAGACCACCTCGTCAGACGGCATGTCTGTTCCCTCGCCCACATCCCCACTCTTCCTAAAGAAAAAAAAATCGGAGCACTTCAATTTTATATTGCACAGCATCGCCTCACCTCTTCTTTATCTGTCTGCATTGAAATATTCAATCGACTATCCGTAAGATTCATGGATGGTGACACCCCACCAGACGACCCTTTTGACCCCGTTGAAAATGTCATGCAAAACATCATCGACGGAATTGCCCACAAATTCACCAAGCCACCAGTTCTTCCCCCAAGCAGTGCACTCCTGCCACCTCCTTCACTCTCTTGTACGCCACCACCCTTTGGTACGGGCGCAGCCCCCAAAAAGCGAGGGAAACCAGCCCTGCCAAAGCCGAAGAAAGCGAGACAGTCACCTCCCCGCCCCCCCGTACACCCAGGCTCAAGACATCCCTTAATCACAACAGCAGCCTTTGGTCGCATGTTCTATCAAAGTGTGCTAAGAAGTCGGGGACTCCATGAGTGCTATCAAACGCTAAGAGCACAAGGCAGCCCACTCACTCAAACAGACCTAGCCCCCGTATACCGAGCCCTATGCTCCGTACTCAATCCTGGGCCCACACCTCAGCCCCCACCATTTGAACTAAAACACCTCACCCTCGCAAGACAAATCGCTGAGATGAATCACTAGAAGAGCCCCCCTTGTCAATGAGAACAAAGTGTGGTAACCTCCGGACATGACAGAAAGACCCCTTGAGTGCTCAGGCTGCTCGAAAGATGCGGAAATTAAGTATTCGGAAGTCGCCGGTGGAAAAACAACCGAGTTTATCTGCTGCAACGAGTGCCCATCGTTACAAAAAAAACTCCATGGAATACAAATGGAGCAGCCCCGTGATCTCGACTCGCAAGGCGTTTGCTGTGGAAATTGCGGAACAGATTTGCAAGCGGTGAAGACAAATTCTCCTCTCGGCTGTTTTGAATGTTACCACGTCTTTGAAGATATCATTCGTCAAGAGCTTGGCGGTAATCACTCACACATCGGTCGATCCAAAGCAGCACCAGAGCTCTCCAATCGCCTCACTGAACTCAACGTTGAGCTCAACGAGGCGCTTAAAAAAGAAAATTACGAACAAGCAGCGTGGCTTCGCGATCAAATCAAAGAGTTAATGAATGAACGAACCTAAACAGCTCCCCTTTGAGGGATCCGAAGATCCCGTTTTCCTCGCCTGTTCTTACGTCCTAAAGCGCAATATAGCCAAACACTGCTTCCCTCATAAGATGGATAAAGCAGCACGTCAAAGCGTGCTCGATTGGGCAAAAACGGCCCTAGCCGATTGGGAAATGCTCGATACGCTTGATGGAGCTCAGCGAGAAAGATTAACAGAGAGCTACTTACTTGATTCTAAGCTGCAACATTTTAATGAAGGAAGCGGCGTATTTTTATCAGGCCCTCTTTTCATGGGAATCAACTTAAGTGACCACGTGGTGATTCGGGGTATGGCTCAAAGCAAGAACGCCCAAGAGGTGTGGAATCAGGTGCTTGCCATCGAAGAAAAACTTGGCTGTAGTATGGATTTTGCCTACCACCCTCGCTTTGGCTTTCTCACCTCCAACCCCCATGAATGCGGAACAACCCTTGAAATGCAAACCTACCTGCACCTCCCCGCCCTCCTTAACTTTGGCAATATTAGCGAAGCCCTCTCTCGCGAAGAAGGAGTCCGCCTCGAGCAAAACGATTCGCTTGGGAGCATTGCCATCTTAACCAATCCCGAAACCTTTGGCGTCACCGAAGACCACATTATCCACTCAGTGCATGGAGCCACCCTCAAACTTGCAAACGCCGAAAAAACCTTCCGTGACCACCTTGGTGAACATGCCGATGTGAAAGATAAAGTGATGCGAGCTTTTGGCCTCCTTACCCACTCCTACCAACTAGAACTGAAAGAAACGCTCGACGCCCTCAGCCTCATCAAACTTGGCATTGACCTAGGTCTTGCGACAGGCATGGAGTCCCACGCTATCAATCCCCTTTTCACCAAAGTCCACCGCGGCCACCTCCAAGGCGAAGACCTTGCCCACGAGCGCGCCACCTTCGTCCACGAAGCGTTAAAACCCTTAAACGTCCCCGAATGATCATCAAAGCCATCCTACTCATGGGGGGATCGGGCGAGCGATTCAAAGACGACCTCCCCAAACAATTTGTCCGCCTCTCAGGCAAACCGATCTATCAGCACACCCTTGATACCCTCGAAAGCTCAGGCCTTTTCGATGAAATCATCTGCGTGTGCCACCCTGGCCACATCATCGAAGGCGGCATCCCCGGCGGTAAAACGCGCCAAGAATCATCCTACCTTGGGCTACTCGCCTGCGGTCCCGATACAGACATCGTGCTCATCCACGACGCCGTGCGCCCCTTTGTTACTCACGACATTCTTCGCGCTAACATCGAAGCGGCAAAGACAACCTTTGCTGTCGATACATGTATCCCCACCGCCGATACCATCGTGCAAGGAACCTCCCACATCACAGATATCCCCGACCGTTCCACCATGCTGCGTGGGCAAACGCCCCAAACCTTCAACTACGACCTCATCCTAAAAGCACACCAAACCACACCCCACAAAAACGCCACCGATGACTGCCGGCTCGTGCACGAAATGGGCCACCCAGTAAGCATCGTTCCAGGCTCTGAAGAAAACATCAAAATCACCACCAAACTCGACCTTTACCTTGCCGAACAAATCCAACGCAGCCGTTCTAGCACACCCACCACACAAACAAACTCGCTTAAAAATAAACGGATTGCCGTAGCAGGCGGCATGGGAGGAATCGGCACCGCCCTAGTCAAAGCCCTGAAAACACAAGGTGCTATCCCACTGATCCTCTCACGCACCTCTCCCGACTACCCAATCGACTTGACCGATCAAAAAGCCGTGCAACAGCTTTTCAAAACCCTAGGCCCCCTTGATGGACTGATCAACTGCCAAGGCCTCCTTGATGTGGCTCCCCTCTCCACCCTCACCTTTGATCAAATCCAAGCACAAATCAACGTGAACTACACCTCCATCGCCCTTTGCTGCAAAGCCGCCACCTTAAGCCCAGGCGGACATATCCTCAACTTCGCCTCCTCAAGCTTCTCAAGAGGCAGACCTAACTACGCCATCTACTCAAGCAGCAAAGCCGCCGTCGTTAACTTCACCCAAGGCCTTGCAGAAGAGCGTCCACATCACTGTATTAACGTCCTATCCCCCAGTAGAACCGATACACCAATGCGCCGGAAAAATTTCTCTGAAAATACACGTTTACTGACCCCAGAAGAGGTTGCAAAAGCTGCCATTGACGTCCTAACTGGCAATGCAACTGGCTGCCTCATCACCGTCTAAAAAAGCGCAAAGCTCATCAGAAAAGCGAACTCTTGTATTATTGATCTAGCAAGGTCCGGGCGATACGTGATTGATCACGCGTTTGCACACCATCAAGAAGCCAGGGGGGAGCAAATCGGCCCATTGCAGCGGTGAGATGGAGAGAATCACTTGTTGGTAAAAGCTCTCTGTAGGCACTGACCCATGCCTCTTGATTTCGCGGAGCATCTCTAAGAGCACCGCTATGCGCAGTACTAGCTAGAACAGACCCAGCAGGATGCATTCCCATCCAAAGTTGTAACTGTGATGTCGCATTTTGTTTTGCTCTTTCGCGACGTTCTCTTTGTGCCCTACTTTCTGCTGCAACTTCTTCTCTCTGCACACTTATGAGCTCAATTCCCAATTCCAGAGGATTCATTTGTTGCTTTTGCTCTGCAAAACGATTTAACTCATCGATCACTTGGAAAGTGACTTCCCCCCTTTGTTCATACCGAAAGTAGACGTGCGGATTTTGGTAAATGTGTTTTTTAACAAGTCTAACAATTGTAGCATCCTCGATATGATGGTTGCCCGCTCTAAATGCTGCCCAAAGGTCTTTGACGTTAATTTCTGGAGATCGGGAAGTGTTATTCGCAAAAGGTCGACACCTGTTCATGATGGAAACAAACAATAACCCCACTCCAGATAATCCCGTGGTGACACCTGTAATTTTCGCCATAAGCGGTGATTTTGCAACTGTTAAACTTACAGAAAGTAAAGCGACTGAAATCACGAATAAAATGATCGTTTTCTTGTGGCTACATAGCTCACGGATAAATGAACGCGGTTTATAAGGGGTAGTTTGGACGGGATAGCCCTGAATGTTTTCTGCCATAGAATCTCTCTCCTTTGACAACTAATTATATCATAAACATTAATATAATTCTTTATAATTCTCTTACCCCTGATTGTAAGTGACTTACTGTTTGACTGTAGATTTTCCAGCTGAGATAAGAGATCCCTGGCACTTAAGGGTTATTTCCTGGATGGCGCAGTGGGAAGAGAGGCCTAGGAGGTACTCTATGGTATCGGCGATATCCTGAATTTGGATCATTTCCTCAGGGGGGCTCGCTGTATTTTCGCGGGCCATATCTGTATCAACCCAGCCAGGATTGATTGAAGTGACTTTGATATTGTCTACCGCGAGCTCAAGGGAAAGCGATTCGCTGTACCCGACGAGGCCAAATTTTGAGGCGGCGTAACCACCCAAGGAGCTGACCCCATTTTTACCAGCGCGGGAGCCTATATTGAAGATATAGCCTGATTGCTGCTTTTGCATGATTGGCGCGATGGCTTGCATGAAGTAGATGGAACCAAAGAGGTTGATTTCAATAAGAGAGCGAAGGTCCTCAGAGGAGATGGAGCTGGTTTGCGTATGTAAGATGCCTGCTGCATTTACTAAGACATCAACAGAGTCAACTTGCCGAGAAATATCGGCTACAGCTGTATGGACGGCTTTTTCATCGGATACATCTAGAGAGTAACGGAGGTGATCGCCGGGAACAGCTTGTAATTTCTTCTCATCACGCGCGATTAAGGCGAGGCGGTAGCCTAGCTTTGCGAGTCTTTCGGCAATTGCTTTGCCGATTCCTCGGCTCGCTCCTGTGATGATTGCTGTTTTCATGGATTCAGGCGACGCAACAGGTTAAAAAAGGTTGAGACTTGATGGGCTCGAACCATCGACCCTCTCCTTAAAAGGGAGATGCTCTACCAACTGAGCTAAAGTCTCAACACACAAACTATGACCCCAAGGGGATTCGAACCCCTGTTGCAAGAATGAAAATCTTGTGTCCTAGGCCTGACTAGACGATGGGGCCAAATTTAGCACCTATCATATAAAATAGGTGCTTTTCTATCAACAAATTAGACGCTCATTAACTCTTTTTCTTTATCAGTCATGACTTGGTCGATCACTTTACAGAATTTATCGGTGAGTTCTTGGATGCGCTTCTCGCCTTTTTTGACATCATCTTCATTAATGTCTCCGGCGGTTTTTAGTTTCTTCACGGTGTCGTTCCCTTTACGGCGCGACTCTCGGACGGAAACTTTTGCTTCTTCTGCTTTTTTCTTCGCTTGCTTAACGATATCCTTGCGGATTTCCTCATTGAGCGCTGGAATGGGTACGCGGACAACATTTCCCTCTAGGATGGGTTGCAAACCGATGTTTGCTTTCTCAATTCCTTTGGAAATAGGGCCTGCGGTTTGTCCATCGTAGGGGGTAATGAGAAGCTGACGTGCTTCTGGCACGCTTACTGTGGCGAGGTCTTTGACTTTCATCTCAGTGCCATACACTTCAACCGTGATGGTTTCGATCAATCCTGGGTTGGCCCTTCCGGTTCGTAGACCTTGGAGTTCCTTCTTAAAGTGATCGACAGCATCTTGCATACCTGTTTCGGCAGCTTTCATTGTTTGATCTACCATGGTTATTCTCCCATTTGCCAGCGGATAAACTTCGAGATCTTCGCCCCGTTTGCTTCTTTTGCAACAAAGGCTTCGACGGTCATTGAGCTATCTTTGACAAATTTTTGTCTTGGTAAGCACACTTGGTCGTAGAAAGCGCGCATTTTACCATCGAGGATTTTCTCGATGATGTTATCGGGCTTGCCTTTGACTTGTTCGCGGGCGATATCTTTTTCGCGCTCTAGCATTTCTGCAGGAATGTCCTCTGGACTTAGGTACTCTGGGGCTTCTGCGGCTACGTGCATGGCGACATCGCGAGCGAGGTCTTCACGGCCTTTTGCGCCTGATAGCTCAACAACGGTGAGAATTTTCCCGCCCATATGTGAGTACACGCCGTATGAGGCATCTTGTGCTTTTGGCAAGCATTGGACGCGCTTAAATTGCATATTTTCGCCCATTGTTTGGACGAGCTCAACGCGCACTTCTTCGAATGTACGTCCATCTTTTGCTTTCGCTTGTGAAAGAGCGTCTACGTTTTCAGCGCCATTTTCTAAGGCTACGTCGCATGCTTCTTTGACAAAGTTTTTGAATTTTTCGTTTTGTGTGACAAAATCGGTTTCAGCGTTCACTTCAACAAGAACGAGTTTGTCGCTGTTTTCAGCAAAGCCGATGACGCCTTCATTGGTTTCGCGGCTTTCTTTTTTTACAGCGGATGCGGCGCCGGCTTTCCTTAGAAAGTCGATTGCCTGTTCAACATCACCGTTGTTCTCGTCGAGGGCTTTTTTACATTTTGCCATGCCAACGCCTGTGCGCTCGCGTAATTCTTTGACCATTGCGGGTGTAATTTTACTCATTGGGCTTTTCCTCCGCTGGTTTTTTTTCGTCAGTTTTCTCTTCTTTCTTCACAGAGATGTTCATGGCATCTTTTTTGTCTGTGACTGAACGTGAGACAGATTGCAGGATAAGCTTAATGCTTTTTAGGGCATCGTCGTTACATGCAATGACGTAATCGATTGGGTCAGGGTCACAGTTGGTATCGACAAGCGCCATGACGGGGATACCGAGTTTTCTCGCTTCTGCAACGGCGATGTGTTCTTTGCTTGGGTCGACGACAATGACAAGACCTGGCGTCTTGCGCATACCGCGGATTCCGGCGAGGTTACGTAGGAGTTTTTCATGCAGTTTTTCGAGTTTTGAAATCTCTTTTTTCTTTAGCCCGTCTCCACCTGTAGCGATTTGCTTTTCGATGTGGTCGAGTTTTTTTACCGACTGGCGGATGGTTGAGAGATTTGTGAGCATTCCACCAAGCCATCTTTCAGCTACGTAGAATTCGCCACACTCTTCAGCACACTCGCGCACGGCATTTTTTGCCTGCTTTTTCGTTCCAACGAAAAGGATGCTCTTGTTTTGACCGACAACGTCTCGCACTGCTTCTACACCAACGCGAATTTGTGCCATGGTTTTTGCAAGGTCAATGATGTAAATGCCGTTGCGCTCTTCGAAAATGTAGCGCTGCATTTTGGGATTCCACTTGTGTTTTTGGTGGCCGAAGTGGGCTCCACTCTCTAGAAGGTCTTTTACACTGATACCAACAGTTTCTTGATCTGATGCCAAGCCTTGTTCCTTTGTTAACGACGGCATCTCAAATAGTTTTTGAGATTTCGGTCTTGGTTGTTACTAAAATATTGAAAGCGCCTGGACAGAATCGAACTGACACTAATAGCTTGGAAGGCTATTGTTCTACCATTGAACTACAGGCGCGTATGGGTAGTTATTCTCGCGGATCATTGCTTTTTTTGCCAGGATTTCTTATCATATTTCTTAAGAAGGAAGGTTTTCTATGCGTCGTTTTATGTTAGTTCCGTTCATTGCTGTTGCTGCACTTTTTGCAAATAACACCCCTAAAGACATTGCAGATCAGGACTTTAAGTCCAGTGAATCGCGCATGGAAACGGCGATTAAAAAATTTAATTCCGATGATTACAAAAAGTTTTTGGCAAATCTTGATGACGCGTATCAAAAAGCTAGAAGCTCTTGGGATTATGATGATCTTTTAGAGCAGCGTAAAGAAGTGGCTCGTTTGCCGAAAGAAGCCTTTAATGTTTCGGATAAAACGGTCCAAGAAGGCGATGAAAAGCTGTTAAAAATACGCAATAACGCGCTGATTGAGGCGTGTCTTGCGATGCCCTCCTACCCTGAAAGCGCTTCGATTCGTCACATGATCTTCTTTTCGCCAAGCACTGCTCAAAAAACTGCTTTAAACTACCTCTACTCGTTAAAGCAAAAATTTCACGGTGACGGTAAGACTCCCCTAGAAAATGTTTTAATCAATCTCGACATGGAATACTGGCTCAAAAGCTTGAGCTTGGAGACGGAAGGTCTCAAGTCTAAGATGGACCCTGAGCTTTTAAAAGAGCGCCATTTAGCGCTTGATTTAGAGCGTGTTGAGAAAATGAAAGATGCGGCTTTGGCGGATCCTAATACAGATGAAGCAAAACAAATCATGGAAGCCTACGTTGTTTTCCCTAAGCACAAAGAGGTGCTTGTTGAAGAAGATCACCTGTATCGCTTAGCAAAAGGGCACGTTCTCCCGCAAAATCCCTTGGAAGAAAAGGCAAAAGAGATTATGACTGCTTACTTAGATAGTAAGGATAAGCTCGTCCGTGATCATTTCCAAGGTAAGTCGAACTCTTAATCTCATTTTACTCGCTCTGCTTCTAATTGGAGTGAGAATCACCTTCTTGACGACGAAGGAATATGAGAAATATCGCATCCTTTCTGAGAAGCCTCGTACTCGTACGCTCTTAGAACGACCCTATCGTGGAGTCATTACAGATCGCTTTGGTCAACCTTTAGCGCTCAATCGACTACAATATAATGCATCGATCCTCTACCAACCTCTTAGAGAAATGTCTCGTTCAAAACGGCGGGCCTACATCCCTAAGCTTGTTCAAGTCCTTTCAAAAGAGCTTGATCTTCCATCTCAAGAAGTTGAGGATGCTATTTATGCGAAAGCGTCTTTATTCCCCAATACTCCCTGTGTCTTAAAGGGCAACATCAATGAGAACGTGTACTATCGCCTACGTCATTTAGAGCGCTCTTTTCCAGGTATTGTTTGTGAGAGGGGTACGCGGCGCGTTTATCCACAAGGGCGCACGGCATGTGACATTGTTGGGACGATGGGGGCGATTAGCGACCGTAAATATTTAGCGGTGGCAAATGAACTCAAAGCAGTTCGCGCCTTTCTTCAAGAGAGGGAAGATGGCATTCCAACGCCTCTTCCAAAGGGCTTTAACGCGCTTAGTGAAGTACATCACCGCTTAAAGGTCCTTAGAGACAAAGCCTACACGATGCATACGCATATTGGGAAAGGAGGCATTGAAGGACGTTTTGAAGAAGCGCTTCGTGGGCAAATTGGTCGACGCATTTGTGAGGTTGATACAAAAGGACGCGTAGTACGAGAAATCAAGCGTCTTCAAGATGCGAATTCAGGTGAAACGATTAAACTGACACTATCATCTGAAATGCAAGCGTTCGCTGAAAAGCTTTTGATGGAAAACGAACTCGTTCGCGAAAAACATTTTTCCCGTGCAGGCAAAAATCACGATAAGATTCCAAACCCGTGGATCAAAGGCGGCGCTATTGTTGCAATGATTCCAACAACTGGTGAAATTGTCACGCTTGCAAGCTACCCCCGCTTTGACCCAAATAGCTTTATAGATAAAGACTTTCCACAAATTTCTCGCTTCCTTGAATCGAAACACCACATCAGCCAGCTATGGGATGGAAAAGTGTTCCTTGAAAAGGAAACCCCAAAGAAAGTGATTTCGAAGAAATTGACATGGGAAGTCTTTATTGACAGTGTGATCTCCCCAAAATCGGAACTCAAGCGAACGATGTCCCAAATCCGCACTATTGGTCAAACGATTGAGATTGAGCGGGGCGTTAAAACGCTTCTTAACCTCTCTGAGCAGCCCTACCTTCACGCTCTTTTTGATACACTCTACCCAAATCACCCCTCACATTTTCATACAGGGGCTTTAGAACAAGCCGCTATTCGCGCTTCTCTTTCAGAACACAAAGAACACGTCTTTGAATTGCGATCATTGCTGGATCCTCTGTTCCACGCAGTGACTGAAAACGACGATAAACTCCTTTTAATCGATCTTCTCTATTTAGTTGTTGATGAGTCGAAATTTACCCCTGAACTTTTAGCCGCGCACAAGAACTTGTCGCTTGGGCTTTACAGGGAATACTGCCAAGATACCGCTTTGCATCTAGCCAAGGCCAAACGTGAAATGCATAGAGTGTTTGAAAAAGAAGTGTTTCCCCTTTGGCGGGAAAAACATTTTGCAGCCTTTTTAAAGGAAAAAAGGAAGCTTGAGAAGAAATGGCAACGTCCTTACACAGATTACTTAGAAGAGGCAAAAAAAGCAGGTTTTGAGCGGTATTTCGAGGAACATATCAATGAGTATTTAACGCCTTTCATGTTGACGGTGCGGCAATATAAAGACCAAACGCGTATGCTCCACCGTTATCCAAAACTGTGTGAAAAAGATCTGATTGCCCAATTCTACCCATCCAATGGGTTTGGCTACGGCAATTCCTACGCCTACAAACAACACGCCCCTCCTGGCTCTCTTTTTAAAATCATCACAGGATTTGAAGCTCTTCGTCAAACAGGAAGTACGTTTAACCCCTTGACGCTTTTTGATGAAGGGGCTCCGAATAAACAACTCCTTGGACGCTCGCTAGAAGGTAAGCCGATCTACCGCCGTTACAAAGGGGGCCGCTTGCCACGCTCACACACAGCCATTGGACGCGTGGACTTTCGGCGTGCGATGCAACGCTCGTCTAACATCTACTTCTCGCTCTTAGCTGGCGATATTTTAGAAGAGGGTGAAGATCTTAAACGCGCAGCTGAAGATTGGGGCTTTGGGGAAAAAACTGGTATCGAATTGGGGATGGAAGCGCCAGGTCTTCTTCCGAAAGATCTAAGAGGAAATAAGTCAGCCCTCTATTCATTTGCTATCGGGCAGCATAAGGCTGCGGCCACTCCCCTACAAACCGCTTATATGCTGGCAACGCTTGCAAACAATGGGGAAAAAATTGCGCCGCATATCTTGCAAAAACCGCCTACAACTGTCGGGCGTATTGATGCTCCAACAGAACTTTTTTCCTACATGCGTGACATTCTAAAGAGTGTGGTGGCAGCGCCAGAAGGCGCTGTGCATCCAACACGCATCCGCATGCTGTATGAGAATCCAAAGATCCGTCCTATCTACAAAAAGGTCTACCGCTCACTAGGTGGAAAAACATCCACCACAGAATTTAGTCGTCGTCCATGCCTCAACAAAGACTGTCCTCGAGTCATTTGTAAAGACATCTGGTTTGGTGGCTTTACAGACGACTTAGTGGTCGTAGTTTACCTACGCTATGGGGATTGGGGGAAAGAAGCGGCACCGCTTGCGGCGCTTATGATTGACAAGTGGAATCAAATCACTAAAGAGAAGTAATCGATTGTCTGTTGCAAACCACTTCGCAATTGAATGTGCGGTGTCCAGCCGAGCACGCTTTGAGCGACGGTGATGTCGGGGCGTCTTTGTTTAGGATCGTCTGATGGGAGATTTTCATACACGACTTTGGACTTTGTCCCCGTAAGATCAATGATTTCTTCAGCGAGCTTGAGCATTGTAAACTCGTTTGGATTGCCGAGATTAATGGGTCCTACCACATCAATATCTTCATCCATAAAAGCAAGAATCCCTGCAATGAGATCTTCGACAAAGCAAAACGAACGCGTCTGCGTTCCATCTCCATAAATGGTGATCGGCGCGGCTTGGAGTGCTTGAACAATAAAATTCGATACAACCCGTCCATCATTTGGATGCATTCTCGGACCGAAGGTGTTGAAGATGCGACCAATACGGACTTTCACTCCATACTGTCTATGGAAGTCAAAGCAAAGTGTTTCAGCACATCGTTTTCCCTCATCATAGCAAGAGCGCATGCCATTCGGATTGACATAACCCCAGTAATTTTCGGTCTGCGGATGTTCTTTGGGGTCGCCATACACTTCACTTGTTGAAGCTTGAAACACTTTAGCGCCGGTTTTCCGGGCAAGTTCCAAAACATTCATGGCACCGTAAACATTGGTCCTGGTCGTTTTAATGGGATCGTTTTGATAGTGAATAGGAGAGGCTGGACATGCCAAATTGTAAATCTCATCGACTTCAAAGGAAAAGGGATCACATACATCTTGTAAGACAAGCTTAAAATTTGGATGATCCATAAGCGCTTCAACATTGCTCTTAGATCCAGTTAAGAGGTTGTCTAAACAGATGACTTGGTAGTCTTTTTCGATAAGGCGACGGCAAAGAAATGATCCGAGGAAACCTGCTCCGCCGGTGACTAGGGCTTTTTTATTCATTGTAGGCGACAAATGTTACTTTCTCTTTTCCTTTAGATATATAAGGTTCTAGGTCTTCCATCAACTCTTTATTCACAAATACGCATGAGTTATCCACATATTCGAGAAGCATACGGGCTTCAAACGTCCCAGGCTTAGCCTTTGTTCTAAGGAGGATGTGATCATACTCATTTTCCAATTTCTTGAGCAGTCTTATAAAACTTTTTCGTGCAATTATTTCTGGGATGAACCGTTCATCCCCACCAGCTGGCACAAAATCGAGGCCATTTTGATGCTCAATTGGCAATTTATCGATTGTTCCGAGCACATAATCTACCCAGCCAACTGTCTTAGTTCTTGAGATAGGGAAAGGATCGAAATCAAGCACAATCATGCGCCGCTCTTGCATCATAATCAGTTTGCCCATGATCTTTAGTAGATCTGGACCCCCACCTTGAACAAACGCTGTGAGGTTTGTCATATTAGGTAAAAGTTCGCGTGCGGTGTCAATGCCATTAAATCGAAGAGCGCGGTAACCACGAAGCTCTAGTTGCGTGCGATTCACCGGCATGCCGCGGAGTAAGCTAAAGAGGAGTATACAGCCGAAAACGGCTGAAAATCCGCCAACACCGCCAACCCCAACAGTAATCATAGTGGGGATTTTACGAGGATGCTTAGAGACATACGGAGGATCAATCGTTTTTGATTCGGCTAAATTTAAGTTTTTTTCTAGCACCTTATTGTCAATGAGTTGCGTAATGGCATCAAGCATGCGTTTTGTCATGGCAAACTGCATTTTTAGGCGTAAATCCCTGATCACAAACTGGGGAATGTAGCTCATTTGCTTATCAATGGCTGCGAGCTGTTTTGCGTGAAACTCGCGCGTCATCTCAAGTTTTTCTTTTTCAAGTACTGTTTCATCATCGATCGCTTTTTCAACCTGCCTAAGTTCACGTGTCGCTGATTCGAGAATGTACTCATTCGCTCGCTCCATTTTCTTTGTAAAAACACCAATACGGCTTTGATGAGAACGTATGAGCTGGTCAATTTGACCATCCAATAAGTGTAGCTGCATTGCAAGTTCTTCTTTGCCTCGCACCTTATCTCGATCTAGGAGGTTATTTTGATCTTCTAATTTTTGGGATAAAGCACTAATTTTTTTAGTCACTGTTTTATCGTGAAAGAGGTCTTGAAAGGCGTAGATCGCTCCAGGGTTGAAAGTTTCCGATTTCAGTTCTTTTTTTAAAGACTCGAGAACATCTACTTCAACATTCACAGCATCTCTTGATTGAGCACTGTTTAAAAAGACTTTCGTTGCATCTTCTAGCGACATGCCTTCAAATTCTCCGAGATCCACTTCATTCAGAAAAAGTCGCGTTTCACTCAATTCCGCTTGAAGGTCTAACATTTCAGAAATTGTATGAACTTGAGATTGCATCGCCTGTGTATGAAGCGCTGGATGCGTGTCGATAAACTGTGCAACTTCTAGCTTTACATCGCTGGCATTCGCCTTTTCTTGGACAAGTTTAGAAAGGGCCTCTTTATTGAAGATAAACGGAAGTTCCCTCGTCTTATTGAAGCACAATTTGTTAAACCAAATTTGGTTTTTTAGTTTTTTCAAATTTTCTCGATTTGCATTAAGATTTGCAAACAAAGGGGAATCGATTTGTCTCAGGGCACGATTGGATTGATTGAGAAAAGATTCTTGCAAATCGAGTTGATGAATTTCTTCCATGACTTTCGTTCTCGATGTAAGAATCGGCGAGAGATTGGAGCCTGAAAAAATGATTTTTTCGCGTGTGAGTTTTTCAAGGAAATTCTCAAAGAGTTTGAGTTCGCCATCATAATCTGCAAAGAGTTCTTTTTTCCTCTTTCCAAGATAATCGAGTTGGTGTTTAGCCAAACGTTGATTTTCCTCTTCCATGTAGTCTTTATAGACATCGATCCACGCTTCTAAAAATCGATACCCTTGTTCCACGTTGTGCGCTTTAAACTGTAAGGTTTGAAGAGCTGTGGAATACTTAGTGGGTTTAACAGAGGCGTAAGAGGTGGCCATCCCAAGCAAATGATTTGTTGGAGACACATTAAAGAGGTATTTGTGGCCTTTTTTCCAATTTGCAGCGGGTTTGATGAGAGTAAAGCTTAGGTCTCCTACACGAACAGGAGACTTAATCATCCCATGCATCTTTGCTCCCTCAAATTCAACGGTAAATTTATCCTCATCAACACACACGATAGTAAATGGAGCTGGAGATTCGCGCGAATAGACGACTTCTTCGAAATGGAAAACATCAGATTGGACTTGTGAATTTGTAAAAAGACGCGTCGCATTAAACCTAAGTGAATGCATTTTTGCTGCGAAAGAAGAGGTAAAACGCCTTTCAATTTGGAGGCCGCTTTTTGAAAGTGCTTTTTGCAAAATAAGATGTGATTCAAGAAGACTGCCCGATCCAGTAGTACCTTGCGAGAGTGCACCGATAACTAAGCTTGCCATCCCGCCGTCGGCAATGGCACCTCCCCCTGATTTATTCGCTTCTTGAAACACCGTTTCAACGACAAAGTGTTTGGGCTTCATGAGAAGAAGTCCATAAATCGCTAGCACGCCACAAAGAGCGCTTAAACATAAGAGGGTTTTGTGACGGCGCAATAGATACTTGATATCAGCAAGGGTTATGAAGCTTTCTTCCTGACTCATGGGAGAATAACGCCTTTCACATGTTTGTTAAACAATTCGTAGGCCGTGATCGTTGGGAGCATTGCGTTTACAAAACGGTTCCATTCGGCAACAGGTGTTGCTGCGACATAAACAATATCGCCTGGGATAACGAGAAGGCTATCGGTTGGAAGGCGGACAACATGTTGCCAGTTGACCGTGTATATCTTAGGTTGGGTTATGCTGCCGCGAAGGATTTGGATATAAGAGCGGTCACCTGATCCTAAGAGACCCCCTGCTGCTGCAAGCACATGTCTTAGTGGCATCGTGCCAGTTGGAAGTGGAATGACGCCTGGTCCTGCCACTTCGCCGAGAACCATGAGCGACGATGCCCCAGTATCGGCAATATAAATTTTGTCTCCCCCACGCATCACAATATTTTGCGACATATCACCGAGTGTCATCAAGCGATTGATGTCGACGGGTAGGTATTCATTGTCTCGAATGACATAACTTTTAAAAAAGTTGGCGTTTGTTGGGACTCTTGCTTGGGCCATCACATCGAATAGGCGCATTTTTCCATTGACTGGGATGTTAGGCGTACTGACTAGACCCGCTAGTTCAACTTTGCGAACTTGGCGATTTTTATAACTTAAGAAAACTTCTAAGTTGCTGATTTGTTTCGCGTAAGCATCTTGAATAGCTTCCCTTGCTTCATCAAGTGTCTTGCCCTCAACTTTTATTGGTTCTAAATCGGGAAGTCTAACGACACCGCCGCTAACGGGAAATCCAAGTGTTGAGCTAATGCCTCCGATCGCTTGAACCAAATCTACTCTAGAGGGGTGATAGACGATAATGGTCAATACATCGCCATCAATTAACGTGTCAGGGTATTCATCGAGGAGGTTGGCGCTGAGCGATTCAAAGGATTTTCCCTCCATTTCTAGAATGGAAAATTTGCCTTCGCGAATCTTATATGAATCGAGCACAAATTCATCTGCACCCACCATGTCGTCTCCGCGATACGGTGGATTTGTACATCCAACAAGCAAAATTGCGACACAAACAGCAAGGTGTCTTAAGATATCTCTTGCAAAAGCCACAGTCGGCAGATTAACCTAGAGGTCATTAAAATGAAACGGATTTTTATCACCGGCATTTCCGGGTTTATCGGCTTCCATGTAGCACTCGCACTCAAAGGGCAGGGATTTCAGGTTTCTGGCTATGATGCCTACACTCCCTATTACTCGGTTGAGTTAAAAAAAAGGCGGACTGCACGGTTAAAAGAAGAGGGC
This sequence comes from Chlamydiia bacterium, assembly GCA_022601645.1. Lineage (GTDB taxonomy): Bacteria > Chlamydiota > Chlamydiia > Chlamydiales > Simkaniaceae > JAJACH01. The sequence continues at coordinate 91,201 of JAJACH010000002.1, forward strand.
ATAGACTTCACCTCTTCATTAGAAGCTCCCTCCGATGTGTCACATATTCTGCATTTGGCAGCGCAACCTGGTGTGCGCCATTCGATTTCGCATCCACAAGAATACGGAAAAACCAATCTTTGTCTTTTCATCGACGTGCTTGAACTTGCAAGAAAGCATGCCGTGCCTTTGATTTTTGCATCCTCATCCTCTGTTTATGGGCAAGGGGCAACGCCCCCTTTCACTGAAGATCAAAACGTCGACCAACCAACCAATCTGTATGCGGCAACAAAGCGCGCGAATGAGCTTATGGCTTATTCCTACCATCATCTCTATGGAATTCCGATTACGGCTCTTCGGTTTTTCACGGTTTACGGTCCTTGGGGACGCCCGGATATGGCCTATTACAAGTTTGCAAAGGCGATTCTTCGAGGGGAAACCATTGATCTATATAATGGGGGGGATATGCGACGCGACTTCACATATATTGATGATATTGTTAATGGAACTATCGCAGCGCTCAAACTGTCGGCGCAAAACGAGGTTTTCAATCTTGGGAACAACCGCTCTGAAGAAATTCGCGATTTGATTGGGTATCTTGAGGAGGGGCTTGGGAAAAAGGCCTCTATCAATCCACTTCCTATGCAAAAAGGTGAATTGGTAGAAACTTTAGCTGACATTACAAAGAGCGAAAAGCTTCTTGGCTACTCTCCAAGGACAACGCTTAAAGAGGGAATTGCAAAATTCACTGCTTGGATCAAGTCTGAAGCGATCATACTGTAGGATGTGTTTTTTAGAGCGGCAATTTCTCCGGCTTTACCGTGTAGGTAGACGCCGAGAGCTGCAGCTTCTCGAAGATTCATTCCCTGCGCCAATAATGCCGCAAGCATTCCAGAAAGAACATCCCCACTTCCCGCCGTTGCCATGCCTGGATCGCCAGCTGTGACAATTAAAGGCAAGCAGCCTGGATGGAAGATGGTTGTTGGTGCGCCTTTCAAAACGAGTGTGGCGCCTCTCTCGTCGACAAAGGCCTGACAATTTTCACGTGTAGGTTCACACCCAAGTAGTCTTTGCATCTCACCTCGATGAGGGGTAAGAATGTGGGGAGCAACGATATCGGTATCGTTCACGCAAGCTAATGCATCCGCATCAATCACGCAGGGGGCAGAGAGCTTATCAATGACTGTTTTAACCACCTCGTCTGTGCCAAGGCCAGGCCCTAATAAAAATGCCGTGGCTCTTTTTGCCTCTTTCAAAAAGTGTGACTCAACATAGGGATTGAGGATCAATTCGTGAGGGGGGCACGCGTGCATCCCCTCTTCATGAAAGATGCGTACAATGCCGGCTCCCGTTTTAAGCGCAGAGAGACCTGCTAACATGGCGGCGCCGCTCATTGCTTTTGACCCTGCAAGTCCCACAACATAGCCCGCTTCGTACTTGTGACGCGTTCGCCTAATTGGGGGCATTTCAAGGTTTTTTTCGCTAAGTAGATGTGCTTCAGCTACAGCTTCGTGAACATAGCGCATATCAAGGCCAAAATCGACGCGGGATAATTTGCCGACAAAATCAAAATTGCGTTTTTCGAAAAATTCGGTTTTAGGAAGGCCTAGATAGATCGTTTCTTTTGCATTGACCGTGAAAGCAGAGGGGATATCAATAGAAATAATGGGGATTTTCGCCTCATTTGCAAGATTGATCACCTCTCCCACATCACCTTCTGCCTTTCCGTGAAACCCCGTTCCAAAAATCCCATCGATGATCAAACCATGTGGGAAGAAGGCAATTTCACTTAAATCATCGGGGTAAAAGATCTCTCCCCCAGCGTCTTTAAATCTATTTGCGTGCTGTTGACAAAGTGGGCTTGAATCCTCGAGGTCAAAAAGGTGATACGCATTCACCTCAAATCCTTGATCAAGAAGGTAGGTTCCGGCAACAAATGCGTCTCCCCCATTGTTTCCCCGACCGACAAGTAGCGTAACCTCTTGCATGAGGTTCCACTCAGCTACTTTTTTTTCCACAATGCGTGCGATTCCCTCGCCAGCCGTTTCCATATACGCCTCACCGGAGGCACCCTCATCAAAACTTAATTTCTCGATACGTGCCATCTCAGATGAGCGAATGACTTTATGGCCTTCCATTACAAGCGTTCCTCTTTTATCGCACGGGTCAAAAGAGCACTAACGGCATCTTTGGGACTAAGACCTTTATAAATGACGTTATAGACAGCGTCTGTAATTGGCACTGCGATTTTGTGTTCTTTGGCAAGCTCTCGTGCAGAAAGACATGTATTTGCACCTTCAACAACCATCCCGATTTCTTCTTTCGCTTTTGCGATTTCCGTTCCTTGCGAAAGGCTAATTCCAAATGAATAGTTACGTGAAAGAGGTGAAAGGCACGTCACACACAAGTCACCGAGTCCAGAAAGGCCGTTTAGTGTTTCACCTTGACACCCTTTGACTTTCCCAAGCTTTCGAATCTCGTGCAAGCCGCGAGTCATCAGTGCTGCTTTGGTGTTTTGTCCAAATCCAAGACCGTCTGAAATACCACATGCGATGGCAATGATGTTTTTCATCGCACCGCCAAAGGAAACACCCGCCATATCCTCATTTGGATAGACGCGGAAATACGGGCTTGTGAAAGCCTCTTGAATCATTTGCGTAATTTCCATGTCGTAGGCTGAACAAACAACAGATGTTGGCAATTTATTCATCACTTCTTCGGCTAAGGAGGGGCCGCTTAAGCAGCCGATCCGATTCGATTGCATAATTTCGTGGGCAACTTCTGTCATTAAAAGACCTGTGCCTTGTTCAATGCCCTTTGATGTAACAATAAAAGGACCGTCAAAATCTCCCAAGGCTTCTAGAACAGGGCGAATCCCCTTTGAAGTCACAGATTCAATAACTAGGTCCGCGCCTTGTACAGCCTCTAATAAATCGGTTGTAAACTGCATTCCTTTCGGCGCTTTAAAATTTTTGAGCTTGGGGTGATTTTTACCCATTTTGAGATCTTCAATAAGTGTGCTATTCTTTGCCCAAAGCGTTACCTCATGTCCATTTTCAACTAGAAGCTTAGCGAGACAAAACCCCCAAGCACCAGCCCCTAAATACCCAATTTTCATTGGTTTAATATCCTCCGTACAAATTCTAAACTTTTTTGATCTTTCACCGGTGCAAAATGTCTTCTATCAGAGACGACAATTCTATGTGTATTGGCATAGGGAAAGGTATCGATAATAAAATGTTCCACGCGCTCTTTTCCCCGTTTTACAACCGTATGAGAGGGCATATTAAGCTTTGCAATGCGCTCTACAAAATCCATCGAGCACCCAAACTGCCCTGTATAGCCGAGAACAGAATGTGTTCTTGGGTGAATATACTCTTCAACAAACACATGTCCATCTTTTTCGATGACGCGTCCAACATGTTCATTGTTATTTAAACTTTTCACACAACGGAGCACTAACTCTTCATCTTGTGGAAGTAGGTCATCAAAGTGACCGAGAGGGTCATCCACAGGTAAAATTCCAAGTGATTCAATTCCTCTTTTTTGCCAATCATCCCAAAGTCCGGCTTCATAAAACTTGTGAAACACCATCCCATTGCCATTGGGAGAGCCATTGGTCAAACTTTGCTGAAAAAAATGAATCTCTTTACCAAAACGACTTCTTTCATCAAAGAAACTCACCGTCTCTTCATGATTTAAAGGAGAAGTCATAATGCCAATTGGGCAGTCTAACTTATCAATCAAACACTCGAAAAGGGTCATCTGATCTTTGACTTTTACACACCCTTTTGGTCCCTTAAGACCAAGCCTTGTTCCTTGACCTCCAGCGAGAATGATCGCTCCTGATTTCTTCATGCTTCTAATGCCTCTACGACTTGTTTCGTTGTGATTTTCGAGATATCTTCTTTTTTACCAATTAGTGGAATATGCGTCAGTCCAAGATTCGGTGAATTCACGCCCTGTCGTAAGATACCTTGTTTGGCATCGGCCCAAAGCGACACGACCTTTAGAGGAAATTCTGCATCCACGTAGTAGAGGACAGAAAGAACGCCAGAGTCGGGAGCTAAAAGATGCGAACATTTGTTCTTGATGATAGAGAGCATCTCAAAAAGGGTGGTTTCTCCTCGTAGATCGATTGCACCTGGAAACTCTCCTATTTTTTTAGCCCCAAATAAAATTACTGGTCGTTTGAGTTTGGTAAAAAGCTCTTTCCACTGTGTTTCGGGCCAATTTTTCTCGTACTTATAAAAGTGCCCGGTCTCAGTAGAGACGTGACAACCGATGTATTTCTTTTCTTTATCCAGGTCAAACTTGTCAGCTAACCGATCCCACTCGTCTTTCCAATTAAGCTTGGGAATGAGTTTTTTCAGCTGCCACTTAAAATGACGCGTTGGATCTACTTTTTCAAGTACTAGGTCAAAGTGATCGGCTAAGGAGGGGTCAACAACAAGTGGCTCTCCTCTTTTCCAAGAGGGATCAACAATGACTTCTACGTTGGGGAGCATTTGGAATACTTCTTTGAGGTCAGATCGTGTGAGAAAGGCGATATGCGCATCGGGGCAAAAGCGTCTTACTCTTTTGACAAGAGCATATAAACCAAGTGGAACATCTCCAAGGCCTCTATTCCAAGCAACTAATACTCGTTCAGGCCGCGATTTTTTGATCAACCGATCAAATGGATTAATCCACATGTAAAGCCCTCCTAAGGGCGACAAGTACCTGCCCTGTTTGTATGCCCTTCATGCAACGGAAGTCGATCGGGCATTTTCTCTCAAAGCATGGAGAACACTCTACTTTATGTTGAATAATTTGATGCCCTTGATAAGGACCTGTTGCAATCGGGCTTGTTGAACCAAACAGCGCTACAATTTTTGTACCCAGCGCATCAGCCATGTGCATTGGGCCAGAGTCATTGGTTAACAAAACGCGGCATAAGCTGATCAGTGCCATCAACTCACGAATCGACGTTGACCCAGCTAAATTAATGACATTCGCATTGAGTCCTCGGCAGATCTCGGCATTGAGCGGAGACATTTTTCGATCTCCGAAAACAAGCACGCGGTACTCACCTGACAATTCTTTGACCACCTCATGAAATCGCTCTGGCATCCAACATTTGGCCGAGCCGAATGCAGCTCCTGGATTGATCCCAATCAGAGGCTCTCCTTGATGCACGCCAAATTTTTTGAGAAGATCCCAAGCCGCTTGAATTTCAGCATCTTTGACATATAATTTCGGAGCTGTTTTTGAAAGACGAATATCTAAGGGGGCTAAAAGGCGTTTATACACCTCAACTTGGTGAATATCTTGACCGCGTTTCGGGCGTTTCACAGCATCTGTTAAGAGAAGCCCTCGCATGTCTTTTGAAAAGCCGATACGCCGTTTGACCTGACCTTGGTAAAAGGACCAAGCTGAGGAGAGGGAATTTGGGACCAAGACACCAACATCGTGCTTTCCACCGGCAAGCGCTCCATGAATACTCCGGTTATTCATCCGTCTTATTGCATTTCTTACCCTTGTGAATCCAAAAACTTCATTGACATTAGGATCCTCATTCAAAAGGTCGACAATGGGATGCGGCCCCATGACGGTGAGCTTGGCATCGGGGTATTTTTGTCGAATATCGTAAATCAGTGGGGTTGCCATCACTAAATCGCCTACCCAATTTGGAACCCTGAGCAAAATGTTCATGTTGCTATTTTAAAAAATGCGCAGATATTGTGAAATGAAATAATGCCAATTGTACTAGGAATCGACCCAGGAACACTCTCTACTGGATACGCTTTGATCAATGATGAAGAGATTTTGGACCTCGGTTGCATCAAACCACCAAGAAAACTTCCCCTAAATGACCGCTATTTGATCATTTTCGAGGCTCTAGAACATCTGATTGAAAAATATTCTCCAACAGTGCTTGCTGTCGAGACCCAATATATGCACAAAAATCCCCAAAGCGCCCTCAAACTTGGGATGGCTCGAGGTGTAGTCATCGTTGCGGCGGCAAAGCAAGGTCTTTCCATCCACGAATACGCTCCAACAAAAGCCAAAATTGCTGTCACTGGATCTGGTCGAGCAAGTAAAGAGCAGATGCAAAAAATGATTCAAATGCTCTACGATCTCGATGAAGCGCCCCCCCACGATGCGGCAGATGCTGTTGCGCTTGCGCGCTGTTACACACAAGGATTGACATGTACGACTACATTCGCGGCTCCCTAATTCAAGCAGACCCTGATCGCGTAGTCATCGACCATCAAGGTCTTGGCTATGACATTTTAATTCCCCTGTCCGCCTACAGCCAGCTCCCAAATATTGGAAAAGAAGCCACTTTATACCTCAATCTTGTCATCCGAGAGGATTCACATCGCCTCTTTGGTTTCACTAATCCAGGAGAGCGAGACCTATTTACCAAGCTCATTACTATCTCAGGGATCGGCCCCAAAACCGCCCTAGCCCTCATCGGGCACATGCCCAGACAAGAATTTTATAACGCCTTAGCAAACGACGGTGTTGCCCGCCTCTCCAAAATCCCCGGCATTGGGAAAAAAACCGCTGAACGCCTCATCATTGAGCTGCGCGGCTACACCCCAAAAGCCGACTCTCCTATCTCTACTGATGTCGAAGCGGCGCTCATCAATCTCGGCTATTCTGCAGCTAATGCCAGAAAAGCTGCCTATAAAGCGACCGACGCTCTTGGGGAAAAATCCGATATCTCCTCCCTCATCACCCTTGCATTACAACAAATGTAAAGCCGCTTTACATTTTAATAACCCCCTCAAAACCTAAGAGTTAGGGTCGGTTTTACAACCCCTCTCTTTACAAAACCCCGCTTTGTCTGTTATACGCGCGTGTAGGGAGGGGTATGTGATCAAACAGCTCATTTTGTTTTTTTGTTTTGTTTCATCGATCCATGCGCTTCGCATTGGCATCGTCTACGATGGTCCCATCGAGTTCAAAAATCCGTTCTACCAAGAGGTTCGCGAAGAGATCACCTCGCTCCTTTCTGAGGAAGGCGATGTCAAACTCCACCAATTTTACGGCAACTGGACCCTTCGCGGCTCAATGATTGCGCTTGAAGAAGCGCTCAATGCCGACCTCGACGCTGTTGTCACCCTTGGAATCATGGCATCAAACGAAGCCCTTACCGTTGATTCACCTCCATGCCCTCTCGTTATTGGGTTCGATATCTCTCTTTTTGAGGGGCGGCCCACCTCTGATCAAACAGCCTATTTTAAAGGAAAATCTTTTCTTCTGGATGAACTGAGTCTTTTCAAAAATCTCACTCATGCTAAGTCTTACGCCATTGTGGGTGATGAATCGTACATTGATAACCCTAAGTTCCCAGAAATCCAGCAAAAAATCGGGACCGTCATGCGAAGTATGCATACGGAGCCCAAATTCATCCCGATGCTCTCCGATCCAGAAGATGCGATCGGCGTTCTAGAAGACATCGAAGTCGAAGCGGTCATTTTCCTCCCAACTCCACGCCTTGGGAAGTGGGGGTTTGGCGCCTTTCTTGAAGTGGTCAACGATATGCATCTTCCCTCCTTCACGTTTGGGGGCGAAGAACAAGTGGAAGAAGGCGTTCTTATGACAACCACACCGAAATCAGAAATGCGCCGCATCGCAAGACGGATTGCGCTCAACGTGCAAGAGCTCTACCTCAATCATACCAACGCGGATATCGAGGTGAAATTCAATCGCAAAGAAGAGATGATTATCAATGAAACCACAGCAGCAGAAATCGGTCTCGAACTCCCCTACAAATATGTCGCCCAGGCAAAACTCATTCACAAAGCACTTCCCCCTCCTGACCAACTGCTCGACCTTCGAGAATCCCTTGAACTATCCATCGCTGACAACCTCGACATCAACGTCGAACGCTACGTTGTTGAAAGTGGACGCCAAGAAGTTCTTAAAGACTTTGCCGAACTGCTTCCTCAACTAAACTCTAGCGCCTTAGCCCGTATTATTAACGCAAATACCGCGAAATATGGGCGGGGCATCGAACCGCAAAACAACATCCGCGGCTCGCTTGTTCTCGACCAAATGGTCTACGACGACTCAAAAATCGCACGTTATCAAGTAGAGAAAAAACTCCAAAAAGCACGCGAATTCAACCTACAAACCGTCGAGCTTGACATCCTCCTCGACACCTCAGTCTCCTATCTACTGATCCTGCGTGTGCAAGCAGAAAAAGAAATCGCTTTTGAAAACCTCAACCTAACCAAAGTCAACTTAAAACACGCCCACGAATTGGTCGATTCTGGCCAAGCACGCCTGTCTGAAGTCTACCGCTGGGAAAGTGCGCTTTCCACCAATCGCGAACAACTCGTTTCAATCCAAGCAACCCTTGATAACACCAAAGCTCAATTCAACCGCCTCCTCAATCGCTCTTGGGAAGAACATGTGAATGTGGATGACATTGCAGCGCTTCAAACCAACCTTTCCTACGGCCTGCAAGATTTAGGGTACGTCATCACAGCTCCCTCAAAGTACGAGCGCTACAAAGAGTTTCTCATTAACCTTGCCCTCAAAAATTCTCCCGAAATTAAGTCGCTTGATGAGCAAATTGACGCGCAAGCCCGCCGTCTCACTGAAAGTGAGCGCGCTTTTTATCTCCCGAAATTCTCGGGCTTTGCTGAACTAAACGGCAATCTTGCCAAAAGTGGTCACGGCAGTGAACCTGTGCCTACTCTCTCCAATTCGATCCCCGAAAAGAAGATTGGCTTGAAAATGACATTCCCGCTTTTTACCAGCGGACGACGCACAGCCCAAATGAACCAAAGTGTTGCCAATCTCCTACGTGTCAAAACGGAAAAAGCGTCTGTTGAAACCAAAGTGGAAGAACGTGTTTTAAAAGCCGTCGACAATCTCAAATCAAGCTTCGAAGGTATTTTCCTCGCAGATGCCGCAGCCGTTGCAGGTGAGAAAAATCTCGTTATCGTCAGTAACAACTACGCGCGCGGCGCAGTCTCCATCGTCGATCTTATCGATGCCCAAAACACCGCCATAGTTGCAAAAACAAACTATTCAAATGCTCTTTATGACTACCTGATCGACTACATGAACCTACAGCGCAATATCGCCGAATTTGACCAATTCCTTGCCAAATCAGACATCGACGCCAAAAGAAAAGAGCTTATTAGATACATCGAAGGAGAGGACAATGAGAATTCTTAGCCTATTGCCCCTCCTTTTGATCGGTTGCACCAAGCAAGTCGAAGTCAAACAAGTGATCCGCCCTGTTGTTGTTGAAAAAGTTGAACTCGTTGACGAGTTTCCTCCTCTCTATTTCTCAGGCTTTACAAAGGCGGAAAAATTCTTAAATGTCAGTTTTCGTGTCCCAGGGCTTATCCAGAAACTGCCTATCTACGTGGGTGATCGCTTAGAACCTGGTACACTTATCGCCTCGATCGATTCTGCTGACTACGAACTTGAACTCCAAGAAAAGGAAGCAACGCTTGATGCAGCAGACTCCGAGGCGCGTAAAGCCCGTGCTCAATACCGACGTATCAAATCCCTCTACGAAAGCGAAAGTGCCTCTCGAGACGAACTCGACCAAGCGCGCGCCGCGCACGAGGGCGCCAAAGCCGATGTCGATCAAGCTCAAACTCTCGTGGATCTTGCTAAAAAACGCCTCAGCTACACGAAAATCTACTCCGAATACCCCTCCGAGGTTGTTAGTAAAGAAGCTGAGATCAATGAGAACGTGAAAGAAGGCCAACAAATCGCCACTCTAACCTACGGGGACCGCTTAGAGGTAGAAGTCGCGATTCCTGAAACGGAAATTGTCGGAATCAATCGCGGCAAAGAAGTCGAAGTTCTGATCAATGCACTGCCTACAAAAATCTATCGCGGCATCATTAAAGAAGTCGGCGTCTCCTCATCTGGCGGAACAACATATCCCGTGACGGTGCTTTTAAGCGAAGTCCACCCCGAAATCCGCTCGGGTATGGCTGCTAAAGTTGTGATCTACAACAAAGACCAGCAAAAACTCATTTTTGCTCCTCTTCCAGCTGTTGGTGAAGATAAAGATGGTAAGTATGTTTTCCTCTTTGTGCCAACCGGTAATGAGCTAGGCACTGTTAAGCGCCAAGCGGTCAAGATCGGGCAAATTCGACCAAACGGCCTAACAATCCTCTCTGGGTTACATGAAGGCGATGAAGTGATCACTGCTGGCATGCGCTATCTTAAAAATGGCATGCAAGTGCGCCGGCTTAAGGGGGGAATGTGAGCCTGACAAAGTTCGCTTTCTCGAAAACCCAGCTTACCCTCCTAACCATCGTACTCCTCGTGCTTTCCGGTGTGATTGCCTATTTCTCCATGCCACGCGATGAAAATCCCGTCTACATCGTACGCACAGCCCAAGTCACTACCCACTGGCCAGGCGCAAGTCCAGAACGCGTTGAACAACTTGTCACCGACAAAATTGAGAAGACAATCCAAGAAATCCCCGAAGTCGATTACATCAAAAGCGAATCCAAAACAGGGATTTCTATCATTACCGTCCGTATTCTGGACCGGTACAAACACATGCGGCCGATCTGGGATGAGCTTCGCCGCAAAGTCGAAGATGCCGAGCGTGAGCTCCCCCTTGCTGCAAAAGCTCCTATTGTCAACGATGACTACGGCGATATTTACGGCATTGTTGTAGGTATTGTCTGGGATGGCTTTTCCTACGCTGAAATCAAAAACGTCGCCGAAGATGTGCGTGATTCCCTCCTAGAAGTTCCCGATGTGGCAAAAGTTGACCTGGTTGGAACACAGGATGAGCGTGTCTTTATCAACTACAATAACGACAAACTCCGCGAAATTGCCATCTCCCCAGAGCAGCTGCGTCAAATCTTAGAAGAGCGCAATATCATCCAATCGGGCGGAATTATCTATGGAGATATCGAACAAATTGCCGTTGAACCAACAGGCAACTACGAAACGCTTGAAGATATCCAAGAAACCCTGATTCCCATCCCGAATACCAACAACATTGTACGCTTAGCAGATCTTGCTAACGTCTACCGCGGCTACATTGAGCCACCTCGAACGATCATGCATGTGAACGGGCGCCAAAGTGTGGGCCTTGCCATCTCCATGCGAGAAGGGGGCAACATCCTCACAATGGGGAAACAAGTGACAGCTGTTCTCGATCACTACCAGGAACACTTTCCTTTGGGTATTGAATTTGACATGGTCGCCTACCAACCTGAGCGAGTTGTCAAAAAAATCGACGAATTTGCAGGCAACCTACTTCAAGCCATCCTAATCGTCTGCGGCGTGATGTTCCTCTTTTTAGGACTTCGCACTGGGTTTGTCATCGCAAGTCTGATACCAGTCGTTGTTCTCATTGCGATTTTCATCATGTCGCTCATGCACATCGGTCTTAACCAGGTGACTCTTGCTTCCTTAATTATCGCCCTTGGCATGCTTGTCGATAATGCGATTGTCATGTCCGAGAGTATCATCGTACAAACAGAAAGTGGAAAAAAACCACTTGATGCCGCCATCGACTCAGCAAAAGAACTTAAAACTTCTCTGCTCATCTCCTCACTGACAACCTCTGCCGCATTCCTTCCCTTTTATCTCGCAAAATCAGGCACGGGTGAGTATGTCGGCGACCTCTTTTTTGTCGTCACAATTACCCTCCTTGGCTCTTGGGTCATTTCCCTAACTATGATCCCCATCTTTTGTGTGGCGATCCTCCGCTCGAAGAAAAAGCTCAAGATGAGCCATGGGCAAACCGGCATCCTGTACCGCATCTACCAAAAGTTTTTGCTAAGCATCCTCAAATGCCGCTACTTAAGCCTTGGAGCAGTCGTCGGCGTCTTTTGCCTCTCAATCTTTGGCATGGGGCTCGTTCCCAAAATCTTCTTCCCACCAAGTGACACACCCATGTTCACTCTCGAGCTTGAACTTCCTGTCAGCTCATCCATCTACTATACTGAAGGGATCGTTGAAGAGATTGAAAATTATATCGATAAAAACCTTCGAAAAGAAGGCGTTGAAAAGTGGGCAGCCTATATCGGCTCGGGAGGACCTCGTTTCCGCCTCCAACATGATCCAGAACCGCCCAATACCTACTACGCATTTTTCCTCTTTTCCACAACCGACTACAAAGTGATCCCCGACCTGATGGAAAACCTCTACTCCTACATCTTAAACCATTACCCTGATGCCAAAACAAAAATCCGTCTTCTCGAAGAAGGCACGCCGGTTGACAATCCTGTTGAGGTACGCATTACAGGAAAAGATGTCGATCACCTCTACGCCATGGCCGATGAACTCGAGATCTACTTAAATACTCTTGATGGAACAAAAAGTGTAAACGACAACTGGGGCTTAAAATCAAAAAAAATTGTGATCAAAGTAGACCAAAATCGGGCAAAGCGCGCTCAAATCACCAACGCCGACATCGCACGCTCCCTTGAATCAGCTTTAACGGGCGTTACCCTTTCGGAATTTAGAGAAGACGATGAGCTGATCCCTGTTATCTTCCGATCCGAAGCTGCCACCGATGTCGATTTAATCGGCACCGAAGCTTTCAACGTCTATTCCCAATCCACTGGTGAATCCGTCCCCCTCCTCCAAGTTGCAGAAGTCCTCGTCGAGTGGGAACCATCGATCATCTTCCGCCGTAATCGCCTGAAAACCATCACCGTTTTCTCCGAAGTCATGTCTGGCTTTACAGCTAACTCAATTGACCAAAAAGTGATGGCCCACATGGAAGAGGTAAGTAAAAACTGGCCGATTGGCTACCGCTATGCCATGGGCGGTGAAGAAGAGGAGTCTGGTAAAGCTCAAAACTCCATCTTCATCCAACTTCCCATTGCAGGTCTCATTATCGCCTTCCTCCTCATGCTCCAATTCAACTCGGTAAAGAAGATGTTCATTATCTTGATGACCATTCCCCTCTCTATCATCGGTGTTGTTCTTGGTTTAATTATTACCGATGCCTACTTTGGCATCATGACGATTTTAGGCCTTATCTCCCTTGCAGGCATTATTATTAATAACGCCATCGTACTCCTCGATCGTATCCGTCTTGAGCTTGAGGAAAATGGGCTCTCTCAGCAAGACGCCATCATCGCCGCGTCAAAACAACGTCTCCGCCCTATCCTCCTTACCACCGTTACAACAGCAGCCGGACTTCTGCCTCTTTGGTTTGGCGGTGGACTTCTTTGGGAAACCATGGCCATTGCCATCATTTTTGGCCTTTTAGTTGGTACACTACTTACCCTTGGGTTTATCCCGGTACTCTACGCCATCTTAAACCGGGTATCATATAAGGATTACACATGCGATTAAGCTTTCTTTATCTACTTCTTCTCCTCTTTGTCGTTTTAATCACCCTCCCATGGATAGAAGCCACCTTTCACACCCGACTTTTTTCCCTCGGTGCCATCTCCCTGATTCTCCTCATCTCTCTTTACACGCTCAGCGACAACAAAAAAGCTCTCACGATTGGCATCTGCCTTTTAATCCCAAGCTTCTTGTTCGACTACCTCAGTTTTTTCTACCACAAGTTTCATATCATCTCTCATCCTTGGAACGCTCTATTTATCCTCTTCATCATCGGCCACATTTCCCACTATGTCTTCAACAACAAAAAAATGGGCTGGAACACAATTTTCGGAGCACTTTGCGTCTACCTACTTATTGGCTTTACATTTGCTCAAATCTACGACTGGATCGACTACATGGTACCAGAGGCTTTTAACGTTCACCTCGGAGAACATACCATCTATTTTAGCTTTGTCACCTTAACAACCCTTGGCTATGGTGACATCTACCCTGTTAACAAATTCGCGCAATCTGTCTCGATTGTTGAAGTGGTCCTAGGACAACTTTACATCGCAACCGCCATTGCCAGAGCCATTGGCACCTACATCCATTTAGGAGGAACCCATGACAAAAATCATTGATATAGAAACCCACTTTTATACCCCCGAGTTCGTTCACTTTTTGGAAAACAAACACGACTACCCACGTTATGTCCGCGACAATCCAGAGCAACGTCACATGCTCTATACTCCTGAAATTCGCGTCACGCATGGCAATGCGCTTGTTGACAATCTTCTTGATATCAATGAAAAACGCCTGAAAACTATGGATGAAGCTGGCATCGACCTTCAAATCTTAAGTCTTTCAGAACCAAACGTTCCTTGGGTTCGAGATGCAGACCTTGCTGTACACTGCGCACACGAAAGTAACAACGCACTTTTTGAAGCGACAAAGAAACACCCTGATCGTTTTCAGGGCTTTGCATGCCTCGCACCTCAAGCCGTTAACACCGCCGTTCGTGAACTCGAACGATGCGTTCATAAACTTGGCTTTGTCGGCTGGCTTACCCATTCAAACTACGGTCTTAATCGCTACCTTGATGATCAAACCTACTGGCCAATTCTTGAAGCTGCAGAAGCACTCAACGTCCCCATCTACATCCACCCAATTATTCCTGCCATTGAACAATTTTACAAATACGGCTTTGCCCTTGCCGGCCCCTCACTCGGCTTCCAATTCGAAACAGCCCTCTGTCTTATGCGTATGATCTTAGGTGGGGTCTTTGATCGCTTTCCTAAACTGCGCATCATCCTAGGTCACCTCGGAGAAACCATGCCCTATCTTATGGAACGGCTAGATGCCGCTTTCGTGCAAGAGTGGTTTTCTGAAGAAGACCGTCCCAAACTCAAGCGCATCCCCTCTCAAGATCTCAAAGAAAACGTCTACGTGACTATATCAGGACGCTACTACGAACCAGCGCTCAAATACACTTTAGAAGCGATGGGTATCGACCGCATCCTTTTTGCTTCAGACTACCCTTACGAATCGATGCAAAACGGTGTTGACTTTATTAAGAACTGCGCGCTTACTGACGACCAGCGCACAAAAATCTACTCAGGCAACGCCGAAAAACTCTTTAACCTAAATGAAAATTGATTGCTTTCATATAAGGTCAGCAATTTCATTTCCAAGTTGTTCCATGACATCGTTAACTTTCATCTCACTAAGATCCGCAACTAGCTTAAGAGCTTTCACTGGTAAACTAGGTTTTTGTATCCAGATCTCGTTCATGTCTCCTTTTTCAGCCCCCACCGGACAAAAGCGTTTAACCTCTTGAAGAAATTCCTGGGCAAATTGGGTTACTCTCTCTACAATTTCACCACCCATCTCACCTGTAAAATTATCTAACCTGTCCTTTGCTTTAGGTGGTAACGTCGAGTATGTCAACCCCTCAGGGATTAAGTACGCTCTTGTCAACCCAAGCGCTAACACCTTTGCTGCTGTGTCTAGACTTGCCTCAGCCGCATCTGGACTAAAATAGGCACTCATTAGCTCTGTTTCAGTAGAATCAAGGGCCTCTACACCCCCTAAAAAGGGTTTAATATAATTATTTTGAATATAAGCTGCCATAGCCTCTCTCCTTTCTTGTTAATTAATAATTATACAATAAACAAAAAATTTTTTTCAATATTAATTGAAAATTTAATAAATACTTAAATTCCAATGGAAATATATCAGTTTTCACCGTATGATTAACCCATGGAATTCGTGCATCGGACCTACGAGAGAGGTCAAACAATCGCTGCGATTGCAACGCCCCCTGGTGAGGGTGGCGTAGCGATCATTCGTATCTCGGGAGACAATGCCCTTGATGTAGCGGATAGGATTTTTTCAGGTCCTGTTAAAAAATTTGCCACACATACAGTGCACTTTGGGCAGATTCTCGACATTGATGAGGGGCTTGCTATTCCAATGCTTGGTGAGAAGTCGTACACGGGTGAGGACACGGTGGAGATTCACTGTCACGGCGGCTCACTCATTGCACGGCAGGTTTTAGAAGCAGCTTTGAATGCTGGCGCTCGGGCGGCGCTTCCCGGCGAGTTTACGTTTAAGGCGTTTCAAAATGGGCGCATTGATCTGACACAAGCGGAAGCAGTGCAATCCCTGATTGCAGCAAAAAATACACTTGCTGCCTCATCCAGTAAGCATCAGCTAGAAGGGAAGTTAAGGGAGCGGATCGAAAGTTTTCAAAAGCGCCTTTTTGAGATCGCTGCCATTTTGGAGGCGTGGGTTGACTTTCCCGAAGAAGGGCTTGAATTTGCAAGCTTTGAGGAGGTTACTCGGACGCTTAAGGGATTGATTGAGGAGATGGAAACCTTGCAGGCCACTTATCACGATGGAAAGCGGCTTCACGCAGGTTTTACGCTCGTGCTTCTTGGCAAGCCAAATGTAGGCAAGTCCTCACTCTTAAACGCCTTAACCGGTAAAGAACGTGCGATTGTCACCGAGATTCCTGGAACGACACGCGACCTGATTGAGGAGGAGATCATCATCGACAACCTCCACTTCCGCCTCGTTGATACGGCCGGCATTCGGGAAACCGAAGAGGTCGTGGAAAAAGAGGGAGTGCGCCGCTCAAAACAGGCTGCTGAAGAGGCCGATCTTGTCTTGCATGTGCACGATGTGCGTGAATATGTCCAAAGTGAACCTGCAAAAAACACCCTTGTGATCCTGAATAAGGCGGACCTCCAAACATCCGATCACGAAGGAATTTTAGTCTCTGCTAAAACGGGCGAAGGAATGTTAGCGCTAAAAGCTGCCATCCACGCCAAGGTGTGGAAAGATGGACCTCCCTCCAAAGAAGAAGTCACGCTCACTAACCACCGCCACTTCCAAGCCCTTGCAAATGCAACCGAGGCAGTAAGCTCTGTGAAAACAGGGCTTGAAACCGATGTCTCCCCGGAGTTTCTCAACGTCGATATGCGCGATGCGCTGCGCGAACTTGGAACCATTATCGGCACTAATATCACTGAAGACATTTTAAGCTCGATCTTCTCCAAATTCTGCGTGGGCAAATGATTGAGTTTATCCAAAACACCCTAGACGAGCTGTTTCCCGATCCTCCCATTCCCCTTACCCACACCGATTCTTATACGCTTTTGATTGCTGTCCTGCTCTCTGCCCAATGCACTGACCTGCGCGTCAATCAAGTCACCCGAGCGCTTTTTGCGCTTGCCGACAACCCGGCCGCGATGGCAGCTCAATCCGTGGAAGCCATCCAAGAGATCATCCGCCCATGTGGCCTCTCCAAAACCAAAGCCAATGCGATCAAAACTCTCTCCCAAATCCTTATCGATGAGCATCGCGGCGAAGTCCCCGCCTCATTTGAAGACCTCGAGAAGCTCCCCGGCGTTGGCCATAAAACCGCCTCGGTTGTCATGAGCCAAGCGTTCAAGGTGCCAGCTTTCCCCGTTGATACTCACATCCACCGCCTCGCCAAACGCTGGGGCCTGTCCGACGGCTCCTCAGTTGTCAAAACAGAAGCCGATCTCAAAAAATGCTTTCCAGAAGATCGGTGGAACAAACTCCACCTACAAATTATTTACTATGCTAGACAATACTGCCCTGCCAGAGGACATGACGTTAACGCTTGCCTGATTTGCCAACACTTAGTCACTGCCTAAGTCATCCCAAAAGGTAGTTCAGGGTCATCCACCAGACAGTCTTCATCACATGATTCAGTTTCTTCTCCAGTATCGTCTACGTCCGATACATCAGCGTCCGAATCATCCTCCACCCCATTTTCTGGCAAGTCGAGTTCAACAAAAATATTCTGCGCCTGGTCTATCGCCTGAATAAAGACAATTTCCATCGTTAAGATATTCACTTCCAAAACGACTTGAAATTCTGTCCTATCCTCATCAAGAGCTAGGTATTCAATTGTTCTTTGATTCCCAATAGTTATCTCATCGGATTCAAGCCCATCAAAAGTCCATGTAAAAAGAATATTTATCCTTTGAATGTCTCCCGCTGGAGCAGCGGGGTCTGGATGTGCCCTCCAAAGACCTCGCATTTCATTAATAAAACCGACCGCCATTTAATTACTCTCCCTTGTTAAACACAATAGTTTAATAAACACCGAATTTATTGTAAATGACTTGTTGCAAACAAGGCAAGCGGACGTGTATTATTCTAATTTCATAAAAAACAAACAAAGGAAAGTTTATGTCAGTTCAACCTATTAACAACACTAATTATTCACACTCATTTGACCTTAACACAGCTCTTTTGGATTGTATCGGGAACTGGGGTCCAGATGCTGAAGCAATTTCTCTTATCAATAAAGGTGCCAATGTCAATCAAAGCTTGCCGGTCTGTGAGAGTTGTGGAGAGACTGACACACTTCCACTATTTTGGCTTGTCGCATCGTCTGCAATGTACAGCGGCGAAACAGCGCTTTTAGAAGTCATGCTTCCCCATGTTGATGATGTAAACATCAGAGTTAACGACCTTACTCTTAAAGAAAGCCTTGAAATTTCTGTGATCGCTCTGCGTAGCCTTCTTTCAAGCAACAAGCTTGGTCAAGATGCAGAGTTTGCTGAAATAACCCTAAGTAATATTACAAACATCATCGACCTACTCAGTCAATACTAAACAAGGAATACTATGACAACAGAGGCAATTAATTTTTTGGCTCCAGTAAATGGAACCCTCACTTCCCTTGATGAGCAGCTTGTTCAAGCTGTTTGTGATGGTAAGTCAACATCGGAAATTCTAGGACTTATTGAACAAGGCGCTAATGTCAACATCCTAATGCCTTCACTCACACCTATGGTTGAGCCAAAAATCCCCCTTTGGTGGATGATCCTTCCTCAGATTGCAATGGGTGATTGCTCCGGTTGCTTTGGACAACCAAACTTTGCGGCAATTGAGAAAGTTCTCTCCCACGTTGAAGATGTTAACGTAAAGGTAGAAGGAATAAGCTTGCCAGAGATCGTGGCAACTGCAGAAAAATTGCTCACAATCATGTCACTGATGGCAATTGCAGACTATGCCGCCGATCGCGAAATTTTAGAAGATTGGTGCGATTCTAAACAGGAATTTGAAGAAGACATTCTCATGATCAAAGGTGAGGCTGCTGAAATGCGTATGATGCTTTCTCAGCTTCAAGCTCTTTTGAGCCAAAACGGCTAGTGTCTAAAGGCTCACTCTTCTAGCGAGCCTTTTATATTAATCTGCGGGTTCGAAACTCGGATCTAAAAGATCGCTTACTTTTGTATGACAGTGTATGGTTTCAACACGTAAGATCCGAAGCGAAAGGGCATCGACATCCAATACAACCGTGTGATGCTCACCTTGGACGTTTTGCATAGAAACAGTGACAAGACGTTCCTTTAAAAGTGGCAATTCTTCATCCCCTTGTACTTCAAGTACAGCCCATGTCAAAATTTCCGAGATCACGTTTTGATAAGAGTGCGATTGAAAAAAGCGAGCCTCTGTGAGCCAGGTATCTCGGATATGCCCTACAATTGAAACTTGCATATGCCCTCTTTGTTAAAAAAGAGGCAGTGTACATGAATTTAGAAAATAAATCAATCAAGCCATGTTGAGAGGGTGGGGCTGACTTCCCCTCGGATCACTTTTTTAAGAAGGCGGGAAGCTTGATGGTGGAGGATGATGGGGTTGTCTCCATCGATAAGACGGTCATCGATCATGCAATATTCTTTGGGCAAGGGGGTAGCGGTCTCGTTTTTGAGTGCTTCTCGTAGGCCAACTTGGTCCCACTCTGTGCCATTAAAGTCTTTGCAGATGGCGGCCCACTTCTCGATGATGGGGCGCGCTTTTGGGGTGAGATAAACGACACCTGAACCAACGCGTGAGGGATGCGTTTCTGGCAGGTCAAGATTGATGATGGTGGAAAGATCCCCTTCAAAGGGGCCAGGCTGTCTGAGGATTTCTGCATCGGCATCTACCCAGAGCAGCGGCGTTTTGAGTTGATCGAGTTTTTCGAGAATGAAGGTGGGTTTGAGGGCGCAATTTTCTTCCCAGGTGCCTTGGCAGGGAAGCATTTCAATGAGGTGGGGCACGTTAAATTTTTCGCAAGACGTTTTTAGACGATTTGCTTGGGGAGTGTAAAGCGGTGTGTAAAACGAAATAAGTGTCCACATCTTCTTGCCTTTGAAGGTGTTAATGCAATGTAAAGCGGCTTTACATTTCGGTTAGGGGTTGTCCCATTTTTCCGTAGATTTCGAGCGGGTCGATTAGGTCTGTTGCGAAGTCGATTTTGTCTTGCTCAAAGATGATGGCGATGGAAGAGCCGCCGAATTCAAAGTAGCCTTTTTCGTCGCCTTTTTTGACAGGGCGGTGGGGCGAATAGGTTTGTTTAATAGAACCGACGTAAGTGGCGCCGATTTCAACGAAATAGACGGTGCCAAAGTCAGGCGATTCTAGCGGGGTAACGACACGTTTGTTTTCAAAGAGGTAGGCGATGTTTTGCGCAACGGCGATGGGGTTCACCGAATAGAGAGGGCCGTTGATGGCGCGCGGTTTGCCTGGGATGCAGTCGCAGGGGAAGTGGAATCGGTGGTAGTCAACGGGGGCTAGGCGGGCAAGAACTAGGCTTGGGGTATACGGGCATGGCTCGCCAAGGAGGGTGTCGACATCAAAGGTTTTTCCTTTGATTTGGAATTCTGAGACATCTTTAAAGACGCGATAGCGACCATCTGCTGGTAAAACGGCTTTGGCAGGGCTAATTGGGCGCACCTCACTGCGAAGTTTTCTGACAAAAAAATCATTGAAAGAATGAAAATTTTGCGTCGTAAATTCGGAGGCGTTAATCGAATAGCTGCGAATAAATTTTTTAATCTTAGGTTTGCTGCTCGGCGCTTTTTGAAAAAGGGCGTAGAGTTTGGAGGCAAAGGCAAAGCGTGTTAGCAGGGGGAGAGCAAAGGCTAGCCACTTGTTGCCGTAGAGGAGATCTAAAAAAAAGTTGCCGTAAACTTTTTCAAATTTCTTTTCCCTACTGGCTCGATCTATATATTCTATCTTTTCCATCTAGGTTCATTATTTTGGATGAACGAAAAGTTTTCTCCCAGTAAAATCTCATCTGCGTTAAAATATTGGTAGTACGTAGGATAGTCAACATGCTTAAAAAATTATTTGGAACTGCTCAAAGTCGAAAACTCAAACGTTTCCGCACCATCGTAAAAAAAGTGAACCAGTGGGATGAGAAATTTCAGTCCCTATCTGAGGATGAACTTAAAGCTAAAACCGCCGAATTTAAAGAGCGCCTGAAAAACGGCGAGACGACAGAACAGATCTTGCCTGAGGCATATGCTGTTGTTAAAGATACCTGTCGTCGCTTAGTCGGCACTAAGGTCCATGTTTCTGGGTATGACCAGGAATGGGATATGATCCCCTACGATGTTCAGATCTTAGGCGCGATCTCGATGCACTATGGCTCGATTGCCGAGATGATGACCGGTGAAGGGAAAACACTGACCGCTGGGATGCCGCTTTACTTAAACGCACTGACTGGTAAACCCACTCACCTTGTCACGGTCAACGATTACTTAGCAAAACGCGACTGTGAATGGATTGGCGCCATCTTTAGTTATCACGGTTTGGTTTCCAAACCGCTGACAAACGAGATCCCTCCTCACGAGCGAAAAGCTGTTTATGAAGCGGACATCGTGTATGGGACGGCCTCGGAATTTGGTTTTGATTATCTACGCGATAATTCAATGGTCCAATCGGCTGCTGATCAAGTGCAACGTGGATATTACTTCGCGATCATCGATGAAGTTGACTCGATCCTTGTTGATGAAGCGCGCACGCCGCTGATTATCTCTGGCCCTGTTGGTGAATCTGTCCACATGTACGACGAATTAAAAACACCTGTTGGTAAGATGGTCAAGCTTCAGCGCGACCTCTCAAGTAAACTTGCCACAAATGCTCGCAAAACACTGAATGAACTTGGGATGCTACAGGAAGATCCTCCTAAGCTCAACAAGGAAGATACGAAAAAAGCGGTTCAATGTTACAAAGATCTTTGGCTTGTCGGAAAGGGAACGCCTAGAAACAGCATTCTCCGCAAACTGAGAGAACATCCAGACATTCGTGCTAGACTTGAAGAATGGGAAACCTACTACCACGGCGACGCAAACAAGCAAGAGCGCTTGGATGAACTTGCGAAGCTTTATATCATTGTTGACGAGAGAGCAAATGACCACGAACTGACCGATCTTGGAATCAGTCAATGGGGTGACCCTGAAGACTTCGTGATGCTTGACCTTGGGCACGAGTATGCAGAGATCGATCAAAACCCTGATCTTGACGACCAGGCAAAGCTCACGAAAAAAGTGGAGCTCCGTGAGGCGGATGCGCATCGTAAAGAGCGAGCACACAACTTGCGCCAGCTTTTACGCGCTCACCTTCTTATGGAAAAAGATGTCGATTACATCGTCCAAGAAGGCAAGATTGTCATCATCGATGAGAACACAGGTCGCCCTCAACCAGGTCGCCGCTTCTCTGACGGGTTGCACCAAGCAATTGAAGCTAAAGAAACGGTTGAGATTCAACAAGCGACTCAAACCTACGCTCAGATCACCCTGCAAAACTACTTCCGCTTATATGATAAGTTAGCTGGTATGACCGGTACAGCGATGACCGAAGCACGTGAGCTGAAAGAAATCTATAAGCTCGATGTCCTTGATATCCCCACTCACCGCAAATGTGTTAGAAAGGATTTTGACGACGAGGTCTACATGACCGAGCGGGAAAAATACCAAGCGATCATTACGGAAATCTTAGAGATTCATGCGAAAGGACGTCCGATTCTTATCGGTACAGAATCTGTCGATGTCTCTGAGAAACTGGCAAGAATTTTAAAGCAAAATAAACTCGAGCACACAGTCCTCAATGCGAAGAATCACGCCCACGAGGCGGAGATTATTGCTGAGGCCGGAAAAGAGGGCGCGATTACTGTCGCCACGAACATGGCGGGCCGCGGGACGGACATCAAGCTCAAGCCTGGTGTTGCTGACAAGGGCGGTTTACACGTTCTTGGAACAACGCGTCACCAATCTAGACGGATCGATCGCCAGTTAAGAGGCCGCTGCGCTCGTCAAGGCGACCCGGGTTCCTCGAAATTCTACGTCTCATTTGAAGACCAACTCATGCGATTATTCACCTCTCCAAGGCTTACAGCCCTATTACAGCGCTTCCGCCCACCTGAAGGTGAACCGATCACGGCAAAGATCTTAAACCGTTCGATTGAGACAGCGCAAAAACGGGTCGAGCAGCGTAACTACTCGATGCGTAAGCACACGCTTGAGTACGATGATGTGATGAACAAACAGCGCAAGGAAGTCTACGCCTTTAGAAACGACATCCTTCACCTTGATGACATTTTCCAGATTACAGTCGATATTTTAGACGGGCTGATCGCCGAGTTTACATCAAAGCATTTCACCTCGCGTGATAGCCTCTGGGATCCTCAAGGCTTCAGAGAAGAGTTGATGGGGCACTTCCCTGTTACGATCGATGAAAACGCATTTGACGACGACCTCTCTACAATTGAAGAGCTTGAAACGAAAGCGGCGCACATTGTCACTAAAGCGTATTTCACAAAGCTTGAGCACGAAGCGACTCTCATTGCCTCTGTTCAAAAGGAAGCTGGTAAAGAAGTTGAACCACGCAAAATCTTGGGTGAAATCGTTCGTAGCCTGCTTCTGCGCAGTGTTGACAGACGCTGGCAAGAACATCTATTGACCATCGATAACCTGCGTACTGAGGTTGGCATGCGTGCTCTTGGACAAAAAGATCCGCTGCTCGAATTCAAACACGAAGCGTTTGAGATTTTCTATAAGTTAAACCAGTCTCTTTACAAGGAAATTGCGCACGGTCTCTTCAAGTTCGAAATGTTACCTCCTGACTCAATGGAGCTCAAGAAGCACCACTTCCCTCCTTTTTTTCCGGAGAAAGCAATCGAAAACCAACCACAATTAGTGGAAACGCAATAACGCAGTAGATAAACCACACCCTAGCATTCCATTCTAGGGTGAGTTTCCCATCTGAGGATAGGAACAATAAAAGCAGACCGAAGGTGAGCAGGTAGGTACCAAGCGATAAGAAGATCAGCGCCCAGCCTCCGCCAAGTCGCCGCTGCGCTTTCTTATCGTCTTCATAAAAGTCTGAATGTTTGATGCTCTGTTCGCCTGCCCTTGTTTCAGGCTGACGGGATGTATAAGGAGGTTTGTAAAGCGCTGCAATACTCTCCTCCACGCTGCTTGATGGATCGGATTCTTCTACGAGCGGCGGCGCTGTTGTTGCCATCAAATCTGTCCCGCAAAAAGGGCAGTAAGTGGCCTCAACACTGACGTCGGCATCACAGTTCCAACACATCTTTTGACGTTCATCCTTCATAAACCAAATTCTACAGTTTCTTTTAAAGAATAGAAAGAAAAAATGTCTTCATGTTATCCTTACATGCAACTGTTAAAAGGAGATATTGTGGCAGAGAAATTCGATTTAGTTGTAATTGGTGCTGGCCCTGGTGGATATGTTGCGGCGATTAAAGCCTCTCAAGGTGGTTTAAAAGTTGCCTTGATAGAAAGAGAGTTTTTAGGTGGCACTTGTTTAAATGTAGGTTGTATACCAACTAAAACTTTACTTGCTAATGCTTCTGCTTTGCACAAAATTAAACATGCGGCTGATTATGGCATTAGTGTGGGTGCAGTCACAATTGATTATTCCAAAATGAAAGAGCGCAAAGACGGTGTTGTGACAACACTCCGCTCGAGCTTGGAAGGTTTACTCAAAGCGAATGGCATTACGATTTATGAAGGGACCGCGTCGTTCTTATCTCCAAACAAAATTAAGGTTGAAGGTGTCGTAGAAATTGACACTGACAAAACGATCATTGCAACAGGCTCCTCCCCGGTTGATATCCCAGCTTTCCCCTGCGACCACTCGCGTATTCTCAATTCCACCTCCATTCTAGAACTGACAGAAGTGCCCAAAGACCTCGTTGTGATTGGCGGTGGTTACATTGGTTGTGAGTTTGCCTCACTCTTTGCTGAGCTTGGCACGAAAGTTACGATTGTCGAAGCGCTTCCTGCTATTGTACAAGCGCAAGGAAAAGATATCTCTGACTTCCTTACAAAAGCCTTTAAAGCGAAAGGCATTGAAATTTTAACAGGCGTTTCTGTCGAGAAGGTGGATGATAAGGTACACCTCAATAATGGTGAAGCTCTCTCTTGCGATAAGGTGCTCGTCTCTGTAGGGCGTAGGATTCATACCGATAGCTTGCAACTTGGGAATGCTGGCTTGACAGCTGGTGAACGTGGGGCGATTGCAGTTAATGCCCAAATGGAAACCGAGGTCAGTGGGATCTACGCAATCGGTGATGTCACAGGCATCTCGATGCTTGCGCACGTTGCCTCTCACCAAGGAATTATCGCGGCATCAAATGCCTGCGGTGAAGATGCCTACATGCACTACAATGCTGTCCCTGCTGTGATCTTCACACATCCTGAAATCGCAACCGTTGGGATGCTTCCAGAAGAAGCCGGTCCAAAAGCAAAAGTCACACGTTACCCATTTAAGTTCCACGGTAAGTCTTTAGCTTCGAATGAAAATGATGGGTTTGCACAGGTTGTGACTGACCCAGAATCGGGTTTGATTCTCGGAGCGCAAGTGATTGGAGAAGAAGCTTCAACGCTCATTGCTGAAATGGCGCTTGCCATTGCCAATGAACTCACGATAGAATGTGTGTTTGATACTATCCATGCTCACCCAACTTTGCCGGAAGCGTGGATGGAGGCAAGTTTGATTGCCAATAATACACCTATTCATGCCCCTCCAACGAAGAGATCATGACGAAAGAATTTGATAATCAGCCAAACGTTGAACCAAGGCGTTTCCCTAAGTGGCTTCACCGCCCAATGCCGAAAGGCGGGAACCTCTTTAAGACGGGCGGCATCATTGAGAACTACAATCTCAATACGGTCTGTGAAGAAGCGAAATGCCCGAATCGATGGGAGTGTTACTCCCAGAAGACGGCGACATTCCTAGCGCTTGGTAGCGCTTGCACCCGCGCATGCGGCTTTTGCGAAATTGATTTTTCGAAAAACCCTCCCCCACCAGAGGAAGATGAACCTGAGCGCATTGCTCTTTCTGTGAAAGAGCTTGGTTTAAAGCACGCTGTGATCACGATGGTGGCACGCGATGACTTAGAAGACAAGGGCGCGGCGCAAATCGGGCGCATTATTCAGGCAATTCGCCTAGAAAA
Source organism: Chlamydiia bacterium (assembly GCA_022601645.1). Classification (GTDB taxonomy): domain Bacteria; phylum Chlamydiota; class Chlamydiia; order Chlamydiales; family Simkaniaceae; genus JAJACH01. The sequence continues at coordinate 117,251 of JAJACH010000002.1, forward strand.
CCCTGAGGCTACGGTTGAAGTGCTCACCTCCGACTTCTCTGGGGATTTAGATGCACTTGATCTGGTTTTAGACGCGAAACCTGAGATTTTTAACCACAATGTTGAAACGGTTCGAAGACTTTCTAGCAAGGTTCGGCACAAAGCGACGTATGAGCAAACGCTTAAGATGCTTCGTCATGCAGCAAGCTCTAAGCAATCGCTTTTTGTAAAATCCGGCCTGATGGTGGGTCTTGGGGAAGAAACAGATGAAGTGAAGCAATCGCTTGTGGATTTACATGAAGCCGGTGTTGAGATCATAACGATTGGCCAGTACCTCCAAGCAAGCCGCAAAAAACTGAGGGTCAAAGATTTTGTCCCTCCTGAAACCTTTGAAGAATATGAAACATTTGGCAGACAGATTGGCATCAAGGAAGTCTATTCTGGCCCGTTTGTCCGCTCAAGCTATAATGCTGCTAAAATTTTGGAGAAACTCTCATGTTAATCGACGAGCTAGATTTAGAAATTCTATCCCACAAGGAGGTCCATTTTGGGTCGAATTGGGATGTGATGCTCGGCTATTATGCAGAAGAGGGTGTGGGCACGCAGCCTGATTTTGACTTAGAGCGTATTTTGCGCTTAAAAGAAATGGATCCGATGATACCTGAATTGATCATCGACGATATTGAAGAGGCAAAAGGCGTCTATTTAGAGCTTAGAGAGAATAACGACCACCCACTTGTTGACCTCATCTTCTCTGAGGAAGAGGAACCGACTGAAGTTATCGCAAATATTACAAAGCAAGGTGATCGTGTGATCCCCGCTTTAACCGACCTAATCACCTCTGATCTATTCTATAATCCTCTCTTTCCCGGCTACGGAAGAGCTCCCCTGCTTGCAGCAAAGTGCCTCGCGAAGATGGGCAAGCAAGAAACGATCCCCTATCTTTTCGAAGCTTTGGGCCGCGAAAGTGTCTTTACTGAGATGAGTTTTGTTGAGGCGCTTAAGGCATTTGGCGATCACGCTAAAGCTTTTTTAATCAAACGTCTCACACAAAAGCCCTATACGAAAGATAACGAAAATGCCGCTCACGCTTTGGCAACCTTTGAAACCGACCCGATCATGGCAAAGCTCTACCTCTCTTTATTAGAAGAGTCTCCGCCCTTTGCTCCATATCTTATTTATGGGTGTGAAGCGCTTATTTCTGAGACGGATCGCGCTCTTTTTAAAGAGCTTGCGGAAAAATCTGAGTACAAAATCGACTTTGACCAAGTAATTAATTCCTGGAATAATAATTAACCCATAATTATAAACCGAATTATAAGGCGGTTTATGGGTTCTAGGTACGATTTAATAAATGATAAAGTTGCATGCGTAATTATGGCAGGCGGAAAAGGCACACGCCTATTTCCCCTGACAAAAAGCCGCTGTAAACCCGCAGTTGGGTTTGGTGGCCACTATCGTCTCATTGATATTCCCATCTCGAATGCACTCAATGCTCACATGCGACATATCTTCGTGATTTCTCAATATTTTTCCTCGAATTTAAATAATCATATTAAGGAAACCTACCGTCTTGACCCCTACCATGCGCACGAGCTCCATCTCCTTAACCCTGAAGAGCAAGGGGACGAACGGATTTGGTATGAAGGAACAGCTGATGCTGTCAGAAAGAATTTAACCAATATCCTTAAGTATCCTATCGAATATTTTTGTATTCTCTCAGGTGATCAACTCTACAATATGGACATCAATGCGATGCTTCACTTTGCAAAGGGCAAAGATGCTGATCTGACAATTGCAACCCTCCCTGTACCAGAAGATTTAGCGCCTCGCATGGGGCTATTAAAAACAGATGATAATTACAATATTCATGAATTCATCGAAAAGCCCGATGACCCAACGTCATACAAAGTCTCCGATGAATTTATGCGTAAAAGAAAGCTCTCTCATCCCTATTTAGCTTCGATGGGGATCTACATTTTTAAACGAGATGCATTGATTGACCTCTTAAAGTCAGATCCTAGAGAAGATTTTGGGCAGCATATCATTCCAACACAGATGGAACGGGGTAACGTTGCAGCCTTTCTATATGATGGTTACTGGGAAGATATTGGAACAATTGAATCGTACTACCGCGCAAATCTCGACTTAATTCGAGATGAACTGGGTTTAAATTTGTATGACGAACAAGCGCCTATTTTTTGTCAGTCACCCTCTCTCCCTTCCCCGCGCCTTGTCAACGCGAATGTGGAACATTCAGTTGTGTGTAACGGCGCTGTGATTGATGCTGGCCGCATTTGCCACTCTGTTGTGGGCCTTCGCTCGGTTGTAGGCATTGGATCTGAGATTGAACACTCGATCCTTCTTGGAAACAACTACTATATTGATCCTCAAAATGAGGTGAAGTATGAGATTGGGAAAAATTGCCTTATAAAGAAAGCGATTATTGATGAAAACGTTGAAATCGGTGACAATGTAAAGCTCATTAATAAGGATAACCTTGAGACGTATGATGGTGATGGGATCTTCATTAGAGATGGCATTATTATCGTAACCTCAGGAACATCGATCCCAAACGGTTTTGAACTTTGAGCATTTTCGCTTTAGCTGATCTCCATCTTTCCCTAGGCATTCCTGATAAGAGCATGGAAAAATTCGGGTGGGGAAAACACACGGAAAAAATCGAGAAGCATTGGAATGAAGTGGTCTCAAAAGACGACCTTGTTCTCATTGCAGGTGATATTTCGTGGGCAAAACACTTAGACGAGGCGATGCCTGATTTTGAGTGGATTGATTCTTTGCCTGGAACCAAAGTGATGATCAAAGGGAACCACGATTACTGGTGGCAAGCTATCTCAAAGCTTCGAGATGCACTCCCTGAAAGTATCCACGCCCTTCAACACGACGCCTTTCACTGGAATGATGTGACAATCGGCGGTACAAAACTGTGCGATTTCCCTGAATATACGTTTGATTTTGCTCCTGAACCTGATCCGAAAGTCTATGAGCGCGAACTTAAACGACTCCGGATGTCTCTTGAGCAACTTGATCCAAAAGCAAATCTCCGTATTGCCATGACACACTACCCCCCGCTCGGTTTTGAGATGGAATCGACTAAATCTACTGCTGTTTTTGAGGAATTTGGTCTCGATATGGTGGTATTCGGTCACTTGCACGGCATGGAAACTGACAAACAATTCTTTGGGAAGAAAAACGGGATCGAATACATCTTCACAGCGTGTGATTATCTACACTTTAAGCCTATTCGACTACGGTAGATAGTCCTTCAGGCAGAAGATCCAAGATTTTTTTCCGATCAACTTCATCAAGTGTTGCAATATACTCGCGAAGCATCGTGATCAGCTCTTTTAATTGCTCATCCTTGCGAATGCACGGCAATGTACGAAGAGTCACCTCAAGGAATTTTTCTGTATCCCCCATCGAGATCAAATAATAGAGCACTTCTAACATCAAAGAGACGTTTTCTTGCTCAAAAACACTATCTAAAAGGTGATAGAGTAGAAAATCGGTATCGCCTGCAAGCTTTACTCGTAAAAAATCAAACCAAACTCTTGCTTTGACATAGGGGAAATAGGTGTCGATTAGTTCTGAGGCGTATGTTTCAAACCCAAGATCAATTTGAAGCGCAATGTAGTTGTATAGGAAGTCTTCTAAGTCTTGATGAAAAAATGTTTGGATCGTGTCAAATACATCACGAGGAGGTTCTCCATGATCAACCGCTTCATCTAAAATGCGGCTGAGCTCTTCAAGAAGGATTTGGAGATACTCTTCATTCCCCAGTTGATCTTTATCAAAAAGCTCCATTGTTAAATCAAGCTCATCACAAAAAATGGACAGTGTTTGCTTTTCAGGACAAAAACGGCGCCAACATTCACAAAGCATCAGATAAGCATCCGCTTTAATTTCATCGGTTGCATCTTTTTTAAGAAGTGTTGCAACAACTTCTTCTGGTAGATCACATTGATCAGCGTTTTTTAAAAAGGTTTCTTGGTCCAAAAAGATGTCATACTTTTCTAAGTTCGCAAATAAATCTTCGTCTGTAAGAGACCGATAATCAGTAGGATCACCTTCTGAAATGACAAGCTGGCGAAAGTGTGGACGTTCTTTGGATCCCAAAATATTTTAATCCTGTTTTATTTAATGTTAGACTATACTAGGCGTGCAATTATGTGTAAAGTACGACGACCATTCACTCTCATTGAGCTTCTCCTTTGCATCTTCCTTATCACACTCATTGCTGTCCCCCTAGCACGCGGACCTTTGCATTTATTTAAACATGAAATCACTTTTCTTAAAGAGATTGAACAAAATAGACTTGCTGAACTTGTCTACATTGATGTGCGTTTAAAACCCCTTCCCAAATGGGATAAACTGCGCGAAGGTACAAGTTTTAAAATGCCTGCTAGAACAATTGAGCTAAAGGGTATTAACACATACAAAGTAGTTCCAACTGTCACACTAAAGGTATTAAGACCCAAAGAAGAAGAGGATGAAAAGGTACGTCTAGTTAAATGTACAATTGAATTTCCAAAGTCTGAAAAAAAGTATTGTTATAAGTATCTTGTAGAAAAAAAAGAAATTTGTAATGACCAGTAAATATGGAGCCACTAGTCCCCGCCAAGGTAAAAACGCAAGAATTTACCTTTAAGGCTGTCTTACTTGGAGTATTACTAAGTCTTGTTTTCGCTGTAGGAAATGCGTACCTCGGGCTACGCGTTGGGATGACCATTTCAGCTTCAATTCCAGCAGCTGTTTTATCAATGACTATTTTGCGCATTATTTCGCGCAAAGTGACTGCTTTAGAAAATAACATTGTGCAAACAATCGCTGCTGTCGGTGAAGGGCTTGCTGCAGGTGTTATCTTTACGATTCCCGCGCTTTTCCTTCTTGGAGCAAGACCGACCATTTTACACATTTCTCTTTTGGCCTTTTTAGGTGGCGTGCTTGGAATCTTATTTATGATTCCCATGAGACGTTATCTCATTGTAAAAGAGCACGGCGTACTTCCCTTCCCTGAAGGGACTGCTTGCGCGGAGATTATCAAATCTCGTGAAAGTGATAAAGGCGGTGCAAAAGTTGCACTTTGGGGAATCATTGTAGGAGCTGGGATTAAACTTTGCTCTGGCGCTTTGTATCTTTGGAAAGAAACGGTCTCCTTCACGATTAAACTCTACGAAGGCGCTGTATTTTCCATGGATTGCACACCCGCCCTCATGGGAGTGGGCTTTATCATAGGACCTCGCATTGCTGCTGTAATGCTTGCAGGTGGTGCAATCGGTTGGTGGGTGATTATCCCGATCATTCAGATGTTTGGCCAAGGTGCTGTGACAATCTATCCTTCCCACATTGACATCGCCTCAATGAATTCAGTCGACATCTGGTCAAACTACGTCCGCTACATCGGTGCTGGTGCAGTCGCTATCGGCGGTATTATTAACCTAGTGCGTCTTGTTCCCATTATCCGCCGCACCTTTGTCGACGCTTTTGCCGAAATTTTCCACAAACAAAATATCGAACTTGAGAGAACCGATCGAGATATTTCACTCAAATACCTCGTACTAGGCTCTATTGCAATCCTGTTATTTATCTGGCTTTACCCAGGCTTCCAGCTCAATCTAGTCACCATTCTTATCCTCACCATTCTTGCCTTTTTCTTCTCCGCAGTGACCTCGATTACCGTTGGCCTTGTTGGTTCCTCGTCCAATCCCGTTTCAGGGATGACGATCACAACTCTTTTAATTACTTGTATTATCTTCTTGCTCCTTGGATGGACAGAGCGGCTCTATCTTATTGCTGCCATCACGATGGGATGTATCGCCTCGATTACGATCTGCCTAGCTTCCACCACCTCGCAAGACTTGAAAACAGGTTTTCTCCTTGGGGCAACCCCTTGGAAACAGCAAGTTGCTGAAATGATCGGGCTCGTCCTGCCATGTCTTGCCATCGGCGGAACCCTCTATCTACTAGATAAGGCGTACGGCTTTGGCACAACACAACTGCCCGCGCCACAGGCCACTCTCATGACCGTTATCGCCAAAGGCGTGATGCAAGGCAACCTACCAGTTACCCTTGTCATGATCGGCGTAGTCTTGGGACTGATTATTCGCATGATCGGATTACCTGTGCTCGCTTTTGCCATCGGTCTTTACCTGCCACTTGCCCTATCAACCGCCGTCATGATCGGAGGTCTCGTGAACCTCATTGTCAGAAGGCGACCAGGTGCGGTAGATCGGGGAATCCTCTCCGCTTCAGGCCTCGTTGCAGGCGATGCGTGTACCGGGGTGATCGTCGCCTTCCTCACAATTGCCGGATTCATCCCCTCTTCTGCATCCTCGAGCTTCCCTCAATACGCCTCGTTAATTATCTTCGCGCTACTAGGTGCTTACCTCGCCTTTACCTCACTTGGTAATCGCTACCCCAAAAATCACATCTAAGTGTATGCTTCTTAAGTATGCGCAGTAAAAGACCTCTTTCATTAATAGAAATTCTTCTAACAATGGCCCTTTTTTCAGTGGTTGTTGGCACACTCTTTCATTTTCTAAAATCCCAGTCCCGCTTAGCTCGAGAACTAGAAAACGCTAAAGAGAGTATCGTCGAGCGCTCCGAGTTATACGCATACCTCGTTAAAATCTTCACCAAAATAGAGGGAAAACCCACCTTAACCGAAAATACGCTTGAATTTGTCTTCGATCATGGCCTTGATCTAGAAAAAGAATTTTCAGGGCAGCTTCGTGGAAAAATCTACGAGAAAAAGGGCTCGTTATTTCTCACCCTAACAACCCTTGATAAAAAACTTGCCCGCACCGAAACGCTTAAAACAGCCATCAAACAATTTGAAATTGCCCAACCCATCGATAACGCCATCACCCTAACCATCGATGATAAAACCTACCCCTTCTTCTATACGGCTAAGCTATGAACCTTCTTCCCTTCACCTCAATCATGCTGATTATTCTCACCATCGTCTCCCTCTCCTTTTTCCGCTCGCATACCGATTTTAAAAGCCAAGCAAGCGTCCTGTGCAACTTCTTTGACGCAGAACGCGATACTCGCAATACCCTAGCCACAAGGGAATATCGCAAAAGAGCCCCGAAGAAGAAAAAAGACCCTACAGATGTGGAGAAAAAGCCCCCAGCAATTACACGTCCTAAAGAAAATTTCACCTACACAGCAAAAATTAACCTCGCCCACATCAACATCCCCGCGATCAAACACGCAGCCTTGTCACTACTCACCTCTCTCTACACAAAAGCCCCCGTAGAATTTTCCCCCGAAACCTTTCTCAATGAACTGCCAAAACAGCTTTCCACCGTCAAAGAGTGGACAGAGCTCGTCCCCTTTGAACTTCAAAAAGGCACCCAGCGCGCCTACCCTCCTATTACCAAATTTTTCTACTACAATGAAAAGAAAGAACCTCTCTACTTTAGAAAAGCGGCGCCAGAAGTGATCGAAGCCTACTTTGGGAAAAAACTCTCAGAAACCATTTTTCGCCTCGAGGAAAAGGCATCCACCTTGACCTTGGAGGAACTAGAAACACTGACGCGAAAACACGACGGCCTTTGCTTTAAAGTGCTAAAGCCTAGAAACAAAACCGTCTCTAAAACAACTAAGACCGTCACCGTTGTGCGTTAAATCCGAGGCTTAGAAATCAGCCAGTCTATACCGCCTCATCTCCTTAGGCCTCATAAAAATTTAAGCTAATTTTGTTAGGGAAACGGTTACAGAAACTGCCCAGACTGTAACCGTTAAAGCGATGACTTAGAATGATTTATTCTTCATTAGAAGCGTCATCAGCTTCATCTTCAACGTCCGCTACAACTTCTTCAGTTTCTTCAACGTCTGCTACAACTTCTTCTGCTTCTTCTGCAACGTCCGCTACAACTTCTTCTGCTTCTTCTGCAACGTCCGCGACAACTTCTTCTGCTTCTTCAACAACGTCCGCTACAACTTCTTCTACTTCTTCAGCAACGTCCGCTGCAACTTCTTCTGCTTCTTCTGCAACGTCCGCTGCAACTTCTTCTGCTTCTTCTGCTTCTTCTGCAACGTCCGCTGCAACTTCTTCTGTTTCTTCAACAACATCCGCTACAACTTCTTCTGCTTCTTCAACAACATCCGCTACAACTTCTTCTGCTTCTTCAACAGCATCCGCTACAACTTCTTCTGCTTCTTCAACAACATCCGCTACAACTTCTTCTGCTTCTTCAGCAACGTCCGCTACAACTTCTTCAGTTTCTTCAACATCTGCTATAACTTCTTCTGTTTCTTCAGCAACGTCTGCTACAACTTCTTCAGTTTCCAAAACAGATTCAAGAACAACTTCTAACGTTTCTGCGTTTTCATCTGCATTCTCACATTCACCAGTAGCTGCGAAAACCATGAAACGGTTGTTATTTACTACTTGCACCTGCTCCACAGAAACGCGATTGTTATCTATTTCCATGAGGTAAGAGAATTTTAACACACCTTCTGCAGCTTTAGAAAAATCTAAATTTACGGCTACAATCTCTGCATTTTCCATTGGAAGACGGAGTTGTTGCAAAATATAGTTCTCTGTTTCCTCGGTTGAAAGTTGACCTGTTGCAATGTAGCGCATTTCTTCTTGTAGCGCTTCTTGTAACTTAGGTTCTTTTTCGAGATCCATTGCCATTGTGGTTAAAAGAGATGAACCTTTTGTAAAGATAGCCACGCTCTCTTTTTCCTCTTGCATTTTCCAGTCGTCACCAATTTTGATAGCATAGTTACCGTCTTGATTGTGATACGTTTGACCAAAAAGAACTGCACTTGCAGCCAGTAATAGTCCTAGAAATTTCATGTGTTAAACCTCCGGGTTAAGGGGGTTGAATTTAGCACAATTCTCCTCATTCATGAAAGCTATTTTCAAAAAAATTTAACGTAACTTTGGGAGTAGAATTGTAAAGAGGGTTCCTTGGCCGATCTTTGAGGAGACAGAAATCGTGCCTTTGTGGAGTTTAATGATCGATTTTACGATCGATAAACCCAGGCCTGCGCCGCCAAGTTTGCGAGAGTGCGCCTTATTCACTGTATAAAATCGATCAAAGATGTGGTCGACATCGTCGTCTGGAATGCCCAAGCCTTTATCGGCAATGCTCAGTTTAATAGCATCTTTTTTTAGTGAAATGGAGATGGTGATGTTGGCGGGACCTTCAGAATATTTAACGGCATTTTCTAAAAGATTTGAAAGGGCTAATTCGAGCAGATCAGGATCTGCGTTGACAAAACATTCGCCATTTTGAACTGACAAATTTACCGTGGCTGATTTGTGCACGGTCTTCAGCATAGAAATACACCCATCTATCAGGCCTCCGAGATCGACTGACTGGAGTTTGGATTGGGAGATATTTTCTATATCCGCAAGCGTCAGTAAGTTTTTGACAAGATGACTCATGCGTAGGCAATTGCGGATGATTTTTTGGGTAATCTCATCTAGCATATCGCCAGAGAGTTCGGGAACATCTCTTAAGGTTTCAGCAAACCCCTTAATAATTGTAATGGGGGTACGAAGTTCATGCGAGGCATTTGCAACAAATTCTTTACCAAGGGTTTGGTGCCCTGCGATGGTGATCATAATGCCTGGTTTAAGGGGAGATATTTTCAAATCAGAGCCGTTGAAACGGTCTTGAATTACTAAGGAATTTTCACGACATTGTTTGATTGGAGTGACAAGGATCCCGAGTTTTAGAAAATCTGTTCCCTTTTTTAACCGGTCTTTAGGTAGACCAAGGAGTTTGCAGGCTTTTGGATTTGCATAAATCACACGATAGCGGCGATTGAGAAGAAGCAGTCCTTCATTGAGTTTTTTTAAAACTTTTCTTTGACCAAATAACAACATGGGCTGACATCATAGCTGATCCATGCTCCAAGATCAAGACTTCGCTTTTTTAACCTCATAGACACTGACAGGTTCTGTAAACCCTTTCATCGTCATGGGAGAAAGCGCTTCGACTTCAATGCTCTCTTTGACATGAGGCTGTTCGTACGTGGCCTCGGAAATCAAGACTTGCATTTTCCCTGCTGCACCACACATTCTTGAAGCTAGGTTTACATTGGAGCCTAAAACGGTATAGTTTAGGCGATTATCAGCGCCCATATTCCCCGCAACGACGAGTCCTGTGTGAATTCCAATGCCCATTTCTATGATATCTTCCCCTGCGGCTTCTCTCTCTTTGTTCCACGTGCTCAATGTTTCCATGATTTCAGTCGCACTTAGGATTGCATTTAAAGCACTATCTTCTTTACTGACTGGTGCACCGAATAGTCCCATGACCTCATCTCCGACATACTTGTCGATAACACCACCATGGCTATCAATAATATGGGAAATTTTTGTCATACATTCGTTAATAAGATGAATCACTTCTTGTGGAGGCATTCTCTCTGTCATTTTTGTGAAATTGCGTATATCGGCAAAAAAGACAGTGACCATTTTTTCTTCGCCGCCTAGATGGACGTTTCCTTTCAAGGTTTCTTCAGCAATTTCCTGTGAAACAACTTTATTCAATATCCCGCGAACACGTTCTTTTTCCTGAAGGCCTTTAACCATCTTAAAGAAGGCGTGGTAAAGCACTTCGATTTCATCTTTGCGTATTTTTTCATCATCGAGCACATCAGGAATTTCAACAGCATCTAGCTGGCCTTCAGCAACAAGCGTTGTAGCTTCTGCCAAATGCGAAATGGGTTTTGTAATTCGTCTTGAAATCCTCATCAAAAAGCCCAAAACAACCAAGAGGGCAACGATTCCAGCAATACGCATGTTAAATGAAATATGGCCGATCAACTTTTCAGAGGAGCGTTGAATGTTTTCTAAAAGAGCAAATTCTTGCTGCTTTGGATTAAAGATGACAAAGTGAAAGTCCATGTTCTCAAATGGCTTCATATGCAAAAAGAAATACTGTTCATCCCCAACTGAAATCAGCCCGGAATTTTTGCGAAGAAGGGTATCAATAGGTAGCTGCTTCCATTTTTCTCCCGGCATTTCTTTTCCATCAGCATCGACAACATTGATTAAATGGTTCCCTGAAATGAATGCTGAAACTTCGTGTGTCACAAGCGCAATTTCTTCTAAAAATCGACGGTTATCAACGCCAATTGTCACGTAACCGAGTTCTTTTCCATCTTTGATGCGCAGGCTATTACCAATAAAGACCGAATCAACTTCAGGAGGCGTAATCAAAACCATTTTGTCTGCTAAACATTCCGTTGCTTTGTCTGAGCTAAAAGAGGCTTTACATCCTTCGAGCGAGATAAATGGTTGATCAAATAGCACTTTATCTGTTCGCACAACCATTGCTCTTGCCGGATCATTTGTGACTCTAAGGAGGCCAAGAGGAACGTCTTTACCACGAGGGTCATAGGTTTCGCTAAACACACCAGAAGATAAAAGCGTTGCAAGTCCCCACGTCATTCCGATTTGGTCGTAGCGCCCATCAATTTCTTCTAAATACGCCATTGTTTGCTTAGGAAGCTCATTTTCTAAGAAGAGTTCTTTCGCTAGCACCTTTTTTGATGGAAGCGGTCTTGCAGAGATAAAACTCTTTAGGCCTGGCAACGAAACCTTTCCGTTCTCTATCAGGGCCTTTGCCTTGTTCAATCTTTGTAAAAACTCAACGATAAAACTGCGTCTAGAAGGGATTTCAATCCACTTTAGGAGTGGTTGAAGAAAATTTAATGAAAGATCAAGCTCTGTAAAAATTGCATTTTTTGTCTCTAGGGTCTTGATTGTCTCAGGGGTAAAAAGAGCGTAATAAGCGGGTGCTGCATTCCCAATCATCATCGGCGGCTGGATTTCACTGAAATCATATTCAAGGCGAATGCCAACATACGGCCCATTTAAACCTGTCTTGTCATCACCTACCATTGCAAACGCGATATCTTCATCATAAATATGATATTTCACAGACTCCATTGCATCTGAATTGTGAATGACAAGAGCTGCAACTTCTGAACCAATGAGATTTTGTACAAAATCAATCCAAGGATCTGTAATCCTAAGCGAAGTTGTGTTTAACCAAGTATGAACGTGCTTATTCACCCCTGTCGGGGCAAATCCATCTCTGACATAGGCTGTTTCCGCAATTCTAGCAAGAAGCCCATCGATATTGGCTTGTGCATAACTGAGCCTTGTGAGTAAGTATTCCTCTAGGTGACGTCTTTTATACTCATCTTGAGCCATGATTTTTCCCTCTAGGGAAACTTCAGCTTTTTCAAGATTCGTTTTCGTCAGGTAGTCTTCTAAGTAAAATGAGGCAACAAAGGCGATAAGGAAGAGAGTTCCGACCCAAAGGAATAAGCGCGTTCTAAGCTTCATGTGAGCCTCTCCCCTCCATTTTTAGTGATAAGTACCATTTCCTCAAGTCGTATACCACCGATATTTGGTAGATATAAGCCCGGTTCGATGGTGATGATCATATTTTCCTTAAACGGCTCACGCCGAGGTGATTCGTGAACATCCAACCCTATACCATGTCCCAGTGAGTGGATAAAGAACTTTTCTTTTTCCCCAAAAATTTTTCTCACCTCTTCCTCAAGAGATTTGAGTGATTCGCCTGGCTTTACAAGGGAAATGGCTCGGTCCTGAGCCTTTTGCACAAGAGTTCTAAGCTCGACCATTTCTTTTGTCACATTGCCAAACGCAAAAGTTCGGGTGATATCACTGCAATAATCATCAAGTATTACACCTAAGTCAAGCAAGACCATTTGGTTTTTTTTAAGCTTTACGTTGCCTGGATGGTAGTGAGGCATTGATGTGTTTTTCCCAAACGCCACGATTGGATCAAAAGAAGGGCCTTCCCCATGTTTGTGAGCGTATTGAATGATTGCTTTGGCAATCTGAATTTCTTCTACCCCCTCTTTTAGGAGAGATTTTGCATATTGATAAGCCTTAACGGCAAGCGTTGCACTCTTTTTTATTTTAGCGATCTCGCTTTTGTCTTTTTGAGCTCGCAGCCCCCGTACAGGATTAGGGCGGTTTTTCGGTTTGGCTCCCGCTTTTTTTAATTGCAAAAACTGTGCATAGGAAAGCAGTTCTCCGTCCACGCCCACACTTTCGCCCTTCCAGGCAATGGGCTTTACAGTCATATGCTCGAGTTTTGACGCCATTTCTTGATAACGTCCATCAACACTAAGTCGTGCGGAACGTTTTTTGATTAAAAGTTCGCCTCTAGACAAGCGAAGTCCCGTCAAATAATAGAGATCCTGCGGATCTGCTATATAGTAGGCATCGTCTTTTAAGAGGGCCTGGAAGTTTTTTAGGCGCTCTTTAAGTAAAGAGTTTCTCACATGCGTCTCGACTCATTTGAACCATGATGGCTTTTCCATCAATTGAGCGGTAAGGCTCATCGGTCAGTAATAACTTCCGATATAGCATAACGGCAGATTCAAAAGTAAAGTTCCATTTTTTCGCATGGAGTGAGACAAGCTTGGTTAAGTTTTCCTCTCCGACAACTTTACTTAAGATTTCTTCGACACATTCTAGGTGAATGGAAGAGATCAAACTGTCCACGATAAAGGTATTGTCACCAAACTCTCGAATACCCACGCCTAATTTACAAAGCTCTTCAAGTTTAAGTGCAATGGCACTTGCTTCATGAGGCGGAAAGGAAAAAGTTTTAGGAAGTAAAAGCATTTGTCTTTCTTCTTTCTCGTGAATAATCGCGTCATAGACAACGCGACTGTATGCGCGAGGCAAGTGAACCATCAAGAAATTCTCTGCTTTAAGAAGAAGAAAATGAGCAAATAAACCAAGGGGGTAAAAATCAAGCTCTTCTTCCACCTCATGGCTTTCTTCCTCTTCTTCTTGTAGAGATAAGGGGAACTCAGATGGAACAAAATTACCACTTGGTGTAAAATCAATCGGAGTGATCGCATTAAACGCTTTTTCAACCCCTTTTTTGGCCAAGCTCATCACCTTTGGCGCTGCGAAAAAGCGTGCAACACGTTTTTGTGGGTGCACATTCACATCAACTTCTTCTTTGGGCAATTGCATCTCCAAAGCAAAAACCGGGTGCTCTTTACTTGAAAGTCTCGTGGCATACCCCGCATAGACCCCCTCTTGAATTTCTTTCGAAGTAAGTAGGCGATGATTCACAATGAGATATTGACGGGAGCGGTTTGTTTTTGCAAGGTGAGGTTCGCCAATCAGGCCTGAAATTTTACACTCCCCATCTTCAAATTCTACCTCTCGCAGACCGTCAATTCCAAGTAGCTCTTTTGCCCGATCAATAAATGTTGCAGGCGGTTTACAAAAGATCTCCTCTTCTTCTGAAATGAGGGTGATATGCACTTTTGGACAGGTCAAGGTTAAGCGCGTAAGTAATTTAGCAATATCCGCTAGGCAAGCACGAGGTGATTTCTGAAATTTCCGCCTTGCTGGTACATTATAAAAGAGGGAAAGAATTGTCATTGTGGTCCCCTGCCCACGTCCAATCGGGGAAATGTGTTTGATCCTACCCCCAGACATCTCGATTTTTGTACCACTAGTGCCATCATGTGTTTCTAATGTTAACTCGGAGACAGCACCGATCGAGGAGAGCGCTTCTCCCCGAAATCCCATCGTAGCGACATGATTTAAGTCCTCGATGTCCGAGATTTTTGAGGTGGCATGCCTTTCAAGACATAACAGCGCATTATCTTTTGACATGCCCATTCCATCGTCACTCACGCGAATCATGCCAAGGCCACCGGCCTTGATTTCAACACATATTCTCTTAGCGCCCGCATCTAGAGCGTTTTCAAGAAGTTCTTTTACGACTGAAGCTGGATCTTCGACAACTTCCCCCGCAGCAATTTTATTGATCGTTTTTTCGTCTAAAACTTGGATTTTTGTTTGCATGGACATCTTATTATGGTAGGATCTTTCTCATATTATTATGGCAACCTGGCAAATTGATTCTCTTACACCTGAGTCTGACACAATTCGAAAAAAGCTCGCCGAGCTTGATTCTATTATCGGTGATCGTGCCAATTTAGCACGACAACTCGAATTATCTCAATCGACAAACAAACTTCTCCGTGAGTTTCGCGGCTATGCTCATTGCCGAGCTGCTCAAAATACCAGTGATGCAGAAGCGATCTCGCTTTTTGATGCCTACACCGTCTTGCAAACCGAATATGACCGCCTCCAAATTCACATCGACGCCTATTTAGCAAAAAGCGAAGAGCCATTTGAGGACTTTACTCTAGAAGAGCGTGCTGAAATCGCTCGAGATAGACGCCCTTTAGAGCTTGAAGAACTCGCTATCACGTTATCCAATAGCGGATTCCACGGCTGGTCGCAGCTCTATGACAATTTAATTAGCTCGCTAAAATTTGATTTTCGCGGAGAAAAACTCTCATTCGGTCAAATTGAAAATAAGCTCTCTGACCAACACCGAGATATCCGAGCTGAGGCATTTACTGAGATCAACCGAGTCTTTGAGGAAAATGCGACTCTTTTCAACTTGATTTTGAACAATATTGCAGGGTTTCGCCTCGACAATAACCAATCACGAGACGTTGACGTTTTAGAAGACCCGTTAGCCGAAAATCGCATGTGTGAAGAAACGCTTGATGCAATGTGGCAAGCTGTCGATGCGCACAAAGGGACGCTCCAAAAATATTTAGACCGCAAAGCAGAGCTCTTAGGCGTTGAAAAACTCTCTTGGTTTGATTTAGATGCACCGCTTTTTTCCCAGGACAAAAGCATTAGCTATCAAAACGCTCAAACCTCGATCATTGCAAGCTTTGAGAAGACAAACCCTCAACTCGCAGCCTATTCCAGGCAGGCATTTGATAAGAAGTGGATTGAAGCAGAAGACCGCAGTGGAAAAATGCCTGGGGGATTTTGCATCGACTTTCCTAACAAGCGTGAAAGCCGTATTTTCATGACCTATTCAGGTACGCAGCACAATTTGTTTACTTTAGCCCATGAACTCGGGCACGGTTTTCACAATCACGTCGTCTATGACCTCCCTGAAAGATCACAAAATTACCGGATGAATGTTGCTGAAACAGCCTCAACCATGGCAGAGATGATCGTCAGTCAAGAAGCGCTTGAAAAGGCCCAGTCAACTGATGAAAAACTCAGCCTCATTGATAGCCACCTCTGTAGGTCCACTACCTACCTCATGAACATCCAGGCGCGCTTTCTCTTTGAAAAATCATTCTACCTAGAGCGTCAAAAAGGTCTCGTCCCCTCAAGCACCATGAACACCCTCATGGAAAATGCCCAAAAAAAGGCATACGGAGACTCTTTAGACCTCTACCACCCCCACTTTTGGGCGGCAAAACTCCACTTTTACTTTACCGATTCATCGTTTTACAACTTCCCCTACACCTTCGGGTATCTTTTTAGCCTCGGAATCGCGAATATCATCACCGACGAAACAAGTTACATCGCCTTTTTAAAAGATACAGGACAAATGACCGTTGAAGATCTTGCAAAAAAACACCTTGATGTCGATCTCACCTCCCCAGACTTTTGGATGGGTGCTGTTGAGTATGCTCTAAAGGACGTCGATACCTTTATTGAACTTTCCCAAAATGTAAAGCCGCTTTACATTTAAATATCCCCCTAATTTTAAGAGGATTAGAATGAAAACACTCTCCATATCACTTGCTATTTTTTCGATGTTTTTCGGAGCGGGTAATGTGGTCTTTCCTCTACTCCTTGGAAAAGTTGTTGGTGAACAGTTTACATTCGGTGCATTAGGACTTTTAATTACCTCTATTGGCGGGCCCTTAATCGGTTTATTTGGCGCCATCCTTTTCCACGGCCACTTTAGAGAATTTTTTGCTCGAACGGGCATGATTTTAAGCCCGATCTTTATTCTTGTTACTGCCGCTCTCTTAGGACCTTTTGCCGTGATGCCGCGCTGTATTGTTGTTGCCTACGCCGCAATCAGTTCCATCTTTCCCGCGATTTCACTCATGCAATTTAGTTTCATCTCCCTGATTGTCGTTCTCCTTCTCCTTTGGAAAAAAACGGGAGTCCTCGATATTCTCGGGTATGTTTTAAGCCCCCTTCTCCTTTTATGTCTCCTCATTATCATCTACAAAGGGATTGCAACCCCGGGGATCACTCACCCGGTGGATATCTCCCATATCAAAGCCTTTACAAAGGGAATTACGACAGGCTACGACACAATGGATCTCATTGCAGCCATCTATTTTTCCGTATCCATTTGGAACCTCTTAAAAGTTAAAGTGAAACAATCCCATGTAACAAAGACTACCTTTATAGCAGGATCAATCGCCGGAATTTTACTTGGGCTCGTTTACGTAGGCCTCGGATTTGCCGCCTCAAGGAATATGGATATCCTAGGAAATGTTCCCCCTGAAAAACTTTTAGTCGCGATCTCCTACCACTTGCTCGGGCCACAGCTTGGCATCCTCGCAAATATCGCTGTTGCCTTAGCTTGCCTAACCACCGTAATGGGTCTTGCCGTTACCTTTGCAGAAATCATCCGCCGTGATTTTGGAGCTACAAAGCTCAACTACGGAGTGACGATTTTCATCCTCGTATTTATCTCTGCCCTCTTTTCCAACCTTGGATTTACACGCATTATGGAGTTTATCCATCCTTTAGTCGCGATTTGCTACCCAGCGATCATCACGCTCACTCTTTGCAATATCGCTTATAAGTGCTACGGATTTAAGCTTGTAAAAACTCCGGTCGTAATCGTTTTAGCTTTGACATTATTCATGTTGATAAATTCTTAACGTTTGCTTATAACTTATCGCATGCGGATCTTCTCTTTCCTACTCTCGTTGGTTTTGCTTGTTGTTGGGATTTACTACCTGACAGATTCAAAACCCGAATTTAAGACAAAAGTGATGGAACTTTTAAGTTCTGGGCAATTCCACACCTTAGAAGTCCGCTATTCCCCCGAACAAATCATGGAAAAAGACGGGCGTAAACTTTTAAAAAATGACACCTACACATTTTTGGAACCCGAACTTAAATTCCAGCCCTACCTCCTCATGGAAGTAAAATATTCGAGCACAGAAAACACGACCGGTGAAGGAGTCATCCTTTGGGATCTTGTTGATGGAGAAATGGTCATTAACTCGAAATCCTGGAAAAAAACCCATGGATTTTCTGATTGCCTTGTTGCCAACGCCGATAAAAACGAATTTAAAATCATCAATTTGTTGGCAAAACAAGGAGGATTTTTAGATCGTGAAAACCTCATAAAAGTGCTTAACCTCGAAGAAGACACATTGGATCGTTACATTGAAAACTGCCGTCGCAAGAAACTCGTCGTCCAATCGGGCAATGGCTACCGCCTGCATCTAGAAAAGCCCATGCTGGACGTGATTCCAACCACCATCATCGACACCCCTCTTGTGACAAAAAGCTATCGCTATGCCGAGCGGATTTCCAAGCGTTTTTCGACCACCCAAATCATCCAAATGGCAGAATCCGTCTTTGGCACCGATTTTGCCGTCCGTCGGACGCTTGACGTCTTCCTTCCCGTCTATTCACTCACCGTGCAAAACCCTGATGGCTCCCTCCTAACAACCCATTGGAACGCATTAAACGGAAAACCCCTTGAAAATTCTACCTTTTTAGAGTAAAATCCTTTGGCAACGGAAAGATGGCTGAGTGGCCGAAGGCACATCCCTGCTAAGGATGCGTACCCTTACGGGTACCGAGGGTTCGAATCCCTCTCTTTCCGTTTTTTGTAAAAAAACGACAAGGGTGGGATTCGAACCCGAGTGTCCCCTATTCTCAAGCTTCCAGTTTTTCTTCTAATCCTTTATAGTTTCAAACTATGTCTGACAACGTAAAAATCGCTCCAAATTCCAAAGAAGCAGAGATGCTCGTTTTGGGATGCATGCTCACGAACGTCAATGCCCTGAATTCGGGTTCTGACGCCTTAAATTCCAAAGACTTTTATTTTAAGGAACATCGCCTTATTTTTGATGTTCTTAAGACGGCGTATAAAAGCAATAAGCCGGCTGATGTTCACTTGGTGGCTGAAGAATTAAAGCGTTTAAAGCAGCTAGATGACGTGGGCGATGTGAGCTATTTAACAACGCTTGCTCAATATGCCGGGACGTCTGCTCACATCGAAGAGTACACGAATCTCATTAAGAGCAAGTCGGTGCTCAGACAAATGATTACCGCAGCGCAAGGCATTGAAAAATCTGCCCTTGACGAGCCTGATGATGTGAACATTACACTCGACGAAGCGCAAGCAAAGCTCTTTGCCATTAGTCAGCAAAGTAATTCCCATCAAGGGGTGCTTTTAAACCAACTTATTTCAGGGTTACATGCTGATTCAGGCCTGCCCTATTTGAAAGAACTCGAAGATCGGCAAGAGGCATTTAGAGAGCGTGGTGGCGAGGACCTGGGTGTGACGGGAATCCCCTCTGGTTACAACGATCTCGATCAGATGATCAATGGTCTGGGTGATTCAAACCTCATTATTGTGGCCGGTCGTCCTGCAATGGGTAAAACCGCTTTTTGTGTGAATATCGCTGAGCACGTTTGTTTTGAAATGAACAAAGCTGTGGGAATTTTTTCCCTAGAGATGAGCGCAGAGCAGTTGCTTCACAGAATGATCTGTTGTCAAGCCGAGGTGGAATCAGCCAAGATTCAAACCGGCGCTCTTTCAGGGTTAGAATATCAACGCATCGTTGCAAGTGTGAACAAAATTCAAAAGCAAACTATGATTATTGATGACCAACCCGGTTTACGCATTACAGACTTACGCGCACGCGCGAGGCGCATGAAAGAAGCGTTTGATATTCAACTTCTCGTTGTCGATTACCTCCAGCTCTTATCTGGATCAAGTACCTATTCTGGAAGCGACAATCGACAAGGCGAAATTTCTGAAATCTCCCGTATGCTCAAGAACCTGGCAAGGGAACTTGATATTCCAATCATTTGTCCATGTCAGCTCTCACGTAAGGTAGAAGAGCGAACAGGTCACCGCCCAATGATGTCTGACCTCCGTGAATCGGGCGCGATTGAGCAAGATGCCGACGTTGTCATGTTTATTCTCCGCCGCGAGTACTACGATCCGTATGATAAGCCAGGGATGGCCGAGATCATCGTGGGAAAGAACCGTCACGGAAAGATTGGCTCGGTCGATCTTGCCTTCCGCTCAGAATTGGCACAGTTTGCTAACTATACGCCAATGCAAGATGATGAGGAGACAAGCGATGAAGCCTTCTCGGCCTTCACCCCTACATAAAGTTAAATTTTTAACCAAGATTGCAGATTTTTATTGGGGGATTTACTTTTTTCTTGGGGTGTGATACACTGTCTGGCAATTCGTAATTTGAGGAAATATGTCATCAGTAAAGAAAAAGCGCCGTCTGAAAATCGCTAAGCACAAACGCAAAAAGCGCAGAAGACGCGACCGTCATAAGAAAAAATAATCTCCATGGATGCCTTTGATGTCATCGTTATAGGTGCTGGTCATGCTGGATGTGAGGCGGCGTATGCTGCAGCTCGCATGGGCTCGAACACGCTCTTATTGACGATGAATCTCGATACGATCGGCAAAATGAGCTGCAATCCGGCCATTGGTGGCACCGCAAAAGGTCACCTGGTCCGAGAGATCGACGCCCTTGGCGGCATCATGGGCAAAATCGCCGATCGCACGGGCATTCAATTTCGTATGCTCAATAGTACCAAGGGGCCGGCCGTCTGGTCCCCCCGCTGCCAATCTGATCGCACCGCTTATCAAAATGAAATTAAACACGAGCTTGAAAAACTCCCCGGTTTGTCCATTCGACAAGGAACCATTGAGGATCTCCTTGTAGAAGATGGAAAAATTGTCGGAGTGAGAACTTTAGAAGGTGTGGTATATCGTGCCAAAACAGTTATTATTTCAGCCGGCACTTTCATGCGCGGGCTCATTCACATTGGGCAGACCAATTACTCTGGGGGCCGGGCGGGCGATAAACCCTCTGTTGGTTTATCTAAAAGACTTGAAGAACTTGGATTTAAACTCGATCGTTTGAAGACGGGTACGCCCCCTCGTGTGAATCGCCGCTCTTGCAACCTTGAAGTGATGGAAGAACAGCCTGGTGATGAAAATGTTCACTTCTCTCATGACGGTGAAGAGAAAAAAATGCGCCAAGTTTCGTGCTACATCACCTACACATCCCCTGAAACAAAGCGCATTGTCCAAGAAAACCTCCATCGCTCACCCATGTATTCGGGAAGAATCGACTCGATAGGCCCGCGTTACTGCCCCTCGATCGAAGACAAAATTGTTCGCTTTGCCGACAAACCGCGTCATCAAATTTTCTTAGAGCCGGAAGGCTTAACTACTGAGGAGATGTATGTAAATGGAATTTCAACATCACTCCCCTTCGATGTTCAAGAAAGCATGCTTCGTTCTATCCCGGGTTTTGAGGCGGCTGAAATTATGCGCTTTGCGTACGCTATCGAATATGATTATGCGATCTCGGGCCAACTTAGAATGTCCCTTGAGACCAAGATTGTTCAGGGTCTATACTTTGCAGGACAGATCAATGGGACGACAGGATATGAGGAGGCCGCGGCGCAAGGGCTCATCGCAGGAATCAACGCGTCGTTACAAACCCAAGGGAAAGCTCCCTTTGTTCTAAAGCGTTCTGAAGCCTACATTGGCGTCTTAATTGATGAACTCATCACCAAAACACTAGACGAACCGTATCGCATGTTCACCTCAAGAGCGGAACACAGGTTACTTCTTCGCCAAGATAATGCAGACCTTAGACTTCGAGGTTATGGCTATGAACTCGGTTTGATTTCAGATGAGCAAAAAGAGCGGCTTGATCACAAGAAAGCGGCGCTTGAAAATGGAAAACGTCTTCCCCCTCACATGCTCAAGTTTTTAAAACGGCCAGAAAATACCTATGCTGACCTCATCCGTGAATACGGCGTAACCGATTTTGGCCCTGACGCCAATTTCCAAGTTGAAATCGAAGCGAAATATGCAGGCTATATTGCAAGGCAATTAAAAGAGGCCGAAAGACTTGAATCAATTGATCACGTCAAAGTTCCTGACTGCTTTGATTTTGGTGCTGTTGTGGGTCTACGCAATGAAGCGCAAGAAAAACTTGCCCGTGTAAAACCAACGAATCTAGGTCAAGCAGCACGCATCTCGGGTGTTTCCCCTGCAGATATCTCTGTGCTTATCGTTGCTCTAAAAAGATAAACCCCGGTATATGCAAACTATGGATTTACCTGGATTATTACTCATTTCCCAATCAGCCCTTCGGATTAATTCAATCAAGAAGAGCCTGTCGAAAACTTTTTACGTTCGAGACTGTGCCAATAAGGATGAAATTTGGGAAATACTCCCTCACCTCAATCCTGAATTTGTCATTCTAGATGACAAAACAAGCGGCATTGAGCCTTTGACGTTTTGCAAAAAATTCCGAGAACTGCGCGATTCTGTGCCTATTTTGGTGATCACAACTAACCTTAAGAAAAGTTACACAAGACAACTGATGCAAGCGGGTGCAACTGATTTCCTCCGAGAGCCCTTTGAAGAAGATGATCTGATCTATCGCGTTGAAGCTTCTCAGGAATACCTAGGCACGCACCAAAAAGTTTTAGATCTGTCCCAATTTATCCAAGCACCTAAGGAAAGTGAATCTCTTAAAAAACGCCTAATTGTGGATGAGCGGGTGATTGATGCGGTGTCAAAAGCGCATGAGAAACATCACAACCTTTCCCTCTTGCTTGCTGAAGTAGATAAAAAAACAAAAGAGGCTTCAAACGCATTTGAGAAGGCCCTTAAAAAGTTTTTGCGCAAACAAGATCTCATGTCACGCATTGAAGTTGGCAAATTTGTGATTATCATGCCAAAAACTTCGAAAAGTGCAGCCCACCACATGGGAGAAGAGATCCAAGATGCGATTCGAGCTCTTGGCTTTACAGCCACAATTGGCTGCGCAGAACTTGGCGCATCGGCAAGCCCAATGATCACTCCCAATCAAAGCCTTGATGTGCTGTTAAATCTAGCAACTACCTGCTTGAAGGAAGCCCAAGCTCAAGGGGAAAAAATTGTCTCCCAAATTAAAAGGAATAAGTCATGATTCTACTTTTAGCTGCTGCCGCAAACCTTTTTTCAGCAACAACACCGAATCTTTCAGGAGCAGAAACGAGCGCTGAAAAAGCTGCCATGGTCCAATCGGTCCAAAAAGTTGCAAGTGGCGGTGGTGGCGGTGGAGAAAAAGGGGTGACTGATGTCATGATCATCTCTCCAGCAGAGCGCGCAAACGACATTGTCCAAGCATTTAACTACATCCAAAGCCACGACGTCACTTCGAAAGTTGAGGTGAAACTCAAAAACGGCTCCAAAATAAACGATATTCTGAACATTCAAATGATGCCAAGCGGCACACTCCTGATTTTCAAAATCCAAACGCTCAAAGGCGAAGTGTACCGCATCGTCAAAATCGAAAACATTGCCGAGGTTGAAGCCTAATGAAACTTATCCACCTTAAAAATACGCCTATCTTAGAACAACTCAAGTTAGAAGAAGGCCTACTTCGGACGAAAGAAGAGGATTATTGTCTTATCAACGAAGGCTCCCCTCGCGCTATCATCATGGGGATCTCAGGCAAGCACGAAGAACTTGTCCACCCTTCCGCTTTTGAGGCAAATATCCCTGTAATCAAACGCTACAGTGGGGGCGGCACAGTCATCGTCGATGAAAACACCGTCTTTGTTTCCTTTATCTGTAACAAAGCCTCTCACGATTTCCCAGCCTATCCCGAGCCTATCATGCGTTGGAGCGAAGGCATTTATAAAAAAGTTTTTAACTTAGATGACTTTGGCATTCAGGGCAACGACTACGCTATCGGAAATCTCAAGTGTGGAGGCAATGCTCAGTACATACGAAAAGACCGCTTCGTCCACCATACGACCTTTCTATGGGACTATTCCCCTGAAAACATGGAATACCTCCTGATGCCAAAAAGTCAGCCTAAATACCGCGAAAATCGTACCCACGATGAATTTTTAACCCGTTTGAAAAATCATCTACCTAGCAAAGAAGAATTTATTGCACGTTTAAAAAAGCAATTTAATACCTCAGATAGCGATATACCGATATTAGAAGAAAATTACAGACAATCTACAATTCAGATTAATAAATAATTCCTCGCCATGCTATAATTAAGAGATGGCACATATATTAAGAACGGGCGGAGAAGCTCTTCATAACGCAGTCTTTTATGCTTCACAAAGTGTGATTGAAGCGTGGGCGTTTGCTCCCCTAGACAAAGAATCCCCGACACAATACGACAATCCTTTTCTTGAGTGTGCGAGGCGCGTTCGTATTTTCGCTATTAATACACTTTTATTGATTGCTCTCTTGATTACCTGTGGTCCAATAGGCATGGCTTTTAAAGCTTCTGCAAATGCGATTGACGGTGCAAAATACACCGAAATGAAAGGTACCGCAGAACCAACCCCTGGACGTGTAAAGTCAGTATTGTCAGCGAATGTTTGTATGTTCCCTGGCGGCCTTCCGTTTGTCATGGGAGGATTTACTCCAGCTAAACACAGGTACGATGCCTTAAGTCAAATGCTACTAAAAGAGGACCCTGACGTCGTCTGTTTACAAGAATTGCCAAATCTCACAGCACACCCACTGGCTAAACGACTCAAAGACAATTATGCAAGTTTCTATTTTAATGGATCAGCTTCTTCGCTTGTCATGGATGCCGGTCTTTTCATCGCCACCAAAAAAGAGCCCTCTGGTCCAGTTGAGTTTGTTGAATTCGATGAGCGAAAGCTTGGCATGCACCGCGGATTTTTCATCATTCCCTTTGAAGATAAAGTCGTTGTTACAACGCATATGGAAGCGGG
Source organism: Chlamydiia bacterium (assembly GCA_022601645.1). Classification (GTDB taxonomy): domain Bacteria; phylum Chlamydiota; class Chlamydiia; order Chlamydiales; family Simkaniaceae; genus JAJACH01. Next base: position 142,074 of record JAJACH010000002.1, read on the forward strand.
AAATGAAGAGCGTGCAGTAGAACTGAGGAATGCCCAATTCAAGCAAATGAATGCGTACTTAAACGCTCATTACCCTGGACGCACAATCTCGCTTTGTGGAGATCTAAATATTGAACGGCGCATTGATGGGCACCCGTCAGAATACAAATCCCGCACATTTACAGATCTTGGTTTTCAACCTGTGCTCGTGGGCCAAAAAACAGCCACAGACGCTTACCAAGCAGCTATCAGCCATGGACCCGCAAGATTTGATCCCGTCTATCAGACTGAAGCTCCTGTTCAACTCGATTATTTTGCCGTGAAGAATGGTCAAATTCCACGCGTACGCGTTCTTAATATGAACGGCTCAGACCACGCTCCACTACTTGCCTCTTTCTAGCTTTTTTGCTAGAATCCTCGCATGGCACAAGTGTTGAGATCTGCAGGACATCATTTACAAGCACCTGTTTACTACCTCTCACACGCACCTTTAGAGGCGTGGGGCCTTCCTTCACGTACCGGATCACTGTGGGAAACGGCATGGCGTATTCGAGCCATGACCCTTGACACTTTCATTCTTATTTCCTTACTCTGCACATTGGGTCTCACAAGCATTGTCTGTAAATTCGTTGCAAATCAACTCGATGGCACAGGCTATGAAGAAGCAAGAGGCCTTGCCGAACCAACATCAGGCCCTGTGCGATCAATTTTGTCCTACAACGTATGCATGTTTCCCGGCGGACTCCCCCTCCTTATGGGTGGCCCTGAGCCCGCTTTTGACCGCTTTGATGAGCTCAATAGCTTCATTCGAGAACAAGATCCCGATCTAATTTGCCTTCAAGAGCTCCCCGCACACACAGCCCGCCCCCTTGTCAGCCTTTTGCAAGATCACTACCCCCATTTTTATTTTAATGGGTCAACTTCCTCAGCGCTAATGGACGCCGGCCTTTTCATAGCGAGTAAAAAAACCCCTTCAGGACCCGTTCAGTTTGTCGAATTCACTGAACGCAAATTCGGCATGCACCGCGGTTTTTTCATCATCCCCTTTGATGATAAAGTCGTTGTGACAACCCATATGGAAGCTGGGGAGACCGCCACAGAAAAAGCTATCCGCCAAGCTGAGCTTTCTCAAATCAACACCCATATGAACACCCACTACCAGGGCAGACCGCTAGTTTTATGCGGCGACCTAAATATCCTTCGCAGAGTCGATGGAGCACATAACGAATATAGACGCGAGATGTTTTCAAATCTTAATTTACGCCCTGTTGAAACCAGAACACCAACACACAATGAAAATCACAACGCCCAGCGACTAGGTCAACGCATTCCAAGCCCTCCCATCCAGCTTGACTACTTTGCCACTCGGGGATTAACGCCTTGCCGCGTTTCTGTCATCCCCTCACCCCTATCAGACCACCTACCTATCGCAGCAACTTTTTAATTAAATAGACTTAATAAATATAAACTAGTATTATTGTTTTATGATTAATTCAATAAGAAGTTTTGGAAACACATTACAAGAACCTATTTACGCGCTCTCTGAGGCGGTGATTGAAGCATGGACTTTTGCAGAAATCAACCCAGAGCTCCGCACTCAATACGACAATCCCTACCTAGAAACAGCACGCCGAGTTCGCGCTCTCACACTCGATAGTGCCGTTGTTTTAGTGCTAAGTCTTACTTTAGGTACCTTAAGCATTGCCATAAGAGCGCTTGCAAATCAGCTCGATTCTACCGGCTTTACAACAAAAAGTGGAACCCTTCCCCCGACAACTACCCCCATCCAATCCATTCTTTCTTTTAACGTAAATATGTATCCAGGCGGACTTCCGCTTGTTTTAGGCGGTGTTGATCCAGCTTCCTACCGCTATGATGAACTATGCACCTTGATTCGAACCCAAGACCCAGATGTAGTCTGCCTCCAAGAAATTTCAACTCAAGCCGCCTACCACCTAGTAGACCAATTTGAAAATGACTACGCCCATTTTATCTTTGATGGAGGAACTCCCGCCCTCTTTATGGACGCAGGCCTTTTCATCGCAAGTAAACAGCGCCCCAATGGTGAGACACAATTTATCGAATTCACCGAAGAGGGAAGACAAAACGGCATCCATCGCGGCTTTTTTGTCGTTCCCTTTGAAGACAAAGTGCTAGCCGTCACCCACCTTGAACCGGGAGATGGTCCTGATCATGCAGCGATTCGAGAAAGTGAACTCAATACCATACTTAGTCACCTCAATCAACATTACCCTGACATGCCAACCGTCCTTTGTGGGGATCTCAATATTCGACGAACTCTCACCACACAAACAGATGAATTCTCGGCAGTCACCGCATTTAACGAGCAAGGATTCCATCCCACAACAGTTGATGAAAAAACCGTCACAGACCTCGTCGAAGCGACAAGAGACGGCATACAAGACTTTTCAGAAGAGCCCGTGCAACTTGACTACTTTGCAACCACAAGACTTACACCCCCAAATGTTGAGGTCCTAAACGCTATCAATCTCGAGCATCCAACACACTCGCTTTCTGACCACCAGGCGCTCTTAGCAACTTTTTCAACAAGAAGCTGTTGACTTAATCTTTTCTTAATAATAAAATCTATCAGCAATGATAACACATGGATTAAGCTCTTTTTCTATACTCCCTAGAATTATTCGCCTTTGTGTTTTTAAATTTGCTGTACTACCAGGATCGACTTGGATGCAGCGTTACATTCTTGATCGGTGGCAAAACCACTTTAGTGGACATGGGTACTGTGGCACCGCCGGAAATTATGATGCAACACGAGCAACAAGCGCAGCAGAAATGCTCGTCGATCTCGGCGGCTTGAACGAACGTATCACACCAAGCGATGGCGAAGCTAGACTTCAAATGATCACTCTTTCTGCAGCAGGTCTGCGAGAGAGCATTGAGGCGTTAGGAGGACGTTGGGTCCACCGCGGAGAAGAAAAATTCATCCTTCCACCAGTAGCTCCTTCCTTAGCGTGGACTACTTTTTACACCAACCTCAGACGCCTATTTCCCCATGAAGAAGTTCGTGATGGACAAGTAGCTCTTATCACGGCCACTCACACACCAAATAGCCCTAGAACAACCGATTGCATGCTTTTCGCTCGCTTAGGCAAAAGCTTTGTCATGAATAAAACTGAAATTGGTTACTTTCTGGGAAAAGGGATTGATGTATGTGTCTACGATACCCGCGGCGTTTTAAACAGCGCGGGATACCCCTCAGAAGCCGGGCTTTATAATGACATAGATGCAGTTGGTGACCATCTGTTTCGGACCTACGATCCAGCAAGGGTTTGCATCTACGCCACATGTGGTGAATCGTTCACAGCAACCCATCTTTTTACGCGCTACCATGCTCGAGGCATAAGCATGCTTCTCGAAAATGCACCAGCATCGCTTGAAAACGTCATGAGCCGCATTAACTGGATCGCCCAACAAATGTTTTTATGGTGCTCATCATGCATTCAAGCACCTCCCACATCGCGTTGCCATTCTACAGAGGAAGACCTGTTTAACTCAGCTGCCAAAATTCAAGCTTTACCAAGATCCGATAGCGCTGGTCGCGTCACCCTCTTAAAAACAACTGGAGATGATATGGCACCTGGACCAGAAGTCGATGCCATGGCTGCTTCTTTAAGACAAACTGGATGCACAGTCACCGTCCTTACAAACACCCCACCAGACGATTTAGAGGATCCGCATTTAGCCAATCCACTGCGAAATCCGCTTATCGACCAGCGGGTTACAACAAGCCTTTTTACCTAATATGATAAATCCAGAGCTCATCGAACAAATCGACCACCTCCTTGAAGAGAAAAACCGCGTCTTCGTCGCTATCTCCGGCTTTGGTGGCTCAGGCAAAACCTCCCTAGCAGACCAACTAGGCAAACACTATCATCTTAAAGATGATCAAATCATCCGCCTCGACCACTTTTATAGTGAAAACCCAAACGGCCCCGATTGCCTCGACCAAGTCAATTGGCCCCTCCTCACACAAATATTACAACAGGCCCATGCAGGAGAAAATCTAAACTACATCGGGAAAGGGTACCGCGGCGAAAAACTCTCCGTCAACGAAAAGCTCCCACACGTCGTCATCGTAGAAGGAATACGGCTCCTGCAGCCCGACCTGCTACCCTACTTTGACATCACCGTCTGGATCGCATGTCCTCAACCCATCGCGCTCGAGCGTGCAAAAGCGCGCGATCGAAAACAGGGTGAAGACGAAGCCACAATAAGCCTTTGGGATACAGATTGGGGGCCGAAAGATCTCACCTACTACAACACATACCACCCCGAAAAACTCGCCTCATACCTTTACTATTCAGTCACATATTAAAATGTAAAGCGGCTTTACATTCACCCTTTCCCAGTTTTGAACCCCAGATTTTCAACGTCAGTTTTGAGCGTCAGATTTTTGAGTAGATTTTGATTAATCTCTCCTACAGTAGTATATCAAATACACCGTAGGAGAGATTAATCGAAAGATACCGAAAAGATGATGCTCAAAAAAGAAAGTCCTGGTTTTAGGGGGTCTAAACCAGTTTCTTCAACCTATCCCTGATAGGTGGGTCCGCTCATCGGGGAGGACAAATTCCAATGCTCTATTTGTCGTAGCCCGAGTTCGTGGTCCCCTTACATCGAATTATCGCTGATGAAACGTAAGGAGGTTCAGAGTTATCCCTAAAAACAGGACTTGAACATAGTTATATCCTTAACACAAATTTTACACAAAGAAAAAAATGCCTTAATCGCGATCTGGGGTAGAAAACATATCTTTGAAGGACTGTTTGACAGTGTCACGGCCCATGGCAGCAATGGATTCAGTAAGGGGGATGTCTTTTGGGCAGACTTGGACACAGTTTTGAGCATTTCCACATTCAGCGATGCCGCCATCTTCCATGAGGGCATGCAGGCGTTTATGCGCTTCCATTTTCCCTGTTGGATGCTCATTAAATAGGCGTGCTTGAGAGATTGGCGCTGGACCAATGAAGCTTGATTTGGCACTCACTTGAGGACACGATTCGGTGCAGCAGCCACATGTCATACAGGTTGAGAGCGTGTACATCGTTTCTTGTTTTTTTTGCTTAATTTTGGGACCAGCTCCCCGGATAAAGGTACCGTCTGCTGAGACCCACCCGTGCACTCTTTGTAGATCTTGGAACATTTTTGAACGGTTGACGACAAGATCGCGGATGAGGGGAAACTTGGTAAATGGGGCGAGAGTGATGGTTTTACTTCCCGTCTTTTTGATGATGGGTTCGATAATGGCGGTGCAAGCTTGTCTTGGGCGACCATTGACGAGCATAGAGCATGATCCACACACTTCTTCTAAGCATCCTTGCTCCCAAACAACGGGCTCGACTTTATCCCCTTTGATATTCACAGGATTTTTCTGGATCACCATGAGCGCTGAGATCACATTGATAAAAGGCGTCAGCTCTAGCTCAAATTCTTCCCAATACTGCTCATCGGGAACGCCGCGGTAAATTTTTAGGGTAAATGTGTCACTCATATGGGCATCTGGATGTTTGTTGGTATGTTCTTCAGGGTCGGCTGCACTTTCTTTGTGTGCGAATAATCTCTTAATATGGGATCGAGATGCCGGATGTCAACCGGTTCATAGGAGATCTCGGGATCTGCAGGATTATATGTAGCAATGGTGGACTTGAGCCAGTTCTGATCATCTCTTTCATCAAAACCCACTTTGTAGTGCGAACCACGGAATTCATCGCGTTGCAGCGCTCCCTTAGTAATCACCAGTGCAAGCTCTAGCATAGAGCGGAATTGGTTGGCAAAGACGTATGTCTGATTCAAACGATTGCCGCTATCATCAAGTGAGATATGCGCGTAACGGTTGCGAATTTCTTTGATCGAATCGTAGGTATTTTTCAGATCATCGTTGTTTCGCTTCACAGAGACATTGGTCACCATGAGGTTTGAGAGTTCATCGTGTAGCTGATGGATATTTTCTTTCCCTGAACGGTTCATTAAGTCTGTTTTAAAGCTCTCTTCGGCATCTAAGGCTTCACGGAAGCACGAATCAGGCACGTCGGGGAGTTCTTCTTGCTCAAAGAAGCGGGGAATTTCTACACCGGTTACTAAGCCGCCGTAGGTGCAAGAGAGAAGCGAATTCGCCCCAAGACGATTGGCTCCATGGTATTGGTAGTCGGATTCTCCTGCGTTAAAGCATCCTTTGATGTTGGTCATTTGACGGTAGCGTTCCATCCGATCGGGATCATCGCTTGCAGGCCAATCGACCCAAGCGCCTCCCATCGAGTAGTGCATAGCTGGGAAGATCCGCATGGGAACCTTACGCGGGTCCTCACCGGTAAACTTCTGATAAATGTGGAGAACTGACTCAAGTTTGCGCACGGTTTGTTCGGGCAAGTGAGTTACATCGAGATACACCTGCGGTTTTCCATCGATGCCGAGACCGAGCTCGTAAACCCGCAGCACTTCTCTTGCTGCAATATCACGCGGAACCAAGTTACCAATCGCTGGATACATTTCCTCTAAGAAAAACCACGGCTTGCCTGTTTCTCCGCATGGTATCATCTTTCCATCAGGCGTCTCAATTTGTTTTGAGCTATCCCCATAAACCCAAATGCGCCCTCCCTCTCCACGAATCGATTCACTCATCAAGCGGAGCTTATCATTGCCTGGGATCGAAGTGGGGTGGATTTGGATAAACTCGCCATTCCCATACTTGACGCCTTGCATGTAAAGCCGCCCGTTTGCAGCGCCTGTACAAAAAGTTGAATTGGTGGTGAGCTTATAAATGGCACCGGGACCACCTGAGGCGATCACAACGGCATCTGCTTTCATCACATCTAGTTTGAGATTGTAAAGGTCTTGGACGACTATGCCTCGCGCATTCCCTTCTTTATCAAGCACAAGACGCATAAATTCGTGGTGCTCGAATTTCTCAACAAGCCCTTTGACTTCATAGCGTCTGACTTGTTCGTCTAAGGAATAAAGTAGTTGTTGCCCTGTGGATGCGCCACAAAACGCGGTGCGGTTATACAAAGTGCCACCAAAACGGCGAAAATCGAGATTGCCCTCGGTTGTTCGGTTGAACGTGCAACCAAAGCGATCGAACATGTAGATAATTTCAGGAGCACAAAGACACATTTCTAAAATAGGTGGTTGGTGCGCGAGAAAATCCCCGCCTTTGATCGTGTCGTAGGCGTGAATAATTTCGGAGTCACCTTCTCCCTTAATGTTGACAGCAGCGTTAATGCCTCCCTGAGCACACACAGAATGTGAGCGTTTCACTTGCGTGAGTGAAATAAGTTTCACTTTTTGACCTTGCTCCGCTAAGCGCATTGTTGCAGCTAAGCCTGCTAAACCTCCGCCAACTACGATGACTTCTTTCGTCATGAATAAAAACTCCAATGTGTGCCCCAAATAGCGGCGAGACCTAAAAATGCAAGCAAGACCATGATGGCCACACAAACGTTAACTGCTGTTTTTTGCGATCGAATGCCTAAGACGACACCCCAAGAAATCATAAAGGTCCAAAGCCCATTAAACGCATGAAAACAAGCAGCTAGCACGAAAATGGTGTATAAGATCGATTTAAAAATACTGTGGAACGTATCGCGTACGACAAGCAGGGTCCCAATGCCAAATTGTGGACACTCAGCAATCACTTCCCCGTCGTCTTCATACAAATTGATGCCAAGCCGTTTAGCAAGCTGTGGTAGCCCGGCTGTTTGTTTTACATCAACTAAGTAAACTTCCTTGTTGTCTTTCACAACTTTTTCAGGGTAGTGCAAAAAACGCATGTAACCGACGTGCAAAATGATCCCTACAACAAGAACCCAAGAGGTGATTCTTTGCCAAGTGTAGGCGTGATTGCGCGGGTTACGCGCCATCGAGGGTTTTGAGCCGTCTGTTAAATGGCTGTTCGCCTTACTTCTGAGCAGGTATTTAAAGCCAAGCCCCATATGAAAAAGAATCGGGACACCAAGTAAAACGACTTCAATGACATGCAGGTAAGGCAGGTTGTGCAAAAAATTGACGGCCCGTACAAAATGGGACCAGTTTCCCTCAGGCAATAGAGCTGCTTGAGAATTCGAGAACAAGTGCTCGAGCAAAAAGAGCACAAGCCATAAGCCGAGAAGTGAGTGAATCCTTCTCCATACGTATACGCGTTCCATATTCATGCATTAAACATGTTAGGAAAAATTTCAGGAAGGAAAAAATACGTCGCTTGCGTTATCAAACGTCGCTTTTGCCAACTCATCGACCGTGATTTCTTTCAAATCGGCAATAAATCCTGCTGTTTCTACAACGTAGGCCGGCTCATTTTGTTTCCCCCGCTTGGACCTTGGCGCTAGATAGGGCGTATCAGTTTCGATTAGCATTTGCTTTAGTGGTACGATTTTTGCAACCTCTTGCAATTCAAGGGATTTTTTAAACGTGACAATTCCGCTTAGTGAAAGGTACCAGCCCCGTTTTAACACCTCTTTTGCCTCATCCATTGTACCTGTAAAGCAATGTAAAATAAGTGTTCCCTTAAAATCTTTGGTGAAATCAAAGAGATCGTCAAACGCTTCGCGACAATGAATCACAACGGGAAGATTAAGTTCTGTAGCAAGCTCCAAATACTTGATAAGATACGTTTTTTGCGTCTTTTTATCCGAGTGCTCGTAAAAATAATCAAGACCTGTCTCACCGATTGCTTTGAGTTTTCCCTCACGTGCTGCTTTTTCAAAAGTAGGAAAGTTCAAAGCTCCCTCTTTTCCTACATCATGGGGCGTAGTTGCGCCTATATTCACTATCCCTGGATGATCTAATTTTAATCCTGCTTCTAGTGTTGGAATATCAGTGCAAATATTTGCCATGCGCGTCACGTTTGCCGCTTTAGCGCGCTCTAAAATCGCAGGCAATTCTGGCAAAACATCACTTGAGGTGAGATGGGCATGTGAATCAAAAAACATGAATTTATTTTTCTCCTCGTGTATACGTAAAACTATGATAACCACCACTCATACATTTATCAATGCCTTCTTTGGGGCAGACTCTTTTGGTAAACTCATCTTTTTGATGCTCTTTGCCCTTTCAATCATCGCATGGTTTTTCCTCATCCACAAAGCGTGGGTGCTGAAAGAAGTGCGCAAATATTCTGGAGCCTTTCAAGACATCATTGAAAAGCAATCTGAGGAAGTCTTAAGCCTTTCACCAGAAACGTTGCCAAAAATGACAAACCGCGAAGTTCCCCACCCGTTTGCCCATATCTATCTCACCTTAAAAAACAAAACAGTGGAGATATTGGATAAGAACAACTCTTACGGGAATGTCGATAACTACTTGTCACATTCAGACATCGAACTTTTAGAGTCACACTTAAACACATCGATTGTAAAACAACGGGAAAATCTGGAGAAAAACCTCTTTGTGCTTCCAACAACTGTAACCCTTGCCCCGTTTTTGGGCCTACTTGGAACAGTTTGGGGAATCATGGTGACCTTTTCCGGCTTGCAAAGTGGCGGCTCGATCACATCTAATAGCGTCGTGCTCGGAGGTCTTTCAACAGCTCTTGCAACAACAGTGCTTGGTCTTTTGATCGCCATTCCAGCTCTTGTCGGGTTTAACATCATTAAAAATAGCTCCAAGCAATTCCTCTCAGAAATGCACGATTTTGCCCACGAACTTCTTTCCACTGTGGAAATGCAATACCGCAAAGTAGATGTAAAATGAGACGGGATTTTGTTGAAGACACAGCCGACGAGGGGCTTTTAAATTTAACACCTCTCATCGATGTGGTGTTTGTGATCCTTGTCATGTTTATCTTAATCGCGCCGATGATCGAAATCGACCGGATCACCTTGGCTGACGGCCCACACGTGGAAAAAAGCGCGCCTAATCATCAAAAATCCCTCACTATCCACGTACGCGCTGACAATACGATTTTAATTAATCACGACGTTATTCCAACAAAGGAACTCGAGTCGACCATCAAGTTAATGAAAGAAACCTACCCAAATGCCACACCGCAGCTTTTCCAAGATAAAGCAGCGCAGTTTGGCACCTACCAAACCGTGAAAAACGCCCTCGAGCGCTCTGGCTTTACAACCCTAGATGTCATCTTAAATCATGACTAAGAAAAAAACGTGGCTTATCATTTTATCGATCCATCTTTTTGTGGCTTTGATCGCTCTTTCTAAGCGCGAAATGCTCAAAGTGCGCCTGCCAAACAAAATTGCCGTAACAACCGTGCAGCTCAAACCACCTCCTCCTCCAAAACCCGCACCCCAAAAAAAAGCCCCACCAAAAGCGAAAAAAGCCCCCGCACGTAAAAAGGTCGTCAAAGCCGCGCAAAAAAAACCAATCCCCAAACCCAAAAAGGCCTCTACTCCCTTACCCAAACCAAAAAAAGCCCCCACACCCTTACCAAAACCACCCGCACCAAAAGTAACCGCCCCACTACCCGCTCCACCTGCTCCCATTAAAAAATTACGCATTGATCAAGAAAAAATCGATCAATCCTTGAAAAAGATCGTGCAAGTCATGCAAACTCATCTGCAGTTACCTGAATTTGGGAAGGTTAAGCTCAAACTCACCCTAGGCGCAGACGGGAGTGTGAAAGAAGTTCACGTTCTTGACTCTGAAAGCACTTTAAATCGAGTGTATCTAGAAACGCACCTAAAAGAGCTTCCATTCCCTCCTATCGAACAAGGTGTGCTCAAAAAAGATGAAGAAACTTTTCACATTACTTTTTGTAACGCTACTTAATTTTGCCTTTGCCACCGAACTCACGGTACAATTATCAACACAAAATCCCCTAGTACCCGTCTACATCAGTAAGTTTGAGAATGACGCATGGGATGTGTTGATCAAAGACTTGGCAAATGGGGGCCGACTAAAAGTCCTCAATACCACCCACGAACGCGAAACTGCCATTAAAAATGGATTCAACGTCAACTTTTGGAAAGGTGAAGGATCCCGCTTCATTTTGGATCGCGAAGAGAATAAGTTTTACCTTTTTAACACCGAAGGACGTCGTGCTAAACGCTTTATCTCAGAGCTCACCGGAAATCTTGAACACGATCGAAAAGTCGCGCACAACTTAGCAGACTGGATCCACAAAATTACCTTTGGTGAGGAAGGTATCGCCTCAACGAAAATTCTCTATGCCCTCCAAATGCCCGTTCCCTCAAAAAAAGGCCTCGAGTGGAAATCAGAAATCTATGCCATCGACCCAGATGGAGGAGGAAATCAAAGACTGACTCATGAAGAAAGCTATTGCATCAACCCCGTAAAGATTCCAGGGGATCCCGAACACTACGTCTACGTCAACTACAAACTCGGCCAACCCAAACTCTACATCTCTGCTTTTGACGAAAAAAAAGGCGTTCCCTTTATCGCTTTAAGGGGAAATCAACTCCTGCCTAACTTTTCTTCAAATGGACGACGCATCGCCTTTATCAGCGACGCGTCTGGACGCGCAGACCTCTTTGTCCAAATTTACGATCCAAATCGAGGCCCACTTGGCATGCCCATCCAAGCGTATAGCTTCCCCCACTCTGTTCAAGCCTGCCCAGCGCTTAGCCCAACAGGACACCAAATCGCTTTTGTCTCTGACAAAGCCGATCACACACCTCGCATCTACCTAATCAACACACCCCACTACAAGACAGATAACAAACTCCCCAAAGCCACCCTCCTTACAAAAAAACATCGCGATAACTCCGGACCAAGTTGGTCTCCTGATGGCAGAAAATTAGCCTATAGTGCTAGAGTAGATAAAATACGACAAATCATGGTGTATGATTTTGAAACCGGAGAAGAAATCCAACTGACGGACGGAAAATATCACAAAGAAAATCCAAGTTGGGCGCCAGATAGTTTCCATATTGTATTTAATTCAGTTGACCCGACTAACTCTGAGTTGTATATAATTAATTTAAACCAGACAAAACCACGACAAATTACAAGTGGCCCTGGAAGAAAACACTACCCATGCTGGTCAACTAGATAGAGGAACCCTTATGAAAAGAAGTCTGCTTATACTCGCCATCTTATTAGCGGGATGCCAAAACACCACAGCAAACGTTTGGGAAGATACCAAAACGATCGGCCGCCACATTAATCGGAAGGGTAAACAACTGATGGGCAAAGAACTCCAAGAGTCAAAGCTTATCTCAAATATCGACGAATTTAAAGGACCTGTTGACGAAGAGTTTATTCCTTTAAGAGCGGAAGATCTCACAGCCACTACCGGGGAAATTGCCGTCCCACAAGCCAAAACTAGCCCCGGCACTAAAAACAGCTTTGTCCCCTCAATCGAACAATTTAAAAATCCAAACGATCGACTTTCTACCATCTTCTCCACCCTCCACTTCCAAACAGACGAACACATGCTGCGCAAAAAAGAAGATTATGCCTCTCTTAATCGCATCGCCGAATACATGAAAAAACACAAAGATGTGTATATCTTCATTGCAGGACACTGCGATGAAAGAGCATCAGAGGCCTACAACCTAGCACTTGGAACACGCCGCGCCAACGCAATTCGCAACCTCCTTATCAAGCGAGGTGTCGATAGCAACCGCCTGTTCACCATCTCCTATGGAAAAGAGCTGCCAACAGACATTGGCCATAACCACACAGCATGGTCAAAAAACCGCCGTGCTGAGTTTAAAATCTACCACCGTGGAGGCAATTCATGAAGCGCCTTTTCGCCCTTCCCCTCCTCTTAGCTGGCTGCGCGCAAACCACAGCCCAAAAAGAGAAGGAACACCAAACAGAAATTGCCTTCCAACAAGTCAGATCAGAAATCGAAGACTTGAAACACGACCTCAACACCTACGAGATTGAACACCACATTCTTGAAGGCAAAATGTCTGATGTCGAAGCTTCTATCGCCGGTGCTAACCAATCCCAAATCGAAGACCTCTCAAAAGAACTCGATGGGCTCAAAAAAGCCTTTAAACAAATCGGCAAACGGCAAAACGAAATTTTAGCCGACATCCGCCAATTAAGTGCTCATGCCAACGAGACCACCACAGCTTTATCCCAATACAAATCAAAAATCACCGAAATTGAAAAACAAAACCGCGCTCAATCCTACGTCGTTCAAGCCGGTGATACGCTTGATAAAATTGCCCGCCGCTTTGGGACAACTGTGGATGAACTCCGCTCGAATAACCAAATCAAAGACGATCTGATTATCGTCGGCACTGAGATAAACATTCCCTAAGAGCTTGCCAAAAAGCCGTAGATCTAATAATCTTTCCTTATTAATTTGCGAGGTTTTATGGCTCAGAAAAAAAGAATTCTACTCATTGAAGACGAAGAAGATATCTCGGCTCTTATCAAATTACAAGCCGAACTTTTTGGCTACAAACTTCATGTCGAAGTCGACGGCATCAACGGTTTCAGAGCAGTAGAGCGCGAAAGACCTGACCTCGTCATCCTAGACGTGATGCTTCCTGGCCAAAATGGCTTTGACGTCTGTCGCAAAATCAAAAACCACCCTGAGCTAAAAAACATTCCGGTGATCATGCTCACCGCCAAATCCGAAGAGCTAGACATCGTCCTCGGCCTAGAAATCGGCGCAGACGACTACGTCTCTAAACCTTTTTCACCCAAAGTCCTCTTCTCTCGCATCAAAGCTGTACTTCGCCGCGGGAAAGAAACTGAAAAAAGCGTAAAAGACCTAGCATTTGGAGATTTTGCCCTAGATATCGACCGCTACCTACTCAAGAAAAACGACAAACCGATCACGATCACCCTTTCAGAATTCGGCATCCTAAAACGCCTAGTCACCAACCGTGGTAAAGTGCTCACCCGCAACCAGCTCCTCGATGATGTCCACAACGACGACGCCTTTATCGTCGACCGCAATATTGACGTGCACATCGCAGCGCTTCGCAAAAAGCTCGGTCCCAACTTTACCTGGGTAGAAACCGTCCGTGGCGTCGGCTACCGTATGAAGGAAGAAGCCGAAGCTTAAAACGGCCCTCTTAATTCACTTTATTACCGAATTAACCGCCCATTGTAGCGATATCTTTCATTATATCGTCTAGAGCATTTGTCATAGAAGGCCCTGTTAATGCCTGTGTAATAGCGTCACATTGATCTGTAGGATTGTCGTCGGTATTATTCTCTAATTCAATTAGGGTATGTTGTATTCCATCGTACCCATTCGTCCCAAAATAAGCATCATTCAAATACTTGTATGAATTTTGTAAATTCAATGCTATACCACCTGGTAATGGACTCTTCGAATTAAGAATATTTTGGATGTCACCAAGAATTTTACCAACCTTGGTACTTAAATCACCTTGAAGTTCTTCGATGGTATTATAGTTACTGTAGGCAACATCCGGAGAACTTTCATGCGCTATAAAAGATTTGAATTCTGTCGTATCATTTTTAAGTGTTTGCCAATCAGGAGGTAATTTACCCGCCCCATCACTTGGCATTTGAACATTCCCCAAACCACTAATTCCAGACATAACGCCCCCTTCTTGCTATTACTTTATTAATAACACAAATTATAATTAAAAATTAAATTAATTAATTGGAACGGCTGTAAAAGGAAGTGGCTCTGTGTGCGGACGGTGGACCGGAACCCAATCATTGAGGGGCTGGCTGTCAACAAGATGCCATGTACGAGCCTGAGCTGCAGCTTTTGCTAGCGCTTCATGCTCTCTAAGTATTTCCATTGCAAGGGCTAAGGCAGCGCGGACGCCGTCTGTTTGCTTTTCGATAGCCTGAGAAAGTGTTTGAAATAGAGCCCATGGGGCTTGGTCTACTGATAACATGGCTTTATTATAGGAACTTACCCTAATTGCGTAAACCACAAGTTGTTAATTTACAAAGAATTAAGGTAAGTCTAATTTTTATGATAGTGTTAGAAATAGTAATTTTCCTAATATCAGGGAAAAGGGGGCATTTTTGCGCAGGTTCTCAGTTTTATGTCTTTTATTTTTAGATACTTTTGGTTTAAGTGTGGTTTATCCCATCTTTACCCCCCTCATTCTCAAGACGAATTTAGTCGTCGAAGCGAGTGGATTTGGAGCGAGAGGACTTCTCTTGGCCCTCCTGATTTGCGCTTTTCCTCTAGGCCAGCTTTTTGGCGCACCGTTTTTTGGACGTTTAGCAGATAAACGGGGCCGACGCCACGCCTTCACCTACACATTACTTGGGGAATTTGTGGGTTTTATCGCAACAGCGATTGCTGTTCATCACCTACTCTACGTGTTTTTGCTACTCGCTCGTCTTTGGACCGGCTTTTTTGCAGGTAATCTCACGGTGGGGATGGCGGCAATGAGCGACATGAGCCAAGATCGCGCGGCAAAAGCGAAGAATTTTGGACTTGTCGCCTCCGTGACCGGGCTTGGGTTTGTCATTGCCGTACTTCTAGGTGGCGTTCTTTCAAACGAAGTGCTTAACCACGTTTTTAAACCTAGCCTGCCCTTCTACTTAGCCGCTCTTCTTTGCCTGCTCAACCTGTGGCTCATCCGTAAAGGATTCTATGATCAACCGTTTGGAGAAACGTGCCAAAAATGCGCTCTTTCCCTATCGATCAAATGGCTCTATCTTGTCTACTTCCTCTTCATGCTCGGTTGGATTAGCATGCTGCAATACCTCTCTGCGTTCTCAATCGAACGGCTCCATGTTGCAAAAACAGGCATCACATGGACATTTTTGGTCATTGGCATCGTTTGGCTCATCGGCAACTCAGGACTCAACCGCCTTCTTGTCACTCGCTTCAGTTCAAAACTCATTGCTATTTTGTCACTCATCCTCTTAGCAAGCTCCATCCTTGCAGCAGCCCTTTGCACACACGTTACCTACTTTCGTATTTTCGCCGGCTCTGCAGCTCTATTCGCCTCCTTTGTGTGGGTCAACCTCATGAGTATGATCTCCTCGACCGCCAGACCCGAAAACCAAGGGCGCGCAATGGGCTACAGCCAATCCGTCGCAATGATCGCCATGATGGCCGGCTCCCTTCTTGGCGGAAGCCTAGCCGCTCTTGGCACACAAACAATCTACTTCACCTCAACAGCTTGCATTTTACTAAGCTTTATTGCTGGAACGATAATTATGACTCGTGATAAAGATCGTGAAAAAGAGGTGTAGTTATGCGTCATTATTTATTAGGAGTTGTTGCAGCCGCAGCAATAATAACAGGTTGTGAAACAAAAGCTCAAACAGGCGCCCTTGTTGGCGGTGGAATTGGTGTTGGCACAGGAGCCCTCATTGCAGGTCCTGAGGGAGCATTAATCGGTGGAGCCGTTGGTGCAATTGGCGGCGCTGTAATCGGAGCATCGCTTGATGACTCTGATCGTGAGAATGTCCAGCGGGAAAACTCTCGTACACTTAAACGCGTTGACAATGGAGAGCAACTTTCTGTTCACGACATCATCTCTCTTCACAAAGCAGGTGTGTCTGACTCAAAAATCATTGAGTTAATCCAAAAAACGGGCAGTCGTTATAACCTCACAACGTATAAGATCGAGCGTCTTCGCAACGCAGGGGTATCTGACACAGTCATCAACTACATGATGAACACTTGAAGTAACAAGTCTCTTACCAAATTGCTTAAATTTCACAGGTTAACGTGAGGTTTGAGATGGTCGTATTTTGGATGAAATTTTTGCCCCCTGGCGTAGCGCAGGGGTGAAAAGGTCGCCAAAAGACGGCTATCTCAAGGGCATCATAACACATAAAAATCTTGAATTTTGGTAGGTTATGATGCTACACAGTTAGGGAATGTTAGCTGAAACTACTCTCAATCCCAACGATGTGCAAGAAAAGTTAGAACGCATTTGCGTAAACTTTCACTCGCTTTTAAACCATTACTTGCTCTTTCACGCTCTGTTTGCGTTTTTGATGCTTGTAGAAGTGGGTGTCTTTTCGTTTCTGTTATCGACAGCACCAAAATCCATTTGGCTTGGCTTAACACTTGCAACAATGGTGTTGACCGGTTTCACCTATTTTGTGCTTTTGTTCTATTATCAGACGAAAAAACCCGAACAGATGATTGATTTGCAAGAGGGTTTTATTCGAGGTTTGCGGGAAAATCTTCCGGCAGAATTGGATCAGACCGAAAGTTTATTATCGGTTGCTCAGGCATGTCACAGAGGGGCTTTGGAGATTGATGAGAATTTTTCAGGTCTTGACAAGCTGCCTCTTTCGCTTCGAACGGCGATCAAGCGATTGTCGCACCGTTTGCAAAAAGAAGATGTGCGTCAGATGAAGCGGCTTTTGTTAAAAATGTCGATTCACTATCACATTCAACTGATTAAGCATGAACCGTCTGACATTGAAGCGCACAGTTCGCTTGCTAAGTCGTATTTGGTGCTTGGTCGGTTAATCGAAAATGGCGATCGTTTGGTTTTACGTGCAATTCAAGAGTATTTGATCATTCAATCGTATGCTCCAAATGACCCATGGGTCTTCGCACAGCTTGCGACCTGTTATCAAAAATTAGGGGAAAGAGAAAAACAAGCTGCGGCTTATGAGACAATTTTACGGCTTTGCCCGCGCGACAAAGAGATTATGTTCCGCTTGGGAATGCTTTATTTCGAAATGGATGAGACGGCAAAAGGTTTGCGGCTCTATGGGATGCTTCGCGAATTGAATTTCTCAAAATCGGAAGAGCTCATCAACTATTACGGCGGCGAAGAAACTCTTTGATAAATAAGAAGCCGGTCGTATAATCAAAAAAAATTCAAAAGTCAGGACATCACTATGAAAAAGTCTGTTTTTTTTCAGCTCCCTTTGGTTGGTGGGCTTCTTGTTCAAGGTCTAATGTTTGGCTCGATCAATCAAGAGTTTGCTCTAGCAAATAGAAACGATATGGTCACACCAAAGATGAGCAGCGACGAGGAGGCTTTCTTAATTCGAAGGATTGCCGAATTCTGGAAAGATGGCGATTATGCAATCGTTAAAGCGCAAATCAGAGACTTTTTCGAAAGATACCCAGACAGCGATCTCAAGGATTATTTTCAGGGAATTTTAGGTGACTTGCTCTTGCAAGAAAACCAAATTGAAGGTGCGCTTACTGCGTATGAACAGATTGATGACCCTCTTGTTTACGAGAAGGTTTTAATCAACAAGCTACATTGCTATTACGAGCTTAATCACTTTGACAAGATTGCAAAAGAAGGACTCCCCTACATCAATTCTAGCTCAGAAGAGTTTTTAGATCGCAAGCACGAATTCCAATTCCTCATTGCAGAGTCCCTTTTTAGACAAGCGATCGCTTTAGACAATCTCAATGATCAAGAAGTGCTCGCACGTGATGCGAAGCCTTTTTATGAAGAGCTTGTCACAACACCTTACGCTGAGGTTTCTGAATTTGCCTTAGCAGAGATCCACAGAATTCTTGGCGAGAATGAAAAAGCAGCCCTTCTCTACAATGAGCTAGCAGAAAAGCACTTAGCACAAAGAGAAGACCTCTTGTTTCAAGCGGGAAGCTTAGAAGCAACTTTCGATGGTGAAAAAGCGATTACAACATTCACGCAGATCGTCGACCAAAAAGGAAAACGCGCTAATGAAGCGCAGTTCAACCGCCTTATTCTTCTTTTCCAAGCAGAAAGATACCGCCAGGTGATCGCTGAGTTTGAAGAAGTGGTTGATGTTGTGCCAGAATCTTACTTAACAACGTTCCACTACATCGTCGGTAAAAGTTACTTTGCCATTGATAACTTCCTCAATGCACAGGTATCCCTTGAGCGTTACATCAATGAGCAGACAGAATCGTCAGAGCAGCTTAAAAATGCTCTACTGATTACCATGACATGTGCCAATGAGCTTTCAGACGAACCTCTATTTTTGCGCACGCTTGACAAGTTTGAAGCACTCTTTACTGAAGATGCAGAACTTCCCAAAGCGATTTTCATGTATGCCATGCTTGCAAAAAAGGAAGGCAACCGTGAGCTGACTGAGCAAAAACTCGATCTAATCAACGAGAAGTTCCCCAATTTTGAAGATCAAGAAAGTTTCCTCTTCGAGTATGGTCTATTAGCCCACGAGAATGAAAAGTGGCAAAAAAGTTATGACTCGTTTAGCTCGTATCTCAATCAATTTAAGGAAGAAGAGCGCACAGAAGCAGCATGGAAGCTGTTTTTGTCCTCATCCTTGCACCTGTTCCAGTCAGAGGACATTAACTATTCAAAGCAAACGTTCTTTGAAGACTTAAATGCGGTGCTTGCCAATGAAAGCATCTTCAACCATGAGGAACTGCGTGAGTATCGCCTGCTTTTTGCGAAAACAGCGTATGAGCTAGAACGTTACAGCGAAGCTTTAGAGTACACGCACAACTTCTTGCTCACTCATCTTAACGAAGAACTCGATCAAAATGCACTTGCTGAAGCACATTATCTTTCAGCGCTTTGCCATAACAAAACACAAAGCGATATGTTCGCGTTTTGTAATCACTTAGAGCATGCGCTTAGACTCAATCCAGATCTTTATGACACTCCAAGCACGCATCTCCACCTCTTCAACGGGTACATTACCTCAGAAGGAACCATGGAAAAGGCTGCAGAACACCTTTTTGTAGCGATCAGCATGGATCCACAGATGGTGCAAACGGAAAATAAACTCTGGCTTGCAAACCACTACTTTAATCAGTCAAAAGACTACCTCGATCAACATTGGAGCCGTAAGACAAATGACAACAGCGAAGTTAGCGGCTACGTTGAGCGCGCAAACCTCCTCTTTGCAAGCGTTCTTGAAAGAGATGGTCAGCTTACTCAGATCAACACGGAAAACCTCGAGTTAGAGTCTGAAGTTCTCAAGTACACTCAGCTCCTAGAAAGAATGCAAGAGAGAGAGCACCGCCTCTCACTTTTAACATCACTTGTTGAACAGCAAACCTTTTTAACAGAGGTTCAATGGACGTATAAAAAACATGCGCTTTTTGAACTGGCCAAAGCCTACGAGGAAATGGGTTACGATGAAAAGGCTTTAGAAACCTTCCAGTTCATCAAAAATACGCCTAATGCTCTTCCAACAGCAATGGGCAATGTTGCAAACCTAGAAACCGCTAAGATCGAGTTTAAAATGCTCGAGCCTACAAGCAAAAATGAAGCCAATGAAAATGTGCTTGTGATTTTAAATCAGCTCAAAGAATTGCAAATTAGAAAAAATATCCACTCAGAGCCTTGTCACTTAGAATCTGGGCTAACTTATGCACAAGTACGCGCAGAGATTTCATCTGATGATGAAAAAGTGAACAGACACCTTTTCTTCTTAAGCCGCATGAAAGATGACTTCACGACCCAAGAAGATACGCTTTCAATCGACTACCATCACGCCCTAGAAGAATCTAGCAACGTGAAAAAAATGCATGGTCAATACATGAAATTTATCGATGCGGAAGTGCTTCGCCTCCAAGCTGTGCAAAATTATCAAGGCAACAACCTAAGTGAAATGGAAGAGCTCAATGAAGCAGCACTTACTCTTTTAAGTGAATTAAAAGAAGACCATTCCACACCAAAAGAACTCTTCGTCCGCGTTGAGGGAAGTATTGAAGCTATTAACGCACTCAACCGTTACTAAAATGTGGTATAGATGGCATTTATTGTTGCCGCACTGGCACTCACAAGCTCACCTGATCTCCCCGACGTTCTTATAGAAAGTTCGGGGAACAAAGTTCCTAAAGCTGAGCTCTATTATGCCCCTTCAGAGCTTACTTCGCCTGAGCGTTACGTGAGTACTGAAACGCTTTTAGAAGACCTGATTTTTGAAACTGTTCACGTCCATCCTGAAAACATTTCAAGTGAGATCACAGCCTTTGAGATGCTCTATCCTAGGATCCCTGATAGTGTCACGAAAACCACGTTTGAAATTGAAGACAAAGAAGTATCTCAGCTCGAGAAAACAACTACGCCTTTACAAGCTAACCCCAAAACTCAACTAGCAAAAATACGCTCTCACTTGCACTGCCCAAACAAAACGGTCAGCATAACAGAGTATGAGCAAATAACGCCGCTATTAACGCACACACCAGAAGCAGAATGTGCACGTGTAACTTCATTCACTCCACCAACTGATATTGCCGTTGAAATCAAGAAAGGACCCACTCTTCCCTCTTTTGAGGTAGAAGATATGGTAGTCCAAGCACCTAGTACCAATATAACCATCAACAATCCAAAACAGCACTTAAGTGCCGTTGTTCACGCCCCATTGCTTAAGTACGGCATGCTTGATTCCACAACCATTTTTGCCACTGAACCAGAAGCCCTAACACCTCTTGATGAAAAACAACTCGCTTTAGCGCCAAGCAGCACACCAGTACAAAGCAGTGTGCTCATCCCACAAACTGTAATCGGAGAAACAACCTTCAACCTCGGAAAAGAAGATGTCTGTGTTCAAGCAAAAGCCTATCTACCAGAAATTTACAGCGCCAAAGCAAAATACGCTAAAGAACTGAACATTTCTAATTACCCGACTCAAGCCCCATTGATGCAAGATGAACCAAATCTTGTTACAATCAGTCATCCAGAAGTGACCCCCACCCATTTTTCCTTCCAAAAGGCTCGCGGCACTTTGCCAGAAGTTGAAATCAAACAGTCACTCCCCCTCACCCTGAAGCATTCAGAGGTGCTAGTTGATAACGTCGAGACAAAAGCTAGGCCTGTTGAAAAATCAAGCAAGCTTCTCACAAAAAGTGCACCGAAAGAGATCCCTACAATCAACCTTCCATCAACTAACTACGAAAACCTCCCAACTCTCAACACAGAAAGAAAAATTGCAAAAGAACGGCCAACAGCCCATGAAATTGCAACCTATGTGCATGAGGTTCGTGTCAATGCAAGCGATTCAAAAGCAGATGCCCTCATTCTGAATGCCGCAAATATCAATCAACCTCATTACAAAGCCTATACCGGCTACACAAAAGGAGTGATCAAAAGCGACATTCCTGATCACATCACCACTAAAAACCTTTTAGCAAAGACTTGGATCGATTCACCCAAATTACAAGAGGCTGCAACTCCTCACATTCAAGAGAGTGAACTTCAAGCCACTGCAATCTACACACGCGACACCTTAGTCACACCAACAGCAAGCACAGTAACCGCTTTTGAAATCAAAGATTCTAAGGTCAAAACACACTCACTTGAACACTTTGACTTAGCAAAAGCCCCTCTCCAATACCAGGCATCCCTTGAGCAAAAATCGTTAAACCTTATTTTCCCCGTCGATTTTGAAAAGGATTTTGCAACGTTTAAAGAGCTCGCATTCAATACCGAGGCTCCCAAAACACACAGTGTTGAAAGTTCCCTTGATGTCATCCATAAAATCCCCCACGGCAATACCGAGTATGATTTCTATTACGACGAAGACGCTCCACCTGAAGCCCTCTACCTCAACTCCGTTGTCTACATGCACCCTGATGAAGAGGGAAAAGAACTTGTAGCAGCAGCCTCCCCTTTCTCATTCACCTTTCCAGAAGTCGTCCGCTATCCCCACGTTCTCCACACCTCAGCACTTGCAGTAAGAGATATCGTCGATCCCCTAGTACAATCAGATGTTTCCATCACCTACTCACCGCGTATCCTCTGCAATGAAACGCCTGAAATCATCACCGTTTCCACCTTAGAAAGACCTGAAAACCCAGCGCTTGTTGAACTCTTCTCTCACCAATTCCCAAGCATTCCCAGAAACCAAGCCGACTCACTCTCGCGCGCTAACCGTTCAACTCGCTATAACCTCTCGCGCCAACCAACAAGTAATGCCCTGAATAACGTCCCTTCAAGTGACGAATTTGAAATCGACGTTAGCATCGTCAAACGAAAAGATCGCCATAAAGGCTACGTCTTTAGCATCAGCGTCTACCCCAATCAGGAACTCAACCTCCAGCCTGTGCAACAACACTACGCCTTCATTATCGACAAAACCGCTACCGTTAAAAAATACCGCTACGACATGTTTAGAAAAGCGATCTTAAAAGCGCTCAACTATCTCCAAGAAGGCGACACCTTTAACATCTACGTCGTCGATAAGAAAATCCACCGCCTTAGCGATACCCCACTCCTCTGGCGTAAAAAACACGTCACAGAGGCGCGCCAATTCCTCTACTCAAACAACTTCACCCACTTCTTTAACAGCAACATCGACCTCTACGACGTCCTCCCAGAAATCAGCAACGAACTCCCAAATGATCAAGGTGAAAACACCATCGTCCTCTTAACCGACGGTTCCTCACTAGCAAATATCCAATCGAAAAAATACACCCTAGCCAACCTCTTTGAAAACAACAAAGGCCGCTACACCCTCCACACCGCGTGTATCGACCGCCGTTCAAGAGGCGCCATGCTTGACCTTGTCAGCACTTTTAGCAACGGCGAATTCGTCTACTCACAAACGAACACCGCCTTCCCCCGCAAACTCGCTCGCCTCGTCAAACACACAAGCCAACTCCTTTCTAAAGACATGCACGTCACACTCACCAACGCCGAGGGCACAAACGTCGAAATCTACCCTCACGCCACCATGGTACCCCACATGTACGCTGACCGCCCCTTCACCGTTTACGGCACTATCGACGAGCCAAGAGACCTAGACCTTGTCATCCAAGGCCGCTTTAACGACCGCTACCTCTACATCAAGAAAAAAGCCAACCTCACAACAGCCCGTCAATCAACCCGCGGCCTGAACAAAATCCTCGCCATCCAACAAGCCTACGTCTGCTACGAACACTACCTTAACACCCACGACACCTTCTACCTCCAGCAAGCGGAAGAACGCCTCCGCGACTACAAACTCAAGCCCGCCACAACGCGCCGATGAGAATCACCGGTGGCCGTCTCAAGGGACGCCAAATCAAAACACCCAGCTCCAAAACAACCCGCCCCACACAAGAGAAAGTGCGTGAAGCCGTCTTTAATATGCTGCAATTTGAAATTGAAGGCGCAACCTTCCTAGATATCTTCGCTGGAAGCGGTGCTGTAGGCATAGAAGCACTCTCTCGCGGCGCTAAGAGCGCCACCTTTATCGAATCAGACAGGTCGGCTGCAAACATCCTTAAATCGAATTTAAACGCGTTTGAACTTAACGCAAAAGTCATCGTCAAGGACGCCGCACTGATCGTCCCCAAACTCCCCGCCTTTGACATCGTCTTTCTTGACCCGCCCTACGGCGTCAAACTCCTTGATCTCGCCAACCTCGTCAAACCAAACGGTACCCTTCTTTACGAAAGTTCCGAAAAGATCGAGATTCCAGGACTTTCTCTTAAGAAAACCAAAAAGTTTGGCGACACCTACCTCCACATCTTTTTAGAAGTCTAGGGAGGAGTTCAGTAACCCATATTAACAAGTATCTCACTCAAATACGGAATAGTACATGGATTTTGATCTAACCATGTAATAAGTTGATTATTATCTGGATTGGTATTCAAAAATGTTTCAAATTTTTGGATATATTGCATTTCTTTAGCATCAAAAATGCCCTGAGTGTTTGCTACCATTGTGATGAATAATTTGAGGAAGTTTTCGGACTCAGGCTTTGGAGTGTAAGCAGAGCCCTCTGTTCCAGTCAAGACTCTGAATGTCTCACCTAAATCGGTTGGCTTCGCCATATCTTCCATCAAAACGCCAAAAGGCTGGAGGATACTTCCCATAATTTGAGCAGTACCTGGCATACTCCTTAAGGCACGTATCAGCTCTATAATATAGTGGTTTGGAGGGTTCGTTGTTACAGCTAAATAGTTTGCCAATACTGTAGCGTCCCAAGCCGTTGCGGGCGTCGATGTTGGCGGCCATCCTGGCGGTGGTGTTGCTTCAACTGCTGGATATCCGAGCGTATTCAAAACGTTTGTTAAAGATGCAATTGGACATGGATGTGAATACAGCCACCCTTGAATGTCTGGCCCCCAAAGATCAACGTTCATAAAACTTTGCAAGTTTTGAAAATACTGCATTTCAGTGTCTGAGAAGATGCCTTGAGTATTTATTAAAAGCTTAATGAAAGATTGTAAGTCTTGTAAAGACATCGTTTCCGGTTTGAAAGCTCCACTATCTGTTCCGGTCAATTTTGTGAATAGATACCCAACGTTATCTACTCCATCAAGTTCTTCAATCTCAGCAGCAAATGCCTGCAAGGGACTATTCAAAATAGCAGATGATTGATCTAGCGATTCTAACGTTGTGACAAGCAGTTTTGCGTACTTATTTGTTGGGTCTATTTGAAGCCAGTATTTCGCATAGACAAGAGCATCTCCAACCGTCTTTGGTGTAGTAAGAGGAGGCCACCCAGGAGGGCCTGACGCTGCCTGAAAACCTAAGTGTACTAGTATGTTTTGAAGATACCATCCATTTGGACAGGGGTTTTGTTCTAACCATGGATTAATGTTTGCCTTATCACCTGTCTGAGCATCTAGATTCTTCATATAAGACATTTGTTCCGCATTAAAAATACCCGTTGTGGAAAGCAAAAGGGTCAATGCACGGTTCAAATAGCCGTTTGATGACATACTTGTCTGGTTACCTAACCATGTACCCGTTATAACTAAAAACATCTGCCCTACCTTGTCAATACCTGCCGTCTGTTCAATAAGTGCACCCACTGCACTTAAAGTAGTATCTTGCATATTAAGATCGGGATTTAATTGTTCTAGTATGTTAATCAGTTGTTTTGTGTAAATATTTGTTGGATCTGTGGCATAATCATACTCCGCATAAGCAAGCGCTTCTTGCACCGTTTGAGGAGGGGTCTGGTTTTGATAGCCAGGAGGAGGGATAAAATGAAACCCTATGTCCTTTAGTGTTGATGCTAAGTGTGACGATGCTAAATCTGGCTTCGTTTCAAAGTTCTGGATTAACCAATGGCTGATATCTACTACAGAGCGCGTCCCTGATTGTATGTAACTTAATAAACTACTTAGAGCACTCATCTCATCAGATGAAAAAATACCTGTCGTTTTAGTACACATCGTTAGAAACGCTTGAAGATACTGCACTTGGTTTGTTGTTGGGCCCGACCATTTCGTCCCTGGAGTATCGGTAATTGCCTCAAAAATCTTCAAATCACCCGCCTCTTTGGAACTAAACTGCGGTTCAAGTGTTGCAGCAAAAGCTTGCAAAGCACTCCCATTAATTTGTTCTGACGCTGGCATTGTTTGCAAAGCTGCCAGCAAGCTCTTTATGAAGGGGTTATTCGGGGCAGTTGTAAGCCAGTATTCGGTTAGACTTAAAGCCTCTCCGACTGTTTGAGGAATATTTGGTGGCCAAGGATTTGGCACCGATGGAGTGACAGGTATCACTACAGCCACCGCTTTATAACCGATGTCTTTGATTGTTTCGACTAAGGAAGCGTTTGTACATGGGTTGACATCTAACCAATGATCGATATCTTCTGTTGATCTATTGCCATCTTTCAAATAGGTAGAAAGTTGGTTAATGAACTGCATATCGCTTGTTGAGAAGAGCCCCGTAGTGGTTTTTAACAGGTTTAGGTAGGACTGCAAATACGTAAGATTATTAGTTGTTGGTGGTGTCCATCCTGTATTGACCGTATCTGTGATCATCTCAAAAATCGGGCCAACTTTTGAAGAACCCTCCATTGCTTCAAGCGTTGCTCCAAATGCTTGAATTGCACTACCCGGCAGTTTTGCATTTGGATCCATGCTCTCTAAGGCATTTAAAAGGGCTTGACTATAGGGATTCGGATCAATAGAAGCCCAATAGGTCGCTTCACTCAATGCTTCTTGAACAGTGCTTGGTGGCACTGTAGGAGGCCATGGATCTGGCTTTGGAGGTGTAGCAGCAAAACCTATATCATTGATTTGACGCAGTAAAGAAGGAACAGGACAAGTATTTTCCTTTAACCAATCGCAAATACCTCCCATATTTGGGTTTTTCGTTGTCACAAAATTGTAGAAATTTGTGATAAACTGCATCTGATCAGGAGTATATAGCCCAACAGCTGTTTTCATTAGACTTAGAAATGACTTGAGATAAGCAATTTGATTGGTGGTAGGTGCTTTCCAGATTGTTCCAACCGTATCTGTCAAAGTTTCAAAAATGGAACCTACAGCTGAAGACCCAAAATGGGCTTCAATGGCAGCTGCATAGGCTTGCAACGCACTGCCAGCTAGTTTGGTATTCGGGTCCATGGTCTTTAATGCAGCCTGTAGAGATAAGGCATAAATATTTGTTACAGTAGTGCACCAATAATTGACATCTGTAAGCGCTTGACCCACTGTTTGAGGGGGCGTGGTTGGAGGCCAAGGGTCTGGCTTAGGAGGGCTTGTTGCTGGTGAGCCTAGTGTATGGGGAGATGGGAGATCACTTCCATCTGTGTGAGCATGTTCAGGACCGGCAAGCTGACAAAGGGCATTTTTTAGCCCAGGATTAAAGATTTCCGGAACAGCTGGAGCACTCTTAGAGCTAGACAGCTCACTGACAAAGCTTTGAAGTGTGTGCTGGTCACGAATATCTTCTCGGTTCCAATGGGAAAATAGAGGGCTTGCAAGGGCTTTATAGAGCGAGGCACCAAGATCCGAGGAAGTTTTTAGGGGGGAAGATCCTCCAAGAGCAGCTCCAATGGCCTGACGGGTATGGGCTGTGAGTTCTGGACAGACAACCCCGCTTTGCAGGCAATGGCCTAGCAGGTGGAGGGTTTCGAAGGAGGCACCTGAGCTTTTAATTTGTGCAACCATATGGCCAGCATCACTAGAGGGAGTCACATCGACCATGTCGAGGTTCTCCATCATTTCGGCTTCATTTGCAGGTGGTGTATGGGGAAAGGTTGGGAGTTTTTTCCCAGAGTCTCCCGGATCTCCAATATTGTGAATAGGTGCTGCCATAAGATCCCCCTCTTTTCCTTATTTTACAACAAGTCAGGATCTCTAGTAAAGCGACTTCATGTAAAGCCGCTTTACATTCTAATATCCACCTAATCTACAGCTGTTTAGTGCCGTTTCTATAAGTGACTTCGGTGGCATTGCCGTCTTCATCGTAGGAGCGCTTGACCCCATCTAGGACGCCGGCTATGAAGTTCTGCTCGAGCTTCGGCTTGCCGTTGTCGTAGTACTTGGCGAAGTGGCCATCTTGCTTGCCGTCTTTGTATTCGGCTTCAAAGATGAGGACACCGTCGGCGTTCCAGTGTTTTGAGAGTCCGTCAAGTTGGTCGTTTTTGTAAAGGTAGACGCTATTGACTTGACCATCTTCGAAGTAGGTTGTTTCTGGCCCCTCACGGAGGTCATTGACAAAGTTCACTTCTTTGTAGGTTTTGCCGCTTGGGAAGTATTGGGTATGAAGGCCCTCTTTCTTATCCGCGTTGAAGTAGATGCGAGCGGCGAGGCGTCCTTTGACGCCGTAGAGTTCCGCAACGCCGTCTTTAAGGCCTTTTGCGTAGGTGGTAAGGGAGACTTTGTAGCCTGATGGCTCGTACTCAACCACATCTCCGTGCAATTTACCTTCTTTGTAGTCAGCTTCTAGGGCAAGGATTTTGTCGCCACCAGTGTTGATGTAGATTTCGTGAAGGCCGTCTTTCTTATTATCTTTGTAATGGTAGATAAGTTCACGTCCTTCAGGATCTCTTTCAAAGTACCTTCCTTGAAGCATTCCGCGTTCGTAGCGTCCTTCTTCCATCAGGTCGCCTTTATCGTCCCACATAGCTTTTAAACCGTGTATTTCGCCATGTTCGTAGACGATGTAGGTCTGCATTTGACCTTTTTTGTAGTAGCTTTTCTGCTCACCGTCGAGTTTTCCATCATCGTCGTAGGAAAGAAGGCGTGCAACGCTTTCATCCTTGAAGAATTCTTTGTGTTCACCAACGGGTAGATCGTGCTTGTACTTGCGTACGAAGCGGAGTTTTCCGGTTTCGTAGAAGCCTGTGACTTCTCCGTGTGCTTTGTCTTCAACGAAGTAAGAGAGAACTGAGGGTTTACCGCTTGGGAAGTATTCTTCTTGTTTGCCGTGTTTCTTGCCGTTTTGGAAGCGTTCGATCATTTTGACTTGACCGTTTTCATATTTGTTAATGTGCTCACCAACTGGCATATCGTCTTCGAAAGAGCCTTCTGAGACGCACATGCCGTTTTCGGCAAAGTTTTGGAAGAGGCCGTCTTTTTTGCCGTGGTTAAAATGGGCAAGGCTGATGAGTTTACCATCTTCTGAAAGAAGGCGTTGTTCATCGTGGTAGAGATCGTTGACGTAGGTGCGCTTGGATTTGAGCGTTCCTGATTCGTACCATTCGAGAAAGTCGCCGTCTTTTTTCCCGTCCTTGAAGCTTGCTTGAAAGCCTAAGACGCCATTTTCGTACCATTCTTTTAACAAACCGTCTTGCACGCCGTTTTTGTAGTTCATCTCTATTTTGGGATTGCCGTTCGCGAAATATTCGGTTTGGGTACCTTCGAATTTTGTATCTTTGTAAAAGTAGTCCATTTTAGGCACGCCGGTTGCGTACCATTCCTTGCAAGAGCCTTCGTACTCCCCTTCAATTTGGCGGTATTCTGCGCGTTTGGCTCCGTTTTCGTACCACTCTTCGATAGCTCCAACAAGTTTACCGGCTTTATCGTAGAGCGCTAGGTAGGCGTCTTGTCCATTTTCGTGTTTTTTCCAATGCTTACCTTGAGCAAGGCCTTTTTTAAACTCCCCTTCGCCAATCAGCTTGCCGGCCTCGGAGAAAAACTGTTCCTTGCCATCTTTTTTGCCGCCTCTGTACTGGACGCGGTAGCTTTGTTGGCCATTCGCATGGTATTTCGTATGAATCCCAACAGAAGTTCCGTGGTTGTAGTGTTGCGTTTCACGGACGTTTTGATTGTCATCGTACTCGGTAAGTCCTGCGATATCTCCGCTTGAATGCAGCTCTCCGTTGATGAAGTTGCGTCTTAATTGGAGAGTGCCATCTTCAAACCAAGTGGTTGAAACACCATGTGGCACATTATTCACATACGTTGTGTTTGATTTCTCATTCCCATTTTCATAGTAGGTGGTCATTTCACCTTGAAGCTGATCTTGGGCGAAGTAAGCGATGTCTTTTTTCTTTCCATTCTCGTAATAGCTCATGGCTTCCCCATCGCGCTTTCCATCTTTGAAATGGATCACTTGATAGAGCTTGCCTGAGGGGTAAAATATTTGAGAAACGCCGTCTAAGGTCCCGCGATTGAAGTGAGCGATCTGCTTGGGATTCCCATCGTCATCGCAGATTACACTTGCGCCATGGGCTACAGGCTCACCATCTTTCATGGTCAGATCTGTTTCTTCCATGGGTGTTCCGTCAGCTCTCATGTGAATGCGCTTGACTGCAGCGTCCTGCTCATAGAAAACGACTAGCTTGGGTTGACCTGTTGGGTGCTGTTCAACAACCCTTGGTGTCCACTCCGGCATGCGTGGTAATAAGTCGATCTCTGGATAGTCTCCAAAGACGAGAGAAAGTGATAAAAGAAAAAATACAAAAAGACCCTTCATAGCGTAACTCCTGTTCGGAAACAGGATACACTATAAAGGGGCTTAAGACAACTGAGTTATTGAGACCCAGGGTCTATAAAACTTAGAGCCAGCTAAAAGCGACGCGGCACATTCCCAATCCCCAGAGAATGATAACGAAGCTGATGAAGATGTAAACACCTCTGCTCCAGCTGAAGCTAGATAAATAAAACTTTGGCAAGAAGATTCCGATCAATGAGCGGATAACTTGCACCCATCCAAATAGTGGGACTAAAAATGTTTCATTTCCGTGCCATGAAGTTGCAGAAACGACAACGATCCCAATAAATAGGTTTACGATAGAGCCAAAGTGAAATAAAGATGGGCTTTTCTTAAGATCATCCATCACTTTTTTCTGATGCTGAGCAAACAGCAGGCTCCAGATACCGAGAATGACCAATAATGGTCCAAAAATCCCAGCTAATCCAATAGCGGCTGACATGTGAGTTCCTCCAGTTAATATACCTTATACCCACCAAATATATTAAGGAGTCTAATTTGTCAAATTTTGATTTTAATTTGCCTCTGATCTAAGGCAATTATTAGAGAATATTGGATAGCTGACGTCGGTTTTATGATAAATGACGACAATTCTGGAGTAATAGAATCACATCGAAGAGTAAGGTCTTTATGGAGAAGGGGGAACCTTTCGTGTGTAAAGCTACTCACTGTCAAGACACCCTCCTCAAACTTGCAGGTCACCTCCACATCCGCGTCATAGACAATGCTCATTGTTTTTAAGGCGTGAAGTTTATGCTCTAACGCCTTGACATTGGAACTAAAGCGATAACTTTGAATCATCGCCGTGCCCTTATAAGCCAAGACGCTCCCAATCATGGTTAGGAGCGTTAAACAAATAAGCAACTCAACTATTGTGAATCTTCGTCGTCTTCCCATGGGAGATCGGCCTCAAGCCCTTTCTTTTTTAAGTAGGCTAAATACGCTTTTGATTCGATTCTAAAATCGCCACTGACAAAGCGCACGGCATATTCTTGACCCCAGCCATCTTTGACAAACTTCTTGGGATTTTTGATAAAGCCTGAGTTTTTCACAACTTCTTGCCAGTGTTCCTCGACCTGCTTTCCCGTTCGGTCATTGGTTGCCATCTCGTAGTGGAAGAGCTCATAGAGCCGGCCAATTCCTTCTTTGGTCTTAAAAGCCTTACCTTGCTCAATGGTTCCTTTCATATTGTAGCCGACAACACCGCCTACAATCCCGATAATAAAGATAACGATCATAATTTCCAAAATCGTCATCGGGCGTTTTTTCTTTTTCATTTTTACTCCATGATTGAACTCACGTCTGTGAGTGGAAGAAGCACCGAAAGGAGGATGATTCCAACAAAAAACCCTAGAACGAGCAGCATCACTGGTTGAATGAGGGTTGTAAAGCGACTAAGGCTCTTTTCGAGATCTTCTTCATAAATTTCTGCTATATTTTTTAACATGTCTGGCAAGTTGCCCGCTTCTTCGGAAACCTCTAGCATGCGGACGAAAAGCTTGGGGATAAGCGGGGAATTGCGTAGCTCTTCAGAGAGCTTGCCTCCCTCAACAATGCTTTTTTCAGCCTTTTCGATCACCTCTTCAAACGGACGCGATAAGAGCACTTGCTTTGCAAGACCTAAGGCATCAAGAAGCGGCACTCCACTTTTCAAGAGGACAGAGAGCACGCGTGAAAAGCGCAGACAAACCATCTGCGTTTTTATCCGTTTAATCAGTGGCAACGCGAGGGAAATCTGGTCGAAAAACAGCCGTTTTTTCACCGCATACACAATGATTGCAACGATTGACAGCAAGCCGACAGCAATTGTTACTTGATGCGCAATCAAAAAGTGAGAGACCGCCAAAACACTCATTGTCACGGGGTGAAGTGTGCGCCCTTCAAACAGATCTTGCATTGAGGGGATTAAGAAAAACATAAGCGCTGTGATCACGATAACGGCAAAGGCTAAGAGAAAGGTGGGATAGATCATTGCTGTTGTGACTTGTTTTTTAAGACGCTCTGTTTTCGAGGTCAGTAAAGCCAGCTCATTAAATACTTCCTCTAGACGTGCTGTCTCCTCTGCTGCGCGCACCATGGCGATGTAAACCCGATCAAAACTCTTAGGATACGCCGCTAAGGCCTGAGATAAATGTTCTCCTTTTTTCACCCGATCACAGAGGCTTAAAAAGAGCGGGTGGCACTTATGACCTGTGTATTTTTCCTCAATTGTCACAAGGCTTTCGTAAAGGGGGAGTCCAGAGCGTAAGAGGGAGGCTAAATCGCGCGTAAAGGCGATGCGCATCGCAGGGGAGATAATTGACTCGCGGCTTTTTTTGCCAAGCGGAGTGAGTTTTGTGACAAACACTTCTTGGCGTTTGAGCTTGTCTTTGGCAAGCGCAAGCGAATCGGCGTCAATGGTTCCGTTCATCCGTTTTCCGCTCACCGCTAAGGCTTCGTATTTAAATAGTGCCATTATCTTGTCACCCTGAGCACTTCTTTGCTCGTTGTCACACCTTCAATTGCCAAACTCGCTCCATGCATGCGCAGTGATTTTACTCCCGCAACGTCTGATAATTTTGTCGCCTCTGCACTTTTCATCAGCTGTGTCTTTACAGCAGGTGTTAACTCCATGAGTTCATAAACCCCCCGTCGCCCTCGATAGCCGGTGCCATAGCACTCTTCGCATCCCTTGCCCTGAAAGAGCATGCCGTCGTGTAAATCGCTCCGTTTAATCCCAAGATCGGTCAGTTCCCGCTCCTCGGGTGTATACGCCTCCTTGCACTTGGGGCAAAGCGCTCGTACAAGCCGCTGAGCTAAAACAGCAAGGACAGAGGAGGATAAGAGATACGGCTCAATCCCCATCTCGACAAGCCGGGTCATCGCTGATGGCGCATCGTTTGTATGGAGCGTGCTTAAAACCAAGTGACCCGTCAGGGAAGCTTGCGTTGCAATGACAGCTGTTTCCTGATCGCGAATCTCCCCGATCATCACAACATCGGGATCTTGGCGCAAGATGTGGCGTAGCCCCGCCGCAAAGGTCAGATCGATCTTGGGGTTGATTCCAATTTGGGCAATTCCCGGTAACTTATATTCCACAGGATCCTCGATCGTCATCACATTGACCTCAGGAGAATTCACTTCTGAAAGAGCACTATAAAGCGTCGTTGTTTTTCCACTTCCGGTTGGCCCTGTCACTAAAATAATGCCCTGGCTTTTGCGAATTAAACGGCGAAATGCACTGAGTAATTCGTAGGGCATTCCCATTTTATCAAGCCCTAACATGACATTGCTGTTGTCTAGAATCCTGAGCACAATCCGCTCCCCATACACAACCGGCACGGTTGAGACACGAAAGTCAATCTGCCTTCCCGCCATATTGAGCTTGATCCGCCCATCTTGCGGCAACCTTTGCTGCGCTATGTCGAGCTTTGCAATGACTTTGATACGGGTTAAGAGCTGTTTTTGGAATTCCTTTGGAGGGGAGTGACGCTTTTGCAGCACACCATCAATGCGATAGCGCACAACCATCCCATTTTCTTGTGGCTCAAAGTGAATATCCGACGCGCCTTGGTGAGCGGCTTCCACGATCATTGAATTGAGCATCCGAATGACAGGGGAGTCACTTCGGTCATCGAGAAGATCGTATCCTTTTTCCTCTTGAAGCGTTTCGTCAGATCCCTTTAAGTTGGCAATCAACTGGGAAGTTTCATCATCGCCCTGCTTGTAACACTTTTCAATTGCCTGTATCACCCGCTCTTTTGGGCAAACCATCTCCAAAAGCTCGCGCCCAGTTAACAGTCTGGCCTCTTCTAGGGCCGCTAAATCATTTGGGTTGGCAATAGCAACAGTTAAAACATTTCCCTTAAGCTCTAAGGGCAAAATCTCTTTAGCTTTTGCAAAAGCGTAGGGGATTTCCTCGGGGACAAACGGATATTTCGATAAGTCATCAACAAGGGGCATCTCGTCTAAGCTAGTCATTTGCCTTGCCAAATAGGAGTTTATAGCTGTTTGAGAAAAGACGGACCCGCTCGCGGCTTTTTGCCGCTTCGATTTCCTCTAAGAATTCGGGTAAATCGCCTGGTCTACGCATCAATACCTCTTGGCGCATTTTCTCTAAGTCTCTTTCCTCATCCAAGATAATATGCGGAGTAATAAACATGAAGAGCTCAGTCATTTGGTCTTTGGATTTTGTCGTTGCAAAGAACTTACCAATCCCTGGTAGTTCGCCCAAAAATGGGATTTTCTCCGAAATGTCTTCAGCGACTTTCTTCTGCAAGCCACCCAAAATTACCGTCTGGCCATCTTTGATGCGCACTTGGTTTTGCACCTGGCGCCGGTCCACATCGGGGCGATCATTCCCCTTGTCTTTTGTCGTATCAAACGACACATTCGTCTCAAGGGTTACAAAACGTTCACCCTCTTCATCCGGCTCGTGAATGGTCGGCGTCACAACAATGTTAATCCCGTACTGCACCCGCGAGAACACCTTCTCAAACGTGATTCCACCACTTGCCGTGTCAACAGGTGCCGCCCCGTTGTCGATTGAGATCTCTTCCATGATCGAGGTTTTTCCAGGCGTTTGATTGAGCGTTAAAATCGAGGGTGCTGCATTAATGCGTGCATCTTCTTGCGACATCAAAAAGTTGTAGGAAAGATCAAATGCCGGAAACCAATCGATCGGTTTGCGAGAAATGAAAAAGTCGAGAATGCCGCCTGTTTTCGGATGGTCGTAGGTAATGCCCGTCTCACTAATATGCTTTGCCGATGCGCCCATTTTCAACACATTGAGCCCAAAATTGTTTTGATTGGTCCGCTTTTTCTCAAAAAGCAGCACTTCAATTCGCACCATTTTCTTAGGCACATCGAGCTTTTTGAGAAGCTCTTTAATTTTTGGCAACGTATCGCGTCTTATCACCATCATAATCGAACCCGTTTTCTCATACGGGACGAAATTTTTCGTATTCGATACCTGTTTTTGGCTCTTAAGCGTTGCGGGTTGAATCGGTGGGGGATTAATCGTTAGGGGAGGCTGGCCAGCGGTAACAGGATTGTTTTCTACATTCACTTCAGTTTGGAGAGAAGGGCCAGCTGGTTCTTCATCCACGCGTGCATTGATCAAGGAGAGGTACACTTTTTCGAGCGCATCAGAAACTTCAATCGGATCAGAGTGGCGACAAGTGTACCAAAACACCGTCATCTCTGCTGGATCACGGATTTGTTCTTCCGTCTCGTGAATGAGTTGCTCTGCGCGTTCAACATGGTCAGAGCGACCAATTACTGCAATCGCCCCCTCATTGGGAAGTGTGAAAATTGAGATGTCGTCCTCTTGCCCACGCGCTAACGACAGACGCCTTTTCGCATCACCAAAATACGCCTTCAGAATTTTTTCCATGTCTTTGGGCGACAATTTTTGCAGCGTGAAAACCTTTGATAACTTTTCCTCCCCCTCATCCCAAACCGCTTCATAAAGATCTAAAAGCTTTTTAATCTCTGGCTTTACAGAGACGACTATCACCTTGTAGCCCACCTGATATACCGTCGTCACCTTCGGATCGCGGAACCGATCGAAAAACTGAGATACACCTTTACTTTGATCAGGATCAGGAGAGAACACATAAATCACACGATCGCTGTCACTCACTCGCTCAAGATCCTTCGGATCAGTCACAATATCGCGCACAGAAATCAAATTTTGCTTCAGAAGATAGAGTTGTTTCCCATAGGCATTGATGTCTTTCACCCCAATCCCATTTTGGACGAGGATCACCTCAAGCAGATCGCTCCACGATTCGCGAGGAATGGGCACTTGGGAGTGGATGTGCACCTTCATGGCCGCCACTTCGGGAGGCACAACGTAGAGGTAGTCGCTTGAGCCGTACTCCATGACAAGTTGAGATACGAGCGTTTCTTGCTGATCCCAAAGCGCGTAACCTTCATCGCCTTGACGTGCATCGGCAATCGACATCTTGCGCCACTCATCTTCCGTCTGATGAATCTTCTGTCTCATCTCATTCACTTGGGTCAGCAACGTCTGATAATCTTTTGCCGACTCGCACGTATCAACTTCTTTGTAAAGCGCTGAGAGACTCGAACGCAAACCAAGCAACGTCTCATTGATATTGTCGATTTTGTCACTTGATGACAATGTACCTGCACCCTCCACAGCCTCGATCTTTTGCTCGATCGTCTCGCCAAAAATTGCCACTGAGCTTAGGAGAAATGCAAAGATCCACTTCATGGTTTTTTCCCCTGAAGTGGGAGGCGAACCGGAACACTAGACATTCTTGAAGAAGAATAGAGCCTGCCTGTAAAGGCATTTTTTTCAAACCCATCAAAGACAAACAGTTCGCCCGCTTGTTGATCATTCAAAAGCGCAGTCAGTTCTTTTTTCGTCTGAATCGTGTGCCAGCCTTTCGCCGTTTTGATAAGCCAATCTCCGGTCTTAAGGACCATTTGTTTATTCATCACCTTAAGAGATGCACGAGCTTTCGTACGTTTGCGTATTGCCGTGAAGAGTTGCTCTGGTTTAAGCACAATTGGCTCGGGAGGTTTAACACTTAAATGAAGTTTTTCCACCGCTGTTCCAGATGCATTCCACACCGTTAAATCCACCCCATTAGCGCTTGCAAATTCAACGCGTGCAACCGGCACATCTTTTTGCAGACCTTGAACCCAACCCTCATCGAGTAGGGAAAAAACCTCTCCCTTCGAAAGATAAAACCGGTTCTTTCCGCCTAAAATCATGCGCACTTTCCCCTTCATTTCAGCAAAATCCTCACCTCCATAATGCTCAATAAGCAAATCAGGACCGAGGATTACCGCGTCTTTAAGCAATAAAGACGCATCTATTGTCTCATGGATGGCCAAATGATCAAAGTGAAAATGGGATTTTTTTTCCAAATCTCCCATATTTACGCCCACTTCCAAATCCAAAGCGTCGTTTTTGATGTGAGGAAGCATGCTAAGGAGGGGAGTCACCTGCGTTTTCTGTCCAAGAGGAATCGAAAGCTCTTCGTTTTCAACGCTAAGTCGAATCTCACGATCTTTTGGAGCATCAGGGCGCGTGTTAACCTCAAGAGGCCGCACCGAATGATTAAATTCTGCTAAGGGGAAAGCGCGATCAACTGAAAACAGCTTAAAATCCAACGTGTCGGTTAAAAAAGCCCTACTTTTTGCAGCTTTGGGCAATAACCACGCCTCATCCACTTCCTGTTTTCCAAAGAAAGCAACTACACAAAGACCAATCAAAACAGCCACAAGCACCGAAAGCAAAAGATTCAATCTCGAAGATAAAATGCGAGTTGGTGTGTCGTTAATGATCATATATTAAGCTCCCCTAAGCCAAGCAATTTTATTCTATTTAAAGAATATAAGCAAAGGAAACGACAATACCTGTTGCCAAAAAATTATTTAATTTCTAAGTTGCGAATAAAAGGAACCATTAGAGGTACATACATGGCCACAGATCCAAATCAAGAACCGAATGAAGGTCCTGGTCCAAGCAAAGAAGGGATGTCAGTGCGTGAACTGGAATCTTTCGGGAAAAAATACCGCTTCGAAATCGTCTTTTTAGTCTATTTCGTCTTAGCAACCATTTTTTCAGCCGTCTTCTTTGGCATGGGTTGGTCAATTTACTTAGCCGGAATTGGGGGAATCTTAGGGATTTTCTTCCCAGCCAAAGTAGAAAGTCTTTCACAAAGCGTTTTTGGGTTCGTCTTCAAACAAGAGAAGGCAACACAAATTACACTCGCCGTAGTGGGAATAATTATTTCTTTCTTCTTGCCACCATTAATCTTCTTTCTACTAGGATTAATGGGCGGAATGGGAACACATCGTCAAGCAGACAACGTATCAAGAGGCTAAACGCTCATTGATATAATCGAGAAGCGAGATTTCTTGATCCCTAATGTGTGAGAGCAGGGGCGCCAAATCGGCGTCCTTGAGCTCTTTTAACGTTTTCTTCTCATTAGCAAACTCCCCAAGCTCCTGATAGAGCGAAGCAATCCGCATCAAATTATATGCTGCAAGCACCTTGCCATACTCTTCTCGAATATCGAGATTTGCCTTAAGGTCAAGCGCCTCTTTAAGCGCCTCCTCAATACGGCCATCGACAATCGTCTCAGTCGTTTTGGCAAAGGCAGCATAAGGCGAACCATCATCCAAATTGACATGAACCTTCTCGCCCTGCGCAATCTTGCGTTGATCCAAAACTGCGCCATAACGGCCTTTTAACTCTGGATGACTCTTTAAGAGCTTGGACATATCCTTGCCTTGACTAAACGCCACCTTAGCAGCCAAATAATCGCTACCAGAACGTTGCTTTTTAGAGGTGAAGTGAAAAATCATTGCTGCCGCGAGAAGTACAATTGGAAGAGCTCTGCTCAAATACTTTTTATAATCATCCATGGGCTCCCATCTTACCTAGAAATGGATTTTTTCCCAAGTAAAATGGAGTTCCCAACAACCGTAATGGAACTTAGCGCCATCGCGGTTCCCGCAATCATCGGATTTAATAACCCAAAAGCTGCCAAGGGAATTCCCAAAGAGTTGTAAATGAACGCAAAAAAGATATTTTGCTTAATCTTTCTCATTGTCAACCGGCTCAACCTGAAAGCCTCATCCACTCTCCCATGCATCAAGCCAATCTTCGCATTTTCCATCGCCACATCAGTTCCCGAGCCCATCGCAATTCCCACATCCGCCTTCGCTAAGGCCACCGCATCATTAATGCCATCACCCACCATCCCAACAAACGTATGCTCTTCTTGTAACCTAGCCACAAACCCCGCCTTCTCTTCAGGAAGCACCTCACCAAAACAGCCATCAAAGCCAAGCTCTGTCGCCACCTTCTCTACAACAGGGATCCGATCGCCACTGACCAAATAAAGCTTCAGCCCCGCATCCTGAAGTGCTTCTACAGACTCTTTCGCCCCTACCTTAATTGGATCATTTAGATAAAACATGCCTTTCACCTCACCATCCACCTTAATCACAGAAGCCACTCGCACATCCCTAATCCCTTCGCCCTTACCCAAAAACACCTTCTTCCCTTCAAATACCGCCTCCAAACCAGAGCCCGGCACCTCCCTAAAATCGCTCACCTTCAAATCCGCCTCATCCTTGCACACATCGAAAATCGCCTCAGAAATCGGATGGCTCGAACGCTTAGATAAAGCCTTCGCCAAGCCCTTTACATCGCCAACCACCTCATCAACAGCCATCTTGCCCGCCGTTACCGTCCCCGTCTTGTCAAAAATAATCGCCTTCAACTTGCCCATTAGCTCCAAACCCGCCGCATCCTTAATCAAAATGCCCGCCTTAGCCCCCTTCGCGGTCGCCACCATGAGAACCGTCGGCGTCGCAAGCCCCAACGCACACGGGCACGCAATCACAAGCACCGCCACCGCACTAATCACCGCCTCTCTCACATCGAAAAACGCCCATACCAAAAACGTCACCACGGCAATGCCCAAAACCGTCACTGAAAACCGCCCCGCCACAATGTCCACCAACTTCTGCACCGGCGCCTTCGACGCCTGCGCTTTAGCCACCATGTCAATGATCCGCCCCAAACTCGACTCTGCCCCAAGCTTTATCGCCTCAATCACAAGCGAACCCTGCCCATTACTCGTTCCCGTAAAAACCTCTGCGCCCATAACTTTCTTCACAGGCAAACTCTCACCAGTCAACATCGACTCATTCACACTCGACTCACCTTCAACAACCACCCCATCCACCGGCACCGTCTCGCCCGGGCGCACCGTTACCCTCACCCCAACCTTCAACTCCTCAATCGGCACCATCGCATCGCCAACCCGCGCCTCATTCGGCTGCATCTTTAAAAGCGACTGCATGCCACCTTTTGCACTCGCAAGCGCGCGCGTCTCAAATAGCCGTCCTAACAAAATCATCGTGATTAAAAAGCCACTCGTCTCGAAATAAAGGTGCCCACCACAAAACAGGGCATACACACTAAACCCATACGCCGCACTTGTCCCCAAAGTGACAAGCGTGTGCATATTTGTCTTGCCCTTCAAGAGAGCACTGATCGCCATCTTATAAAAATTGTAGCCGCCATAGAACTGCACCACACTTGCCAAGCCAAATTGCCACCATCCTGACACCTCCACCCCAAACATTGTAATAAGCAAAGGCAACGTACATAAAGCACTGATAATCAGACGAGTCAAATTATTTTCCCTTAAAATTCAAATATTTGCTATAATACTAAAAAAGGGGGGTAATTATGTCTACAATTCATCAAATTCGTGGTTTTGCAAATCAAGGTCTAGGAGACCAAAACGCTTGAGAGTCACCGACTTCAGCTCAAGCTGTTGAGCAAGCTGCAGAATCTTGGAAGGATTCACTTTCACCAAGTGACCCGAATTATAAGTGGGCGTGCGATCTTTGCACCGCACTAAGCGCAGTACAACCCAACAGTGCAACTTATCAAGCCATCGGCTACTACTTGAGCAAGATGGGACCGTCTCTTCCAAGTGATGCATCCAATATGATTCTAGAGCTAACAAACGGACATACACTTCCCTCATTAGCACAAGACAAAGTCAAAACAGTGATGGAAAGCTTAAACGCCATTAAACCTACGTTTGATTCACAAACTCAAGCGTTCATCTCAGCGACTGCTGATTTTATGAGCAAAAATCCCAATTGCTCTCAAACAAACCTAACCCATTTTCTTTGTGCTCATATGCCAAATACACCTAATACCAACGTCCAAGCTCTCACTCAAATGCTAAGTAACCTAGGTGTCTATATCCCCACAGGAAATCCTACAAAAAACATTACAGACCCCGTCCTTGCTTCAAAAGATGCAGCAATGTACGCCGCTGATAATCCATCAGATCAATGGGCACAAGCACTAGCTACAATGCTTAACACACCTAATTTGGATCAAAACACAGTTAACATGATTGGTTACATGGTCACGCAGGGTGGTAGTGGGTGTTCAGGGACAACGTATAATTTCATCAAGAAAGTCACAAACATATCTGGAAGTACTCCGGTCAAGTTAACCATGAGTGAAATAGGTGAGCTATTTAAAGCGCTGAACTCCGACGTAGGAATCTTTGGAGATGCGACTTTTACAAAATACGTTTCAGGAATAAATACCTTTCTGCAAGCGCACCCAGGATCTACTAGCACTGATCTATCAAGTTACATCGCATCCTCATTTCCAAACACTTCAAGCCATGCAGCAGATGCGCTCAATCAACTCTTAGAAACCTCAAATGTATTCTTGCCAGCAACGAGTGTACAAACAGCCATGGAAGAACTTCAAAACTTTCTAAAATCAATGAGTCCAAGTGATCCAAACTATAAATGGGTAAAAGCGCTAAATGCAGCGCTTAATAGCTTGATCAATCAGCCAACAGGTCAGGGCGCGACTTTGAAGGAAATACAGTGTGTTGGTTGGATGTTTCAACAGCTCGGCTTTCCAAAGTCTCTTTTAGAACCTCTGGAAATGATTACAAATACAACACAACCCAGCCCGTCCTACTTTCAATTCTATCAGTTTGATACAGGACAAAATCTCACAAGCCTTGCAGCAGTTTTTCATGCAGTCAACCAAGGGCTGGTAGGCATTGCAACTCCAAGTTTTAGATCAAGCCTTACAGCGCTAATTAATCAAATGGAAAGCCCTAATCCCAACATAACTCAAATCCAAGCTTGGCTGAATCAACAACTGCAAACCTCAGGCAGCGCCTGGGAGAACAATTCTTTGTATGCGCCCATTATGTTTTCGTTTATTTCTACTTTCCCAAGTGTCAATTTACAGATTAAAACAGCAAGTCAAATGAACGCGATGATGCAGATATACTGCTCAGTCTATCACGGTATATCACCATCAATTACAACTGAAATTGAAACATTCATAAACACGAATCCAACTATCGATGAGCTCCAGAGCTATATACAAAAATTAATCGATAAGAGTGGGGGTGAAATTCCCGATAGGATGCTAAATAGGATCAAACAAATCACTGGCATCGGGAGATCTTAAAGAAAGAAACTCATCTCTTTCATAAGAAGATCAGAGCAGCAATGCGGCGATGGCCCGCAGAAAAAGGTAACTTTTCTAAAGAAGTCTCAGGCATCCAAATATAGCCTGGGACTTCTTCTTTTTCAAAAGCTCTGTAAACCGTTGGAAAAAGCGTAGCATGATAGCGTGTATACGTGTGTTTTACAGGTTGTAAAGCCAGAGATTCACACAATCTTAACATTTTAACTTCCTCAAATAGAGGGAATTCCCACAAACCCTGCATCACTCCGGCATCTTTCTTCTGAACAAGTGTAAAGCCAGCAAAACGGACGATGGCAACCCTCTTTTGGAGCTTTGTGACCGGCACTCTTTGCCGCTTATTCGGCAAATTTTTCCCTTTTCCAAGGCATGTATCTTTTAAAGGGCAAAGATCACATTTTGGTGACTTTGTGCAAACAAGTGCGCCGAGTTCGATGAGCGCTTCCATCACCACAAACGGCTCTTTTACGTTTAAAAGGGCTTCTACATGCGCCGTAATTTCCTTTTTTGTGGAGGTAAGTCCGACATCTTCTTCGATGTTGTAAAGCCGAGAGATCACCCGGATCACGTTCCCATCAACAGCTGCTGCTTTTTGCTTAAAAGCAAAGCTCAAGATAGCCCCTCTCGTATAGGGCCCAACACCCTTCACACTATCGAG
Organism: Chlamydiia bacterium; assembly: GCA_022601645.1. Taxonomy (GTDB): domain Bacteria; phylum Chlamydiota; class Chlamydiia; order Chlamydiales; family Simkaniaceae; genus JAJACH01. The sequence continues at coordinate 185,155 of JAJACH010000002.1, forward strand.
CGCCTCTTCGGTCATCTCACCCCCATGATGCTCAAGCAAGTACTTTGCACCCGCATGGAGATTCCTGGCACGCGAATAGTAGCCCAGGCCTTCCCAGCACTTAATCACCGCATCAAGCTCTGCTTTAGCAAGCGCTCTTACACTCGGAAAAAGCGTCATCCACCGCTTAAAATAAGGGACAACCACACTCACTTGCGTCTGCTGTAACATCACTTCAGATACCCACACCTCATAGGGTGAGGGATCATTTCTCCAGGGTAAAACCCGACGATTTTTGAAAAACCAGTGCTTTAACGTATCCATTGGCACAAATTTTGCATGGTATAGTGAGTATGAATCAAGATGAAATGGAACAGCTTTTACAAAAAGAGATCACGCTCCACCGCGAAATCCTCTCTTATTGCAACGACCAAGAGGTGAGAAATCGCCTCATCCATCAGGTCGATCCATTTAAAGCACTCACAATCCTTGATGAGTCACCCTATTCAAGTGAAACAGATCTTTTGTTCCTAAGAGAACAGCTCGCAGCCCTTATCGAAAAGGTGCAGGCTCTTCCACCCCCACAAGTCAGCGAGATTCAGCGAAAGACAGAAACCGCTGACTAAGCTACAATCAGATTCATGAAAACCATCGGTTTGGTCTACGGGCCCCAGCTCCATCACCTCGATCACATCGCGCCGCTTTGCAGCATCTTTGGCATCCCGCTTGTTGTGACAGAGCCCGACATCCATGCTCTCGCTGAAAAATACTACCCCGAGCTCGTCACCTTCTACTTTCCCACCATCGAAGCGGCTCCCCGCATCGTCAACACCACAGACACCGTCATCTCCTCCCTCCCAAGCCCACTATTCGACCAAATCTTCCTCATCTCCGAAGAGATGGCCGGCAAAAAACTCAAACAAGTCTGGTGCCCCCACGGCAACTCCGACAAAGGACATGCCTCTCCTTTCATGGAAGGACTTGAAAAAAACCAAACAGCGCTCGTCTACGGGAAAAAAATGCTCGATTTCTTCGAAGACAAGGGTGTCAAGCCAAGGAAAACCCACCTCATTGGCAACTACCGCTACCACTACGCAAAGAAAATGGCCCCCTTCCACAAACGCGTTCTCGACCTCCCCAAAGGCCCCTTAACCCTCTACGCCCCCACCTGGGACGACAGCGAAAAGTCCTGCTCACTCTTCAACTCCATCGAAGAGATACAAAATGCTGCTCAAAACCTCGTCGTCAAAATCCACCCCAATACCTACCTCCAAAAACCATTTGAAGTCGACGACCTCATCGCCCGCTACCCGCACGTCCACTTCCTCATCAAGTGCCCCCTAATCTATCCCATCTTAGAACGCACAGAGGTGTACATCGGAGACATGTCCTCGATCGGCTACGACTTTCTCACCTTCAACCGCCCTATGTTCTTCTTAAACCCCGCAAAACGCAAACTCACCGATCCCGGTCTCACCCTCCACACATGCGGCATGACCTTCGACGGCGACCTCACCGTTGACCAATCCTTCCTCGAAAGTAAACGAGCTGAGCTTTACAACTACACCTTTGCAGACCTCCCTCTAGAGAAAGTCCATGAAATATGCCGCCGTCTGTGATGGACGTAACCCCCACTTTCTCGACCACTTCGCCCCGCTCGAATGTCCCATCCTCACTGACCAAGAAAACCTTCTAGCCTACAAACACCTCTACCCCAACCTCGACCTGCGCCTCATCCAAAGTATTGAAGACTACCGCGCCTACGACTACCTCATCACCTCCTCGAAAAACGCCGGCCCCGAACTGACCGCCCTTACCGGAGTCCCACATATCTTCCTACCACACGGCCACTCCGACAAGCCGCCCACCATCTTTGAGCCACAACACCGCACCTTCATCTACGGCCCCGCCATGGAAAACCAAATAGCTCACCTCAACCTCCCAAAAATCCCTCTCCCTAACATCCGCTACGCCTATTACCTCAAACACCAAACCTTCTTCGACAACCTCCTTCCCATCACTCAAGAAGTCGCCCTCTACGCCCCCACATGGTGCAACCTCTCAACCTTCAAAACCCACTTCAACCACTTTCTCAAAAAGCCCCTCATTATCAAATGCCATCCCTTCCTCGAACAAACCCATCCCTCCCACGTCATCTACCTTGAGGAACTTGCCAAAACTCATAAAAACCTCCACGTCTTCACCCACTTTCCACTCTACCCCCTCATGGCCCACTCAAACCAACTTATCACCGACGCCTCGTCTGTTGGCTACGAATACCTCACCTTCAACCGACCCATCTACCTCACTTCGCCTTCAAACACACCTCTTGCCACCTGCTCTTACCAACTACACGAAGCCTTAAACGAAGAAAAATTTGCCCCAAAACGCGAAAAACTCCTCCATAAAACCCACTATAACTCCCTTAATCCTAGCGACCTATTCCAATGTAAAGCGGCTTTACATTTATAAGATCCCCCATGTACAATAAAAAGAAAGAGGGGGAATGCATGGCAGCACCAATCCACAACATCGGTGATCAAGACGATCAGGGGAGTCAGCTCCCGCAGTTTCCCCATATGCCTCCTCAAACCGAGGCCGACATGATGGAAAACCTCGATACGCTTCAAGTCCCCGCCTCGAGCGATGCCGGTCACATGATTGCACAGATCAAAAGCTCGGGTAGCTCGTTTGAAAACCTCCACCTTTTTGCACACTGCCTACAAAGTGGCGTACTCTGCCCTGAACTACCACCTGGAGCGCGAACCGCCATCGCGGGAGCACTAGGAAGCATCTTTCCTCTAAAACCCTCTTCAGACATGAGCGCCACTCTCTACACCGCCATTTCACACCCTCTTTTTGCACACTGGAACCAAGGCGATGTGAGAGATTTACACACCCTGAAAGATTACGTCGGACAACTTTCAGAAAACAAATCAGCCCCCCTCCCAGAAATTTCCAATCCCGGCCTTAAAAACGCCCTATGCCAGCTTGCAGGCCCTGATCACGCTCATACTTCCCAAAGCGCCTTACCAAGCCCACATACCCTTGGAAGTAAACCTCCACCATACACCCCTCCAAATGTATCTCCACCTAAACCAGAGTATGCGTTTAGAGAGGTTCGTTATTGGAGCACAGAAGGAACAGCGCCGCCCAAGATCATTCTGTCCTTAGAGATGATTTTTAATTCAATGATGCAAGCAAAGCCTCCAACAACCTTACCAAACCCCTCCCTTCAGGCGTATGCTATGATGGTTGTCGATACGATTCCTGCCTCTGACACAGTAGACCGGCAAACATTGCTGGTAATTTGTGGCGTCCCACATGGTAAATGGATGCTTTCTTCTTCTGCCAACATCCCCGAAGTCCTTCAACAAGCCCTTAAATGGCTTCCAGATGGAGCGTTTAGTAGTACAGTGTATCAATATGTGAAACAATTAGCGACTCAATGCACCTCAGTCCCAAACCTACAAGCCTGGCTGAAAGCAAACCCTCCCCCTTCAAGTGCGCCAAACTTAGCTGCTTGTTTAGAGCAAATGGGACTTTATGATCCAAATGCCCCCGCATCCTCTATAGATGATGCTTTAAGTCGTGCTGAAACAGTGGAAGCGTCATACAATGGTAAAGCAAGTGATCTAAAAACCTTGATCAATATTCTCAAAGACATGCAAACCAAAAACCTGCCCATGTCAGTACTCCAAGGGTTTGGAGCTCTTCTCGACGCTGAGGGGAAGATGCCACCAGAATTAAAACTAGCTTTCGAAGAAATTACAGGAACTCCCAGCGGCCATTGGACAATCCCAACAAGTAACGAAGTTGGATTTCTTCAAGCTGTGATCTCAGAAGTAGTACAAGCTGGAGATTTTTTAGATTCCACCTCACTGAGCTATTTTGAAACACTTTTACCTCAGCTAGATACCTCCCCACCCCCAAACCTTGGAGAATTGTCCTACTGGTTTGGTCGGAATGCAGCACCTCCTAATTATATTACATCGTTTTTAGAAGCCTGTGGAATCATGACGACTTATCCTCCAACCTCACCCCCTCAAACCGTGCAACAAGCATTAACCTACTGCCTATACTACCTTAAGGCAAATCCACCAAATCCCTACATCCTCAACCTATGTCACACTCTAGAAGGCATGAACCCTCAAGAAAAAATCGTTGGAAGTGGATTAGAAGGCTACGCGGCTACAATTGAAGCCGCTGCAAAAGCAGGAGGCGTTGTTGATATCCCTCCTTTGTTTGAAACACTAACCGACACCATGGGAGGGCAGTGGACTCCTCCTACATCTGACCAAGCAGCCTATTTACAATCCGTCTTTAATCTCCTAGGAGGAGCAGGTAACCTTCTTTCGTCAACTGATCTAAGCTTCATTCAAACCATGCAATCATTCCTCTCATCAAATAACCCCTCAAGCGATGACATCACTGCTTGGCTTGAAATAAACATGCCGTCTTCCTCCGATCTAATAAGCCTTTTCTCCCAAATGGACCTGTTACCCACTTGGCCTCCAACAAGCTCACCATCCACTGTGGGCCAGGCTTTAGACGAAGCACACTACTGGCTTACTAAAGATCCACAAGATGCGACATTAATCAATGCCTTCATCAACGCACTAGAAACCCTAGACCCAAATTCTGCCATTTCAGGTTCAGCGCTCCAAGCCTTTGCTGCAACACTTAACGCCCACCTTTCCCCACCAAACACCATCTTAGAAACTCTTTCAGACACACAAGCAAACTGGTCACCGCCTCAAACAAATCAACTCGCATACCTTCAATCGCTTTTAACAATGCTCTCAGGAGCCTCAGGCACACTTTCATCTGACACACTCGAATTCGTAAACCACATGCTACATTTCCTCTCAAAAGGCACTCCCTCCACACAAGATATCGATAGCTGGCTGGAAAAATACCCTTGCCCCGACTCCAAACTCGAAGGCGTTTTAAAAACCATAGGCTACAGCGTACAGTGGCCCCCAACGTCCACACCAGAAACAACCGGTCAAGCTCTCATCGAAGCGAAATACTGGCTCACCCTCAACCCAAAAAACCCCAACTATATAGAAGACCTAATAACCGCCCTTGAGTCACTTCCTCCTGACGAACAACTCAACAAATCAGGGATCGCGCCTTATGCAGCCATGATTATTCATTATGAAGGTGGAGACAACATTGATCCAATCTACGAAACCCTAACAGGGTACCCAGGAACCCCACCTGACCATGATCAGATCTTATATGCAAAATCCTTCATGGCCCTAATGCTTAAAGCTACAGCAAAAATTATCCCAAACTCAGAACTACCATTCATGCATAATTTCTACACCTTCTTAACCACAGGAGATCCCACTCTCACCGACGTGCACAATTGGCTCGCTAAAAACCCCTGCCCCGACTCCCAACTAGAGAAAATTCTCAAAAACCTTAACCTCACACAATAAAGAACTTAGATAAATATATCAACAAATTGCTTGATGGCACCTACTAAGTAAATATAACAAGTTAATAAGCAAATGGTTGCAGTTTTTTCTATCAAATAGGGTCTTTGTCAAGGAAATGCCCCTATCTCTCTGATAATCAAAAACATAAGCTTTTTCGCAAATACCTGTAACCCCCTCCTAACCAACGCCTTATATGTCAAATATTTTCTTTACAGAAAATTAATAATCACGTAAAATAAATAAAGATTAGGGGGTGTTATGTTTAATCAAATAGCCGATTTTTATAGTTTCGGTCCACTGACCAAGAGAGCCAGGGCTACACTGGTTCCTCAGTGAAAGTCAGCCTTTAAAGGGATTAGGATTTCTGACAAAGTCTGTCATATAGACTTAAGCGAGGAAATGCCTGAGCCTTCATCTTGCGCAGAGCTGCTCAGTTACTTAAATGTTTTTGGAATTTCAAGCGTGCACATGAGCATGGCCGAATTGCATGAAGGAAGTCCTGCAAAGCAACTTCGTGCGTATAAATCACTTACTTTACTGGCTAAAACAGCGAATATCAAAGTTGTTTTATCCTTTAACGCTCGAGCACTGTAATCATAACGTATTTAATTTAGGGGGGAATATGTTAGACACTATTCATAGTAATTATGGTGCTCACTCTTTAGAGCAGCATGACAAAAGCGCAGTAGAAAAGGTTTCAAGTCAGATGGCCGACATTGACCTGGGAGCATTCTCTAGTGCGAACTCTTTCGAGTACTTTGAGGAATTCTGTGAGAACCTGATGGCAGATGGGATCACAGGTATTAACGTCAAATATTCAGATCTTCATTCGGGGAGTACCGGGATTAGAAAAGTATTTGAGACACTCGTGAAAGCTGCAAAAAAGGAAGGGATGAAAGTGTACATCTCTTTAGATCAAAAACCATCAAATGAGACTTTACAAAACATAGAATCGGACGTGACACACTATCATCTAGATGGGGTGGCTATAGATTCTCAGCAAGAGAAGAAGCAAGACTTAAGGTCTTTTCAAGAGAAGCTTCACGCATTTTTTGCATCAAAAGGCATTCGAAAATGCCACATAATAAATTACTAAATTAAAAATTAATTAGGGGGTTGTATGTCAAACAGCATACAAAACTATCAATCAAATGTTGGTGCTAACCATAATATAGCAACGACAGAGCAACAACATGAGCTAGGTTCTAATAGTCCAGTTTCAAAGATTTCTGGTCAGTCTGCTTACCTGCTGCTCGGTGGAAAAGGTATGCCAGCTGTTCCATCAGCTGCGTATTGCGATAAGCTCATCAGCGACTTAAAAGCTGTTGGTGTAAATTCTGTATTCATTAGCTTTGCTAATATTGCAACAGGTCTTACACCTGCTGAAGAAGCTCAGTTTGGGCCACTAGCTGACGCTGCAACAGCAGCTGGAATGCCAGTTAATTTGAGTATTGGGGGTCAGAAGGGAGTCTGGACGCCTTCTGCTCAAACTGTTTCTATCTTTGAAGGTCTTGTTACAAAGTATAATCTCTCAGGTTTAGATTTTGACATTGAATCAGGCATGTCAGCAAACCTACCTCAGGATCTTCAACAGCTTCACTCTTTTTGTGCTCCAAAAGGTGTTAAAATGTCTTTAACTGTTGAGGCATCACCTTACAATTCTGTAGGGATTTATGATCCAAAGACAGGAAACATTCAAAAAGGGACATTGTCTGCATTATTTTTTGATTCACAAAACAAGCCTGTATTTAACACCATGTTTGACAGTCTAAATCTAATGATGTACGGGGGTCCTCAGTACCTTGTTAACTCAGATGGAACACCAACAACTTACCTTAAAGAATGGATGGAAAGTATTCCAAATCTCATGCCTTTAACTTCAGTTCATATTGGATTTGGTGATGGTACTGGTAATGGTTCTGGTATGGGTTACCCTGGAAGTGGAACTCCTGGACAAAATGCTGCTAATGCCTACATTAGTGCTTTGAAAGGGCTTTCACCTAGCTACACACCTGCAGACTTCGGAAAACCCTTCTGGTGGACGTGGAATAACACGGGTCGTTACTCTGAATCGACTGTAGATAGTGGTTTTGATACGACAATGGAAAAGGACTTTTGGACAACGCTAAATGGAGCGGGACCAGGTCCTCAGCCAACTCCATGGCACCCTACTTCTGTGCCAACAACTGTTGCTGCGGCTAAGACTGACTTGGATAAGCTTGCAAGCTTAAATCCTTCAAATGTCTGGATTGCTGCGCTTGATAAGATTGTTGACGGTCTTTCTTCTGGTCAACTAGACGTCTTACAAGGTGTTGCACATATTCTAGAGCAAGAATCAGGCTTTACATCTAGCATGAGTGCACAAACACTTCAAGATCTGCAGATGATCACGAACACTCAAAGCGGAACGGCTTTGACCGGTTCTGGTGCAACGTATGCATCTGAGGTATTAGAGCAGCTTAGCACAAATTACCCTGCTGGGAAATTAACACAGACTGAGATCACAGCTCTTCAAACAGCAAGTCAATCTCTTACTGCAGGGACGAGTGTCACTGACGTGATTAGCGCATTGACGACAGCTTGGGGTAGCGGTGCTGGACTCGCTCCGATTACAGCTTTCTTAACAAGCGCTGTCAAGCCAGGACCAACACCACCAGGACCTAAGCCTACTGTACCACCAAAAACACTTGCTGATGCAAAAAAGGATATCGATTACTACAAGACGCTAGAACCAAACAATCGTTGGGTTATTGCTCTTGATGCATTAGTTGATAGTCTACCTGCAGGATCAAGTCTAGATGTGCTTCAGGGTTATGCCTCTCTTATAGAAAAGTGGGGAATGCCATCAGGTGATGTTAAGACGATGATTCAGCTGCTTACGAATACACAAACTGGCACGGCGCTTACTGGAAACGGTTTAGCTTATGCTCAAAGTGTTCTTAAGGCACTTGGTACTTATATTCCTTCAGGAACAATCACTGCTGCAGATGCTCAGGTTCTTCTTGGTGCAGCAGGTTCTTCTGATCCTGCTAGTTACTTACAGACGAATTGGACAGGAGATCAGGCTGTTTTAACCTCGCTTGAAACTTTTGTAACCGCGGCGGTGAAACCTGGTCCAACTCCTCCATGGCATCCTGCTTCTGTACCAACAACAGTGGCTGCTGCTAAGACAGACATGGATAAGCTTGCAAGTTTAAATCCAAGTAATCCTTGGATTGTTGCGATCGATAAGATGATTGACTCTCTTTCTTCAGGGCAGTTAAACGTCTTCCAAGGATTTGCATCGCTTATGGAGCAGGAAGGGGCGACATCTGGCATGAGTGCACAAACACTTAAAGATTTGCAGATCATCACGAACACACAAAGCGGAACTGCTTTGACTGGTTCTGGTGCGACGTATGCCTCGAATGTGTTAGCAGAGCTTAAGCAATACATTCCAGAAGGTGTATTGACAGCATCTCAGCTAACAGCTCTTGGAACTGCAAGTCAATCTCTTGCTGCAGGGACTAATGTGAAAGATGTCATTAGTGCATTAACTGCTTCATGGGATGGGACGGCTGGTCTCTCTCAGATTACAACGTTCTTAAGTAGCGTTGTTCCAAACCCTAAACCACCAGGACCTCCAACTCCTACGGTTAAGGGAAGTTCAGTTTATGTTGATATTTCACATGGCTTTCCTTTTTGGGAGTACAAGCAATTTCCAAGTAAGTACAAGGCAGCTATAGCCACTTGGTTAAACACTGTCGAAAGCAAAATCAAAGGGACAGGAATTAACAATCTTGCTTTACTTGCACCTATGTCAAGTGGGGGTTCAGGGCTTGATGATCAATATCTTGATCTGATTCAAACGATCCATTCGTTGATTCCATCATCTAGCAACCCTAACTTAAAGATCACACTTTCTATAGGTGGAGCGAATGGTTCTAGTGCTTTTGATTCTGCAACAGCGGCTACAGCACAGGCGCTTTTAAGTCAGCTTTGTCCTGCATCAGGTCCTCTCATCAATGGGTTTGACATCGATTACGAATCTTCGGCAAATTCAGAGGGTTTTTTAACATTCCTTCAGGCAATGCACACAAAACTTCACTCTGAAGGGATTCCCATGTCACTCACAGTAATGGGATACCCATCGCATAGCTATGGAAACCTTCCAAATGCCAAGATTCCAACGAACAATCCTCCTCTAGGGATTGGAACGTCAGGGGAAAAGGGTCCATTGTATGATGTTTTCCAAAACTTCAGCGAGTACTTTGATAAAGTGAACTTAATGCTTTATGGCGGTGCTCAGGTGCTTGACAGTGCTTCTGCGGATCCTTTAGATCCAGAATTCTGTCTACGCAATTGGGTAAGCATTTTCAAAAAGCTTAACATTCCATTAAGCGAGATGTCTGTTGGGTTTAACCAGGCAGCAGATTATACAGGTGGCAAGTCACAAGATCCGTCAACAAACGGACAAGATGCAGCTGCGATGTATAAAAAGGTCTGTAGCGACATTGGCATTAGCCCATCTGACCTAGCAGCTCCATTCTGGTGGCCAGGTGATAGTGCATTTACTACTTCAGGGGCTAGCTCATGGTCAAATGCAATGGAAACAGCATTTAACTCTGCAATGCAGTCTTAAGTTTCTGTTTTCTAAACTTTTACCCCAATGTAAAGCGGCTTTACATTGGGGTAAATTGCTTTTGGCATCGGTCAAGGGCAAAGTCTATTACAAAGGCAAGCCCCATGGCGGGCAGCGTGCCAGCGATTATCAAATCAGTATTCATTGTTCGTAGGCCTTGCAGGATAAGGTCTCCTAGTCCTCCGGCTCCGACAAGCGAGGTGAGTGTGACCATTCCGATGGTCATCATGAACGCTGTGCGTATGCCTGAGAGGATCATGGGCAGGGCGAGGGGGAGTTCGACGTAGTAAAGCCGTTGTTTTCCGTTCATTCCCATGGCGCGGGCTACTTCGAGGGTGGTGCGGTCGATTTGTAGCATGCCGTGGTAGGTGTTGGTGAGGATGGGGAGGAGGGCGTAGACCGTGAGGACGATGACGCCTGGGAGGAGGCCGATGGTGGGGTTATGCAGGTAGGGATGAAGGAGTGCGAGGAAGACGACGGTAAGGGCGATGAGGGCGATGCCTGGGATGGTTTGGAGGAGGCCGACGAATTTAAGGGTGTAGTTTGGGAGGCGTTTGCCTTTGAGGTGGGAGAGAAAAACGCCGAGGGGGATGGCGATGAGGGCGCTTAGGAAGATGGAAAGGAGGGTGAGGTAAAGGTGTTCAAGGGTTTTTTGCCAGATCAAAGAAGGCCTCGACGAGGGGGTTTACGGGGTTATTTTGGATGTTTGTTGGGGTGTCGATTTGGAGGATTTGTCCTTCGTGCATAAGCGCGATACGGTCACCGAGTTTTAAGGCTTCGTCGGTGTCGTGGGTGACGAAGAGGACGGTTTTGTGGATTTGTGATTCGAGGTTTTGGAATTCGTCTTGGAGTTTTTCGCGGGTGATGGGGTCGAGGGCACCAAAGGGTTCGTCCATGAGGATGATGGGGGGATCGGCGGCAATCGCGCGGGCGACGCCGATGCGCTGTTTTTGCCCGCCGGAGAGTTCATGGGGGAAGCGGTCGATGTAGTTTGTCAAGCCAACGAGGGTGAGCATTTCATGGGTACGCTCAAGGATTTCATCGGGTGGTTTTTTCATGAGTTTTAGGACGATGCCGACGTTTTCACCGACGGTCATGTGGGGGAAGAGGCTGATTTGTTGGACGGCGTAACCGATGTTGCGACGGAGTTTTATGATGTCAAGGTCTTGGATGTTTTGGCCATTGATGTCGATGGTGCCAGTTGTGGGGTCGATGAGGCGATTGAGCATGCGAAGTAGGGTGGTTTTACCGCTGCCGCTTGTTCCGAGCAGGACTAAGCATTCACCTTTGTGTATGGTGAGGTTGGTTTCTTGCACGACGATTTTGTTTTTATAGCGTTTGGTGACGCTTTTAAACTCTATCATGGGACTATTAGTGTAACGTTATCTACTTCATCGAGATTTCCAGCAACCATTTTTGCTTTGATGTCGTAGGAAACGGCGCCGTCTTTTAAGGGTTCGACGTGTGTCACGATGGCGACGGGGAGTTCTTTTGGAAAGACGCCGTCGAGGCCTGTTGTGACGAGGAGGTCCCCTTCTTGGATGAGGGGTTTGGCTGTTTTTGTATCAAATCCGACTTGGCCTGTGATGAGGTCGCGTGCGGGGCCTTCGTTGTCGGCAAAGTCGTAGTTAAAGCCGACGCCTTTTAGGATGTGTGAGCGCGAGCGCCACAGGGCTTGGGAGGTGCCGCGAAGTTCTCCTTTGGCAAGGTAGTCGTCGTTTGAGGAGGTTTTGAGGGTGAGTTGGTTTAACGGTGCGGCGTCGATGCCTGAGCTTTCTAAGTTGGCGGCGAGGGTTTTGATTTGTTCTTTTAAGAGGCGGTTTTGGCTTTCACCTCGTTTGACGCGGACGGCGGGGATGAGGTTCGCGTCGGTTAAAAGGCGAACGCGCGATTTCTTTCGTTCCACAAGGTCTACAAGGCCGATGAGGGCACCGTCTTTTAGAACTGAGGCGTTTGGCTTTACACCGTGTTTGGTGCCTTGGTTGATCCACAGGTGGGAGCTCCAAAAGGCGGGCTCCCGGTAGATGACTTGTCCAGCTCCTCGTGCGGGTTTGGCGCAGACGGTCATGAGGCTTGATCGCGGTCCACGAAAGAGTTTGGGAAAGCAAAAGATCATGAGTACGGCGAGAAAAAAGCCGATATAGCGTCTTTTAGGAAGTCGAATAAATCACCTCCGCGAAAGAGTCTGCGACGTAATCTAGGTTTTTTTGGTTGAGACCAGAGATGTTCATTCGGCCGTTTTTGGTCATGTAGATGCCTTTATCCTCGGCGAGATGTTTCACTTGGGCCTCTGTCAAGCCAGAGAGACTGAACATGCCTTGTTGTCTTTCAAGGTAGCTCCAATCTCTTTCGGGGATTTTCTCACTGAGTTTGTTGGTTAACTCGCTGCGAAGTGCTTTGAGGCGGTCGCGCATGTGGTAGAGTTCTTCGTGCCATCTTTTGGTCAGCTCTGGACTGTGGAGGATGTGGGCGACGGTGATGGCACCGTGTCTTGGGGGGTTCGAGTAGTTGGCGCGGATCTGGGCCATGATGGTACTTCCGACTTCTTTTGGATGTGAGGAGACGGCGAAAAGGCACCCAACGCGCTCGCCGTAAAGGCCAAATGATTTAGAATACGATGAGGCAACGAGCATTTCGTGGCCGTTTGCTTCAAAAAGGCGGATGGCGTACGCATCTGAATCGATATCTTTTCCAAAGCCTTGGTAAGCAAAGTCAAAAAATGGGATGAGTTCCCGTTTTTTGATCACCTCCGACACTTCGCCCCACTGCTCGGGTGTGAGGTCACAGCCGGTGGGGTTGTGGCAGGCAGCGTGGAGGAGGACGACGCTTCTAGCTGGCGCTTCTCGAAGCGCGTCGAGCATATCAATAAAGTCGACCTGATTGTCCTTGAAGTAGGGGTAGTAGGCGAGCTCATAACCGGAGTGAAGGAATATCGATTTATGGTTGGCCCAGGTGGGGTTGGGGAGGTAGACGGTTTTTGTTGAGTACTCGGAAAGGAATTCGGCACCAACGCGAAGCGCTCCTGTGCCACCGACGGTTTGGGTGACAAAGATGCGCTCGTCATTGCGGTTGTCGCCAAAGACGAGTTTTTTTGAGAGCTCTCGGTAGACGGGATCACCGCTCATGGGAAGGTAGACTTTGTTGGGCTCATGGGTTGCCATGCCAATATCTGTTTCACGCACTACATCGAGGGTTTCATTTCTTCCCTGGGGCGACTGGTAAATGCCGATGGTTAAATCGACTTTTTGCTCACGCCTGTCGGCTTTGAATTTGGCGGCAACGCCAAAGATGGGATCTGGGGGAGTAAGCGGCACTGTTTCAAAAAAATCCATGGTTTTTCCTCGTCTTGCATTTATTACGTTCAAAGTCTATACTGGTGGCCACTTTACGGGGCGTTAGCTCAGTTGGTAGAGCGCAACAATGGCATTGTTGAGGTCAACGGTTCGACTCCGTTACGCTCCATTTCTCTCGATAAAGTGTACATCAAGTTCTGCGTGTGGGGAAGTATTTCTCACTTGGAAAAATTTCTCAACATCTATTTTGTAACCCTGATTGAAAATCTCGAGGAGTTCTTTCGTTGTGTACTCTTCTCCGGTGCGATTCCCAAAATCGCGGCTTTTTTGACTTACGACATTAAGGGGGATGTTAACGACCTTGGAATACTTGGTGCACAGTCCAACTCTTTCTAAGTTGGCTTTTTTGGACCATTTTTCCTCGAGGCCTGAGGGGTTATCAAATTTGAGTTTTAAGAGTTCTTTCTCGATGTCACTTCGGCAAAAGAGGGTGAAGTCAACGCTATTTGGGTAGTTCCAGTCGCCATCGCCTGCAGAAAATTGCCACGCATAAAGCCCACTTCCCAAGTTAATGGTATGTGGAAGCGCAACATCGCGCTCTTGCATGTAGCAGTGGGTGATATTTGTGCCAAGTCGATAATAAAATCCGTAGGCACCTGTTGTTTGCATTTCAAGTGCGGCTTCTTTGAGGTTAATGTGGTCTTTGATGATCAGGTCATCAACGGCAAAAGCGATGTAATCGGCTTGCATGGCTTTTTTAACAAGCGTTTTAAAATCACTACGGCTTTCTTGTCTTAAAAAACGCACTGCTGGAAAATCTTTTTTAACCGTCTCATATCCTTTTTCATACACATCATCGCTTGTGCGGTAGATGACCCACTTTCTCTGCGCATTTTTGACATACCTCTCGGTAGATTCTAAAAATGCGTACAGTTGCATGGGGCGATCATAGGAAAACACAACGATATCAGCACTTGTTTCTCGTGGATTAATGCGCGTGATTGGTGTTTGTCCAAGCTTTGCAAAAAACTTAGGCATGCTGACAAAATGGCCTTTTTCCAAAAGCTGCTGAATAGGCGTTTGTTTGAGCATTTTTGCCTTAAAACGCCTTGGATACCCTTCGACTTCAATCAATTCTTGATCGTCATACGAGTGAATTATGCGGTAAAGATTCTCAACGGTCGCATCGACAAAGGTGACCTTTGTTTTTTGCGGCGTCGTAATTTTAAATATAACCCCTGCAACCAAACCCACTGCGATAAGGAAGGTGAAAAATCTATAAGAGATTTTGTGCATAGTGTTTTGCTCCTAATAGGGCTGTGTTGTCGTTTAAAACAACTTTAACGGGGATGCTATCCATGAGTTTTTTAAAGCGTCCCTTGTCAGAAAACTCATTCATAAAATGGTGTGTTTCAATAAATTCTAAGATTTTTGGGGCGATGCCACCGCCAATGAAAACGCCACCGAGTGCCATCATTTTAAGCGCTGTATTGCCCGCTTCTGCGCCGTAAAGTTTCACGAAAACCTCGAGCGCTTTATGGCACGTTTCATCCTTTCCTTCCATGCCGCGAACAGACACGTCCATGGGGGTTTTAGCGCCTGTATCCGGCATCTTTTTTGCCTCAACAAGGTAGGTATAGACGTTGTAAAGCCCAGGTCCTGACAAGATCCGTTCATACGAGGCGTGTCCAAATTTCCCAATGAGATAGCGTAAAAGTTCAATCTCATTCTCGTTTCTTGGGGCAAAATCGCAGTGGCCTCCCTCTGAGGAGAAGGGAATGTGCGTTTTCCCATCGTAGAACATGCCAGCTTCTCCAAGGCCTGTGCCGGCAGAAATCAGCGCCTGATTTCCCTTAGAATTTGGATCACCCTCATTCAGGGTGTAAATCTCATCATCATTCAGCTCGCGAATCCCATATGCATTGGCAACGAGATCATTGATTAAAGCTTTTTTTGCAAAAGGGAATCCGTTGACATCAACAACCCACGGCAAATTCGTTGCTCGACAAACCCCATTTTTAATCGGTCCTGCAATGCCAAAACACGCTCTTTCGACATCTTTTGCACCAAATTCATCGACGATTGTCTTTAAATCCTGGTAGTCTTGACTGGGGAATTTCTTCTCCCGCACGCATTTTCCGCTCTCATCGTAGAGGGCGAGGTGGGTCTTCGTTCCGCCGATATCTCCTGCTAGATCCATCATTTTCCTTTTTTGATGATTATATACACCTCCTTATGACATATTCAACGAAAAAAGGAGTCCTTTTTTATGAAGCAATCAGAAGAAGAAGGTAAGAAGAAAGCCTTAGAAATGGCTGTTACCTACATTAAGAAACAATTTGGCGAAGGCGCCATCATGTCAATGGGTGAAGGCGGACTAAAGCGCCAACACGATGTGATCAAAACTGGCGCGCTTTCACTTGACATCGCACTAGGAATTGGCGGTCTACCAAAAGGGCGTGTTGTTGAGATTTACGGACCAGAATCGTCTGGTAAATCAACACTTGCAACCCATGCTGTGGCAAGCTGCCAACAAGCGGGCGGAACAGCCGCTTACATCGATGCTGAGCACGCACTTGATCCAACGTATGCTGAAAAAATCGGCGTTAACCTCGATAAACTCATGATCTCCCAGCCCGATTGCGGAGAAGAAGCGCTTAACATCGTTGAGATGCTCGCTCGTTCAAACGCCGTTGACCTAATCGTTGTCGACTCAGTTGCCGCTCTCGTGCCAAAATCGGAACTCGACGGCGAAATCGGAGACACGCATGTGGGTTTACAAGCGCGCATGATGTCACAAGCCCTTCGCAAACTCACCTCTACCCTCTCGCGTAGTAACACGTGCTGTATCTTCATCAACCAAATTCGCGAGAAAATCGGCGTCATGTTCGGTAGCCCTGAAACAACCACAGGTGGCCGCGCGCTTAAATTCTACTCATCCGTACGCCTTGACATCCGCCGCATCGCAACCCTTAAAGGAAGCGACGGCGTTGAATTTGGCCTACGCGCTAAAGTGAAATGTGTGAAAAACAAAATGGCCCCGCCATTTAGGATTGGTGAATTCGACATCCTCTTTAACGAAGGCATCTCTCGTTTAGGCTCAATCATCGACCTTGGCGTCGAGCAAGAGATCATCGATAAAAAAGGAAGCTGGTTTAGCTATAAAGAAAAACGCCTCGGTCAAGGAAAAGAAGGTGCACGCGCTGAACTCAAAGCTCACCCGGAACTTGCAAATGAAATCGAACAGCTCATCATCGAGAAGCTGCTACCTTCGAAATCACCAAGTCCCGAAGCTCCCGAAACGGCAGAGATGCCACCTGTAGGCGCTTTAAATCCTCAGTAAACGATTGCATCTCCGATGCAAAGCGTTCGAATGCGGGCTCTCTTCCTAAACAGAGGGCCGCATTCATCGGATTTGACTGCAACCGATCCTCATCATAGTCTAGTAAATCATCGGCTAGCTGGAACGCCATGCCAAAATGATACGCCGCCTGTTCAACAACTGGCAAATAATCCGTGTTGCCCCCACTAAACACCCACCCAAACACAAACGCCGCTTCAAAAAGCGTGATCGTTTTCTTCTCAATCACCGACTTGAGCGTCTTAAAATCGCTCCCATCGCAATGAAGATCATCAAACTGTCCACCCGTTGCACCAGAAATTCCCGCTGAGCGCGTCGCACAATCAAGTACAATCATCCCCTCACGTTCACCAGATAACCGCGCTTGCCGCCCAATTTTCTCATACGCCATGTTAATCAGCGCATAACTTGCAAGCAGAGCCGTTGACTCACCAAACGCCACATGAAGCGACTGTTGATCCCGTCTCGACTCCGCATCATCCATGCACGGCAAATCATCTGCAATAAGCGATGCTGTATGAAAATACTCAATCGAAAGCGCCGCCTCTGTGATATCAACCTTTGAACAGAGCGCCTCATTTAGCATCATGACAATGATCGGACGAATACGCTTTCCTCCGCTCAGTAAAGCATACTCACACGCAGAGCGAAGTGGATTTTCTGCACCAAAACACCCCATTGCTTCTTTGAGTTCAATCTCAAAGAGCGCTTTTAATCGTTTCATCTCCATGTATACCCTTTATAGACTTGCAAGGAAGCACATGAGCTCCCGGATAAAGAACTGTTCCCGGATTTGTCACAGCATTACAACCGACTTGCGCACCATCGCCTGCAAGCAAGCCCAGTTTTTTAAGTCCTGTTAACTCATTAGAAACGCGCACAATGCCCTTATCGTGCCGCACATTGGCCGTAACTGATCCAGCCCCCATATTGACCCCCATTCCTAAAATAGAGTCTCCTACGTAGTTTAAATGCGGTGCTTTGGCCTGATCTAAAAAAATCGAATGCTTCACTTCCGTTCCATGCCCAACAACACAACCATCCCCTAAAAGCACACCACCTCGAATATAGGCTCCATGACGGATCTCACAGTTCTGTCCAATGATACATGGGCCTTCAATGTAAGCACCAGGTTCTATCACCGTTCCTTTGCCAACAGCTACATCGCCTTTAATAAAGGCGCCTTCAGGCACCTTAACTTCAATCTTAAAGCTGCATTCCATCAAATAGTCATTTAAGCGAACAAGAGCATTCCAAACAGAACTATCATCAAAGATTTCCCTGTGGGAAAAACTGTCAGTTGTGAATAAAACTTTACTAGAGAATTCCATACCCTCGGATCATATGCTAAAGGCAAGTTATTTGACAATTGTGATCAAACTTTCCACAACGGAAGAGAGAAGATATTTATATAAGATATGTATAAGTATTCTTCTTTATGCTGTGTGGAAATGTTCATACTGTGAAGAGAACTCTCTAGGGAGAAAAATGTTGATAACTTGTTCAGAATTCGTTCATAAACCCCCACTTATCAACAACCCGAATCTATCATCAGGTTCACGAACAACAATTGACAACTTATGAACAACTTATAAAAAGTCAGAAAAAGTGTGATTTAGAGGCCCTACGCAGGTACTTCTGAAGGCAAACCAGGGATTAGATGTTCCTCTAAGTGGGTGATCATGTCTTCAAACTTCATGAATAGTGCCCGCTCAAGCTCTTCCATTGTTGCAGGATTTGATCCCTTCAAACGCCTGTAGGTCTCAACGTCTTTGACAAAGACATGTTTAAAGGTATCCACGTGAAGTCTCTCAATGACTGCATCTGTGACAGCAGCGCAATTCTCTGCCTTCTCTAGGAAGAAGTTAAAACGACTTAGATCAAAAATTTCTGGATTCCTCTTTAAATCTAAGCTCATCTGCATGACTAAACGATCCGTTAATTCCTCGTCGGTGATGAGTTCTCTTTGAGCAACCGTCCAGCTCCCATCATAAAATACCTCGTGAGACTCGTAGGAGAAAACGGCAAAACCTCGACCTGGTAGATCTTCTGATAGCTCTTTTGTAAGACTTGGGCCCGTTATTTCATAGGTCTCTTTCACATGTTTAATTGTAGGGTAGCTAGAAAGTGCGTCATCTTGTTTTCTAAGCCAGCGCCTTTCAACAGTTTCAAGTGCTTCAACCGATGCAGCTCGCCCAAAATAGGTTACGTCATTCGTCGCTTTGAACTTAGGGGAAATCATGATCTTTCCCTCTGCCCCAGCAAGACGAACAGCCTTTCGAAAAGAAGGGAACTGGTCACATCGAACGCTTTCAATGTCACAATCCAAATAAAGCAGATTTGATAAATAGTAGCGTGCTAAGTCACTAATGGCCGCAAAGTGAGGTGGTAGTGTTCTTCTATAGTGGTTTACCTTGGAGGTGATTGGTGCCCCTTCTAGCGCGCTCGTACAGTCAATCCAGTGAATGTTTCGATCATAGCACCAAGGTTGCTGGGAAGGTTGATCTGAGAGCAGGAAAAACGTTGTAAAGCCAGCATCTTTTAGCTGCTTCATCACCTGTTCTATACATGCTGCGCGTTTAGGGGGAAGTGTGTTAGGTCCTATCCAAATCCAGTAAGCGGCTTTGAAATCGGATGATGCTCTCGCTTCTTGAAAACACGCCCATGATGTCGCTGGATTAATTTCACTTGTTGCCATTAAACCTCTCTCTATTGAGGTTTAATAATACACTTAATGTTGATTAATTTCAACTAAAGTTAAGTCTTACTAAGAATCATTTGGAGAAACTTTTGGTGCTTTTCGGCTTGGGTTGGATGACCCATGATATCGAAATAGTGGTGCCAAAGCTGATGGAATGTCATCACTTCTTCGATGTAGAAGAGTTTGCGCTCGGGAAAGACGCCTTTTAGGACTTCGGTGTCCTCAAAATAGGCGGCAAACTTTTCGTATTCGGTGTTCTTGAGAAGACGGCCGGCGTAGAGACAACGCGTTAAGGTTTCGTTTGAATGATCCTTTAAAAGTTTTTGAAAGCAAACATCGGAGCGACGATTCGCTTCAAGATCGTCAAGCGCGTTAATCTCAACAAAGCTTGCGTAGATGCTTTTGGGGTACTGCTCTTTAAGTGCGGTGATATCGCCAATGGTTGTGGCATCGATCTCTGTTCGCAGTTTTTGAAGGAGTGCGACTTTCTCGCTTGGCATGGCAAAGATTTTTTTAGGGCGCAGGTCTAGGCAGATCACCTGCTTGGCTTTGTGTGTTTTGTTTTTCCAAGAGCATTCGACTTCAATTTGCATCATGCGGGCAGTTTAACGGAATCAGACATTGAGGAGAACCTCTTTGATTTTGGTGAGTTGCCAGGAATAGGCGATCATCACTTGTCCGCTTTTAAGCTGAATCACTGATGGGTAGGAGAATTCACCCTCCTCGACTTCTAAAACAGAGTGAGGGGTCCAGGTGGTTCCCTCATCGCTTGAGAGGGCCACGTTGAGCGGTGAGCGCTCCTCGGATGAGTGGTTGTAGGCCATAAGGAGACGTCCGTCGGTTAAGCGGATGGCTTCGATGCTTGAGTTGGGGTTAGGCACGTCAGTGAGCTCAACTGGTGACCAGGTGTATCCCCCATCTTTTGAAAGGCTTTTGGCGATAAACTTCGCAGCTTTTGTTCGAGCAAGTAACAAGATGGATCCATCTGCTAATTGGGTTAGTGAAGGTTGGATCATGCCAAAATGCGTGTCGGGAAGGTTGATCGGCAAGCTGCGCTCAAAGCTTTTACCGCGATCACGCGTCCACTCGACAAAGCACCCCCACCGCTGGTAGCTCTCTACAGATGTGCCGCAAAGGAGTGTATCATCGATCAGGAGCGGATGGTTTTTTACAGGCCCCATAATGCCAGCGGGCAGCGTTTCAAGTTCGCTCCACGTTTTTCCCTCATCTTTTGAGCGCATCAGGCATCCCGACCACGACTGGGTTGAGAGTCCCACCTTAAAAAAAAGGAGGATTTCGCCGTCCGGATACTGAAAGAGGACAGGGTTCCAGCAAGGGCGTCCTTTTGGCTCGTGGTAGACAGGTCTTGGCTTATCCCATATGCCGTTTGAAAAGCGATCGCAGAAAATTCCCACACCTTCAGCCCCCTCTTCCTCCCCAGCAAAAAAGGCGCAAAGCACATTTCCATGAGAGGTTTCAATGATGGAGGGCGCATGACAGCTTTTAAATGGCAACATGCATTACATGTATGCACCTACTTTCCTGTTTTGACAAGTTCTTTAAGCTCGTCCATGGCGATCATTACCTTATCTGGAGTGGGTCGCACTATTAAATCTACGCTTATTAATTTTCTTAGTATCGCCTTGAATTTGCTATCACAAATTGCCCGGAGACTCGTATCTTGTATCATTCGAACATAAAATTCTGTGGCAACCTTTCCTAAAGCATAATAGTCGCTGACAGGTAATTGCAGACCGTATTCTTTTGTTTCAGGTCCCCAGTAAAGCTTTGTTCCCATGAGTTTTTGGGGGATAGATGCTAAAGGGCACCGATCGTCTAGGTCAATGAGTCGTGCCCGATGATTTTCACTCAGCAAAATGTTTTCGGGTTTAATATCACGATGGTAAAAGCCCCTTTGGTTTAACTCATATAATCCTTCAGCGATATCTTTGATAATCTGAAAACATGCCACCGCCCTTTGAACAGGATCCTTGATCGCTTCATACTGTTTTCCTTCGAGATAAATAAAGCCATCTACGCTGTGCTCGTAGACTAGATCTGGTGTTTTCCCTTTACGCTCAATAGGTGTTGGTGTGGGAAGGAGACGATCGTGGTATAATTCTTTGTTCATCCGGTCATTGACGCGCTCTTTTGTTAAGGGGCTTCCCCTGCGCTCCTTGCGCAACTTAAGCAAATCAACCCTTGAAATTTCACATCCACTTCCCTTCCACTCAGCCTTAAACCATGGGATAGACCTAAAGTTTTTACCCTCAGCGACAGGCAATTCCATGTCAGAAGGACGATTAATAAAAGCGACTTCTTCATTTATCACAACAAAGCGGCGTTTCTTTGTCCCCACTTGAAGCTCAGTATAACCTGGCGTATCTAAGTGCGAGATCACATCTAGCGCTACTTCTGTTAAGTGTTTTTTTGTTAACTCATCCGCGTCCTTTGGAAACGAGATGTTTGGATCTTTAAATGAAGTTGACCCCGTGGAACAACGGTCATAATATTTTTGAACCGGCGATGGTGCTGCCATATTCCCCCCTAATTTTGAGGAAATGATAGCGTTTTCACCCTTAAAAGTCTAGGGAATGCAGGGGTTATTTTCCCGCAAATTCACTCTTAAATTCTGTGCATTTTTCAGAAAATTCAGGAGAGCGGATTGTCTCAACTATTTTTTTAAAGTGCATTTTTGCAACGCGATCTATGATTGCTTCCATATGAGCGATATCTGTGTATTCGACCTCAAAATCATCTTCTTCAAACAGAGTGGGATCAAGATGTGTAATCCTCAGGACTCGCTCAGCTGCAACATTTGATTTAGGTAGGCGACCAAGGCCTCCGTAAGAGTCATAAGAAACATCTGATGCTCTGTATATGTCTGTAAAGACAAGCATAAAACGGCACTCGGTTTCTACGGCCATTTTTAGAGACATTCTTCCTTTTAAAGTATGTTGCTGTAGGTCCATTCCAACGGAAAAGCGGACAAACTTAAAGATCGCTTTTGTGTACTCATCAATAAGACCTGCTGTCTCTGGAGCCTCTTCTCTGACTTTTTGATCGAGACCTTTGAATTTATCAGGAGCTTTTGGTGAGGAGGGTTCTTTAGAATCGACTAAGAATCCATCCACGAAAGAAAATTCTCCTTTAAATGCTTCCAAGTGATGGGCATCGCCTGGAATAAACGATAGATTGAGTGCACATCCCTGGAAAACTCCCCTAGTTGCGTCAGCTGCCGCGTGCGCTTCTGAAGAGACGTGCCTAAGGCCGATTGTTGGACCGCTTCCAATTGTTAGAATATCACTTCCTGTAAAATCGCTAGAGCTAAGAACTGCCATATTCCACCTTCTTTTTGAGTAAAATTATAAAAGAAAAATTATTTACAATCCACACAAAAACTTTTTTTAATTTTATTAAGTTTTTCGATCAGTATACATGGTTGCATTCGCTTTTCGGGTGTTTTATGCATTAGCTCTTTGATCAGTGTGTCATACTCTTGAATCGTAACGCCTAGCACCTTTCCAAAGTAGCCAAGAACCTTACCAAGGGCGTAGTAATCGCCATATTTGGTTTGTGTTTCTTTGCTGGTTGTTTCAGGGGGAAGGTAGCCGTCTGTTCGGACAAACGTCTCTCCAACGGAGCCAATTTTCACGCAGTCATCGAGATCAATCAGTCGAGCCCCAAAACTCCAATCTTTTCTTTGGAAAATCAAAATATTTTGAGGTTTAATATCTCGATGATAGTACCCCAACTTGTTAAGCTCTGCTAATCCTTCTGCAACTTCAATGAGAATTTGCAACAAAGCGCTCACTCTTTGATTGGGGTTTTCCAATCCTCGATACATTCCTTCTTTGAGAAATATACCAGCGCTTACTGAATAGGCGTAGATCTCTACAGGAGGTTTACCAATTTTTGGAACGATGTTTTCAACTTCAGGCAAAAGTCGCTCGTGATAGAATTCTTTTGGAAGCGCCTTACGCTCTTTTAAGATCTTTTCGAGTTTTTCAGAGGAGCGCAGCCTTTTTTGGGGTTTAAGACCGACTTTACGCTCAATAAACCAACCAGTATCTGTTTTAACTGCTCTAAACCATGGGAGCGAGCGGAAATTCCTCCCCGCACCTCGGGAGAAAGTGCAGTTGTGTGGTCGGTTAATTAAGATAGTTTCATTGTTTTTCTTATAGAAGTATGTTTTCTTTGTGTTATTTTCTTGCTTGAATAAACTGTCGGGTTTGGCGGTATTTGCTTCGGTAACCGCATCTGACAAGTATGAATGTAAACTTTCCCCAATCAGCGGTGAGTAGGTGATATTCAGCTCTTTAAGGGATGTTGAGCCGGTGGATGCAGGATAGAGGTGTGAGGGAAGGTGATTTCCTCCCCCACCACCTATGACAACCTCTACATCATCTTCGGATGTGTTTGATCCATCAGACCCACCAAATAGCTTTCTTCCATTAATTGCAGCCATCAGTCCCGTATTTCGCGTCCATTTTATCAAGTTGATCTGAAAGACGCGTAAAACGTCCATAAACCTCTAGACCACAAGGGCGGTTAAGAGCCTCTTCTTGAGTAAGCTTTGTTACGAGTTTATCAACGCATACACCAAGGGTTTTCTTACCAATGGGGAGATTACGCGCACTTTCAGTGAGGTGAGTGTTTGCTAGGTCCTCGATTGCTTTACCTAGTTGAGATCGCTCTGCGTACCGGCCGAAGTAGGCGGCTTCTTCATAGTTTTTATTTGGTTCACGCATAGGGGTAATCGAACGTCGATCGCCTTCAGAACTTCGTCTTCCATCGGGAGTTGATGTGGTTGAAATTGAAGCAAAGTATTTACCTGTTCTATTGAGATCAGCAACTTGTTTTGCTACATTTGTGACCTCACTCACAAAAAGCTTAGCGCTTTCGATATCGCTTAATTCTGGTGATGAATTGGTTGAAATTGGGATAAACCCCGTATTTAATGCTGCTGCCATAAAGCCCCCTTTGTTTAGTTGAAATTATAATAGTTTGTTTATTATAAATAAACAACTTTATTAAAAACCTAATCGTTAGAGGTTTGTGTTTATTTTCCCTCGGGATCAGCCGGAAATGCGGTGCATTTTGCGGCAAATTCTGGGGAGCGAATGGTTTCGACTACCTTGTCAAAGTGTTTTTCAGCTACAAGTCTAATAACTCCCCTAATGTCGCTTTTTTCGGCTTTATAATCTAATCCTTCAAAATCTGAGCGGGTTGGAGTTCGGATAGGAAGAACTCTTTCTGGGGGGTGGTAAGCTTTTGGAAAGCGACCCAGCCCACCGCAGCGATTTACATCTCGTGGGTTTTTTGCCCTAGGGAATACGAGCATAAAGTGGCTTCCTGCATCTTCAACAACCGTTTTTATGGAGATTGTACCCCTTCCTGTGAGGGCACACGCATCACAACCTACCGAGTCGGTACATATAAAATTAAAAACTGCTTGTGCGTAAGCATCTATTAAAATAGCTGCTGTAGAGTCCTTTTCAGCGACCTTTTTATCGAGGTATTTGAACTTTGCCGGATCGAGTTCCCCCTCTTTGACACGATATGAATTTTTTCCAGGATGGAAGGAGAGATTAAGTGCGCACCCACTCTTAACTCCCTCAGTTGCCTCTTTTTCAAGAGCCTCTTTTGAGGAGATGTGTCTTAAACCGACTGAGTTGGCACCTGCGATAGCGAGAATATCACTTTCAATAACAGTTAATCTTGTAACAGCCACATTCCCCTCTATTTATTTAAGGATTAATTATATATAAATAGTTAATAAAATGAAATTCATATATTTAATTGTTATATTCCAGTAACTTAGGACGCCTATTGACAGGTATCAATAAAATCCTTTAACAAAGGGGTATGGGTGGTGGCGACTTTAAGGCCGATCTTAGGGCTTTTTTAGGCAATATTCGGGAGCATTTGGCGATCCTTGTGATCGTGATTTTGGCTTATGTGGGCAATTATGCCCTCAATCTCGTATTGGCGAATATGCTCTATCCTACTGATTATGGGGATATTGCGGTTGTATTACAGCTTTTAGTGATTTTTGCGCCGTTTGTTTTATTTGGAACAGAGCTCTCTGTGGTGCGTTTCTTGCCCAAGTATTTAGAGGATAAGGATTATCCGAAGGTACAAGGGTTCTTGCGCTGGGCTTTCGAGGTTTTTGTTGGCTTTACAGCATTGATTTTGCTTTTAAGTTCGATTTTGGTGTTCATCAGTATGATTGTGCAGGAGGAAGGAACGGCTTTTGCGCGCTGGCATATTTGGATTTATTCGATTTGGCTGATTCCCCTCTATGCCGTGACGATTGTTTTGGCGAATATCTTGCAGTCGCTCAAGAAATTTACCCTTAGTGCGTCGTTTGATGGGATGAAGGGGCATGCGTTAACGCTTTTAATGGCGGGAATGCTCTTTTTATTTTGGTGGATTGTGGGGTCACGTTGGATTGGGGTAGAAAGGCTCAGGTTTTTGGTGGTCTTTATCATGGCCTTAGCGATGATCATCATCGCAGGGGTTGAGGTTATCCTGTGTAAGCGGTATTTGCCTAAAGAAGTCTGGGAGGTTCATGCTGTTTTGGACCGAAAACATTGGTTCTCGATGTCGTTTAAGATGGTGACGTCGACGGTTGTTTTTGCGGGAATGATTTCAATGGCTTTTATCCTCTTAGAGTTGATTCATACCAAGGGGGGTGAAGTGGGGCATTTTGCCTCGGTTGTAACCATTGCATCTTCGATTATGGTGATTGGTTGGGTGGTCGATATCCTTGTAAATCCAATCATTTATCCATCGATTGAATCGGGTGATATGAGTCATTTGCAATCAACGCTTAACTCGACGAACTTTTTCAAAATCCTGCCTGGGATCATCTTCTTGCTCGTGATTGTCTTTTTTGGGAAGGATTTGCTGACCCATTTCGGGAAGGGATTTGTGAATGGGTATCCCTCGCTTATCGTGCTCGCGTGTGGGTTTTTAATCGGTCTTTGTTTCAATACGTCGGGGGCGCTACTTTTATATTCGCACCATCAGAAAGAGAATCTCTTCATCTCATTGGGACAGTTGATCTTTCTCATTGTGGGAGACTTGATTTGCATTCCGCTCTTTGGACTCTTTGGAGCGGCTGCTGTGCTGGCGGTGTCGATTGTGCTCTCATCCCTTGCTCAGGCGCATTTAGTGCGTAAGCACCTCAAGATTAAAACATTTTTCTTTTTATAGAAAGGTGGATTCGGTGAGGCGAAATACTGTCCATTCATCCATGGATTTAGCCCCGATTTTTCGGTAAAAATCAATTGCTGGGAGATTTTCATCAAGGACCCACCATTCGACTCGGCCACAGTCGCGCTCTTTAGCCAAGCGGCAAATTTCCTTTAAGAGTGCTTTTCCATACCCTTTCCCTCGATAGGCTTCTCTGACGTAGAGGTCTTCGATGTAGAGCCCTTTTTTCCCAACAAAGGTTGAGAAATTGTGGAAATAGAGAACGAAACCGACGACTTGGTCTGTTTCGGCAATGAGGACTTCAGGCCCTTTTGGATCTTCAAATAGGCTTTGGTGGAGGGTTTTCTCATCGGTGACAACCTCATGGAGGAGATTTTCGTACTCAGCAAGCTCTTTGATAAGAGTTAAGATAAGAGAGGTGTCTGATGGTGTTGCTTGTCGTATTTGTAAAGCCATAAAAAACTGCCTTGAAAAGATCTGGGTGAGAGGATTCGAACCTCCGACCCCTAGCACCCCATGCTAGTGCGCTAGCCAAGCTGCGCCACACCCAGATAAAGGATTGACCAAAGGGCAAAAAACCCTATAATTGATGGGCTATATCGTACCGTCAAAAAGGTGTTTATGTCAAGAATGTCCCTAGAGAAGAGCTGGCATGAAAAGCTCAAAACTGAACTCGAAGCTCCCTACATCGCTCGGTTAAAAGATTTTTTGGCTGAGGAGAAAAAACGGGGAATGATCGTTTATCCCCCAGAAGATGACGTCTTTAGTGCGCTACGGCATACGCCGTTTGATCAGGTGAAGGTCGTTATTGTAGGCCAGGATCCGTATCACGGGCCTGGACAGGCGCATGGTTTGAGTTTTTCGGTGAAGGAAGGGATTCCGGTGCCGCCGTCGCTTAAGAACATTTACAAGGAACTGAAGAGCGATTTGGGAATTGAGCCGCCAACGCATGGATGTTTAGAGAAATGGGCGGACCAAGGGGTGTTAATGCTCAATGCGACGTTGACGGTAAGAGCTAGGGAGCCAAGGTCGCATAATGGCCGGGGATGGGAGCAGTTTACTGATGCGGTTATCCGCGCACTTTGTTTGGATAAGTCGCCTAAGGTGTTTATACTCTGGGGCCGCTCGGCAAAAGAGAAGTGTCAAAATGTTTTGGAGACGATCAAGCATCCGCATGCGATCTTAACCTCTGCCCACCCATCGCCTTTTTCTGCGGTGAATTTTTTGGGGTGTAAGCATTTTTCCAAGGCGAACCGGCACTTGATAAAATGGGGAAAATCACCTATTGATTGGAAGATATGAAGAAAGGTGCTTCGCTCTTCTCGATTTTCTTCACTTTCGCGGTGGATAATCTCGGTGCGACGATTGTTTTTCCTATTTTTGCTCCCCTCTTTTTAGATCCGCACTATGGTATGGTTGGTCATAATGTGATCAGTCACACGACGATGCTTGGGATTTTTTTAGCGGCGTTTCCGCTGATGCAGCTGTTTTTTGCGCCGATCTTGGGCGATTATGCTGATCACAAAGGAAGGCGCAATGCGCTTTTATTGACAACGTGTGTCACGGTGATCAGTTATGTTTTAAGTGCGATTGCGATTTCACGGCATATGCTTGGTCTTTTGTTCTTTGCAAGGCTGCTTATGGGGGCTGGATCGGGGAATTTATCGATTTGTTTGTCGGCGCTTTCGGATTTGAGTGAATCGTCGAAGAAGAGGGTGAAATACTTTAGTTTGGGCTCGGCGATTGCTGGCTTGACATTCGTTTTAGGACCGTTTGTTGGGGGAAAGCTTGCTGATCCGAGTATTTTCTCCTATTTTTCGATTGCGTCCCCGATGTGGCTTGGGGCGTTTTTGTCCTTTATCAATTTGCTTTTCCTTTTCTTCTGGTTTGATGAGACGTTAAAAGTGCCTTCAACGGCAAAGTTTGACTTGCTCAAGGGGTTGCATAATCTTCGGTTTGCGTGGAAGCTTGTGAAGGTGCGCAATCTTTATGTGGTCTATTTCTTCTATTTGTTTGCGTGGAACATCTTTTTTCAGTTCATTCCGGCCTATTCGGTGGAGATGTTCAACTTAAGTCCGGCGAATATTGGGGATCTTTGTGCGCTTATGGGGCTTTGTTGGGTCTTTGGGTCAGGGGTGTTAAATAATCTCTTTCACGATATGGCAAACCCTAAGTGGGTGCTCTGTATCGCCTTTCTTCTCTTTGCTGGGGCGACCTATTTTATTGGCTTTCCGAAGCATATTACCCATTTTGTGGTGATTACGGGGATTGCGACGATTATCTCTGGGGTGATCTGGCCCCTTTGTACGAGTTCGCTTTCTAATGCGGCGGAGGGAAATATTCAGGGAAAAGTTATGGGTCTAAGCCAGTCTGTGTTATCCTTGGCGATGATTTTAGCTGCGGTAACTGGTGGGTTTTTCCTTCAGTTCCACTTAACGGTGCCTTTTATCATGGCAGCTGTGGCGACAGTGTTCTCAAGCCTATGGATTTTAAAAAATTAAAGCGAGCCCGTGAAGAGCTCACCGACAGATATCGCGAGGGGAAGTTCATTGAAACGGAGGCGCATCGCAAGGCCTACAAGGAATTTCGCCTGCCTGCAACTTCTGCTGTGATCAAGCGGCTTTTAGAGGATGTATCGGTAGAGACGATGGTGGATCTTGGCGCAGGTCAAGGCGCTTCGCTTTCTAGCAAATGTTTTGAAAAAGCGATTTTAATCGAGAGGGATCGTCACTTAGTCGGCCAAAATACCGAAGATGTCTCGTGGAAGGTGCTCGATTTTACCAAAATGGATGCGTATCCAGAATGTGATCTGATTTTAGCCTCCTACTCTTTAAACGAGGTGAAATGGGGTCCTGTTCTTGAAAAAATGTGGGCCGCTACAAACAATTATTTACTTGTCGTTGAGCCTGGTACGCCGGAAGGGTCAGCGCGCATTTGTAAGATGCGTGAGCGACTCCTTGAATGGGGGGCCTACATCGTTGGGCCTTGTACGCGCGCTGGAAGCTGTCCTATGCCTTGGTGTCACTTCTCTGAGCGTGTTGATCGCTCGTCTATCCATCGTCGGCTTAAAGACGGCAAGCTTAGCTATGAAGATGAAAAATATGCTTACATCTTTGTATCAAAGACAAAAATTGAATATGCAGGTTCTCGCGTTGTGAGGCATCCAAAAATTGGTAAGAAAAAAATTACATTTACACTTTGCTCTGAATCAGGCTTAGAAGAGAAAATAATTACAAAAAGTATGCCTGAATACAAAATAGTTAGGAAAAAGAATTGGGGTGATGTGTTATAATGCTTTCATGTATGAGAGCTATTTAACCCTCGTTTCCCAATTGATGTTTCAAAAAAGTGCTCACGTGTCTGTGCACGATAGGCAGGTGTGGGTAGATCTTTTACCTACAGGTTATGTACTGAAGTCTCCTCTTCGCCGTGGGAGTATCAATTTAGTTTTAGAAGCGAATGGGACAGAGTTGACTACGGAGGGGGAAACAGTCTGGATTAAACGCACTGTTCCTGGGCGTTTTACCTATCTCGGTTATCGAGAAGTTATCAAAGATTTTTTAGAGCAGATCGAGCTTTACGAACCACTTAGTGTTTAAGGATATTGAAGAGCTTGAGGTGGTCGTGCAGTTCCATAACTTGGGATTTCGCGCGCCCTGTATTAACTGGCTTTACATCAGTTGTTCGGATGCTTAATGCGTCTAGGCTAAGAAGCGTGAGTTCTAAGATGGCATCAACAGTCAGAAAGCTTTCAGTTTTCTCCTTAGAAAGTTCATAGAGATGCTTTAAGCGCATTTTAGAGGTTTCGCCAAGGTAGGACAGGTCTTTAAGTGTTTGGGCCATTGTATGGGCGCTTGAGGCGATGTGAGAGAGCTTTGAGTGGATGAGTAGATCAATTTTGCGCGAGTAGGTGTGGGTGGCAAGTGTCATCGTTTGGGTAAAGCCCATTGCTTCTGTTAGGAGTGCGTCTAGCTCAGTGACTTTCTTCTCGTCTCCTTCAAATTGTTTTAAGAGCGCTGTTTGTGAACCTCTTGATCCCTTAACTCCGAGGAAAGGGATTTCGTAGTTTTTAAGCGCTTGGTAATCCCAGAGGAAGTCTTGGAGGATGAGGGCAAAATGTTTGCCGATGGTTGTTTGTTCGTCATGGTCTAACGAGTTTGCGCAGGGTGTATCGGCGTATTTAACGGCAAGGTGATCGAGTTTTGCCAAGACGCCGTAGAGTTTTTTTTCGATGATGGAAAGGCCTACTTTCATGCGGATAAGGCGTGTGTTCTCACTGACGTAGTAGGAGGTATCTTTTGTTGGCGTTACACCAAAGGCTTTTTGTACGCGCTCGAGTTCAAGTAAAAGCGTTTGTTGTGTTGATTGAGCAAAGGCGTCTTTAAAGAGGTTGACCATTGGGGCGCTTTGGTAGCGCTCCTCAAGCGGACTCATTAATCCTTTTAAGTTGCTCTAGAAGGAGGCCTATCTTCTTCTTTTCCGTTGTACTAGGCTTATACTCTTCTTGATGAAGGGTGTTGACAAGGCGTTTTAAGGTGGAAAGGGTGTAGCCTGCTTGGTTGCCTGAACGTTTGTCGTGCGTTGCTAGGGGGAAGGACTTGCGGAGAGTTTTTAAAAGCTCAGCTTTTGTTTCGCCCTTATAACTTTTGACGAATTTTTCTTTGGCTTCTAGGGAAGCTTTACGAGAGGAAAGGGTATAGATGACTTGTTTTGGCATTTCATCGACTTTCTCTTGCAGGCTTTCTGGCAGTTCGTTGTAAAACTCGTAGAATAAAAGGAAGTTGTAAGGTGTTTGGCGGTTGCCGTAGGTTTCCATGAGCCAGGCAGAAAAGGCGCCGTCGCTGTATTCTGCGAAAAGTTCTTTGGCTTTTTGGATTCTCTCACCGTGGAGCATAGCTGCTTGGTTTGAGATTGCTTTGACTTCGGCTGTAATTTGCGTGAGAGAGCGGAGGTCTTCTTGGATATCGACTTGCTCTACGCTGTATTTGCTTAAAATGGTTTCAAGTGAGGCTTTTTCTTTTTCAGAGATGTTGCCAACTTGGAACACGCCGGAAAAGCTTGAGAGCTGCCCTGAGTTTGATCGCTCAGCAAGTGCTGACATCTTGTTGACGTTCTTTTCGTTTTTGAGGCGTTTATTAAGCAGGGACGAGAATTTCATCATTAACCTTTTCTAGTATTTCTTGAGTGAGATGCCAGTAATCTTCTGCAGCGCGCGATTTTGGAGCGGAGAGGAAGATGGATCGTCCGTGAATGGATGCTTCAGAGACTTTGATATCTCGCCTGATTTTTGTTTTAAGGGCTTTTCCTGGGAAGGTTGTTTCAACCACTTCGAGGAAAGCGTCGTTATTTTTTCCCCTCTGGTTCCAGAAGGAGAGAGCAACACCAACGACGTCGACAGGGTGACGCATAGCGATGTTATCGATAAAGTAAGAAAGGCGCTGCAAGCCTTTGATCGAGTAAAATTCTGGTGTTGCGCAGACAAGTGAGTAGTTGGAGGCGATGAGTGCTGATTCTGTTAGCCAGCAAAGTGAAGGCGGTGTATCGATGATGACGTAGTCGTAGTCGAGCTGGTCTACAAGCCCTTTGAGGCGCTCGTGTGAGTAGCGGTCAGAGGCTAGAACGCCTGTCACTTCAACACGCTCGAGCCAGGTGTCGGCGGGGATGAGGTCGAGGTTTTCGACTTCCGTTTGGAGGATCACTTCGTGGATCGACTTGGATTTTTGGAGCACACTTGCTAAGGAATCGTGACTATCAGGGTCGAAACCAAGTCCTGCAGTAAGGTTTGCTTGTGCATCAAAGTCGATGAGTAGCACGCGCTTTTTACAAAATAGAGCGAGTGCAGATGCAATGTTTAAGCAGATCGACGTTTTTGCAGTGCCACCTTTGAAGCTACTGACGGCTATTTTTTTCATGTGTTAACTCCTCAATAAAAGCCTTAAGCTCGCTTTCACCTCTCACAACATTGTCACGCGAGCGAACCGAGATAGTTTGATTTTCTACTTCTTGGTCCCCAACTGTCAACATGTAATTGATTTTAAGGAGCTGTGCTTTGCGAATTTTTTTGCTAACCGACTCACCAGTGTCGTCAATATCGCATGTAAAGCCAAGATCTTGAAGCTGTTTAACCACCTTGTGACCGTATTCTGCGTGGCGATCGGCAACTGGCACAACGCGCACTTGAAGCGGAGAGATCCAAAGAGGGAATTTACCGGCGTAGTGTTCGACTAAGATGCCTAGGAACCGTTCGAAAGAGCCGAAAAGGGCTCGGTGGATCATGATGGGACGCTTACTTGTGCCATCAGCGGCACGGTAAGTAAGGTCAAAACGCTCTGGGAGGCTCATGTCAAGCTGGACGGTGCCGCATTGCCACGAACGACCGAGGGCGTCTTTGATATGCACATCAATTTTTGGGCCGTAGAAAGCTCCATCGCCTTCGTTGATCACATAGGGCTTGTCCCATTTGTCAAGTGCATCTTGAAGCCCTTTTGTTGTCATTTCCCAATCTTTGTCGGTGCCGATGGATTCTTCTGGGCGGGTGGATAGTTCTAGGTGGTAGGAGAGACCAAAGGGGGCGTAGAGCTCTTCGGTTAAGCGAAGAATTTCGACAATTTCATCGCAGATTTGTTCTTCGGTCATGAAGATGTGAGCATCGTCTTGGTGGAAAGAACGAACGCGAAAGAGGCCGTTTAGGGCTCCAGAGGGCTCGTAGCGGTAGACGTGACCGATTTCTCCAACGCGCAGCGGAAACTCGCGGTAACTGTGGATGTGGCTTTTGTAATAGAGCATGCCGCCAGGACAACTCATCGGCTTGATCGCAAAGTGACGGTCTTCGATCTCAAAGGAGAACATGTTTTCTCGGTAGTGTTCCCAGTGGCCCGATTTTTCCCAAAGCTCTTGCGACATGATTTGGGGCGTTTTAATCTCAACATAGCCTGCTTTCGTATGGAGATCGCGCCAGAAATCGAAAAGAGTGTTCCAGATGATCATCCCTTTGGGGTGAAGGAAGGGCATGCCAGGGGCTTCTTCGCGGAAGGAGTAGAGGTCAAGAGCTGTTCCAACTAGGCGGTGGTCTCGTTTTTTTGCCTCTTCCAGCATATGCAGGTAGTCTTTCATCTGCTGTTTGTCGGGGAAAGAGATGCCGTAGATGCGGGTTAACATTTCGCGATCGGAGTCGCCACGCCAGTAGGCGCCCGATGTTTTTAGGAGTTTGATCGCTTTGACTTTTCCAAGCGATGGGAGGTGAGGGCCGCGGCAAAGGTCGAAAAACTCCCCTTGCTTGTAGGCGGAGAAAACCCCATCGTCGTCAAATCCCTCGATCAATTCTTTTTTATAGGGGTTGTCGCTAAAGGTTGTCACAGCGTCTTGTTTTGTAGGGAAGGTTGAACGTTCGGGACGGTGATTTTCTTTGATGATCTTTTGCATTTCTTTTTCAATCTTTGGAAAATCATCGATGGAGATTTCTAAGTTCGCAAAATCGTAGTAAAAACCGTTTTCAATCGGTGGCCCGATGGTTGGCTTTGCGTCAGGATAAAGGCGTAAAACGGCTTGGGCAAGAATATGTGCGGAGGTGTGCCAGAAAATTTCTTTCCCTTCTTTTTCGTCAAAATTCACGAGATCGACGTGATCGCCGCTTGAGAGTTTTTCGTTGAGATCCACCGTTTTCCCATTGATAGAAACGGCAAGTGCTTGGTGCGGATCGCGCATGTTTAGCTTGTCGGCAAGGTCCTTTCCCGAGGCTCCCTCTTCGATTTCAACGTCTGATTCTTGAAACTTGATATTCATCCTAATTCCTTTTTTTATTAGCATAGTCTATGGAGGAAAAAAGTGAAAGCATTGGATGCACAAGATGCCTATCTCTTTAGAGCTTTGGAAAGAGCCAGAAATCGAGCGAAAGAGCTTGTTCCAGATGATGGCACTCTCGATGAGAGTGTGAAATTCTTGACGCGCTTTTCAGCGCCTGTTGGGTGCGCGCTTGCTGAAAAATATATTAAGCAGTCGATTGGAGTGCCCGATTATGTGACCGTGACAACGGTGCATGTAAGGCGCGCTGTGCTTTCAGCGCTTTTTGTACCGCTTAGGCAAAATGTTGGGTCGTGTTTTGCCACAGCGCCCGCCATTTTGGTCCAATCGATGCAGCAAAAACGGATGCTCGATGATCTCTTTCAGCTCATTTACCGCGGGCTTATTAGCCGTGTGATCGATGGAAAAGATTTTAAGGCGCCGATTTCTCAGAGCTCGGGGCTTGGATCGCTCAAAAAAAGAGTGAAAGGCACGTATGTTGAAAGTCTTGGTTTACTGCCAAGTGTTCAGCATGCCAATCGCTATCTTACCGTCGAAGAATGGATTCGCGAAACGCTGTTTCGCAAGTATGGTCTGGAGGAAAAAGATTTAGATTACTTGGTCAAGAGTTCTCCTTTTGCGCCTGATCCGAAAAAAGAGGTGCAAGAATTTCTCCGTGAGGAAGGAGAGATTCGCGATGAGTATAAAGCGCTGACCGATCACGCTCTTTTAAAGGCGTGGGAGTACACGATTGCCTCCTTTGCTGACTACAAAGTGGAGTTTTTCCGCTGGAATCTCTACGCAAGCATGGGATTTGACCACAATGAAGAAGGTGGAATTGGCCAGCTGATCTATGACCATCTCGATATGATGCTCAAAAAGACCAATGCCGAGTTCGATGCGAAAAAAGATGAAGTTGAGATGGCCTACAATCGAATGAAGGCCACGCAAGCGCAGCTCGCTCGCGCTTCAAGCTATGAAGACTCGAGGCGTTTGAAAGCGCAGTATCAGATGGAGGCGGTTCACTACGATGGACTGCGCGATATGCTTGAAGATCAAGCAAACTTGTCTGAAAAATATGCCCACTTTTTCAAGTTTTTGATGGAGTCGTATGCTGAGGAGTTATCAAAGCACTTCCAAGAGGTATTTGACCCTGAGATGGTGGATGAAATTCCCGACCTCTACGATGATGCCCCCGCGGGCTTTCGGTTGCTGTACAAGCATGGACGAGCCGATCCAGGGCTTTGGGAAATCATTCGGAATAAAAACGATTTTGCCCGCTCCCTTGTCAATTTCTTCCAGATGACAGAGTATTCGATCACAGAAAAGTGTGAGTGGAAGAAGGGAAAGAGCGAGATTGAAGAGGTCACAACCATGGTCATGCGTCATGTGGAGACCGAAACGTTTTTACAATCGGCCTCTGATCGGATCTCGAAAAAGCAGCAGAAAAAGCGCAATCCCTGGAGTTATGCATCAGGTGGGACGATGCATTCACTCGTAAAGTGTTATTTTGGGACGCCAAATGAAATTCGTGAGGAGAAAAGGTGGGTTGATTCTCCGGTCGATCTGCTTACGTTCCTCGTCGATACGATGAAGGGGGCGCCTGGGTTTACAACGAATCGGTTTTTAGAAAGCCAGGATGGTGGATTGCTCATGCATTCACCGACACATGCGTTCATTTTAAAGCCAGGGTTACCCTCTTTTCGAGAGGGGTGGGTTGATTCGGGATTCACTTACACGTGGGTGCGCGATCGGGTGATCGAACCGGCTCAAATATTTTATGGAAAGATCAGTTTAACGCCGTCTGATCAAAAAGATTTGATTCGATTTACCGGAATTAATGTCTCACCATCGAATCAGTCACTGACAGTGCCTGAATTTCGCGAGCTTTTATGTAAAAAATCGCGCCCTGACACAGTGGATACCTTTTTGCGCAGCGCTTTTCCCTTGATCCCAAGAGCGAGTTTAAAGGGCTATTCTCTACCAACGTGCGATGTGGTCCCCTACAAGATGTACCGTGACTTAACGAATGAAACGGAAATAAGAGCACCAAGAGGAATTGCTTTTGCAGATACGAACTGGGCCTTTTTCTACTTTTCGTTTATAGTTAATCCCGGAACGCTTGA
Organism: Chlamydiia bacterium; assembly: GCA_022601645.1. Taxonomy (GTDB): domain Bacteria; phylum Chlamydiota; class Chlamydiia; order Chlamydiales; family Simkaniaceae; genus JAJACH01. The sequence goes on from JAJACH010000002.1 coordinate 221,683, forward strand.
ACTTGAACTCTGGCGTTCAGATCAAGAGGGATTCGAAGGGATCCCCATGGTAAGCTGGGAGCATTTGATCAATGGTACATCGAAACAAGAATGGGGCGTCTTCACCGACCCTCGCCAATATGGCATGTAAATGTAAAGCCGCTTTACATTTTAATAAGCTCCTTATTTTAATCGGTTTAACCCCCTTTTCGCTGAGCGCTTTATTCAATGGAAACCCCGCTTTGCCTGAAATTCCAGAGAAAGGAATCTTTTTGCCTGCCAACTGTATGGGAGGAGCAAAGCTTGGATATCAGGGCGATTTTGTCTTTAAGACCGATGATCATTTCCAGTACCAGATGCATCAAGGTGTATTGACGGCGAACATCATGGATCGCGTCGAGATATTCGGTTCACTTGGTGCTTTGAAGGGAAAGCTTTCGTATCCAAGAGGTAGTACGTTCCACACTGACTTTAATGCGACGTGGGGTGCGGGGGGACGTGTCCTGCTTATCTATTGGAATCAGTTGGTTATGGGAGTGAATGGTCAGTTTCAAAGTTCGAAGCTTGATGTGACAAAAAGGGTGGAAAACGGGGTTGTTTATCGCCCCAAGGATAAATATCTCCACTTTAATGATTGGCAAGTCGGTGTTGGATTTGGTTATCACTTGGATTGGGTTGTCCCCTACTTAGGGCTTTGTTATCACGCGCCTCATGTACGCACATCAGGTGTCAAACTCAATCAAGAAGACCCTTTTAGCATCTACGTTGGGTTTACATTAACAAACGACAAGTACGCAGAGGTGAGCTTCGAGGGCAGAATGATTGGAGAGAATGGGATTTCCCTTTCGGGAAATGTCCGTTTTTAATTATACTAGTCACCATGCTGCGCGCTTTTTTAATAATTTTTTTCGCATCTATTCAACTATCCGCACTCAGTACTGGTAATCCATCAAATCCAGGAATGATCGACAAGACACTCTTCTTAGACCAAGACATCAGCGCATTTGCAGGCTACCAAAGAGATTGGGTTTTCGACAGACGACTTAAGGCAGTAAACGGCGTAGCAAATGGCGAGTTTGATACGTTTAGAACGTACCAAAATAATGCCATCTTAGGCCTTAATTTTATGCAGCGGTTTGATCTCTACTCGTTATTAGGAACAGCCGATGCACATGCGAAAGTCAATCGCGTAGAACTCAATGGAGACGCAGGCTTTGCTTGGATGTTAGGGGGTACAGCCTTAGTTTATCAATGGGTCGATTTTGCAATCGGCGTTGATGGAAAATTCCAGCGGTTTAAAACCCATTTTGATGACGGCGGCAAGGTTCGCTATGACGAGTGGCAAATGAGCGTTGGTGGTTCTTACCAAATCAGCTACTTTGTCCCCTATCTTGCGATGACCTACTCAAATGTGACCGCCTACTTCAAGCGACTACCAGTGGGCCTTTTCCCCAATATCACCAATTTTGAGGCCAAAAATCGGCGCAAATTTGGCTTGGGCGTTGGTTCCTCTGTCACAAATGGAAGTTATGGCTCGGTGAATGCCGAAGTGCGTTTGATTGATGAATGGGCACTGATACTTTCCGGGAGACTCGCATTTTGAAGAAACTAGCCACACTACTCTTATTGACAACGAGCCTTGTCGCTCAAGGCACCATTGATATTGGCGACAAAATTGACAACACAGAAACCTCGGATTTACAGGCGCTGCGCGACTGGATCAACACAAAACGACAAGTTACCGTCAATGAGCGAGGGGGAAACCTCTCTATTGCTGGTGAAGTGCGCTCAGAGTACCAAAATCGAATGGAAACAGTCGATGGTGTTCGTCAGCTTGGCAAAGGCGGCGCTCATCCCAACCAACCAGCTAACCGTTTTGATATCGAAGTCAACTTCATGCTTGACTATCGCACCGATCGCACATGGGCAGCTGTTAAGATTGAGTATGACAACCGCGAAGGGACGTCTTCTGGAACCTTTAATCGGATTGCCTTAGAGCGCGCCTATTTAGGTGGCCGTGCGGTTGATCAAGATACCTGGACGATTGATACCAATATTGGACGCAATCGCATGGGGAACATGTTCGATTCAAAAATCGAATTTGGCTCCTTCTATGATGGGATTTGGGTCAATTATAACCAAGCCATGGATGTCATCGGGGATGCGTATCTCCACGGCGGCCCATTCGTCATTGATCACCGCGTCAATCACTTCGGCTATGTTTTCGAAATCGGCGTCCTCAATATTGGCGGGACGGGGCTTTATACTAAATACTCCCTTATCGACTGGGATACACATAATTACCCCACGAAGCTTGAAAACCTCCGTTGGCAATTTATGAACTCTCAGGTTATCTTCGGATACAAGTGGACCCCAAAGTGGCTTGAGAAAAATATCACAATCTATTCAGGATGGCTACTTAACAGTGCGGCAGAGAGACTCGCTATCACGAACAACCAGAAAGCGAATACCGCTTGGTATGCCGGATTCTCCGCCGGTGAAGCCCGTAAGAAAGGCGACTGGTCCTTTGACTGTAACTACCAATACGTGGCACCGCAAGCTGTGCCAGCGCTTGACTCATCGGGGATTGGGTACAATAACGCGGAAGGCCGAGGCCTTTACACGACGAATATTAATGGGACGGGGTTACCCATTACAAACCGCAAAAATGCGCGAGGCAACTCGAATTTTAAAGGCATCGCGATTGAATTCCTCTACTTGATTACAAATAACATCACCTTGTACTCAAGCTGGAACCAATCTGTGCCGCAAAATAGAGAAGTTGGTCCTTACGTGAAGTATAGGCAGTATGAATTTGAAGTTATTTACGCTTTTTAGTCTGGTTTCTCTCACGTTATTCGCTGGGGTCAAGGATTGGACCCATCCAAAGCGCAAAGAGATCCGCAAGCTGCAAAAAGAACTGCTTAATGGAGAGCGACCTCTCCTGCAAAGATTATCAGACCCTGTTGAAGAGAACTATGCGACCAATCTCAACTACGCGATGCGCGTACGCGAATTTCGCTTCTTCTCCCGCCGCATGCTCAAAATGCCTGAAATTCAAACCGTCTGCTACAACGACAACCCCTACAACAAGAAAAAGTGCGTTATCACCTACGCTTCATTAAACCGCAATTACGCCGAAGGCGTCCACCGCATGAAGCGTCAGCTTAAAAACGTCGGTTTTGACGGTCACCTCCTCTACATGATCGGCGGCTGGCCCAACATCGAAGAGGGCGACCTCGAACTCATCGATGTTCCATACGCCTTTAAAGTCGCATTTTTCCGCGCTGCCAAGCGCATGGGCTACGAACAAGTGCTCTGGCTTGACAGTGCCATCAAACCGGTTAAGTCCCTTGATCCTGTCTTCGATAGCATTCAAAAAACAGGCTTCTTCCTCCAAGGTAACGACTCAGAAATCCTAACGATGGTGCACAAAGCCACCCTTGGCTATTTTGGAATCTCATGCGAGGAGGCGTCACACTACCGCATGATGAACTCAGGCCTATTTGGTCTCGACCTATCAAAACAAAAGCCTAATATGGTCCTTGACGAGTGGTACAAGGCTGCAAAAAGCCGTGACGGGTTTTACTCCCCACTCCCCGACCAAATTGCCCTCTCGCTTATCCTCAACAAGAACAAACTGACCAAATACGAGTTTGCGCCGTGCAAAACGCACGTGAAGCGCGACATCTCGGACAAAACATTGTTCTTCCAAGACTGGAATCTCGTTCACTAAAATTATCGTGCTGTGATAGGCTTCTCGGCCATGTTAATGGCAGAAACCTTACCAAATACATTTGAAACATGTGCAGAAATGCGCGAAATCTGCTCACAGTGGGAACACTTCGCAAAAGCAAAATTAGAAGGGCTTGGACGTTCAAAGGTCCAAAGATGCTACCATGCTGTTAAAGGTGTTTGTGAGCACTCCTTCTACCGGTTTAGAGATATGCGTTTGAAGGGAGTCTATGTAGACGTCGTCTACGACATTGATTTGCACGTGTTGGGTTTTGCACTCTCTAAGGTCATTGAACTCTCACACTACACGTTTAGAAGACCACAGCGTCTATTGTTCCTCCAATATATGACGGCTGATCCATCACGCATCGAAAATCCCGATCGCAAAGGCAAAGTGGGGGAGGTTCTTATTGAGCGGTTAAAAGAGCGCTCAAAAGAGTTAGAATTAGACGGAGTATTTAGCGAACCTGTTTTAGGAATTCTTCCCTACTTTATGAAACGGCACGGCTTTGCAGATACAAAACTTGAGCGAGAAACTCCAGGGGACAAGGTACCAAGAAGAGGTATTCTTTGGCAGAGGGCTTAGGTCACAGAAAGCGAAATTAACCGCTTTCGAATAAGTCGGCGTCTATCTTTTTTCTCCACATCCCACTTGAGTGAAACCACCTGATATTTATCTCCTAGGCCTTCTAGATTTGTGTCATCTGTGACAAGACAGGCTATTTGATTTGGCTTGTATGAGCGCGCATACGCACGGATCAGGTTGGACGTGTCTTGCGCGTAGATGGGATGCAATGTTGTGAGATAAAAGAGGAAAGGGTCGTACCACCGTTTCTTAGCGCGTGTGAAATACAAAAAGATATGACGATCCAAGGCGATTAAGGCGAGGAACTGGATTTTATTTAGCGGCTTTGAAACGAGGATCAGCGGTTTTTTGGGCTCTAAAGGGAAGTTCTCGGCCGTGATTTTATGCATCGGCTTTAAGATGATTTTTGCAACGTAGCTGAAGAAAAAGCCGCGCAAACGGCGGATGATAAACACCGCTGTCACAATGACAATAAAGCCGACGATCATAAAGCTTGATGCTGCTGTAAAGCCAAAGGTTCCATTGAAGACGCGTAAGCTGATCGGCGCTAATAGAACACCCACAAAGCTCATGAAATTGGCAGCTGCAACAATTTGCCCCCGCTGCAAGTCGGGACTGTAAGTTTGAATGTACGAGTCAAAGGGCACAATAAACATCCCGCCAGTAAAGCCTATGATCACAAGACAAGTGATGACGACTGGGAGGTGCGTGTGGCTAAAGGAGAGCACAAAGATCGCTATGATCATAAAGAGAATCGAGATACACGGGATACCGATCTCGATGCGGGATTTACATAGCTTCCCTGCTAAATAAGCCCCACCTGCAATTCCAATCGCTGTGGTTAAAAAGAGATAACCGCCGCCCACCTCACTTAAACCAAGCGACTGAATGGCAAACGGGATCACATTGAGCTGGAAAAAGGCGCCAATATAGAGGAAGAACGCCGACCCAAAGATGGCCATCAACAGATTCTGCCTGCCAATACAACTCTTAAGCGTCTTGTAAATCTCGTAAACAAATAAAGGATTGATCCGTTTGTGGTTATCGCGCGCAGGTGTTTCTGGGATGCCGAGACTTGCAACATACCCAATGATGGCAATGACAACACACACAATTGCTGTTAAGACAAAGTTCTTATGCGTGATTTGCGTTAAAAAGGATGCCAGAAACGTCCCAAAAATCATGGCTAAATAGGTAAACGAAGTAATCAGGCCATTGGCTTTTGAAATAAACTTTTTATCCACAAGCTCTGGAATAACGCTGTATTTCGGCGGGCCAAAAAAGGCGCTTTGCACCGAGAGGAAAAATAAGAGCGTGTAACTTGAAAATTCACTCTTAAACCAAAACGCAAAGACCCCAAAGACCATGATGACAACTTCGGTCAACTTCAAAAAGACAATCATCTTGGATTTGCTAAACCGGTCAGCAAGGACCCCAGCCGCGTTGGAGAACAGAAGGAAGGGGACCACATAAATGGTTCCAACCCAGAAAAGGATTTCACTTGAATGCTCAACTCCCTTCAAATCGATGAAGAGATAAGCGATCAAGAGCTTAAAAACGTTGTCATTGACGACACCGAGCAGCTGCGCAACATTCAAAAACCACGGAGCGTGTTTTTGGCAGTCGACGCGCTCTGCAATAAATTTAGCGAGAAAATTTTCTCGTTTATTTTTTTGCGTCATGATTTATCCTGTTATTTTAAATGAGTAAGGTCTTTGTCAGCAATCGATTTGAGGCGCTTCTTTCACAATTGAAGGAATCCCTCCACCTAGAGAAAGAACCGTTTAGGCGCCATTTGGTGGTGATCCCTCACGGCGGCATGCGAAGAGAAATTTTATTTTCGCTGCTCGATTCGATGGATGGGGTGGCGATTGGTGTGCAATTTCTCGAGCTTACAAGTGCTTTGAGGTATTTATTTCGCATTGGAACGCGAAAAAAACTCAACCTTCCAACGCTTGCTCTTCTTTCTTTGACACTAGAAAATGAATTGGTATTAGAAGGCGTTGATCGAAAAGAGGCGTTTAGGCGAGCGGATTATTTGAGTCAGGCGTTTTTGCGCTATGGGAAGTATGGCGGCGCTTGGCTTGACAAGTGGTTAAAAAAAGAAGGCGAGCAGCAGCGTCTTTGGAAAAAAGTTTTTGGGGCGTGGGATCAACCGTTTGAGATTTTAGAGGGAACGCTTGATCCGCGCATTGATATTGATCTTCATGTATTCAACATTCCGTTTATTCCTGAGTTATATCAAAGGTTTTTGGCGAAAGTGGAAACGGTATGGGATGTGACTTATTATCAGGTGTCACCGACGAGTGTGTATTGGGGAGATTGGACGCGCGATGAGGGTGTTCTTGGGCATTTGGGGGCGTTTAGTCGTCAAGGGATGCGTTTTTGGGAAAACAAGGAGTTGGTGGAGCACTATACGGATGAGGCGTTGCCACCGGTCGAGTTTCACATGGTGACATCAAAGTTAAGGGAAGTGGAGGTGGTGTTTAATGTGTTACACCCTCTTTTAAAGGAGTATCAGCCGTCGGAAATTTTGGTATTAGCTCCCGATATTTCGGAGTATGAGGCGTTTATTCATTTGGTGTTTGCAGGTCAACTCCCCTATCAGCTTAGTGGTTTGGAACGCCGATCTAAGCTTGAGGATTTTTTAGCTTTAGATGAAAGGCGATGGAGTTTGGATGCTGTCTTCGAGCTGTTACCAGAAAAGTATTTGCCGGTGAAGCGGTGGCTTGAAGAGGAAGGCTTGAGGTGGGGGCTTGATGAAGAGCATCGACAAGAGTTGCTTGAATCGGAGGTGATTCAAGAGGGTGAGCGGGGCACTTGGAGTGCGGCGCTCAAGAATTTAGCGTGGAAGGTGGCTGAGACTTCTGAGATTCAGATGAGTGAGGTAGAGCTGCTTGGTGATTTGTTTGATTTTATTGAGAAGCTTAAACGCGAGAAGTTAGAGCTGACTTTGGAGGAGTGGACGGAGCATTTTCGGCAGTTTGTTCCCGAGTTTACGGGGATTGGGCAGCTGTCTGATGAAATGCGTTTTCCGCTTGAGTCGGTAAAGCGCCATTTCTTGACGGCACTCTCGCGAAAAACGGGATCATATCAGGCGAGTGAGTATGCGGCGGTGCGTTTTGCGAATTTAGAGGTGGGTGTGGCAACAAGCGCGAAGGTTGTGTGTTTACTCGGTCAGCATGAGGGGGCTTTTCCAAGGCAAAGCATTGAGTGGTCGGAAGATGAAATGGGCATGGAGGGCGATCTTTGTCCTTCGAAGGCGGATGAGGATCGCTATGCGCTTTTAGAAGCGCTTTTAGCGACAAGGGATCAGATGCATGTGACGTTTGTGGAAGCGCCGTCGAGCCCGATTAAGCTTTTAATGGATAAGTTGGAGGTTGAAAGTGTTGTTCATCCGCCGTTTTCTTTTCATAGAGCGGGTGTGATGGAGGCGCGTTCTCCCAAGATGGCTAAGATGGCTAAGAGTTTTTACTCTGAGAATAAGTTTAAGCCGTTTGTGCCGGAGTTTTTTGAGGGCAAGTTGGGTGAGCGCTCTCTTGTTGAAGAGATTGAGGTGAGGGCGTTAACCAAGCTTATGAAAAACCCGCTGCGGTTTTATTTTAATGAGGTGCTTCGATGTTATTTGAAGGAGCCTGAGGCGGAAGGGGGAGAGTTTGTTCTTTCACCGCTTGATGCGGCGATTGCAAGTCGTGGCAATTTAAGTGAGGGGAAGTGGCCGCTTGGTTTTTTTGCAGATTTAGCAAAAGATCGCGCGGAGCAAAAGGAATTTGCTCGTTATGAGTTGCATCCGTATGTGGATGAGCCGATGGAGCTTGAGGATCGGCTGGTTGTGCCGGCCATTGAAATCGAGGGGGTCAAGGTTGTGGGGCAGTTTGATTATGCCGGCGGCGGTGGGAAGAAGCTTGCTGATTGGATGAAGGTGTGGGTGCCGAAGGTCATTGTCAATTGTTTGGGCTTTGAAAATGCGCTTGTAAAGCCAGAAAAAGCTCTTGGGCACTTGGTGAATTACTATCGTTTGGCGATCAATCAGGTCAGTCCCCTCTATCCTGAGTGGCTTGAGGCGTTTATGAAAGGGCCTGATGAGCTGAAAAAGGCGATTGAGCGGACGGTGAAAAGTACGATGTATCTCGATCGGTATGTGGCGCACTTTTTTGGGAGTCCTAGGATGTACGATGTCAGATCTCTTTATCAAACGTGGGAGTCTGAGATGCGTTTGATTGTGACCTCGATGCAGGAGGCACTTGATGGAGCGGTTTGATTGTCTTGATCCCGATTTAGAAGTGATGGGGAACCACTTTATTCAGGCGTCAGCTGGTACGGGAAAGACGTTTGCAATTGAACATGTGTTTGTGAAATTAATTGAGCAAGGGTTGACTGTTGAAGACATTTTGGTTGTGACTTTTACCAAGGCGGCAACGCGGGATTTGAAGGTGCGCATTGGAAGTCATTTGCCGTATGTCGATCACTTGCAGGTGTTCACGATTCACGGGTTTTGTTTACGCATGTTAGAGGAAAAAACTCGGTTTGGGACGGAGACAATTCATGTGCCGACTAAGGTGGAGGACTTTTTCCGCAAAAAGGCGCGCATGCCAGCGTATAGCAAGGTGCAGCTGAAGGGGCTTTTTAAGCGGTATGGGCATAATTTTAAGCGTCTACGTGAAGCGATTAGTAAGAATATTGGAAACACGGAAAACGTTTACACGTTTGATACTCTTTGTAAAAAGGCGGGTGTCCCTCATGCGCTGATGGAAGAGCGGATTTGCGATTTAAAGGATAAGGATCCACTGGTTGTTGAGGCGCGGGATCCCGAGCGGCTTATTAAGAGGATTTCTCAAGATTTAGAGGTGACAAGTCCGCAGGATTTACTTGAAGAGATGCGAGAAGGTCTTGATGACACGGCTTTTTTAGAGCGGGTGCGAAAAAAATACCGCGCGGTGATTGTTGATGAGTTTCAAGATACTGATCCGATTCAGTGGGAGATCTTTGAACGGGCGTTTTTAGGGCATGTTGAGGCGTTTTATTTGGTGGGTGATCCGAAGCAATCGATTTATTCGTTTCGGAATGCGGATTTAGAGACCTATTTTAAAGCGGCAAAGGCATTTGGGGAGCAGAAATCTTTAGACACGAACTATCGCTCTGAGCCGCGGCTGATTGAGGAGCTCAATCAGTTCTTTGAGCGGCTTGAGTTTCCACGTGTAATGGCGAATCCGGAGGCGCAAAATACCGATTTTGGAGATGGGAAGGGCGCTGTGCACGGGTTTTATGTCGAAACGGTGCCGACAAGAGCGCGAGCTTGGCCACCTGTTGAGGTGGAGCAAAATTATTTTTACCCGTTTATTGCAAGCGAGATTTTAAACGGGTCCTTTCCCTTAAGTGAGTATGCGATTTTAGTGCGCGATCGGTTTCAGGCGGAGCGGATCAGGCATTACATGAATGGGCTGAATATTCCGACGAAGTTACAAGGCGGGGGAAAGCTGGTTGAAACGGAGGCGTATCGCTTTTTGGCTGCGGCGATGGAAGCGAGTTTGCATCCGTTTGATAAAAGTCGGGTGCGCGCGTTTTTAGCCGATCCGATCATGGGCTGGACGCACCATGCGGTGAAGGAAAAGTTGGTTTCGTTTCACGATTTGGCAAATGTACTGAAGACTTTTGGCTTTACAAAGTGGGTTGAGGCGTTATTTGACTCAAATTGGGATGGGGAAACAGTGCTTGAGAAGCTCTCGAAGGACTTGGACTGGTATAGCGATGCAATGCAGCTCGTTGATCTTAAGCTAGAGGTGGGAGTGGAGGATGAGCGTGTCAATGTTTCCGATATTGATGCGGTAACGATCATGACGATTCACAAGAGTAAAGGGCTTGAGTTTGGCATTGTGTTTGCCATTGGACTTGGAAACCGCACTCCCCCAAGTGACGATGATGATGAAAAGCTGAGACAGCTTTATGTGGCGATGACACGGGCTAAACGACGGGTTTACATTCCCCTGGTTAAAGATTTGAAGGAAAAGCCGATTAGTAAAGGGGCTGCATCCGCTCTTGAAGTTTATGGAAAGGTGGAAGGCATTTCGGTGACGGTGTGCGAAAACTTAGCACTTGAACCTCGAGGTGGAAATGCAGATGTAGAGGTACCAGAGATTGAGCCGCTTTCTTTCCCCTCGCTAAAACTTGCTTCCTTTACAAGCATTTCAAATCCAACACCCCACTTGGTGGGAGAGATTCCGCATACGATTCCTGCTGGAGCTGAGACGGGAACCGAAATCCACAATATTTTTGAAAGAGCGATCGGTGAAGGGCTTTATCAGCCTTTTGATGAGGCAATGATTCGTCAGCTTATTCGAGAAGGGAGCTTAAATGCGCATGAAGAGGAAGTGTTTGACCTTGTCAAAGGGGTGTTTAAGCTTGATCTCGGCGGGTTGCGTCTTATCGATGTGCCTCCTTCAAAGATGGTGCCAGAGCTTGAATTTGTTTACCCGCGTGAGAGCGAGTTTATGAAAGGATTTATCGATTTGATTTTTGAGTGGGAAGGTGAAACGTTTGTGGTCGATTGGAAGACCAATTTACTTTCTGCTTATGATAGAGAGCACATGGAAGAGGCGATGGAGATGGGCGATTATTATTTGCAAGCAGATCTTTACAAGGAAGCGGTGACACGTCAGTTGCGAGGTAAACCGTTTGGTGGCGTGTACTACATCTTCGTTCGAGGAAAGGCGGCGCTTTATGTTTGCTGAGTGTTTTGCAAAGCTTTTAGGCCAAGAAGAACTTAAGCTTGTGATGGAAGATGCGCAGCTTGGACACCTTTATACTGAAGGCGAGTTTGCCTTTGATCCGAGCCTTCCGCTTGTAAAAGAAGAGGGCAGAATCTACCTAAAGCGGAATTTTTTGTTCGAAAATATGATCGCAAGTCACTTAACAAGAATATGGTCTGCCAATGTAAAGCGGCTTTACATTTTGAATAATGCGGTGACGATTTTAACCGGTGGTCCTGGGACGGGCAAGAGTCATAAGATACGAGAGTTAATAGAGGAATTGCCCTCGTCAATGCGCGTCCATTTGGCCGCACCGACTGGAAAAGCGGCGAATAAGATTGGTGGAGAGACGTTACATTCCCTGTTAGGTGTAAAGCGACCAAAGGACTTACTTGAGAAGGTGCCTTTAATTAAGGCAGATCTTGTGATTGTTGATGAATGTTCTATGATTGACGCGGGGATGTGGGCGCATCTTTTTAGTGCGATTCCAACGGGATGTCGTCTCCTTTTGGTGGGTGATCCCGATCAGCTACCCCCTGTAGAAGCGGGGACGATTTTTACCGAGCTTGTAGAGTTTGCAAAAGCTCATAGGCCAGATTCACTTATTCATTTAACAAAGTGTTACCGCACCGATCAGTTGGAGATACTCGAGATGGCAGCGAAAGCCTGTGGAGGTCAGATGATTCCTTTTGAAACCTCGCTTGGGCAGTTAGATCCAACCTGGCAATATCTTTCGTGTGTTAAAGGTGGACCATGGGGTGTAAAGATGATCAATCACCTGATGCCTAACGAGAGTGAACGGTTGCCTGTGATGATTACGCGAAATGATAAAGAGGTGGGACTTTTTAACGGGGATACAGGTTTTATCGAGGGCAAGTGGTTTAATAAGACACTGCCAATTGAAGCACTCCCCCCTTATGATTTAGCGTATTGTCTGAGCGTGCACAAGAGTCAAGGCAGCGAGTATCAAAAAGTCACCGTGTTGGTTCCACCGGGTTCTGAGGTGTTTGGACGGGAAATTTTGTATACAGCGATTACTAGAGCACGTGAAGCAGTAAGAGTTGTGAGTGATGAAGCAACACTGAAGGCGTGCTTAGAGCGCACAAGCCGGCGTCGCTCACACCTTGGTGCAAAGTTAGAATCTTCGCTTGTGTAATACTCATCTTAACGCTATTTTAATTCGTTATGTATCAGAACCTCATTAAGGAAGCCCACGAAGCGGGCATCAAAAATATTATTGTGTCAGCGATTGTGCGGCATAATGACAACATTCTTCTCTTGGAACGGAATGTCAAACCAGGGGAAATGAGTGGATTGTATGAACTCCCTTCTACGATTTTAAAAGAGGGAGAATCGATTCAACAAGGTCTACAACGTGCCTTGATTGAAACAACGGGACTTGGTCTGGTAGATGTGATGGCATATTTAGGTCACCACGATACTGGGGGGGACCGCGAATATTATTTTGTTGTTGATGTTGACGATGCGTTTTCTTTGACAACGCCGAATCATCAGGGACATAGTTTTGTAGATATTCAAGAAGCGGTAGGGTACCCGATCACCAAGCAAGTGAGAGATACCCTAGACTTGTTCTCTAAGCTTGTAAGCTAGAGAATCGAGATTTCATACGAGAGGCTTTATTCTTTTTGTAAATGCCTCTCTTAAGACCTTTGTCAATCAGAGATTGAAGAGCCGTGAGGTCTGCTTCAGATTTTGATTTTTCGTAGGTAGTAATTGCTGTGCGAACACGAGACTTTAGAATCTTGTGGTTCTCATAAATTTTTTTACTCTGTAATACTCTTTTCAGAGCTGTCGGGCGCTTTGTCTTCTTCGCCTGTTTTTCTTCGGCCATAAAAGTCCTTTTCTTTAATTCTTTTGGCAGAGAATATATCAGGAAATGAAAAATTGGTCAAATGTCTAATATCTGGAAGTTATTACTTGGGGTAGCTTTTCTCTCTTGTGTCTGGACGGGCGGCAAGTTTGCTTATGAATTGTATAAATATTTTGATTATGATTGCTCGAGTCTGGCTGTTATGGAAAAGTGGGAGGTGCTCTCCCTCAACGAAGACAAGTATGCAGTGCAGGCTATTTATGCTTTTAACTCCCCCAAGGGCAAACAGTATGCTAGTTACATTTTTAAAAAGCCCTACTTCAAAAACCCGACTTCTGCTGAATCCAATTTAAAACACTGGAAAGGCCTCAATTGGCGGGTCTGGTACAAAAAAAATCACCCTGAGCGCTCGACTCTCCAACGCCTTTTCCCCTTTAAGGCCGCGATCCATGCCGCGCTTTCCCTTGGGGTCTGTTTTTATTTCACCTATCTTTTCGGGTATAGTAGACGCTTTACAAGCACATAAAACTTTTTTTTGTCTTCGATATACCACTTTAATCGATGCTTTAAAAGTGTTGGCTGACCTACAGGGCGTATCAGAATATTTGCTGGGAACCTTGCTGCTTTGAACAAACGGCGCTTTTTTTTCACAAAATCACGCTGGGTGTAGATCCCCCCATGCCCTTTTTCATTCATCGATGAGTAGAATAATCCCCTTTCACGCAAATAATCTTCTGCATCTCCTAGGACGTGTTTATTAAACCAGTGGTCATGAAGGATCCATCTAACTGTAAAGCCAAGCTTTTTATAAGCCCGATTTCTTGCAATCACTTCTTTTTTCTTAATGGGAGAGCACTGAATTTCGAAAACTACGCGATTTTCTAGATCAACTAAATCGGCAATGCGTCCGATTTTCTTCATGGGGTATTCTATCTGTAAATTAGGGTACTCTTTAAACAACCGTTCTTGGACAACCAGGTGAATAAACTCCCTTTTTGCATGGTCACAAGCGAGATTATGTCTGTAATGAAGACCGAGCCTTGAGTGCTCTGTGGGTTTCACAATTCCCCGGCATTTCGGGCAAATATATTTTTTACGGGCATCCGATTCAAACACGTGAACGCGTTTATTTTCATTTAATGCATATCGCATCTTGACATTAACACCTTTGTTATTCAAACTTTAATGCATATGAGTAAGGGATATAGTCAGGCATTTGATCCTCAACATCAACAAAAAGTTGAGGAGCTCGTTGCTATTGCAAAAGAGCAAGGATATATCACCTATGAGGAAATTAATGAAATCCTCCCGATGAGTTTTGATTCTGCTGAGCAGATCGATCAAGTTCTCATCTTCTTAAGCGGGATGGATATTCAAATCCTCAACCAATCTGAAGTCGAAAGGCAAAAAGAGCGGAAGAAAGAGGCCAAAGAAATGGAGGCCCTTCCTAAAAGAATGGAAGGTTCTTCAGACGACCCGGTCCGCATGTACCTCAAGGAAATGGGATCCGTTCCCCTTCTGTCTCGCGAAGAAGAAGTAGAAATTTCCAAGAGAATCGAAAAAGCCCAGATTCAGATTGAAAGAATTATTATGCGTTTCCGCTATTCCACGCGAGAAACCGTCTCGATCGCTTCACACCTTATCAATGGAAAAGACCGCTTTGACAAGATCATTGCTGAGAAAGAAATCGACGATAAGCAAAAGTTTTTAAAGCTTCTCCCAAGATTAAAAGAACTTTTCAAAGAAGAAGACCTGGTCCTTAAGGGTCTATTGATGAAGCAAACCGATTCGAAGCTAAAGAAAGTCGACCTTGTAAAAATCAACGAAGATATTGAAAAGTGCACCATTCGTACCCAGTCGTACTTAAGACGCATGCACTTTAGACACAATATTATTGATGATTTTGGCGAAGTGATCTTAAGCGCATACGATCGATTCTTGGGCCTTGAGAAAGAAATCAAGGAATTAGAGCCAAGAGCTGAGAAAAATCGCTTTGCGAAAGCAAAACTCGATGCGGCGCGTCGTAAACTCGCCAAACGCGAGCTTGCAGCAGGTCGCACGATCGACAAGTTCAAAAAAGACGTCCGCATGCTTCAGCGCTGGATGGATAAAAGCCAGGAAGCCAAGCGCGAAATGGTTGAATCTAACCTTCGCTTAGTAATTAGTATCGCAAAAAAATACACGAACCGTGGCCTTTCCTTCCTCGATCTGATCCAAGAAGGGAACATGGGGCTTATGAAAGCGGTTGAAAAGTTCGAATACCGCCGCGGCTACAAGTTCTCTACCTACGCAACATGGTGGATCCGCCAGGCTGTAACTCGCGCGATTGCTGACCAAGCGCGTACAATCCGTATCCCTGTCCACATGATCGAGACCATTAATAAAGTCCTTCGTGGTGCTAAAAAGCTCATGATGGAGACTGGTCGCGAGCCAACGCCCGAGGAACTTGCCATCGAACTTGGTTTGACACCCGAGCGTATCCGTGAAATTTACAAGATCGCCCAGCATCCTATCTCCCTCCAAGCCGAGGTTGGAGACAGTGGCGAGAGCCAATTCGGTGACTTCTTAGAAGATACTTCTATTGAATCCCCCGATGAAGCTACCGGTTATTCCATCTTAAAAGATAAGATGAATGAGGTGCTTTCTACTTTAACAGATAGAGAACGCACCGTACTTATCGAAAGATTTGGTCTTCTTGATGGAAAACCCAAAACTCTCGAAGAAGTGGGTGTTCGATTTAAGGTCACACGTGAGCGTGTCCGCCAAATCGAAGCCAAAGCTCTTCGCAAGATGCGCCACCCAACGCGCTCGAAACAACTGCAAGCTTTTCTCGATATGATCGAGATTGAGTAATTATTTAATAAAAAATCTTTACAGTTAATTCCACATTTTCTTATCTCTTAGCATAGAAGACTTATAGAGTCCCATATGGAGAAATCCAATATTTATTAAAAAAATATTTGAAATAAAATGCTGAGACTTTTATGAGGAAAGTTAAGATAAAAAATCAAACAAACCCCTATGAGGTAAGAAGATGACTTTTAACCTTCTTAAGAAACTCCCGGTAGCTGTCGCTGCTTTATCTGTTGTAACAGGTTTTGCTGCTATGGATACAGAGTCTCGCATCAACTCACTTGAATCACAGATGAAACAAGTGCGTGGCGAAACTGCAATGGGAACTTACGGAGCTGTAAGCGCAACTGCTCGTCCAGAAGTGGACGGTCAGGGCGTATATGTACTTGCTGACGTCTTTGTATGGCGTGCAAGAATGGGCGGCACTGACTACCTAGTCACAAGCCAAGCAAAAATTACTAATCAATCGCTTCCACAGTATGGAACAGTCAAAGACATTAACTTTGGTTGGGACTGGGGCTTTAGAGTAGGTTTAGGATATAACTTCCTTCACGATGGTTGGGATATGAACCTCGTGTACACATACTTTAGAACTTCAAAGTCTGATGGGCACTCAGTTGGATTAAACGATGATATCGTTCCAACACGTGGGTCATCTGCTATGCTAAACGGAGAAGTTGGTAGCTTCACACATTGTAACAAAGCAAGTTCAAGTGGACGTATCCTATTGAACGACCTTATGCTTACACTTGGTAAAGCATACTTCATCTCTCCAGAGCTTTCTTTCAGACCAAGCGTTGGTTTAGAAAGCACATGGTTAGACCTACAACAAGATACAACCTACTCAAACGGTAGTCAGTTAAGCGTTCACTCAGTGTTTGCGAATGACGACCTTAACTTCTGGGGTATTGGTCCTCGTTTTGCAGCAGACGGTAAATGGCATCTAGGAAAAGGCTTTAGCTTTTTCGGTGACTTAGCCTTCTCGCTCCTTTACGGACAATTTGACGTTGAGCACAAAAACTGGTTCTCAAGTAAAGTTCCAGCGCTTGTAGGTTCAGCATCACAAACTGCAAACCACGAAGCTAAAATATCTAACGACAAGCACGCGTTCACTCCAATGACACGCATGCAACTCGGTCTTAGCTATGATGTTTTTGTAGATAACAACAAACAACATCTAGGTATTAAGCTTGGTTACGAAACACAATACTGGTGGAACGTACAGCAATTCCTTACAGTTAATGACCAGTTCATTGACGCAACGATTGCTAACCAAGGTGTTCGCTACGAGCACATGAACGAAGATCTAGCATTCAACGGGGTTACACTCGAAGTACGCTGGGACTTCTAGACTTTTCCAAACTTGGAAAAAGTTCAGACTTAGAGGTAGGGATTTTCCCTACCTCTTTTTTTTTGTCTATTTACAACAAGTCTTGTGCTATGGAGTATCACTCTTACGGCAGTCATCTTTTGGCGATCTTTTCCCTAGCTTGTTTTTTTGCTTGCCAAACAATCTGAGAGAGAATAATTAGTAGAGAATGAAGCTTTTTATTTCTTCTCTATTTGTCTTATCAACAATCTCAGCCTTCGGCTTAGAAAGTAATTCCACAAAAATTAAGAAGTTAGAAGAGCGGATAAATGCCTTAGAAGAGGGAACCTCTCGCATTGCAAGCCCGCAAGTTGATGGGTACGGTGTCCAGTTGGGTATAGAACCTATTTACTGGCGAGCTAAGATCGAGGGGACGGAAATTGCTTACTCAAATCAAGCGGCAACAACTTCTGTGCCGATTAAAGGCGACACGATCGATGTCAATCCAAGTTGGAAGTGGGGCCTCCGCGTTCATGCAACGAAATTTTTCCAGTATGATGGGTGGGACCTTGACGTTAACTTCTTGTTTTATCGTCCTCGTGGTTCAGAAGGAACTTCTCGCTCAACGGCGAATGGCCGTATCCCGTTAAAAAGTGGGTTGATTACATCTGGCTTAATCAATAAAGCAACATCTGAGCTTTCCATGAACTACTATTGTTTGAATGGTGAACTTGGAAAACATTTTTTTGTATCAAACCATCTATCTCTCCGTCTTTTTGCAAGTTTGCAGTCTGTATGGCTAGATATTGAGCAGGATACCAACTACTCAGGGGGGAATGTTTTAGGCCCTCACACGTCAGAGATTCGTGAGAAAAACGATTTCTGGGGGATGGGTCCACGACTTGGCGTGATGACAAAGTGGGATTTTGGCAGTGGTGTCTATTTTGATGCGATGGTAGCCCCGGCATTACTCTATGGTTACTACGACGTTCGCTATAAGGAAGAACGTACGCTTTCTACTTTGCAGAAAATTAACCTCCGCGACCAAAAGCACCGCTTTGCACCTAACGTGCAGTTTAAAGCCTCGCTTGGCTGGGGTGGATATGTGAATGAGAAGAAGCAATACATTGATGTAGGTTTTGGCTATGAGGCTCAATTCTATTTCAACCAAAACCAAATGCTCTATTTCTACGAGCTCAATCCGCTGCGCTATAAAAACTACGATGGTGATTTAGGAATGCACGGTGTGACTTTCCGTTTAAACGTTACGTTTTAGAGGACTTTTTTTTTAAAACTAAAAAATGAGTCCCTGGCATACTCCATGCATTTTCATCACGAACATATACCTGAAGGTCATCATACAACTTACTTAAATCGATCGAAATACCATAAGTCCGTTGTAATAGTGTCAGAAATAACAGAGCGTGATTATAGTAGCGTATTCTATTGATGTCTCCTTCGAAGATGGTCGTACTATGCGTTAATTGTCCCTCTAGATCAAGGTTGCTAAATTCTATTTCGTACACCTTACTGAGTTCAGAGGCGTCTGAATACATTGCCTGAAACAGTTCAAATGACACTTTACGGTTACCTTTTGTCTGTGCTTTAAGTGCCAAGCGCAAAGCTTCATCAACAGCTGGCAAAGGGGGGGAATTTTTATGGGCTTTGTCAAATGACTCAATGATAACCACATGACCATCGGGCTCTAAATAGGTTGCAGCATTGAGAAGAGCTTTTACAGGATCGTTAAGATGTTGGAGGGTTAAGCGAAATAATACAATATTTGCAGTTCCTTCTAAGCTTATATCACAGATTTCTGCATCGCCTTCCTGAAAGGTTAGGGTGTCGGTTGCATAGAAGTCATTTGCTTTTTCTATCGATGCTGGCAATAATTCAATTCCGTGAAACATCTTATCTGGAAAATGTTGTGCTAACCTGTGCAAATAAGCGCCGTTGCCGCTTCCAATTTCAAGAATACGCTTTGCGATATTCCAGTATGTATTTTGACCAAGCCATAACGCTTCTGAAGAAAAAAAGAGATCGGCTTGTCCTTTAAGAAAAACATTCCATAATTCTGCATCGCTTGCATTTTCTAACTTTTCTAGGCAGTTGTGTTTATCATATTTTATGAGGTTTTCCAATGCGTTACTTGCTCCAAATAGTGATGAAGATATGACAACAAGAGATAAAAAATGTTTAATCATAATGTCTATCTAATTTCGAAATTTGATTCACTGACTTCTAAGGGGGAGACTTCAATGGCGTCGATGCGACCCATATCGAGTCTTGAGCGGATTTCTTCGATGAGTGTTTCTACGTCCTTTTCATTGCCATCAAGACCAATTTCTACGTCGCCGGAGGATAAGTTCTTTACATACCCTGTAAAGCCAAGATCTTTTGCTGTGTCACGTGCTATAGCTCGAAAGCAAACACCTTGCACCAGGCCTTTAACGATAATACGCATCTTCCCATCCATAGGTTTCAAAGAGGTTTTTCACCTCTTTTGTTGATTTTGATTTGTTAAGGGCTTCACGCAACTTTTTAGTACCAACACCTGAGCGAAGGTACCAGCAGCCGACGCGACGAAGGTCGATCAGTGCTTTTCGTTCGTCTTGGTAGGAAAGGATTTCATGGTAGTGGTCGAGGAGAAGGTCGCGGTAGTCGGTGCCATGGTAGGTGAGTTGAGACTTGCCTTCCATAAGACGGCGAATGTTCTCTGCGATAAAGGGTTGTCCAAGTGTGCCGCGCGAGACTAATACGGCGTCGCAGCCTGTTTTTTCAAACATCTGCTTTGCATCTTCCGGTGTGAACACATCGCCGTTACCGATGACAAGAATGTTGTTAGCAGCTTTTTTAGCCTCAGCGATGTGGTCCCAGTTTGAGTCGCCTTTATAGCCTTGAACACGGGTTCGTCCGTGAACAGCGATGGCTTTTGCCCCAGCAAGTTCAGCGATTTGCGTGATTTTTGCGGTGCAAAAACTCTCTTCGTCCCAGCCGCAGCGGATTTTCACTGTGACGGGAATCGACACGGCGTTGACCATCTCGTTTAGGATATCGCCAATTTTGTTGGGGGTCTTTAATAGACCGGAGCCGCTCCCGTCTTTGGTGACTTTATCAACAGGACATCCACAATTTAGGTCGAGTACGTCAAAGCCAAGATCCTCTATGATGCGGGCAGCCTCTCCTGCTAAGTGGGGCTTACTTCCGCAAAGCTGTGCACCGATCGCGCGCATGTCGGGGGAATAATCAAGAAGGCGGTAGGTTCCTTGATCGTGGCGAACTAAGGCATCCATTTTGACCATCTCGGTATACATGAGCCCTGGTCGGTATTTAGCTCCCATTTTACGAAATGGGTAGTCAGAGCAGCCTGCAAGTGGGGCATAGAAAATATTCGAGGGAAGAGTAAGGTTGCCTAGTTTAATCATGCGGGAAGAATACTTAGGATCACAGCTTCCATAATTTTAATCGAAAAGAAGGCTAGTAGGGGACTTAGGTCCAAAACGCCGCCGATCGGGGGGATAATGCGCCTAAAAACATTCAAATAGGGATCGGTGTAGTAGGCGACAAAGCGCATGATCTTCGAGTTTTGGAAATTGGGGAACCAAGAGCCCAGAATCCGCACTAAAAGTAAAATTGTATAGCTATAGAAAATTAGGTGTACAATGTATGCCAGCATATATGGTAATATCTTACCAAAATTGACCATTTAGCTAGGATAAAAACTTTGGATATCGTGGGGATTTATCCCGAAGGGGATCATTTTCGAGTTGTCACTTCTAAGGGGAAAACCTCAAAAATTTCCAACTTAGATGATCAACCTCCGGGTAGAGCCGTCGCTTTGCCAGGTGTCATTGTCAGGCAATTTGACGCACCGCTTCGAAAAAAACGCCTGCTTTCAACGCTTCCCTACCAATTGGATGAAACGCTGCCCTATGGAGAAGAGGATCGCCTCATTTTTCCACAGCTTAGAAAGGGGGGAGCAACGCTTTTTATTGGATCAAATTCTGCTTTAGATCAATTGATTGAAAATACTCATCCGATGTGGGTTTCCTCGATTCCAAGTGCCCTTTTCCGTTATGTAAAAGAAACATTTGATGCGCCTGATACGGGCCTCTTCTATTTTGAAGGGGAGTGCGAAGCCTTTGCATTGGACATTGAAGAGGGGCGATTAAGTCGCTTTGTTCAACTCCCATCGAAAGATGCCAAAACGCGCGTGCTGGCGTTTTTCAATAGAGATGAATTCACGGAGATTACAGATCCTTATGCAATTGCCCATGGCCTTGTCTTGGAAGCTCAGGCCAAAGATGGGAGGTCAGTACAATTTTTATCAAAAGCCAAACGGCATCCTAAAATTAAGCGTGAGATCAGACTAAAACTGCTTTGTGTGGCACTTTTAACTCTCACTCTTATTGGCGTGAGCGGCTATTTGATGGAAAATCACTTAAAAACTCTTGAGGCTAACTACGAAACGGGTGTTCAAAAGCTTAGTCAGGAAATGCCAGCGCTTAAAGGGAAACGATCTCTTTCAAGCATGAAAAAAGCTTTGAAAAAGCAGGAAAAGGGAAAAACGCTTTTTGAGCCGCCACCAAAGGTAACAAAACTTTTAGCTCACTTAGACCCTCTCTTAGAAGGCATTGAGATTGTAGCGCTTGAAACAGAACTTGAAGAGTACCCAACGTGTAAACAAATGACGCAGCCTTACGTGATGCGCGTTCACTTAGTATTTAAAACAAAATCAGCGATGGTTGCTGAAGCCTTTCATGAAGTATTGATGCAAGGGGATGATTTAATCGACCAAGACAAAGAAGTGCGTTGGTCAAGGACAAGCCATGGATATGAAACGACATTTTACCTTAAATCGTAAGCTCCTCTTTGTTTTAGCAGTGATTCCTGTTGTTTTTTATGGGATGAACTACTCAACTCGCCTAGATAGCGCAAAACAAAAACTTCTTGAGCTTCAAGCTGTTCAAACAAAGACAAAGCAAGTGAAACGCCTTCTGTTAGATAGCAATGAAGAACAGTATATGGACGCTAACCACCATTATATTGAAACGGTGCTTGAGCAATTTGAGCCTCTCAAGGAAGAGGGTGCTTTACTAACACGCTTTAAAGAAGACCCTCTTTTGCAAACGACAAAAGCTCTAGCCTCCGAGCTTAGTCGGCTAAAATCGAATAAATTGCAGTTTGGCGAAGTGAGCCGAAAGCGGTTTGGTGGCTATGTTGATCTAGAAGTGAAGCTCATGCAGCCGGTATGTTTGAGTACAGCTGACTTGAAGGATCTTCTTCTTTTGATCGAAAATGTGCCTATTGAAGGCCATGAAGGGGCGCCAAACCCACCCTTTCTAGCCATCAAGCGCTCTGCAATCTATCAAAAAGACACGCATTTAGAACTTGATTTAACCCTCATAAAAAGAGAGAAATATGAAAACGCTTTATAAACTTACCCTCTTGTGTCTCTTAACAGCGTGTGTATCTAAAGCTCACGATAGAGATACTTTGACAAGCATTCAGATCATAGATCGGAATGGGTTTGATGAAACAGTGAGTACAAATGAACGTTTAGCTCTCTATGATACTGTCGATTTCTTAGAGCCCCAGCCCTATAAGAAAATTGTGCGGATCTACTCCTCCAAAGGCTCAAAGATGACCTCGTATCATTCAAATGGGTATCTTTCGCAATATTTAGAGCTATTGCAAGGTCGAGCACATGGATTTTATAGAGAGTTTTATCCAAACGGGGGGAAGAAAATAGAGGCATTTGTCATCGAAGGTGTTGGTGACCTCACCCCAGAGGCTCAAGCAACCTACCTATTTGAGGGGGTAAGTAGAGCTTGGGATGAAGAGGGGAATCTCTCAGCTGAAATCCCCTACAAGAAAGGGCATTTTGAAGGTGAGGCGGTCTACTATTATAAGACGGGTGAAATCAAAAAAACGGTGAATTTCCGCGCGGGGATGGTCTCTGGTAAATTGACCGAATACCAAGAAAATGGTCAAAAGCTTGTTGAGGAAATCTACGACGCCGACCGACTGCTGACTGGGACTTACCCGAACCATTCAGTTGAAAATGGCAATGGAATTCGCGCCGTGTATGAGTCAGGCGACCTTAAGGCGACCTATACGTATGTCCAAGGCGTTCCCGAAGGGGAAGTCACTTTGTTTAGTAACGGTGAAAAAAATGCCATCTACCACATAGCTGCTGGAGAAAAACACGGTCAGGAGATGAGGTTTTTTGAAACAGGCAAGCCAAAAATCTCATTTACCTGGTACAAGGATAAAATACAGGGCGCTGCAAAAAGCTGGTACGCAAGCGGACAGCTTGAAAGCGAGAAGGAAATGTATCAAAACAAAAAGCATGGGAATTCCTTTTGCTGGTACAAAGACGGCTCGCTGATGATGGTTGAAGAGTATGAGCTAGGCGTTCTTGTGAGCGGAAAATATATGAAACGTGGGCAAAAAACTCCCGTCTCCACTATCAAAAAAGGAGAGGGCGTTGCAACCCTCTATGATGAAGATGGAATACTTATAAGGAAGGTGAAGTATGAACGAGGACAACCCATCGAAGAATAAGGAAATGCTCCGAGCCTTCTATAAAGAAAAGCGAGCACACTTAAGCAAGGAGCGTCGAGAGCAGGCAAAACACGACCTCTATGATCTCCTTTGGCCTGAACTGGTCCTTTTTGACCATGTCCTTTCCTTTATGAATAAGCGGGGCGAGATCGATATGTCAGAGATCAATAAGCATTTAGCTAAAGAGGGTAGACTTGCACTGCCTCGGGTAGATGGGGATCACATTGTGACCTACCGCGTTTCCAACTTAGATACTCAGTTAGAGCGTTCAAAAATGGGGATTTTAGAACCCAAGAAAACGTGCCGTAAACTCGCAGAAATTGACTGTGCCCTGGTGCCTGGCATTGGCTTTGATAAGTTTCACCACCGCTTAGGCTATGGGAAAGGGTTTTACGACAAGTATCTAGCTGATTGCGAAAAGTGTCCATCATTTGGCGTGGGGTATCGAGAGCAACTTATTGAAGATGCTTTGCCACGTGAATCTCACGACATCAAATTGACATCAACGTTCTTGGTTTAAATACGGCTCGTTTTTCGGCGGTGGCTTGCAGTAGTGCTGCCCATTGCTGCCCTGCGCTGTCACAGTAGCGCCTGAGGGGACGTATGTGCTTACACCATAGGCATTGCCATTCGGGCATGTAAACACGACAGTGTAGGGCGTATAAGAGTACACTGTGCCGCCAAGGAAGTTATCAAGCCATTGCATGCGCGATTGAGGCTGAACTGTCATCGAGCCAAGGTTATCTCCTGATCCGGAGATAATATTCGCGGTTAAAACGTAATTGCTATCGTTGTAAACCCAAAGGTTTCCGAAAGCTGTACCTGTAATAAGGAGTAGGCTAACGACGAGCTTTTTCATGTGATGCCTCCATGTCCGCCCATTTAAAGTCGATCCCGCCAAGGGATGTTGTCACAACATTTTGTACACGATCGCTTTTTGAAAAAAGCATTGTTTTGTGGAAAAGTGGGATGATTGGTAGCTCGTCTAAGATGAGGTTTTCAGAGGCTGTAAGTAGAGCTTTGCGCTCTTCCACGTTTTTTGCTTTATAGGAATCGTCAATTGAGCTCATGTAGTCGATGTTTTCCCAACCTGTATTATTGGTTCCAGTTTGAGTGGAATGGAAAACTTCCAAGAAGGAAACCGCATCATCAAAATCAGCAATCCAGTCACCCATGGCTAATTGGTAGTCTTGCTTGCCGACCTGATCAAAGAAAACCTTGGGTTCAACGGGCAGAAGATGAACGTCTACTCCTAAAGCTTCTTTCCATTGAGCTTGCAGAGCTTGTCCAAGTCTTTGATTAGCATCTCTTGCAGGAAATTTCATGGTAATTTTGGGGAGCTTTTCAACAGACATCTCGTATTTTTCAAGCTCAGCATTAAATATTTCACGTGCTGTTTCTACATCCCCGTCTTTAAAAGAGGCTTTTGATTCAAGCCCCATGATAAGAGGAACGATGCGTGTTGAAGGGATTTGATTGCCACAAGTGACATGCTCAACAAGCGCTTGGCGATTTACGGCCATTGCAAAAGCTTTTCGCACGACAGGGGAGTCAAAAGGCGTTTCAGTCACATTTGTGCGAATCCAGTTTGTTCCTAAGAAGGGTTCTGTAATTAGCTTGTTCTTCTTACGCGCTGGTTCGATTTCATCAACGGGAATATTGCTAAAGGGCGAACCCATCCAATCAAGGTCTCCCGATTCAAACATTTTCGCCTCAGTCTCCTGGTCTACCATGTAGAGTTCTAAGGCTGATAGTTTGACGTGAGCTGCATCCCAGTAAGTGGGGTTTTTCGCAAAGTTGATTTGGTCATTGTGCTTCCATTCCTTCATTGTAAATGGTCCACAGCTGACATAACTTTCAGAGCTTAATGCCCAACTTGGGTTTGCTTTGTCGACTTTAGCGTTTACAGGGAAGAAGGTTGGTGTTGCCAGTAAATCAGTGAAATAAGGCACAGGATTTGAAAGTTCGACAACAAGTGTTTCTTGATCGATAGCTGTCAACCCAAGCATCGACATGGGAAGAAGGTTTTCTTTCACTGCGCGTGCGTTTTTAATTACATAAAGTTGTTGCGCATAAGCTGAAGGAAATTCAGGCGATAGGATTTTTTTCCAGGTGTAGACAAAGTCGTGTGCTGTCACTTTGTCGCCGTTTGACCATTTTGCATCCCTAAGTTTAAAGGTATAGGTTCTTTGGTCATTTGACATTTCCACACTAGAGGCTAAAGAAAGATGAGCTTTACCACTTTTATCATTTCGATAGAGTCCATCACCAACAATGCGGAGGACATTCAAGTCGATAAGATTGCGTGCTTTTCTCGAGTCTAGCGTTTGTGGTTCCTGAGCGATGTTTACTCTAAATGGTTTTGTAGCACCCATCTGTTTGGATTTTCCACAGCCCACTAACGCAATTAAGCATGCGAGTAGAGCAAATTTTCCTAGCTTCATATCTTCACCTATAGTTTCATGTTAGCACGATTAAACTGAAAAACTTAATTTTATGGAAACTCTTTCTCACACTCCGCTTTTGAATCGACCGCTCTATAATCCGCTGGATCTTGATGCCGTAGGTTTAGACCGAAGTTTAGAAATGGTTTTGTTTCCTCAGACACTAGTTGAAGTCAAAGGGGAATATGGAGATTTCTTGCAGGTTGAAGTTGAGGAATATCGTTTTTCAAAACCGCTTTACGTTCCAAAAGCATTTATCGGCCCAGGTCCTGGAAAAAAGCGGATGATGCCAACTAAAACCTGTATTTTGGAAAGGCTTTTAAACACAAAATCTCTTCCCTACGTTTGGGGTGGGAATGTATCTAAAGGCGTACCCCAAATGAGCACCATATTCCCCCCGCCTAAAAACACAGAAAAATGGCGCTGGAATTTAGAGGGGATTGACTGTTCAGGACTCCTTTTTGAGGCAGCAAACGGCATGATTCCGCGAAATACAAATGATTTAAACAACTATGGACAAGAGGTTTATTCAAATGTAAAGCGGCTTGACATTTGCCTTTTGCCAGGTCATATGTTCATTGTGATCGGAGAGAATCGCGTGATTGAAAGTAAGCATGAGTGGGGAGGGGTCACGTTTAGTGATTTAGACAAACGTTTAAGGCTCGTCGATGAACCGTTTACCTTTCGGCGGATTTTTTAGCCGCTCTTCAAAAGCTTTAGTTAACCTTTCAATTTCTCTCTGACTATCCTGGTTGGGTTTACGCTCAACAGTTTTTGTTCTAGGTCGAATTAAGGTGAGAAACTCGGAAATAGTCATTGTTTTGGCACCCGTATCTTTGCATTCTCGTGTTAAATGTTTATCATTCGTCACAACCTTGCAAATTTTAGGATTTTCACACCACTTGAGGTGCTCTATAATGGCTTGATCAGCTGTAATTCCTTGTGGGGCATAAACAATCTCGAGCTTGCCTACAACGTGCTTTCTAGGAAAGGCTTCAGCTTGCTCAAAATTGCTGTCGAAATAGAGAGAGGCATTTAAATGAGAGAGGGTCGTACTTAAGTAATCAATGAATTGATTGCGATGTTCTTCTAGGGGCATCGTTTCATCTTTTACAAAGAAGAAGAAATTGTAGCCATCAATGAGATAATGCAAGCTTATCGAGAGCCTTTCTGCGGTGAGAAATGAGGTTTTTAGTGCTTTCCTCGAGCTCAGCGAGTGTTTTACTGTAGTCGTGCTTTAAGAACATCGGGTCGTAGCCGAAGCCATTTCGTCCGCGTTCTTCATTAATTAGGGAGCCTTCGAGGAGGCCTGAGACTTTTTGCTCAACACCCTCTGGACCTGCTACGACAAGACAACATTCGAAATAACAAGCGCGTTTGTGTTCAGGAAGCTCTGCAATGGCTTCCATCAGCTTCTGGCGATTGTCCTTGTCGCTTGCTGTTTCACCGGCATAACGTGCAGACTTGATCCCTGGCGCCCCACCAAGAGCAGGAACTACAAGCCCTGAGTCATCAGCAATGACCTTTTTGTTTAGCATCTTCGCGGCGTGGAGGGCTTTAATTTCAGCATTTGCTTCAAAAGAGTTACCATCTTCAGGAGGTTGCTCATAGTCGGGAAAATCTCGAAGTGTGAGAATATCAAGATGCTTAAATTCTTTTAGCATCGCTTTAAACTCACGAATCTTGTGCAGGTTTTTTGTCGCTAAAACAATTTCCATTAAACCTCGAAAAAACTTTGAATGCTTTCAATTTTCATTTCATTGTCTTGGAAGGAAAGCGTATCACCAACCTTTTTACCAAGCATTTCTGTCGCTAATTTAGATTGGAAAGATAAGATGCCTTTATCAGGATTTGCTTCGAAGGGGCCTAAAATCGTGTAGGTCTTGCCATCTGAGCAAGTCACAACCGTTCCAACACTTACTTCTGATGTAACAACTTCATCTGGAGTAAGAATGCGTGCTTGTGAAAACTGGCTAGATAAGAGCTTGAGCTCGCTTTGAAGTCGATCGCGTCTTTCTAAAGCCGCTTTAAACTCGGCATTTTCTCTTAAGTCGCCGTGAGCACGTGCTGTTTCGATTTCTTTTGCGTTGTCAACAGTTTCAACAGTTCCAATATTGTGAATACGTTCTTTAAGCTGTTTGTAACCTTCTTCGGTTGTCCAAAGAGGTTCGTCTTCAACAATTTCTTCCTCGTATTTGCTCGCAATTTTTTCAAGTTCAGGGTGAGCGACTTGAGCGAGTGAGTGGAGAATACGAATATCGCCATCCTCGATCGAGTGACATTTCGTTGCAAGCAAGAGATATTCTTGAACAAATTCTTGGCTTGCATGCTGGAAAATAGCGCGGATATTAGCAAAGCGAGCGTCGGTAATAAATGCGTGCATTTTCTTTACCAAGTCACGTGATTCTTTCACATTCTCTAAAATGCTAAGCAAGATGAGGAATGCTTCGAAGAAACGATTACGTCCAGCAGGATCTGAGTAGGGGAGCGTTTTCTTTGACATGATTTTGTTAAAGTACCAGAGGAAAACACTTGGCTGGCGACTTGGGTAATCAATCAGTTCAACTAAGTGCTCTTTTAAAGCGTCGATATGCTTTCCTTTGACAAGCTCAGTCAACATGAAGTCCCTTAAAGGAGCTTGTGCAGTCACAAGGAGTAAGCCTAAGAAAATTTCAGCCCAATCTTCGCGGTGTTCGCGAACCATGGCAAGAAGACGTTTTTTGCATGCTAAGATGTCAATGCCTTCAAGTGTATCGGGGATTGAACCAAGACGTTGAACCATTGTAATCGCGGCGTCTTGCTTTCCACCTGAAATGTCTTCTAAGAAGAAATAGACCTGCAACGCTTCAGCATCGCTTAGCTGTGATTTGAGGGTTTCAAGCAACTTCTCTTTGAGGAATTCGCGGAATTCCTTGTTTTTCATCGTTCCTGGGAAATCCCTCAAAAATGCATACACCGTATGGATAAACTTGTGTGTTGAGTCACACTCATCGAGGGCTTTTTGTAATTCTTGCTCATGACTAATTGCAGAATCGCGCAAGAAGAAAGGCTCTTTTAAACTGCTTGGTGTTTCAATGAGCGTATCTTTTTTGATTTTTGCCCTAGTCGATTGCCACCATCTCGCCCATTCGTCTGCTGGAATGACAAGTTCAGAGAGCTCATCTTTAATTTCTGATGCTGTTTTAGGACCGAGATCTTTAAGCAACATGCGTATGGCTTCGACCGGATTCTTCTTTGCAAATTCTTCAAAAGCATCTGGATCGCCAAAGCGCCTTGCTAAGAAGTGCGTTTTTGGAATTGGCTTGAGGTTGTTGAACGCGTTTTGAAAAGACATATCCTTGCGTCCAGGAACGTAATCAAACTCTAAGCTAAGCTGTTCGCGGAGGAAAGAGACATCCATGATCTCACCAACGCCCCAACCACCAACGTGATACACGTAGTTTCCTTTGTCCATGTGCTCAAGCAAGAAGAAATTGCTAATGGCACCTTGGAAGTCTTTTCTCTCACGTAAACCAACGAGGCGAATCATCTCATTAAAGTAGCGATGTTCACTAAATTGACCTTTTAGGAATTTAAAAGCGATATCGCCAAGTTCTACTGTGTTTGTCGTTTGTAGATCGATAATCAGCTGGAAGATTTCGTTGTACTCGGGCGTAGACTTTAACTTTTCCCATAGAGGGAGAATGGTTTCTACATGGCGCCCAAAAGGAGAGGCCAAGCCGGATTTTTTAACTGTATTCAAGATCACCTTCAGTTCTAAGGCGTCGATCTCGTCCCCCATGCAGTATTCTTCCCATAAACTAAGGAAGGAAGGGTAGTCGTTGTTTGATATGTGAGTTTTAAATTGCTTAAAGTAATTCATGAAGGCAATCATACAAGATTCTTGCCTTCTCGTCTAGAATTAAGAAGTTGTTTAGGTGGTAATGTCGCTGCTTGGGAATATCACCTTTCCGGTGTCTTTCAAAGAATCCTCCCTACGGTGTATGCATATATACTACTGTAGGGAGGATTAATTGAAATACCCTCGAAAATTTGATATTCTTGCACTGGCGTTTTTTGGCGATCTTTTCACTCTTGTCCTTCGGCGAAGAGCAAAAATTTCATTCAAAAAGCGCCGGTGCAAATCGTTCGTGTTGTAATATAGATGGCACTTTGCATTTCAGTGGAATCTCGTCTAGAATTAAGAAGATGTTTAGGTGGCAAGCAGCCTTCTTAAGCTTAAAGACCAACCGCGCCTAGTGCCAATGCCAAGAATACCGCCATCACGATTTCTTTTGCTGTCGGTGTGGCTCCTTTTAATAGCCGTTTGGCACGGGCCTTCCACCCTTGTTGTGAAACAGGAACACCATGGTCTGTCATGACCTGGTCTTTCATGGCGGTTAGGGTTTGATTGTAGACTTTGCTCTGTTTGACTTTCAAATCTGCTAATTGCCGTAGTTGTTTACGTACCTGAGCATTTCGAATATTAGGATGTTCTCCGGTCATGTCTACAATCTCACGCCTTACTTCCATCATTTCGCGTGAGACTCTCGCTTCTCTTTTAGGAGAATGCGCTGGATTCGCTGTAACATATCCCCTTGTAGTGGAATAACGAGGCGAATCTGCTTTCTGCGTAGAGCGTAAGTTATATGGCCTCATGGTCGATAGAGACTTGTTTCGAGTTTTTAAGGTTGTTGGGGCTGATTTGGTGCGCCTAAATAGATTCATGACTGTCGCCCACCGACTTTTCGGTGGTGGGGTGGCTTGAACTCTCGATGCAGATATTGAGCGGGGGAGTCTTCTTACTGAGGGATTGATTACGACTTTCGATGCCACTGCAGTGGTCTGTCGGTCTGCCATTCCTTTATGCAAAGGATTTCTATGATAGCTCTCCTGTGGAGTAGTTGGTATCGAGGCGCCTATTGGCGCTATATTCACTCCAAGTAGTTCTGGCATAATTAAAACACTCCCTTTGTTAAATAATAATTATAACATATAAATTATTTAAATTAAAGTATTTCATATATACATGGAGTTAAGGGGGTTGCAGCGCCGTTGTGTAGGGGTGCCTAGAATTAGACTCCTATGGCAGCAAGGATAGGGCTTAAGGCTAGGGCGATCACGATTTCTTTCGCGGTGGGTGTGGCACCTTTTAAAAGTCTTTTAGCTCGTGCTTTCCAGCCTTGTTCTGATGCGGGAACGCCGTGATCTTTCATGACATTGTCTAGCATCGTTTCTAAGGTGGCGTCGAAAGATCCAGGGTTTTTTCTGCGTTCATCAGCAAGTTCTCGGAGGTGATTCCTCATTTTTTTGCAGGTCAAGTTTACGTGTTCACCTGTTTTTTCGGTAATGAGTCTTTGCACTACTATCATATCGGCGCTTACCCTAGGCTCTGCTGGTCGGCGTGCTTCCAGGGCTGTGAAAGCTGGGTTTTCGGTGACGCGCCAAGCGTGGGAGCTTCTGTAGCGTGGTTGGGCTAGGGTTGGTGCCGACATCGACCTATATGGGGCCAGCGTTTTACGCCATCTTGTAGGCGTTGTAAGGAGTGTGGGGGCTGAAAGAGTTCTTGCTACAACTAGTTTGTGCAG
Organism: Chlamydiia bacterium; assembly: GCA_022601645.1. GTDB lineage: Bacteria > Chlamydiota > Chlamydiia > Chlamydiales > Simkaniaceae > JAJACH01. Next base: position 253,300 of record JAJACH010000002.1, read on the forward strand.
CGTTGAAGCTTTAACCCTGTCAAGACCTCTTCTGATTGAGAGCCTTGAAGTTGTTAGCGGTCTTGAGGTGGGGGGTGGGGTAGGCATTATTGTTGCAGCTCTTGTTACTCGATGTAATAGAGTGTCTTTTGTTGGTGGGGGTGTGCGCATTGGATTTGTGTACACAGTACTGTATTTAGACGCGTTAACGCTCACTAGATCTGCCATTGTTATCTCTTTTTTTTAAATTCTTTGTTTGTTATATCAAATGATACTCGATCATTTTCTTATTTTAAAGCTCTTTTTATTTAACTTAAAATTTAACAAACGTCCAAAGCGTACGAAATGAAAGGGGTTCAGCCTTCTTGCGGTGGGAAATATGTTGTGTAATTTTTGTTTGAGGTAGGCAGGTCTAATAGGACCTGCCTACACGAGGGGGTTATAGTACTGCAAGCGCAAGTGTGCCTACACCAACTGCAATTGCTTTTTTACGAACAGCTCCTTCGGAGTCAATTACTAATGCTTTCGTGTAGGTTCCTATGGCTTTAGCGACTGTCTTAAGTGCGCTTTTAGCCTTTGCGACCATTCCTGGGCCTGTAGGGGGTGTGTGTGGTATCATAGCTCGGATGTCTCCTATAGCTGCAAGGTAGTCAGCTTCGCCTTCACTACGCAGGCATGCGATTTGCTTTATCTGTAAGCGGACGTCTATGTTGTGCACATTTAACTTTTGGCCTCTTAAAAGAGCTTGTATGTCCTTTAGTATTTCAACGTCAGCCTCGTTTAATATAAACCTCGCAGGTTCTAGGGGTCTCATTCTGAGAGCGCTAGGGCCTGTGGGGGGTCTTCTGAATGCTGCTGCAGTGGCTGGGGTTGTGGGAGGGGTCTTTGTGGCTTTTGGTTTTACTAGTGTTGGTGCGTTTACGGTGACTGTGCCAAGTCGTGGGTGAACGCGGGTGTCACGCTCAAGAGGTTCAGGGGCGCCTGCTCTCCATGCTGTTTTTGTGCTAGGTGGTTTTCGGCCTGAAAGTTTCCTTGCTTGTTGGAGTGAGCGCTTTGTTGCCATAGCTTTTGGTGATGTCAGGTCGGGGCTGCGAACGCGTATAAAAGGGCTAGCTTGCTTTTTACGTGTTGGTGAGTCTATCGGAGCTGGCACACGGGGTAGTGCTGGAGCGGATTGGCTTGTTCCAAGTAGTTGCCGTACAATTCCTTTAAGGGATTTTTTCGCTGGAGGAGGGGAAGACAATCTATCTGTAAGGGAGGGGGTGGGAGCGCTTCTTGCAAACGGACTTGGAGACCTTGCTGATAAAGGGCTGGCGACCACTGGTGATAGCGGGTTCTCTCTAATAACAGGTTTTGGGGGTGGGCTTTTCATTCGAAGGAGGTTTACCACGACGCGTGTACTTCTGTCTACCTCCGGTGGTAAGCCTTCGCGCATAGGGTTATCATGATACGACAAGGGTGATCCTTGACTTTTGGGGCTGGGCCCAGTTGGTGTTGCCATTTTTCTCTCGCTTGTTTGTTTGTTTAAGTTACAAGTATATCAAATAGTTTAATTAAAATTAAAGTTATTTATTAGCGGCTCTAATTTAATTAGTTACGCTCGCTGGTTTAAGCAAGGTGTAAATGATTTGTAATAAGTTAGTTGAGTTGTTAATATCGGTGTATCGTGTTGTTGGTTAGTGGGTTAAGTTTAGGCGTTAAAGGTGGGGGTTTGTACGGGAAATTCGGAGGAGATGTGCATTTTTTCTCTGAAATTGTGAGGGAGTAGAGGGTGCGTTGTTACAACACATTGATAATGTTTGGGATACGAGAGGATTGCCAAAAACCATCAATTCAAATATGGTATACTCCCTATGGTACACATCAGCATCAAAAGGGGATTAAACATTCCCCTGAAAGGAAATCCTGAAGGCGAGCTGCAAGAGCTCGGCACTCCGAAGGTTGCGGCTTTGGATTTAAGTCGGTTCGATACACTTCGTTTCCAATTGCATAAGCGCGTTGGCGATCAAGTTAAGATGGGCGAACCGATGGCTGAGGATAAGAGTTGTCCGGGGCGTATGTTCGTGTCTCCCGTTTCGGGGAGGGTGGTTGAGCTCGTTCGAGGTGAGAAGCGTCGGTTGTTACACATGGTTGTCGAAATTGAAGGCAATGAGGTGCATGAGGTGCCCGGAGATGGGCTAGATAGGCTGATGCACGGGGGCGGATTTTCTCATATTAGACGACGCCCGTGCAATGTGCTTGCAAGTCCTTTGCAGATGCCACGTTCAATTTTCGTGAAAGCAGTCGAGACTGGGCCGTTTAGAGCCTCGCCCGCTCTTGCGGTGGCTGGGCATGAGGAGCTTTTTCAAGCGGGGATTGATGCTCTTAAAGAATGGGCTCCGGTGCACTTAGTTGAAATGGGGGAAGCGTTTAAGGGGGTGCAGCATGTGATCCGTCATACGGTAAGCGGCGCGCACCCTGCAGGGAATGTTTCGGTGCATATTGCAAAGATCGATCCCATCAAATCGGTGCAGGACGTTGTTTGGACGCTTGATGTTGAGGATGTTTTGGTTGTTGGCTCCATCATGCGCGATCGTCACTATTTTCCACAGCGTGTGATTGGACTTGGGGGCACTGGGTTTACAAAAGAGGAAAGACGGTTTGTTTCCTGTCTAAGCGGTTATCCGATCAAGGACATACCGCATCAAGGCCGTTTGATTTCAGGTGATCCCTTAATGGGTCAGATGAGTGAGTATTTGTGTGCAGGTGATCGCGCTGTCAGTGCGATTTTGGATGAGGGGAAAGGAGAATTCCTCCACTTCATGCGCCCAGGTCTTAAGCGCTACACCCAATATCGTGGCTACTTGTCTGCCTTGTTTAAGCGAAACTATGCTCTTACGACCATGATGCATGGCGAGCCACGCGCGTTTATTGATGGCAGCTTTTACAACAAAGTGATGCCACTTCCTCTTTCAACCATGCATTTAGTCAAAGCTTTGATGTGTGAGGATTTTGAAAAGGCCGAAGAGCTCGGTATTTTAGAGGTGGCAGCGGAAGATTTCGCTCTTCCAACTTTTATTTGTCCTTCAAAAATTGAGATGACAGAAATTGTTTCTCAAGGACTCAAAACTTATGCAGAAAATTATCTAAGTGTATAGATGGCTTTTAATCTTTCTTTTGCCTCTCGCTCTTTTTTCGAATCCCTCGGAAATAGACCTTCTTTTTAAAGATTTAAAGCTTGTTGACGAAATCAACAAAGAGTTAAACGATCAGCTCCCTTTTATATACAATTCATCGATGTATGGCGGGTATCTCAACATGCCATCGGCTCGGATGAACCAGGCGGGAATGGTCGGTTTAGGTGGGTCAAGGTTACCTCCCTATAATATCTGGAGCGCCTACATGCAACCGTTTGATCGACTAGAATTATCGATCAACTATCGGGTGTTTGTGGGAATCCAAGAGTTCCACATGGGGGCAGAAGGGTTTGGTGACGATGCTGACCGGGGGATTAACTTTAAGCTCAAGCTCCTTGATCGACGCGATGGCTATGATTTCTTGCCCGAAATTTCGGTTGGGGGAGAGGACTTTTATGGAAGCAAACGCTTTTCGTCTTACTTCCTTGTTGCAACAAAGCAGTGGCTCAAGTGGAATTTGGAGACAACATTTGGTTGGGGGAGAAAGCGCCTCCGTGGTTTTTTTGGGGGAGTTGCATGGAGTCCACTGAGAAGATTACGTGCTCCGCTTGATGGCTTTACACTTCTAGCGGAGTACGATTCAACGAACTATAAGGAGCATGACGCCGAGCATGCAGAAGGGCGCGCTGTTGATAGCCGCATTAATTTGGGCTTAAGTTGGTCCATTTTCGACTTTGCTCAGTTCAAGGTGTATTCTCAAAGAGGGAAGGAGTTTGGTTTTCAGGGAACGGTAACGTATAACTTGGGTCAAACCAAGGGCTTTTTCCCAAAAGTAAATGATCCGAAGCCGTATTCTGCACCAAGAGATTTCGAGGCGATTGGTCATTTGCGTACTGAAAAGGATTTTGCTCAGCAATTAGCCTATGCTTTTGCCGAGCAAAGTATGACCCTTTATAAGGCGGTATTGACGGAGAATCGAGAAAATCTCTACTTGAAGATCCTTAACGTACGTTATCGCAACGAGTCAGATATTCGCGACAGGTTACAAGATATCTTGGCAGCCATTGTTCCAGAAAATGTACCAACGGTCACAGTTGTAGTAGAAGCCGATGGTGTGAACGTACAGGAATATTATTTTAGAACAGAAAATCTCCGCGCTTACTTGCATCAAAAAATGGGAGAACCCGAGCTTGAAGTACTCGCTCCCTTAAGAGATGCGCAAAAACCGCCGAATAAATACAATTCAGTCCAGCTCTATCATCGGACAAAAGATCCCTGGCAACTTACGTTTGGCCCAAGAACCATGACCTTTTTTGGCAGCGCAAAAGGAAAGATTAAGTACAGCCTCATGATGATGGCCGACGCCCAAGGTTACATAGCCGATGAAGTGTATTATGAAATCCTCCTTTCTTATGTCATTCGATCGAGTTTAGATGGGATTAAGGATTATGACCGTTACAACCCTTCGCAAGTAATCAATGTACGAACCGATTTAATTCGGTATTTCCAAACCAATTCGGTTCACCTAGAAATGGCGTTTTTTCAAAAAGGGTGGAATTTGACAAACGGCTGGTTTGCTAGATTTGCAGCAGGCTACTTTGAGGCAATGTATGGTGGGGTTGCAACAGAATTTCTTTACTACCCCGTGCACCAACCATGGGCGATTGGTTTTTCTGCGGCCGGTGTCTTAAAACGCGATTATACAGGACTTAGTTTTACAACGCGTATTCGTAAGCTTGATGGGTTCACACCCATCTACGAGCACTACATCGGCTCGCAATACTTCCTTAACCTTTACTACGATTTCAAACCCGTGAACCTCGACTTTGAAGTTAACGTTGGTCAATTTCTTGCAAAAGATCTAGGTGCTAGAGCCCAGATCGGACGATACTACCCAAGTGGCATGAAACTCTATTTTTGGTACACGATGACCAACAAAAAAGACTACGTCAACGGGAAACGGTACTACGATCGTGGGATCGGGATCACCTTCCCCCTCGACATCTTCCTCACAAAAAGTTCACGCACTATGCTCGGTTATGCGATGGCTTTTTGGCTCCGCGATGTGGGTGCCATGTCAGCGACTGGAAAACCACTTTATCGCACCATCAATCGCGAACGCTTAATGGTGAATAAGCAGAGAATGATGTACTAAAAACCCTTTTCACACTATACTCTCGCGCCTATTTTTATGGAGGATCAATGAGTATTATGGATTTGGGAATAGGGTGTCGAAGAACTGATCACAACGTCGAGTGTTATCGTATTGATATGTACTGTGGGCGGTATTATGAAAGAATGCTTGCTGGAGTCCCCAGTTCTCGGGGTGATTTTTTTGTTACGTGTCCAAGGGTATTGCCTCATCTTCGCGATGCTAAACCAGCGCCTCAAGGGTCACCAAATATCGACGGCTTTGCACGTGTTTTACGGGGTGAAATTAAGCCGGATGGGAGTTTATTCTGGACGCATGAGGAAAGTCGATATCTCGAGGGCCTTGACGTGGCATCGTTAGGTAAGGAAGTTGCGGCAATGGATAATGCTGCTTTAAGGGCTTCGATGGTCCGAGCTGCCGACTTTGCTAGAGAGGGCTATTTTCCTTCTGCTGAGCGAGTTGAGTGAATGTAAAGCGGCTTGACATTTGCCTAAGTAGTTGATTCACAGCGTATGTGAAAATGAAATCAGCGCCTGCTCGTTTGATCGAGAGGGCGATTTCGTAAAACGCTTTGTCTGCATCAAGGTACCCAGCTTCGTGTGCGGCCATCACCATCGCATACTCACCACTCACGTGGTAAGCGCAAAGCGGCAACTCTGTTTGATGGCGGATTTCTGAAAGAATATCGAGGTAGGGAAGGGCTGGCTTTACCATGAGCATATCGGCACCTTCTGCCTCGTCAGTCAGGGCCTCTAAGACAGCTTCGCGCTTGTTTGCGGGATTGAGTTGGTAGGTGCTTTTGTCGCCAAAGGAAAGCTTGGTTTGCAGCGCTTGGCGAAAGGGGCTGTAGAAGTTTGAGGCGAACTTAGCCGCGTAAGACAAGATACCAACCTGAGTGTAACCGGCAGCATCCAAGGTATCGCGAATGATTAACACGCGCCCATCCATCATATCGCTTGGAGCGACGATGTCAGCGCCTGCGTTTGCATAGCAAAGAGCTTGTTTGGCAAGGACATTTAGCGTTGCATCGTTGTCAATTTCAAGATTGTCATTGACGATGCCATCATGCCCGTGTGTTGTGTAGGGGTCTAAAGCGATATCTGGGATCAAAGTCAGAGAGGGGAGTTCGCGTTTAAGTGTTTGTAGAGCTTTGGCGATCAGGCTGTTTTCATTGTAGGCTTCTTCGGCATGCTCACTTCGAAGGGATGTGGGTAGGACTGGGAAAATACAGATTGCTTGAACACCTGCTGTGTGAAGTTTTTCCGCTTCGATGAGAAGCTTATCAATGGAAAGGTGCGAATGCCCGGGCAAGGCTTTAATCGGCACCTCTTGGTTGTTGCCTTCGATGATGAAAAACGGCGCCACCAAATCATGCGGGGAAAGGTGGGTCTCTTGAACAAGATTGCGGATAGCTTGAGTTGCGCGATTGCGTCTTAGTCTTTTAAATACCATGATAAGCGGTATACCAAAAAAGAGTGAAACGTTAAACTGCTTTTTGGAGGTCTATTTATGTTACATAGTTACGAAGAATTCTCAGAAAGCCAGGTCAAAGTCCTGGAACGATTTGTCACAAACACAACGAGCAGCGTTTTTGCCCTCCGCAACCTACCTGAGGTGATCAAAGGGGCTCTTTTTTCACGCTATTCAAGGTCAAGCCTTGGACTGCGCTCTCTTCTCCTCAAGGAATTTATCTTAAACGAAGAAACAGCGTTTGATACCATTGCAGGGTCGGGTGATGCAACCAATGACGAGCAAATGACAGCCATTAAGCGGGCACAAAATTTCTACGACCGTATTTTGGACGGGTATGGTGATGATTCGATTGGAGAACTCGGAGGTGCTCACTTAGCCCTTGAAAACATCTCCATGATTGGCGCCAAAGTCATTGAAGATGCTCGCATCGGCGGATCGCCCCTTGAGAAATCAACCCGCTACATCTATTTTGATCAAAAAGTGAACGGGGAATACCTGTTTTACAAAGAACCGATCCTGATGACCTCAGCCTATCGCGACCTTTATTTGGAAACATGCAACCACCTTTTTGAAACCTATTCATCGCTTATTCCCCCTCTCACCGAACACATGGAAAAAGCATTCCCTAAAGAGCACGATGTCTCAAAAGTTGCTTACACAGCCGCTTTAAGAGCGAAAGTTCTCGACTGTTTGAGAGGCCTTCTTCCAGCAAGTGCATTGACCAATATGGGCGTCTTCGGAAACGGCCGTTTTTACGAAACACTGATCCAAAAGCTTAACACGCATAATTTAACTGAAATGCAAGATATTGGCCGCTCAAGCTTCCAAGAACTTACCAAAGTGATCCCCTCATTCGTCCGCCGATCTGATCTCACACACAAGTACCAAAAAACGTACTCTGATTATCGCGATCGGATGCAAGGCGAGTTGATGATGCTTGTCGACCAACATTCTCCGCAGGTCAGTAAAACCAGCGGTTCTTCAGTGCGGCTTGTTAGTTACGATACCGACGGACCACTCAAAGTCGCAGCGGCCTTGCTGTTCGCTGGCTCAAATGTGGGACTCTTAGAGCTCCAAGAATATTGCCGCAACCTTCCTAAAGATGAACTTTCCCGTATTTTAGAAGCTGCAAGTGCCTTTAGAGAAAATAGACGGCACAAGTCACCAAGAGCTTTAGAACATGCAACATTTACTTTTGAGATCGTTGCTGATTTTGGCATCTACCGCGATCTTCATCGCCACCGTATGTTGACACAAGAGCGCCAAAACCTCACCTGTCAATACGACTACTACATCCCCCGAGAGCTTATCGATACAGATATGGAAAAACCGTATCGCGCTGCCATGGTCCGAGCAAAAGAAACCTACGATACCATTGCCTTAGAGCTACCAGAAGAAGCACAGTATGTCGTGCCAATGGCCTACAACATCCACTGGTACTTCCATGTAAACTTAAGATCTCTCCAGTGGTTAACAGAACTTCGCTCTTCACCTGCTGGCCACCCCATGTACCGTTACGTAGCCCAAGAAATGGCAAAGCAAGTGTCAGAAGTCTTCCCCGAATTTGAACGTTTCTTCAAGTTTGTCGATTTTGAAGGGTATGAGCTCGGCCGCCTAGGCCAAGAGACGCGCACCGAAGAGAAGAAGGCAGGCATCCGTGAATAGCCGAATAATCGGCGGAAGTTTGCTCATCTGTGGAAGTTGTATTGGTGTAGGAATGTTGGCCCTGCCTATTTTAACAGGCATGCTCGGCTTTTATCCCGCGATTTTTATGCTTCTTCTAGCATGCACATTCATGACCCTCTCAGCGCTGCTCCTTGTCGACGTGTGTTCGTGGTTTGAAGGACGCGTCAACTTTCCCACCATGGTTCAAGAAACAACTGGAACGTTGGGGCGACTCATCTACTGGTTCTTGTATTTGGCCCTGTTTTATGCGCTACTTGTTGCTTATATGACTGGCTCGGGCAACCACGTCGCAGGTCTTCTCCCCGTACCTGACTGGCTTGGAACGCTTTTTTTCGTTCTCATCTTCGGAGGCCTTGTCTATTTGGGCACGCGATCGGTCGACATGATGAACCGCTTTCTGATGGTTGGCAAAATTGCAGCCTACATTTTTCTCCTCGTGCTCGGCTTCCGGTTTGTGAGTGGTTCGCGCTTAAGTTATGTCAACATGAATTATATGCTCACAGCCCTACCTGTTTTGGTCATTTCTTTTGGCTTTCACAACATGGTGCCTAGCATCTTTTCGTATTTGGACAGAAATAAAAAACAGGCACGTTTATCTATTATTTTAGGAGCTTCTTTTGCTCTAGTGATTTATCTTTTATGGCTAATTGTTGCTCTCGGCGCACTTCCTGAAACGGTGATCTCATCAAGTTATCTTCAGGATGTCGATGCAGCAGAGGCAATTAGTCGGGTTTACAAGAGTAGTGGCCTTGCCTTAGCTGCAAGATGTTTAGCCTTTTTTGCCATTTTAACCTCGTTTTTGGCCCAATCGTTGAGTTTGGCCCATTTCCTGGGCGATTCGTTTAAGATTAAAGAGCGTAAAAGAGAAAATCCTGTCTTGATTTGCGCAGCACTACTGCCACCTCTTATCTTTTCGGTGATCTACCCTCAAATCTTTTTTAAGGCGCTCAATTTTGCCGGGGGAATTTGTGCTGTAATCCTTTTTGGCGTCTATCCTGCTATTATGGTTTGGCGGGGAAAAGAGTCTCGTCTTGGCAATAAACCCGTTTTGATTTCTATCTTCTGTTTTGCTATCTTTATCCTTATTTACCAAATCCTACAAATGCTATGAGACTCAATCACTATATCGGAGGAATCTTCCTCGTTTCTGGAACGACAATTGGCGCTGGGATCTTAGCTCTTCCTGTTATGACAGGTGTTGTTGGCTTTATGCCCTCACTATTGATCTTTGGCATTGTCTGGGCAGTCATGCTTTCAACATCGTACTTTTTTTTGGATGTCAACTTAGCATTTAAAGGTGATGTCAACTTCATTTCGATGGCTGGCAAAACACTTGGCCGCGTGGGTCAAGGCGTGAACTGGATTTTTTACTTGTTGCTGCTCTATTCTCTGACCGCTGCATACATCGCCGGTTCTGCTCCGCTTTTTGCTGCGGGGATTGAGTATTTGACCGGGTGGACGATGCCGACCTACCTTTCCTATTTCTGTCTGCCGGTCATTTTTGGGTGGTTTGTCTATTCAGGAACAGGGGGCGTTGATGCGATTAATCGCGTGCTTATGTTTGGCCTGCTCTTGACCTATCTATTGATTGTGATTGCGCTGCCATCTCATATTCAAGAAGAGTTGTTGCTTCACGTTGATTGGAAGCCATCATTGATGGCCCTTCTTGTGATTGTGACATCGTTTGGTTATCATATCATTATTCCTAGCCTTACAGCCTACATGAATCACGACAAAAAGCATCTGAAATGGACGCTCTTTATCGGCAGTTTAATGCCTCTTGTCATCTACATTTTGTGGGAGCTTTTAACGCTTGGTGTGGTCCCTGTCGGAGATTTAGCGCTCGCTTGGAAACAAGGCGTACCGGTGAGTTTGGCGCTTACAAAAATTATCCATACGAAATGGGTACAGGTTTCCATCCACTTTTTTGCCTTTTTCACGATCGTTACCTCCTTTCTGGGCGTGTCTTTGAGTTTATCTGATTTTCTAGCAGATGGTTTTTCGATCAAAAAGACGTGGGAAGGCCGTTTGATGGCTTGTCTATTAACATTTGTTCCACCACTTATCTTCCTGTTCAGCTATTCACGAGGTTTTATCCTCGCTTTAGAATATGCCGGAGCTTTGGTGGCGGTATTACTCATTATTCTCCCAGCCTTAATGGCGTGGAATTTGAAGGAAGTGAAATTTTATCAATCCCCACTTGGTCGCGCATGGCTTATTTTGATCATCTGCTTTGGTCTCGGTGTTGTCGGGGTGGATGTTTTCCAGCAATTTGGAGTGTTTAAGCCGTTTTATGAGCACTATGTTCCAACTAAATAGCGAATTTGATCCGTGCGGGGACCAACCCCAAGCGATTGACGCCTTAGTCGATGGGTTGACAAAGGGAAAAAAATCCCAGGTCCTTCTCGGTGTCACCGGCTCAGGTAAAACCTTTACGATGGCGAATGTGATCGAAAAGGTGCAAAAGCCCACGCTTATTCTTGCCCATAATAAGACTCTAGCAGGGCAGCTTTTCCAGGAATTCAAGGCACTGTTTCCAAATAACGCGGTCGAATACTTTGTCTCATACTACGACTACTTTCAGCCCGAGGCCTACATCGCGCGCACCGATACCTATATTGAAAAAGACCTGTCTATTAACGATCGCATTGACAAAATGCGCCTTTCTGCTACCCGTTCCCTCCTTGAGAGGGATGATGTGCTGATCGTTTCCTCGGTTTCTTGTATTTATGGGTTGGGAATGCCCGAGTATTTCAAGAAGATGAAGCTGACCCTTAAAACGGGGCAAAATTATCGGCGCGATGATGTACTGCTGCACCTGATTGAACTCCAATACAAGCGCAATGATTATGAACTCGCGCGGACCAATTTCCGCGTGCGAGGCGATATTTTAGAAATTGTTCCCTCCTATGAAGAGGATTTAGGCTATCGCATTGAATTTTGGGGCGATGAAATTGAGCGGATTTCTGAGATTGACCCTTTGACCGGACAGGTCATCAAGGTGATAGAATCGGTTTCCATTTATCCCGCCTCCCACCACGTGACGCCTGAAGAAGTACGCGTTGATGCGATGAAGACAATTAAAGATGAGCTTGAAGGGCGGGTTGAATTTTTCGAGAAAGAAAATCGCTATGTCGAACGCCAACGCATTGGCGAGAGAACGCGCTATGATCTCGAAATGATTAAGGAAATTGGCTACTGCAAGGGCGTTGAGAATTATTCGCGTCACTTTGGTAACCGGAAGGCGGGGGAGCCCCCGGCCTGTCTTCTCAACTATTTCCCCGATGACTACCTTGTCTTCATTGACGAGTCTCACCAAACCATGCCGCAAGTCCGTGCGATGTATAACGGCGATCGCTCTCGAAAAGATTCCCTGATTGAATTTGGATTTCGTCTCCCCTCAGCCTATGACAACCGCCCCCTCAAATTTGAAGAATTTTACCTCTCGCTTGAACAGGTCATTTATGTATCGGCAACCCCAAGCCCTTGGGAGATTGAGGAAGCAAACGGCGAAGTTGTAGAACAAATCATTCGCCCGACCGGGCTACTCGATCCTGTTATTGAAGTGCGCCCTGCAGAGTTGCAGGTTGATGATGTGCTCGACGAAATTCGCAAGGAAGAGGGGAAAGTCCTTGTCACAACTTTGACCAAAAAACTTGCCGAAGATGTCTCAAAATACCTAGAAGATATTGGCGTTCGCGCGAAGTATCTCCACTCAGATATCGATACGCTAGAGCGGATGCAAATCATTCAAGACCTGCGCCTCGGGAAATTCGATGTCTTAGTCGGAATCAATCTTCTACGAGAAGGGCTCGACATTCCCGAAGTTTCTCTGGTGGCCATTTTGGACGCTGACAAAGAAGGCTTTTTACGCAGTGAAACGGCGCTTACCCAGACCTGTGGAAGAGCTGCAAGAAATGTCAAAGGGCGTGTGATCATGTATGCCGATAAGGTGACGAAATCAATGCAAGGTGCCATTGATACAACAGCGCGCCGACGTGAAATTCAAGCAGCGTACAATAAAGAGCACAATATTGAGCCCAAATCGATCAAAAAAGGGGTGGATGAAACGTTCTCTTCGATGCTCCTTCAAGAAGATAAGAAGGCCGTTTCAATTGATGAGATTGAAATGCGGATCAAAGAGTGTGAAAGTGCCATGCGAAAAGCGGCAAAAGATCTAAATTTTGAAGAAGCAGCGCGCTATCGCGATCTCGTGCGTCACTACCAGTCACTTGAGATGACATGAAATATCTGATCAACAATCCTCTTAGTCTCAAAATTATTCGCTCCATAGACACTTTAGTTCGCTTATTGCCTAAAAAAGCTGGAGAACTTGGGAGTGTTCGTAAAATATTGGTGAGCAATTTAGCTCATCTTGGTGATGTGGTTTTAGCAACCTCGGTGATTAAACCGCTAAGAAAAGCTTATCCAGGTGTGGAAATTGGCTTTTTAACCGGCAGCTGGTCAGCGCCGATTGTGGCCCCCTTAGTTGATCAGGTGCATATCTTTGATCACTATCGATTGAATCGAGACCCAAAGAACAAAATGCAGCGACACCGCGACACGAAAAGACAAGCGCTTAAGGAGATTAAGGGTTATGATCTGTCGATTGATCTCTACCCCTACTTCCCAAACAGTATTTACCTTTCCTATCAGGCAAATATCCCTGTGCGTGTTGGCTTTACAAGCGGTGGATTTGGTCCACTGCTCACCCACCCTCTTGATTTTGAAGAACGTGGTCACTTGACCGAGCATTATGCCGCTTTATTAAAGCTAATCGGAGTCAACGGTCCGATGGTCCCCTCATTAAAAGAAGTAAAAGCGCGCAGTGGAGACTATATCGTGCTCCATCCAGGAACAGGTCATGTGGCAAAGCAGTGGCCCCCTGAGTATTGGCGCGAGTTAGCAGAGCTTTTTTTAGCAACTGGGCAAAAACTCATAGTAACAGGTCGCGGCGAGAAAGCTCTTGTAGACAAAATTGTCCATGGACTTGATGGCATTGAAAACCTGTGTGATCAACTCTCTTTTGATGAACTTTTATCTGTGGTTAAAGGGGCAAAACGCGTGATCTGTGGCGATACGGTTATTGGCCACATAGCTAACGCATATAATGTGCCAAAATCCATCCTCTATTCTGGGATTAATGACTATACACTCTGGCATAAAAAAGAAGATATTCTGATGCAAGAAGTGAGCTGTTCTCCTTGCAAACTCAAAAATGGGTGCGCAGCAAAAACATGCCTTCGCGGGCTTTTCCCGAAACAGGTTTTCTACTCTTGCAAATAATCCCCCATCTCATAGATGATCATCCCTATGAAAGACGTCATTGATTTTGGCCATTTGCCGGTAGAAGCATTTCCGCGAAAAACAGCTCTTTTAGAAGAGATGAAAGCCTTAGCTTATGTCTATGATCAAGAGGATGACGCTCTTGTTTTAAATACCAATGTGACCTGTGATCAAAATTATTGGTCCATGTCGGGTATAAACGATGCTCATGCAGCGCATCTTAAAGATATAGCTGATGACGCGATGGGGTATTTAAAGATTCCCCTCCATGATGATGACGTTGTATTGGATATTGGTTGCAATGATGGAACACTCTTGCAGGGATATCCCGACTTCCTTCGTCGGGTTGGTATTGATCCTGCAAAGAAAATTCGTGCGCTAAGTTGCGATATGCATATCCGCGAACCTTTTAGTGCTAAGATCTTTGATGAAGAGGTTGGTGAAAAAGCGAAGATTATTACGTTGATTGGTGTCTTGCAATGTGTTGAAAATCCATTGCAAATGCTCGTTGATGTGGAAAAGATTTTGGAAGACAAAGGAGTTCTTGTAACCGAGTTCCCATACTTCCCCAAATTGCTTGAAAACCATGCTTTTGATGCCTTTAATTTTGAAATGAAAAGACTTTTCACCCGCTCAGGCTTTAAGAAGCTTGTGGAAAAGGCTGGCTTGACAGTGACCCGTTCGCAACTTGTTGGAGAAAATCTCCGCTGTTTCATTGAGAAGAGAGGGGAGAGTGATTCAACAGCTGATTTGCCGATTGGTTCTCTTCAAGCTCTCAGATCTCAGATGGAAGTTGTCAAAAATGACCTCGTGACCTTTCTTAAAAAAGCCAAGGCAGAGAAAAAAAACGTGATGGGTTATGGCGCATCAAGTCGTGGAAATACTTTGTTAAGTTGCTGCGGGATTGGTCCTGATCTATTGCCGTGCATCGCCGACAGAAACCCGATCAAATGGGGACGTTTTACTTCAACGGGAATCCCGATTATCTCTGAAGAAGAAGCGCGCTCAAAAAGCCCTGACTATTTTCTTGCGCTCCCTTATCGTTACATCGATGCATTTATGCAAAGAGAGCACGCATTTATCTTAAGCGGAGGAAAATTTGTAGTGCCCCTCCCAACACTTACGGAATTTCCCTAAAGATGAGAACGCTTGCCTTGCGCATCAGGGCAAAACCGTCAATCTTCTACGCGCTTCTCTTTTGTTATTTCTTTACAACTTGTGCTGACCTCCTCAATGTTCCCCTCCTTATTTTCAATCTGAAATTCAGCCACCTCTTTGCAATGATCCTTTTCGTCATGTATTTCGTGAAATATAAGTCTTTTGAATTTAAGCGAGAAATTGTTGTTTTAGCGGGGTGGATGATTCTGTCGATGTGCATCTCGGCATTTTTTAGTCCGCATAAAGTGCGCGCTGTTGGTTATATTGGAGTGTATCTCCTCGAGTTGACCTGCTTTTTTCTTTTGCCGATGAACTTGATGATGCGCTGTGATCGTGAGCGTCTTTTAAGAGTGTATTACGGCTCATTTGTTCTTTTTGGCGTTTATTCCCTTATGCAGCTGTTTGCCTCGGTCTTTGGAATTATTCTCCCTTATGTTTCAGACTTTTGGGGACCGTTTGTCCGCCCCAATTCCTTAGCCTATGAAACCTCGTACTACGCGCTCTACATGGGGCTTTTGATCAATTACATGAACGCACGCTACCTTTTGTACGGAGCGTATTCGCGCTTTCCACAAAAGTGTGGTCTGCTCATTGTGAATATGATGCTTCTCCTCTCAACCTCAACCTCAGGCTTTCTAAGTTACTTTCTCTTCGTGCCATTAGCTCTTTGGTTTTACAAGGCGATTTTGAAAGAGAAAATCAACCGCGGAATTAAAAAACGGGTTACCCAGCTTGCTATGGCTTTTGGTAGCGCTGTTGCAGCCCTAGCCATTGCATTTCCAAAGCTCTTTTCCAAGGTCTTCTTCAAGTTTCTCTACATTGGATTTTATAATCACCACTCAGCAAAAGAGCGGCTTGATCGCATGTCCGGGGCGTTTGAGGCCTTTCTCGATTACCCGATTTTTGGTGTGGGAATGGGAGGGATAGGCCCGTACTTATATATCAAACGGGGATTTGCCGCAGACATGAGCACAATCACGAAAGCAGATCTTGCAAATTTTGATGCGTGCAACGTATTTGCAGAAACCTTGGGGAACTTAGGGCTGTTTGGCCTGTTTGCTTTTATCTACATGGGGGTTGTTTTTTGGCGCCGCTTCAAAGAGGTCCTTGCACTTCCTCTCGATGAAAACACGCGGCAAACACTAGCTTGCCTTGTGTTTTCTTTCATCATGTGCCTGATCATCGTTCAAATCAATCAGAGCATATTTCGAAGCTATATCTGGGTGCACGCAGCATTAATATATGGTTACATCCTTATATGTTTGCAAAAGCATCGGACGAGATAGAAAAAAAACAAGTCTGTGAAAATCTGACATTCTTGCAGCAACTGTCTTTTCGAGATTATATGTTTGCAAAAGCATCGGACTTGATCATCTGATAGGCGCTGATAAGCTCTTTAATGCCATCATCAAGTGATTTTTCGGGCTTCCAACCAAGTGACTCCAGTTTGTCATTGGACACGATGTAGTCGCGCTTGTCGGGATCTTCCCCGATTGGTGCGCTGTGGATATAAAGATGGGGTAGGTAATGTTTGATTTTCTCAGAAAGTTCGCGCTTACTTAAATTTGCAGTAGATAGGCCTACGTTGTAGGCTTGGCCGCGCATTTTTTCGTAATTGTCGATGCCAAAAAGAAAAGCTCCTGCTACATCGCGAATGTGGATGTAGTTGCGTTTGAAATGTTCTTCGAAGAGGACAAGTGTGCGGTCATGCACGGCGCGGTAGGTGAAGTCGTTAACAAGAAGATCGGTACGCATGCGCGGTGAGACACCAAACACGGTGGCTAGGCGGAAACAGACAGCGCGCCCTGAGTTGACAAGTTTTTGCTCGATGTCGACTTTTAGACGCCCGTACAGTGAGATGGGATTTAACGGCGAGGTTTCATCGCAAAACTTGGACGCTTCTCCGATGCCGTAACCACTATTGGTGTTGGGAAAGAGAATTTTTTGTTTTTCGGTGGTGTTATTTAAGATGAATTCAACGGCGTCAAAATTAACGGCTTTTGCCAAGGAAGGGGAACGGGCGCAAAGGGGAGCTCCGACAAGCGCTGCTAAGGGAATAATGATGTCAGCGTTGTCGAGAAGCGATTTTAAGAGGTCGAAATTTGTGGTATCACCTTTTACGAAGGTGAAATTTGGATTGTCAAAGCAGTTGAGAAGGGTCACTTGGTTGTAGCTTAAATTATCTAAGACGGTAACCTCATACCCGCGCTCTAAGAGGAGGGGAGTTAAGATTGAACCGATGTAACCGGCGCCTCCTGTGACTAGAACTTTCATAAGACTCCTTGTGCGTGTAAATATTTTTCAGGGGTGCCAATATCAATAAATTGCCCATGCGCTTTGTAGGCAAGGACATTTTGGCGCGGGAAAACTTCGCATTCAAGCGAAAATTTTCCCTCAAAGGGATCCAGGATAGAGCGATGCATTAAATAGATGCCACCATTGATCCAACCAGGTCCTGTTTTGGCGCCTTTTTCTACAAATGCTTTTACTTGATTTTCCTCTAAGGTGAGCTGTCCGTAATCGTGTACATCATCGACGAATGCGGCTGCTATTGTCAGTTTCGATTTTGTGCTTAGATGAAGTGTTGTCATTTGGTCGAAATTGCACTCTAAATAGACATCGCCATTCATGGCAAAAAAGCTTTCGCCTGTAAGTTTTCGTGTTGCAAGTTTTAGCGCTCCGCCTGTTCCCATAGGCTCGGTCTCTAAAGAGAAATCGACATTGTCAAGCCCTTCACAGGCTTTGACAATTTGGTCTGCACCATGTCCAACGGCTAAGATGATCTTTGAACAAAAATCCATCTGCTTTAAGAGGTAGAAAAGAAAGGGTTTATCACTGATTGGGGCTAAGGATTTGGGGATTTGGTGAAGAGCTGGTCTTAAGCGCGTTCCAAGTCCGCCGCAGAG
Source organism: Chlamydiia bacterium (assembly GCA_022601645.1). Lineage (GTDB taxonomy): Bacteria > Chlamydiota > Chlamydiia > Chlamydiales > Simkaniaceae > JAJACH01. The sequence goes on from JAJACH010000002.1 coordinate 271,056, forward strand.
GATGATACATTCCACGATTGTTAGTCCTTCATGTAAATAATTTTCGAGCCATCATCTTCGAAGTTGCACTTAACTTGCAAGAGATCAACATTTTTAAGCACTGCCTCTTGTCGCTCTTTTGGGACGAGCATTGCTAAAAACCCACCGTGACCGGCACCGCACAGTTTTCCGCCATACGCTCCAGCATTCATTGCTTGGTCGTAGAGCGCATCAATATGGGGATTAGAAACATTCGGTGAGAGTTTCTTTTTCAGTTCCCAACTCGTTTGCATGAGTTTTCCAAATGCAGGGATATCACTCTTGGAAAGAAGGTCAGCTGCTTCATAAACCATCGAATGCATTTCATTTAAGAAGCCGTCATTGTCTTTTTTTGCGGTTCGCTCGACTTGCTTTTCCACAATGTCACTTGCAAAACGGGTGACACCTGTATAGAACAGCATGAGAGATTCTTCAAGCGCGTCTCTAGCAGCTTTTGGTGCGATCACAGGTTTGGCTTGAATGCTATTTGCGCCAAATTCGATGATATTTAGGCCCCCAAAGGCGGCGTGATATTGATCTTGCGAGCCGACATTTTCACAAATTCTCTCTTGCTCAACAAAGCATGCAAGCTTTGCCATAGCCCCTTTTGAGAGCATTTTCCCGTGGAGGGCATGCAATGCATTTAAAAATCCGACGGTGAATGAAGAAGATGAACCAAGTCCTGTTTTTGCAGGTAAATCAGAAAAAATATTAATCTCAAGCTCGTGATCGAGGTTCATATACTTTAGACATTCGCGGATACTTGGGTGTTTGATATCAGTGACGTTTTCAGTCAGTTCTGTTTTGGAGTAACTGATGCGAAACTTGTGATCGAAAAATGGAGCGATTGTGTTGATGCTAACGTGCGTGTATTTATCGATTGTTGTTCCTAAAACAGCACCGGGATGTCTTTGAAAGTAGGCTGCATAGTCTGTTCCACCACCGAAGAAAGAAATTCTAACAGGTGTTCGAGAAATGATTAACATGGCCAGCACGCTAGCAAATAATTGTTTTTTATGCAAAAGTTCTTTCCTATGCACAAAAACCATTCAGATATCCTCATCATCGGGGCGGGAATTGTTGGCTTGACAGCCGCCCATGCACTTCTAAATCAAGATCCTACACTTTCCATTCGGATTCTTGAGAAAGAACAAAATGTTGCACGTCACCAAACGGGAAACAACAGCGGTGTGATCCACTCTGGCGTCTACTATAAACCTGGATCGCTTAAAGCAAAAAACTGCGTTCAAGGCCGCTTGGACCTGCTTAATTTTTGCCGCGAATTTGAAGTGCCGCATAAAAAAGTGCCAAAATTAATCGTTGCAACTGAGGAAAGTGAGCTTGAAAGGCTTGATACTCTCTACGGGCGCGCGTTGGAAAACGGGGTTGATTCACCTTCACTTATATCAAGTGAGGATGTGCAAGAAATTGAACCGTATGCACGCGCTCTTAAGGCGATCTATTTGCCAAATGCCCATGTCATTAGTTTTAGAACACTAAGTGAGGTGCTAAAAGCTCAACTGATCGCACGTGGCGTTGACATCTGCTTTGGAGAAGAAGTGCAAAACATTAGCGGTTCAACCGTTCTTACGAAAAAAAACAGTTACTCATCTGACAAGCTCCTCAATTGTGCAGGGCTCTACTCCGATCGGATCGCCAAAATGGCAGGTCTTCCCTTAAAACACCGCATCGTTCCTTTCCGCGGCGAATACTTTTACATTAAACGCCCGCTTGTTAAAGGGTTGATCTATCCCGTACCCAATCCCAAGTTTCCCTTCCTAGGCGTTCACTTTACAATCATGATTGATGGCCGTTTAGAGGCCGGACCAAATGCTGTTTTAGCATTAAAGCGAGAAGGCTACCAAAAAACTGACTTCAACATGGGCGATATCGCGGATACATTGCGCTTTAAAGGCTTTTGGAAAATGAGTCAGAAACATTGGAAAACGGGTCTTTTTGAAATGCAACGCAGCTTTTCTAAAAAGCTGTTTGTACAATCCCTTCAAAAACTTGTACCTGAAGTGAGACTAAGTGATCTTACAAAAGGCGGTGCAGGTGTTCGCGCTCAAGTTGTTCGAGAAGATGGACAACTTGCTGACGACTTTGTCATAGAGTCAGCTGAAAATGGCATCCACGTCTTGAACGCACCTTCTCCTGCAGCCACGGCTAGTTTTTCGATTGGCAAGCACTTGAGCTCTCTAGTACTTAAAAGTTGACAGTTTTGAGGAGCGTTTGCTAACGTCGCTACAAAATATTTTTCTTGAGAGGACTATGCTCGATCACACAAAAACCTATATTAATAGCGCCGTAAAAATCTTAGAAAACCTTGATAGCGACTTGATTGATGAACTCGCTGAGGAGCTTGCCTTACTTAGGGAAAGGTCGGGGAGATTGTTCCTGCTCGGAGTTGGAGGCAGCGCTGCGAATTGTTCGCATGCGGTCAATGACTTTAGAAAGCTTTGTAACATCGAAGCGTATGCGCCAACTGATAATGTATCGGAATTAACGGCAAGGACGAATGATGAAGGATGGGAAACGGTATTTAGTTCTTATCTTAACGTCTCTCGAGCAAATGAGAAGGATGCCATTTTCGTGTTCTCCGTTGGTGGAGGGGATGAGGTCAATAACGTCAGCCCAAATATTGTTCTTGCTGTTGATGAAGCTAAGAAACGGGGCATGAAAGTATTTGGTATTGTGGGTCGCAATGGAGGTTACACTAAGAAATTCGGTGATACGGTTATTGTTGTACCAACAGTCGACCCCACTTTGATCACTCCACTTTCCGAGTCATTCCAAACAGTTATCTGGCATGGGCTTGTGTCTCATCCAAAACTCAGCTGTAATGTCGCTAAATGGGAAGGATTACTCGATAAAGTTAAGGGGTAGTTAGGTGAAAAGAGCCGTTTTTTTGGATCGAGATGGAGTGATTAACGCTCCAATTTTTGCAGATGGAAGATCCTATCCCCCAAAAACACTTAAAGAGTTTAAGCTTATCCCTGGAGTGAAAGAGGCGTTAGAGACGCTTCATCAAGAGGGGTTTTTACTCATTCTTACAACCAATCAACCAGACGTTGGACGTGGCACACAAAAACGAGAGATTGTCGAAGCAATGCACCAAAAACTTCGTGATGAATTGCCCTTTACCGACATCGAAGTGTGTTTTGATGATTCGCTTGATACCTACAAGCCAAAGCCAGGCATGCTTTTAAACGCTGCTAAAAAGCACAACATCGATCTTCGCTCAAGTTTCATGGTCGGAGATCGTTGGCGCGATGTCGACGCGGGGACAGCTGCTGGCTGCTCCACAATTTTTATAGATCTTGGATACAAAGAATCCTTAAATAAGAGCCCAGACCACATTTGCGATAATCTCCTTGAGTCGGTGCCCTTTATTTTACAAACCAAAAGAGTTCAATGATAGATACACTTAAGATCAAAATCTTTGCCGATGGTGCGAAGCTAGAAGACTTTAAAGCGCTTAGGGCGAATCAAAGAATTGCTGGTTTTACAACAAATCCAACACTCATGAGAAATGCCGGTGTTGAGGACTATACAGCATTTGCGCATCAAGCGATCGTAGTGGTAGATGGTAAGCCCATTTCTTTTGAGGTTTTTGCTGATGACTTAGAGGCCATGGAAGAACAAGCGCTTGAAATTGCTTCATGGGGAGAGAATGTCTATGTAAAAATTCCTGTTACGAACACAAAAGGGGAAAGCACTGCTCCAATTATTCGCTCTTTGTCTAAAGAAGGCGTTTGTCTGAACATCACAGCTGTTTTTACAATGGAACAAGTCAGAGAGGTTGAAGAAAATTTAGCCCCCGGTGTACCGTCCATTATTTCCCTATTTGCAGGAAGGATTGCAGACAGTGGGAAAAATCCCAGAGCCCTTGTAGAAGAGGCTGTTGAACTGACTAAGCTAAGGGATGAGGTTGAAATTCTTTGGGCGAGTACGCGAGAACTTTACAACTTAGTGGAAGCTGATAGTGCGGGATGCCAAATCATAACGGTACCAAGCGGTCTTTTAGCGAAGATAGATCTTCTCGGGAAAGATTTAGAGGAATTTTCACTCGAAACCGTGCAGATGTTCCATAAAGATGCCTTAGCCGCTGCTTATACAATTAAAACGAAGGAGAGAATCTAAATGCAAAAAGTCTTAATCACAGGTGGTGCCGGCTATGTCGGAACCCTTCTTACAAATCAACTTCTTGAAAAAGGTTACTCCGTTGTTGTCTACGATACAATGTTTTATGGCTGTGTTTTAGAGCCGCACGAGCGCTTAGAGCTTGTCAAAGCAGATATTCGCGATACTGAGAGCTTTGAAACAGCAGTTAACGGCTGTCAAACCGTGATTCACCTCGCTTGTATTTCCAATGACCCAAGTTTTCACCTAGATGAAACGCTTTCAACATCCATTAACTACGATTGCTTTGAACCGCTTGTTGTTTCAGCAAAATCCCAGGGCGTCAAACGCTTTATCTACGCCTCATCAAGCTCAGTGTATGGCGTCTCTGATGCACCAAATGTGACAGAGGACCATCCTTTAGTGCCTCTCACTCTTTACAACAAGTACAAGGGTATGTGCGAACCTCTCCTTTTCAAGCACCAGTCTGATGATTTTGTGTGTGTCACCATTCGCCCAGCAACGATTTGCGGGTACAGCCCAAGGATGCGTCTTGACCTTTCTGTGAATATTCTTACCAATCACGCTGTAAACCGCGACAAGATCACCGTCTTTGGTGGTGATCAACTTCGCCCGAATTTGCATATCGGCGATATGTGTGATCTCTACGAGCAGTTACTTGAACTTCCTGATGAGAAAATTGCAGGCGAGACATTTAATTTTGGCCACCAAAACTACTCGATCTCTCACATTGCAGAAATGGTTCGCAAAGTTGTTATGGAAGAATTCCCAGAGAAAGGGGAAATTGCCATCGAAACGCAAAGCTCTGATGACAACCGCTCTTACCATATCTGCTCAGACAAAATTAAGAATAAGCTCGGGATTTCCCCAAAGCGCACGGTTGAAGATGCAGTCCGTGATCTCTGCAAAGCCTTTAAGGCAGGCAAGTTGAAAGACAGCTTAACCGATGAGAGCTACTCGAATGTAAAAACTCTCATGAGCTGCGGAGTGTCATAATGAAGAAAGCAGTTGTCACCGGCGGCGCCGGATTTATTGGAAGTCACATGGTGGATTTACTGCTTGAAGAGGGCTTTAATGTCCTCGTCATAGACAATATGATGGTGGGCCGGTCTCAAAATTTGGCCCACCATGCAGACAATCCCCATCTCGAGATTCGAGAAATGGACATCCGCGATTTAGATGCAAAAAGCTTTGAAGGCGTGGACTACGTCTTTCACTTTGCGGGCATAGGGGATATCGTTCCCTCTATTGAAAAGCCCAAAGAGTACATGAGCGTGAATGTGCAGGGAACTGTTTGTGTCTTAGAAGCTGCAAGAGCGGCAAAAGTGAAAAAGTTCGTGTATGCCGCATCCTCATCTTGTTATGGATTGGCTGCAACTCCAACGGGAGAAGATGCACCTATCGTCCCCGAGCATCCTTACGCTTTGAGCAAGTACCAAGGCGAAATGGCCTGCTTTCACTGGGCGAATGTTTATGGCCTCCCTGTGAATACCATCCGCATTTTCAATGCATATGGAACTCGCTCGAAGACAACAGGTGCGTATGGCGCCGTCATGGGCGTCTTCTTAAAGCAAAAGCTTGAAGGAAAACCGTTTACCATCGTCGGCGATGGGATGCAAAAGCGCGATTTTGTTTACGTGACCGATGTGGCAAAAGCGTTTTACCTCGCAGGGGTGAGTGATATTACCGGCGAGACATTCAATTTAGGTGCAGGCAATCCCCAGTCGGTGAATTATTTGGCAGAGCTTCTCGGGGGAGAGACTGTTCATCTTCCGAAACGACCCGGAGAGCCAGATGAAACGCACGCAAATAACACAAAAATTACAAAAGAACTTGGTTGGAAACAAACCGTTTCCTTCGAAGAGGGTGTAGCAAAAGTTTTGGAGAACATCGAATACTGGAGATCAGCTCCACTTTGGGATGAAGACTCCATTGCCGAGTCAACTAAAACATGGTTTGAGTTTTTAAAGAAAGGAACACCAGCATGCTGAAGGAAGCGAAAGCCCTCTATACCGATAAAATCAAAACAGTCGATGAACTCTTAGTTGAGCTTGAAGGCGAGAGGAAAAACAAGAAAGTCATCATGTGTCACGGCGTATTTGACATCGTGCATCCAGGCCATCTCCGTCACCTCCTCTTTGCAAAAAGCAAAGGCGATATCTTAGTTGTGAGTATCACAGCGGACAAACACATTACGAAAGGGGCCATTCGTCCCCATGTTCCACAAGATCTACGCTCTGTTAACTTAGCTGCGTTCCAAATGGTTGACTACGTCATCGTTGACCATGAAGCTGAACCGTATGAAAACATCAAAAAAATTAAGCCCGATTATTTTGCGAAAGGGTACGAGTATGTCGACGGGGCAAAAACGGCCAAAACTGGCAAAGAAAAAGAGATTGTTGAGTCCTACGGTGGAGAAATCATCTTCACCCCAGGCGATGTGGTGTACTCCTCGTCAAAATTCATCGAAATGTCACCACCGAAAATTGGCGATGAAAAACTCTTAGCCTTAATGGAATCAGAACACCTCTCGTTTGGGGACTTAAGAGACTGCATTAAGAGCTTAGTCGGCTTAAAGGTGCATGTTGTTGGTGACACGATTTTAGACAGCTATACACAATGCTCCATGATTGGGGGAATGACAAAAACCCCCACAATGAGCGTGCGCTACGAGCGGAAAGATGATTTCACAGGAGGCGCCGCAGTTGTGGCTAAACACCTGCGCTCTGCTGGTGCAGAAGTCATTTTCTCAACCGTGCTCGGAAACGATGCAAACAAGGATTTTATCTTAGCCGATCTTGACCTAAATGGAATTGATTGCCGCCCAATAATTGATGAACTTAGACCAACGACACAGAAAAATGCCATTACCGTCGGCGACTACCGCCTTTTAAAAATTGATACTGTCGATAACAGACCCATTTCAGATAAAATCTTAGACGAGCTGATTGATACCATTGAAACAACCCCCTCAGATGGCATCGTATTCTCAGACTTTAGACACGGGATTTTCAACACCAAAACGATCTCAAAGCTTGCAGATGCCATACCAGATGGGATGTTTAAGGTCGCTGACAGTCAGGTCGCCAGTCGCTGGGGAAATATCTTAGACTTCCAAGGCTTTGACTTGATCACACCTAATGAGAAAGAAGCCCGTTTCTCTCTTGGCGACCAAGATTCTGTGGTGCGCCATCTCGGGTACAATCTGTTTAAAAAATCCAAGGCAAAATCTGTCTTTCTTAAACTCGGGGAACGGGGCTTGATCGTTTTCAGAGACGCTCCCGAGACCATGACGGGGAGCTTTTTTATCGACAATTTTACAGACCATGCCGTTGATCCCGTTGGAGCTGGCGATGCGCTTTTAGCTTATGCAACGCTTTCCATGATCAGTACAAAAAACTCTGTTATTGCAGGGATTATTGGAAGCCTCGCTGCAGCGCTTGAGTGTGAATACGATGGCAACCACACCGTTGCACCAGATGCCCTCTTGCAGAAAATCGACCTCTTAGAAAAACGCTTAAAATACGAAGGATAATCATGCGAGTTGTCGTCATAGGTCTTGGAATCCAAGGGAAAAAGAGGCGTGCGATTGCAGGAGATGAGTGCATTGCCGTCGTAGACCCGATTGCAAGCGATGTTGACTACCAGGATATCAAAGAAGTTCCTCTAAATGATTACGATGCAGCACTCGTTTGTACTCCTGACAACTGTAAAGTCGAGATCCTCACCTACCTGCTCGAAAATGGAAAGCACGTCTTGGTAGAAAAACCTCTTCTTGGCACGCATGAACAGCTCTCACATTTAGAATACTTGGCCATCGAGAACCAAGTGTGCTGTTATACCGCTTACAATCACCGCTTTGAACCCCATTTTGTACGCATGCGAGAACTCATTGGGTCAGGATCACTTGGCGAAATTTATCATTGCCGCATGTTTTACGGAAACGGCACAGCACGAGATGTACGAAACTCTCCCTGGCGCGACCAGGGCGGTGGTGTCCTGGGAGACCTAGGTTCACACCTCCTAGACACCATACACGACTGGTTTGGCATCCAAAACTATGACTTTAACGTTGTTAAATCGCACACGTTTGAAAACAATAGTCCCGATCATGTGCACATCGCAACGAATGCCCCCATTTCCATAGATCTCGAGATGACTCTCTTAAGTTTTCGAAACCACTTCACCTGCGACATCTTTGCCGAGAAGGGAACCGCGCATATCTCATCGCTTTGCAAGTGGGGACCAAGCACCTTCACCGTGCGCGATCGCAAACTTCCAAGTGGGCGTCCCGATGAACAATCCATCACGCTAGTTGAAAGCGATCCAACCTGGCAAGCCGAGTATAGCGCATTCAAAGAAAGATGCGAAAAAGCTTCCTCAAATATCAGTCATGACATTATCCTCGCAACCTACCTTAGCCATCTATTACCTCAAGCTACTGGAGCGCTGGTATGAAATTAGCATTCATAGGAATGACCCATTTAGGCCTTGTCTCGAGCATCGCTGCGGCCGTTAAAGGCCATGAAATTGTTTGCTTTGATCGCAATGTTGCCTTAATCGAAAAATTGACAGATGGCGAAATTCCCTTTATCGAACCGAATGTCAAAGAGCAACTGCTCGCGCATAGAGAAAACATTCATTTCACATCCAAGCTCTCTGACCTACAAGACATGCTGTTGGTTTACGTCGCTCCCGATATCCCTACAAATACCCTTGGTGAAAGCGACCTAAGTGCCATCCAAACGCTCATTGATCACATCACACCTCACCTCCATCAAGAAGCTAACCTTGTCATCTTAAGCCAGGTATCCCCAGGTTATTGCCGCACCGTAAACTGGAACAAAAGCCAACTCTTCTACCAAGTAGAAACGCTTATTTTTGGGCAGGCCCTTCATAGAGCTCTCTACCCTGAACGCTTTATTCTTGGTTTAGATGATCCCACAAAACCCCTTCCTACGTACTTTAAAGACTACCTAAACAGCTACGAGTGCCCCATTCTCCCCATGGAGTATGAAAGTGCAGAGCTTTCCAAAATTGCAATCAATCTCTTTTTGGTCTCCTCCGTTACAACAACAAATACCGTTGCAGAGCTTTGCGAAAAGATCGGAGCTAAGTGGGGAGAAATCGCCGGTGCTCTCAAACTCGACAAAAGAATTGGTAAAGACGCCTACCTAAGTCCAGGACTTGGCATTGCAGGTGGTAATCTAGAGCGAGATATGGTCACCTTTTGCAAACTTGCCGACACTCACGGCTCAGACTGCTCTCTCATACGCACCTTTCAAAATCATTCGAAACGCGCTGCCGATTGGACTCTTAAAAAACTGCATGCAAAAGGCATCCTCCAAAAAGCTGATCCCAAAATCGCCCTTTTAGGACTTGCGTATAAAAAAGACACCTCATCGATTAAAAATTCCCCCGCAGTGCGCCTTTTAGAGCATTTAACAACATGCACTGTAAATTCTTATGATCCCGCTGTGGAATCGTCCTGTTTAAGAGCCAAAGACACTTGCGATGGCGCAGATGCACTTGTTGTCATGACCCCCTGGGACGAATTTAAAACAGCTACGCTCCCAATCGATTTAATGCGAAATAAAGTCGTGATCGACCCCTACGGCATTCTCGCTGATCGATTTGGCAAAGACCCTAATATTCAATACGAAAAGATTGGAGAAAAGTAAACCTATGCTCGAAAAGCACTTTAATACAGAAACAAAACCTAAAAGAATCGTTCTCTTAGGAGCAAACGGATATATCGGATCTAACCTGCATAAAAAATTTAAAAAAGATGGCGTAGACGTTTTACCAATAGGACGCGATACGATAGACCTCGAAAAAGAAGGCAGCGATAAAGCTTTAGCACAAACACTTCAAAGCGATGATACCGTCATTTTCTTAGCAACAATAACTCCACGAAAAGGAAAAGGCGTCGACGCTTTTTGTCGCAACGTAGAAATCACAAAAAACGTTTGTAAAGCCCTAGAAGAACAAGAAGTGGGTCACTTGATCGTGTTCAGTTCTGATACCGTTTATTCAATGCATAGGGGAGTCATTTCAGAGGAAAGCCCAACAGATACAGAAGACCTTTACGGTGCAATGAATGTGGCTAAAGAACAGATGTTAAAAGCAAGTGTCAAATCGCCTTTAACACTACTTCGAACAACGCTTGTGTATGGACATGAAGATCCACACAACTCATACGGACCTAACCGCATACGCCGCATGGCTAGAGAGAATGGAAAAATCACACTCTTTGGCGGCGGAGAAGAGACGCGAGACCATATTTATATTGATGATGTTGTTAGCCTTGTTAAAAACGTCGCTTACCACAAAGCTGTAGGCGTTCTCAATTTAGCAAGCGGATCGTCCATTTCGTATGTTGATTTGGCAAACAAAATTGCTGAGCTCTTTGATGACGCTGTTGAAGTGGTCCTAACAGAGCGACAAAACCCCATTACACATCGCCATTTTGATGTAGAAACGATTTTCAAAGCCTTCCCACACTTTAGTTTTACCCCAATAGAGGAAGGAATAAGCGCTATCCATGCATTGGAAGAGCAAGAAATGTTAATTAACACACGAGGATAAGAACCATGGGAAAAAGATATGTAGTACTAGGCGGAGGAGGATCCTTCGGTATTCACACATGTGGATATTTACTCGAGCAGCCCGATACAGAAAGAGTTATCTCAATCGGACGTAACCTGCCAAGACCAGAGCCATTTACACTCGGTATAGGAGCCAACGATCCTCGTTTTTCATACCACTCTTACCACATCACACACGAGCTAGACCTACTTTTAGAGCTTCTTGATAAAGAAAAACCCACTGTATTCATTAATTACGCTGCCCAAGGTGAAGGCGCCGTTTCTTGGAAAAACTCGTGGAGATTTTTCGAAACCAACTCAATGGCTCTTGCAAGACTGACTGAAGAGCTTATGAAACGCGACTACTTAGAGCGCTTCATCCAAATCGGCACATCAGAACTTTACGGCGCTGTCACAGCCCCCTCGAAAGAAGACGATCCAATCAGACCAAGCAGCCCGTATGCCGCATCAAAAGCCGCATTTGATCTGCACCTTCTTTCAATTAGCAAAGTGCTCGGTTTCCCCATGAACATCGTGCGCCCCTCCAACGCTTACTGCCCAGGCCAACTCCTTCACCGCATCATTCCAAAAGCAGTGATCTGCGGACTTATGGGGAAAAAGCTTCCGTTACACGGCGGGGGAAGAGCTGAGAAATCCTACATCCATATTCGCGACCTTGCGCGTGCGATTCATCTCGTTGATCAAAAAGCACCACTTGGAACCGTTTACAATGTTGGTCCACCAAATCCCGTTTCAATCCGCGAGGTTGTAGAAACCGTTGCGCGGGGCATGGACATCCCATTCGAGGACCTTTGCGAAATCACCGAAGATCGCCTCGGACAAGACGCAAGATACTGGCTCGATTCATCAGCAATTAAAAAGGATTGCGGTTGGGAGCAGGAAATTAGCCTGGATGAAGGCGTAAAAGAAGTGATCGAATGGGGACGGCGCTACATCGATCAGCTAGAAACATGGCCACTAGAATACACAATGAGGGCCTAATGCAAGAAACACTTACAGCACATTCAAAAACACTTGAAACGCTTATCCTGGGCTTGCCGGAGATTTATCCGGCACATGAACCATCTAGCGACGTTTATAAACTTCTGCATAAACTCGCCGTGTGTGAGGCAGAAGCGAGGTTTTCAGGCGATACACTTGAGCCGAAAGACTTTGGACCATTTGGTTCCCTCGTCTTTCCTTACTTCCAAATGGGAGCGATCAATTCGGTCAACCTCTTTGCGCTAGATGAACTCATCATCTTTAGCTTTTATTACCTCAATCGAAATCGTTACAAAAACGTGCTCGACATCGGAGGCAATATCGGCTTGCACTCGATCGTCATGGCTCGCTGTGGCTTTAACGTCACAACGTTTGAGCCAGATGTAACGCACTACGAGAAACTCTCAGAAATGCTCAAACTCAACGAGTGCACAAATGTGACACCTCTTCAAGAAGCTGTCTCATCAAGCACAGGCACCGCCGAATTCGTTCGCGTCCTCGGTAACACCACATCAAGTCACTTAGCAGGCTCTAAAAACCCGTATGGTGATTTAGAAACCTACGAAGTACCCATTCGCGATATCCGTGAATTGCTCGATGGGATAGACCTCATTAAAATGGACGCCGAAGGGCATGAGAAGGAAATCCTCCTCGCCATGAACAAACAAGCATTTAACACATGCGATGTTATGGTAGAAATCGGATCTCCAGAAAATGCCGAGGCCGTTTTTGAGCACTTAAAACGCGAGGGCATCACAGCCTTTGCTCAGAAGATCAGTTGGGAAAAGGTAGAAAGGTATGATGATATGCCAGAAAGCCATCGACATGGATCACTGTTTATCACCAATAAAGACCGGATGCCCTGGAGGAATTAAATGAAGCTCTCAGATTATGTCGTTGATTTTTTAGCAAAGCAAGGAATAGGCCACAATTTCATTGTGACAGGGGGAGCTGTGCTTCACCTCGCCGATTCCACAGCGCGCCACGAAGCCATGGAGCACATCGGTGTTCAGCATGAGCAAAACGGCGCTGCTGCCGCTGATGGATACTTTCGCGCATCGGGAAAACTCGGTGTGGCGATGACAACAAGCGGCCCTGGTGCTACGAATCTAACGACAAGCATCTGTAATGCCTATTTTGATTCCGTTCCCTTAATTTGCGTCACAGGACAAGTCGCAAGATTCCGTCTCCGCCCCAATAAGCGTTTGCGGCAACGGGGATTTCAGGAGACGGACATCTCCGCTGTCTTTGAAAGCATCACCAAATATGTAAAACTCGTAACCGATCCAGAGCGCATTCGCTATGAGCTTGAAAAAGCCGTGTACATCGCTCAAGAAGGGCGGCCAGGCCCCGTCGTCTTGGACATACCTGATGATTTACAACGCGTTGAAATTGACCCAGACACGTTAGAAGGTTTTGTTCCCGAAACAAAACGCCCTTCTTCTGAATTACCAGACCAAGTCGCCGAGCTCCTTTCGATGATACGCAGCGCAGAGCGCCCCGTCCTCATCTACGGTCAAGGCCTCCACTGCGCAAAAGTGCAGGAAGAAGCGAAAGCGTTCGCTCACCATTTTAAATTACCCATGCTCCTCACCTGGGGAGCCACCGATATTTTCCCCCACACTGACCCCCTCAATATGGGCGGTGTCGGCGTGTGTGGCCCTCGTGCTGGTAACTTCGCCGCGCAAAGCGCAGACTTAGTCATCGCCATCGGCACCCGCTTATCGCAAATGATCACAGGCGGAAAACAAAGTCTTTTTGCCCCCGATGCCAAAAAAGTCATGGTTGATATCGATGAAGAAGAACTCGCAAAATTTGACAGCTCAACCTTCGAGCTCGATCTTCCCATCCTAACCGACCTCAAAGACTTCTTTTTGGAGTTCGAAGAGCAAAAAGGCGACCGCATCGACCGATTTGAATCGTGGAGAGAGTGTATCACAAGTTGGAAAGAGCGCTACCCCGTATGCACTCCAGACGATGCCAAAAAACCTGGCAAACTCAATCCTTACATCTTTGTAAAGGAACTATCCAAACACGTATCAGACGACGCCGTTCTTGTAACCGATACAGGTGCCAACATCTGCTGGGTCATGCAAGCGTTTGAATGCAAAAACAACCAACGCATCTTCTCCGCCTGGAACCATACCCCCATGGGCTATGCCCTACCAGGTAGTGTCGGAGCAGCTCTTGGTTCAGACAAAGAAGTCATCTGCCTTATCGGAGATGGGGGACTGATGATGTGCCTCCAAGAACTTGCCACCGTCAGCCGCTACAACCTCCCCATCAAAATCTTCATCTTCGATAACGGCGGTCACTCAACAGTCAAACAAACCATCGAAATCTGGCTTGAAGGACGCTATGTCGTCGTCGACAAAGAATCAGGGCTCAACTTCCCCAAATACCAAAAACTCGCCGAAACATTTGACCTACCTTACTACAACCTCAAAACACACGCCGACCTAAACGATAAATTGCCCGAAATGTGGAAGCAAAAAGGCCCCTACATCTGCCATCTAGAAATCGACGAAATGCACCGCATCGTCCCCATGCTTAAGTTTGGTGCCGGTCTAGAAGACCTCGACCCCAAACTCCCCGATGAAGAAATACAAAGCGTCCTGCAAGAGGCCAAACAGCTTGGAGCCGTGCTCACGTGAAAAAAGCCGTTATCATCTCGATCTCAAGTGACATCGGACTTGCTTTAGCCGATAAATGGCTCTTAGAAGGTTATGAAGTGCACGGCACCTATCGTACCATGTCCGACGAGCTAGCAACGCGGAAGAATCTTCACCTCTACCACTGCGATCTAAGCGACAAACACTCTGTACAAGAAGCCATCGCTGCCATCGATATCACCTGGGATACCCTCGTCCTCGCGCCCGGCCATTTAGAACCCATAGGCAACTTTGATAAAGTCGATTTTGACGCATGGGAAGAGAGTATGCAAGTGAACCTCTTAGCGCAACTACGCATCGTCCACGGCCTTTTACCCAAACGGTCACAAACCAAACCTACCGTCCTCTTTTTCGCAGGAGGGGGAACCAACAACGCCGTTCTCCGTTACTCAAGCTACACCCTCTCAAAAATCGCCCTGATCAAAATGTGTGAACTCCTCGACGCCGAAATCCCTGACACTCGCTTTGTTATCGTCGGTCCAGGTGTTGTGAAAACCAAAATTCATGAGCCCACCTTGCGCCTTGGTGAAAAAGCCGCTGGCCAAAACTATCAACGCACCGTCGATCGCCTCAAAAACAACGAGTGTACACCCATGGAAGACGTCGTCGAGTGTTGCCACTACCTCACAACCACCTCGTGCACCGCCGTTTCAGGACGCAACTTCAGCACAGCAGGCGATAACTGGGGAGACGAAACCTTAGAAAAACAACTGCAGGCGGATCACGACATGTACAAATTAAGACGCGCTAAAAACGATTGGAGTTAACACCATGCTACAAGCCCAACCAACATCCCTTTCACTAGACCTTTACCGAGAGCTATTAAGAATACGGATGATCGAAACAGAAATCGGTGAGCGCTACAAAGAACAAAAAATGCGCTGCCCCACCCACCTAAGCATCGGCCAAGAAGCCATCGCCGTCGGCGTTGGAAAAAACCTGCGTCCAGAGGACTACCTCGTCAGCAACCACAGAGCGCACGCCCACTACCTCGCCAAAGGCGGCGACCTAAAACGGATGATGGCCGAACTCTACGGCAAAGCCACCGGCTGCACACGCGGCAAGGGCGGCTCGATGCACCTCATTGACCTATCGAAAAACATCATCGGCACCACCCCCATTGTTGGCGGTTCCTACCCCGTTGGCATCGGCGTCGCTTTTAGCTCCAAACTCAAAAACGAAAACGCACTTACCGCCATCTACTTTGGCGAAGCCTCCACCGAAGAAGGCGTCTGGGCCGAAGGCCTCAACTTTGCCTCACTTAAAGACCTGCCCATCCTCTTCGTCTCTGAAAACAACTTCTACTCGTGCTATTCACCCATGGAAGTGCGCCAAAGCGAGAAACGCTCACGCCTAGAAATCGCCAAAGCCCACGGCATCCAAACCTTTAGCGGCAACGGCAACGACCAAGAAGAAGTCTATGAAGTGGCAAAAAAGGCCACCCAATATATCCGTGAAGGCAACGGACCGTGCCTTATAGAGTTTGAAACCTACCGCTACCGCGAACACTGCGGACCAAATGTTGACCCCGACGGGTACCGCCCCAAAGAAGAAGAAGACTACTGGTATAACCGTTGCCCCGTCGACCTCTATACCAAAAAGCTTTCTGAAAGAGGAGAACTCACAGAAAGCCTAGTCGAACAATACAAAGAAGAAATCAAAAAGGAAATCGATGACGCCTTCGCCTTTGCCGAGGCAAGTCCTTTTCCCACATACATAGAAAATGAAAACCTTTACAAAGAGCAGTCATGAGCCGAGAAATCACCTTTAGCAAAGCCATCAACGAAGCCACCGACCAAAAAATGAGTGAAGACGAAAGCGTCTACCTCCTCGGCCTAGGTGCGCCCGACCCGAAAGGCCTCTTTGGAACCACCTCAGGCCTCGTCGAAAAATACGGACCCGACCGCGTGCAAGACATGCCCATTTCCGAAAACGCCATGACAGGCATCGCCATCGGCACCGCCATCCAAGGCATGCGCCCCATCATGACCCACCAGCGCGTCGACTTCTCCCTTCTCGCCCTCGACCAACTCATCAACAACGCCGCTAAGTGGCACTACATGTTCGACGGCCAAAAATCGGTTCCCATGGTCGTCCGCATGTTCATCGGCCGCGGCTGGGGACAAGGCCCCCAACACTCACAAACCCTCCACAGCATCTTCGCACACATCCCCGGTCTCAAAGTCGTCATGCCCTCCACGTGCTACGACGCAAAGGGCCTACTTGTCTCCGCCATCGAAGACAATAACACCGTCATCTACCTAGAACACCGCTGGCTGCACAACATCACAGGGCCCGTGCCCGAAGAGCTCTACCGCGTCCCCATTGGCAAAGCCAATGTCGTCTCAAAAGGCACCGACATCACCATCGTGGCCTCATCGCATATGACGCTTGAAGCCTACCGTGCCTTGGAGATTTTGAAGAAAGAAGGCGTGTCTGCTGAAGTTGTAGACCTCCGTTCTGTCAAGCCGATCGATAAAGAAACGATTTTGGATTCTGTGAAGAAGACCGGTAAACTCCTTGTTGTTGACCCCGACTGGAAAACATGTGGGTTTGCCGGGGAGATCTTGGCTATTGCGAGTGAAGAAGCATTCTCCGATCTGAAGATGGCGCCCGAAAGACTATGCTATCCCGACCAACCCTGTCCCACAAGCTGGGCTCTCGCTAACCATTTCTATCCCACCTCAAAAGAGATCGCTGCAAAAGTTCTAGGCATGCTCGGCAAAACCGAAAGTGCAAAGACGCTTGTTGAAGAGCTGATGGCTCTTCGGGCAGAGCGTCCACTTGATGTCCCTGACAAAGCATTCACCGGCCCCTTCTAGGAGGGGTAGGTGAGATCTATTTTAGTGTCAGGTGTGAGAGTGTTACCTGTTAGCGTGACACCCACACACCCGATACAGCAAAACCACTCTGTTTTTGCTTGTTTCTAAAATAAGCATTTTTGCATATTGAATTTTTGAAAAAATGGAATGGAATATCTCATGAAAAAAATGTATCTGATTCTTATTGCAACGTTCTCTCTTTACAGCGTACAAGCACAAAATTACCCCGAGCCCTATAATTCTGTAGAAGAAGTTTTACCCTTTGATGGATTTGGTTGGTTTGGACCACATAACCAAGTGATGCTTACAAAATTTATCCAGGAGAGAAAAGTTCACACAGTTGTAGAGCTAGGCTCGCTACTTGGTCTTTCAACGCGCTTTATTGCAAATCTACTTCCTCCTGATGGCGTTGTCTATGCAGTTGATCATTGGAAGGGAAGTGCTGAACACCAAAATCCTTCTAGAACAGATATTTATCCAAAATTACCAACGCTCTATCAGCAATTTCTATCGAATGTCATACGTACCGGGCTTTATAAAAAAATCATTCCCATGAGAATGACAACTCAAGAGGCTGCAGAAGTTATAGATGTCATACCAGATCTAATTTTTGTTGATGCGTCACATGACTTTGACTCAGTCGTTGCGGATTTAGAATTATGGTTTCCATTCATCCAAGGACATGGAATTATCCTAGGTGATGATTGGAATTGGGGTGCACCAGATTTTCCCGTAAGGCGCGCTGTACAATTTTTTGCCCAAAAATATGGGATGAAAGCTCGAAACTATGACTCTTGTTGGTGGATTGAAGAGTAAATGCTTAGATCTACTTTTGTAATATTTTCGTTATATGGAGCGTTGTTATATGGCCAATTAAGGCTTCCAGATTGGGCTATAGAGCAAATCAATGAGGAAATTTCTCATGCTCCGTCTATAAATGCGCCATTTGCAGAAATTTCTAATGAATATCAAAAGCAAAAAAGTAAATATGCGTTCAATTTGAATATTGTCATTATAAAGAATGGAGTTATTCACTCGAATTGCGCAATCAAACACTCTCTTTCATATTTACATAGTCGCTATAAACTCCCTGATATGATTTTTTATTACTTCTATGGCGCTGGTCCAACTAAATTTGTGTATCCAAAAAAAGGATTTGATATGCCTTTTTTTGCAGGGAATAAAACAAAAAAAATGGATAGCGTAATTCTATTATTTGATCGGATGTCTTTTCATGCAATTACTCCTTCAGAGCATCATCAAAACTATTTATTAGCAAGAACAATGGGTCAAGTGGATAACGTTAGTAAGTGGGGTGAAAAAAAAAACCTCCTATTTTGGAGGGGGCAATTAACGGATTTACGATATAACCCAGGACTCGGTCTCGAGGAAGTCAAGCAATCACCAAGGTTAATTATTGCAGAATACTCCAAACAACGTCGAGATCTTATCAATGCTATGATATACTTTTTACCACAGCATTCTACCTATCAAACGAAAAGAATTATCGATCGGTTTCAACTGCAATATACAGAGAATTTCACCTCAATAAAGGATCATCTAGCCTATAAATATCAACTTTGTTTAGATGGGCTGACCTGCACAAACCCTGGTTATGCTTGGAGATTAAAATCGGGGAGTTGCACATTTAAGCAAGAGTCAGAGAATTACCAATGGTTTTATAGAGGGTTAAAACCATGGGTTCACTACGTTCCAGTTAAAAATAATTTAGAGGACATTTTCACTCGAATAAGGTGGGCAAGAGATCATGACGATCAAGCTCATCAGATAGCCAAAAATGCGAGAGAATTTGCTCAACAAAATCTTACTGAGGAGATGTTTTTGTTATACACCTACACAGTGTTGAACAAATGGGCGTCGTATCAAAATCTTAGTACAGAAGATTGGGACCATGCTTTTCATGTTTTAAAGCATGGTGGTTAAAATTGGGGTCAGGCCTGCACTTTGAAATAGTATTTCGCTCTCTTTGCGTTCCCTGTTAACGTGACATCCCCCCCCCCTCTAACCACATGGGTTGTCTGGGACTCAAGTCAGGAACGGTCACCAACCACAGGGGCTATGTGGACCCAATTCACCGGGACCAACTCCCATTCCTTTGGGGCAATTTGTTGGAGACCATGGAAGAGCTTTAACATATTCATCAAGACGTGCTCTTCTTTCTTCGGTCGTTCGTTGAGGCAGTTGTTGAGCGGGCGGTTTTAAAGCAGCCAAAGCTACACTTTGACATCGACTGAGAGCATCCCATACTGCAGGGGGTGCGGTACAAGATGTAGTTGTACAATCCTCTTGCCAAAGAGTTAAAAGAGCGCGTACTTTTGCTGAGCTACATGGTATCATAATTTCTTCCAAAAAAAGGAAGCAGTCTAGGGTATTGGTGGTTAAAAGACAATGTCTACTTAGATCTAGGGGACGAACCAGTAGTGGTCGCCTGTAAAGCCAATCTCTGCAAACAGTGCCTTCCATTCGTCGACATGTAAAATACTCTTGGCTGTCAAGTTCCACGCGTGTAAGAGTTCTCGTTCTTCATCTGTGCGGTAAGCGTCAACAACGATAAAGCTATGCTTTCTGCTCACACGTTCGACTTCTAGTAAACCTTTTATGAGATCATCACCTTCTAGGTTATGAAGTGTATTGATTGAGATGACTAGGTCAAAGCTGTTGTCTTCAAACGGGAGGTCGATGGCATTTGCAACGGCCATGTGCTTTTTGACAGTGTCTTTTGCATGGGTGATGGCGTACTCTGAGATATCGATGCCAGCGATTCGCATCTTTGGAAGCATCTCGTGGAAGTCGTGGAGCATAAAACCTTTTGCGGCACCAACGTCAAGAAGTGATGACTCTTCGGTTAGGTTGTAAAACTCTTTGAAGGCAGGAACGACGGGCGCCCAGTATTTCGGATCGTAGTTAAATCCTCCGTAGCCAAAGCGACGGTCACCATCGAAAAAGGTTTCGCCAAACTCTCGGGCTATCGCGCGGTCATCTTCGGATTTCATTGCCACTCGTTTTGAGAGGTTACGATTGACTTTAGGATAGTTTGCAAGAAGATCAACTTCTCGGCCGATGGATGTTTTTTGCATAGCGTGTGATTTTCATCTGTTTTGGGTAAATTGTCAAGGAGCTCGTTGACAAATAAAATTCTAATCAAGGATAGTTTTCGCTATGAGTTTTCCTCTCGTTACGATAGTTATTACAAACTACAATCATGCTAGATACCTCCCAAAAGCCTTTGAATCCCTCCTAAAGCAGACCTATCCGCAAGTTGAGATTCTCGTTGTAGATGATGGCTCGACTGATAACAGTGTTGAGGTCACAAAGCGTTATAAAGAGGTACGGCTGATTGAGCATGAGAAAAATCAAGGAGTAGCGGCGGCTTTAAATACGGGGCTTTTTGAGGCGAAGGGCGAGTATGTTCACACGATGGGCGCTGATGATTTGCGCATGCCCGATTTTCTCGAAAAGACGATGCGTCCTTTGATTGAAAATAATGAGATTGGATTGGCGTGTTCCGATTTTGGGTATGTCAAAGGGGAGACGAATGAGGGAGAGGTTAGGACTGATCGTTTACTGAAAGGTGTGAGTGAGACACAGGTTTTTGGGAAAAAAGAGATTGTGCGCGTTTTTCAGACGACACATTTTTGGATTCCAGGCCACACGGCTGTGTATAAAAGGGAGCTTGCGCTCAAATATGGGGGGTTTAAAGAGGAGCTAAAGTTCTATTGTGATTGGTATTTGCTTCACCAGATTGCTCTTGATAGTGGTGCTTTATATGTGCCAAAGACTCTCTCTGTATGGTGGATTTATGAGGCGTCGTATAGCGGGGAACTTGTAGAGAATCTGGGGGAAAAGCGGCGTGTTTATCGCTCTTTATTGCAGGACTTGAAGACAAAGAAGCCGATGCAAAAAGCGTTCATGCGCTCAACGCTTCTTAGGTTGCCGTGCAAATGTTTGTTGCGTGAGCTGTTTTATAGGCCGAGGTATTGGGGATTTTTCCTTTATTTAGCGCGAAAATCTCTCTATTTGAGGATGAAAGGAGCGTTATGAAGACTTTGATTATTGGTGCCAAAGGCTTTTTAGGACGCTACTTTCATAAGCGTTTTAAAGAGATGATTGGAACGCATTATCAAAAAGAGGAACCCTTTGAGTTACTTGATCTCAAGGATCCAAAGATTGAATTTCCCCTTGATGGTTATCGCTATGCGTTATTTGCGGGGGGCATGAGTAATCCAGGTCGTTGTGAAGTGGATCCCGAGGAAAGTTATGCGGTCAATGTGGAGGGGACGTTAAAGCTTTCTAAGTGGTTACTCAAAAATGGGATTCAACCGATCTTGATTTCAACAGGTTATGTCTTTGATGGGGTAAAGGGTGGGTACCTTGAAACGGATCCTACGGCGCCGCCTAATATTTATGGCCTGCACAAGGCGATCTTGGAGAAAAAAGCACCAAGCGAATGTTTGATATTACGTGCGGCAAAGCTGTATGGGCTTGAAAAAGGAGATGGGACGCTGCTTGATGAGATGGCGGCAAAGTTGTCGATGGGGGAAACGGTGCTCGCTGCAAAAGATCAGGTGCTTTCTCCGCTATCAATTGACGATTTTATCCAGGCGATTGTGGAGCTGCAAAAGGTGGGTGCTTCAGGGATTTACCATGTTGGTGGGAAGAAGACCTCCCGGTATCACTTAGCGTGTAAATTGGCAGAGGAAATGCGGGTTGATCAATCGTTTGTACAACCTGTTTCACTTGATGCAATTCCTGGCAATTTCAAGCGCGCAAAGAAAACCGATTTTTGCTCAGAAAAATTAAAGGCAGCGACGGGGTTTGTTCCAACTCAAACTGAGGCACACTGCAAATTATTTGCAGCAAAGTATTTTTCAGCAGAACTTGTAACTGCTGATGAGTGACACGGTTCGTAGTAGTCTGGGCGCGCTGATAGGTCGACGGGTGAGAGGGCGTTTAAGAGGCGCACATCGGATGTCCATCTTGTGTTGGTGCCCTTGTTAATCACGCAGCCGTGCACGATTGAGAGGCTGAACATCAGCACTTGTCCGAGTTTTATGGGGACAGGAACCATTTTCTCCTCGGTTGATTTATCCATCATTTTAGGTGCGTAGAGAAAGCCTAGGTTGTGTTTATCTGAGCCTTTTACGACATCGGCGCTGATTTCTTGTTTGGTTTGAAAGAGTTCTTCAGAAAGGATGTGGGATTTGGGCATGACTTTAAGTGTCATTCCCGCATCACATTCGACAAAGGGAAGGATGACTGAAATTTCGTAGGGCGATCCGCCGTAAAATGTATCTCGATGGTAGCCGACGTTGTCCTGCGATTTTTCAGGGCGAGCCATTCGAAGATAGGGGAATTGTTGGACTAAAAGATCAATGCCGACAAGTTTTGTGAAAAAGGGAAGCTGGGCTTTGATCACTTTTTTTGCAAATTTACCCTTGCGGTAGAATTCGGTCATTTGCGTTTGCAAGCTGATGTGGAATTCATCTTCTTTAACAAGTTTGTGGTAATCCTCGAGGGCGATGCGCTCACCAAGGAGTGTTGCCAAGTGATCTTCGAGCTTTGCGCGCGTTTCTAATAGGGGTGTTGCATCAAGTAAATCAAGGACGACAAACCCTTCTTCTTCAAATTGCTCTAGCAGTTTTTCCATACAAGTTATGCTAGCATGCAAGATGCTATTTGACTACACAATTGTCTTTTGTGCTAGTCTAGCTCTATGCTTTCAGTGATTATTCCGATTTACAACATGGCTGAGTTTGTTAAAGAGGCGATTGAGTCAGTTTTAGTGCAGACCTTTGGCGATTACGAGATTGTTGTGATCAATGATTGTTCGACGGATCATAGCGTGGATGTCCTTGAGGGGTATCAGGCAAAAGATTCTCGCATCAGGCTTCTTCATAATGAGAAGAACTCAGGCGCTGTTTTCTCTGTGAATCGGGGCATTCGGGAAGCGAGAGGGGAGTACATTTACTTACTTGCTGCAGATGATAAGATTCTCGATCCAAAATTTTTTGAGAATACGGTGTTACCACTTGAAAAGCATCCAGAAGTTCCTATGAGCACGACCGATCACGGCTGCTTTTTAAATGGGGAGACAAAGGTTCATACGCATGAGGTGTTCCCACATTTTAAAGAGTTAACGCTTTTGAGTGGGAAAGAGTTTACAAGGCTTTGCACCGAAGGCCAAAGCAAATATTGGCTCTATGCGATGGGCACCATTTTTCGGCGATCCCTTTTCTTTGAGTATGGTTTTTTCCGCTCCGATCTGCCTGTTTTAAGTGATTGGTATCTCATCCATATGTTTGCCCTCCGCTTTGGGTGTTTTTATTTACCCGGAACGTATGTGGCATGGAGGCATCATGGGAACAATCTCCACTCGAATATGGAAAGTAAAGAGGTTGTTTTGCTCTTGAACCTCATTGGAAAGCAGTGGAAAGTGCGACGTTTATTTATCAGATCAGGGCTGCTTGCGTGTTTTGTGAAGCAGGGGCTAAAGTCTATTGCTTGTCGCCCCCATCTTTGGGATTATGTCCTGCCCTTTGCACGGCGCAAACTCTTAAACACTATTTTTTTTCGGCGCCGATTGAAAATAGGTAGTGACTCATAGCGGCAAACCCTGTGTGCAAGACTTCATCGTTCATCCCAAACATAAATGCATGCTTGAAATAAGTTTCTGTGAACTCTTTGAGCGTTTGTTTGCTTTTAAGATTCGTGTGTTGGCATTCGCTTTGTGGGCTTGCATACGGGCTTGAGGTAATATTTGGCGTTCCAGTGACTAAGACGCCTGATGGTTTGAGGAATGCGCAGACGTTTTGCATAAATGTGGCTTCTGCTGCCGGATCAAGATGTTCAATGAGGTCAACAGAATAGGCTCCATCAGCTTCTAGGTTAAGTGTGGATTCGTTTAAGTTAATGCATTCGTAGGTCACGTTTTTGAGGTGGGAGAGGCGTCTTTGACAGTTCTCTAAGCTTCTCTCATCCCAGTCAACGCAGTGAAGATGTTCAACAAACTGCGCGACAAGAGGGATCCCAAAGCCATCACCGCAGCCAATTTCTACAACTTTTTTCTTCCCCTCGAGCATTTTTGCACAAAACTTGTAGCGCCCAAGAACAAACGCCATGTGCACGGGGTCAGATTTCAAGCTGTAAGAGGTCCAAGGACCTAAAGCTACTTCGTCAGATTCAAACTGCTCTTTTGTTCCTTCAAAATAGCGTGTCCAGCTTTGTTGTTTTTCTTTTGTTTCCATGTTTTATTCCTTGTTAATTTTTTTAGAAAAATCTTTGACCGGTTAATAAAAGAGCGAGTCAGAAGATGAAAGAGTAAAGACCAGTATTTGGGGCGAGCGCAAAAATGCGGAAGATTACTTTTGATAAAGCCGCGTAGTAGGTGAGAGCGTCGAAATAGGGTTAAAAGGTGTGTATTTTCGTGTAAATAGAGTAGCTGCATCACGCTTAATTCGACCTTTTTTTGGGAAGCTTTATCTTGATCTGAGTAATTTGTGCCATCTAGGCGCCAAGCTGAGAGGTATTCGGGAAGAAAAACGACGCCGCGTTTTAAAGCACAGCCGTTATTAATCAAAAAGTCACAGTGGTGCTCAAGCTTTTGTTCAAAGCGGGTAAATTCACGGACAAGCTCTGTCTCAAAAATCGACGCGTGACCAGGAATCCAAAATGCTTGTTCTCGACACAATTTCGGAACAAGCTTAGCGGGAATGAGTTGAACTTCCTTTGCATTTGGAAGTAGAGATTGATAGACATAGCGACCACCTGTTGTATCGGTCTTATACATCGCAAAATCTGAGCAGTACACGCCGTATCCGGGGTGTTTTTCGGTAAGATTTAATAGTTTTTTATAAAACTCAGGCTCATGCATGTCGTCTGCTGCCACAAACGAGATGTATTTGCCCTGGGCTCTTGCAAGCATTTCATTGACGTTTGAAATCACTCCGCGATTTTCTGGATTGATACGGATATCGATGCGCGCATCTTTTTGCGCGAGGGCTTTTAATACCGATACACTGTTATCTGTTGATCCGTCATCTGTAATCAAGAGTTCGCTATTTGTTGGCATTCCAGCTAAAAGCGTTGAAATCCTTTTTTCCAAGTAGGCACAGTGATTGTAGTTGGACAGACAGACGGTGAGTAGCATGAGATAAAAATACTGCTTTCGAAGTATTGAGTAAACTTCAAAGTGACTAGATTTTAGGAGCACGCTATGCTTAAAACATGTTAACTGTGTGTCTTTCGAATTATAACCATGCCAAGTACTTAGAAGAGAGGATCCCCTCTGTTTTGGAGTCGATGCCAGAGGATGCAGAATTCATCATCACCGACGATGGATCAACAGATGCGAGTGTTCAAATCCTTAAGCGGCTTCAAAAACGCGATCAGCGGATCAAATTAAGGCTAAATGCGAAAAATCAAGGGGTCATTTCAAGTGTCAATGCGATGCTTGAAATCGCTAAAGGCGAATACATCTCATTTATTTCGTCTGACGATCTTCTAACAAGCGAGTTTTATCCAAAACTCTTAAAGCTTACTGAGAAATATCCCGGCTTTGGCGTGTACGTTTCTGATTTTTCCGTATTTAAGGAGGGAAAAAAGCATTACCAGTCGCTCATGCCAAAGGCTAAAGATGTGCAGGTATTAGATTCTAAGAAAGTACAACAGCTTTTTGCAACAACAGGGTTTTGGATTCCAGGGCATAGTTCGATTTTCAGGACAAGTCTTGTATGTGAATTTAAGCGTTTTGAGCCAAGTCTAAAGCATTATTGTGATTGGGTGATCAACCACGGCTGTGCGCTAAAAGGTGGGGTTGTATTTCTGCCTGAATATCTTTCTGCTTGGAGACTTGATGGAGGGAACTATTCTGAAACTGATGAGAGTCAAAAAAAGGAAGTTGAACTTTGTGTCATGCGCTACCTCAATCGCAAAGAGAACAAAATATGGCGGCGGCTATTTCGCAAATCCCATCTTTTGCGCGATTTTATGAAACCGAGACTTGTCTATTTTTTCCTACGTCCTAAGTATTGGGACTATCTTTTTTGTATGCTGACACGCTCATTTTACAATCGCTCGAAGCTTAAGGCCAAAGTGCTTTTAAATCGCATTTCCTAATCAGGTTTTCCATAGCATCAAAGGGAGCTTTTACAGCAGTGCGAACTGGGCGCGGCCAGGAAGAGTCACAGTCAATCCACTGTTGCATGTAACGCGCTTTTCGAATGGCTCTTTTTTTAAAAGAGACAGGATATGTCTCGATGGGTGTCATCTTTTTCCCTTTAGTATCAATCGTATAAAGACCCGAGTGATGGTAGGCAAAATACGACTGTTTTTCGAGGGCAAAAAACAGATGAGAAAAATATTCAAGGATGTAGGTGACTGGCTTTACATTTGAGGTTGAAGAGCAGTCGGTGTAGAAATATTCGCTTAAGTCTACTTTGAGATCAAAATCTTTGGTGAAGAAAAAGTCGAAGATAGGGTCGTAAAAATCGAGATAGCGCTTGAAGTGTTCATACGATGCAAAGCCAAAATAATCGGACATCAGGTCGGCAAAGTGGGGGAAATCTTTAGAAATTTGAATCCCATAGAGATCTTCAATAAGATCAAAAGCCTTTTGTTTGAAAGGAAAAAAGGCAAGACGGTTTTGGTATTTCGGGTGGGTGAATTTCGCATTTGGGTAGGTCCAACGAAGGGGACGGTCGTAGGACGGCAGCATCCCATACCCATGTGAGTTCAATCCGTCAAAGAGTTTGTCCCACATTTGATTGAGGTCGTATTTCAAGTACCCGTTTTTAAGATAAAAGCGCGAGGAGAGGATATACATCGGGTAGGAGGCAAATTGCATGTCCCGCTCTAAGAGAAATGTGCTCCACTCGGCGAGTTGTTTCCCCGCTTTTTGGTATTTAGGGTCAAAATCCTTTTCGAAGATACACGGTTGGTTTTGAAGATCTTTTGGCGGCTCTTTATCTATAAGGAAGAATTGATAGTTGCGCTTTGAGCTTAAAAAGCGGGGATCAATCGGTTCGTTAACAGCGCGCGTTTTTGGATCATGGTTAAACTTGTAATGGGCGATCAGGTAAATCGTCATGGGCGTAAAAAGCTCAAGTTACATGTTTTAATCACCCGTTCCATTGCATCAAATGGCGCTTTGCAAATGGCGCGAACAGGTCTTGGAAGGCAAGAGTCGTAGTGAATCCATCTTTGGCATTCGCGAGCGCTGCGAATCAGGCGTTTTTTCCTAGAGATAGGATAGAGAATACGAGGCTCTTTACGCTTTTCGTGAGTTTTTATAACAAACTGCCCCGTGTAGTGGTAAGCAAAGAAAGGGAGGCGTTCAAGGGCAAAGAAAAGGTGGGAGAAGTATTCAAGGAGATAGGTCACAGGTTTTTCAGCAAGGTGCGTGGAGCAACCAACATAGAAATACTCATTTAAATCCCGTTTGAGTTCAAAATCAGGTGTAAAAAAGTAGTCAAAAATAGGCTGATAAAAATCCATAAAGCGGGAAAAGTGCTCATAGGATTGAAATCCAAAATAGTCGCATTGCAAATCGGTGTAGTGGGGGAAGTCTTGCTCAATATCGATACCATACATCGATTCAATCAAGTCAAAAGCTTTTGCTCGAAAAGGGAAAAACCCCAGTTTCTTTTGGTATGAAGGCTTGGTATAAACCCGTTTAGGGTAAAGCCAACGAAGCGGGCGATCATAAGAGGGAAGCATCCCATAGCCAAATTCTAAAAGACCTGCAAAAAGATCGTCCCATACGTCATTGAGATCGCGTTCGAGATAGCCGTTTTTTTGGTAAAAGCGCGATGAAATGATGTACATCGGATATTTAGCAAAGCGGTATTTTTTCTCAGCGAGGAAAGTCGCCCACTCAGCGAGATGTTTTTTCCCCGCTTTTTGATAGATAGGATCAAAATCTTTTTCAAAGACAAGCTCTTTGTTTTGCAAAGGAGCTGGCACTTGGTGATCAGTAAGATAGTAGGTATAAGGTTTATTTGATTGAAGAAAACGTGGATCAATCGGTGAGTTGTGAGGCCCTGCTTTCTTATCGTGGTTAAACGCGTAGTTCGTAATTAAGTAGATGGACAAATTACACCTCGACTAATTCATTTGGATGTTTCGATTGAGCGTGCCAAAAAGAAGCATATTTTTGAGGGGACGCTAAAAGTTCATCGTGAGACCCTGTTTCAACAAGCGATCCATTTTCAAGCACGTAGATTTTATCACAGGTTGTAATTGTTGAGAGGCGGTGTGCTACAGTAATGACCGTTCGATTTTTTGAATAATCGGCCAACGCAGCTTGAATGTGTTTTTCTGAGTGCGAATCGAGATTACTCGTAGCTTCATCAAGGATGAGAATTTCAGCTCTTCGAACCATCGCACGGGCTAGGGCAATCCGTTGCTTTTCTCCGCCAGAGAGGCGGTACCCGCGCTCACCGAGCAGGGTATCATACCCATCAGGCAATTTGTCGATAAAGATATTCGCGTGAGCAAGCCTCGCCGCTTCTTCAACCTGTTCTCTTGTCGCACTTAAAAGACCAAAGCGGATATTGGCTTCAATCGTATCGTTAAAGATAAACGCGTCTTGACTGACAACAGCCAGCTGATTACGCCATCCTTCCAAATCAAATTGTGACAGATCTTCCCCATCAAGAAGAACAGACCCTTCAGTTGGATCATAGAGGCGGATAAGTAAGTCCATAATGGAAGACTTACCAGCACCAGAGGTGCCAACAAACGCAATCGACTCGCCTTTGTTGATCTCGATATTGAGACCTTGTAAAGACGGTTCGTGCGCTGATTTATATTGGAGAGAAACATTGGACAATTTGATCGACTGCTCAAAGGTTTTACAAGGTCTACCACCTGATGGGGCAAATTCTTTCCCTTCATCGCTCAAGATATGTTCTAAGCGATTGATGTGGGCCCAGTTTGTTGCAACAGTTGAAACACCTTGGATCATCATTTGGAGGCGCCCATTAAGGCGATAAGCGACCGTTACAAAAGTAAGCAAAATGGTCGATGCCATAGGAGAGCCGCTTTGGGAGGGAAGTACCATTCCAATAAGCAAGAAAATCCCCACACAGGTAATAATCATCACTTCATTGAGAGGAACCATTGCATGGTTGTATAGCCCAGATTTCATCGTCGCTTTCGTAATATCTTGCAAAATGCCTGAAATGCAGTTCCGGGTGTGCTTTTGTCGATGGAATGTATGAATCACACGCATCGCGTGGAGGTTTTGTACAATGTGTTTTGTAAAATCTACGGTGTGTGTAAGTAAAGAGGCTGAAATGTGAGAGAGTTTTCGGATGATCATTTTTTGTAAAAGAGCAAATGATCCAAATAAGACAACTGCAAGCAAAGTCAAGGAGGGTGAGAGGAGTACCATCACGTAAAAAGAGGCTAGTACGGTAAAAATGCCAATCAAAATCCGGTTAACACCATCGATAAGAGGATGGAAAAGGTAAGAGGGGGTTTTTGCATATTCAACAAGGTCTCCCACCTTGTACTCACTGACATATGGGTAGGAAAAGCTTAAGATTTTCTCATAGACTTTTTCTTGGGCAACCACTTGAATATTCGTTCCAACAAACGTGTTGATGACTTGACAGACGTAGGTAAACAGTGATCTTAAAATCTGCAAGACAATGCCACCTAGTAAACAGATGATGAATAGTTCAAGGTTAGTAAATCGCTCTAAGTGGAAATAGTTACTGATGTTAATGAGGATTTTGTGGGACTGAAAAAGACCCTCTTGCTTGTTAAACACGCCAAACGCGAGCATGATACAACCGTAGGAAAGGCCTTCTAATGCAGCGGCAAGGACATTTGGGATAAGTGAGATTAAGAAGATATAGAGGTTTTTGTTTTTCTCTCCGAAAAACAGCTTCCTCATATTTGATCTATAGAACTTTTTTATTGAATTCATCAGCGGTGAGGCTAGCAGAATTCATTTAGGAGTGCAATGTATTCTTCGCCCATCTGTTGTTTGGTAAAGCATTTTGCACGGGCAAAACCTTTTGCTCTAAGATCGGCACACAAGGAGGGATTGTTTAAGAGTTCATCCAATGCCTTTGCCATGGCGTGCGTGTCGTTTGGGTTTACAAGCATTGCAGCCTCCCCACACACTTCAGGAATAGACGCTGCAGTTGAGGCTAAAACAGGCGTGCCCATCGACATCGCTTCAATTAAGGGAAAACCAAACCCCTCATAAAAAGAGGGGAAGGCAAAAACGGTTGCTGCGCTGTAGAGCGATTTCATATCTTCTTTGTCAGCAAACCCCTTAATAAAGACGTTGTCATCACTTTGCAGCTTGAGGTGATTACGCATTTCATGACTTCCAAAAATTACCAGAGGAATGTTTGTTTGCATGAGTTTGTGCGCATCCATCAGCCCGAGGATGTTTTTGTGTTTTTTTAGGTTGCCGATGTAAAGGATAAACTGGTCTGGTAGGTTGTATTTCTGACGCACGCGCTTAATATCAACAGGGTAGGGCGTATCTTCTAACGCATTGTAGATCACCTTTGAGTCGGTGTTCAGGTGGTGTTTAATCCGCTCTTTGGAAAACTCTGAGACGGTGACAAGGTTCGAGCGCTTTGCTGCTTGCCGGTACATGAACTTGGCGTAGAGGCGTTCTTTGAAGGAAAACTCGTTTAGGTGATCTAAGTGGTAGACATCGTGAATGGTAGTCACGCGGTGACGCGCCTTAATAGGAGCAAGAGGCACTGGGAAATGAGGGGAGAGGAAGATATCGCACTTTGGAATAAGGCGGGGAAGTTCTAGCTGTTCTTTGATTGAGTAGATGGGGGAATAGGCTGGAACAACGCTGTATGAACCTGGGACATCCCACTTTTCTAAGTTTTGAGGATCGACTAAAAGCGTTGTTTTAAAAACCTTAGAAAGAGCTGGTACAAGGTTGCGGATGTAGGTGCCAATGCCAGCACAGCCCACCATGCGGGCGTCGATGACAAGCATTGTTACTCGAGGTTCTTTGAGATCACGCCAGCAAGCTTCATCATGTCAAGCGGCTCTTTTGAGCCAAAGACTTTCTCAAGCTTTTTGTCGGGCACGATAAGACGTCGATTGTCAGGATCTTGTAGATCGTGTTCTTTGATGTAGGCCCAGATTTTTTTCGTGATGTCACCGCGGGTCAGCTTATCTTCGCCGCACACATCAGCTAGGGGTTTCGAGAGCTTTTTCTTGCCGCGCCCACCCGCGCCCTTTTTCTTGACATACGCTGTTTTCTGGTGGTTGGGGTATTTTTTGGTCAAATCGTCGACGTTGTTGACGATCACATCGCAATCGGGGTAGTTCGAGCAGGAGAAAAACGATTTACCATAGTTGGAACGGCGTTCTTTGATGTGGCCATCACAACCGATGGCAGGACATTGAGGAAGGTCTTCGGGTTTCGGATCGTCTTTGTGGGGGATATTCACAATGCCCTTACAGTCAGGGTATTTTGTGCAGCCCAAAAAGGCGCCAAAACGGCCGTGGCGGAGTTTCATGGGTTCGCTGCATTTCGGGCACTTTTGGTCCCAGTCGAAGTCTGCTGCATATTCGCTCTTGTCAAAGTTAAGTGCTTCAATTGGAGTCGCGAAGTCACACTCGGGATATTTTGAGCAGCCGTAGAAGTATTTCCCGCGTGCCCAGATCTTTTGTAGTTTGCTTTTACACTGAGGGCATTCAATATCGGTTTCAAGTTTTGGAACGAAAGCTTCTTTTTCAGCGACTTCGATAATCGGGACAAACTTGTCCCAGAATTCTTTTAAGAATTCACGCCATTCGCGGTCACTTGCAGCAATTTCATCGAGATCATCTTCCATGCGGGCCGTGAACGAGGTGTTCATGATGATTTGGAAGTGATCTTCTAAGAACTGGGAGATAATCATCCCAAGTTCTGTAGGTTTAATCGTTAGGCGTTCTTTTGTAGTGTAGTCACGCGAATGAATCTTATTCATGATCGCCGCGTAGGTCGATGGACGACCAATTCCCGATTTTTCCAGCTCTTTAACAAGCGAGGCTTCTGTAAAGCGGGGAGGCGGTTTTGTAAACGATTGAGTTTTTTCGGTGCTAAGCAGCTTAAGTTCGTCGCCCTCTTCTAAGTCGGGGAGATTCATGTTCTTATTGGCGTCAGACTCTTTATCTTGCTTTTCTTCGTAGACAGCCAAGAAGCCTTTGAATTTGAGCTGGGAACCTGTTGCTCTCAGGGAGATGTCGTTGTCGGTTTTGACTTCAACAGAAACCGTATCGTAGATCGCAGGGTTCATTTGCGAGGCGATGAAGCGGCGCCAAATGAGCTTGTAAAGCTTGTATTGATCGATGTTCAGGTGTTGTTTGATCAGATCAGGTGGGTGGAAGATATTCGTTGGGCGGATCGCTTCGTGCGCATCTTGCGCACTTTTTTTCGTCGCATAGCGCTTAGGCTCTTTAGGGAGGTGCTTTTTGCCGTACTCTTTTTCCACATATTTACGGCAAAGGGTAATGGCTTCTGGCTCGACGCGGACTGAGTCGGTACGCATGTAGGTAATCAAACCTTCGGTGCCTTCTTTTCCAAGATCAACCCCTTCGTAGAGCGATTGGGCGATGTTCATCGTGCGCTGCGCTGGGAAACCGTAGTGGCGGGATGCTTCTTGTTGAAGGGTCGAGGTAATAAATGGAGGAACAGGGTTGCGCTTTTTTTCCTTTTTCTCAACTGAGGCAACCGTGTATTTCGCCTCTTTGAGTTCGTTTTCTATGCGCGTTGCCGCTTTCTCATCGGGGATGTTAAAGCACCCTTTTTTCTTTGGCTCTTTATCGAGTTTTAGCCCCTGGCGGGAAAAGAGCGTGGCTTCAAAATCGCCTTTGCCAGGTGAGAGTTTCGTTGTGAGGTTCCAGTATTCAAGGGGGACAAATGCGAGGATTTCTTTTTCTCTATCAACGACGAATTTAAGCGCGATTGATTGGACGCGGCCAGCAGAGATGCCGCCCTTGCCGCCTCTTTTGATGCGGCGTTGTAAAATCGGGGAAATCTTGTAGCCCACAATGCGGTCAAGAAGGCGGCGCGCTTGTTGGGCGTCGACAAGAGATTGATCGATTTTGCGAGGTTTTTTAAGAGCGTCTAGAACCACATCTTTTGTAATCGCATTAAACGTAACACGCTTACATTTGGTTCCTTTAGGGAGGATTGAGCTGATGTGCCAGGCAATCGCCTCTCCTTCGCGGTCGGGGTCAGGAGCAAGATAGACAACATCGCAGCTTTTAGCCGCTTTCTTCAGCTTGGCAATGACATCCTTTTTATCGGCCATTGTTTCGTAGGTCGGTTCGAAATTGTTTTCAAAATCAATCCCAAAACCCTTAGACGGTAGGTCGCGAATATGCCCAACAGACGACTCGACAAGATAGTCTTTCCCAAGAAATTTTTTTAGTGTCTTAATCTTAGTGGGGGACTCGACAATGATCAGCGCTTTTCCCATAAGGACAAAGCATAGGCGTAACTATCTATTTTCTTCAAGCCTTGACGTGAAATAAGGTGTAGGTAGATAATTAATCCCCAATGAAAAAAGCCGCCTTACTGCTTATCGTTTTTTTGGGTGGAGTAGTCGTTGGGACGCAAATTAAGAGCGTTAAAAAACGAATTATTAGCCATTTTCATGTTGATTCTAGGATTGGCGTGCCGGTTCAGGACGTCCACGAGGAAAAGCCCTTCGTCTTTCTCATCATGTCTTATAATAATGAAGATTGGGTGGATCGGAACCTCTCTTCGGTGTTTTCCCAAAAATATGACAACTACCGCGTCCTGTATCTAGACGATGCGTCAAAAGATCGCACAAGCGAGCTTGTGAAAAAATATGCCAATCCCAAGATGAGCGTGATACGGAACGAAAAAAATATTGGTTCGATGGCCAATATGTATCAGGGAATGCAGCAGATCAAAGAGCATGAGATCGTGATCGTCCTAGATGGCGATGACTGGCTCCCTCACGATCAGGTTTTAAACCGCCTCAACCACTACTATAATAATGAACAGGTGTGGCTCACTTATGGGCAGCACGAGGAATATCCCTCTAAGAAAAAAGGGTTTTGTACACCAATTAGCCCTAACCGTGTGCGTGAGGATAAATTTGTCACCTCGCATCTTCGAAGCTTTTATGCGAAGCTTTTTCACACCCTCTCTAAAGAAGATTTTATGATGGAAGGGGAATTTGTTAAAACAGCAACAGACGTTGTGACCATGCTTCCCATGATGGAGCTTGCAGGAGATCATGCATTTTTCATCCCAGAAATTCTCTATATCTACAACCAAGATAACGTAAATGCAGATTGGCGAAAGAGCCTCTCTAAGCAAAAACTTGTTGAAGAGTACATCAGACGACTCAAACCCTATGCCCCCCTTGAGGTGTTATGCGAAAAGAAGTGATCTTAGTCTTAATTTTGATCCCCCTCGCCCTACTCGTCTTATTTTTACCGAAAGGGAATAGCTCGCGAAAAATCACCATCCACGACGATTTCTTCACCTTGCTTGGAAAGCAGACGGAAAGCTGGAACTACATCAATAAAAAAAGTGACCTCGTTGACATTGGCATGTTTGAAGAAGTGTATGAAAAGCACAAGGCGCGGCAATTTATGGAAGGCCTTGACTTCCGCATTCCAAAAATCGTCCATTTCATCTGGGTCGGCCCCAAGAACTTCCCCAGAGAATCAATTGAAAATATCCGGACATGGATCGCGCATCATCCCGACTGGACCTTCAAGTTTTGGACAGATCGCAACCGTCCACCTCCGTGTAATCAGATGCAAGTCCACTATTTAGACGACTTTCACTTCCAATACCTAAAAGATAAATATGAAGAAGCAGAAAATTGGGCGGAAAAATCAGATATCTTGCGCTATGAGATCCTCTATCAGCAAGGGGGGATCTACGCCGATCACGATGCCAACTGCTTAAAACCATTTCACAATCTCAATAAAGGGTACGACTTTTTTGCATGCTTAGAGCTGCCACACCCCGCGGTTGATGACCACGTCGTGACAGCTGGGATTGGAATTATTGGGTCAAAGCCCCAGCACCCCATCATTCGTGGGTGCATTGATCTCGTATCAAGCCGGTGGCATGCCATGTCCGATAAGTACCGTGATACCGATCCATCTACTCAGCGCGAGCGCGTTTTACATCGCACCTATATGGCCATGACCTACTCTCTTAAAGAGCACCTTGGAAACTCAGAAACCATCGATATCGTTTTTCCTGCAAGCTACTTTTATGCCAAAAGACCCTTGCCATCCATCTACTCCGAACATTTTTATGGAGCATCTTGGGAGAAAGGCGGCGACATGAGCTTTTTAAAGGGCTTAAGTGGCGGCTTACATGAGCTCCGCCATATGCAAAGAGATATTATGCGCACCGTTTTATTCACGATGCTCCTCGTTGCCGTTTGTGCGCTTGTCTACTGGCGTCGTTATCATGTTTGTTTGATCCCTCTTCTCTTCTTATTCGGTTGTAGCACGGATGAACAGGATTTCTACAAGATGATGGGAGAACGGAAAACCATCGAAACGATCGAAGACACCACAAACCTTGAAATTTTCAAAAATATTTATGAGAGAAATCATGAGTTTTACGCAGGGGAAACATTAATTCCCAAGACCATGCACTTCATTTGGTTTGGGCCAAGGTCATTTCCGAAAGATTTTAGAGAGAATGTGAAGGGATGGACCAAAAAACACCCCGACTGGTCGTTCAAGTTTTGGACAGATCGTCCTCGCAAAGCTCCCGTAAAAGGTATGGAGGTTAAACTCATCAGCGACTTTGAGTTTGACAAGGTCGGAGAGCTCTTTGTTCGAGCGCGCAACTACCGAGAAAAGGCCGATCTCTTACGTTTTGAGATCCTTCATCAAGAGGGAGGTGTGTGCATCGACTACAACCTCAAGTGCCTAAGATCCATTTCACTTATGGGATCAAGCTACACCTTTTTCTGTGGCCTGTTACCCCCTTGTTTACCCACATTAAGTTCCTATGTGTCTGCATCATGTGATATCATAGGTGCCGTGCCAAGACACCCAGCGGTTGAAAAAACACTCGATCAGATTATCAAAGTTTGGAGCAGGGTAGAAAGTGCTTTTCCAGGAGATGACAAAGAGAGCATCATCTACCGCACGGCCCATCGCATCTTTTCCCCCTTTAATACAGCGCTTAAAACCACGCTTGATACAGATGCCAACCGCGATATCGTCTTTCCCTCAAGCATGTTTCATGGAAGATATGCGGAAACCGACCTCGCCTGGTTAGACGGCACCTCCAAAGAAGAGCGCGCTATCAAGAAGAAGCTCAAACGCACCGTCCTCCGCAATAGACAGATCTTGCTATTCACTCAAATCACCCTCGTACTCACCCTAACCCTCCTAATATGCTTATGTTTTCACAAGAAGAGCTCCGAACTCTCAATCAAAGAGGATTAATCGCTGGGCCCAAAGAATTGGACAGCGCCTTTCAAGCAAGAGTAAGTCTTACCAAGCCCGGAATTGCCGTAGATCTTAGCCTATATGGAGCGAAGCCGGATCATTTGCAGGTCACAGAGAAGAAAGTTCCATTTTGGCAAGCCGGATACGCAGAAGGGGAGAAGATCACGGTGAGGAAATCGACCAAAGAAGTCCTCGAGCATGAAGCCGTCCATGTCATGCGAGCTCAGTTTGAAGAGCCCCGCTTTGAAGAGTACTTCGCCTACCAAACCTCCCCTTGGTGGCACCGCCGGTTTTTTGGCCCCCTCTTCAAGTCAAATACAGAGATCATCTTATTGCTAATCGCCTCCATATTAAGTTTTATCTCACCGCTTATCCCCGTCAGTCTTTTCTCCCTGTTCATACTCAGGCGACTTTTTGATGGCTTGACAATCAGGCGAGCAAAAAAACGCTTTTCGAAAGCGTATCCAAAAGTAGATCCCCTCCATCTGCTAGTGAGACTCACCGATAAAGAAATCGCGAAATGTACCCTCCCTGAGCCAGGTACTATCCGTTACAAGCAGTTAATTTCCTTGACAACCCCCTAAGAAAATTCTAGTGTGCGTGTAAGGAGGGAATGTAGATGCAAAGTCTGCACAAGTGGTTTATTCTATTTTTACTCGTGATACTGCCGCTATTTATTCTGCGGGAGTCGCGACTATTACTTGATAAGAAAGGCGTATCGTATGCCGTTGATGAGGACTTTTACCAAATCAACCCACACGACCCCAATGACAAGACCTTTGTCGTCGTTGTCGTGACAGAAAACGATAGCGGATCGATTGAAGCCACACTCCATTCCATTTTTTCACAAACCTATCAAGGATATCGCGTCGTCGTCATTGACGGAGGATCGACCGATGACACACCAGTGATCGCCTCAGAATTTGCCAAACAGTGCCGGAAAGAGACCCGATTGGAGGTCTTAGGGCGAGATAATCCCTCTAAAGTGTACGAAGCCTACTATCAATACGTGTTAGAGTGCCCCGATAACGACATCATCGTGCACCTGCCAGCGGGAGATTTCTTTTCAGGAACAGATGTCCTAGCCTCGCTAAACGATGTCTATAAAAATCAAGACGTTTGGCTCACTTACCCTCAATATCTGTCCTATCCCAACTACAAAAAAGGGATCAATCAACCCAGACCCCAAAAACCCCAGTGCAAAAAGCGTGTAGAACGGGCCCCATGGGTCACTTCACCACTACGCACATACTACGCAAGCTTACTCAAACAAGTTTATATTGATCATCCCGAAACGCTTCTTTCCGTAGATGGAGAGAAGAACCTCATGATCCCCATGGCAGAGATCGCTAAATACCATGTAAGATTCATCAAACAAGTGTATTACATCCACGCATCAGGGAAACACGAGCACAAGCTCACCTATAACGACCGCGTGCAACTCATCTACTTTGGTAGCGCAGAAGACCTCACAGCCTTTACCTCCCAATTTTCAGGCATTGATAAAATCACCCTTTTAGAAAAGGGAGCCGATCCAACAACAGTGATGGACTGCGATTATATCCTGATTGCCTACGATCAAGTTGATCTCAAAAGGCAAATCGATCTAAAAAAATGCATCGCTGCTATGCAATCAAGTGATGCCTACGTCTTTTCCTTCAAAACGCCAGGAGGAGTAAATCTCTCTGATGCTGGTTACTTTGGTCGAGATATCTACACCTGGACACTAGGTAAAACACAAGACACCATCAAAGCTGGACTTTATCGACATAAAGATCTCATCGATAAAGCAGCTCTTAAATCACGCCTTGGTCTTTTTTACTCAATGCCCCAAGCTTTGCGTTGAGATGCTGACATAATTCCCAACTCTTTACGATATTTCGTCACCGTGCGCCGTGCTAAATCTTCCCCAGATCGCTTAAGCATGCTCGATAACATATCATCAGACAGAGGCGCAGTTTTATCCTCCCCCTTGATGAGGCGCAAAAGCAACTCTTTCGCCCGATGGTTCGTATTGAAGAAGAACCGAAGCGGCTTCATGCCAAGCGGACAGAGCACCATCTTACTTGCCACCGCACGCGTAATCGTCGATTCATTCACATTAAGCTCTCTTGCCACATCACACATTTTAAGCGGATTCATGCCGACCGCTTCACCTTTTAAAAAATCGCCATGATGCTTTGCAATGATCTGCCCAAGCTTTAAAAGCAAAGATCGGCGACGTTTGAGCGTGCGCTCTAACCATTTGATCGCCGCTACAAACTTACGATAGTACCGCTCATTGAGCGGTAACATTTCATAAGAGGGGAGAAGCGCTTCATTGACCTCAATGACAAAGCCATCGGACTCCTCCAAAATGGATAAATCATGGACACTAAAACTATTGCTACTTTGCTTAAAGCGGATCCCAGGAAAAGGATCAAGAGGTCGGATCTCATTTTTGATCGCCTTTTGAATCCTTTCAGAGGATGTCCCCAAACATTTCGCCATCTTATCCCATCTAGCGTAAAGCATCTCATCATAACAACTTGAAATGATCTGGTATCCCAAAGAAGACTCTTTCCCTTTCAATTGGATGAGCAGGGATTCTCTTGTATCAACAGCGGCAATTCCAAGAGGGTCAAACCCCTGAATGATCTCAAGCGTTTCTTGATCCTCAACTGGCTCAGTTAAAAAGCCCTTTTCATCAAGAGAGCCAATGATCTTTTCAGCGGCAGTAATATCGTGAAAGGTATGATGGGCTTGCTCCATCAGATGGGTGTAAAGCGAAGGACCATCCGGATCCATGTAGAGGATCGGCCCCCGTCTTTCCAAAATCGGATTATTATCGATGCATTCGCTCAAATAATCGGCAAGTTCTAATGCAGAATAGCTCAAAACAGACATAGCTTGGTGCATCGCCTGATTCATGCGCATCTGCTGGCTTTGCTGCGGATCCATTCTCATGAAATCACCCCCTGACTTCAGACTAGTCACCAAAGCAAATTACGTCAATCCAGAGGAATGTCATCTTTTCGGTGTCTTTCAAAGAATCCGCCCTTCGGTGTATGCACATATACTACTGAAGGGAGGATTAATTGAAATGCCCTCGAAAATCTGACACTCTTGCAACGACGTCTTTTGGCGATCTTTTCACTCTTGTCCTTCGGCGAAGAGTAAAAATCTCATCCAAAATCCGGTCGCCGCAAACAGCTATTATTTACCACAGCGGTAAGAGCCCGTCACATAAAGTCGCTTTTTTGCGCGGGTTATCCTCCTAATTGTAGGCAAGTCAGCCCAGCAAATTCAATGGGCCATTGAGTAGGACTTGAGGTACTCTGCTGGGATTTCGTGGAGGAAACGAGAGGGGCGCATCACTCTTGGTGAGCCCCACATCACGCGATAGTAGGATCCGGTCATGTAAAGCCGCTGTTTTGCACGGGTCATCCCTACGTAGCAAAGCCGCCTTTCTTCTTCCACATCCTCTAAGCTATTAATGTGGGGAAAGAGTTCCTCTTCAAGACCGACTACAAATGAGACGTTGAACTCAAGCCCTTTGCCGTTGTGGAGTGTCATGAGACGGACGGCATCATCCGACTCGCTCATCTCATCCACGCTTGAACGTAAAGAGAGCTCTTCTAAAAATTCGATGAGATTTTCTGATTCGGCCCCTTTTGCAATGAGTTCATCAAGGTTAGCCACGCGGTCATCATAGGTTTCAAGGTCGGTCTTTAGCACATTTAAGTAGCCGGAGCGTTCGATCGCTTCACGGATGATAATGGCAACGGTTTCACCTTTGTCCATTAAGTCGCGCAGTTCTTCAATGAGTCTTGCAAACTCGGCTAGTGCTTTTTTCTGCTTGGCAGAGAGTTTGATTCCGTCGGGATTACGGCAAACATCGAGGACAGAGCGGCCGTTTAGCGCATCGTGCATCCTCTCTAATGTCGCGTTACCAATTCCGCGCTTAGGTGTATTAATAGCCCTGACAAATGAGACGTAGTCCATCGGAGCGACAATGAGTCTTAGGTAGGCAAGGATGTCTTTGATTTCTCGTCTTTGATAGAAGGAAAGTCCACCAATGATGACGTAGGGGATATCCCAACGTAGAAGTGTATCTTCAAAGACCCTCGATTGCGCGTTCGTGCGATAGAACACCACCATCTCATCGTAGCGATACCCATCATCTCGCCCATGTTCTTCAATTTTATCGGCAACAAACTCCGCTTCTTCTCGATCATTCGATCCAAAGTAGAGGCCCACTTTTTCCCCGTCGCCAAGACCGCTCCAAAGGTCTTTTTGATACCTTGAGTGGTTGTTCGCGATCAGGCTATTGGCCGCTTTCAAGATGTTGTTCGTGCTGCGGTAATTTTGGTCGAGGGTGATGACTCTAGCGCCAGGATAATCCTGTTCGAAGTGGAGGATGTTTTGGATGTTCGCACCGCGCCAAGAGTAGATCGACTGGTCAGGGTCACCGACAACAAAGATATTGTTGTGGCTTGACACGAGATGTTTTGCCATCGAGTATTGCGCTGTGTTGGTGTCTTGGTACTCATCAATGAGCACGTACTCCCATCTGTTTTGGTAGACAGCGAGCACATCTTTATGCTCATCAAAGAGCTTTACTGTGAGGAAAAGCAGATCGTCAAAATCAAGAGCGTTGTAACTTTTGAGCCTCTCGTTGTAGAGACGATAGACCGTTAAGACAGACGAGTCATCTGGTTCAACACAGTCGTTTTTACAGGTTGAAATTGCAGAGCGCATCTTTTTTACGTCTTTCTTCTCATGGTAGCCGAGGGTGTTTAGGACGCCTTTAAGCACTTTTTCGCTGTCCGACTCGTCGTAAATCGTATAGTCGCGACGAAAGCCCAGAAAGTGGATCGACTCGCGTAAAATCCGCGCTGCAAGCGAGTGAAACGTGCAGGTCAAAACCTTTTCATTGCACATCGATTCGACACGTCGTTGCATCTCTCCAGCCGCTTTGTTTGTAAACGTAACGGCAATGATCTTTGAGGGATGGACACCTTGCTCGAGAAGATGTTGCATGCGGTGAGTGATAATACGCGTTTTACCAGAGCCTGCACCGGCAAGAACCAAGCAAGGCCCTTTCAAGTGATCGCGCGCCTCTTTTTGGACATCGTTAAGCTTTTCCATTAAGCCATTTTAAGGCAAAGAGACATAAATGTAAAGCCGCTTTACATTTCACTAACTACCCAGATTTCAATGCTTTAAAGCACTTTTGAGCGGATCTCATTTTCACGCGTACCCAAATTACCATACCTGTGGTAGTCGGTGGAGACTGCCATTTCACGAATGTAGTGCAGTAATTCAAAACGGCCAGATGCAAGAACGGGTTTTGCATCTAAGTGGCAGCCAATTTCCGCTGCTTTTGTAGCGAGGGCGTCGCTTGGTGGATTTGCCACACGGATACGCGATACATTGTGCAGCCGTTTGATAAATGCCTCTTCAGTTTCCTCAACAACGTGGAAAATAGGAAGCAGTGCCTTCCAACGGGTTTTACTCGGATCGATTGAAACGTGCAGCCTAGTGTGGCAGGTCAGTGCTGCGGCAAAAATCCGCAGGTAATCGAGCGGGCGGTCGTTGCGGTTGATCCGCACGTGCATATTTTCGTGAGGAAGATATTTCAGATAGTTGTCTTGCCCTACAATTTTGGAAAGATCTTGTGGTTCTTTGAACTTGTTCCACCAGTAGGAGTAGTTGGCGATTGACGCGAACCAGATTCCTTGCTCTTGCGTTGTAAGATCGATCTTTTCAAGCAATTTGGTCAAGTTGTTAACCCAATCGTTCACATGGTGTTTTTGTTTGGGCATGGACAGTTGATTGGAGAACATGAATTGCGCGAGGTAGTTAGGCCCGCCAGCTTTTGAACCGCGTCCAAAGCATGAGCGTTTTGTGCCGCCAAAAGGTTGTCGTCGCACAATCGCCCCTGTGATACCACGATTGATGTAGCAGTTACCGGCCACAATTTGCCGTTCCCAAATGCGTTGTTCGCGCCGATCTAAGCTTTGTAATCCAGATGTCAAGCCATAGCTTGTTGAGTTAGCTATATCAATCGCGTCTTGCAGATTTTCTGCGCGGATGATTCCGAGGACGGGGCCAAAAAATTCTGTTTGCTGCGTGTAGTTGTCTTTTGTCACACCGATCTTAATACCTGGTGACCATAAGCACGGATTTTCAGGGTGAACGCGCGGTTTTAAGAGCCAATCTTCTCCCTCTTCAAGAGTTGTTAACCCTTTTAAGAGTTTTTCATCAGGCGGTTGGACGAGGGGAGTCATCTTCGAGGAAATATCCCACGCTGATCCCACACATAAACTCTCTGCCGCATCTTTAAGTTGCTGCAAGAAGTGAGGATCGTCATACACTTCTTTTTCCAAAATGGCCAAGGAGGCTGCCGAACACTTTTGCCCGTTATGGCCAAAAGCAGAATGGACTAGTTCTTTAATTGCGAGGTCACGATCAGCAAGTGCCGTAATGATCATCGCATTCTTTCCGCCTGTTTCAGCATAGAGATTTAAACGCGGCCGAAGGCTTAAGAACTTTAACGCTGTTGCAGTAGCTCCTGTTAAAATCACCGTATTGATCCGCTCATCTTGAATGAGCTGCGTTCCAACTGTACGCGAATCACACGCGATTAACTTAAGCGCCTCTTTTGGCACAC
The DNA here is from genome assembly GCA_022601645.1 of Chlamydiia bacterium. Lineage (GTDB taxonomy): Bacteria > Chlamydiota > Chlamydiia > Chlamydiales > Simkaniaceae > JAJACH01. Next base: position 314,416 of record JAJACH010000002.1, read on the forward strand.
CCGCTTCCCATAAAAGCTCAGCGAGCATCTGCCCGACCAAGAACGTATTGGCTGCGGGTTTGAGTAGGCAGGCATTGCCACAAACAAGGGCGGCGATCACACCACCAAGAGGAATGGCAAAGGGAAAATTCCACGGAGGTGTGACAAGCACGATCCCTTTAGGCGCCCATGAAACCTCATGATGCGAGATGATCTCCTCGTGTGAGCGAATGTAGTATTCACAAAAGTCGATCGCTTCAGAAATTTCGACATCCGCCTCTTGGACTGTTTTGCCCCCATCAAGCACCATCGCTCCAATTAGATCGCCTCGTTTTTCACGCACTTTTTCAGCAACAGCGCGAATCACTTCATACGGTTCTTTCATACCCACAGCAGACTCTATCTCTTGATCGACTTCTTCCCATGTCATCAAAGAAAAGCGATAGCGAACCTGACCTGGCTTAGAGGGATCAACCCCATCTTTCACTGGGTTAGAGCCGATGTTTTCAACCTTCTTATTCTCCCACTTTGCTAAAATCTGTTCTGCCCAAATTCGATTGTGAGGGAGGGAGAAGTCGGTGTCGGGTTCATTTTCAAAAGGAGCATTACTTGGTAAGTGTTTAGGGGGCTGAGTGCGATTTTGCTCCCGCCTTGGTTCACGCCGAACCGTTTCCATCAAGTTACACGCCTCTTTAAAGAGAGCTTCTTGCGCTTCCCATTCTTTCGAACCAAACTTCAACCCAAAACTGTGCGCCAAAAAGTTGTCTTTACCTGTGTTTTCATCAAGACGACGAATCAAATAGGCAATGGCACTTTGGAAATCCTCTTTTGTCGCCACAGCGCAATACAAAAGCATCGAGCCAGATAGCTCGTGTAGAACGCGGCGCAAGTGATTGGCCATCCCTTCTAACATCTCAAACACCACATGCTGCTCAACTTCGTTTTCTGAGCGGAGAAGCAGCGCGTAGGCAATATCGAAAATGTTGTGAGATGCAACGCCCACGTTGACAGCTGCTGCATTTTCCTTTTGACACGCATAAGTGAGCATGCGTTTGTAATTCGCATCCGAATCCACTTTCCGATTGTACGGAGCCTGCTCCCACCCTCTAAGCGATGCCTCGTGCTGCTCCATGGTCATGTTAGCGCCCTTCACAATACGTACTTTGACAGGAGCACCACCTTCAGCAACACGCTTTTTAGCCCACTCTATAAGCTCAATCAACACATCAAATGAATCAGGTAAGTAGGCTTGTAAAACGATCCCCGCTGAATAACTCTTAAATTCCTCTTCGGAAAGCACTTGCATGAAAAGGTCTTTTGTCAAATGGAGATCTTTGTACTCTTCCATATCCAAGTTGACAAACTTTGGCATCGACTCCACCCCATACTTCATTGCCGTGCGATAAAGTTGCCTCAGTCTGTCTGCAAGCTTTTTCATCGAATAGTCATTTGCAAGCAAATTGATCTGAGAAAAGACGGTTGAAATTTTGACCGACACGTAGTCGATATCATCTTGCATCAAGTCGTGTAAATAAACATTCAGGCGCTTGATCGCCTCCTCTTCACCGAGTATTGCCTCACCCAAATGGTTGATGTTCAGGCGAATTTCTTCCTCTTTCCGATGCTTAATGTGACGTGCTAAGGGACCTTTTTCCCCAGGGATAATCACCTGGTTCGTCTCTTTGCGCAAAAACATCTTTGCAAATGGCACTAAAACAACCGCAAACGGTCGACCAAGAAGCTTAAAAAGCGCCAAAGCGATCCTTTTTTGGAACCCTAAAAACTTAGGTACACCCATGCTACGCAGTAAATAACACATCTGCGAGGCAACGCGTTTTGAAGTGCTTGATCGAAAACATTGATCGGTCATCGCCGTTGTAAAGGCTTTCCCACTCTCATCCCGCATCATCCGAGAGAGTTCAGCTTGAACTTTTCGTTCTGATCGAGTATGTCTTTTGTCAGAATCTTGTAAGATGAGTGCGGCAAGCTCGATAGTTTTAGCGCGCCTTTGTTCATCTGTTAATGTTTGTCCTCTAACAGAGGCAATAATGTGAAGTGCTTTGTCCATGATCCGATACATAACAAAGTTAATCTTTTTTTCTCTCCCCCTAATTTCCATCTACGGTGTGGATCTAGGCATTGACGTATTCTTTCGTGACGGACACGATAAACCCTATCGCGGTAAACGCGTGGCGCTTGTGACCAATCACACAGGGATGAACAAAGAGCACACCTCAAGCATTGAACTCGTAAAGCGCTTAAATCTCGTAGCCCTCTTCTCACCAGAACACGGATTAACCGGCCACGGCAGAGCGTGGGAGCCGATGAAACACAAAATGTACGAGGGCATTCCCGTCTTTAGTCTGCACGGTGAAACAAGAAGACCCACACAAAGCATGCTAGAGGGGATCGACGTGATCCTCTATGACATTCAAGATATCGGAGTGCGCTGTTATACCTACGCAACAACACTTTTCTACGTCATGGAAGCTGCAGCAAAACGGGGCATAGAAGTTGTTGTCCTAGATCGCCCCAACCCCATTGGGGGACTTGTCATCGATGGGCTCATGCTCAAGAAGAAATTCCGCTCCTACATCGGCTACATTAACGTCCCTTTTTGCCACGGCATGACCATCGGCGAGCTCGCACGCTTTTTCAACAGAGAATATAAAATTCGTTGCAACTTGCAAGTCATCCCCATGAAAGGATGGACACGTGACATGCCTTTTAAACAAACTGAACTCCCATGGGTCCCCACATCACCCCACATTCCCGAACCAGACACCCCCATCTACTATGCCACAACCGGCCTGATCGGAGAACTCTCCGTCGTCAACATCGGCATTGGCTACACCCTGCCCTTCAAACTCATCGGTGCCCCCTGGATCGACGGCAAACTCCTCGCAAAAACCTTAAACGGCCTCAAACTTCCCGGAGTGCACTTCTCACCTTTTAACTTCCGCCCCTTCTACGGACTCTTCCGCGGCAAAGATTGCAACGGCGTCCTCATCAAAGTCAGCACACCTAAAATCTACCGCCCCGTTTCAACCCAATTTGCCATCATCGGAGTCCTAAAAAGCCTCTACCCAAACAAAATCAACCCGTGCATCAAAGAGCTCAAAGCGCTTAAGAAAAAAGCGTTCAATAAAAGCGTTGGTACCGATGAAGTCCTCGCCATTCTAGAGAGAGAAAAATACGTCGTATACAAGCTCATCGGTCTAGATACAAAAGAGCGCGAGCAGTTCAAAAAACTGCGTGCTAAATATCTCCTCTATTGATAAAATTTCCCCAAAGGAGATTTAACATATGTCTAAAATGCTACAGTTTGATGAAACCGCACTCAAATCCATTTTAAAGGGAGTCAAGACCCTAGCCAAAGCCGTCATCGTCACCCTCGGACCCAAAGGACGCAACGTCCTCATCAAACAAGGCATGGGCAAGCCCCTTTCCACAAAAGACGGCGTCACCGTCGCGAAAGAAATCTCCTTAAAAGACAAATTTGAAAACATCGGCGCCCAACTGGTCCTAGAAGCCTCGACCAAAACCGCTGACTACGCAGGAGACGGCACCACAACTGCCATCGTCCTCGCCGAAGCCATCTTCTCAGAAGGCGTAAAAAACGTGATCGCCGGCGCCAACCCCATGAGCGTCAAACGCGGCATCGAACTTGCCGTCAAACATCTAGTCGAAGCACTAGACGACATCGCAACGCCCATCTCTACTCCCTTAGAGATCGAACAAATCGCCACCATCTCCGCTAACAACGACCCAGAGATCGGCCAAATGATCGCCAAAGCCATGGAAAAAGTCGGCCTAGAAGGCATCATCACCACCGCCGAAGCACGCGGCCTTGAATCCGAACTCGACATCGTAGAAGGAATGCGCTTTGACAAAGGGTACCTGTCACCCTACTTCGTCACAAACGGTGAAAAAATGACCGCTGAACTTACAAACGGCCTCATCTTCATCACCGACCAGAAACTCTCAACCGCTAAAGATATCGTCCCCATCCTAGAAGCCGCCGACAAAAAGCCCCTCCTCCTCATCGCGGATGACATCGAAGGGGAAGCACTAGCAACTCTCGTTGTCAACAAACTCAAAGGCGGCCTCGAACTCGTTGCCGTTAAAGCCCCCGCCTTTGGCGACCGCAGAAAAGCCCTCCTAGATGACCTCGCCACCCTAACCGGTGCCACCGTCATCACCCAAGATGCGGGCCTTTCCCTAACCGATATCACAGCAGACACCTTTGGAACCGCCACAACCCTCACCATCGAAAAAGACCAGACAACCCTCCTCGGTGGCAAAGGCGATCCAAAAACCATTAACGATCGTGCTAACCAAATCCGCGCACAAATCAACGACCCCCAAACAACAGACTACGACCGACAAAACCTCGAAAAACGACTGGCCAGCCTCGTAGGCGGTGTTGCCGTCCTCCACGTCGGAGCTCCTACAGAAGGGGAAATGAAAGAAAAGAAAATGCGTGTTGAAGATGCGCTAAGCGCCACGCGCGCCGCAGCCATCGGTGGCATCGTCCCCGGCGGAGGCGTTGCCCTCCTCCGAGCGATTACCGCCCTCGAACACCTCAACATCGAAGACCACGACGAACAAATCGGCCTTAACATCGTCAAACGCGCCGCAAAAAAACCAATTATCGCCATCGCCACCAACTGCGGGCGCCAAGGTGATATCATCGCAGAAAAAGTCGCTGAAAAAACAGGGCCTGAAGGCTACAACGGTCTTACTGACACCTTCGAAAATCTCCTAGAAGCCGGAGTGATCGATCCCGTCCTCGTTACGAAAAGCGCCCTCAAACACGCCTCATCCATCGCAAGCCTTTTGATCACCGTCGCCTGCATGGTGACCGATAAACCAGGTGCCAAAGAACCCACAATGCCCCCAGGTGGAATGCCTCCAGGAATGGGCGGAATGGGCGGAATGGGTGGAATGCCCGGCATGGGCGGAATGGGCGGAATGGGCTTTTAGTCTTTAATCTAGTAAGAAAAGGTAGCCCCTGCCAAGTAACTATTACTCGGCAGGCGGCTTGGTATCGAATTTGCTTTACTGACCCATGGAATCTTTTAGCTCAGCTATAGCTGAATTATAATTTTCAGGGTTTGCTATTGCACCTTCCAAAGGACCCGATTGTATGAGTGTTGCCTGACTTAGCCCAGTGGCAGCATTTAAAGCAGCGGTTGAAAAAGCATCAGACTGATCAGTCCAACCTTGAGATTGAGCATAAGACGCAGCGCCTAAAGTCTGGATAAAACCAGGCATTGCGCTATACGAATTATTGTTACCATCTACAGAAAAAGCCTCTAATTGGAAATAGTTTTTCGATGTAAATATATCATTGAGACTATTTATGCCTGCAAGCGAACCATCTGAAATAGGAGCACACGGTTCTGCTGACGCGAGATCTAACATTGCTGCTCCAGCTTTCATCATCATAGCTGAGCTATGCTCAGAACCTGGTACGGCTATACCACCGAGTTGATTACATGCTTGAGCAAAAGTCGCATATGCCTTTGTGTCTGGTGGAGTTATTTGAGCAAGGAGCTTATATGTCTTACAAGTATCTACACAGGCCTGATTATAGGCAGCTACAGTTGGATTTTTCTCATATGCCTCCATAGATTCGCCTGTTTTATTGGCCTGCTCTTCCATCGGCAACTTGTTCGAATCCCCCATAGGATTTCCAATACCGCCAGTATGGCCAGTTCCTCCGATTGCACTCATTTGTCTTCCCCCTTTTACATGTTTCTTAAATTAAGATTAACAAGGATTTGTTTTTTTTTGAAACAACTAGGATATAATTATAATTAAAAAAAAATGTATCGCGCTAAGGTTAATTGTGTTACTTGTCAGAAGGTCTGCTGCTGCTTCCTTGGAGGGACACACAGCAGGTAAATAACCATCTAATCCTACCTGGCTTAGATCGATCTGTGGCTTCCTCGTGCCTGTTAGAAACCTCTTCCGGAGGGTTGGATTCAAGCCACGTCCATAATTCCTCTTCGGAAGTACCAGGTAGTTGTTTATTTGGTAATAAAGGCTGTATACTCATTAAATCCCTCTCCGTTAGTTAACGTAAATTATAACTAATCGGAGTTTTTGTTTAAAGATTAAACAAAAAACAAATAAAAAATTCACTTTACAGTTTTATTGCAAACAGCAGAAGTCTCCTGGACTACAGGTTGGTACAATTCCTTCACCACCTGGGGTGCTGCGTTGCTTGGTACGAGATGCTGTATCATCACTATCTGGATTTAACTCTGCTTCGGCTTCGCGTAAGTCAGCATGATTATTTACCTTAATACCAGCGCTTAAACCTAAAGCGGCAAGGGCAAGAAAAGATATAACCCCAGTGATCTCTTTGGGAAGAGCGCCGCTTTTTGCTACAAAGCAAATAACGCAAGCTGCTGCACTTGCTAAGAATAAAATGCCAAAAGCTTTAATATAGCGAGCCGCAATTTTATCAGTTTTAGCCCACTTGGCCTTAATATTTGCCAGTGTACTTTGTTGTATTAAAGGAGTTCTTGCCCCTTCATTTCCACTTACTGCTGTCATATTTCCCCCTATAATTGATTAGTATTTATTGCATCCAAGGCGCATTTTTAGCGCTCTCTTTGCGGGTTTTGTGTAATCTCCAACTGCGTCTTAGAGCAAAGTCTGGTGCTAGTTGAGCATTCGTATTGTTCTTTAATACGCCTTGTATAAAAGTCTCAGCTTTTGATTTTTCTTTCTGAGGCTCCATCGCTGGGAGCGACGTTCTTCGTAATGGGTTTACTTTTGGCATTATTCTCCTCCTGTAGAGTTTATGCATCTTACTCGTATGTTCTCTATTGCTAAGCCTCCAATCACGCTTATGCCTAGGCCTGCAAGCAAGCTCACGTCTGTGAACGAACTGATTAGGCCAGCGCTGGTAAATACCATCGCTGTGATTGTCCCAAAGCGTCGGAGCCCCTTCTTCCAAGGAGCTTCTTCTCGCGCGGGATAATCATTCATTTGCACCACTACTTGGTGGGGTGCGGTGTTTCCATTAGTACTAATAGCCATTGGCGTAGCCCTTGCCGTTTGTTTGAGTTGATTCTAGGAGGTTGCTCCACTTAGAATGGTGATTTAAAGCCTTTTGGTAGGCGCGGTTTGCTTTTGCGAAGGTTTTCATCGCTACATAACTGATTGAGCCGCCAATCAAGACGCTTCCAGCTGAGCCCAAAATTCCCCCTAAGATCGTATAGTTTTTTGGAGTAATGTTGTATTTACCTAGCAAGACTGCTGCGGTAATAAAGCCGGCAACAGCTAGGATCGTTAATGCAATCTTTCTGATAAGAGCGTTCGCAGTGGTGTTTGCCGCACCCCGCTTTGGATTGACCTCATGTCGAGTTGTCGAAAACATGCTCGTGGCTGCGAATACAGCTGGATCGCCATAATTTGGAATATTTGCCATAACTAACCCCTTTTTGTGGTTTAATTATAGCAATAAATTTAATTTAAAGTAAATAAGAATTTAAACCAATTATGGTTAGCTGTTTAAGTGGGCTAGGGTGTAAGCGATTTCCTGAGCTGGGGTGGGTTTTTCGGGTAGTCTTTCGGAGGGATCCGCTGTGTATTGGGTCTTTAGGTTGTCAATCTGTTGCTTCTGGCGTTGGTAGGTATCGAAGTAGGTATTAACCTTGCGGTTTATGAATGTTCCATCAGCTCCATGGGTGCTAAGTGAAAGCGTCTGTCTTGGTTCGTGGTTAACCGCTAAGAGAATTAACACTAAGTCTCTTTCTCCTGAAGTTCCTGCTTTCTCGTATCCAAGGCCCATGACTTTGCTATAGGGATATGGCTGAGTGTCCTCTCGCTGAGCTTGGATGTCTGCAAAAAGCCTTTTAGCGTTTGCTTTTTGTGGGATCGTGAGGTTGTCTAGTCGACTTCCTGGAGGTTTTGGTCGAGGGGGTGTAGGTGTGTGGGTTCTAGTTGTTGGCGGAGGAGAGTAGCTAGCTGTAGTAGAGGGTGAGTTGGCACTTCTCGATGAGGGCGGGCTAGGGGTGTTGTTTCCCGATAGTAGAGGCGAGGTTGGTTGTTTGGGGGTTTGAAGTCGTTGTGGGGGGCTGGGCTGCTTGTTGCGAAGGGCGGGGTGTGTTGTCATATAAGTGACGTAGTTAGGGGCTTTTGCTGCAAAGTGTTCAGTTAAGAGATTTCGTCTTTCTGTGATGTTTTTCATGAAATGAGGCTTGATGTATTCGCGGTAGAGTGAGCGTGCGGTGTAAGCAGCTAGTACGGCGGCGGTGCCGGCAACGCCAAAGGCGACCTTTCCTTGAAGGGAGCTGCTGCCATGCTTGAGGGCGTAAACGAGTGCTAGAGCGGCGATGGCTGCAAAAGCGACGGTGGCGACCGTTTTGAGGGCGATTTTCGTCTTATGGCCTCCATAGCCACAGAGAAAGAAGCCAGTCTCAGGGGGTCTTGATCGGATAGGGGTTGAACTTGCCATATAAATACCTCATTGTAAATGACAATTATATCATAATTATAATTATAATGTCTATAATTACATAAGTTGTTTATATCTAGGGGGTAAGTGTTTTACCCTCCGCCACCACCGCCTCCGCCTCCGCCTTCGTTTTCTGGGCAGGAACGGGCTTTTTCCCAGTTCATAAGGCCTAGGGCGTATCCAATCGCTCGAAGCGCTCTTGTATTGCGTTCAGTCGTGCCGCGGTTGTAGCCGTTTATGTCGCCCTCGCTGGCTTGCGTTTTTTCTGGATTTTCCGTGCGTTCCTGAACGTATGTAACTTGCTCATCCTTTGTTAGCTCGGCAAATTCCCTGTAATCCAGCATTTTGTCTGTGAGTTCCCAATTTTCTACTGTATAGGGGTTGGTTGCAATAACGTGGCACTTTTCTTCTTGAAAAAGATTGGGGTGATTCTTGCGGATGTATTCTTGAGTTTTTTCGTGGTTTGTAACCACTTTTAGGTCCTTTTGATAGTCGAGGTGTGTCTTGGCCAATTCCTCTAAATATTCTTGATGTTTAGGTTGTTTCATGAATGGAACAAGTCTGTTGAGGGTAGTTTCTAATTGGTTATTTTTAGATTTGAACTGAAGTTGATTGTTCGCTTGGCTTGTGATAAAGATTCCCATTATGAGTTTAAACTGTTGAAGTTGCGTAAGGCTGAAAGGTTGCTTTGCGACAGGTTGAATCGAATTGTCGTAAAAGTCGATGTCAAACGGTCCGCCGTCTGGATTCGCTATTTTGTATAGCTCGATAAGCTCTTCTGCCATGTATTTTGCCCTCTTGTAGTGTTTCTCAAGAAAGGCTTTTTCTGATGGTGGCGCTGGGAAAGGAGGTCGACCAAGGTTTACTAATGCGATGATGCTGACTAAACTAACGCCTGTTGAGGTGTCTAAGGAAATGTGCTCGACGTTGGAAAGGTGAGAGCCTTTTGAAATGAGTAGGTATAGGGAGGCAGCAGCAATTGCCGCTAAAGCAATGGCTGCGGTGACTTGTCCAACCTTAAATCTAATCGGGTGATTTTGTTGCCAGTTTGTAAGTGTATTTTTTAAACTATGGATGCATTGAGCCATAATTCCCCCTTTTGTATGGCTTAATTATATACTAAATAGTTAATTATTAGCAAGTCAATGTTAAGTCGCAGGTATTTAACCAGTTACGGACAGAACATAAGCGAAGGCCTCTATGGGTGAGATTTTTAGAGGAACTCGCTTTGGGGAAGCTTTTAACGCTCTAGCTCGATCGTGAATCGCTGCAGAGTATTTATTGTAATCGTCGGCCATCTTCTGTGTTAGTTGTTCCATCTTACGGTGTTTTACTGGGTCTTGTCTGATAAAATGCGGGGTAGTTCCTCCATTCTCTACGATGAGTTTAAGGACTAAGGCAAATCTTTCAGCTTGGGTAAGCCCTTCCATCAGAGCTTCGTAGTTGATAGGTTTAGAGAGGTTGACTCTGCTTGCGCGGGCTGTGACTTTGCTTGGATCCTTAAAGTCGTTGAGGTCGATAAAGGCTCCCATTTCTTCAAGGGCTCCGAATTCTTTTGCGATCATTAAACCTGCTCGTGAATGTGCAAATCGTGTGTCTTCTTCGGCAAGTCTTCTTTCGTAACGATTTAAAAGGCCTCGGATTTTTTTTGTTTCGGCAAGAGAGGGGTGTGTTGTGTCAAGCTCACTTTTTAGTTCGATTCTGTAGGGAGAGAACCCGTTATCTAAGAGGGCGACATATAAAGCTCTTTGTTCCTCGGTGGATAGTGTGTTTGGGATAACAGCTGGCTCGTCTGGGTCGCTTACTGCAAGAATCAGTTCGGTGCGAATTCGCCCTGCCGCTTCAGCGTTGTCAAGGGGATCTGCGGCAATCGGGGAGGGCGCTGGTAAGACGTTTTGAAATTCGGTGTGTGTACTGCTTTCAGGAGAAGGTGTGGATGAAGGGGTAGACACAGCATGGGTGCTTCCAAGTGGTAAGGCGATAGGGGTTGAGTGCAGTGGATAGTTTTCAAACGCCGTGCTGCGTCGTTGGTGATTAGAAGGAGCCAAGACGAGGCTAGTGGGAGGTGTTCGATACTTAAGAGCTCTGCTTGGTGCGGCAGAGGTTAGGGTTGCAGGGTTGTGTTGTGGGCTAGCAAGTCTTTGAGCGGTTTGCGTAGGTTTAAGCACTCTGCGCCCTGCTACTAAATGAAGAGTTCGTGGTTCATAGCAGCCTGGGTTGTGGTTTTTTAGTTGATTGTGAGCTAGGAGAAAGGCCATTTTCTCGACAGTGGAGGCTCCTTGCGGAAGTTCGTAGGTGCTTGCGTGGACAATGCGTTCGTGACGAAGAGCTTGGATTTCAGTCTTATGTGCTTGATAGTAGTCCCGTAGGGTTGCTGCTTGTTCATTCACCGACGGTTCGATTGTGGGATTTTCAGGGTAGGCGATGTGTGGGAGAGGGCCGTCTCTTTCTGCAAGAACAATAAGAAGGGCGTAGAGTTCAGTTGTTGATAAGCCTTTTGCGTTGCAAGTGTTGCCTGCTGTGGTTTCTAAAGCCTGGTGAATTCGCTGCATGGAGCTTCGGTTTCGGCCGACGTTGTGTAGTTTGTGTGGGGCTGGGGACGCGCCTCCCGAGGAAGAGGTCGCGGTCGTTGAAGAGGCTGGGGATGTTGGGAGAACTTTAGCTTTGCTTTTCTGCTTGCTGCGAAAGTAAATTGCGGTGGTAAGGAGGGCGGCGGAGTCGAGGGCGCCGACGGTGTAAAGGGTGGCTGAGCCTGATCGAGCGGCAAAGGAAAAGGCTAAAATGCCAACGGCTACAAGTGCAACCGCGAGTAAAGCCTTTTGATTCTGTCCCCTTAAATGTATGTTTGTGGCTAATGAGCCAGTTATTCCTGTAGGTAACATAATAAAACACCTTTGTTAAGGTATAATTATAACAAAGGTGTTAATTATTTTACTATATAAATAACTAATATTTAATTAGATGTATAATTAATATTTTAATTACCTGCTAAAATAGCCTTGTGCCAGTTTGTTTATAATATCGGCTCTTTCGTCTGGTGATAGCGCTGTCACGTCGTTCATTCTCGTGGTGAGGCCGCATTTTAATTGGAGTTCGCGGATGATGTAAAAGCTGGGTGCTCTCGGCGGTGGACCGGGAGGTGTTCTTCCTTCGCTAGAGGCCGAATCTTCTCATGGGTGAGAAGGTGGTGGGGAAGGGGGAAGAGGGGGTAATGCCATAAAAGCTCTCCTTTGTATGAAGTTATCATTTTAACAAAGGAGAGAGATAAATCTCAATTATTTATAATTAAGGATGAATAGATCTTTGCCTAAGTCGCTCCAGGCGTCCCGTTTGACACTCCAAGGTGCCCTTTTGATACTCCCCGCCATCAAGTCCCATAAATTCTAGGGAAAGCTCGAAGGCTTTGGGATTAAATAAATTATATTCGAGAATATCTTCGATATCCATGTTCTTCTCCAAGGTTTGTTTTTTTAAGATATTGGTTACAAGGGCTTTATCGTTACGCTCGCCTGAGCGTAACCTTCATTAGGTACTTGACGGAAGTGTCTTTAAGATGTGTGCCTAACATAATATTCTCTTTTGTTACCCTTAATTATAATTAAGATTTCATTAAGACGCAAGCCCATTCGTCCTCTTGGTGGCGGGAGATGGGGGTGAGAGGAAGAGGGGGTGTATAGGGCTTAGAGGCGAGGAGGCCCGAGATGAGGAAGTAAGAGCCTGGGGCAGGAGAGACCGATTTGATGGCGTCTTGTTGTTCTAAGGGGATCATGTTCATGAGATAGAGGGCGGGTGTTTTGGTGTGGTAGGTGGGGGAGAAGGTGAGGGGGGCGTGGTTGAGGATGGCGTTATGGCGGGCGTGGGAAAGTGCGAGGGGGCAGATGTCGATGCCGTGGACGGTTGTGGCGCCGAGGTGGTGGGCGGCGATGGAGAGGATGCCCGAGCCGCAGCCAATGTCGATGACGGGGCGGTTTTTCACAAGCGGTGCCATGTGGATGAGCATGAGCCTGGTTGTGGGGTGGGAGTAGTCGCCAAAGCCTGGGCCTGGGTCAAGTGGGAAGGTTTTCCCGTTAAGAAGAGGGATGTGCGCTTGCCCATTTTTGAAGGTTGGGGCGTGGTCTTCCCACTGTTTTTTCCAATTGATTGACATAAACACCTATTTTGTACAGAATTGTAGCACAAATGCACCGGTAGCTCAATTGGATAGAGTACCTGGCTACGGACCAGGAGGTTTGAGGTTCGAGTCCTCACCGGTGCAATGTTACTCGTAGAGATGCGCTCTTGTGGCGAATATGGCACCAATGCCATTTTATTAGCTGACACTGACTCTAAAAAAGCTGTTTGCATCGATCCTGGCGATGGAGCTTTGGGGTTTTTTCTTGAGAAAGAGGAATGGGATTTTGAGGCGATTTGGCTCACCCACTCTCATTTCGACCATATTGCTGATTTAGCAACGCTTAAAGCAAAATATCAGTTGCCCGTTTGGGTTCACCCTCTTGATGAAAAAAATGTATTGAAGCCTGGAAGTGATGGCCTCAAGTTTGACATTTTGGTGGCGCCGTGCAAGGTGGATCATCATTTTGAGGATGGGATGCGGATGAAGCTTGGAGCGTATGAGTTTGAGGTGTTGCATCTGCCAGGTCATTCACCCGGCGGTGTGGCGTTCTACTGCGAGAGCGAAAAATTATTAATCAGCGGCGATGTCCTTTTTAAGGCGGGCTTTGGGCGGGTTGATTTACCCCACTCAGACCCGATGAAAATGCGCTCATCAATTAACCGTCTATGCGCTTTGCCTGAAGATACTCTTGTCTATCCTGGGCATGGGGAAACAACGACGATTGGTGATGAAGCTTGGAGATATAAATGACACTTGTTGGAAAAATAGCAGCGGTCTAAGATTTACCAATTGTCTAGTTTGTCTATTAGGTCTTTCCAAGAAATTGCCATAATATTGTCTGAGAGCATTTGAGGTTGTGGCACGCGGCATACAACGTACGCTATTTTTGCTGTGGGGTATTCGCTTAAAAACAGTTCTAAGTGTCTTGCGTCTCTTTTCGAGGGGTTTTCGGTCCACTTCACTTCGATGGGTAATAGTTCTTTATTGCGGCTTACTACCCAGTCTACTTCAGGTCCTGATGAATCTCTCCAAAAATGCACGGTTGGTCTTGTGTCTTGTAAACGTGTCCAGCGGATTAATTCCAGCCCGATAAATTGTTCAAAAAGGTTTCCTAGATACTTTTGGGGTAGGGTGGGTTGTTCACGGGCGGCAAGACGACGCAGGCCTAAATCAAAGAGTAAATAACGGGGTGATTTAGTGAGTTTTTTACGGGTTTTGCTAGATGTATAGGGTTCAACACGTTCAGCAATTAAGCAGTCCTCTAGAATTTGATAATATGCTGCTATCGTTGTGCGGGCAACACCAACATCTTGAGAAATTTTGTCGAAGTTTACAATGTTGCCAGATTCAATTGCTGAAAGTTGCAAAAAGTTTTCAAAGGCGCCGATATCTCGCACAAGAGCTTCTGCACGCACTTCGTCTTCAAGGTATAAATCTACATAGGAATCGAGTTCTTCCTCGCGGATGAGGGGGTCTGTTTCTAGGTGGATGGCGGGTAGTGATCCGTAAGTGATTAGTTCTTCAATAGGTGGGTAGGGGGCTTTGGTCTCGCTGAGCGCTATGGGGTCAAGGTGCAGTTGAATGATTCGACCGGGCAATAAGTTTATGTTTTTGTTATGTCTTAGTTTGCGTGCGGAAGATCCTGTTAAAATAAATTGCCCTTGTTTGTTATCGATTAAATACTGAATCCCATCCATTAAGGCGGGGACTTTTTGTACTTCGTCGATGATGATAAAGGGAGGTTTACCGTTTGTCTTTTTTAAAGCTTGAACTTCTCTGATAAGTTGGTCGGGATCTGATTCATATTGTCGCCGTATTTTTGCGATCAATAAGGTGATTTCTAGGTCGGCTTTGTATTGACTGATCAGGGTTGTTTTACCGGTTTGCCTAGGGCCTAGCAATAACACACTTTTGCCTCGTTTAAGAGTTCGAGCTAATTTTTCTTGTAATGATCTTTGGATCAATTTCATACTGGATCTCCGATATATTGCTGCCTTACGCTCTATTTTCATGGAAAATCGAGTTTAAGGCAACGAATTTCCTTGTCTTTTTGTAACTCTTTTATAGTAAGGAGGGTGCTGTTGGGATTTTCCTTGAGAAAATGTGTGATTTGAGGGAATATATAGGGGATAAATGGTAAAAACTTTAAATAATGGCATTGGGTTGTCCTGCCATTAAATGGATGGTTAAATGACACTTGTTGGAAAAAAAGCACCTGGATTTAAAACAGCAGCGATCAAAGATTTACAGATTGTTGAGGATTTTACGTTAGAAGACTTTCACGGTCAGTATGTGGTGTTCTTCTTCTATCCTCTTGATTTTACGTTTGTTTGTCCAACTGAGTTACACGCTTTTCAGGAAAAGCTGTCTGAGTTTAAAAAGCGCAACTGTCAGGTGATTGGCTGTTCGGTTGATAGCCAGTATTCACACTTCGCTTGGCTCAATACACCAAAAAATCAAGGTGGCATTGAGGGTGTTGAATATCCGCTTGTGTCTGATTTAAATAAGACCATTGGTCGCGATTATGGCGTGTTGATTGAAGATGCGGGTGTCACGTTTAGAGGTTTATTCTTAATCGATAAGCAAGGCACGGTAAGGCATGAGGTTGTCAATGACTTGCCGCTTGGTCGTTCAGTTGATGAGGCTCTTCGTATGCTTGATGCGCTGATCTTCTTCGAGGAAAATGGCGAGGTTTGTCCAGCGAATTGGCACGAAGGTGACAAGGCAATGAAGCCTGATCAAGATGGACTGAAAAGCTACTTCGACGTGACGTAATCAAATAGATCGTTTTCTTGCACGATGAGAAGGCTTCCAAAGGTTTGGGTGATGCTATTTGAAGCATCTAGGATTGTTTCATCCCCAACACCTGGAAGGGCTAGGGCTGTGAGCTCTTGAATGGTTTCGTCTTTTAGGATCTCTTTAAAGCCGAGTAGGTAATCCTCTACGCTAAATCCCTCTTCGTGCACGCGTACAAAGATAAGGGCTCGCTCGTAGAGCAGGGCTTGGACGGACAGTTCGATCGCGCGACTCTCATCAACGGGATTCCCAACTTGATCCGAAAGTTCGGTGATGTTTTGGCATGGAAGTGGTGTGCCAAATTGCCCCTTCTCCGAGGCGCCAAATAGTGCAAGTGTCCCCCTCACAGGCCGTTACCCCTCTGTTGCCTCGATTTCTAGTAAACGATTATATTTGCTCACGCGGTCTGAGCGCGAGAGTGAGCCGGTTTTGATTTGCCCAGCATCTGTTGCGACAGCTAAGTCGGCGATTGTTGTGTCTTCTGTTTCACCTGAGCGGTGAGAGATCACGGTTGTAAAGCCGCTTTTTTTAGCAAGGTCGATCGTTTCTAGGGTTTCTGTGAGGGTGCCTATTTGATTGAGTTTGATCAGGATCGAATTTGCAGAGCGCTCTTTTATCCCACGCTCTAAGAACTTTTTATTTGTGACAAAGAGGTCATCGCCAACGATTTGGATCCGTTGACCGAGGCGGGCGGTGAGTTTTTTCCAGCCGTCCCAGTCGTTCTCATCAAGGCCATCTTCGATCGAGTCGATTGGGTACATATTGGTGAGGTTTTCAAGGTAGTCGATGTGTTTGTCGACGTCTCGCCCTGAGTAGAGCCCATCTTTGTAAAACTCGGATGCGGCGGCATCAAGGGCGATTGTCACATCGTCGCCTGGACGGTAGCCGGTTTTTTCGATCGCTTGGATGATGAAGTCGAGCGCTTCTTCGTTTGAGCCGAGGTTGGGTGCAAAGCCCCCTTCATCGCCAACAGCTGTGACTTGGCCCGCATCTTTTAAGAGCTTTTTCAGCGTATGGAAAATTTCTGCGCCTGCTCGAAGTTTTTCAGAAAAAGAGTCGGGGCCGATGGGGCGGATCATGAATTCTTGGAAGTCAAGGGAGTTGTCGGCGTGTGCGCCGCCGTTGATGATGTTCATCATCGGAACGGGGAGTGTGCGGCCGGGACCTAGGTGCTCGAAGAGGGGAATGCGCTTGTTTGCAGCAGCGGCGTGGGCAACGGCTAGCGAAATGCCCAGGATCGCATTGGCACCAAAGCGAGACTTGTTTTCGGTGCCGTCGAGTTTCAGCATCGCCTCGTCAATCGCGCGTTGATCGTTTTCATCCATGCCGTTAATGGCTTCTTTTAAGGGGCCATTGACGTTTTCAACTGCTGTTAAGACGCCTTTCCCATTGTAGCGGCTACTGTCGCCGTCGCGAAGCTCTAAGGCTTCGTGTTCACCTGTTGATGCCCCCGATGGGACAAATGCTTTTGCCGTAACGCCTGAATCAAGCGTTACCTTCACCGCAACCGTTGGATTGCCGCGAGAATCTAAAATCTCATAGCCGAAAATATCTGTAATCATAACTCCCCTTCTAGGGTCTTAGTCTTCTTTTGTCAATAGTGCCAAGTACGATTCGTAGCGCACTTGGGAGAGTTTCCCGTCGTCTACCGCGTCTTTAACCGCGCAGTCGGGCTCGAAAAAATGTTTGCAAGGGCTGAATTTACAGCCTGGGGAAAGGGCGTCGATGTCTGGAAAATATGAGGCTAGGTTGTCCTTGTCGATTTGCCAAAGCCCAAAGCTTTTGATACCGGGCGTGTCGATGCAAAAGGCGCCGTCTTTGAGGGGGATGAGTTTGGAGGCGGTTGTTGTATGGGACCCTTTACGTGTTTTTGGAGCAACCTCACCAATTTTCATGTCCATGCCAAGGATTTCATTGAGAATCGATGTTTTGCCAACGCCAGATTGTCCGGAGAAGACAGAGGTTTTGTGCTTCATCGCTTTTTTGAGTTTGGCTAGGTTCTTCTTCGTTTTAGCAGATACTTCAATGAATTGAATGCCAAGCTTTGAGTAGGCTTTCTTAAAGTCTTTGTAGAAGGCGCTTTTTTCAAGGAGATCGAGCTTATTGATCACGATGATCGGTTCCATGTTTCCAGAACGTGCGGCAATGATATAGCGATCGATCAGAGAAGGCTTTAAAGTTGGATCGTCAATAGAGGCAACGATAAAGACTTGGTCGATGTTCGCTGCGATGAGTTGGACCTTCTTGCGAGAGAGATTTTCAGCGCGAGAAAGATGAGATGAGCGCTTTTCGACATAGACAATTGTTGTGTCATCCATCAGGACAAAATCACCAATAATCACCAGGTTTTTTTGGTGGGAGCGGTCCTTTTTAAGCGCACCTTTTAAAGAGCACAAACGGACCGTGTCTTCTACTTTGACTTCAATGCCATCCGAGGTAATCGATAGCACCCGTCCGCGGTCAAAGTCACCTTGCGGAGGAGGAGGATAGGCTTTTTCATCGGTCTTCTTGTATTTTGAGCGGTCAAGTTTTGAGGCTAAGCGACGCATTTTGCGCGACTCTTTTCGGTCACTTGTGAGAAAGTCTTCTTCTAAGTTTAGGTAGTCGTCGCCCATTGATCTCCTCGGATTTGATGCATCAAAATACTACCTGCGACTGCGACGTTGAGTGATTCGACACTGCGTGTTTGAATGGTTAAGCGAGTGCCTTTCGCTTCTCTTGAAAGGCCTTGCCCTTCACTTCCTAAGACCAAAATTAAAGGGCCGTCAAGTGGTGTTGGTGCTTGTCCATTAAGGTCCGCTAAATACGTTTTGTGAGGCAAAGCGTGCATTTCTTCAAAGCTTACTTTTTGCATTGGCAGTGTGAGAGCAGCGCCCTTTGAGGCGTTTAGAACCTTGTCGTTAAATGGATCGGTTGTGCCAGGAAGAAGGAGGGCTCCTTCAAACCCAAGTGCTAACGCAGAGCGGATAAGTGTCCCGAGGTTACCTGGATCCTGAATCCCGTCAAATGCGACAAGAAATTTTTTGTCAAAAACCGCGTCCCATTTGGGCATTTCGACAACACCTGCGATGCCATCTGGCGAGACTTGACCTGTGATTTTCTTCAAGATCGCATCTGTTGTAAAAATTTGTTCACTTGGTGTGTAACTTAAATGTGCTTTTTTTTCTTGAATCACAACGGCGGGTTTTAGCTCGTTAACAAGCTTAGAACCAGAGATTAATAGAGAGCTGTTTTCATGGCGGTAACGTGCGTTATTCCGCAGTTTAACTAAATGCTTGATAAAGGAGTGTTGCGAGCTCAATATTTCTCGTGTTAACATGCAAGCATCATGACAGATCAAGATTTCAGAGGCAAGAGTGCAATCAAGGGGATAGGTGGGTCGCTTGCCGTGCGTATTTTACTCGTTACCCTCATCTTCTTAGTCTTCCCCCTCCTCTTCTTATCCGTCATGATGTACATGCACGATTTTGATACCAAAAAGCGGGATAATTTCTTTGCACTAAACCTCATAGCCGATGAGAAAATGCAAGAAATCAACCACGTTGTGTACGATGCAGGAAATATCTTAAACATCACCCACGACATCATTTTATCTCAAAATCCCAAAGGCGATTATCGAAATAGTCTAACTGAAATTAACCTCGCTTTCAAACGCATTGCCGAGCGGAATGGACTGATTGAAATGTTCTATTCACATCTTTGGCCAAATGGGCAATTTGTTTGTGAAACCTCTTCAAATTCCGCAAGTCTTGGAAAAAATACAACAAAACTTTTCTCCAAATTGCAGCTCACAAAGAAAGACAATTTCTTTTTCTATCAGGAAGCACCGGATAGAAAGTCGTATGAGTTTTACATTGCCAAACCCATCTACTCTAACCACACCGGCAAGCTCAAGGGTGTGCTCACCTTAATATTCTCCGCATCCTACTTAGCAGAGCTTCTTGAATCAACCGGACGTTTTTCCTTCCCCATCTCATCGTCTATCTTAAACAAAGATGGGAAAGTCATGGCGTCAACACGCCCCGACTTCTTTGGACTATCAGTCATTCAGCAAACTTCGGAGAAAAAACCACCGACCGTGAAAGGGAAACATCCCATTGTCCTTGTCCCAGATACTGGTAACTTCAAGTTTGAGTTTGATAAAGAGGCAAGCATCGCTGTGATCCTTGATTTAGAAGAACAAAACATCTTCTTATTCATCGAAACCTCCGCCAACATCAACTTCATTAATATTCAGCGCTACTTCCTCCTCATTTCTGCGTTTATTTTCTCCATCCTCATCATAGGTGGTGGTGGAACCCTTTGGTTTACCTTCCGCATCTCAAAACCCCTGCGCCAACTCTGCTACGTCATGGAAGATGTCGCCGAAGGCAATCTCTCCGCGCGCTTTATCCCCGATAAGATGGGCTTTGAAATCAACATCGTTGGTGAGCGGTTTAACCGCATGGTTAACTCCCTTCTCCACAACATGAGCCAAGTGAAAAACGAAAAAGTCGCCCGGGAAATGCTCGCAAAAGAACTCAAGATCGGCCAAGAAATTCAAACATCCCTCCTCCCCGTTGAACTCCCAGAATTCGAAGGGGTCGAAATTAGCTCAGGCTTTATGTCAGCTAAAGAGGTTGGTGGTGACTTCTTCGATTACATCGTGCGGGAAAAAACAGGCGAGCTCATGTTCACTGTCGCTGATACCTCAGGAAAAGGTGTCTTCGCTTGTCTCTATTCTCTAGTCCTCCGAAGCCTGCTCCGCTCGTTTGGCAAAAGCGAACAAAACCTTGCCCTCGCTGTCAAAGAAACCAACAACCTTTTTTGCTCTGATACCCGCGACTCGGGTGTCTTCGTAACGCTCTGGACGGCGTTTTTCCACCCAGAAACCGGCAAGCTGACCTACACCTCCGCTGGCCACTTCCCCGCCATCCTCAAAAAAGCCTCAGGTGAACTCATCGAACTCACAACATCCGGTATCGCTCTCGGTGTTATCCACCTCGATGAGGTCGAAACCGGCGAGATTACCCTCGAAAAAGGCGACACCCTGATCCTCTTCACTGACGGCGTTGTCGAGGCCCACGACGCTAAACTTAACCTCTTCGGCATGGATCGCCTAAAAACCCTCCTCGAAAATGACCACTCCCCAAAAGGCGCCGATATCGTCCAGAAAATCCTCGACGAAGTGAAAGCTTTTGCCGAAAACACTCATCAGCATGACGACATTACTATTTTAACACTCAAAATTTAGGGTTTGAGCGGCGTTGATTGAAAGTTCTCTCGCGCGCCGTACTAAAGTACTGGCCCGCTCGTAGAAGCTGCATGCTCTTCCAATCCACTTGCTCAAACCCTAAATTTTCCCTGGCAGGGTCTGTTTGTTTGCAGGTGTTTATGAGGGAAGTGTCAATACTGTTAAATATTGGTCAGGAACACTTGCCAAGGTGGGTAAACCACCAGTATTGACCTCCTGATCAAAGCGGCTTTGTGTAAGTGCAAATCCCTTCCAAAATAACTTGGGATTTTCAAGCGCTGCTCTGCCCATCGCCTCAGCCACAGCTGCAAAAACGCGTGTGGCCAGTTCTTCTAAGGTTGCCTCGCTTGAGACACTAACTTTAACTGCTCTTTGTCCATATACTACATTTACATTGACTTCAGGTATTGCCATCCCAGCTCCTTTGTTGTGAAAAATTGCAGCAAGTATCTTATAAGATTGAATAGATTACAAGGTGGGGATAAGTGGCTCATGTGGATTAGGTTAGATGAATGTAAAGCGGCTTTACATTTCGCTTACAATTCCGAGACGTTTACAGATCAATAAGGGATCTAAGAGGTTTTCGTTGATGGCAAGCGCTTCGGCTTTGCGCAGAAATTCACCCATTGTCTCACCTGGTTTTACACCGTATCCCATAAGGGTCCTAGCGCTTACAATCGGGGATTTGTTTTGGATCCGTTCAATGTGAGGCATGAGTGCTTCCACCCGTGTTTGATGCGTCTTATCATCAAGAAGCTTTAGGCACGTTGGGGCATCGCACCTTGCATAAATGTGTGCCCATGACGCCTGATCGCCCTCATTCGCCTTGAGCAAGTGGAGGGTCTTTGTAATGTGACGGTCATTTTTAGACAGCTTGAGATAGTCAACAAGCTCGAGCTTTTCCTCCAAAGAGGCGTCGGGGAAAAGATCGAGAAGGGGGAGGATGACAGGGATGCTTATTGGATACGTCTTAAGGTGGCGCAGGCGGTAGCGGATTTCGGTTTCGGATACGTCCTTCAAAATGGGAAAAACAGTCTGAAGCAGAAAATGGCGATGCATAAAAATCAGACCCTCATCGAAATTGGGGAATCGTTGCATCTTCTCAAACTCGTGAGTGACACGTTCAATGGCCACTGCGGGAAATAACGTACTTGCGTGATCGTCAATGGCGCTAATTGTGCTCCCGTCGATGGCAAAGCCAAAGCGACCGGCATAGCGAATCGCACGGATCATACGGAGGCGGTCTTCTAAAAACCGCTCATGGGGGTTACCAATCGCGCGGATGAGCTTTTTCTCCAAATCCTTTTGCCCTTCCACAAAATCATACAACTTCTCGGTGAGGGGATCGTAGAACATGCCGTTGATGGTAAAATCGCGCCTTTTGGCATCTTCCTCAGGTGTAGCAGGATCAATGCCTGTGGGGCGCCTTCCATCGGCATAACCGCGGTCTTGGCGGAAGGTGGCGATTTCGAAGTTGTGCCCTTCTTCCACTACGATAACAATGCCATACTCCACACCAACAGGAATGGTCTTTTCAAAAAGTCCCTGCACCTCTTCTGTCGAGGCGCTTGTAGCGATGTCGATATCGTCAGAATCGTGCCCGAGCAGGTGGTCGCGCACCCATCCTCCGGCGAAGTAGGCGGTGTGCCCGGCATCATTTAGCGTTTTGACGATTTTCGTCCCTACGTTATACATACAAATACAGTAGCTAATGGAGAATGTTGATGTCAATTTTGGGAATAGATATTGGGGGCACAAAGATTGCAAGTAGCGAGGGTGTTGTTTTACATACGCAGGAGTATGGGGGAGCTAAAAAGGCGCTTGAAGCGGTGTTTGAAGCGCATCCCGGGCCGTATAAGACGATTGGAATTGCGTGTCCTGGCCCGCTTTCGGTCAAGACCGGCAGGACCATTCGTCCGCCAAATTTACCAGGGTGGGAAGATTTTCCCGTGGTGGAACTGTTTGAAAAACGCTTCGGATGCCCGATTTTTTTCAACAATGATGCCAATGCGTGTGCGCTAGCCGAGCTCCATTATGGAGTGAAAAAGCAAAATCTGATTTATTTAACGGCGAGTACGGGCATGGGCGGCGGAATTATTGTCGATGGACAGCTAGTGCAGGGGGTAACCGATACGGGCGGTGAGGTTGGCCACATTGTTTTAGACATCAATGGACCACCTTGTGTGTGTGGCATGCGCGGGTGTTTTGAGCAGTATTGCGGCGGTGTACATCTTGGCAAGATCAATGAGGAGCATCCCAAGTGGGATGAGTTTTTAGAAAGGTTTGCGCAGGGGATTGGCATTTTGATGATGACAACGAATCCTGAGGTGGTGGTGATCGGTACGTTTGCGCGTCATTTGGGTGATCGGCTGCTTGTTCCTTTGAGAGAACGGGTAAAAAAGTATGTCTGGGAAACCCCGTTTGAAGCGTGTGAGATTGTAGCATCGCCGCTTGGTGAGGAGATTGGTGTAAAAAGTGCTTTGGCCTTAGTCGCTCAAAGTTTTATTGAAAAGTAGTTGCCGCTCGGAAATTCTTGGGTATCTTCATGAGGAAGCAGGATGGTTTTTCCTGTATCGAGATTGAAGACGATTTCGAAGCCGGTCCGTTTTGATGGGCCGGTGAATTTCGAGAGGTTGAAAAAGGGTGTGTGAAGTGGCAGAGATTGAAGGGGATTGTCGATGTTTTCAAAGTTAATGACTTCAAGAGCCTTCTCAATATGCAGTTCCCGGGGACGTCCCCAGTCGTAAAGCCGATAGGTGGTGTTCGATGTTTGCTGCACTTCCAAGATCAGACAACCGGCTCCAATCGCATGCACGCGTCCACCTGGAATGAAGATCGTATCACCTGCTTTGACAGGAATCTTGGTCAGATAGTTTTCGATCGTGTGATTTTCCAAGCTCTCGCGGATGAGCTCGGGTGTCATGGGGCGCTTAAAACCTGCCCAAACACACGCTTCTTCATTCGCGTCAATGACGTGCCACGCCTCTGTTTTGGCCTCCACTCCGGTGGATGGATGAACCTGCACAGAGAGGTTTGCATGTGCATCGATGATTTTTACAAGCAGGGGAAACCGTTCACACGGCTTGCCTAAAAGGGTATTAAGATCGAGATCTAAGAGGGTTTTGCTGCTACCGGTGATTTTTGATAAACCATCCGGGTGGGCTGATACTTCCCACGACTCTGCCACTAAATCAACTGGGGGAGAGCGGTCAAATCGCTTTGCGATCCGGTGCCCACCCCAGACATAATCTTTATAGACCGGTTCAAATTCCATCCGGTCACCTTATCAACTTATCTTCTCTTGCGTCTAGATTTTTTGCTGATGAAGTAGTTGTGGAAGAACACGAAAATTAATCCGATAATCGCTCCATCAACAAATCCCCAAATCGCTCCACGAATCGCACCGAAGAATGTTGAGTCAAATCCAACATAAATCGAGGCCATTGTGTCGACGAAAAGGTTTCCCCATCCAAAGCAAGAAAGCCAGCCAGATATGAGCATGACAACACCCCATGTGAAACCAAGTCCTAAGCCAAACCCCTTATAGGAGAAGTTGTGATAATTTTCATTCGCCATAAATTTTACCTCCGTTTATCCTACACATCTTGAAAAAAAAATTATATTGCAAGGATTTTTTTATGAGATACTTATTAATATTGTTAGCTTTGTTTGGTGTTTTTGGGAAAATGGACGCTGTAGAATACTCTTTAGACCCTGGTCATTTCCATAATTTAAATGTGACCCAACAGGAGAGAGATAAGATATTTAAGCTCATTTCTAACATGGGAACTCTCTCATGGCCCAAGCTCTTATTGAAAAAAAGTGCGATGGAAAAACTTGGCGATGAAATTGATCATGTTCATCCGATGCGTTTTTTAGGGGTTATTTTTTCTCAACCGCATCTTAAATATTGCATGGGTGAAGTGGAAAAAAGCGGACTTAAATGGGGACGTTTTATCAAAGGCCTCTCTAAGAAAATGAAGAAAAACCACGAAAAAGGGAATGTCATTCCCCATATTACGGGGTTTGCTGAGGAGACAGGTGTGAATCCAGATCAGTGCTATCAGTACCTGATAAAGAAGGACTATGAAGGGTTTGTTCGATTCCTAATTCGCTCCTAATCGTCATAGGAGTGACAAGTTTAGCGCCCTTTTTCTCTTTGAGATAGAGGGCGTTACCCGCCTCCCACTCAGGCATCCCACAAAGATCACCCGTTTCTGAATGAATTAAGATGGTCCCATTTGCTAAATGCAATAACTCTTGGCTTGTGATGGCGCCGCTACGCGTTAACGTATAGGTGCTGTGAATCAATAGATCCGCAATGGCACTTGCAGGCTGAGGTCCAAGTCCAATCACATGATCAGGCGAATTTTTGCGCACGGTCTCTAATAACTTCTCCTGATGCGAACACATCACAAAAATCTTATCGAGGTCCAAACCCTCTAACGCCTTAAGATAGGCTAAAATCGCCTTTGACGTCGGCTGTGATCCAAGCATGATCGTCAACACGCGATCTTGACTTGTTAAATGCTCACCTCCAACCGAATAAGTCAACCCAGGCGTTTGTACATAGAAACTTTTCCTGAGTGGAAAATCAATGTACTTAATAACCCAGAAGGGGAGACCCGCTAAACGGAGCCAATGCTCAGCATCACTATGCCCTTGCTTTGCTAAAGGTTTAACAGAAAGCACCTCAATCCGACTGTGATATTTTGGATTAAGTTCGCGAAACGATTTGTAATAATACATTTTCTCGGTTGTTGGTAGCTCGATCACTACAACCTCAAGCTTTGGACACTTCCGTCCAAAGAACTTAGCAATATCTAGAGCTCGAAAAAGCGTCGGGTAACTCAAATGATGCGTCACAATCACGCGATCAATGTCGTTGTAGAGAAAAAAACGCACCGCATTAAAAAGCGTTGGCAAACCAAAGAAAAAGCCTGTCAAATGACTTTGCTTCCAAATGAACTTAAGCCACCTGTGCATCCCGCGCCGTTGTGGCACATTCCACAATATATGCGTTGCATACCGTCCAAACCATGTCCACCAATCATCAGACAAATTGCGCTCAAAAATGACAGCTTTAGGATCTTCATCCAAAAGCTTTTCCTTCATAGCTAAGGCCGCCTGAATGTGGCCACTGCCACCAGATGTCGATAGAAGTAAGATATTAGACATTGTTTTAGGTTAACAAAAAATATTAATTTGCTATAGCCAAATTATGATCTATCATGAAATCCACGGGGATGGTCCCGAACTTGTAGCCATCGCAGGCTTTGGATGCGACCACACAAACTGGGTCAGTGTTCTTCCCATTCTATCCGAAAATTTTAAAGTGCTGATCTTTGACAACTGGGGTTCAGGACAAAGTCCGCAAGAAGATAAGCCCTACTCCATTGAAAAAATGGCAGACGACACCTTAGAGCTTGCCGCTTCTGTGGGTTTTACAAAACCCCACTTCCTTGGCCATTCTATGGGAGGCGCCATCGTCCAAGAAATTGGCCGACGAAGACCTGACATGGGAAAACTTGTGATCACCTGCAGCCTCTTTAAAATCCGTAAAGCCGCTGAAATGATCTTTGAATCAGTGATGAAGCGGAAAATGCGTGGTGACGACGAGAAAGAACTCTTCGAATCACTTGTGCCCTGGCTCTTCCACGACCCTTTCCTTGAAAAAGTCTCGATCGATCAAATGTTCAAGCCCACAACCCAAACCCTCATCGGATTCCGTCGTCAAATGCAAGCTCTTCGGGCCTTTGACTCACGCCCTTTCCTGGGAGATATCACTGATCCCACCCTCGTGATCGGCGCGAAAAACGACATCCTTACCCCCGCTTACGAATCAGTCTTCATCGCAGAAAACATCCCCAATGCAGAGCTTGTCCTCTTAGACAACGTCGGCCACCGTGCCCTCGACGAAAACCCTGAAGAATTCATGGCCCCCATCCTCAACTTCCTCCTCTAACCAACCTCTTTTAGAGGTTATATAACCTACAAAAGAGGTTGACAGCCTTGTAGAATAACCTATAATAGAGGTTATATAACCTACAAAAGAGGTGGTGATATGTTGGAGGCAATTTTTGGGGGTAAAAATGTGGAGAGGGTTCTGTTCTATCTCCTAATGAATGAGCGGTGCTATGGGGGGCAGCTTGCCGAGGTCTTTGAGAGCTCTCTGTCTCCTTTGCAAAAAGCCTTAGATCGACTAGAGACAGGTGGTGTTCTCGTAAGCACTTTGGAAGGCAGAACGCGGATCTATCAATTTAATCCTCGATATCCGTTTAAGTCTCAATTGCTGAGCTTTCTTGAAAAAGCCTATGAATTCCTCCCGCAAGAGTTTAAAGACACGTATTATGAGCCGACCCTTCGCAAACGCCCCCGCCGTCGAGGGAAACCCGCATGAATCTCAAAGAAATCTCCATAGAGGAATTGGCAGGGATTATCTCAACACAACTAACGAAGCATGGGATTGAGGGCATTTTAGTTGGAGGGGCATGCGTCACCATTTACTCTGAAAATCACTATCAATCCTATGATCTTGATTACGTCACTTACCATGACATGAAAATCGTAGCCAAGGCATTGAAAGAGATAGGATTTGTTTCAAAAGGCAAATACTTTGCTCACCCAGACTCTGTATACTACGTGGAATTTGTAGCGCCGCCGGTTGCAATCGGTGAAGAGCCGATTCGATGTTTTGAAAACTACCAAACAAAGAAGGGCGTCATCAAGATGTTAACTCCAACCGATAGTGTGAAAGACCGGTTGGCTGGCTACTACCATTGGAACGACCTTCAGAGCCTAGAACAAGCCTTAACTTTAGCAAAAAAAACGAAATTACGCTTGGATCTTTCAGAAATTGAACGGTGGTCTCAAAAGGAATCACAGGCAAAGAAATTCAAACATTTCTTAGACAAGCTTAACCCTGCAATCAAAAAGTGACTTGATATACAAAAACTGTATATTTTGGTATAATCGTATCCCGTTTTACGGGGGATATCTTATTTTTCATCTCCCATAGTAATCAAATTTTCACCTAGGGGGGAATCTTATGGCAGCTGCCAATCCAGTTTCAGGAAACAATACCTATTTTTATGGCTTTAAAGCCGGCTCGCTTTCCAAAGAGCACGTTAAACAAGCACAAAACGAAGGGCTATCTGTGCCTCTTCAGGATGGCGAAAGAGGGATTGATGAGACAGTCACTCTGTTATTTAAAAATGGTAAATATGCTGAGGTAGAACCTTTGTATGGTGACCATATAAATTTTACCGCAGTTTTGATTTATGACGTTGAGGTAAAAGGGAGCGATCTAAAGGGCATTCGCTTTAGCCAGTACATGTTCCCGTTGCCAAACCAGTCTAACCACATCAATTAACAAAATTGGGGAGGTAACTCTCCCCAATTAAACTCAGCTGATTGGGGATAAATACTATCCCCTCTCGGTTTTTCACTTCAGTAAGTGCTTTAGACGCTAATTTTAGTTTGCCTGTCTACATTTTGAGGGAGAGGAGGAACTCTGCGTTACTGCCTGTTTTTTTGAGGCGGTTTTGGAGGAGTTTCATCGCATCTTGTGGTGTAAGGTCTGCAAGACCTTGGCGCAGGAGGTAGATTTTCTCGAGCTCATCGGCGTGGAAGAGGAGGTCTTCTTTACGCGTTCCCGATTTGATCAGGTCGATGGCGGGGTAGAGGCGGCGGTCGGCGAGGCGGCGGTCTAGGACCAGTTCCATGTTACCGGTGCCTTTAAATTCTTCGAAGATCACCTCGTCCATGCGTGAGCCGGTGTCGATTAAAGAGGTGGCGATGATGGTGAGGGAGCCGCCGTTTTCGAGGTTACGCGCGGTTCCAAAGAAGCGTTTGGGTTTGTGGAGGGCGTTGGCGTCGACACCACCGGTGAGGATTTTCCCTGAGTGGGGTTGGACGGTGTTGTAGGCGCGGGCTAGGCGCGTGAGGGAATCTAAGACGATACAGACGTCGTGTCCGTATTCAACAAGCGAGCGGGCACGTTCGATGGCCATTTCGGCGACTTGGACGTGGCGGTCGGGAGTTTCATCGAAGGTGGAGGCGACCACTTCGCCTTTGACGGAGCGTTGCATGTCGGTGACTTCCTCGGGGCGTTCGTCAATGAGGAGTACGATGAGGAAGACTTCGGGGTGGTTTTGTGCGATTGAGTGGCAGATGTCTTTAACGAGGACGGTTTTTCCCGATTTTGGTGGGGAGACGATCATGGCTCTTTGCCCTTTTCCGATGGGGGCGGCAAGATCGAGGACGCGTGTTGAGAGGTTCTCTTTGCCGGTTTCCATGACGAGGCGCTCGTCTGGGTGGATGGGTGTGAGGTTACCGAAGAAGATACGCTCTTTCGCTTTATCTGGTGGGAGGTTGTTGAGTTTATCGACTTTTAGGAGGGCAAAGTATTTTTCTTTTTCTTTGGGTGAGCGGATGGGTCCGTAGACGTTGTCCCCTTTTTTCAGGTCGAAGCGGCGGATTTGAGCGGGGGAGACATAGATGTCTTCGACTGAAGAGAGGTAGCTGTGTTCTGGCGCACGAAGGAAGCCGAATCCATCGGGGAGGACTTCTAAGATTCCTTCTCCAACCAGCATTTCATCAGATTTTGCGGATTTGGCTTTGACGATTTCGAAGACCATTTGGGATTTAGTCAGTGAGCCGCGGTTTTCAAGGCCGATGTTTTTCGCGTACTTGTTGAGCTCGTCGATATTCATGCGTTGCAGATCTTTGATCCGCGTGATGGTCATTTTTTTAGGTGGTCCCTGATCTTCTTTTTGTTGGGGTTGAGCTTTTTTTTCGTTTTGTTGAGGTTTTTTCTCGTTTTGTTGGGGTGGGGCTTTTTTTGGAGGACGTTTTTTGGGGGGAGGTGTCATTACTGGTGGTGGTGTTATTTCGGTTTCTTTTTCAGACATGTTTTTACAAACTCCTTAACATTTTTCTCGAGGGCATTTAGGTCTTCATTATTTTCGATGACAAAGGTTGCCCGTTTGACTTTGTCTTCGATGGGTAGTTGGCGTGCCATGCGATCTTGATACTCTTTTTGGGTGAGTTTGGATCGCTTGATGGCAAGCTCTTCTTTGGTGTGAACGACGAGCGTTTGATCGAAATTGTAGCGATTTTTCGATTCGAAGAGCAGGGGAATTTCCGCTGCAAAAATGTCGCTCTCGCATTTTTTGGCTTCATCTTCGATTTCTTGGTACACGAGGGGATGAAGCAAGCTTTCTAGAGCAAGCAGTTTTTCGCGATTTGCAAAGGCGATTTTCGCCACTTTTTTTCGATTTATCACGCCGTTTTCTATGATTCCTTCTCCGAAAATTTTTATGACGCTTTTTATGACGTCCTGATTTTCGGTGAGTAGTCGGTGAACAATTGCATCAGCATTGACTAGGTAAGCTCCCTGCTCTTTGAGCAGGCGTCCCACTTCGGTTTTCCCTGAAGCGAGGCCTCCTGTGATGGCAACTTTCTTCAATCTTAACATTCTCCCCAATTTTTGCCAATGGAGACGTCCACTGTTAAGGGAATACTTAAGGGATAGATGTTTTCCATGATGGTAACTACTTGGTGTTTAACGTGTTCAATTGCGTTGTCGGGGACTTCAAAAATGAGTTCATCGTGGATTTGGAGGATCATGGGGGCCTGATCGACTTGTTTGTCGATTTCGATCATGGCAAGTTTTATGATATCGGCTTGAGAGCCTTGAAGGGGGGTGTTAACGGCAAGCCTCTCGCTTGCTGATCGGATCATGCCGTTTGGACTTGAGATTTCGGGAATCGGTCTTTCGCGGCCGAGAAGAGTTGTTGAATGGCCCTCTTTGCGAACAGTCTCTTTACTTTCTTCGATGAAGGCTTTCACTTTGGGGTATTTTTCAAAATAGGCTTTGATGAATTTGGCGGCTTCTTTGAGGTCGATGGCAAGGCCTTGGGAGAGGCCAAACGCTTGTTGGCCGTAGATGATGCCGAAGTTGACGGCTTTGGCTTTTGAGCGCATTTCGCTTGTGACTTCATCAAGTGGCACATCGAATACGATGCTTGCGCAACTGGCGTGGATGTCGGCGCCGTCTTTAAAGGCGTTGATAAGTTTTTCTTCTCCGCTAAAATGAGCCATCAGGCGCAGTTCGATTTGTGAGTAGTCAGCAGAGAGAAAGCTGCAGCCATCTTTGGCTTTGAAAGCTTCGCGGATTTTGCGCCCTTCTTCGGAGCGAATCGGGATGTTTTGTAAGTTGGGGTCTTGGCAAGCTAGGCGCCCTGTGGCGGTGCCGGCTTGGTTAAATGAGCAGTGGATGCGG
Organism: Chlamydiia bacterium; assembly: GCA_022601645.1. GTDB lineage: Bacteria > Chlamydiota > Chlamydiia > Chlamydiales > Simkaniaceae > JAJACH01. The sequence continues at coordinate 345,299 of JAJACH010000002.1, forward strand.
TGGGTGTTTGGATTGACTTGGAGAGGGAGGGCATCGACGTAGGTAGAGCGGAGTTTTTCAGCGGAGCGGTACGCTAGGATTTCGCGCGCGATGGGGTGGGTCATAGCTTCTAGGACATCAGCTCGAGTCGTACGTTTTTTAACGGGTATTTCGAGTTTATCAAAGAGAATTGCGGCAAGTTGTTTTGGCGAGTTGATGTTGAATTCTTCGCCGGCTATCGCAAAAATTTCGCTCGAGTGTTTTTCAATGACGGCTTTTAACACCGTGGATTTTGTTTTCAACTCTTCGACGTCAAGATAAATGCCTGTGCGTTCCATTTTTAAGAGGATGGGAAGCAGGGGCATTTCAACGTTTTTAAAAAGCTCAAGGAGTTTTCCAGAAAGTTGTTTGTCAAATAGTTCAAAGAGGCGGTAGGTGTAATCGACATCCTCGCAGCAATAGGGACCAACTTTTTCGATGGGAACATCGCGCATCGAAATCTGTTTTTTGCCGGTGCCGATCAGCTCTTTAATGGGGGTTTTCTTAAAGCCAAAATGCTCTAAGGAAAGGGCGTCTAAGCCGTGGCGATTTGCGTGTGGTGAGAGGATGTAGGAGGCGATCATCGTGTCAAAGTGGAGCTTTTTCGGAAAGATGCCGTGATTTGCTAGGACGTGGAGGTCGTACTTGAGATTGTGAGCGATAAGCGGGGTGTTTTCTAGTAAGGGACGGAGTTTTTCTACCGTTTCATCATCGTTTATGGGGATGTAATACCCCTCGCCTGCATTTACGCTAAAGCCGATTCCGACCATGCGCGCTTGCATGGTGTTTAAGCTATCGGTTTCGGTGTCGAAGCAAAGATGAGGTACGTCCTTGAACTTTTGAACAAAGGCTTCGACATCTTCCACAATGTGATACGAAACATTGGTGTCGCTAGTTGCCTGTGTTTCTAAAAGCGTTTTGAAATTCATCTCGTGGAAAAGTTTCTGGAGTCCCTCGTGATCGGGTTCATTAACGTGAAAGAATTCGGGATCTTTGGGGAAGTCAATTGTCATATCGAGGGTGGCTAGGCGCTTTGAGATGAGGGCGATCTCTGATTCGTTTTCAACAGTTTCGCGCTTTTTGCCCTTGAGCTTGTCGGCATTTTTTAACAGCTCATCGAGCGTGTCAAATTCGGCGAGGAGGGTTGTGGCCGTTTTGGGGCCGAAACCTGGAAGTCCTGGGATGTTGTCGGCGCTGTCTCCAACGATCGCTAAGTAATCGAGGATTTGGTCGGGGCGTACGCCGTAAATTTCTTCGACTTTTTTCTCATCGATGAGGAGGTTGTCTTTTCCTGTGTTGAGCATGCGCACTTTTTTCGAGACGAGCTGAGCGAGGTCTTTATCGGACGAGCAGATGAAAACGTTTGAGCCAAGATTTTCAGCCCAAGTGGCAATACTTGCGATGGTGTCGTCGGCTTCAACGCCCTCAACTTGCATGAGGGGAATGCCAGCGAGCTTGCAGTATTCAATGGCAAGACCTAGTTGAGGGATAAGATCTTCGGGCATCCCTTCGCGGTGGCCTTTGTAGTCTGCATAAATCGCAACACGAGACGCTTTGTTATTTGGACCATCAAAGACGGCGACGATTTGCCCGGGTGAAAAATCGGTAATCAGTTTTTGGACACTACGGATAAAGCCATAGAGGGCGCCGGTTGATGCGCCGTCTTTATTTGTCATGCCGCGAATGGCATAGTATGAGCGGAATAAGAATCCGACGGCATCTAGAATATAGAGATCATTCATAGAGATACAATCTGCGGCCTGCGAGCTCGGGATGGTATCCATCAAGGCTGTGCACGACTTTTGATTTGGAGGAGAAGACATCTTGCAACACCTCTGTCACGGGCTCGTGGGGTTTAATTTTAATGACTTGGTAAGCACCTTCGATCTTTGCTTCTTTAACTAGCGCTTCAAGCGTTACGCGATACGATGAGACAACTTCGTCAATGTAGCCGATTTCTTTGGCTTTTGGTGGGTCAAACACATGCGCGCCATAGACTTCGATGAGCTTGTCTTTGTCAACGCGTTTTCTGTATTTGACAATCGTGTTAACAAAGCGTTCGTAGTCGTATTTCATGATGGGCTTTAAGGTAGCGAGCTTCTCTTTGTCAACGGGATCAAACGAGTTAAAAAGGTCTTTGTCTTTACCTTGTGTGAGTGTTTGCTGAGAGACGCCAATTTTTTGCATCGCTTCATAAAAGTTAAAGATAGGACCGAGTTTGACGCCGATCGAGCCGATCATGTTAGTTGGGCCTGAGTAGACGCGGTCACATGCGCAAGCAACAAACATGCCGCCCGAAGCACAAAGTCCTTCAGTGTGAGCATAAACTGGAATTTTGAGCTCTTTCTTAAAGTCTAACAGCATCCTGAAGATGGCCTCTGAATCAACAGCAGTGCCGCCTGGAGTGTTGATATCCAAGATCACCGCTTTTAAGCGAGGCTTAATGTGAGGTTGCGTTGCACCGGTTAAAATTTGACGGAATTTTTTCTCGTTCACTTTTTGGAGGCCAATCACATCTTTGATGTTGATATGTAAAATAAGCGGAGCAGTATTGGCTAAGGGAGGTGTTTCAAATTGGCTGTTTGGTAGTACGGTGTAGGTATACAATTCTCGGTGGAAAAAACTTTTCGCGCCAGACAACATGCCAAAGGGAATCATGACGACAAAGATACCGACAGCAATTCCAATAATAGTGAAGAAGGCTTTAGCGAGAGGGTATAGGGAGTGACGAATAAAACTCATGCTTAGATGGTATCGGAAACGGGCTTTTTAACAAACAATTCTTTGTCCGTGACGTTTGTGACGCAAAGATCAGACCACACATTGAGCGAGGTTTCGATCATGTCGAAAAGAGCGTAGAAGGGGAGGATGATTCCCATGAGCCCAAGTGGGACGTTCATGCCAATTAAGAAAGCGCTTGTTAAAAAGAAGCACCCCATGGGCACGCCGGCATTGCCAACAGCGGCAATCGTTGAAATCAGAATCCAGGGTAACATTTGCCACACACTAAAGGTCATGCCGTTTGATGTAGCGACAAAAAGGGTTGTGATCAAAATAAAGGCGGCGCAGCCGTTCATGTTAATGACCGAGCAAAGGGGGAGGCTAAACGAGGATACTTTCGAACGAATACCCGATTTCTCTGCACACTCTAAGCTAATGGGAAGCGTGGCGTTTGACGACTTGGAGAAAAAGGCCATAGCTAAGGCTGGGAGCACCTGTTTTGCAAACTTTAACGGGGAGATGCCTTTAGCTCTTAAGAGAAGGGGTAGAACAATGCAGCCTTGAATCACATTGGCCAATACAACTGTTAATGCGTAGTAGAGAAGGTGCGTATCACTTGCTGAAAAGTTTTTGACAAATTGATACGTGAAGGCGAATACGGCAACCGGCAAAATCGTAATGACCGCAGATGAGAGTTTTAAAAGGGCGTTGAAAAACCCGACGAAGGAATTTTTAAGCGGAGTTTTTTTATCCTCAGGGAGGTAGTTGATCGCAATGCCCAATACAGCGGCCATAAAGCAGATGCCAAGCACATTATTTTCAAGGAAAGGGGAGATCGGATTGGTTGGAATAATTTGCTTCACAAAATCGAGGTAGTTGATCGATTCAATGCCAAGCGCAATGCTTTCTTGAACGGGAGAGTGGGCAGGGCTGATTAGGACAAATAGGGCTAGAGCAACACTTGCGGCAACTAAGGTTGTGAGCAGGGTGTATTTGAGAACAGTCTTAAAGAGTTTTTTTGCCTCAACCCCACTTGCCATGTTGGTCAGTGTCGCTAAGATCGAAAAGAAAATAATTGGCAAACTCATCAACCTGAGTACATTTGTAAACAGATCTACAATGAGGTTTGCGGTAACTTCGAGCCAGGGAAGATTAAAATACCCCAAGCCGCCACCCAAAAGAAGGGCGACAAGTAACTTTTTCATGCAACTGACCGTTTGCTTTGTAGGAGTTCAAAAAAGGCGAAAGTGCCAAATACTATAAATAGAGGATACACCCAGTTTGGGATTGTTGGCCACTTAATTATGAGGCTTAATAAAACGACAAATTGAGTTGCTGTAGTAATTTTACTCCACATGACAGAGTTGAATTGATACGACTTTAAGCTTTTAGTAAGCAGTAAATAAAACCCAAAAACAGCTAAGAAGAAGTCTCTTGAGACCATCATGAGGATTTGCCACACCTGAATTTTGTGCTCAGAGAACAAGATACCCAGGACGACAAAGACGAAGAACTTGTCCATAAGGGGGTCTAAAATGGCACCAAGGCGTGAGGTGCACCGCCATTTTCTGGCGAGATAGCCGTCAACAAAGTCTGTAATCATCGCTAAGATAACGATGGCGATACGTAAAGTAACACTCTCTATGACGAACAAAAGGGCGAGGGGCGCTCTAACTAGCGAAAGTCCGTTGGACGGATTAATCATGCTTCAAGTATTTTTTCCTCTTTTTATACCAAAACAGGGTAATTAAGGTAAGCAGGAAAACAGAAAAGATGATGATGTTGAGGGTTTTTGCATATGTGATGAGCGTATCAAGGTTTTGACCGAGGCTATACCAGAGGTAAAAAGCACAAGATGCCCAGATAGGACAAGCGATTAAGTCTCTAAGGGCAAAGCGGGAGAAACTCACTTCAGTCATGCCGGTTGTCATGAAGATGCAGTTGCGTGTTCCGAACGGGATGAAGCGGCCGATGATAAGCACTAAAAGGCCATGCTTTGAGTAAAATTTATTGATGCGCTCTAATTTTTCTTCGGGAAACATCTTCGCAAAGAAGCGAATTTTTAAAACTTTGCGGCCTAACTTGCGTCCAAACCAATACGAGAGCCAAGCAGAAAAGTAGCTTGCGATGGTGATGGCAAGGAAGAAGGCGAGTGCTTTTTCCGGGACTAGAGAGCCGGCAATAAAGGCGGCTAACACAATCACAACATCGATTGAAATGGGGATATTGATGCCTGCTAAGAGGATAAGAGCGGCGATTAAGTAGGGCGCTAAGTGGATGTGCGCGAGGATGTAGTCGATCATACCAAGGCTTCCACAGGTTCGCCATCTTCGATGTCGATTTTCTGATCTGTAGAGCTGATTTCGTTGAATTGTTTTCCGAGGGCTTTAACAGCAATCATGTAAGCGCCTAAAGCGACGAGCAAGAAGAGCGCGACAAACGGGGTGCTTGATGCAACAGAGCCGAAAATCATCAAAAGGGACTGGTGGAAAAGGGCGCCGCCACTTTTACCAAGTCTTGAGCCTACACCATCAATGGCTGCCTTTCCTTTAATTTTGCACTCATCGGAAAGGGGGATGAAAGACATTTCTTTAGTTGAGTCGAATAGCGTGTACTTACAAGAGCGGGTCAAACAGTTTTGCATGGAGCCGAAGAAGACGCTAATCGCTAGAGGGGAGGCTCCAAGGAGTGAGGCTAAAATGGCGAGCTTCGTATTTTGCAAGAGAATAAAGGAGAAGAAGAAGAAGCCTGTGACGAGCATAATCGTCGGGGTCACAAGCGCGCTGATCGTCCAGCCAAACTTTTTAATGATGTTTCCACACATGAAGAGGCCAACAATTGTTGACAACACACCCATGACCATCATAATTTTTCCATTATATGCTTGGAAGTCAGTTGGATTTGGGTAGAGGAGTTTCATTTGGTGGTTCCATACTGTCTCGATCAAGTTAAAGCTCAAATTGTAGGCGAGTACAATCACCGCGATGCAAATGAGATATTTCGATTTTGCGAGGTAGGCGAAAGTGCGCTTTAGGCTCATTTTCTCTTTAGAGTTGGGGACATTCAGTCGAATGGTGCGTTTGACAACATTCTTATTGTACCAGCGGAATATACACATTGTAACAACACCGGTGAACACGACAAAAGAGGTTAAAAGCGCGATGCAATTTCCCCAATGGTCATCTCCGGGAAGGAGTGCGATGATTGATCTTGATGAGAATAAAGCGGCAATGTTCCCTGCTAAAATGGTCGCTAAGTTGGCGCCCACGCCAAATAAACCGTAGAAACGTTTAGCGTCGGTAATGGAGGTGATTTGGTTGGCAAAGCCCCAAAAGAGCATTGTCATCATGGTGGTGCCCCAAAGTTCACTCATGACGTAGAAAAGCGTATATGTCCAATTACGGAAAATTGAGATGAATCCTTTAAATCCTATAGGGAGGGCGGCTTGTAACTTGTCAGCAAAAGCGTTTGGGTGCAATACATCTCTTAAGGGATAGAGCACCGCAAAGAAAATCAAGAAAAAGGCTAGAAAGATCGACATCATCACATAGAAAATCTTTTCTTGAGATAATTTATTTGATAGGCGCGTGAAGAGGTAGGTAAAGAGAAAGGCCATCGGCAAGATCGCCCAAACTTTAATGAAGACGAGAGACTCGGCTCCAGCGTTGGGTGCTGTGATGACAAGTGTATTTTTTGTTGCGCGTAGTAGGCTGTAATTGAAGACAATGAGTGCGTATATGACGAAGAGTGGCAGGAAGCGTTTAAGCTCGAAGCCGTGGATGGGCCAGAGAAAGGAACGAATTTTCCCAAACTCAGGTGCGGTTGTCGTAGACATGACCTTCCCGTATTTTCATGCCATCATTATACGCCTTTTCCCTAAAAATACAACTGAAGTTTTTTAAAAAATTCTCTAGCGGAAACTTAGCGCGTCGATTCCAGGGAGGTGGCCATATTCAATAAATTCTAATGAAGCGCCGCCTCCGGTGGAAGCGTGGGAGAAATGGTCTTCTAAGTGAAGCTTTCGAATGGCTGCAACCGAGTCGCCGCCGCCAACAATTGTTGTGGCATCTAATTTTGCAAGGCTCTCAGCGATCTGGTTCGTGCCATTGGCAAACTTAGGATCTTCGAACACGCCAACAGGGCCGTTCCAAAAAATCGTGGCTGCATTTTTAAATTGCTCTTGCCACTCTTCATTTGTAAGTGGGCCAATATCCATCCCGCTCCATCCAGTTGGAATGCCATTTTTGATGTCGACTGTTTTAACCTCTGTTCCATCTGTGATCACAACATCTTTCGGTAGGTAGAGCTTAACCGCCTTTTCTGTGCATTCTTTCTCAATTTCTTTTGCTGTTTCGACGTGAGTCATATCAACAATCGAGCTGCCGATGTCAATGCCATGTGCTTTGAAAAAGGTGAAAATCATCCCGCCACCTAAATAGAGAGCGTCGATTTTAGGAATGAGCGCTTTTAAAATGCCAAGCTTCGAGGCGACCTTAGCCCCACCTAATATTGTATGAAAGGGGTGCTTGACATGTGTTGTAAGAGCACCTAACGCCGAGGTTTCTTTTTCTAGGAGAAATCCACCAATAGATTTGCCAGGGAAAAACTCTGCTATAACCTTTGTTGAAGCGTGAGAGCGATGCGCTGTGCCAAAAGCGTCATTTACATAAATATCAGCAAGCCCTGCTAACGCTTTTGCAAAACTTGTGTCGCCCGTTTCTTCTTCCGGGTGGAAACGTAAGTTCTCGAGCATGATCACCTCGCCGCCCTTCAGCTTTGCGCATAATGCTTCTACCCCAGGTCCGATGCAGTCTTTCGCAAAAACGACTTCTTGGTCTAGGAGCTTTCCAAGGTGTTTTGCGACGCAGTCTAACGATAGATTGGGAACCGTTTCGCCTTTTGGGCGTCCTAGATGACTCATTAAGATGAGCTTTGCACCTTGGGAGAGGATATACTGTATAGAGGGGAGCGCTTTTAGAATACGCATGTCATCAGTGATTTTCTTTCCCTCTAAGGGGACATTAAAATCAACGCGCATAATCACACGCTTATCTTTAAGGTCGATGTCATACAAGCTGAGTTTTTTCATAAACTCACTCTAGCATCTCTCCTACAAATTGGCAAATGGGTTTGCTGAGCGGCGGAAGTCCGGCCCCTTTTTGCGGCGTTTGATTTCACTGCGGATGGAAAATAAAAGGTCTTGATCGAATTTTTGGTGTCCTGCCCATTGGAGGTATTCGATGGGGATTTCCTTAAATGGACGTCCTTTATGTTTTCCAAGGGGCATGTTTTTCATTGGGATCGGTTTTAAGAGGCGGTCGAGTAGCTCTTTTTTTGAGCGGAAAGGTTTAACAAGGTGTTTGAAGACTTCAATGTTTACGAGAACATCGCTCATGGCTCGATGAGCGCCATGTTCGGGGATGTTGAAATGTTTGCGGAGCATTTCTAAGGAGTTAGAAGGGCTTTCTCCGTAGAGGCGGGCCAAGCGGAGTGTGTCGACGAAAATGGCTTTGTTGAGTTTGCAAGGGACTTTATGTCTTAGCGCTTCTTCGTAAATGATGTCGATGTCGTATTTGATGCCGTGACCGACGATGATATGGTCGCCGATAAAGTCGAGGTATTCGGGGAGCACTTTGTCGATTGTTGGTTTCCCTTCCACCATATCTTGGGAGATGTTGTGGATTTCAATCGATTCTTCGGGGATGATCCGTTTGGGATCAACAAGCGTCTCTTGGGTTGCAATCACGCCTGAGAGTTTAAATGTCGCGGCAGCGATTTCAATAATCGAGTCTTTTTTGGTATCAAGTCCTGTTGTTTCGCAATCAACGCAGACAAAAACATTGTTCATAAATCAGTTCCAATAATTGGGTTTTACTGTGAGGTGTCTTGATCGAGTATGTCGCATAGGGAAATTCATGGGGAGCGATTTTCTCGAGATTTTTTTCAACTTGGGTTTTAACTTCTCGTGGTTTGAGTTTGTCACATTTTGTGAAGACGAGGAGTAGGGGGAGTTTGGTTTCTATGGCAAAAGCGATAAAATCGGCGTCAAGTTTCGTGAGGTCGCGCCTTGAATCTAAAAGCACGAGAAGAAGTTTTAAGTTGGGGCGTTTCGTGAGGTAATGATGGATGGCATTGTCCCACACTTTACGTACTTTGGGCGGGACGTTGGCAAAACCGTAACCGGGTAGGTCAACAAAGGTGAGTTCATCGTTAAAGTTAAAGAAGTTGAGCATTTGGGTCTTCCCAGGGGTGGAGGAGACTTTGGCGAGCTTCTTTTTACTTAGCATGTGGTTAAGAAGAGAGGATTTACCAACATTCGAGCGGCCAATGAGGGCCACCTCAGGCAGTTTGAGCTCGGGAATATCGGTCAGTTTAGAGAAGAGAAATTCTACTTTACTCATGGTTAATCACCACTTCAACGGTGTTTTTCGGGAGAAAACCACGCGCTTTTTCAGGCCATTCTATCAAGGTGAAACCGTCGTTTTGGATGTATTCATCAAGGCCTTTTTCTGTAAATTGCTCTGGGTTATCTAAGCGGTAAAGGTCGAAATGTGAAACGGCGCCGTATTGTTGGACGTAGGTGAACGTCGGGCTTGTCACTTCTGTATCACCTGTCAGTTCTTCGATAAAGCCTTTAGCAAAGGTTGTTTTACCCGCGCCCAGGTCCCCGTAGATACAAATAACGCTCCCTTTTGGGAGCGTTTTGCCAAACTGTGCGCCAATCTGACGCGTCTCTTGATCTGAACGGCTGTGTTTACTCAGTCCATTCAGCGATATGATCCTTGAATTCATCGTGTTGGCTTAGTTGTTCCACAAAAGCAGATAACTTGCTTTCGTCGAGTTTTTCTTGAATAAATTCCATGAAGCTATCTTCAATCTGGTATCTGTTTTGGCTTGGGACCTCGACAAGAGCCATGACTTTAAGCTGGTGGTCGATGAAATCGTTTAACACGGCTTTCTTCGAATTAAATAGCTTTCCGGTGATGGCTGAAGAGTACACTGTTTTAGAAAGCGGCTCTTTGCGTTTTTCGATGTAATTTTTGATCACTTCAGCGTCTTCAGAGACGTAAAAACGTTTCACTTTCAAACCATTGACACGCTCAGTATTCTCAGGGCATTTTGAGACCCAGTCGTAGATTGCATCTTGTGGATTTGGGTGTGTATTATCGCCGAAAACCTTTCCTGTAAACGGGCAGATGTAAATCTTTTTTGTATCTTCGTTTACACTAGGCTGTCCAACTTGAATTTTAATTTCAGTTTCGCGCCAAAGTTTTCCTTGATCTTCGAGCTGCTTTATCAGCTCATCTTTACTGCGGTAGATCGTTTTCTCTCTCAAGAAGATCACAGGTTGGATCTTAAATTTTTTCTCGATAAAATAGAGATAGGTAGTGAGTAGATCGGCCTTCTTATTCTGTTTTAAGAACTTGGCAAGAATATCTTTCAGTGTTTCTGAAAGGACTGCTTCGGACATTATTTACCTCCAAATACTTGGGGTGGATTCTACCCGGCAAAATAGTTAAATGCAAGATAAAGATATTGATTTGAAGGGGGTCTGATGCTAAGATAGCTCGCGTATCAACAAGGGATTATAAAATGAGTTTAACGCTTAAAGAAATCGTTGTACCGGGTTATGAAAAGGTTTTGAAAGTAACTGATAAGGCCTCAAAGCTTGTTGCAGTTATCGCTATCCACAATACGCAGCTGGGTCCAGCACTTGGCGGCACGCGTATTTTCCCCTACAACACTTTCGATGAAGCCCTACAAGACGCTCTTCGGTTGGCAAAAGGCATGACTTACAAATCTGCTGCTGCAAACACAGGTCTTGGTGGAGGAAAAAGCGTAATCATTGCAGATCCCAATACAGAAAAAACGCCAGAGAAACTCAAAGCATTTGGCGATGCGATCGAACAGCTAAGCGGTCAATATATTTGCGCAGAAGATGTGGGTTGCACCGTTGATGATGCTAATGTCATCCGTACGCGTACACGCTACGTTGTTGGAACCGGTGCGAAACAAAGTAGCGGCGATCCAAGTCCTTTTACTGCATGGGGCACGATTCGCGGTATGCAAGCGGCGCTTAAGTTCCAAACAGGTTCAGAATCATTTCAAGGGAAAACGATTGCGATCCAAGGTCTTGGTAATGTCGGACGTCACATCGCAGAATTCGCTTTCTGGCAAGGGGCAAACCTCATTGTTGCTGATATCAATGAAAAGAAAGCAAGTGAGATCGCTAAGCGCTATGGCGCCACGGTATGCCCGATCGACGAAATCCTCAAAGCAGAATGTGATATTCTCGCTCCTTGTGCGCTTGGTGGAATCATCAACAGCTTTTCTATTCCTGATATCAAGGCTAAGATCATCGCTGGATGTGCAAACAACCAACTCCAAGACGATTACCACGCGGACTTTTTAGCGCGACGAGGCATCCTCTACGTTCCTGACTTTATCCTCAATGCGGGTGGCTTGATCAACGTGACACAAGAAGTGTCAAAAGAGGGCTACCGCCCTGAAAAAGCACGCGATAGCGTGAACAAAATTTACGACGAGCTCATGACAATTTTCAACCTTTCAAAGCAAAATAGCATGAATCCTTTGGAAGCTGCCATGACTCTTGTCGAATACAGATTAAGATATGGCGTAGGAAAACGAGAAGAGTTATCCTTGACGCATGGATAATCTTCGAACACTCTTAACTAAGGCGGCCACCGATGCAATTGAAGCCGCCTATGACGAAAAGCAATTGGCTGATGTCGCGCAAAGTGATCACGCCGACTACCAATGCAACAACGCCCTTCGCCTAGCTAAACTTCTCAAGAAAAATCCCCGCGAAGTTGCCCAAACGATCATCGACAATTTCAAGTCCGATCTCATCTCTTCCCTAGACATTGCAGGGCCAGGATTTATCAATATTCATCTCAATCAAGAGGGGCTTTCAAAGCAGCTCACCGAAATCTTTTTAGATCCGCATCTGGGGGTACCCCAGCCTGACAAAAAAGAGCGCATCGTTGTCGATTTTTCCTCCCCAAATGTTGCTAAAGAACTTCACGTTGGTCATCTTCGATCGACCATTATTGGCGACGCCATCGCGCGTCTTTTTGAATTTCTCGGGCACGACGTGCTACGCCTTAACCATATCGGTGACTGGGGGACTCAATTTGGGATGCTGATCACTTACCTAAAAGAGCATAAACTTGATGAAAACGCCGATCTTTCCGACCTGATGCACTGGTATAAAGAAGCGAAGAAGTGCTTTGACGCCGATCCTGATTTCAAAAAACGCTCACAGGGCGAAGTGATCGCTTTGCAAAGTGGGGAAAAAGATGCGCGCCGCATTTGGGAGCAAGTCTGCGCAATATCTCGCAAAGCTTACCGTGAAATTTACGAGATGCTTGACGTTGATCTCATTGATCGCGGCGAATCGTTTTACAACCCCATGCTTGAACCAACCGTTTCTGAGCTTAAAGAAAAGGGACTTCTTACCTTGTCAGAAGGAGCCCAATGTATCTTCCTCGATGGCTATAAGATTCCGATGATTGTGCAAAAATCAGACGGGGGCTTTAACTACACGACAACTGATATCGCCGCCTTGAAACACCGCATCTTAGAGGAAAAAGCTGACCGCATCATTATCGTGACGGATGGTGGACAACGCCTTCATATTGAAATGATCTTCAAGATGGCTGAAAAACTCGGCCTTCCTAAAACAGCACTTGATCACGTCTATTTTGGTGTTGTTCTTGGCGCGGATGGGAAAAAATTCAAAACACGCTCTGGGGAAACTGAAAAGCTGAAAGACTTGCTCGATAAAGCAGTTGATATGGCTCGTGGTCTTCTTAAAGAAAGGGGCATGAATGAAGAGGATGCGCGTATCCTAGGCATCGATGCGGTAAAATACGCTGACCTTTCGAACCAGCGCATCAAAGACTATGTCTTTTCCTACGAGCGGATGCTCCGCTTTGAAGGCAATACTGCAGCGTTTATCCTCTACTCGTATGTGCGTGTCCAGGGGATCAAGCGCAAAGTAGGACGCAAAGACATCTCAGGCACCATTCATCTGGAGCATCCGTCCGAAATTGCTCTTGGCCTTCACCTTCGCCGCTTTGGTGAAACGCTTGAGGACTTTAGTCGCGATCTGATGCCGCACCGTCTCACTGACTATCTCTATAGTCTTGCTGAAAAGTTCAATGCGTTTTTTCGCGACTGTCACGTGCAGGGCACTCCTGAAGAGGAGAGCCGTCTCCTGCTAGCGGAATTAACGGCTCGCATCTTGAAAAAAGGGTTAGAACTCCTTGGCCTTAAGGTGCTTGATCAAATGTAGATGTTCTTTACTAGGGGTTTGTTAGGGGTAGCACCATCTTTTCGGATCTTTTCAAAGAATCTGCCCTTCCCTGTACAATAGGTACTATCAAAGGGCAGATTAATTAAAAATCTCACGAAAATCTGGCACTCTTTCTAGCTTGCCTCTTGGCGATCTTTTCACTCCTTGTGCTACGCCAGGAGCAAAAATCTCATCCAAGATCCGAAGCTAGAAATTTTACCGATAGCTATACAATACAATTTATGATCGGAAATAGCTTGAACACCTTGGCTTTAAGGTGCTTGATCAAATGTAAAGCGGCTTTACATTTTGTGGCTTCAAGAGTACTATTGGTGCCCAAAATATAATGAGAGAGGTGAATATGTTTGTAGAAAGTACTCATCGCCGTGCTGATGAACTCTTATCAGCGGCGCTCTATCTTCAGCATGGAATTATGACAATACGGCTCCCTCCTGGGATGGATTGTTCACGCCAATTAAACGAGCTTTGGAAGGGACACTTTTTTAGACTTTTGGGGTTGGAGAGGTTTGCTAGCATCACAGCACCTTTGCAAGAAGGTGATCTGTTGCTGCGTGCCAAAGTGATCTGTATGCTTGCAAGTACAAATGAGTCTTTGTGCATGATTGAACGGCTATCTAGGGCATGTATTGGTAGAACTCACCAGTCCCCAGGACTCTTGTGAATAGGTAGAGTGCGTATGCGATGGGGGTCCTTGTTTCGTCTATTTCAAGCTTTTTAGCCTGTCTTGTAAAACGTCTGCGGAATTTAGCGAGTTGCTTTGCTTTAAAGGTGATGGTTTCGTTGATGATTTTTGGAACACTTTTGACGAAAGCATCAAACACAACGCGATCTTTTACGCTTAAACTGCTTAGATCTTCTCGTGTTGTATAGCTTACATGAGCTATTGAGAAGGATTCCCAAAAAGCTATGATTGTTGGCTCTAGGCTGCTTTTATGGGCAGGGTGTATGCCGAGCGCGCCTGAAAGGTAGCCGAGGTAGTTGCCAAGTTGTGCGGCGAGCGCCCTTTCTTTAACCTGGTGAAAGAGTTGTGTGTTTGCCCAGGTAATTTTCTTAAGAGAGGGATAGCGAGGTCCTGATAGGTGCGTTTGGTATTGGTAATAGGGATAGGCGGATTCTGTGCCTTTGAAGTGACCCTCTTCTCCTGCAAAGGGAAGGGGGTGGCAAAGGCTGCCTGGGCTAATATATGCGCCTCTACAACTCCCGCATTCCATAGGCGTTTCGCTCCATTGTAGGCTGATTCGTGTGGGCACGTGCATGCTGTCCCGCCCGATGGTGGGTTTTACAAGGCGCTCACAAGGCTTTTGAAGAACATGAAAGCCAAGCCATAAATCGATGTAGACGTCGTTTGGAGGAAGTTCAACATCGTCATCTCCCATTCCCACGTAAATGTTTCTAGAGTCTCGATATGCCTCCAAAGCAGCATCTACTGGAGCTTCAAGGGGATTAGCGTAGCCTTGGGAGTACAAGAGCTTTAAGGTTGGAGCGAGGAGATAACAGGCGTTTCTTGCGCCGCCGTATCCCCAGTTTCCAGACTCTGTTGTACGGATTAATGGTAAGAGACCAAGTTTTTCTGCAAAAGCTTCTGTTTCCCCTTTTCCGTAATGGAAGATGGGGTGGGGTAGGGATTCTACATAACGATGATTATCTGCAAAGAGGTCTGCATCTGACTGGTCAAACACAAAAATAGGTAAAGAGCCAAATTCAGCTAGGTTCTCTACGAGGGAAGGAAGGTAGGGGAGCCTTGAGAGCACTTTGTTGGCTGTTGGAAGGGTGTAGACGCTTGCTTTGAGCTGTAGTGTGAGATCTCTTAAGCTCGACAGTCCAATTTGTGCGTTATTTTCGCCATGGAGAATGTGGTGTGCTAACCCTTTTCCTCCAAAATTTGTACCGAATAAACCGAAGCGTAAAGCGCTATCGTAGAAAACCTCTATTGAAAGATCTCTTTTTTCTGCACAGGCTACAAGTGTTTTTTGAAAATGAACATCAAGTGTTTCAAGCAATGTTGTCACATCCATTCCCGCTTGGATTAGTTCTAATGCATCTTGTTTTGGGAAATGACCGCTGTCAATACGATGGATGAGCGTTACTATTCTGTCATCGGGATGGCATTTGAGCGCCTGTTTAATTTGATAGCTTCCTTCGCGGTAGTCTGTGTAAAGGGCATGAACGAGTTGAAGAGGTGTTTTGCCTATCGATTCAAGGTATGGGGAAGGGTCAACGTATTGAGCGACTAACCGTAGGTGGGTATAGGGGGGCTCATGGGGCGTTATTTCGCCTGTTCGTAGTCCAAAAAGAAGATCGCGCATGAATTCTTCTTCGTGTGGGGCGACCATCTCTAAATAAGAGGTAAGACTGATGCTTGTTAAACATTCATAGAGGTGGACGGCTCGTTCATATTTTGAAAGTGGTGAGGGGTATCGCATCGCATCGATAATCAGGTCCTCAATCAGCATTTCTCTTGTAAGGAGAGAAACTATATACCCATTGAATTTATCTAGGGAGGTGCTTGGTGTTGCAAGCTCGGAGACGAGTGTAGGAGAGGTTTCTCCTACCAAAAGACACGGAGGGGACACTCCTGGTCGAAAAAAGGGATCAGGGGCTCTGAGTGCTGTAACTGCCATACTGCCATAAGGGGGTTTTTGAGGTTTTATTAGGGATTTCAGCCACAAAGCTTGGGACCATGTAACCTGGCATTGATGCACGCATTGTGTCGATCAAAGATAGCCCTCTTTCTATTGGGACTTCAAAATGCATTGCTCCTTGCACCTGGTCGAGCTGATGGAGGTAGTAAAAATTAACCCCACATTCAGTGAGACGAATCGATAGGGCTTTTAAGGTTTCAACGTTGTCATTAACGCCTTTTAAGAGCACAGCTTGGTTGTACACGGGTCTTGGGAGTTTTTCAAGCGCTGCTTGAACGTCGCTGTCGAGTTCTCTTGGGTGGTTGATGTGGAGGATAAAGACGGGCTTGACGCGTCTTTTTAGTATGGCGAGAAAGTCGGGGGTGATGCGCTCGGGGATGCCGATCGGAAAGCGCGTGTGAAAGCGGACGAATTTGATATGCTCGATGGCATCGATGTCTGTTAAAAGAGCGTCTAAGCGCTTGTCTGGAAGAGATAGGGGATCCCCACCACTTAAGATGACTTCGAAGATTGTGGGGTCATTTCTAATCAGGTCGAGTTCTTCTTCAAATCCTTTTTCCTTATTGTAGTCGTAGTTTTGGCGGAAGCAGTAGCGACAATGCATGGCGCAGGCGCTTGTTGTAAGTAAAAGGGCGCGCCCTTCGTATTTGTGCAAGAGTTTAGGTGTTTTGGCAAAGGAGTTGTCTTCCACCGGGTCTGTTTTAAAGTCTATTGAAGTTAGCGCTTCATGCTCTTGTGGAACAAACTGTTTATAGAGAGGGCAATGAACATTACCCTTCTCAATCTTATCCGCTAAACGTCTTGGGAGGTTTAGCACGAACGGACTGCAGTGAACGGGGAGTTTGATGTCCTTAGAGAGCACTTCGGGTGAGGTGTAATTCGTTTTAAGGACATCTTGCCAGGTCATATGACTACGGGGCGCTCTCTTAAGGCTTTTTCTATGAGAATCGTGGCGTATTTAATATAGCGCTCTTCAATTAAACAGTTCATCTGCCCTTCTTGACGACGAGGGTGATGATACTCGTGTCTACTGACACTTTTCTCAAAGGTTTGTTCGTAGGTATTTATCGTACGCATCGATTGGGTTGTGCGCATCATTTCCGGGGGAAGGTAGCTAAAAACCGTGATCGCTTTGTCGTTAACGCATCTAGTATGCAGAGATGGAGAATTTTTTTCAATCATCTCCACGGGGTTAATCCCTGCATCA
Source organism: Chlamydiia bacterium (assembly GCA_022601645.1). GTDB lineage: Bacteria > Chlamydiota > Chlamydiia > Chlamydiales > Simkaniaceae > JAJACH01. The sequence goes on from JAJACH010000002.1 coordinate 362,226, forward strand.
AAAGTATCCATCCATTTTGCTAGGTCGCGAATGGCAAAGACGCTGCAGTGGACGCCATCTGCTTGGCGGGCCATACCCGAGGCATAGATGTTTCCAAGAGGTATCGTGTCTGGAAGATCCGCCATTACACAGTCAAGGAAACTTGTTCCTAGTGAGTCTGTGATGATGATGTCAACTAGGCCGTCTTCGCGTTTTTGCAAGTAAAGGGGAATGTAGTGCGTTAGTTGAGACAAGCCGAGTAAAAAACCACCCGCTTGTTCGTCTGAATTTAAGAAAGCATTGACCTCTGAAAGAGGGCGTACGACAAGACCTGTGTCTTTTTTCTTGGCGATCTCTTTTAAGATGACCATGGAGCCTTGTGTATTGACCACTTGTCCGTTGTAGTGGAAATACTGATCCAAAAGGCTCGGATATTTCGCATTAAAATGGTTTGCGATACCTTCAACAAGAAGGCGTGCGTTTGGGAAAGAATACTCCTCAATTAGGTGAAGTCTAAATAGGACTTCTTCATCCGATAGATCCTTAAGCGTTTCTCTTGAATAGGCCTTTTCAATAGAGCCTAGGTCAAAATAGAAAAGGGGCTGTGTTTTTGAATCAAGGGAGAGTTGTTCAAGCGTGTTTGCTAAAATGATATGCGCTGGGCTAAGTTTTGCGTCAGCGTACGTGAAATGTAAATTTTTTGTATTAAGTACCGGTGTAACTGCCATAATTAACTAATATAAAGACGGCTGAATTATTTAGCTAGAAGAGCTTCTAATGGGTGTTTAGTTTTCTGAGTGCGCTTAATTTGAGCGCCTAGAGAAGAAAGTTTTTGATCGATATTTTCATAGCCTCGATCGAGATATTGGAGATTGGTGATCTCAGATTCGCCCTCAGCAATGAGTGCTGCCATAACATAAGCAAAGCCAGCTCGTAGGTCGGGAATCTCTATTTTACACCCGTTTAAGCGAGTCGGGCCTTTAATGACCAGGCTATGCGCAAAGTTTTTTTGAGAAAAGCGGCAGTCCTTATTGCCAAGACATTGTTTGAAGAGCTCAAGCTCAGCGCCCATCTTAGATAATGTCTTTGTGTAGCCAAACCGGTTTTCATAGACAGTTTCGTGGATAACGGAGATGCCTTCTGCTTGAGAGAGTAAAACAACAAAGGGTTGTTGCCAATCGGTTAAAAAACCTGGGTGCACATCTGTCTCTAAATGCAAGCCGCCTTTAAGTTTGCCTGTAGCAAAAAATTCGATACCCGTTTCTTTCACCTGAAACCCTGCGCCTATTGCGCGGATCCGATTGAGAAAGGGGATCATGTCCATCTGATTAGCCCCTTCAACAAATACGCGCCCGCCTGTTGCAATGCCTACCATCCCGAGAGAGGCGGCTTCAATGCGATCTGTGATCACGTGGTGCTGGACTTCGTAAAACTGTTTTGTTTCGCGGATGATAATCGTGCGATTCACATCCATGCTAATTTCAACACCGAGTTTTTGCAAGAAGAGAACAAGGTCGACTAGTTCGGGTTCAACAGCAGCGTTTTTAATGACTGTAGTGCCTTTTGCTCGGCACGCTGCTAAAATGGTATTCTCTGTTGCACCAACAGATGGGTAGGCAAGTTCAATCACGGTTCCTTTTAACCCGTCATGTGCTTGTGCAAAATACGCGCCTTCTTTTTTCATGCCGCGGTATTCGATTTTAGCTCCGAGTTTTTCTAAAGCTTCGATGTGAAAGTTGACAGGGCGTGGGCCAATTTTGCAGCCGCCAATTGTGGGCACGATAATGTCTTCGTTTGTACGCCCTAACATCGCACCAATAAGGAGTATCGGAATTCGATTGGCTCCCGAAAAGCGTTGTGGGACATATGTGGAGGACAAGTGACGGGTCTGTGCTTCAAGCACACCGCTGTCTCGATCCCATGAAACCTCCATGCCAAGTTCGCTGCAAAGGTTAATCGTTGTTTCAACTTCAACAATATTTGGCACATTGGTAAACACACACTTTTTATCGGAAAGAAGCGATGCAACAAGCATCTTTGTGATGGCGTTTTTAGCTCCTGCTGCTTTTACGGTTCCCTCTAAGGGAACTCCACCTGTAACTTTGAGTGCTTGCATGCCACTTACTCTATCAGAGCGTGCGGATTAAATGAAAGTCAGGTATCATATTCGCATGAATTACACAATCACAGGAATCGGTCAGGATTCCCATCGTTTCTTAAAAGAGGGGGGAGAGAAACCGTGCATCATTGGGGGTGTTGTCTTTGAGGATACGCCTGGAATGGAAGCCGACTCAGACGGCGATGTTTTTTTGCATGCGATTTGCAATGCAATCACATCCATTACCCATGTTCCCATTTTAGGGGGCAAAGCCATCGACATGTGTAAAGCGGGGATTTGTAACTCAACAAAGTACCTTGAAACGGCCTTAGAAGACCTTAAGGGGGAAATTGTTCATGTGGCACTTACCTTAGAAGGGTTTAAGCCGCGCTTACAAAAGCGGATTGACGAGATGCGTGCAAATATCGCATCGCTCCTTAAGATCGACGTAAGCTCAGTCGGCATCACAGTCACTTCAGGGGATAAACTCACTGCTTTTGGTCGGGGTGAGGGGCTTATGGCCTATTGTGTGTTATCAGTAAACGTCGAGAAGTAAACGTTTTTCACGGCGCAGCGTTTTGAGAAACGCTTTTGGGTCATCGTCTTGGATGATTTCCTCTAAAGCTCTTGTCACATCGCGCGCCATTTGTTTCGCATCGCCGCAGATGTAGATGTGAGCACCTTGCTTGATCCACTCCCAAAGCTCCTCTTTGTGCTCGAGCATCTTGTGTTGGACATAACATTTCTCTTCTTGATCACGTGAAAACGCAGCGCTTAACCGAAGCGAGGGGTGGTTTTTGAAAAAGTCTTCAAAGTAAAAGTCGGTTTCTTGGTTGCGCTCTCCGAAGAAGAGCCAATTTTTCCCTGCTTGCCGCTCTTGCAGGAAAGCTCTATAGGGGGCAACGCCTGTTCCAGGGCCCACCATGATGATGGGTGTATCTGTGCTCTCAGGGAGCAAGAAGTGCTTGGTGGGGTGAGGGTAGATTAAAGCTGTGTCTTTCGCCCGATGGCAAAGGAAATCGCTCGCCACCCCCTTACGCACCTCTTCTCCATGCGGATAGCTAAAGCTTGCTATGAGAAGATCAATTCGGTCTGGATCGCTTGAGGCAATCGAATAAAAGCGGGGTAGTAAAGAGCCAAGAGACTCGATAAAGAGCTCAGGCTGTTTAACTTTATGCTTTTTGACGCAGTCAAGGACATCCAAATGCTTCAAATAATGGAGTCTCTCTTCCTTTTCAAGCTCTAAGCCTAAGACATTTTCAAGAAAACGGGTAGTAACGCGCATCAAATTCACTTTCAGCGCTAAACTTTCACGCAAATCGGTAAGGCCGGTTAACTCAATGATTTCTGCGACAAGTCCGGGATCATTTTCGGGTAAAACTCCAATGCAATCGCCCGGTTTGTAGGCAAAAGGACGGCCCTCCAAACCTAAAGTAATAAAAAAAGTTGTCTTACTTGACCCTTTTTTATTTAGGCACTTACGTTCCAAAAGCTTGGCTTTATAGGGGGTCTCTCGGTTGACAATCATAGGTGTTCCTGAGGTATAATGACCGTAGGGGGTAGTTATGCGAGTATTCTTAGTAGCTGGTTTTTGTGCGCTATTCATCTCGGGGTGTGTCTCGAGTGCATACAATCCCCCGTCCTTTGTCATTTCGGACTCCCAGGAGGAGCTAGCAAACAGCTGCAATCCTCAGCCGTCCAGGCCTTCAAAAATGCCTGCATCTTCTTATTAGAGATGCCACCTACGGCTTCAATCCCAGCAAGTAACCTTGCTCTTGCGCGATCTTTGCCTAAAATATCGAAGGAATCGAAAAGTGGGGGGCCAAAATGGTTCCCAGTAATAGCCGCAAAAAGGAGCCTCATCACCACTTTTTTGTGATTCACGCCGAAAAGGCGTGCGATTTCTCTGGAAGCTGCTTCAAAGCCAGGGCCGTTCCATCCATCATTTTCATCCATATGTGCGATCATTCCCTGATAAATAAGGGCTGCTCCCTCGCCCACCTTCTCTTTCAGGAGAAGTTCGTCATTCAAAGTCACTTTGTTGACAAAGAGGAAGTAGAAAAGCTCCATAAATTCGCCAAACGTCTTGATCCTTGTGCGGCAAAGCGGAATTAGCCGCTCCATTTTCTCGTCAGTGAAATTCCATTCCTTGATCCGCTGCCAGAGTTTTTCCTCGGGGATCGAATTGATCATGTACTGCTGGTTAAGCCAATCGAGCTTCTGAATGTCGAAAATAGCCCCTGACTTCCCAATTCGTGTCACATCAAAATTCTTGATCGCATCTTCGAGTGTATAAATCTCCTGATCACCTGGCATGCTGTAGCCCATCAACGTCAGGAAGTTGATAAACGCCTCTTTCAAATAGCCCGAGTCGCGGTAGAAGAAGACTGATGTCGGGTTTTTGCGTTTTGAGAGCTTTTTGCCGTCCTTCCCGAGGAGGAGGGGGAGGTGTAAAAACTCAGGTTTTGCCCATTCAAAGGCTTCATAGAGCAAAATGTGCTTTGGCGTCGAACTAATCCACTCATCGCCACGAATCACATGCGTAATGCCCATCAAGTGATCATCGACTACATTAGCGAGGTGATATGTTGGAAAACCGTCCGATTTCATCAAAATCTGATCGTCAATGTCAGCCCAAGGCGCCGTAATCCGCCCTTTGATCACATCGTGGAACTCACATTCTCCCGTTAGAGGCACTTTTAAACGAATGACATACGGTTCGCCTGCCTCTTCACGATCCTTGATCTCAGCATCGCTTAAATTGCGATAGCGACGATCGTAGCCAATGCGGCCACCTGTTTTCTTAGCGACCTCGCGCATCTCAGCAAGCTCTTGTGCTGTTGCAAAACATTTGTATGCCTTTCCAGCATCCAAAAGATCCTGACAATGCTTCCGGTAAATCTCCGTACGCTCAGATTGACGATACGGCCCATGTGGACCGCCAACATCGGGACCCTCATCCCATTCAATGCCTGCCCAAGCAAGCGCCTTGTAAATATTTTCCTCATACTCAGGGCGCGAGCGAGTGCGGTCAGTATCCTCAATCCTGAGTAAAAACTGGCCGCCGTGGTGACGTGCAAAAATCATATTAAATAGGGCCATGTAGGGCGTTCCTACGTGGGGGTCGCCTGTGGGCGATGGGGCAATTCTAACGCGTACATTCATGGCATCTATTGTGGCGAGTCAACCGATTCTTTTCAAGAATAGGTTTTTTTGAAACAGGTATGTGTTGTGGAGCACTGCCTTTCCGGTGCATTTCAAAGAATCCCCCCTACGTTGTATGGGGGACTCTTTGAGCTGCAATCGAAAACTATTCAATTAGAATTTATAATGCTATTTGATGAGGTTGATGATAGCGCCTCCTCCGTAGATCATTGCATAGACTCCACCCAGGCCTATGGCCAGAGCTGCAAAAAAACAGCCAGCAATTTTAGCGACTTGTTTGCATGTGATGTTTTCGTTTGAGGGCTTTGTGGCCCCAAAATTTGCCTGACCCATCGATGGGGCCATAACTGGTCCTCGTAAAGGCATAGTAAACTCCTTAAAGTTTTTAAAAATGATAAAATGTTATTAGATATAAGGTAGCGTTAGCTTAAATTAGCTTCGCCTGAAATGAAAATGATGTAAGTTATGTTGGTTAACTTGTGTTTTCATACACTTATTATATAATAAACGATTATTTAAAGGAAGTGTTTGGATAAAAAAAATCCCCCGGCGAACCGGGGGATAACTTTGGAGGACCATGGCAGTGGAGCCCTCCAAACAAACAAAGAGGGGTAATTGAAGCCTTTAGAAAGACTTCGACACCAAGTTACCACAAGGGTGAAAATATAACCTAGAGAAAAAAGAAAACAAATTATCCGCCCACTAACTTTCAACTATTTACATCCAAAAAAAGATGTTCTGAATAGAAATGGCGGAAATGACTAAACATGTTAATTAAAGAGTGGGTAAATGGGTGGTTGGCACAAAAAAATCCCCCAAGAAGATCCTGGGGGATATATTCTGTCAAAAAGGGAGGCAGTAGGTTAGATCACCCCAATAGTGCGAAGAAGCCAGTGTGCCTTTTCGCAGTTAGCGATATTTGCGAAAGTCGCTTTAGCGACAAGTGGACATCCTTCGTGACTAGGAACAGAGCCTCCACAGGCGGCTTTAATTGTTGAGTAAAGAAGAGAGCCTTCTTCTTCACCCGTTGTCTCAACGCACCATTGTGGAATGGGTTCAGGGGCAAAATAAAGCTGTACTGCGTAGTTTACAGCTAAAGCTAATCCTACGACTCCCAGAGTTGCCGCTACTCGTTTGCAGTTCGGGGGATTTAAGTAACCTCCAAGAGTTGCAAGTCTACTCTGGGCTTCAGGTGCATGGACTCTCCTTGGCGGAGGAGAGGGGGACCTACTGCGATCATCTGGTTCACTATCCGGTTCACTTTGTACTGTTGGGGCTGCTACTGCTCGAGCTCGGGTTACTGGCATACTTCTCTCCTTTTGTATAAAAAATGGAGGAGGAGTCTAATGGAGGAGGCTTTTTCAAGCAAGGGGACAAAAAAATCCCCCAAACAAAAGCTTGGGGGAAAAAAGAGGGGTTAAGAGGGTTGCGGGAAGAATCCCGCAATGTGTACTGGTGAGCATATGAAATGCTATTTGGCTCTGTCAACTATTTTTGTGAAAGATGAATAAATTCTTTCATAATGCATGTGGCCTCATCTAGCTGTAGGTCGTTTTGGCCAAAAAGTTCCACTTTATCAGCGTCCATTTCTTCTTTTCTAATTTCGGTTAGAAAATTTTGGTAGTTGCTGTTTTCAAGGATCCTTTTTTCCGAATTCGCTTTGAGAGTGGGCATAAGCGCATTTAAGTGATTCATCCGTTCTTGTAGATTTGGGGAATACATCCGAAGCAGTTTTCCTCTATGAAAGGGATGAACGTCGGCTAGAGTATCTCTAAAGTTTGGTTCAATGGAATCATTTTCAAGGGGGTATGTGGCATTTGCTTCGCCTATTTCCATCTCAGATAGAAAACCTGGAACGGTGATGTCAGCTTGAGCCCCTTTAAGCTGGGGGCTGTTGCCTGAAACAGTGTAATAGAGCCCACCTGTTACTTTGTATTCACCCTCAGGATTTACGCTGTGATGCTTGCCACCTTCAAACGAAACGAGTTGATACGAGCCTTTCCCATACGTTGTTGGATCTCCAACGAGGATAGCCCTACCGTAGTCCTGAAGGGTTTGAGAGACAATTTCAGAGGCTGAGGCGGACGCTTTATTGGTTAAAACAATTAAGGGGCCGTCCCAGGCGATATTTCCATCAAAATTTCTTAGGTGATGAATGTTGCCTTCGTTATCTTTTACTGAAACGACAATACCTTTTTTGATAAACATACCAGTGACGGCGACAGCTTGTGATAGAGGGCCTCCAGCATTGGAGCGAAGGTCTAAAATGACGCCTTTGACTTTGTGTTCGTCCTGAATCTCCCGAAGTGCATTTCTCAGGTCATCAGCAGAGTTTGAATTCGGGTCTTGGTAAAATGTGTGGAGTTTTAAAACCGCAATGACCCCATCGCCATACGCTTCAAAGCTTTTATCAAAGCGCATCTCTTTAATAACGACTTCATCGCGTACGATTCTCACATCAAAGGTTTTCTCTTCCTCCTCGATCACGCGAATAATCGTTAAGGTGACGGCAGTTCCCTGTTTCCCGCGAATGAGTTCAACTGCTTCAGAGATTTCAAAGCCAATAATCGGCTCACCGTTTACGGCAATGATTTTATCGCCAACTTTCAATGTTTTGCTGCGGTGAGCTGGCCCACCTTCAATGATATCCATTAAAATCAAGCCATCAAGATTATCTCTAAGTTGTGCTCCTATGCCAAAAAGACGTTGCTGCACTAAAATCATGAACTGCTTGGCTTCTTGGGGGGTGAAATACGCTGTATGCGCATCAAGAGAGGTGGAAAAAGCCTTTAAGAAAAGTGCGAGGGCATGGGCTTCATGACTTTGGTTTGTTAACTCACTTTCTCTAGAAAGTCGTCTTTTTGTAATCCGTTTAGTTAGCGTTTGGCTAGCTTCGTCATTAATTTTCAAGGCAGCTTCAATTTGAAGACCGCGAATACGTTTGATTCTCTCTTTAAGAGCGTTTTGGTCTTTGACCCAAGTCAAATCCTTAAACTCTTTCGCGTCGACGTCCTTTGGAAGCTCGCCTAAAGTATTCTCTATCAACACTCTACGTGGGATTGTAGAGATAAAAGCCTCGTAAATTTGATGGAAAGTTGCAAAGGATGTTTTGTCGAAGTCATTGATTATCTGAGTGATAAGTTCGTCAGAAGGGGCGATCCATGTAGCGATTTCTTCCTCTAAGAAGTAGGTTTTGATCGGATCAAGCTCATCCAAATAAATTTTTAAAATCCTGCGAGCCAGTTCTGGCGTCAGGGCTTTATGAGAAACATGCGTATGGAAAATTTCTTTTGCTTTATTCTTGGTTCGAGCCGGCGTAAGTTGAGGTGGTTCAGCTTGTAAAAAGCTCGCAAAAAAGAGGGGAATGAGTAAGAAGAATGATCGCATATTAAACCTTAATAATCAACAAGTTAAGTGTAGTTTCATCAAATCCTTGATATAACACACCTTACCACGGTCTGGAAAAGATGTAAAATCTTTAGGTTTTCGTTGATTTATAACCATTAATTTGTAATAATTAGTGTACTAACAAAGAAAAAAAGGAACAAAGAGACATAAAAAACGTCCCCAAATTCTTCTGGTTATTAATTAATAGTCAGGATAATTAACTAAACAAGGGCTTTTAAAATGTTTTTTTGGCGTTTTGAGGAGGAAAACCAATGGATCAGGAGACAAATACTCCACATCCGGAGGAGATGATCGTCGTGGGTGCTGCAAATGAAGGGCACATGAAGAAAGTGGTTTCAATTACTGAAGCTGCAAAGATTAACAATGTGACTCGTCAAGCGATTTACGTTGCAATCAAGCAGAAGAAGCTGAAAGCACATAAAGATGCGACGCGTTGGCTAATTAACCTGGAAGATCTGGAAGAGTATCGTAGAAATAAATATTCTAGGTCAAAGTCAATGTACGACGGTGAACTTCTATTTGATAACAAAGCTGGTTACTATTCTGTAAACCAGGTCGCGAAGATGCTGGGTGTCCCGGCGCAAAAAATTTATTATGCTACTAGAATTGGATTACTTAAAGCAACTCGTAAAGGTGCTGCTTGGGTTATTCATATTAATGATGTGAAAGAGTACCAGGAGAATTATCTCGCTAAGCAGGTACAGGAGCAAACAGCCTCCTCTTTCGCTTCTTAATTAGTTAGTTAATAGAGAGATATAGAGCTAAAAAAGGCTTAGGGTAATCCCCTAGGCCTTTTTTTTTGTGCTATATATCTCTCTGTATATTTTAGTGTTGTGATTAGGAGGGGCATCCTTCGGCACATCCGCGGCTAGGCAGGCCTAGAGGCCAGCCGTCACCACGACCATTCTGCTATTCGCAGAATTTGTACCAAATTATACCCCTCCTAAACCCAATCATTTAGGGTGTTCAGCAGCGCATTTTAAGATTTCTCGCTGTTGCGAGAACCTCTCGCTTCGCTCCTTATCTTAAACTGCTTGCTTCTCAGCCCTAAATGAACCTCTATTTCCTCTGTGTTGATGTAGGTTCCAAAATTTGCATGCAATGAGTGGCTTTAGGGTTGGAAGCAAGTTATTTGGAATTAGGAGCAGTCAGCTCCGAGTTTGAGCGGAAGACAGTACTTTAGTACGGCGGAGCTCAAAAATTTCAAAGAGGGCCGCTTCCTGCTTTGAAATCTTTTATCTGGAGCTGGATCGAGGACTTATTGAGGAAGATGTTGACGTGCGGTGTAAAGGCGATTTGGAGCGGCATGTTCTTTTTCATGAGTTTAGAGCGGCGGTCAGCGAGTCCAAACCCGATGCCTTCAAGAAGACGGTCACCCTGTTCTAGGTAGAGTTTGAGGTGGGAACGTCCAACGATTTTGGGTGGCCACGCTTGGTTTGCGCTGCAGTAGAGTAATGGGGGCGGATTGTCGACGCCGTAGGGTTCAAGTAGGGAAAGGGAGTCGAGGAAGTCGAAGGTGATTTCGTTAAATTCAACAGGGGAGTCTAGGTAGAGTTTGGGGTGGACGTCTTCTGCTTTGAGGATTGAGTTTGCGGCATCAATGAATTTCTTGCGAAATTCAGGGATATGTTCAGCTTTGATGGTGAGTCCAGCGGCAAAGTCATGGCCGCCATAGTTGATGAGAAGATGCGAGTGTTTGCGTAGTTCGTTTAAAAGGGGGAATTCGGGGATGGTGCGGATTGATCCTTTGCCAATGCCTTTATCGACGGAGATGATGACTGTGGGGCGGTTGTATTGTTTTGCAATGCGAGCGGAGATGATGGGGATAATGCCTGGGTGCCATTTTTCGGAGTCTAGGATGATGGCGCGGGAGTCAAGAACGTTCTGGTTGTCTTCTATAAAGCCTTCGATGTCGTCGGAGTCTTTGCGTTCGATCCGTTGGCGTTCAGAGTTGTTAAGGTCGAGTTCTTTGGCCAGTTCTTCAGCACGGACGGGGTCTTGGATAAGCAGGAGTTCGACGCCTTTGATGGGGTCGGCGATTCGACCTAGGCTGTTAAGGCGTGGTGCGACTTTTGAGGCGATGTCGATGGTAGTGAGATTGGTACGGCCAAGGTCGCAGACTTCGAGGAGTTTGATGAGGCCTATCCGCTTTGTGTGGGCGAATTGGCGTAGGCCATAACGGACCATGATGCGATTTTCGTCACGAAGCGATCCCATGTCAGCGATGGTACCAAGGGCGACGAGGTCGAGAAATTGTTTGAGGGCGATTTTTGTTTTACTGATGTGGCCGTTGGATACGAGGACGTTTGTGATGGCATGCGCGAGTTTAAAAGCGACACCAACACCTGTAATTTCGCGGTTTGGATAGGTGCTAGAGATGAGTTTGGGGTTTAATGTGGCAACGCAGTGGGGGATGCGGGCGGTGGGTTCGTGGTGGTCAGTGACGATGACGTCGACTTGGTGTCTTTCGAGCTCATCAATTTCACTTGCAGCAGTAATGCCGCAGTCAACGGTGATAAGAAGCGTGCATCCATTTTGCTTGGCAAATTCAAGTGCGTCTAATATGATGCTTTGCTTCAGTGAATTTCGATTGGGCACGTAGAAGAAGGCATCAGCTCCGAGCTCTCTTAAGAAATCGACAAGCAAAGCCGTGCCGCTGATTCCATCGACATCATTATCCCCATATATGAGAATGTTTTCTTTCGTGCGTAGAGCATGCAGGATTCTGTCTGTTGCCTTACTCATGTCCACGAACAGGTTGGGATCGTGGAGGTTGGGGAGCTTGGCATACAAGTAATGGTGAATCTCCTCGAAGCTTTCAAATCCACGTGAGACGAGCACCTGAGCGGTGACCGGGTGGATATTGAATTCCTTGGTGATTTGATCACACCATGCTTTGTCTATTTTAGGTAGAACCCATTTTGGCTCGCTCTCCAGGTCTAGTGTGTTCAAGTGTTTTACTCATCATATCTTTTCGTTAAGATTTTATTTGTACCATTATTCCCGGTATCGGATCAACCTTTATGAGGAGGTGACCAACTTCTGTGTGCGAGTGTCAGTTTTTCGTTGGAAGTAGAGGAGGAGTGGGGCGGCAACAAAGAGTGAGGAGAAAGTTCCGTAAACAACACCGACGATCATCACTAGCGCGAGACCAAAAATTGTGCTTCCGCCGAGGGCTATCAGGGCAACAAGGACAATCAAGGTGGTACTTGAGGTCATAATGGTTCTACTTAGTGTGACATTCAATGCGTGATTGATGATGTCGCTAAGCGAATGTTTTTTCATCGTGCGCATATCCTCACGGATACGGTCGAAGATAATAATTGTATCGTTAAGAGAGTAACCAATGATAGTCATCAGACCGGCTACAATCTTAAGGTCGATTTGAACTGGGACACCAATAAAGTGGAGGATGGCAAGGAAGCCGACTGTGAAGAAGACATCTATACCAAGACCCAATGTGGCAGCGATGGCGTATTTAAACTCGAAGCGGAATGCGATGTATACCATGATACAAAGCAGTGCGAGTCCAAGGCCGATCAAGGCATTATTGCGCATGCTGTCAGACATTTGTCCGCTGATAATGCTCCAGTTTGTATCAAGGTTTTGCTTTTCATTAAGCTCAATGCCTGCACTTGCTAGCGTGCTTACAACCCAATCAATGCGGGGGTTATTTTGGTAGCGATAAGCGGCGTCTGGATTGAGTGTTTCAAGAGGCATACCTGCAAAAGGTTTGCCAGCTTTGTCTAGAGCAGTTGATAGCATTAACTTCAAATTGGTCTTTGGCGAAAGCTCTTGAACCTGGAAGTCTTGACTTGTCAGTCCTGCATTTTTTAAGGCTGCTGTTACCGCATCGCGATAATTCATGTTCTCTTTAGATTCTACGTCTATGTTAAGCGAGAACCCGCCTTTGAAATCCATACCAAAGAGCGTGTCGCGTTTCATCATGCCTGCATAGCCACCGATCAAAATGATCGCGACTGACAGGGCTATTGAAACTTTACCAAACTTCAAGAAGTTAAAGTTTGAGCTTTTGATGATATTGCACATCTTGAGCTCTTTACGCTTGGGGTTTTTTACCCATGCGGCAAAGAAGTAGCGTGTTAAAAACAGCGCTGTGAACATCGATGAGACAAGTCCAATGATCAATGTTAAGGCAAGACCTTTAATGGGGCCTGCATCGAAATGGAGGAGGATAAGCGCTGCAATAATTGTTGTGACATTCGAGTCTAAAATGGCAGAGAAAGCTTTTGAGTAACCGGCGCGGATACTTGATGCTAAGCGTCCTGTAGCGGCAAATTCCTCGCGTATTCTTTCAAAAACAAGCACGTTTGCATCAACAGCCATACCAACTGTAAGCACAATACCAGCAATCCCGGCTAACGTTAGTGTTGCCTGAATGTTCTGGAACGTAGCCCACATGATTAACAAGTTCAGTAGAACGGCAGCCGAGGCGATAATACCAGCAAAGCGGTAGTAGCCAGACATGAGCAAGATCACAGCAACAAGGGCAATGACAGTAGCGAGAATGCCTTTGTAGCGCTCTTTTACACCGAGTTCTGGGCTGATGTTTTTCTCAGATAAGATGTGCGGTGTGAATGAGAGAGAACCTGCTTTTAAATCGGCTTCAAGTTTACTCACTTCTCTTTGCGTAAAGCTTCCTGAAATCATGGCTGTACGATCGATGACACCGTCAAGACCTGGTGCGCTAATGATCGAGCCATTTAAGATAACAGCCATTCTCCAGCCGCGCCCGTTTGAGTACTCAGCAAGCTTTGTGTCCTGAATTTTCTCTTTAGCAAATGCAGAAGACCAAGCTCTTAAGTCAGCTCTTGGATTTACGCGAGAGCCGTCATTGAGTGTGTGGGCTCCTTTCACTTCAAACGAGAGGAAGTTTCCTTTCTGAGGATCGTAGGAGGCGTGAATATTCTGAAGGTTAGAACCTTCCATGGCGTAATTGCGCATGACAATGACAAGCGGGTAGGTTTGCTCATCCCACTCGACGAAGCTTTCGCCGCGGTAAATGGCAATCTTAGATGCAGTATCATTAAACGCGCTCGAGATTTCGGATTGATTAGGTGGGGTCAATCTCAAGCCATTTGCGTGAAGGATGCGTGCAATTTCGTTAACAGGTTGTATCATTCCATAGTCTGATGCATCTCCATATAAATGCTTCCACGCAATGGCATTAATGCTATCGATGTCCTTGCGATTTGTGACGACTGCTTCATTCCAAACGCCTTGGAGGAATTTGTTCACAGCGTCTTTCATCTCGCGATTTCTATGGTTGAACTTCTCATTGATGATGTTGAAATACATCGTTGAGGCTTTGACCAAATCGGAGGCAGATAAGCCTTGCACGCCTGGGAAGTCGAGAGTGATGTAATTGCCTTCTTGGCGAATGCTCACTTCAGAGACGCCCATTTTATTAACGCGGTTGAATAACTCATTAATGCCTTGGCGAATGTCACTTTCTTCTTTGACAACGCGGTTGTTTTTATCGCGCAGCTCGATCTGGACTGTCTTTCCGCCCATCATGTCGAGTCCCCAGTGGAGGATTTTACGCTCATCGCCGCGGAAATACTTCTTGGTGCTTAGAGCTAAGTTACTCAAGTAGAGATTTTGCGTAGGTGCGGGCACGTCATATTTGGCATATGTTTGCGTGCTAACCTGAGCTGAATTGTATTCATCACGCCATTTTAAGAGGTCTTCGTGAATGCTGTTATCGATTTTATTCTCTGCAGCAATACGTTGTTTGACATTGGTGAATTCTAGTGTGGCATACTTCGACTCACCGTGTACGTTAAATGCTTCGCGGGTAGCGCTTAGGATTGAGTTGAAGTAGTTTTCTTCTTCAAAGATGAAGTCCTTTGCATGCGTTTTTGCTAAAGGATAAGTCGTTCCGGCATAGCCCATGAAGCCACTTGTGGCAAGCAGTTTTTTTAAGTTTTCAAAGTCTGCAACAAATTGCTTAGCTTGCGGGGAGGCTGGGTGCTTGCTGACTTTAGCGATTACCTGCTCAAGACCCTTTGCGATGACGTAGATTGAATTTGTGTGAAGCGATGGGAGCTGATTTTCGGAGCTTTGAGTTCCGGGAGCGTAAACGAGTAACCCTAGCTGTCTTTTTTCTGGTGAGAGCTTATTATAGGTCTCAAAATCCCAAACAGGAAGCTTAAGGTCAACGCTTTCAGGGTGCCATTCATTGTTGATGAGGTTAATCACCTGAGCCACTTTTTGCTCGGCGATTTTTGGCAAATCAAAGACGAGCATGCTGTTTGAGTCAGTCAGTTCACTTAGGGCGACTTTAAATCCACTTTTGAATGGGATAAGTTCTTCTTTAGCGTCGCGGCCAATGCGGGCCACTTCATTATAAATAAGCTGGTCGAGTTGGTCTTTAAAGTGGGATTTTCCTTCAACCTTTCTAAGCGCTGCGATGTCGTCATGGAGGTGGATACGGAATTCGTCATTGCTCCAATCAAGGGAGATGCTTTGGATAAGGGGGTTTCTTGGGCCAACGCGGAGATCTGTTGAGCTGTTTAAGTCTAGAGAGGATGGGGTCCAGGGGGTAGCGCCTCGTTGGAATTGACTTTTGTTCGCTGCAAGTGTTTTTGTTGCAGTTTGTAGACGCTCCTCGCGATTTTTAAGCAGATCGAGTCTTTCGCGGTCGTCTGAATCGAGATAGCCACCGGCTTTTTTGATTTCTGTTTCTTTCTTCTCTAGTGCTAAGCGCTCGAGTTTAACGGCATCAATATAGCCATTAAAGGAGCCAATTAGTTGGTCGATAGAAACGCCATCTACGCTTTGGCTAAAGCTTGAGTAAAAGCGACTTTGTATTTTGGGGTGTGTTTGAAAAAGTTCTTCGATCGTATTGATATTTTGAGCGAGGATAAGGAGGAAATCGTCACGTGTGTGGTGATGGATGGCGGCGTCTGCTAGCGATGCGTTGTCTGATGTTCCACCAACGGCTAAAGCAAGCTGCATAAAACGATCAAGCACGACTTTCTTGTAGAGGGGGGCTATGCCACCTTTTTTGTCTTTTTTTGCTGTGTACTGGAAGTAATTAGACGCATTTTTAGTGTCAAAACGGATGGGGATTTGTCGGAAAATGGTGACGACTGTCTCATCAAGGGTTTCTTCTAAGGGGGCTAACGCGAGTCCTGCTGGCTTGAATGGAATGAGGGCTCCAGCTCTTGGGAAAAAGCGTTTAAATAGCTTTGCATCCTCAGTTTTGGCGAATTTTACCTGGATAAGTTGGGGGTTTTCAGCGTCAGCTTTGACTTTTTCTGCTTTTACACCGAGCAATTTATTATAGGAATGGAGCCAGTTCTCAGCTTTCTTCTCAAGGGAGTTAACCTCAGCTAGTGCCTGATGGGCAATCGCCTCAGCACGTTTTTCACTAACTGGGCTCGATAACGGCTTTGTGTAGTAAAAAATTGTTGGAAGAATATTGTAGACTGTCAGAACGAGTGCTCCGATGATTAACCAAAATTGCCAGCGTTTTTTTTCCATTAAATTTCCAAATTTTTTTGACACTAGAATATCGATCCACGTGCTTTATGTCTATGAATTTATGCGCAAATTTGATAGGATTCACTGCATGTCTCAAGATTTACCTAAGCATGTGGCGATTATCATGGATGGAAATCGTCGGTGGGCGATGGAGAAAAAACATCGCTTGATTACTGGGCATGAAAAAGGCGCTGAAATTCTCGAAAACCTTGTTGAATTTGCGGCAAAAAAAGGGGTTGAAGTCATCACTGCCTACTCTTTTTCTACGGAAAATTGGAAGCGCTCTCCTGCAGAAGTGAAGGCAATTATGCGCCTTTTTGAGCTGCTTTTTGTCAAAAAAAGAGATGCAATGATCGAAAAGGGGGTCAAACTATCTGTTGTAGGCGATTTGGAAAAGCTTTCGCCTAAGTTGAAAGCCTCTATAGATGAGACGCTTGAGGCGACGAAAGATGGGACAAAAATTGAGCTCGTCCTTGCGCTCAATTATGGGAGTCGCAATGATATAGTAAAAGCGGTTTCAAAAGCGGCAAAGCAATATCCAGGGCAGACGTTGACTGAGGAGCAATTTAGTGCTTGTTTATCAACATCCAAGTGGAGTGATCCAGAGCTTTTAATTCGCACAGGTGGAGAGCTTCGTCTTTCCAACTTCCTTTTGTGGGAGCTGTCTTATGCAGAGCTTGTGTGTACAAAAACACTTTGGCCCGAGTATACCTGCGAAGAGTTTGCGAGCGCTTTAGACGAATTCTCCAAGAGAAAAAGGCGGTTTGGCATTTGAATTTTCATGACCTTACAAAAAGACTCCTTGTCGCATCGATTACGATTTTATGCATTGCTGTACTTATCTTTTTCTCAGCGCATGTCTATGTTCAGGGGCTTATTTTTGCGATTATTGGTGCTCTGATAGGAGTTGCCGTTTATGAGTATGCAACGCTTTTAAAGCTGAGATTTCGCCCTTACTTGATTGTTTTTAGCATCTTTGTGGCTTTCGCTTTCTATCTCTCTCGTCAGGAGGAAATGTTTTCTTTGGGCGCGCTAATTCTTATTTTGATGTACTTCAAGTCGAGGGAAAATGCTTTCCAGCACATTGGGACCTCTTTGTTTGGTGTGCTTTATATCGCCATCCCTCTTTCCATGATGCTTGATATTCTTGATATTGGTCGCATGTGGCTTGTTTATCTTTTGGTTGTCACGAAGGTAACCGATATGGCTGCCTATTTCGCAGGTAGGGGGTTTGGAAAACACAAACTCGCACCTGAACTCAGTCCTGGAAAAACAATTGAAGGTGCTGTGGCAGGTCTTGTGGCTGCTTTAGTTGTCAGCATTTTGTTCTCGCTTTTCAATTTTATCACTTTGCAGCAAAGCATTTACCTTGGGTTGGCTCTTGGAATTTTAGGGCAAGTTGGCGATCTCGCAGAATCTCTATTAAAGCGTCAAGTAGGGGTGAAAGATAGTAATCGTCTACCCGGCCTTGGTGGGATTTTGGATATGGTTGATTCCCTTTTATTCACAACCCCTGTACTCTATTTCACACTATTATGATTGTTACCATCGATGGCCCATCGGGTACGGGCAAATCTACTGTTGCTAGTCGTGTGGCAAAAAACCTAGGCTTTACCTATTTTAATACCGGAGCTTTATACCGCGCTCTTGCATGGTATATCGATCGGGAAAAACTCGATCCTATTCAAGCAGCTCTTGATATTCCCTTTGCTGTGAAAGAGGGGCGTTACTTTGTCGGAGAAACAGATGTAAGTGAGGCTATTTTCACGCCTTTTATCTCAACGCTTTCTTCTACCTTTTCGGCGATCCCTGAGGTGCGTGAGCATTTAATGCGCTTTCAAAAAGCGTATTCCAAAACCGAAGATGTGGTGTTTGAAGGACGCGATTTAGGGACAGTGGTTTTTCCGGAGGCTGAAGTGAAAATCTTTCTCACAGCCTCTGCTGAGGAGCGGGCTAAACGTCGCTTTAATGAATTGAAAGGGGTTTCCTTCGAGCAAGTCTTATCTGACTTGGTGAAGCGAGATCGCGCCGACACAACGCGCTCTGTGGCCCCACTTAAGCAAGCGGAAGATGCGCATTTAATCGATACGACCGATCTTACCATTGACCAAGTGGTAGAAAAAGTGGTAGAGAGAGTGAAATGCAACCCACATGGTTAAATTCGCGCATGCGCTTTTGCTACCGAGTTGTGATTTTTTCGACTTGGTGCTTCTTTAAGATCTTCTATCGCCTTAAGGTTCAAGGGCGCGAAAACTTTGTGGATGGCGGTGCCATCATTGCAGCAAACCACGTTTCTTTTTTTGATCCGCCTGTTGTTGCCATCTCTTGCCCTGAGGAAATCCAATTTCTTGCGCGGACCTCTCTTTTTAAGGGATTGTTTGGACGATTTATCAAGCGCTTAAATTCTCACCCGGTTGATCCAAAGCACAATCTCAATGTGATGCGAACCATTTCAAACCTTGTGAAAGATGGGAAGAAAGTACTGATATTTCCCGAAGGGGCGCGCTCAGCTGATGGGAAGCTCCAGCCGCTTCAAACGGGGGCGAGCTTCTTGATGATGCGCACAAAAGCGCCGATTATTCCCATTCGTATCGAGGGAATGCACAGGTTGTGGCCAAGGAACCGAAAATGGCCTAAGCTCTTCGGGAAACTCCATGTCTCCATTGGAAAACCGATCTATTTCGAGGAATTCGCTGCCTTGAAGAAGAAAGAGGCTCAGTCAGTGATTGGTCTCCGTGTCTATGAGGGAATTCTGGAAGCGCCTAACGCTAAGTGAGATAGAGATTATTGAATTAATGACTATTATATGATATAATGATTGTATGACTTCAATTGCTTCACAAACTCGTACACCTGTTAAGTCTTTTAGACCTAGTTGTGGTCAAAAGCTTATTCGTGGGCTGACAAATCCTAAGCATATCGGGACTGCGCTTGTTGTAGCAGGGCTTGCTTTGATGCTTTTTGGCATGGCAGTAGGTCTAAAGGGAGTGATTGCACCAAATACACATATCTTCTCCCATTTTAACCCAAAAGCGGCGATGTGGTGTGGAATTATTTTCGGAGCTGTGGCTTTGGGTGTTGGTCGTTATATGGAAGATAAATTCGCTCATTAGAGAGCGCAGTAATAAAGTAGTTCCCCATTAATTTCTAAAATTTCTACATGATCAGAAACCGCTACATTTGAAATTCCCGTGAATTTTTGGTTGAGTGTTTGATTTTCCACATTCCATTTTAGGCCTGTAGTTGTCAAACGAACGGGCTGAAAGAGGGGGATTAATGAGACGCTCTGGCCGGGTTTTGCTTCGATTTTAGTTGGGCGATCTATGACAAACATTTGTTCAGCGCCATCAATAGAGAGGCGACCAATGTATTCCTTGAGAAGTAACATGTGAACAAGTGTATGATCTGTGCGACCTCCTGTTGCACAAAACAGCGTCATTTTATCTGCCGGGTATTTTTCTAAAGCAAGGCGTAAATCGGTTTTGTCTTTATCGCGCGGGTAGACATCTGTCTGTAGGTTTTCAGGCTGGCACGAATCTAAGTCGCCGATCACAAGTTCGGGAGTAATGCCCATAGCCACGCAGTGGTTGTAACCGCCATCAACCGCGATGATTCGATCGTGGCTTAAGATACGAGGCTTGATAAGGTCGGGGCTTTTTAGCTCCCCGTTAACGACATACGCAATTGACATAGTTTATGCCTATTTAGTATAGTGGCGCCCATGGATAAAATCAAACACTTGACAGAAGAGAACTTTGAGGCGGAGGTAGCAAACGGGGTTGTACTCGTTGATTTTTTTGCAGAGTGGTGCGGTCCTTGTCGGATGCTCGCTCCCGTTGTTGAAGAGCTTTCAAAAGAGATGGACAACGTCACCTTTTGCAAACTCGATATCGATCAACATTCAAAGCCTGCTGGCAATCACCAAGTCACGTCTATTCCGACTCTGCTTCTTTTCAAAGACGGAACGGAAGTTGCGCGGTCAGTTGGACTTAAAGATAAAGAAGCTTTAGCGGAATTTGTTAAACAAGCGCTGTAAAATTATTTTGCCGCAGGCCTTCGTAAAGGCCAATATTTGCAGCATTGGATAAATTGAGGCAGCGCCCTTCACGTTTCATGGGGATTGTGACACAGCGATCCCTATACTTCTCAAGATAATGCTCTGGTAATCCGGTTGTCTCTGAGCCAAAAACAAGGCTTGTCGTATCTTTGTATGACACATCAGAGTAGGGTCTGTCAGCCTTGCTCGTGAATAGATAAAAGTCGGGATTGCTTTCTAGATGCTGATCTAAAGAGTCGATCTCGGTGATGTCTACGTTTTTCCAGTAGTCGAGACCGGCTCTTTTAAGCCACTTGTCTGTTAATTCAAACGCAAGGGGTCTGACTAAGACAAGTGACGTTCCAGTGACACTGCACGTTCGCACAATTGCCCCCGTGTTCTGGGGAATTTGAGGTTCATGCAAGACAATGATCATCGCGTGGCTTGAAGCTGCTCGAGATCTCCTGTTGCAACTTCTTCAATGTTCGCTAGGTTTTCATCTGTCTCTTTCGGTGCGTTGGCTTTTACAACTTCGATCTCAAATGACAAAAGAGCATTTGGGGGAAGGTAGCCACTTACGCCGTAGCCATATTCAGGGTGGATGAACAGAGTGCGCGTCTCGCCTTCTTTCATGCCAACAATGCCCTTGCTAAAGCCGGGGATTGTTTCGTCAAGTGAGATGAGCTCTTCTTCCTTAGACTGGCCGAAAACCTCGCCGCTCATGAACTTACCAGTGTAGCGAATCATTGGAGAGTCGTGCTCTTTAACAATCTCGCCCGTGCCTGTTTTTTCAACGCGGTATTGGATTTTGCCGTCTTCTAAGCTCACAACGCTTTTCGCTTTAGCGTTCGTCTCTAGAAACGTTTCTGCTTCTACCAGATTCGTTTCGGCAAGCTTGTTAAAGCCTTTTTCCTGGATCGCAGAAATGGCTTGAACGCAGGCGTTCTCATCAAGAGGAGCCTCTTTTCCAGCAATCGCATCTTGGAGACCCTGAACAACACTTGGCATATCGAATTCGAAGCCAATTGTTTCTAGGTTTTTGACAATGAGGTGGCCAAAAGACTGAGAAATCGTTTTTAGATCGCTCTCAACTTTGACCTCTTCTTTTGGAGCAACGTTTTCACTTGCAAAACAAGTGAGCGAAAAAGCTGCCACAAAGAAAATAGTGAATTTTTTAATCATAAAGGGTTCTCCTTTTAGCCAATCATATTACTTAGTAATGGTGTTTATTTTCAACTCTTCTAACTGGTGAGATTCCACACTGTTTGGGCATTCTGTCATCATATCGCTTGCTTTTTGCGTCTTGGGGAAGGCGATCACATCGCGAATGTTCTCTGTCTTGCAAAGCAGCATCACCAAGCGGTCCAATCCAAGAGCAATTCCAAGGTGAGGGGGCGTTCCATACTTAAGCGCATCGATAAAGAAACCGAACTTTTCGCGAGCCTCTTCCATCGAGAGCTTGAGTGTTTCAAAAATCTTTTCCTGCAGGGCAAAGTCGTGAATTCTCACCGAGCCACCGCCAATCTCAAAGCCATTTAAAACAATGTCATAACCACTTGAGCGCACTTTTCCAGGATCAGTGACAAGCAGAGGAATGTCCTCGGGGTTCGGAGAGGTAAACGGGTGGTGCATGCTGTAATAGCGGCCGTCTGTCGCATCCCATTCAAGCAGCGGGAACTCAGTCACCCAAAGAAATTTATACGAATCTTCTATAATCTCTAAATCACGCGCTAACTTACGTCTCAAGTGATCGAGCGCCTGATTGACAAGTGACTCTTCCGCCGCTGCAAACAGCAATAAATCGCCTTCTTCAACCTCACATTCCTGCTTTAGTTCACCAAGTAAATCGCCATTGAAAAACTTCACAATCGAGGAAGCAAACGCTCCATCGACATACTTCATCCAAGCAAGGCCCTTTAAACCAAAGCCACCCACAAACGTCGTGTACTTCTCAATGTCCTTTCGAGATAGCTTAGCGCCGCCTTTTACATTCAGCGCTTTAATCGCCGGCGCCTCTTTAAAGACCGCAAAATCACTCCGCTTTCCAATGTCTGTCACACGCATTAGCGGCATCTCAAAACGTAAATCAGGTTTATCCGTCCCATAATGCTCCATGCATTCTGCATGCGTCATGTGCGCAAACTCAAAATTGCCAAAAAGCTCCGTCAATATCCCCTCAACAATCTTTTTAAGCTCATCGAACGAGCCAAACGACATTTCAATATCCACCTGTGAAAACTCAGGTTGACGATCTGCACGCAAATCCTCATCGCGAAAACAGGTCGCAATCTGGAAGTAGCGATCACAGCCACTCATCATTAAAAGCTGCTTATATAGCTGTGGGGACTGGGGCAAAGCATAAAACGAGCCAGGGTAAATGCGCGAGGGAACCAAATAATCGCGCGCGCCTTCCGGTGTCGCCCGACCTAAAACCGGCGTCGTAATCTCTAAAAACTTGTGCTTAATCAACGAAGAGCGAATCGCCTGCATCGCATCTGAGCGCGTTTTCAAGTTGCTGAGCAAATCACCGCGGCGAATGTCCAAATAGCGATACTTCAACCGGATGTCCTCAGACACCTCCGTAATGTCCTCACAAATCGAAAACGGCGGCGTCTTTGCCTTTGAGAGCACACATAACTTGGTGACATCCACCTCAATCTCGCCCGTCTTCATCTTCGGATTAGCCATCCCTTCAGCGCGAGGAATCACCCGCCCTTCAATCGAAATGACCCACTCAGACCGGAGCTTGGGACCATCCTCATGCTTCTCTGGATCAATGATCAACTGAGTGATCCCATAGCGATCCCGTAAATCAATGAAAATTAACCCACCGTGATCGCGCCTGCGATCTACCCAGCCAGAAAGAATAACTGTTTGCTTAACGTTAGCCGCGCTTAACTCGCCGCATGAATGTGTTCTTTGATCGTGCATATGTCTAAATTGACCGAGGTCCCTTGTTTTGATTCTAAATGTTTCAGCTCACCCTTTTTCGACCCGCGCTCATTCTCCCCAATGACACACGCAAACTTGGCGCCTAACTTGTCCGCCATCTGCATGCCCTTCTGCACCTTCGTTCCTTTCAAGAAGACGTCAGTGCTCACTCCTTGACGCCTAAGGCCAAACGATAATTCAATCGCGAAATCTGCGCTCTGAGGGTCTAACGGCACAAAATAGACCATAGGCCCAGGTGGACCCGGAATAAACGCTCCTTGAGCCTCTAACGTAAGCAAAATTCTCTCCATCCCCGTCGCAAACCCAACACCCGGTAAATCAGGGCCGCCGAAACTCGCCAACAAACCATCATAACGGCCACCCGCTCCAATCGTGCTTTGCGCACCAAGCGCACTCGACGTGAACTCAAAAACCGTCTCATTATAATAATCAAGCCCGCGCACAAGCGACGTATCTATCTGATAACCAATCCCGAACTGATCCAAATACCCAAGCACCTTGTCAAAATGCGCCCGTGAATCTCCATCCAAATAATCCAAAATCGACGGTGCATCCTTAATCAATTCTATCTCTTTCTCATCTTTCGTATCCAAAATGCGCAACGGATTCTTCTCAAAGCGAACCTTACTATCCTCACCTAATTTGTCATAATGCGGCCGCAAAAACTCCTGCAAGGCAGCACGATAAGCCTTCCTAGAGGCTTCATTCCCAATCGAATTGATGAGTAAAACCAAATCAGTCAAACCAAGTTCACTATATATATTGTATAAAAGATCGATCGTCTCAAAATCGCTTACCGGATCCTTGGATCCAATGGACTCAACACCAAACTGGTGGAACTGACGAAAACGGCCCGCCTGTGGGCGGTCATACCTAAAATAAGGGCCAATATAAAATACCTTCTGGTGGGGGGAGTGAGCCATCCCGCCCTCTAAATACGCACGCATGACAGGCGCCGTACCCTCTGGTCTTAAACTCATCGAGCGACCGGCCTTGTCCTCAAACGTGTACATTTCCTTCGACACAATATCGGATGTCTCACCAACACAGCGCGTGAAAAGCTCAGTCCTCTCAAAAATTGGCGTCCTCACCTCATGGAACCCATAACGGGATGCTACGTCGCGACACACCCGCTCTAAGTGGAGCCATTTTTCGGACGAGTCAGGAAGGATATCGAATAAGCCTTTAGGAATTTTGTATTTCACCCCTCGAGTCTACCAAGCGATCCAATTCTTGTCTATCTGTCAGAGAATGAGAATCCTCTGGAGAAAAAAGCAGTAAAAAAATATATACTGTAGTATTAAAAAGTTTAAGGTAGAGTTGTATCCTCCTGTCTGCATTCGTTATGTAGGCTATAATTAAGGTTTAAAGATGGTAAAAAAATTATCTATAATCGTACTACTCACCTCCACGGTGATGCTAAGTGCTACTGATTTTGTCTGGGATGGAGGAGGTACTGGTAACTCCTGGGATACAGTGAATAACTGGGATGCAGATTCTGGTGTTCCTGATGATCGTGATGATACAGCGACAATTAATGACACCTCTGGTTCTGCTGTTACCATCACAATGGATTCTAACCTGACAATCAATCGCCTTTTTTTTAACGCATCGAGCGGCACGTGGACTGTCGGAGGAGCTTCCACCTTGAGCTTCCAAGACACAACCGGTGCTACAGGTCCTCAATTAGATGCAAATGGAGGAGCCACCAATATTGTCTCTTGCCCTATCTCTTTAACCGATGACTTAGGTGTAAACATTATTTCTGGGGGACTCACTATTTCCGGGTCAATTTCAGGGTCTGCAGCCATGACGAAGACCGGTGGTGCTATTTTAGTCTTAACTAATGATAACAGCGGAACGTTTAGTGGCAATCTCAATGTTAATGCAGGAACTTTGTCTATATCTGATGCTGGTGCGATGGGATCTGGTAACGTGACCTTTGCAGACGGAACAACGCTTTTCACAAGTAGCACTATTACGCCGACGAATACTTGGTTAATTGCGAATAGTGGAGAACTGACGATTGAAGTTGAAGATTTAGGAGACACCTTAACGATGGATGGGGTAGCAGCATCCACTTCCGGAGCTTTGGATAAAACAGGTGCAGGAACTCTGGTCTTAGATGGAAACAACCAGTATTCAGGTGGAACAACAATTACAGAAGGAACGCTTACTGCATCACATAATAGTGCACTAGGAACCGGAACAGTAACCTTTGTAACTGGAGGAACGCTCGCACTTGCAGATACAATAGATATTAGTGAAGCCGTCGCTGTTGTCGGGACAAGTAATGTCAATGTTGCAACAGGAAGTGCAACCCTTTCTGGTGCGATCACGGGAACAGGTGATTTAACAAAAACCGGTGCAAATACGCTCATCTTAGGTGGAACAAGTAATACCTATAGTGGAGCCACAGCTGTTACACTTGGAACATTACAAGCTGGAGATGTGGATAGCTTGTCTGCAAGTTCAGCAGTCATCATGAGTGATGCTTCAGCGACATTAGATCTTGATGGAAATAACAACACGATCTTAAGTCTTTCTGGCGGTGGTGGATCAGGTGGTAACGTCACACTCGGTGCAGGCACACTGACTATTGATAATGCGAGTGGCACATCGTATTCTGGTGTGATATCAGGAACAGGTTCTGTCAATATGGACGGAGGCACACAAACCTTTGCCGGAGCGAATACCTACTCTGGAGGAACCACACTGACCTCGGGTACACTGACTGCAGCAGATGATGACGCACTAGGAACCGGAACAGTAACCTTTGTGACTGGAGGAACGCTCGCACTTGCAGATACAATAGATATTAGTGAAGCCGTCGCTGTTGTCGGGACAAGTAATGTCAAT
>JAJACH010000002.1:388330-562971 GCA_022601645.1 Chlamydiia bacterium
TCAGCGACATTAGATCTTGATGGAAATAACAACACGATCTTAAGTCTTTCTGGCGGTGGTGGATCAGGTGGTAACGTTACGTTAGGTGGTGGGCTTCTCACTCTCGGAGATTCAAATAGTCAGAATTTTGGTGGTGCTATTAGTGAAGCAGGTGGCATTACTAAGAATGGTTCTGGTACACTAACTTTAGCTGGAAATAACACGTACACAGGAACCACAACGGTAAATTTGGGAACTCTGGCATCTAGTGGAGAAAATAGCCTGTCTTCAGGTTCGTCTGTCGTAATGGCAGATGCAGTAGCAACACTTGATCTTGATGGAAATGCGAATACGATCTTAAGTCTCTCTGGCGGAGGTGGCAGTGGCGGTAACGTTACATTAGGTGGTGGGTTATTGACACTTGGTGATGCCAACTCACAGAATTACAGTGGTGTGATCAGTGAAGCTGGCGGCATAACTAAGAACGGAAGCGGGGTATTAACACTTTCAGGAAATAACACCTATTCCGGAGTTACAACTGTAAATCTCGGGACTCTTTTATCCGGTGCTGCAAATACCTTCTCAGAAAGTTCTTCAATCACTATGGCAGATGCCGTTGCAACCCTTGACCTTGATGGAAATGCAAATACGATCTTAAGTCTCTCTGGTGGAGGCGCAAGTGGCGGTAATGTCACTCTAGGTACCGGTACTTTAACTTTAGGAGATGGCAACAACCAAGACTACTCAGGGATAATTTCTGGGTCAGGCGCATTAGTTAAGCAAGGTGGTGGAACCTGTACACTTGATGGGACTAACATCTATTCTGGTGGAACCTCGCTTACTGAAGGTGCCATTTCACTTGGAGATAGTGCAGGGCTTGGCACAGGAACGCTGGCAATGTCTGACTCAACAACGCTTATCTTAGCGGATGCCTTAAGTGTTAGTAACGCAGCGACACTAGCAGGTGTTGGCACGGTCAATGTAGCTACAGGCACAGCAACACTCTCAGGAGTAATTAGTAGCACGGGAGGCTTGACTAAAACGGGTGCAAATACCCTTGCCTTATCAGGTGCAAATACTTATTCAGGTGGGACAACTCTTTCTGCTGGTACAATCAATTTGAACCACAACACAGGGCTTGGTTCTGGTGAAGTTGAAATGTCAGATGGCACGACACTTGCCCTAGCAAGTGCTGTCAGTGCAAGTAACAACATCGCCGTTGATGGAACATCAACTGTCAATGTTACAACAGGGACCGGAACTCTCTCAGGCGTTGTAAGTGGTTCTGGTGTGTTGGCAAAGACAGGGGCTAATACACTTGCCCTTTCTGGGGCTAATACCTATACTGGCGGTACCACTCTCTCGGCAGGTACGATAAACCTCGCACATAATACAGGTCTTGGAACAGGTGCCTTAACAATGGCTAATTCAACCACACTGAGCATGGATGACACTGTAAGTGCTTCGAATACTGTGACCTTAAATCAGGGATCACAGACCGTGACAGTTGGTACAGGAACAGCGACTTTAAGTGGCGTTATTAGTGGTGCAGGTGACTTAACTAAGTTTGGCTCAGCAACGCTAGATGTAAGTGGTGCGAATACCTTCACAGGTGGAACAACGATTCTTCAGGGAACTATGTCTATCGAGCACAACACAGCTCTTGGTACTGGAACAGTTGTGATCGGTGACGGAACCACTCTTGATGTTGTTGATGGAATTAATGCAGCAAACGCCGTAACAACCACTGCAACGGCAACAGTAAATGTTGGATCTGGAACAGGAACACTCTCTGGTATCATTGCTAATGTGGGCTCAATCTCAAAAACAGGAACTGGCGCACTAGCTCTTACAAATACAAATACCCACACTGGGGGAACAAGTATTGTTGCAGGGACCATTAATCTTAACAACAATGCAGGTCTTGGAACAGGAACCTTAACGTTTGCAGATGCCACAACGTTGGTAGTTGCAGATGGGATTAGCTCTTCAAATGCGATGTCTATTGCTGCCGGTGGGACGGGGGATGTAAATGTTGGTACAGGAGCAACAGGAACCTTATCGGGAGCAACAGCTTCAACAACCGGTACCTTACGTAAGCAAGGGGCTGGAACGCTCGTCTTAAGTGGGGCAAATGCTCACTCTGGAGGAACGGTTCTAAATGCGGGTGTCATTAACCTCGCTTCGAATGCAGGTCTTGGAACAGGTGATCTTACCATGGCGGCTGGAACGCAACTTATTATCGATCCAAGCTTGACTGCAACCAATGATGGTTCTTTTGCCGGTGCTGAAACTCTCACTGTGAATTCTGGAACATCAACGCTTTCAGGGGTCTTTAGTGGTGCGGGAAGTATGACTAAAACAGGGGCTGGTAACCTTAGCATCTCTGGTGCAAATACTTACACTGGAACGACTACGGTGACTGCTGGAACACTATCTGTGAATGGGTCAACGACCTCTGTCACAACAGTTGGAACGTCTGGAACACTTGGTGGTACAGGAACCATTACAGGTGATGTGACTTGTAACGGAACAACAGCACCAGGTAACAGTATCGGGACCTTGAATGTCGTCGGAACATACACTCAAGCGACAGGTTCAACCCTAGAGATTGAAATTTCTCCAACAGCAGCGGACCTTGTAAATGTCACAGGGAATGCTGTGATCGAATCAGACGCCACTTTAAGTATCCTTGTTGGCTCAGGAACTTACCCTGAAGGAACTATCTTTACGATTCTTCAAACAACAGGAACAATTTCTGGAAGCTTCGCAACAGTGACTGCCGATTCGGCTCTAATTACACCAGATCTTAACGTTATAGGTGGTAATCGATTAGTGCTTAGTCTTGACGTAAGCTCCCTCCAATCAGTAGTTGATGGCACCAATGCAAAAGCTGTAGCATCAGTTGTTAACACAATTGAGCTTCAGAATATAGGAGGATGGAGTGAGATTACATCGGCTTTGTTATTCATGCCAAAACAACAGCTAGAAGATGCGTTCAATGAACTTGGCCCACAGCAGCTTAAAGGGCTTGCAATTGTGCAGGAAAACAATGCTGTACGCGTCCGTGATGCCATTGGTCAGCGCGTTCAAAATTTTATGGATCGTGCACACTGCACAGAGGCGGGTTGTAGACGATGCAGTGAATGTAAGTTTGGCAAGACAATCGCCAACATCTGGGCGGATGGCTTTAGCTCCTACTTAAAGCAGCCATCCCTTATCAAGAGCACCAATCCTGAGATTGGCTACCACAGTAATACAGGCGGTGGAGTGCTTGGTCTTGACGTCAACTACGATGAGCTCTTCTACTTCGGTGTGATGGGCGCTGGAACCTCATCTGATATGAGTTGGTCAGAGGATCAAGGAACTGCAGACATCTATAGTCGCTATGTTGGTGTTTATGCCTCCCTTATCGGTAAGGTGGCATATGCAAACACTGCGTTTATCACTTCATGGAACAAGTACAAAACTAAGCGTCGCATCCTCTACCATGGTATGGATCGCGTTGCGAAAAGTGCTCACCACGGGCGACAGTTACTCAGTCACTTAGACCTAGGCTTTAATTTCAACTCGAAGGGCTTTACAGTTAGACCGTTTGATTCTGCTGACTATATCGTTCAAACGGAAGATCAGTTCGAAGAATACAACGCTGGTGTGCTAAACCTTTCCGTGCGCAAGACAACACCTAAGCTCTTTAGAAACGAGCTTGGTATCAACTTCGCTAAGTGCTTCAACCTTTCACCAAAAAATCAGTTTATTGGCGACTTCAAACTGGCTTGGGTTAAAGAGGTGAGACGGGGAGGCCGTACCTTTAAGGCTAACTTCGCTGGTATTGATAATGCTTTTGTCGTTTACGGCTACTGGCCTGACCGCTCTATGTTCTCCCCCGGCGGCAGCGCGACATTCTTCCTCTGCAATGGTGCCGCCATTATCAAGGCTTATGCGAATGGGGAATTTGCCAAAGGCTATCGCGATCATGTTGTCGGCGGCGAGCTCACCTTCCATTTTTAAGATGTGAGTGGCGTATTTTGGCACGTTCGGGGCTAGGCGGTGCTTTATGCACAGCCGTCGCCTCGACCATAGCTTGCTGAGCACGCAATTCGCACCAAACTAACGAAGCGGCAGCTTCGCCCCGCATTATTTCTTTCTTCTCTGCGTTTTCTGTTAGTTGTAAATTGAGAGACCTATAATGGTAATTCTTGACGAGGTGAGAGGTTTTCGGTAAAGTTGGTCAAGTTTTAAAAAAATATATTTCAGGATTTTGACCTTATGAAAAATTTTCTCTGTCTTTGTCTTCTCGGTGTGGTTTCTCTTTTTGGAGAGACGAAAAAAGTGGATGTGGGGCTTAAAGCGAAAAAACCTGAATGGGTTTCTAAAGTGATTGAGCAGTACGTTGGTGGCCAACCAAAAACGGTTGTGTTCTTAGACCAGGGCGAGCCTGTTAAGCAAATGCGCTTGAGAATGGATGGCGTTTCTTTAGAAGAAACTGATATTGCGGTGGCTGATGGGAAGATTGTTTTTCAAGGCGCGAGTGTGATGTGTAATGATGATGGTGCGGTCGTTCAGATTGCCCATTACAATCAAGGTGTCATCACAGGCCCTCTTCAAAAGTTTTACCCAAATGGGCAGTTAGCTCAGGTCACATATTTCAATAATGGTGTTCAAGAAGGTCCTAGTGTGACTTATTTTGAAAATGGTGTCAAAAAAGAGACGGCGACGTTTAAGAATAATTTGCTAGAGGGTGAATGGAAGACCTATCACGCGAATGGTCAGGTGGCAAATGTTACGATGGCTGAAAAGGGTAAGCCTGAAGGCATTTCAAAGGCGTATTATGAATCGGGCGTTGAGAAGGCTGTAAGTCATTTCAATAAAGGGCGTTTGCACTCGACTAAGGAGATGGCTGGCTACTCTCTTTATGATGAGGATCATGTGTTACGTGAAGTGAAGCATTATAAGAAGGGAAAGGCTCATGGTATGCATCAGAGATTCCACAAGGATGGAACGACTGCTTATCAGGTTGAGTATAAGAAGGCAAAGGCTATTGGCGATGAAAAGTATTTTTCAAAAGATGGAAAGCTGATTGGTAAGGGCTCTTATAAAGAGGGTGAACCAGTTGGTAAGCATTGGCGCAAGCACGAGAATGGTAAGAAAGCCTATGAGGCTTATTATGGAAGAAGCGGGAAGGTCAGTAAGCCTATACGTGAATGGTTTGAAAGTGGAAAGCTTAAGGCTGAGTACACGCGCAATCATGGTGTGATGGAAGGCGAGGCGAAAGAATGGTTTGAAAACGGTCAGTTAAAGACTCATTGTAATTATAAGGATGGGAAGTTTGATGGTGTTCAAAGGCAATTCTATGAGAGTGGCAAACCAAAGGTTTGCAGCCACTTTTTAGAAGGTAAAAAGCATGGCTCTTTCCAGGAATGGTTTGAGAATGGTCAAAAGAGTGTAGAGCACAATTATGTGAAGGACGCTTTTAACGGCAAGCAGCAGAATTGGGTTGAATCAGGAACTCTTGTTCATGTTTCGCATTATGATCATGGAAAGAAAAATGGCGCGTTTTCAACGTTTGATGCTGAGGGGAATTTACTTTCTTCTGGAAGTTTTTCGGATGACAAGGCGATTGGCGAGCATGTGACTTATTATAGCAAGGATCGATTGCATTTTGTGACCCGTTTTGAGGATGGGAAGCGCGAAGGTCGTCAGGAGGAGTTTTATGAAAATGGGAAGCTTGCTCTCTTGTCTTTCTATGCAGATGGTGTGCTTGATGGTGACATGAATGGCTATTATCCAGATGGTGCATTACAGTTTACACGGAGCTTTAAGGCGGGTTTACCTGTTGGTAAGTTAACTCAGTATTTCGAGAACAATACGGTAGCTCGCGTCTATAATTATGATGCAGAGGGTAAGCTGCATGGGAAGCAGAAGAGCTATTATACGAATGGTAAGATGCAGTCTGTTGCCACTTATGCTCATGAAGAATTACACGGTCTTCAGTCGAATTGGGACGAGAATGGGAAGCTGATTGCTGAGAGCAATTATGAAAAAGGTAAGTTGCATGGACGCTACTCTGTCGCCGATGCGGCGGGAAACCAGATTGTTTTCCATTTTAAACAAGGTCAAAAACATGGCCTACATCAGGTCTTTGTGGAAAAAGATGGAGCAAAAGTCCAGTTGTTTGATGCGCATTTTAAGAATGGTGTTTTAGATGGTGAGTACATCGAATATGATAACACAGGTGCTCGCAAGACACTTACGACCTTTAAAGGTGGTTTGAAAGATGGCGCTTCAAAACGTTATGGGACTCAAGGAAAAGTGGCGGAGTCGCTTCACTTTGTGAATGACATTCAACACGGCTTAAGTCAGAAGTTTTTCCCAAATGGAAAGGTTTTCAAAGAAGTCAAATATGAGAAAGGAAATAAGGTTGGCGAAGAGAAGACTTTTTATGAAGATGGAAAAGTTTGCAGTATTGAAAAATATGAGGGTGACAAGCTCTCAGGTGTGTCCAAGTATTGGAGTGAATCAGGTGTCTTAGAGCGCGAGGAATCCTATAAGGATGGGAAGCGTGAAGGTAAGCTTGTGAAGTACTTTGCTGATGGTAAACCAAAGCTTATTCAACAGTTTGTTAACGGCACGGCGCATGGCCCTAAACGCACCTATTCAGAAGATGGGACGTTTGAGGAAGTGCTTTTTGAAAACGGCGTGAAGCAATAGATGTCTTAATAGAAAATGGGGCAACAAGTCTTGCCCCATTTGATTTTTTTTCCACTTAATAAATATTTCTGCTACATTGGCTCATCTTATGAAATGTAGAGTATGTGATGGGACAGATTTTCGACAGGTCATGGATTTTGGTGACCAGCCGAGAGGAAACCACTTTTTAAAGACTGAAGAGGTGGGGCATGAGCCTTTCTACCCCTTAAGACTTGTGTATTGCAACGCGTGTTGCACTGCTCAATTAGACCACACGATTAAGAAAGAAGTGGTTAATTCTGATCACAACTATTTGTCAGGTGTGACTAAGTCACTGAAGGTCCACTTCACGCGGATTGCTAAAGAGGTTGATGAGACGTTTTTTGCAAATGAGAAGAAAAAACGCGTGCTTGACATTGGATCGAATGACGGCACGGGGCTGATTCCCTATCAGGAGATGGGGTATGAGGTGCTTGGTGTGGAGGCCTCATCGGCAGTCGCGCCAATTGCCAATGAAAACGGGATTCATACGCTTTGTGAGTATTTCAACTTGGACTTAGCAAAGACCCTTGAGCCGTTTGATGTGGTTAATGCCGCGGGTGTTTTCTTCCACTTAGAGGAGTTGCATTCGGTGACTGAGGGGATTAAGTTTCTCCTAAAAGACGATGGCGTCTTTGTCATTCAGGCGATGTACATGAAGTGCATTTTGGAAAATTTGGCATTTGATCAGATTTACCACGAGCATCTTCTATTCTATACGTTCAAAACACTGAATCATCTCTTAAAGCGTCACGGTTTAGAGCTATTTGATGCGCATATCGATCCGATTCACGGAGGCTCAATCATGGGCTTTGCTTCTCACGTCGGAACTCGACCTCAAACGGCGCGGTTAAAAGCGCTGATTGCAGAGGAAGAGGCGGCGCACTCTAACGATTTTGAAACCTACGCGGCGTTTGCAGCGAAGTTGCCTCAGATGAGAGAGGATAACTTAGCTTACTTGAAGCAAAAGAAAGCTGAAGGCAAGACGATTTACGGTATGGGAGCTCCCGTCAAAGGAAATACAATGCTCAATTATTTTGGGATTGGCACCGAGTATTTAGATTGCCTGGTTGAAAAAAATACGCTGCGCAAAGGGTGCTTTAGCCCAGGGATGCACATCCCGATTGAGATGGAGGATGAAATGCCCCCACCCGACGTCTATTATGTGTTAGCGTGGAATTTTAAAAAGGAAATCTTGGCAAACAACCAGCACTTGATTGAGAAGGGCGTCGAGTTTTACTTCCCTGTCAACCCAAGCTTAGAATTAGTGGAGGCACCATGAAGATTCTCGTTACTGGTGGAAGGGGCTTTTTAGGTCATTTCCTCGTGAAAAAACTCGAAGCGAATGGGCATAGCGTCACGACTTTTTCTTCCAAAGAGTGTGATCTAACAAAGCCTGATAGCTTAACCCAGTTTGCAGACATCAAGTTTGATCAGATCTTTCACCTCGCGGCTTGGACGCAAGCGGGAGATTTTTGCCTCAAGCACCCCGGTGAGCAATGGCTCATGAACCAAAAAATCAACACCTACGTGCTCGATTTTTGGCAAAAAGATCAACCCCAAGCCAAACTCATTGCAATGGGCACGAGTTGTGGCTATTCATGTGAGTTGCCGCTTAGTGAAGAGAACTACCTAGAGGGTCAGCCTATTGAATCGCTCTTCACCTACGGCATGACCAAAAGAATGCTACTTGTCGGTCTTAAGGCCCTAGCAAAACAGTATGGCTTGAAATATCTCTACGCAATTCCATCGACGCTTTATGGCCCAAACTACCACACCGATGGACGGCAGATGCACTTTATCTTCGATCTTATCCGCAAAATTTTGCGTGGCAAAGAGCATGGCGACCCGGTGGTACTCTGGGGCGATGGGCACCAGCAACGCGAAATTGTCCATGTGGACCAATTCGTTTCCCACCTCCTCGAGGTGAACGACTTAACAGAAAATACCATCGTCAACTTAGGCGCCGGCGAAGAATACTCTATTCGCGATTTTGCAAAAGCAATCTGCGACCACGTAGGTTACCCCTTCGAGAAGATTGAGTATGATACGAGCAAATACGTAGGAGCCAAATCCAAAGTCTTGAAGGTGGATAAATTAAAAAAATTACTAACTACATTCGATACAATTAATTTGAATGACGGGTTAAAAGAAACAATTGACTGGATGGCCTCTTTGGAAAAATCTCTCATTAACTAATTATGGTGTTATTTTAAACTTTTTTCTTTTACAATATCAATTGTTGAAAGTGGGAATGTTATTGCATTCTTGATCTTTAATATAAAAGATATTTGAAAGGGAGAGGGTTAAATGGCAGAACCTGCTGATTATAAAAGAGTTCGCACTGCATGTGAGAGTTTGACAGGTGTAAGACAGCAAAAAGAGAGCGCTGAGGCACACCGTTGTGAAGCCCTAGAGGCCCTAACTGATGGGAAACTAGATCTCTTTGATAGTAAAGTCTCACGAGCCTTAGAGCTTCTTCTTCAAACAGAAGATTTTGAAAAATACACCGAGTTTTACACGTTTTTCAAAGCCACAGCAAGAGATGACAGTCTAGAAAATCGAGTTAATGAAGTTGCACAAAAACTTTTGCTTAGCATGCATCCATGGAAGCAAAGAACGACTGCTTGGATGAAAGCCGCAAAAGAGGCGCAGCTTTGTCCTCAAAAAGTATTGCACCCCCCGAAAGTGAAAACAAAGCGCGAGAAATGGGCTAAGATCTATCCTTACTATGGGGGAGATAATTCGTGGGGTATAAAACTAAAGAGAGCTAATTCACACTTTGGTGATATGTATCAGTGCAATCAGCAATATTTGCAAAGTGAGATGGAAAAAAATGCGCTTTGTATGGACTATCTCACAAAAAATGGGGGGCTCAATAAAGAACTTTTAGAACGTATTAAACTCCGCGAATTCTTTTTACTTCTTTCAACCCCTGAGGTGGCTTTTCTAGAACCACCAGAAGATACAACTAATCCTATTGATTGGTTTAATTGTTATAAGCGTTTTATGGAACAACTTCTCGATCGGGGGCAATTTGAAGCTGGACTTGGATTGTTCATTGCGAGTATCTCTTTTCTTGATGCAGCTGTTGTAGAAGAGCATTACGATTTGATGACTGCCCATCTAGAGCGCTTTCCAGATAAGATAAAAAATTCCCCAGACTGGCACGTAGCAAAGGCTTATCTATTAGCGCTTAAAGCAGTAACAGAAGCAGATCCTTTGCCCATGGACTTTGACGTCATTCGTCTACTGCGGCCTCTGTTTCAGAAAACAGGGAAGTCTACACCAGTGGAAGCGCGTTTTGGAGTAACTCGGTCGATTGAGAGCGTGGCATTTAAGGGTTCAAGTTCACTTCGTACATGGGCTGTCAAACAATGGCTTTACCTTGAGAATCAATATTTTCGAGAAAATACACCTGATCTTACGTACGAAGAGGAGATGGGCGAGGAATATTTTTTTATACAAGTCGGCCTGGATGAGATGTATCGTATAGAGCAAGCAATGAATCGCTATACGACACAAGTGGAGCTCCAAGCAGCAACAATCTGGGAGAAGCTCGGCGGTTTAAGATTAAACGCTAGTGCAACGCCGGAGGCACACGCTGCCTTAGCAAACTTAAAAGAGAATCTTAGTTTAGAGGCGTTTGATGCTTTGAGCAAAATACTAACAGATGTACGGAACCCAAGTAGCTTAGAAAACGATCCAACTCTCAGCCATTTTTCTCATATTAGGGAATCTGTGCGTTTTGTAGTACATCTGTGCGGCTATATAGAATCGTTTTCAGCAGATATTCGCATGATCGGTTGTGACATGTACCGTTTATATACTGAGCGGCTAGATGAAACGAGCCGAGAGGAGTATCATCAGTGGTTAAGGGCTTTACATGAAGAGTATGGCCTTCCCTTTGAGTTTGATGCAGAGTAGTCTTATTAGAACGCCGCGTAGTAGGAGATGACAAGCTGCAGGCTAGCTGCAGAGTTACGCCCAGTGACCGTAAAATACCCACCCATAATCAGGCCTGACATGTCGTTGGGGTTGTATTCGATCGCAGGAGCAAGCATAAGCGAATCGTTGGAGGGGCCACCAACCGTTGCTGCAGCGCCAGATGGGGCTAGGCCTGGATCACCCTTAAACGAGGTGGATCCGTTGTAGGTGTACACAACATCGTTAGCAAACACCCAGTGCTGAGTGATGCTAAGCTCTGTGCCAATATCAATCGAAAGCTGCTGACCGGGATTCACCTTTCCTTTCGTCCCTGTGCCACCACCGTAGGCGTTGATCTGCTTCACATAGACTTTGGACGGGATGAGGTAGCTTGCTGTCCACCTTGTACTAAGGGGATGTAACTTATTCGCCCAGAAAATCTTTCCCATTGCAATCACAAGTTGCGTCTCATACGAACCAGAACCTGTAGCCATCAGACCGGGTTTGCTAGGAGAGAGATGGTTGTAGCGCCCCGCAGGAAACGACTCACCAACCACAAAACGAATGACCGGCCTAGACGGCGTTTCGGTGCAAAGCTGAAAGCCCAACTGCAGCGAAACATCACCAAAACCCGCACCAAACTCCCCACTTTGCCAAGAAGCGAAAGAGGGATTCAAAAGAGTGAAATCTAGCCAATGAGTTAATCCAAGCTGTTCTAGGTTAAGGAACTGAAGCTGTTTTTCATTTGGCTGGGATTGCATCCGGCGACTTTCAGTATACACGCCATAATTACTTGTCACAAAAAAGTAGGGCTGAATCACCCGCATCCCTTTTGGCACATT
Source organism: Chlamydiia bacterium (assembly GCA_022601645.1). GTDB lineage: Bacteria > Chlamydiota > Chlamydiia > Chlamydiales > Simkaniaceae > JAJACH01. The sequence continues at coordinate 399,808 of JAJACH010000002.1, forward strand.
GTTTGGTGCCATCGCAAAAAGAGGTCCAGCGTAGTAGGGGTTGAACATCTTTTTCGCAATCTCAAGATCACTTTGCGCTTGGACAAGCTGCGCGTGTACCTCTGCAGGTGACGGTTCACTCCCACCCTTGGCAAGGAGAGAAGAACAGAGAATGAGAAGCAACCATTTGCTAAATTTTAGGCGATCAAAGTATAGCATAGAATTAAGGTACATTAGTTATTTATGAGGTTAGTTTGTCTGGAGTCAGTGGTCCAAGTCAAGGAAATTATAGTAGTGAAGCCAATTTTCGCGGAGGGGTACGCGTCTTTAAAGAGTCGCTTGATGGGTATAAAACCTCTACGTTCAAGCAACAGAAAGATCAGTACGTCAAGGCAATGAGCGAAGCACACGAGGTGATACTCGAGTCAGCTCAGCGCCTAGGCAAGTCTCACATCCAAAAGTTCAAGGAAGACTACGCACATTTTCAGGAGAGCAAATCACCGAGAGACATCGCCAATCTCGAAGAAGACATCTCCACACTTCAAGGTGAAGAAACGGCTTAGGAAGTTAAGAGCTTTAACTGCTCAAGCCAGGTGTTTAGAAGCGATGAGTTTGGGGCGTCAATGTAATCTTTGTGAATGCGGCGGATCAGTTCCATGTAAGGGAAGGGATACCAGTCTTCACCCGCGTATTCGAGCAGGTAGTAACCGAGGTTGTGCTCTTCGTTTGGCGGGTAGAACTGGATCTCCGTGACAAGCATTTCTAGGCGCTCGTTATCCACGGAACTTTCGCTTTTCCCAAGTTTGACTCTTTGTGATTCCTCGAGAATATGATGCCAGTTATGGGACAATTTTTGAGAAAAGGGAATGTCTTCTGAGTGGTCACAGTCTCGAAGAAGGTTAAGCAATTCTTTGAACTCAATGAGGTAGGTTGTTAAAGGATCTCTTGAAATAACCGCTGCTTGGGAAGTTTGTGAGTCAGCCCGAAAAGAAACTTTCGAAATGAATGATTTGATACTTCCGATGAACGCTGCCCAGGTAAAAAGGCCTTGTTTTTCTTTGCCAAGGGGGGCTTTTATATGTTGTTGATCTTCAGTGACTTTCTTGTCCTCATCCATAGGGGGAATATAGATATTTCTACCCTGTTCATTTCGGTCAATAGGTCTGATGGGGCGTAGGAAGGGATCGTCTTTATCCATGGTTTACTTTAATGCTTTAGCTCGAGTATTATGTTCAAGGAATTGTTGACACAAGGGGCTTTGATTTGTACCCTGTATCACTAAAAATTAAAGGTTGGACCCGTTGAGTTTACTAGGCTATTTGAAGCCCGCCCCGCCCAAAGAAGAAATTACAAATCCTGCTGTGATCAATAAGCAGTATAAGTATTGGAGATTTCGCATCCTGATTGGGATGTATGTTGGGTATGCGTTTTACTATTTCACACGTAAGAGCTTTACTTTTGCCATGCCGGCGCTGATTCAGCTTGGGTTTGATAAAGGGCAGCTCGGTGATTTAGCATCTATTCTGGCTATTTCTTACGGTTTATCCAAATTTATCAGCGGTGTTGTCGCAGACAAGTCCAATCCGCGGTATTTCATGGGCTTTGGCCTCATGGCTACAGGGCTTTTAAATATCTTTTTTGGCATGTCCTCTTCCATGATATTTTTTGCCATATTCTGGGGCCTCAATGGCTGGTTCCAAGGGTGGGGATGGCCTCCTTGTGCAAAACTTTTAACGCATTGGTACTCGCAATCTGAGCGGGGCCGATGGTGGGGTGTTTGGAATACTTCACACAATCTGGGTGGGGCGTTAATTCCTCTTTTAGCGGCATTTTTGCTCGCTCATTATGGATGGCGAAGTGCTCTCTATGTCCCGGGTGTCATCTGTATTGTCATGGGGATTTTTGTGATCCTTTGCCTACGTGATACTCCTCGCTCTATGGGGCTCCCCGATGTTGAGAAATGGCGCGGCGAAGAAGTTGAGGAAGAGTATAAGCACGATGAAGAAGCGAAACCTTCGACCAAGGAAATTCTTTTCAAGTATGTCTTGAAAAACCGCTACATTTGGATGCTTGCAATTGCTTATTTCTTCGTCTACATTTTGCGAACAGCTCTGAATGATTGGGCATATCTCTTCTTGCATCAGGCAAAAGGGTTCTCCCTACTTGCTGCGGGATCAGGGGTCTTTTGGTTTGAGATAGGGGGCTTTATCGGCAGCCTAGTTGCCGGTTGGGCGTCTGATACTGTTTTCAGAGGAAGACGTGGCCCAATCAATGTGATTTTTTCCGTTGGGGTGTTCTTTTCTCTTATTGGTCTTTGGCACCTTGGAAATGGCATGACCCTTGCGATGAGTGCACTCATGTTCTCCGGTGGCTTCTTCGTCTTTGGACCACAGATGTTGATCGGAATGGCAGCTGCAGAGCTTTCTCATAAGAAAGCGGCTGGAACTGCAACAGGATTTATCGGCTGGGTCGCCTATGTAGGTGTCGCTGCAGCTGGTGGGCCTCTCGGCAGAGTTGCTGAGAACTTCGGATGGCAGGCATTTTTCTACACCATATGTGGATGCGCAGTGATTGCAGTATTACTCTTACTTCCATTATGGTCAGCCCGTAACCATCCAAAGTACGCCAAACCATGACCTGGGTCTCTCTACACACGCACACGCAATTCTCCATTCTCGATTCGACTATTCAGGTTGGCGCTTTAGCAAAGCGCGCGAAAGAACTCAATATGCCCGCTTTAGCAATCACCGATTTTGGCAATCTCTTTGGTGCGGTTGATTTTTTCAAAGCCTGCACGGCTGAGGGAGTTAAGCCGATTATTGGCATTGAACTCATGCTTGCACCTGAAGGCATGGATGTCAAAAAACGGATCCCTGGTAAGAAGAATGGTTACCCTCTTGTGCTTCTTGCAAAAGATGCTAAAGGCTACAAAAATCTTTGTAAACTCTCCTCCAAAGCTTATTTGGAAGGATTTTACTACTTCCCTCGCATCGATCGCGCGCTTTTAGAAAAGCACAGCGAGGGATTGGTTTGTATCACAAGGCTTGTTGATGACCTTGAGTGGTTAAAACCGCTTTTTAGAGAAGATTTATATGTTGAGCTTTTAGATCATACGATGCTCGACACCTCGGAATTCACACGCGAATCGTGGCTTTATCAGCGCTATGAAGAAGTCATCACCAAGCAAAAAGAGATCAATGAAGCGCTGATTAAAACAGGGCTTCCCGCTGTAATCACTAACGATGTGCACTATCTTAATCCCGACGATTGGAAGGCGCACGAAATTTTGATGAACGTGCAGTCAGGTGAGCCGTGTGAGATTTGGGAGCGCGATAGCTTTGGCAACCCCAAGGCAAAAGTACCTAATCCCAAGCGCAAGGTCATGGCATCGCGCGAGCACTACTTTAAATCTGGAGAAGAGATGTTAGCGCTCTTCCCGGGTGTTTCGGACAAAAGCTTAGAGATCGCGGAAAAATGCAACTTTAAGTTCGATTTTAAAGCGCGTCACTATCCTGTATTTGAGCCTCCAGGTGAGTATGCTCCAGAAGAACGCGAACAAAAATCAGCAGATTATCTTAGACAACTGTGCGAAGAGGGCATCCCTTATCGCTACAACGAAGAGCGCCTTGCCAAAGTCCAAGAGAAGTACCCAGAAAGCGATCCGATGCAGGTTGTCAAAGACCGCTTAGCAGGAGAGCTTGAGATCATCATTACGAAGGGGATGTGTGACTATCTCCTCATCGTGCACGATTTTATCGCTTGGGCCAAAGGGCAGGGAATCCCCGTTGGACCAGGACGTGGATCGGGAGCTGGATCAATCATTCTCTATCTAATTGGTATTACGGATATTGAACCCCTTCGCTTTAATCTGTTCTTTGAAAGATTCATTAACCCCGAGCGCCTATCTTATCCTGATATCGACGTCGACATCTGCATGGATCGCCGCCAAGAGGTGATCGAATACACGCTTAAAAAATATGGGCACGATAAGGTCGCGCAAATTATCACCTTCGGCACCATGAAAGCGAAGATGGCCATCAAAGACGTGGGCCGCGTCATGAACGTTCCTTTGGCGAAGGTCAATGGCATCGCCAAACTCGTCCCAGATGACCTTGGTATTACGCTTGATAAAGCCCTTGAGGTCGACCCTGACCTTCTAAGCGCCTACAATTCCGACCCTGAAACCAAGATGCTGCTTGATTTTGCGCGGCAAGTGGAAGGATCCATTCGCAATTCAGGTGTGCATGCTGCAGGACTGATCATCTCAGGGGACCCCTTAACCGAGCATATTCCCGTTTGCGTTGCTAAAGACGCTGAAATAGCCACAACGCAATACTCGATGAAACCCGTTGAAGCCGTAGGAATGCTCAAGATCGACTTCCTCGGACTTAAAACGCTTACATCAATCCAAAAAGCGTGCGAAGCTATTGAGAAATACCGCGGTGTTCACATCGACTGGGTGAACCTGCCGCTTGAGGATCAAAAAACCTTCGAACTCTTAAACCACGGAAAGACGCTTGGCATCTTCCAGCTCGAATCAGGCGGCATGCAAGACCTAGCGCGACAACTCCACATTGACAAGTTTGAGGAAATCATCGCTGTCGGCGCCCTCTACAGGCCAGGCCCGATGGAGATGATCCCGTCGTTTATCAATCGGAAACACGGGCGCGAAAAAATTGAAGTCGACCATCCTCGCATGAAAGAGATCATCGAGGAAACTTACGGCATCATGGTTTACCAAGAGCAAGTCATGCAAATTGCGCAACACTTAGCCGGCTACTCGCTCGGTGAAGGTGACGTGCTTCGTCGCGCCATGGGTAAGAAAGATAAAGAAGAAATGGCTAAGCAACGCGAGAAATTTAAGACAGGAAGTGTTGCAAACGGCATTGACGAAGCCCTTTCCATGCGCGTCTTTGATAAGATCGAGAAATTCGCCTCGTACGGATTTAACAAATCCCATGCCGCCGCTTACGGATTTTTAAGCTACGTTACAGCGTACCTTAAAGCCAATTATCCAGGTGAGTGGATGGCCTCGCTCTTAACGTGCGACATGGACGATTTGACCAAAGTAGCCAAACACATCCGTGAATCCCAAAGCATGGGGATTGAAATTCTTCCACCAGATATTAACGAGTCAGGCGTTGAATTTGTCGCCACAAAGCAAGGCATACGCTTTGCCCTTTCCGGGATAAAAGGCGTAGGACGAGGCGTTGTAGAAACGATCGTCCACCTGCGCGACAAACCCTATCTCTCCCTCTTTGACTTCACCTCGCGCATTGACACCACCAAAGTTGGTAAGAAAGTCATCGAGTCACTGATTGATGCAGGGTGTTTTGACACGTTTGGTTGGACCCGCTCAGAGCTAAAAATGAGTGTTGACCCCATGTTTGAAACAGCTCAGCGAGAGCAAAAAGAAAAAAAAGTCGGCATCATGGACTTTTTTGCCGAGGATACAAGCGCACAATTTGACAAGCCGCCTCATGTCACGGAAGAACCCTCGAAACAACTTCTCTTAGCTAAAGAAAAAGAACTGCTCGGCTTTTATATCACCGGTCATCCTATGGACGACTACGAAGCGATCATCACCGAATTAAATTGCACACCCCTTTCTAACATCCGAGAACTCGAGCATGGAAACGCCGCACGCTTAGCCTTTATCGTCGAAGAAATTAAAGTGCGTTTCACCTCAAAAGGAGGACGCAAATTTGCTGTTTTAACCATCAGTGACGGGTTAGAGCGCTTTGAGCTTCCCGTCTGGCCCTCTCTCTACGACCAGTACCTAGAACTCTTAGACGAGAACAACCTGTTATTTGCCGTGGTACAAATCGAAAAAGATGGTGATGATATTAAACTCTCACCTAGGTATATTTCTGATTTAACAGCCTTTGGTAAAGAAGAAATCAAAGCTGCTAACGCCGCGTTTAAGCTCGCCGAATCTGATGGTAAAAAAGAACGCGCCATCAAACAAAAAAAGGTGGACCAAACATTTATGGACCTATCGCTAAGTGTTGACGCAAACAGCGTGCGTTTTACAAATTTATTGAAACTCAAAGAGCTGTTTGCGAAGTATCCCGGTACAGACCGGATCAAAATCCACTTTAAAGCAGAGGAAAATTCTATCGGCGCCGTGGAAATTGGAAGCGACTGGGGAGTGAAAATGGGGGATGAACTAGAAAATGAATTGAAACAAATGGCTTTCGTTCAGTCATACGCTATCGAGGAGGTAAAATGAAGAGGGTAATACTAACATTTTTGTGCGTAGGCACATTGTTTGCGGGAAATAACGACATCCTAACCATACACGATCGCTATGAAAAAGCGCTTACCGCCTTTGACCACCACAACTGGTGGAAAGTACGTCAACATACCCGCGCCATCATGGAACTTGCACCGAATAATCCGTATCGCATGCACCTCCATTACATGCTAGGCCACTCATACTTTGGCCGTGGCGAGTATGATCTAGCAAACGAACATTTCAACAGCTACCTAGAATTTGAAGGCGCCGACAAACGCTTTGATGAGATCATGGAGTACAAATTTGAAATCGCCAAAGCGTATGCACGAGGCCATAGAAAGCGTGTCGAAGGCATGCGCCTGCTTCCTAAACTTGCCCCAGCAAAAATGGACGGCATCCAAATTCTCGATGAAATCGTCAGCTCAAAACCGCGCACCGAAATGGCTGCTGAAGCCCTATTAATCAAAGGACAGCTCCTCACAGATCTCCACCTTTATAAAGAAGCCGTAGAAGCCTATCAAACCCTTACACGCCGCTACCCGAAACACGAGAACGCCGCAAAAAGCTTTGTTTGCATTAACGAAGTTTACTTAGAAAGACTTAAAGTTGAATTCATCGACCAAGACCTCATCGCCTTAGCAGAAAATAATCTAGAGCGATTCAGAAAGAGCTTCCCTACACACCCAAAACTGGCAGAAGGGGAGAAAGTCTTTTTGGAGATGAAAGAAACACTTGCATCAGACCTGCTTGATACCGGCCGATTTTACGAACGCCGGAAGAAAAAAGGCGCTGCAAAACTCTACTACGATTCAGTAATCGCAAGATTCCCTGAAACAAATGCCGCCATCGAGTCGCAAAAGCGGCTTGCTAAAGTCTCCACATGAAGCGGCTTTTCTACCTTCTTGCCTTGCCCTTACTTCTAGCGTGCGGCTATCACCTGGACGGAAGAGAAACCAGCACTTTGGAAGTTCCCTACGTTACAGGCGACCTGGACGGCGACCTAACCGATGCGATCGTTCGGGAAGTCGCCCTAAGCGGCAAATACCAACTCCAAAATAAAGACGCCAACTATCGCCTCAAAGTCGCCATAGTTGGAGACAATATCTACAAATCTGGCTTCCAATACGATGAAGAAGGGTCAACCGAGTATAACCGCCTTGTTACAAACGAAGAAGAAAAAGTCATGACCTTGTCGGTTTCACTCATTCAACTCTCAACAGGAAAGACCATTTTAGGGCCAAGCGAAGTGACAGCGCGCGTTAACTACGACTTTATCGACCCCGATGCCGACAACGAAGCAGCTGTGCGACGACGCCTTTCAAGCCTTAACTTCTCTCTAGGACAGCTTGATAGCGTCGAGGGAGCACGAGCCAGCTCAAATATCCCTTTACATACATTACTAGCGCGAAAAATTGCGAGTGCGCTATAACCCAGTCTCATGGAATTCAAAGCAGTCCTTTGCGAACTTGATGCCATGATGAGCTATTTTCGATCAAAGGTTCAAAGCCAAGACAGCGCCGTACACAAAGCAGAACTCGCGCTTGAAGAAGTACTGGTTAACGTCATCTACCACTCAGGTTCACCCACACTACATCTTGATTGCACCGTTGATCCTCAAGGCATCACCCTCACCGTCAAAGATAAGGGATCGCCATTCAATCCGCTTGAAGAACGCCAGCATCCCAACGTAGACGCCTCCCTTGAAGAGCGCGAAGTTGGTGGGCTGGGGCTGTTTTTCATGAAAAAGCTTGTGGATGATGTTTCTTACACACGCCAGGAGCCCTACAATGTCCTCAGCTTCTCCAAAAAACTTTCTTAGGGGCGTTTATAGCCACGCAGATACATCCATTATCGAGACCTCCACTTTAATGATCGCGTGCTCGCTTGCTCGCTGTGTTTCGAACACAGCTTCACGTCTGCGACAGCGATTCTGCGCGGTCTAAACGCCCCTGCGGCTCGGCTGCTTCGCGCCGACACAATTCAAAATCAGGGAATTTCTGATGCTTGCTAGGAATTGATTGAGGAGATTGCCTCTTCGTTGTCGATCACTTCTGATAGGAAATGACGGATCAGCTTGAGGACAAGTTTAGGCGTGTTGTAAACACCTTCGGTGGAAAAAGCGAGTTCAAGGTGAGGCTTGTCTTCGGTGACAAGCGAGATGAGAACAAGTGTCATCGGAAGGTCTTCCGCAAGTTGAGGAACAATCCAGATCGCAAACTGATGGTTGAAAAGCGTCACTTTTTCACTTGTTTCAATCACATGAAAGTAGTGAGGAAGCGACTCTTCAGTCGTTTGTTCTTCAAACTCTTCGTAGTTTAACAGGCCGGCTTCTTCAAGAAGTGTAAGGTCGACTTCTATGACCCCTTCAGGGACAAAACTCGGCAGATTAGAAATGAAAGTCTCGAAAGCTGTGTCTAGCTCTAAGGGGCTTGTCATATTCTAACCCATAATCGATTCGAGATATTTAGCACTCCCTTTTTTTTGCTTTTTTTGCTACAAAGGAGTCTATGTATTTGATTTTGATGGTGTTGCTTTTTTTTCCTCTTGCTGCAAAGCCTTTGAATGTCAGGGTTACAAGTGAAGCGGCGGTCTTAATCAATGCAGATAATGGCGCGATCTTGTTTGAAAAAAATGCGGATAAGCAGCTTTTCCCCGCATCGATTACAAAGGTGGCAACGCTTGGGTTGGCGTTAAAGAAGATTGTGAATTTGGAGCGGGAGGTGATGTGTCCCCCTCATTTATTAACGATGATGTCGGAGAAGCAAAAGGCTAAACGTGGCTATCAGATTGCTCCTTATTTGCTCGAGTCTGATGGGACGTCGTATGGGATTAAGAAAGGGGAGATCTTAAAGCTTAAGCATGTCATTTATGGGATGATGTATTGTTCGGGAAATGATGCGTCGAACTTGTTGGCGTACCACGCTTCAGGATCTGTTAGTCAGTTTATGAATGAACTGAATTTGGCTTTAAGGGAGCTTGGTTGTACGAATACTAAATTTCACAATCCACACGGGTTACATCATCCAGAGCACTATTCAACGGCTAGAGATATGGCGTTGATTGCAAGAGAGACCTTTCGCGATAGACGTGGGATAAAATTTTGTTCGTTAACTCAGCACACTCGACCCAAGACGAATAAGCAAGATGAAAAAGAAATGCGCCCAAAAAACGTTCTTTTAAGGGAGGATTCACCTTATTATTATACGAAAGCGTTAGGAATGAAGACGGGGTATACGTCCAAAGCGCAGTGCAATTTGGTGGCAATCGCAAAGGATCAGGGACGCACCCTGATTGTGGTGTTGATGAAAGGGCCGAGTTCAAAAGAGCGAAATGAAGATGCGATTGCCCTTTTTGATGAGGCGTTTAAGGAAGAGAAGAAAGAGCGTGTGCTTTATCGAGCAGATGACATGATATTAAAAAAGCAGGTGAAGAAAAAAATTGTGCCGTGTCGTCTACTTCGCGATTGTCATTACAGTTTCTACCCTTCCGAGGAAGTGGAGATTAAAGGGGCGGTTGAGTGGGTTGATCGGGATAATGCTTTTTCAAAAGCCGGGGAAGTGATTGGGTATTTGCGTGTGTCAACAGTTGACGGGCTTGCGATTGATTCGGTTCCTATTGTTGCCGAAAAGACGCTTGAAAAGCAGTCCAAGTGGCCCTACGTTAAGGTGATTGTTGCTCTGTTTCTTTTTGGAGCGATTCTCCAAGTTCTAAGAAAGCTTCTAAAGAAATATTTTCAGGACGCGCTGTCGGATCAATCCCAAGAGAAGTAAGAAGAGTTTCTGAAAAAGAATGGCGCAGCATTTTGCGCCTGTGATTGAAGGCTTGTCGTACAGCTGTGTGGAAGGCCGGGAAGGGCTTTTTATTTTTGGGGATGAAGGTGACGATGGCGGAGTCAATTTTCGGTCTTGGGTAGAAGCATTTTGGAGAAATGGTAAAGGCAAAGCTTGGACAGGCGTAGTAGTTAGCAAATAAGGTCAGTGCGCTGTAGTCTTTGGTCCCCTGTTTTCCGACAACGCGTCTAGCCACTTCTTCTTGCATGAAGAGTGTCATCGGTAAGTTTAAAGGTAAAAGGCGTCCGAGGAAAGGGGAGGTGAGTTGGTAGGGAAGGTTTGAGATAATCAGGTCAATTTCAGGGAGGTCAACTTCCATCGCATCGCCTTCAATAATGGTGGCTGTGGGAAGCTCCTCTTTCAGGAAAGGGATTAAGCGCGCGTCTTTTTCGATGGCGGTAAGGATGCCGCCCCGTTTGATGATTTCCTCAGAGAGAGCGCCAAGGCCTGGGCCTATTTCAAGGACCCGTTTTCCTTCAATGTCTCCAAGCGTATCAATCGTTTTCTTGATCACGTTGAGATCAATCAAAAAGTTTTGCGACAGCGCCTTGATGGGGCAAACCGTTTGCTGAGAGACTTCGCTGAGTTTATACATCGATCACAGAGAAAGGCTGGAAGTTCTCAGGAATGGGCGTCTCAATAAATCCAAACTCTTCGCGCATTTTTTTTGAATAAACCTTATTTTCTTCGTCCGCTTGTTGTTGCAGCATCGAGCTTTTCAGTTTGTCATGCATATCGTTAAAGACAGGCGCTGATTCTTTGGCAATTTTGTTGAGTTTAAAAACACGGGTGACAGGTTCACCTGAAGCTCTTGAGACTTCGGAGATAGGGGTGCTGTACTCGCCCTCTTTTAGGGCAGAAAGAATCGTTTTGTGTTTTTCTGACATGTCTTTGACATCGACAGTCATCGGTTTTGAAACACTGATGGAGCAGGTGGTATCGGTAAGTGTTGTTGGTAAGTCATCAAGTGTTGCTTTTGCAGAAGAAAGTAGGGAAAGCGCTGTTTCTCCAACCGTTTCAAGGGCATCCTTCGTATCGCCGCGAAGGGTTACAAATTGGTATTCCCACTCTTCTTTTGGTGGGTGGGAGAGGAGATAGGCGTAGTAGGCGTGTTTTATCGCCTGCGGAGTCACTTTTTGCATCACTTTTGCTTGAACGCCTTGCCAAAGCACGCGTTGCACAGAAAGATCTTTTTTGAGCATATCCCATGCTTCGTCGTATGAGATATCGAGCTTTTCTAGGGTTGCTAAAATATTTGGACCATAGCGCGACATCATTTCCTCGCGGATATCTCCTTCACCGACCACCATTTCACGTTTTTCGGCTCTGAGCATCATGTATTCAGCGTCGATCATCTGATCGAGCGTGTAGCGCCAGTTGCCCATGTAGAACTGATAGCGCTCTCTTTCGGAATTGACGGTTACATCGTGTTCAAAGAGGAAAAGGTCCATTTTTTTTTGAACATCCATCACAGAAATCAAGCGGTTATTGGCTACAGCCAACGGGCGGTTATTAGCTACGACAGATTCGCCGAAAAGAGAGGCGGAGATCATAAGAGATGCAAGTAATTTCTTCATACAAAACAGTGTAGCAAAAATGGCAATTTTCATGTAGAATACTTGCTTTTAACTCAAAAAAATATGGTGAAAAAGTCATGGCAGCAGTCGTTCATTTTAGAGGAGCATCACAAGAAGGTATAAGTAAGTTTGTTGGAGCAAGCGTAGTTGATCCATCCGTTCAAAGAATTGAAGTCAAAGAACTGCTTGGCGTCACACCTGTTTGCTTGGAGCCCGGGAGAAGAGGAACCATTTTGCGTTCTCACTATGTCGCAATGCAATCAATGGATGAGATTCGGGACTTCTTTGGAAGTGCAAGTGGCGTTAAAAAACTCCGAGAAAGAGATGTATGGTTCAATACCCCCGCGCACTATGCCGCACTAGCTGGGAATCGAGAGGCTTTAGAGTTTTTCAAATCGCTTGATCCCGCCGTCGCTACGAGGCTCAATCACCTCGGTGGAACAGCAGATGATCTACTCGCTCTTGTGTCAGAAAAAACAGCATCCGTTGGACCTTACGGATGGCCTCTACTAGAGTGTAATCATGTCGATCCTGAAGAGATGCTCAAATTTTGGTGGTATGTCAGGCCAGGGGACTCTTGTCTTGATGAACCTGAGGGGTTGAGAGGTGCAGTTGAAGTATGGGAGGGCGGCGCAAGACCATCTCTTGCTGTTGATCGAGTAGACCATGCGGGACGTGTCCTAAAGACAACAGACGCCATTCCTTGTGGTGCTGTCGTTGATAAATATTGTGGGGAAATTTACTTTGCGGGATTTTCGGCTATGTATCGGGATTATCCGGAACATCTATTCCGCCAACTTCCACGTTCTGAGTATTTAGGAATGGCAGAAGACGCCGAGCGAGCTGGATCCCGTGCGGCTCTTGTAGCTGACGGTCTGCCTCTTGTCAAAATGAGTACGGTACAGGCGAAAGGTGGGCTCCCTTGGGAAATGGTCTTTTGGGCTCAAACAGATGTCCCTCCAGACACATTCCTCACTGCAACCTACGATGCTCATCCCATGCGTTTTCTTCCCTCAGTCAACCTTAACCCAGGTCTAACAAGAGATATTATAGATAGGATCGTTGAAAAAATTGGTGCTGGTAACTACACATTCTCCGAGTTTGAACTACACACACTGCGCTATTTGATGATCACACCAAGACGGCTCATTGAGCTCTTAACAGGCGAAGGACCTCTATCGCTAGAATCGTTTGCAGCACTTGTAAGAGTTTATGTTGAATCGCCTCAAATCCGTATGGGAATAGGGCCAGCCCAAAAGGCTTATTACAATTTTGTCTTTAACGGACTCTATCCAATGACGCTGTTTTTTATCAGTGTTGAAAATCCCCGTGAGCGGGATTGTTATTGGATAGCGTATTTACACGCGTTTCAAACCTTCCTCGCTAACCTAGAGCCTCTGTTTTCAGCAGAAGAGGGAAACCCCAGCGCTTACTTTCTGAACTTAGCTGACATCAACCTCCTCGGTCCTGTATTTAAGGCGTTTGCGTCTCAAAATGCGGGTGTTGATTTGTCCGGACTCTCTCCTGAAACGTTTGCAGGGGTGACCTGCAATTTTTTAGAGTTATCATTGAAAACCCCTGAGCAAGTCGCGGAAAGGCTTGCTATAGCTTTGGCAGAAACGCCTTTTGCGTTTGATCCAACCCTTCTAATAACTGAAGGGTTTGAGGAGACACGCCCCCCTATCACGGTAAAGGAAGTGCGTGTGAAAGCAGGCGCTGTATCCAAACCAACTGCCGGAGGGGGCGGAGGCGGAGGCGGAGGTTCCCGAAGAGCTGGAGGAGGGCACAAGAAAAAAGGAGGAAAGGGGAGGCGTAAATAAGACGTATTAAAGAGAAAAAATCGCGCCGAAAAAACCGTCCATACCACCAGAAATGGGGAGGGTTTTGAAGGGGGGGTGAACAAGGGTTAAGCCGTGCTTTTCGAGAAAGTAGGCGACTTGTGCTTCGTTTTCCTCTTCTAAGATCGAACAGGTAGCGTAGACGATGTATTGTTTTGTTGTTTTAAGCGCCTCATCAAAAATTTCACGTTGTTTTTGGACCAATTCTTCGACCATTTGGTTGGAGAATTTCCACTTAAGATCGGGGTTGCGTCGCAGTGTTCCCGTACCTGAGCAAGGGGCATCGACAAGCACCCAATCCATCAGTCGTTTCGGGTCATTCCAGGTTTGCGCGTTTTGAATGCCGGCGCGTTTAAAGCGTTTTTTAGCTTCTAAGAGAACGCGTTCGCGGATGTCATGGATGTAGATTTGCCCTTTACCTTCGAGTTTATGGGCAAAGGCAAGGCTTTTTCCACCAGCGCCAGCGCAGTAGTCAAGCACATGGTCTCCAGGTTTTGCATCGACTAAGTCTGCAATGAGTTGGCTTGCCTCGTCTTGGATTTCGAAAAGGCCTTCTTTAAATTCTGGAAGGGCAAAGAGGTTGACGCGGCCAGGAAGGTAGAATCCATAGGGAGATTGCGGGCAGGGGGTTGATCCTTCGATCCGTTTTAAGACCTTATCGCGCGTTGTTTTGGCAGGGTTAATGCGGCCGGTTGTTGGTGCTTGTTCGTTTAAGATCTGAGCGATGTGAAGGGCTTTGTCTTCGCCATACGATTTCGTAAGTGCTTCAAAAAGGGCCTTTGGGAGATTGGCGCGGATATGTGGGGGAATGGCTTTGTCTTTGACGACTTGGGAAAGGTCGAGGTTGAGATCAAGACGCTTTTCCCAGGTTAAAGGTTTTTTTAAATGATAATCTAAAATGGCTCGGTTTCTGATCAGATGGTAGATTTTTTCCGATATGACACGTCGATCATTCGCCCCAATTGCCTTATTTATTTTGAAATAATTCCTTAATAATAAGTCGGCTGGGAGAGCGGTTTCATCGTATTTAGCAAGAATTTGAAGTAAATGGTGTTTCCTAAATGCCTTCATGCTATGTTTATAAAACATTTACGAATTGTTTGGTATGATCGGTTTCATTGCACGGGTATGTATCTCGCTTTTCTTCGTCATCTCGAGTTTGAGTCAAATCTTTGATTGGCAAAGCTATGAGCATGAAATAACCATGACGCTTGTTGATTGGCAAGCCTATTTAGATGGGACTGCTTGGGCAAGTAACGCGATGCGTTTTTTAATGGGGCATGCCCCTATTTTGCTTGGCGTATCCATCTTTTTACAGCTACTTGGCGGCGTGTTAGTTCTCTTTGGTTGGCGCATGCGGATTGGGTTGTTCTTTCTCATTTTGACCAATTTCCCCGAGCTCATGTTAACGCATCCTTTTTGGCTACTAGATGGGGCGCAACGAGATCAAGAGCTCATGCTCTTTTTGCAGCACTTAGCTATTTTTGGGGGACTGTTAGCGCTTTTTTCCTTTGGGCGAGGAACAATGCGACAACGACGACAGGTGATGGCAATGCCCTCGTTTAAGGTCCGGGAGGATCTTTGATCTACGTTGTTCTCGCGCTTGCGTTAATGTCCATTAAGTCACTCTATCCCCTAGCTGCTGTGTTTGGTTTAGCGCTGTTTTGGATTGGTATAGACAAATTGCCACGTAAACGCCTCGCAAGTTTTGCATTCTTTGCCACTGTACAGGGGCTTGAGCATGAGTGGTTGCTCCGTTTTGACTACCACGGCGTCTATATTTTCTTTGTCTATCTCCTTATCTTGGTTCTGACAGCACTTCCTTTTGCGCTCATGCCCTTGAGCCCGAAAAAGTCAGTAAAGGGCGCTTTGGCACTAGCGGGTTATTGGACGCTCATGGAGTATATCCTTCAGAGCAAGGTAGGTTGTGGTTTTAGTTTGAATGAACTGGGCCTGCTCTTTGGTAGAAATAGTGCCAGTGCACAGCTCGCCTCGGTGATCGGTGTCCTAGGACTAAGTTTTTATTTCATGTTTACCAATCTAATTTGTTATGGAAGGCGCCACTTTGGACTTTTGGTTGGTTTAGCTTTTTTCCCCTATCTCTACGGCGTTGTAAATACTTTGGTCGTTGAAAAAGGAATGGAGAGAGGAGGCAATGCGCGCGTTGCACTTATACAAACAGGGCTACGTGCTGAGCAAAAGCGTCCAGTTGGGCCCATTGGATCATTTGTGTCTCCCTACGAGCAGTGGGCAGCAATCATGATGTATTTAAAACCTCATGCAAAGGTAGATTTGATCGTTTTGCCAGAAGTTACCGTCCCTTATGGCGCCCACCGTAAAGTTTTTGCTTATGACCAGGTATGCAAAATTTGGCATGCCGTTTTCCGGAAGATTCCATCAAAAGAGTTACTCAAAGAGCCGTATGCACATGAAGTTGATGGGAGTTATTACGTATCCAATGCCTTTTTTGCCAAAGCTTTAGCCGACGAATTTAATGCAGAGGTGGTCGCAGGATTTGTTGATGGAGATTACAATGCTGCATTCCATTTTGAGCCCAAGACGCTTTTGTTTAGCCGGTATGAAAAACAAGTCCTTATGCCAATGGCAGAAATTCTGCCCTTGGAATGGCTTCGTCCCATCACAGAAAGATATGGCGTTGGAGGGTTCTTAAAGCCAGGTCAAGGCCCGAAGCTTTTTTCCTCAAAATATCACTTGGCGCCATCGATTTGTTATGAAGAGATGCTTTCTCATATCATGCATAAAGGGAGGGAACTTGGGGGGCGCCTTTTCGTTAATTTAACAAATGATGTGTGGTACCCAAATTCGTCACTCCCAAGAAAGCATTTTGCACAAGCGAGGATGCGCGCGATTGAAAATGGAGTGCCGCTTGTACGCTCATGCAACACAGGAGTCACAACAGCCGTTGATTCGCTAGGCCGATCGAGACATTTTTTCCAAAATATTGAGTGGGATCGCGGCGCCCTTGTAATCGACCTTCCCCTCTATACCTATCGCCCCCCATTTTCCCACTTTGGAGACGCATTTATGATCGCTTTTTCCATTTTGTGCTTGATCAATTATTCTAACCTAGGAATAATTCTACGAAATAAGAAATACCAACTTGCACGTTGGACTCATCCACCAAAGAATATGAGGTGATGGAGCCAGTTTTTACAGCAGAGTTGGACGAACTGAGAGACCCACTGGAAGTGCACATGCTAGATGCGCATGAACTCTCGTCATCGAGAGAAAAGCAGCGAACCATTGAGAAAAGTGTGTCACTCTCTGGTATAGGACTCTTTACCGGGGTTCGTTCGCGAGTTACACTACATCCCGCCCCAGAGGGGACGGGAATTCAATTTCTTCGGGCCGACCTAGCCGGAAACCCACGGTTGCCTGCGCTCGTCGAAAACGTCATCGGCACGCCCCGTTGCACCATTTTGGGCAACGACAAGTGTTCGGTTCAGACAGTAGAGCATATTTTGGCTGCCTTAAAAGCCTTTGAGCTCGACAACGTGATCATAGAAATTGATGGCCCGGAAATCCCGAGCATGGACGGAAGCGCCCAAGAATTTGTGCAAATCATCGAAGATGCTGGCTCCGCCGTCTTGGATTCCACTAAAGAAGTATATCGTCTTCACGATCCAATTTTTTGGTCGAAAGGCGACGTCCATTTAGTCGCACTTCCCTCAGAAGAGTTTCGCATTAGCTATACACTGAGCTACCCCAATTCAGAACTCTTAAAGTCACAATTTTACTCAGCCGCAATCAACGACGAAGTCTTTAAAGAAGAAATCGCGCCAGCACGAACGTTCTCTCTTTACGAAGAGATCGTTCCCTTAATCGAAAAGGGGAGCATCAAAGGTGGAAACTTAGAGAACGCCGTCTTGATTAAAAATGATGCCGTATTAAACCCCGATGGCGTAAGATATCCCGACGAGATGGCAAGGCATAAGATCCTTGATCTAATCGGCGACCTATCGCTTGTTGGACAGTCAATTCTAGCCCACGTGATAGCCATCCGCTCTGGCCACTTTTCGAACACATCGCTTGCCAGAGAACTTGTGAATTACATCAAACGGAACCAGACAAAGCAAACATGTACGACATAAACGACATCAAAAAAATCTTACCGCACCGCTATCCATTTCTACTCGTAGACAAAGTTATAGAGATCGACTTGGAAAACAACAGCATCGTTGGTCAAAAAAACGTCACCTCAAATGAGCCGTTTTTTCAGGGTCATTTCCCCCAAAGTCCCATTATGCCAGGTGTTCTTATCCTAGAGGCAATGGCACAAGCGGGTGGTATACTCATTCATGAAAAAGGATTTAGAGATAATATTGCTTTCCTCCTGACAGTCAATAATGCCAAATTCAGACGTCCCGTTGTTCCAGGAGATGTGCTCATGTTGCACGTTGAAGGAGCGCACTTAAATCAAAAAGGCGGAAGAGTCAAAGCAAAAGGCATGGTTGATGGAAAACTCGTTGCGCAAGCTGAGATTGCCTTCGTTTTAGGAGGAGTTAGTTAGTCTATGCTACTTAAAGAGACATTTATTCACCCCATGGCGTGCGTTGAAGACGGAGCAATCATCGGTCAAGGGGTTACCATAGAAGCGTTTGTCACAGTTAAGAAAACCGTTACCATTGGCGATGGAGTTACCCTAAAATCTCATGCTTACATCGATGGAAATACAGAAATAGGAGATCACACTGTGATCTTTCCCGGTGCAAGTATCGGAACGCAAACGCAAGATCTCAAATTTCAAGGTGAAACCACCTACGTCAAAATTGGTAAACATTGCAATATTCGCGAATATGTAACGATCAACTCATCAAGCGAAGAAGGGTCAATCGTTTCTATCGGTGACCACTGCCACATCATGGCTTATTGTCACATCGCGCACCACTGCACACTCGGGAAGAACGTCATAATGGCTAACGCAGCGATGCTTTCAGGTCACGTCGAAGTTGGCGATTATGCGCGCATCGGCGGGATGACTCCTGTTCACCAGCACGTTCGTATCGGCACCCATGCTATGGTTGGTGGCTTCTCAAGAGTCCCACACGACATCCCTCCTTTCACCTTAGGAGGTGGCATTCCCTACAAAATGGGCGGGTTAAACCTCATCGGCCTTAAGCGACACAAAATTTCCCTAGATATTCGCCGCGACCTTACAAAAGCCTTTAAGTTAACCTACCGCTCTAACCTACCCCTACACGAAGCCATCGCTCAGCTAGAAAGTCAATTAGGGGACAGCGAAGCAGTTCGTCATTGGATTGATTTTGCTAAAGCCTCCAAACGAGGGTTAATTTGTCTGCATGGCATCGCTCATGATCAAACCGAATACACCGAAGATCAGCTCGAAAAATGAGAATTCTCTTTTTTGGCACCCCGCAATTTTCAGCGCACATCTACGAATATCTAGTCAAAGAGGGGTGTGAGATTGCAGCTGTCGTCACAAAACCCGATAAACCTCGTGGCCGTTCCTCAAAACTTCAGCCCCCCGCCTTAAAGACCGTTGCCGAGTGTCCCGTTTTGCAGCCAGAAAAAGCCTCCACACCCGAATTTGAAAAAACACTCAAAGAATTTAACGCCGACCTCTTCGTTGTTGTGGCCTACGGTGAAATCCTCAAGCAAAATATCTTAGATATCCCTAAAAAAGGGTGTATCAACATTCACGCATCGCTCCTTCCAAAGCTACGAGGGGCAGCCCCCATCCAGCAGGCCATTATCGATGGCGAAAAAGTGACAGGCATCACCATCATTGACATGGTTTTAAAAATGGATGCTGGCGATATCCTGGAAATGGCATCTTTGCCTATTTCGGACACAATGACAGGTGGAGAGTTGACAGAAGCGTTAATGGACTTAGCTTGCGGAACAGTCAAAAAAGCCATTGATGCAATCGCCGATGGAACTGTCAAACGAGTTCCCCAAGACCATCAAGAAGCCACCTTTGTAAAAAAAATTACAACTAAGATGTGCGAGCTCGACTTTGAGAAGTCAGCCACAGATCTACACAACCTAGTGCGGGGTCTAAATCCTCGTCCAGGAGCCTATTGCATCTATCGAGGAAAGCGCTTTAAAGTCTTAGAAACCAAAGTAGTAGATGCCGATTCTACCCCAGGCGAGTTAGTTGCTTTTGATAAGACAGGTTTTATCATTGGATGTGGTGTAAACAGCCTTCAAATCCTCAAGTTACAGCCCGAAGGAAAGAAGCAGATGGACGCTTCTGCATATATTTTGGGAAATCCCTTTACTTTAACGAAATCTTAATTTAATCTTCGCTACTTATTTTCATCAAGGAGATAGTATGACTATACCGTTAGCAGAGCAATCAGAGGTGCGTAGATTAGTTGGTGGTCAAAATGGCGAACATGGCTTAGTCGCATTTGGTCTAGGCAACCTAGGTGGTTGGCACCAGATCGCAACTGGGCGAGAAAATATTTTACCTGTAGCTACAGACGTGTTTTGGGCTATGGACGCAACAAGCACTGCTTTTGTTGTTAAAGATCGTATGTTCACATTATTAGGTGAAATGACGTTTGAAAACGCGAGAAATCTTGCAGCAGAAGTGGGGAATTTAGCTCACCAGACCTTCATGGCGATCCAGTTCTTTGTTCAAACAAAAATTGTTCAAATCGGTGACTGGGCTAAAACATTTGATACAGTGGCTAATGTTGGGCAAATCACTCATGCTGCAAATAATATGTTTAACAACTATCATTCACGCCCAGCAGCAGATGCTAATGATGAAACAGGAACAACACGTTCAAATGCGAACTTCGTGGTCGACGGTACAAGAATTGCCCTGTCAGGTTACTTCCTAAGTGGTGGAACAGACCCAGTAGCTATTCAGAGTTTACTAACCGCTCTTTGGGGTTCACTCATGTATAGTTATCACGTTCATCAAAACTAATTAAGCCCCCGCAAGGAGGGGTAAGGAGATATAATAATATGGTAGATTTCTTAACATATTCAAGAGACTTAATGGCGAATGAGCAGATGACTGTTGCAAAGTCACTTCTTGTCGCTGGAAGTTACGCAAAACTACACGGGTATGATGATGGGGGCGCGGAAGATGCTCTAGGTCATGTCGTAGGATGGGAACATACTGCTAAAGTCCTCCCTAAGTTGATCGCTTTTTGGAATGCGCCTTCTCCACAAACTTTTAGTGCAGCCGTCGAAAAGCTTTCCAAGTCAGCTAAATGGATTGGTACCGTATCTGACACGATGTCTAGCTTCATGAATGAAATAAAAATTACCGCGCAAGTTGCATCGATTTCAACTAACTTTATGAAAGGAGTCGATGAGCTTTGGAATCTACATGCTCGTGTGACTGAAGCACCTGTAGATGACAGCCAATGGATGCGAATTTCGCATGCAGTGACAGAGGCGACAATGCGCTTTTTCACTGTTGTCTGTAATTGCTTTAAGATCGCAGCCTCCGTTTTTGGTCAGGTGTTAAATAAAGAAGCCGTACTTCTAACAAGTGCCGCAGCGCTTACTGCGCGATTTGCAAGCTTCACCTTTGAGCACGAATTGGCTGCGGTCTAGGATTTATAATGAGCGCAATCCCAGCTGATGCTTCACGTTTTATGCAAACAGGTATGGCGGGAAGTTGGGGTTTATGTTCATGCATAAGCCTTCGGGCAATTTATAATAAATATGTTAACGGCGCAGAGCAAACGCGTAATTTGACCGATGTTCGACGCCGTTACCCCGTTTTAGCATTTATATCAAGTGTTGCTCACACCTTAGAGTGGACCCTTTTAGCTTATCCCATCCTCGTTCCAATTGCTCATGGGCTTACTCTTGGTATGTACGTGCACGGTTATCTAGATACAACTGACCGCCGACTTGAGGAGTCAGAGTACGAGGACCTCACTTACCTTGCCTCCTTTTCAAATATCTGTATGATAGCTTACTCAGTCCTAAAAATTGGGGCGTATTTTACAGGGTCGCCAGTACCAATGATTGGTTGGGGAATACCTTATGTTTTCTCTTATGTTGGGAGTCATTTATACAGTGAATTTGAAACGCTATTCCAAAGGGTTCGCCCCGAGCCCTCCGCTTCGTCGTGAAGCCTTCATCATCACTATTTTTTATCTCATTCCGGTTCTGTTAGCCTTAATTGCTTTAGTAAAGAATTGGTAGCTTGATGGTAGCCTACATTAACTTTGGAAATCATCTTTGTGCGCATGAAGAAACCCTTCTTGTTAGAACACTTCACACAGGTGGGTGCTATGCAAAATTATTGACAGGGGATGATCAGGGCGTTAAAAACGCGATGTCTCATGTTTTAGGCTATGGGCACTTAGTGAAGCTCTTGCCAAAATCAATAAAACTTTACAATTCCCCTCAATTATCAACGCTAAATTCGTTTGTGTTCTCACTTTCAAAGACCGTTTTATGGGGCAGTCAATTTTTTGTTGTTCTTGCAGCTTCAACTAAGGGTCTTCTAAGAAATGCTATCAATCTGTCCTTGATTATTTCATCCCTTAGAAGTCTGGTAAATTTAGTAAGCAATTTTCCTTCAGAAAGCCCCTTTGAAAATCGACTTGCCTTACAGCATTATATTGACATTTTTAGAAAAACTGCTGTGTTTGTACGGTCAACTATTTCTTTGGTGGGACGTTTAGCAGCCGTTAGTCCCGATCCATGGTTACAATTAATTCTTGGGACCATTAGTATAATGGGGCAATATTCTAGCATTAGTATGCAAGGCCGTTCTTGGCTCTGAATACACAAACCAAGCTTAGAAAAAAATAAGACGGGATGGTTGCTAAATTTTGATTGTGGCAAAACGTGCAGTTTGCTATGCTATTTGCTATCAACAATGATAAAGGTTTTCTTTTATGCGACAAAAGTCAATGAAGTTAATGGGTCGAAAGCAAGGCATGACCCGTATATTCGATGAACATGGATTCTTAATCCCTTGCACAGTAATCTCAATCGAGCCAAACGTTGTGGTTCAAAAGAAAACCGTTGAAAATGACGGCTACGAAGCCTATCAGATGGGTTTTGATAAGGTCGCAGATTCAAAAAAACGCAATGTGACAAAGCCATTAGTTGGCCACTACGCCAAATCAAAAGTTGAGCCAAGAAAGCATCTACAAGAAGCTGATTGCCTCGACGAATTTGAAGTTGGACAAGAAGTGGGTGTTGAATACTTTGAAGGCGTCAAGTTTTTAGACGCCACAGCCCAATCTAAAGGAAAGGGTTTCCAAGGTGTGATGAAAAGGCACAACTTCTCTGGTGGTCCAGCAGCGCACGGATCTGGATTTCATAGACATGCCGGGTCAACCGGAATGCGCTCTACTCCAGGTCGTACGCTACAAGGACACAAAATGCCTGGTCAAATGGGTAACAAAAAAGTCACAACTGAAGGCTTAGAAATCATCAAGATTGATGTAGAAAAACAGGTTGTTCTCGTAAGAGGATCGGTACCTGGTGGAAAAAATGGACTAGTGAGTCTCCGAAAAGCACTCAAAAAAGAAGGAAAGTAAACCGTGACCGGACTAAAGAAATACGACATTCATGGGAAGGAACTTGAAGAAGTCAAAGTAGATATCAAGCTATATGACTCAGAAGTTAATCCCCAAATGGCAAAAGACTATGTGACAGCATTGCTCGCTAACAAACGCCAATGGAGCGCGAATAGCAAGGGGCGCAGCGAAATTAATCACTCAACAAAGAAGCCTCACCCTCAAAAAGGAACAGGAAGAGCCCGTCAAGGTAGTCTCTCCGTTTCTCAATATAAAGGTGGTGCTGCAGTACACGGGCCGAAACCAAAATTCGATCAACATGTGCGCATCAACAGAAAAGAAAAGCAAAGACTCATCAGACACTTAATCGCTGAAAAAATGAAGTCTGGAGACCTTAAGCTTCTAAAGCTTGGTTCTTTTAAAGAACCCAAGACAAAGACAGTTGGAGCATTCCTTAAAGCATTGAACATCGAAGGTAAAAAAGTACTGTTCCTTGGTAAAGTAGGCGAAGAGCAAAGCGAAATGCTAGTTAAGTCAGCCAGAAATATCCCAGGATGTAACTTCATTCCTCCATCAAGCCTGAATGGATACGACATTATGAATAACCAACACATGATTGTGATTGACTCAGTTTTCGATGAGTTTCAAACAGTTCTAGGAGGCAAAAAGTGAAAAAGAGCCCCTATCAAATTGTAAAATCAAGATATGTTACTGAAAAATCAACTGTTCTAGAAGGGTTGAAAGACGCAGTATCAAATAAATGTCTGGCTAAATGCCAATCACCGAAATATGTCTTTTTGGTCGACCGCGATGCGAATAAAATTGAAATCGCAAAAGCTCTTGAAGAAATCTATCAAGCAAAGAGCATCAAGGTCAAAAAAGTAAATACTCTCAATGTCAAGCGCAAGAAACGACGCGTTCGTGGAAAGCAAGGTTACAAGAGCGGATTTAAAAAAGCCGTTGTAACTCTAGAAGCTGGCGATAACATCGACGAGGGGGTATAAGCAAATGGTCAAGAAATTTAAACCAACAACTCCATCTTTAAGAAAACTCGTTCTACCATCAAATGCGCAGTTGACGCGCGTTAAAGGGAAAAGAGCCACTATTAAGCCGGAAAAATCACTCCTTGTAAGCAAAAAGCGCACAAATGGACGTAACCACCATGGACGCATCACATGCCGTCACAAAGGTGGAGGACACAAAAGATTTTACCGCATTATCGACTTCAAAAGAACGAAAGATGATATGGAAGCAAAAGTTGATTCAATTCAATACGATCCAAATCGCTCAGCATTTATTGCTCTACTGCATTACCCAGACGGCGTGAAAAGCTATATCATCGCTCCTGAAGGGTTGAAAGCAGGAGACAAGGTTCAGTCCGGCGATAAAGCAAACTTTAAACCTGGATGTTCAATGGCACTTAAAAAGATGCCGCTTGGGTCAACGATTCACAACATCGAAATGAATCCAGGTCGCGGAGCAAAGCTCGTAAGATCTGCAGGCCTATCAGCACAACTTCTGGCTAAAAGTAGCGGTTATGTCACTTTAAAGATGCCATCAGGCGAAGTCAGAATGATCCACGAAGATTGCCGAGCTACATTTGGCGTCGTCTCTAACTCAGAGCACGGTCAAAGAGTAGAGGCAAAAGCTGGTAGAAATCGCTGGAAAGGGATTCGCCCAACAGTTCGCGGAACAGCTATGAACCCAGTTGATCACCCACACGGTGGTGGAGAAGGGCGTCACAATGGTTACATTCCTAGAACACCATGGGGAATGCAGACCAAAGGATTAAGAACTCGATCTAAAAAGAAATCGAAGAAGCTGATCGTGAAAGATCGGAGGAAGAAATAATGAGTAGATCTCTACGTAAAGGTCCTTTTGTAGAAAAAAGTATCCTCAAAAAACTAGAAGAAATGGAAAAATCTGGAAAGAAAAAAGCTTTCAGAACATGGTCGCGACGATCTATGATCCTCCCTGAAATGGTTGGGCATACAATCGAAGTTCATAATGGACGTAAGTTCATTCCAGTCTTTATTACCGAAAATATGGTTGGACATCGTCTAGGTGAGTTTTCACCAACGAGATTGTTTAAAGGCCATCCAGTCAAGAAAACGTAAGGAATAAGAAATGCCGAGTGCAAAAGCAATAACGAAATACGTTCGAATAAGCCCCAAGAAAGCAAGACCAATTGCACAGGTTATTCGTGGGATGATGGCTGAGGCTGCTCTTAGTGAGCTACAGTTCAACAACACAAAAGGTGGACGTCACCTCTATAAGACGCTTCACTCAGCTGTTGCAAATGCTGAAAGCCTACATGCATGCCGTAGAGGCGATTTAAAAGTTCAAGAAGTAAGAGTTGACAACGGTCCATCTTGGAAACGCGCGAAATCAAAAGCTCGCGGTGGCAAAGTGCCCATCCTAAAGAGACAAAGTCATTTCACAGTAGTCGTTGGAACGGAGGAAAATTAGAATGGGACAGAAGACATCACCAGAAGGATTTCGACTTGTCATCCGCAAAAAATGGCGTTCCAATTGGTTTGCTAACAAGCAAGAATTTGGCACACTGATCGGCGAAGATGCAAAAATTCGCGACTTTCTTATGAAGAAGCCATGCTGCGTTGGAACATCTCGTATCGAAGTCAAGCGCATGAGCGAAAAGATCGAAGTTACCATCCACACAGCAAGACCCGGTCTTGTGATTGGAAAAAAAGGTGCTGAGATCGAGCAGCTAAAAAGAGACTTAAGAAAAATTACTGGCAAAGAAGTTTGGATCGAAGTCGTTGAGATCAAAAGACCAGACTTAGACGCTAAACTCGTAGCTGAGGGAATCTCAAAGCAAATCGAGCGAAGAGTCGCGTTCAGACGCGCTCTTAAAAAAGCGATCCAGGCCACGATGGATGCTGGAGCAGCTGGCGTAAAAATTGCCATCTCAGGAAGACTCGGTGGTGCGGAAATTGCTCGTACTGAATGGTACAAGGAAGGAAGAATTCCACTGCACACACTCAGAGCGAACATTGACTACGCACACGGAAGAGCGGAAACCACATATGGGACCATTGGAATCAAAGTGTGGATTAATAGAGGAGATAACAATTAAGCCATGGCTAAACAGTTACCAACAAGAGTTAAACACAGAAAGCAACAGAAAGGCTCACTTAGAGGTCTATCCAACAGTGGTCAATTTGTTGAATTTGGTGATTTCGGAATGCAGGCTCTCGCCCGCGGAAGAATCACAAACAAGCAAATCGAAGCGTGTCGTGTAGCCATCAGTCGCTACTTTGCAAGAAAAGGAAAAGTTTGGATTCGCATCTTTCCTCATAAACCCGTTACAAAGAAACCTTTAGAGGTTCGTATGGGTAAAGGAAAAGGCGGCGTAGACCATTGGGTCGCTCAGATCAAGCCAGGACGCATTCTATTTGAAGTAGGAAATGTTTCTGAAGATGATGCTAAAAGAGCCTTGGCTATTGCAGCCGGGAAACTCCCTTTAAGCACCAGATTCGTTAAAAGGTTGGAGAGAGCGTAATGAGCATTAAAGAAATGACAAAAGAAGAGTTGAATGTAAGGAGCGAGGAACTACTCGCAGAAATCTTTGAGCTCAGATCAGAACTTAGTATGGCGAGAAAGCTAGAAAAGCCACACCTACTAAGAGCAAAAAAGAAAGAAAGAGCACGGATATTAACGGCCCTTAGGAGTCTTGCAGAATGAATAACAGTCAAAAAACACGCGAAGGGATTGTCGTCTCTAACAAAATGGACAAGACAGTCACTGTAAAAGTTGAAAATCGTATTCCTCACCCACGATACAAAAAAATCGTCAAGAGATCTAAGAAATACTACGCGCATACAGAACAGAAAATTGAAGTAGGCCAAGCTGTTCGCATCCAAGAATCACGCCCCTACTCTAAACTCAAACGATGGATCGTTAAAGAGGTACTAGCATGATACAACAAGAAAGCCAGCTAGAAGTCGCCGACAACACAGGCGCCAAAAGAGTTAAATGTTTCAAAGTCTTAAAAGGCTCAAAGAGACGTTACGCTAGGGTTGGAGATATTGTCGTATGTTCAGTTAAAGCTGCCGATCCAAAATCAAGCGTAAAAAAAGGTGAAGTAGTCAAAGGCGTTATCGTCAGAACAAAAAGCTACATCCGCCGAAAAGATGGAACGATGATTCGATTTTACGACAACAGCATCGTTATCATCGATGATAAGTTAAACCCCAAGGGGACTCGTATCTTTGGCCCAGTCGCTAGAGAGGTGAGAGACCGAGGATTTGTTAAAATTTCTTCACTAGCACCTGAGGTGATATAAATGAGAAAGCACATTAAAACGGGCGATAAAGTCAAAGTCATCGCAGGAAACGATAAAGGTCAAGTCGGGGAAGTCCTCGCAATTAAAAAAGACCGTATCCTGATTAAAGGTGTCAATGTACGTAAGAAGCATATGAAGCAACGGTCTGAAGAGCAAAAGTCTCAAATTGTAGAAATCGAAAGACCTATCCACATTTCAAATGTTGCCATGTGTAACGATAATGGAGACAAACTCAAACTGTTTGTTTCTATGAAAGAAGATGGATCAAAGGACCTTTGCTATCAGGAAGGAAGTAAAGAAGTCACCTTAAGAACGCTTAGGAAAAAGAAGTAAGACGATGTCTAGACTAAAAGAAAAATACAATAAAGAAATCAAGAAGTCCATGGCGGATAAGTTTAAGTACAAAAACGTCATGCAGATCCCAAGACTGCAAAAGATTGTCGTCAGCATGGGACTTGGAGAGGCTGTAAAAGATAAGAACATTATGCAAGATGCGACTCGTGAGCTAACCATGCTAACAGGTCAAAAGCCCCTTGTTTGTAATGCTAAAAAATCTGTCGCCAACTTCAAGTTAAGAGAAGGCTATCCAATCGGACTAAAAGTCACACTACGTGGTAAAAGAATGTACGATTTTATGGATCGCTTTTGCAATATCGTGAGCCCAAGGATTCGCGACTTTAGAGGATTTAAGAAAAAGGGTGATTCAAGAGGAGCCTACTCGCTAGGTTTGTCTGATCAACAAGTTTTCCCAGAAATCGACCTTGATAAAGTAAAAAGAGAGCAGGGAATGAATATCACATTTGTCACAGATGGACAAAATGATGATGAGTCACTTGCCCTACTAGAAATGATGGGAATGCCCTTTACTAAAGGAGAAGCTTAATATGTCA
Source organism: Chlamydiia bacterium (assembly GCA_022601645.1). Lineage (GTDB taxonomy): Bacteria > Chlamydiota > Chlamydiia > Chlamydiales > Simkaniaceae > JAJACH01. Next base: position 427,957 of record JAJACH010000002.1, read on the forward strand.
ATGAATGACCCAATCGCTGACCTTTTGACTAGAATTAGAAACGGAATGATGGCGAAACACCGCTATGTAGATCTAAATTTCAGCAAAATGAATGTCGCAATTGTCACAAGATTAAAAGCCACAGGTTACATTGAAAGCTTTCTAGTCTCAGAAGAAAAACGCGCGATTCGCGTTTTCCTTCGATACAGCAAAGCCACAAGACAATGTGTGATCAGCGGACTAAAGCGCGCATCAAAGCCCGGCTCAAGAATGTATGTAAAATGCGAAGATATCCCTTATGTTAAAAGTGGACTTGGAATCACACTCCTTTCAACATCGAAAGGTGTCATTGACGGGAAAGCAGCGAAAAAAGAGAAAGTTGGCGGAGAAGTCCTCTGCTACGTTTGGTAAGGTTAAAGAATGTCAAGATTAGGAAAAACACCAATCCCGATGCCTAAGGGCGTTGAGGTTAAGGCTACTAAAGGAAAAATCGAGGTAAAAGGACCAAAAGGTCTTTTAGATCTTACACTCCCTGTTGGAATCTCAGTGAAGGTGGAAGACGCTGGAGTTGTCGTAGCTTTTGATGAAAAATCAGGCCTCGAAAAACCAATGTATGGCCTCTACAGGTCTTTGATTAATAATCAGATCGTAGGAGTCTCCGCTGGTTTTGAGAAACATCTAACGCTCATCGGTGTTGGATATAGAGCAGCTCTAAAAGGAAATGTATTAGATCTAGCACTCGGTTTTTCACACCCATGCCCAATGGATATCCCAGAAGGTATAGAGGTGAAAATTGAAAAAGCCACGCAGATCACAATCTCTGGGATTGACAAACAAAAAGTTGGTCAATTCGCAGCTGATGTACGAGCAAAAAGACCACCTGAACCTTATAAAGGGAAAGGCGTTCGCTACAAAGATGAATACGTCAGAAAGAAAGCTGGTAAAGCAGCCAAAGGGAAATAGACATGCACAGTAAAAAAACGAAACTTAGAGAAAAACGCACACTTCGCGTCAGAAGACGGTTGAAAATGCACAACACGAAGCCTCGCTTAGCTGTGTTTAAGTCGAACAAGAACTTTGCAGCTCAGCTCATCGACGACGAAAAAGGGATCACCTTAGTCGGAGGAGTCATGAAGAAGAGCGATGTCAAAACCCTCGGGAAACAGATCGCTGAAAAAGCCAAAGAAAAAGGCGTTGAAACAGTGGTTTTCGATAGAGGCTGTTTTAAGTATCACGGACTTGTAGCCGCTTTTGCCGATAGTGCAAGAGAAGCTGGACTCAAATTTTAGGACGAAAAGGTAAATAATGTCAGGCAAAGATAATAGAAGAAAAGATCAGAACAAAAAAGAAGCGAATTCCGAATTCGAAGAGAAAGTCCTTTATATCAACCGCTGTTCTAAAGTTGTGAAAGGTGGACGTAAGTTTAGCTTTTCAGCCCTTGTCATTGCAGGTGATGGAAAAGGAAGAATTGGAGTTGGCTTTGCAAAAGCTAATGAAGTCGCAGACGCTATCCGAAAAGGAAGCGAATCTGCAAGAAAAGATATACGTAAATTTGTTCTCCATGAAGGAACGATTCCTCATATTGTTGAGAGCAAATGGGACGGAGCTCGCGTCCTCTTAAAACCAGCTCCAGACGGAACAGGTGTTATTGCAGGATCGAAAGTACGCGCAGTACTAGAAATTGCTGGTGTTAAAGATATCGTCGCAAAAAGCTACGGATCAAACAACGCTAACAACCAAGTCGCCGCCACTGTCGAAGCGCTAATGAGTTTAAGAAGTCGAAAAGAGTGTTTAGAACTTAGAAAGGTTGAAGCATGAAACTGCACGAATTATCAAACGGAAAACGTGGCGCTAAAGGCCGCATGAGAGTTGGCCGCGGTGTCGGCTCAAAAGGTAAAACTTCCGGAAGAGGCCACAAAGGTCAGAAATCAAGAGCTGGTTATACTAGAAAATTCGGTCGCGAAGGTGGCCAGTTACCACTCTATCAAAAACTCCCAAAAAGAGGATTCACAAGAGGACGCTTTATCGTTCCTGTATTCTCGATCAATTTAGATGCCTTAAACGAGATGTTTGCTGACGGTGAAACGGTTAGCAGAGAAACTCTAATGGAAAAAGGCGTTCCACTAAGACGCATTAAGCGCATCAAAATTATGGGACAAGGCGAGATTTCAAAGAAAGTGTCTGTAGAGGCTAACCTCTACACAAAGTCAGCGAAAGAAAAACTTGAAAAAGCTAAGGTTGAGTTTAAAACTGTATGATCAGTGCTCTCAGAAAGATTTTTTCGATTCCCGATTTAAAGCAAAAAGTGATCTTAACTCTTCTACTACTCGTAGTATGTAGAATTGGAGCTTATATCACTGTGCCAGGGATCAATGGCGAAGAGGCAGTAAAAATGTTTAAATACGCAACAGGCGGAGGACAGAATCTCTTCCAACTCGTTGACGTGTTTTCAGGTGGTGCTTTTGCAAAAATGACGGTCATAGCCTTAGGCGTTATGCCCTACATTACTGCATCAATCATCATGCAAGTACTCATGGCAATTGTACCATCTCTCCAAAGAGACATGCGAGAAAATCCTGAGATAGGTAAAAGAAAACTAGGAAAGTGGATACGTCTTTTGACGGTTGCTTTAGCTATGTTTCAATCGTTTGTCTATGCAAGGTATGCAGCCCAAATTAATCTTACTCACCCAGGAATCATTGTAAATGAACTCTTAGGCGTCCAATTATTTGGCATGCCCATCTTGTTCATGACAATCTTCATTTTTACAATGACTACTGGAACTGTTTTCCTCATGTGGGTTGGAGAACAAATTTCTGAACGCGGCGTTGGAAACGGTATTAGCCTGATTATTGCCTTAGGCATTTTAAGCTCCCTTCCAACAACCCTCGGATCGGTTTTCCGCTCACTGAACCTCGACTCGCAAGAAGTTGGACAGTTGACCTTTTCGTCACTCGTCGTTCTTTTTGCAGTATTTGTCGTCATCATTGTTGGAACTGTCTTAATGATTCAAGGCCAACGAAAAATTCCCCTCCAATATGCAAGACGCGTCGTAGGAAGACACGAAGTTCAAGGTGGCAATGCTCACATCCCTCTAAAAGTTAATTATGCAGGCGTGATTCCTGTCATTTTCGCAAGTTCTGTGCTCATGTTCCCAGCGACCATCGCACAGTTTCTCGGAAGTGGAAACTTTTTAGGGCGCGTTGCAGCCTCCCTATCCCCAGGATCAATCGTTTACACTGTCGTATTTGTCCTGCTCATCATTTTCTTTACCTACTTTTGGACAGCAACTCAGTTCCACCCAGAACAGTTTGCGTCTGATATGAAAAAAAATGGAGCTTTTATCCCGGGTGTAAGACAGGGAAAACCAACTAAAGATTTTCTTGAATCAACAATGAGCCGTATCACCCTCTTCGGAGCGTGTAGCTTAGCCCTAATTGCCATATTACCAACACTTGTTGGCTCGGTGTTAGGCGTTGATGCAAGCATTAGCTACTTCTTCGGAGGAACATCACTGTTGATCCTCGTAGGAGTCGCTCTTGATACAACGAAACAAATAGAATCTCACTTGCTAGATAAACGCTATGACGGATTCTTGAAACGAAGGAAATCAGCAAGCCGGATTTAGACTGGCTCATTTATAGCAAGTATGATATCGTATATCGCACGTTAAAAAAGGAATATTATGCCCAGGGTCATCGGAATTGACATACCAGCAAAAAAACGCCTAGTGATCAGCCTAACTTATATCTACGGATTAGGCCCAGCACTAGCAAAAGAAGTATGCGAAAAATTAAAATTGTCACCAGACATGAGAGCTCATGAACTCAATGAAGCCGACATTTCAAAAATTAATGGCTTATTGCAAAATGAATACCAAGTCGAAGGTGACCTAAGACGCTATGTCCAAAATAACATTAAACGTCTAGTCAGCATCGGGTCATATCGCGGAATGAGACACAGAAGTGGTCTCCCAACACGCGGTCAACGCACAAGCACCAATGCTAGAACCCGAAAAGGGAAGAAGAAAACTATGGCAAACAAGAAAAAGGCTTAATAGCAAATGGCTAAAAAAGAAATTAAGAAAACTGGAACTCGAGTTAAAAAGAAAATTCAAAGAAACGTCCCAACTGGGATCGTCAAGGTACGTGCAACTTTTAACAACACGATTGTCACAATCTGTGACTTATCTGGAAACACTATTGCATGGTCATCTGCTGGAAAATGTAACTTTTCCGGTTCTAGAAAATCTTCAGCCTTCGCTGCCACAGTTACAGCACAAGACGCGGCTAAAGTCGCTATGACTCACGGTCTAAAAGAAGTCGAAGTCCACTTAAGAGGACCAGGCGCAGGACGCGAATCAAGCGTCAGAGGTCTGCAAAGTGCAGGTCTACAAATTACCATGATCCGAGATTGTACTCCTGTTCCACACAACGGGTGCCGTCCAAGAAAGAGAAGAAGAGTTTAAGGAGTAACTATCTATGCCGGTTAAGTATGGCAAATTTGAAAAGCCAACGAAAATTAAGATCGAAGAATCTGGAAAAACAGATACTCATGCAAGATTTATTGCAGAGCCTTTTGAAAGAGGTTTCGGTCACACTGTAGGAAATGCACTAAGACGGATTATGTTAACGTCTCTAGAAGCTCCTGCCATTGTTTCTGTTAAAATCGAAGGGATCTCTCACGAGTACATGGCTCTAGAGGGAATCATCGAAGATATGACGCACATCGTTCTCAATCTAAAGCATGCTAAACTACGCAAACTCCCCATGGAAGAGAACAAAGATACTAGAGCACCTTTAAAAATTTCTAAGACACTTGATATCACTCAAGATATGATGGATGGTGGTCAGTACAAAGTCACTCTAGGCGATATGATCGGCGACACAGACTTTGATATTGTAAACCCTGAACTACACGTCTTCACTGTCACTAAGCCAATGACACGTCGCATTGATGTAAAAATTGCGATCCACCGTGGCTATGTCCCATCTGAAAGACAAGAATTAGAAGATAAAGTTGCTGACGAGATCGTCATGGACGCTGCTTTCTCTCCAGTTTCCTTGGTAAACTACTTTGTAGAGCACACAAGGGTTGGACAGGATACAGACTATGATAGACTCGTTTTAGAAGTATCAACTGATGGAAGAATTTCACCAGAAGAAGCTCTAACATTTGCAACACAAATCGGTATCGACCACTTCCAGGTCTTCACAGGCGAGCTTGACTTCCAAGCCATTAGCTTTGATCAAGAACTTGAAGAAGATGACACCGATAGAGATGCTTTGCTTGCTAAGCTATCACTTAAAATTAACGAAATTGAGCTCTCTGTACGCTCAACTAATTGCCTATCACAAGCGAATATCGAAACTATCGCTGAACTCGTGATTATGCCCGAAAGCGAAATGCTTAGATTCCGCAACTTCGGGAAGAAATCCCTAAATGAGATTAAAGCTAAGCTAGAAGAGATGAAACTCTTCCTCGGCATGGATTTATCAAAATATGGATTCACTCGCGAGAACGTCAAAGAAAGTATTAAAAAATTCATCGATGAAAAAATCTCAGGACAAGAAGCATGAGACACGTAAAAAGCACATTCAAATTAGGTAGAAATACCTCACATAGACGGTCGCTCGTTGCTAATATGCTAAAGTCACTCATTGAACATGGACGCATTGAAACAACAGTTGCCAAAGCTAAAGAACTAAAAAGGCACGCTGATCGCATGATCACACTCGCTAAAAAAGAAACTCTAGCTTCTAAAAGACAGATCGTAGGATCGTTGATGATTCGCCACAATCCACTCAATTCAAAAGAAAAAAGAAGTGTGAAAGAAGGCAACTTATCAGCCTATAATAATGATCGAAAAGTCTTAAAAAAACTCGTGGAAGAAATTACACCAAAGTACAAAGAAAGAGCTGGCGGATACACACGTATCATCCGTACTTCTAATCGCTTAGGTGATGGAGCCGAAAGGTGCATCCTAGAGTACGTTTAGTCTTTACATTCTACTCTTTTTTTGAGTAGAATGTAAATTTAGGAGGCTCGAATGTCGATACGTGTAGCAATCAATGGTTTCGGTCGGATCGGAAGAACCGTCTTTAGAAAATCACTAGATAATCCCAATATTGAAATAGTCGCAGTTAATGACTTGGTACCTGCTCCAAATTTAGCGTACCTTGTCAAACACGATTCTGTGCATGGTATGTGTAACCATGAAATTGGTTCCACAGACGATGAAATTATCGCAGATGGGAAGCACGTTAAAGTTTTAGCCATTAAAGATCCTAAAGACTTGCCTTGGAAAGAGATGGAAGTTGATTATGTCATCGAAGCCACAGGCTTATTTACGCAAAAAGAACTAGCCGCTAAGCATTTGGAAGCAGGCGCAAAAAAGGTTATCATCTCTGCACCAGCAAAAGGAGACATCCCAACAATCGTAATGGGTGTCAACGAAGATACGTACGTTGCAAATGATCACCACATTGTATCAAATGCCTCTTGCACGACAAATTGTTTAGCACCCGTTGTCAAAGTTCTACTCGATACTTTTGGAATCGAAGAAGGACTGATGACAACTGTCCATGCAATGACTGCTACGCAGCCTATTTTGGACGGTGCAAGTAAGAAAGACTTGCGCGGAGGGCGCTCTGGCGCTCTCAACATTATTCCCGCATCTACAGGCGCTGCAAAAGCTGTAGGCTTATGCATTCCTGAAGTGCAAGGAAAGTTAACCGGTATGGCGTTTCGGGTTCCCGTAGCCGATGTCTCAGTCGTAGATCTCACCGTTCGCCTATCGAAAAAAACAAGCTATGAAGAAGTTTGCGCGGAAATGAAAAACGCTGCAAATGGACACTTAAAGGGAATCCTAGCCTATACCGAAGAGGACGTTGTGTCCTCAGATTTTATTGGAAATCCCCACTCATCTATCTTTGACAAAGGCGCAGGCATTGGGCTTAGCGATACCTTTGTGAAACTCGTCTCCTGGTACGATAACGAAGTTGGCTATTCATGCCGGCTACTTGATCTTATTCACTACATGAACACTAAGGATTGATGAGAGGACAACACATGAGAGTTACCCGTGAATTATACAAGAGAACCAATTATAGAAACGATTCTAACGCCAAAGGAAGGGCACAAGTTGATTGTGCGTTCTTCATCTGGTGCGCACCAGGAGGAATACAACGTTGACGCCGTAGAGATTGTCTCTTTCGGCGATGCATTTTTCTTCCGCTCACAAGAAAGACCTAAATCTTTTCTCGTGCCTGTATCCGATTATGAAGTGATCGAAGGTAAAGAGACAAGAAGTGTTCTTAAAAAAGCCTCTGTTGAGAAGAACATTAAGATAGCAGGCGGTCGTCGCGAGAAAGAACCACCTCCACCAGAACCTTTTGAAGAACAAAAACCAAAAAAACGACGTACTAGACGTCGCCGCGTTGCTAAAGAAGAACCTACAGACGATAAAAACGCAGAAAATCCTGTAAGCGAAGAAGACGCTCCTCTAGTTAAGAAGCTTCTCCCTCCGCCAGCAACGCTGATTTCGGAACATCTCGCAAAATATAAGAGCTACCAAATCACAGAACCTGGTCTTTTTGAAGAACCGCAGGTCGAAGATGAAGTTCTACCAGAAACGGTTGAAGACTCGACCCTCGAAGAATATCACCCAGAAGTGACTACAGATGATGTCGTGGAACCTGAGCTTGTTAAAAGTGAAGAAGAACTCCACCCTGTTCCACCAGATTCTGAGGAAACTTAACCAGCGCAGTGGCCAAGGCCACAAACCATGTACGCGCTGACGATATTGACCAGCGTGACGATAAACATTAAGCCCATAGCGCCTTTCTCAAATCCAGAGAGGCGCTGTGCGATCTGACTATCTTCTGGTTTAGACCAAAACCACATGAACGCTAAAGCAATCAGTGAGCAGCCAAACACCAAGAATGACCAGGTGTATAGTTGCAAACCAAAAACGGGAAATCCCCATTGCTTAAAGCCAGGACAAATATGTAGTGCAATCTGTCTTAAGGCGACAGCACCACCAAAAATAATCCCAAGCATCGACATCGCATAGTGACTCGGCCGAACGGCATAGCGCAAGTTGAGCATTGGTCCAAGGGACACCATGATCATACAAAGCCGTTGCAGTTCGCAGAGGGGACAAGGACTTTGGTGTTCATCAAACTGATAAATCAATGCGCCGATGAGAACAAGTGCCAGCACGTAAATCCATGCCGCGTTTAAAAAGCGGATAAAATAAAATCTCTTCACAGCTTAATCCCCAACGTCGAGTGAGCATAGTAAACAATCATTAGTCCTGCCATGTAGAGCAGGTTCAAAAAAGCCAAGATCATTCCTGTCTTTCTCCAGCCGGACCAGAGAAGGATCATGACGATGGCGAATATAGAAAAGGTTGCAAGCATCATAATAACTTACCTCTAACACAACCCCTTCACCTTGTCAACAAGGTGGACTAGGTGAATAAAGATTGTGTGAATTCTTGAGTGGTGGTAGGGTTTTTTTTACACTAATTTAAGGAGAGAGAGATGGTACATGGAGTTCATGCAGCGCCGCCCGCGGGATTTAGCGCTTATTTAACACCTCAGAATGTTGTTAAGGTGGCGGCTGTGACTGTTGCTCTGTATGCGATTAGCTGCCTTCCTGGGGCTGAGGCTAATCCAGCAAATCGTGTGGTGGTTACGTCTTTAGTCGATCGCGTGACTAAAACGGAGGGATTTCAAAAGGGTCTGTGTGAATTGGTTGCTAGCGCAACTGAGCCTGTAATGGAAGGGCTTGCAGAACTCTGTGAGCAGTTCTACCCCGCGGTGTAATGGATCAAACTTGTGTCTAATCCCCGCAATTTGGTATAGTATTTGGTACCACGCTCGGATGGTGAAATTGGTAGACACAAGGGACTTAAAATCCCTTGGCAGCAATGCCGTGTGGGTTCGAGTCCCTCTCCGAGCAATTTCCTTTAAAGAGTATTGTATATGACAGACAAGAACATTGGGACTGCAAAAGCCTATTATCAGGCCATGGGTAACAAGGATCTTTCTGCTTTGGAAAGATGTCTTCATCCTAAGGTTGAATTTTCGGCCCCTTTAGCAAAGACGGAGGGGAGGGAGGCTTTATTAGAGGGCGCCAAGCGTTTTTTTGCAGCTTATGATACCTTGACGATTTGTGATGTGTGCGGCAATGGGGAAAAAGCGATGGTTGTCTATGAGCTTTTGTGCCCCGAGCCGATCGGCTCAGCTCGAGCAGTAGCGCTTATGAGCTTTCAAGATGCTCTCATCTCAAGCGTTGAACTTTTCTATGACGCAAGACCTTTTCTTAGGTAGAAGCAGTGCGCGGATTAGCGTTTTTCTTGGTCTTTCTTAGGTTTGGCCGTAAAGCGGAGAAAATAAATCTGCCGTCTTGAGATCCATCTCTTGCATTGTGTAACTTGTTGACTATAAGTTAGTTTGCTGGAAATGGGGGCGTGTGATAGAATGTTTTTCTATGATTACAAAAGATATAATGACGAGAAGGCTATGGTTAGCCGCTCTCTTTTTAACACCGATTTGGCCTCTAATTAATCAGGTATTCGTCCTCAAGCAGACTTCGTTTCTTCTTGCAGGAGTTGTTATTCACGGTCTGGTAATTCTGCTTTTTTATACCTTTTCGTATGAAAAGGGGGGCACTAAATTGTTAACGTTCACGATCTGGACGACGACATTTAGTTTGCTTGTGATGCTGATCTCAATAATAGCGATGGCAGTGACGTATAAACTTGGGTATTCTTATCAATTGCTCTATTATGGGGGTTTACTTCTCAACAGTCTTTTCTGGCTTTACACCTGTCGTCGGTTACGGACGTACAACATTGCAAGAGAGTATACGCGGGTAAGCGGGATGGAAGAGTGGAAAGCGCTTTTTGAGAGCATGGACGGTTTAGAGGACTTAGAAATGCTTGATAAGGCTTATCGGGAAGCTGTTCGTAAGCACCCAAAAATTGAGAGAGCGTTAACCCAGCATTTTGAAAAGCTCGGTGGCAAGCTTTGCATCGATAGTTAATCTTTCATACAAAGTGCCCAGATAAGGCAGGTGTCACTTGTGTGGATTTCTCGTTTGATGGAGAAATGGGGGGAGAGAGTTTTTCTCCACCAGGTGGCGGGTTTAACGGTCAGGTGCAAAGGCTCGCTTAGGGTCTTGCCGTAGTGATCGGGGACGCAGGAGATGCTAATGAGTCCTCCTTTCAAGGTGTGGCTTGCCATTGATGCGAGGGTGGTGTTTATTCTCTTCTGGCAGGTGTTCAAGAACATCAAAAGAGAGCATCCAAGTGGCTTTTTCTAAGGTGGTGGGGAGTTCCCACAAACTTGATTCGGTAAAGACAATGGGCGGGGTCTCTCCTAAGGTATTAAGGTAGATTGCGGGATCAAGGGCGCTTTTTGTAAGGTCGATGAGGTGGGGTGTTAGCCCTTTTTCTAAGAGGAAGGGAGCTGAGCGTCCTGTGCCGCAGCCAAAATCTAGAACACGATCGCCTTTTTTAGGCTGAAAGGTTTTTAGAAAGATAGGAATCAGGTAGTCATAGGAAGATTCGGCGTTTTCATGTGCACCGCGGTATTCTGGGTGCTTTTGCCAAAGTCGTGTGTATTTTGCGTGTTCTTTTGCACTGAGTTCATCCATACGCGTTTTTTAAGGCCTTTTGTTGGAGCTCAATATGTAAAATCTTATCGAGTTTGTCTACCAAAAATCTCTTTTGATGGAAGGATAAACTTGTATAAATTCTAAGCGACGTATTAGCCTGGGACCTTACCCACAACCAGAAAGTGTTTCATGTTATGCGATTGAGATTTGTTTCTATTTTATGCGTTTTGATTCTTGCGATGAAAGACGTGTGTTTTGCTGGTACACAACCAGAAAGTTTGTATCAAGAAAAGAAAGTTATCGTTTCAACAATTCCCAAAAGTGGAACGCATTTGATCAAAAAAACGTGTAAGCTGTTAGCCGAGTATGGCTTGATTAAGCCTGATGTTGTGGTTCATAGTGGTCACTATGCCTATCTCCCTCAAAATAAACTTTCGGGTCTACTTAACAAAGAGGTTGCGCTACTTGGGGTGGTGCGAGATTTAAGGGATGTATCTGTTTCTGAGGTGGCGTGGTTATCGCATCTACAAAATGAGTTCCACTGGTGGTATCCCTATTGGCTTCAGCTTGATTTTGACGAGCAGCTATCTCATGTCATCAACGATAATGTGGAAGATTTATTGCCGGATAATTCAGAGGAGATTGTGAGTCATTTTGGACTTCACTGGTCTATTAATCGGTTATATCAATTGATAGACGCCGATGTTGATCGATGCATCATTCGTTTTGAAGACCTTATTGGTCCAAAAGGCGGGGGCTCAAAAGAGGCTCAGATGGAAGCGCTGTATAAAATCGCGACTTTTTTAGGGATGCACTCCTCGTTTGAGGAGTCTTATGCCACTTTAGAAGTCATTGCAGAGAATATTTTTGGCGATAAAGTGGGTAGCGAAAAAGAAAATATCACGTATCTCGTTGGTAAAGAATCGGGGCTTGGAGGAAAAATCGGTAAGTGGAAATTGTATTTTACTGATGAGCATATCGATTTATTTAAACACTGGTATCCAACGTTTCTCGTGGATTTTGGTTATGAGGAAGATAATGACTGGGGGCTTTGAAGACTTAAAAGAGATGAGTTAAGAGGTCTATTTTCTTGGCATGAAACGACTGCTTTTCAAAAGCACAGCTCAGTTCGCTGCAAGCGATTAACACCTGGTCGACGCTGTCATAGGAGACGGTTTGCATAAAAGCGTTGACGAGATCAACGTCACCATTCTTATAGAAGCTGTGTCGGATCCGCTCTAGAAGGGGGATATCCGGATGGATGTATGTGCAGTCGATTTCTTTTAGAAAAAAGGGGTTGTCGATGGTGTATTTGGAGCCTAAGATCATCACACGCTTACCGGTTAAAGGGGGAAGCTCAAGCGGGAGTATCTTGGTTGTATCAAAGGGCATTTGGGGCAAAAGCCCGTGCAGGGTGATATTTGGGAGAAGGATTTTTGACGCGTTATTGCTGCTAATTAGGGGCTCTAAAAGAGCTTGGATCGGCTCTATTTGAAAGGGGAGAAAGCGGTTGATCTGTTCAAAGTCAAGTGGGAGAGTTTGGTAGTGTTTCCCGTGGAGTTTTTTTTGGATATAGAGCAAGGCAGTTGGGCCAACTGCTGGCAAAAGCGCTAGGGATTCTTTGTCAGCAGACATTCCAAAAACAGCTCCTCTTTATCGGTGAAAGTTTGATCAAGGTGAAGGAAAGCGCTATTAGCAAGGTCTTTGATCATACCCGGGGTGTATTTTTGCGAGAGCTCTGTATGGATGCTCTCAAACCGTTTAAAGGAAAATGAGAGGTTGGCCTGTTTTAACGTGACGGTTTGATCTTTTAAGCTCATAAGGTAGCTTTTTGTCTCTCCCGTTTCAGGGTTGTAGGTGGGGTAGTGCTCAAAGTCATCTAGGTTGAAATCACCGCCAAGTTCATCGTTAATCCGTCGCAGCAGATTGAGGTTAAAGGCGCTTGTAACGCCGCTTGCATCGTTGTAGGCATCTAAGATGATATTGGGATCTTTCATTTTATCCACGCCAAGGAGCATGTAGTCAGGGGAGGTCATTTTATCTGAGATCTTTGCTAAAAACTCTCTTGCTTGTGGATGCGTAAGGTTACCGATACTTGATCCGATGAACATGAATATGCGGTTGTCTGTATGCGCCAGCGGAAGAGATTCTAACGCCTCTTGGTACGTGGCATGAATGGGCTGATAGTGGGGCTTAAGATCCATTTCAAGGAGGTTCCCCTGAAGAAAGTCTAGGGCATTTTGTGAGATGTCGATCGGGTGAAAATGAATGTCTAGACCCTGCCTTAGTAAAGCTTCTAAAAACAAGAGAGACTTTACTCCATCACCCGCGCCAAACTCATACACGTGCACGGTTTGACCAAGCTTCATGCTTTCGATAATCTCCTTTGACTGCTCTAAAAAAATTTCAAGCTCTGCGCGTGTGAGATAGTACTCGGGCATCTCCATGATCTGTTGGAAAAGATTGTCGCCTCGTTTGTCATAGAAATACTTAGAGGGGAGGTGTTTTTGGGGTGCGCTTAGTCCAGATACTACATCTTCTAGAAATACCGAGGTCGTTTGCGTCATCAAAATCTCTTGCTGTGTTTAAAAAAAATCTACTCTGGCATATGTTAGAGGTTATTTGCAATCCCATCTTTTTGGAGACTAACATGCATCTTGCAGACAAGTTCGTTGAAGTCCGAGGTCATTCTGAAACTTTATGTGCACCTCTTGAAATTGAGGATTATCAAGGTCAGCCCATTGATTTTGTCTCACCGCCGAAGTGGCACTTAGCTCATTCGACCTGGTTTTACGAAGAGTTCATCTTGAATCCATTTGCCCCAAACTATCAACGATTTGATGCAAAATTCACCCTGCTTTTTAACAGCTACTACAATCACATGGGGGAGATGCATCCCCGCCCCAAACGGGGGAATCTAACCCGCCCAACAGTAGAGCGCGTTTTAGCCTATCGAAAACACGTTACTGAGGCGATGGCTCACTTCTTAAAAACAGGCTCTGATGAGATAAAGCGCTTAACCCTCCTTGGAATCAACCACGAGCAGCAACACCAAGAACTCTTAGCCTACGATATTAAATACATCCTGGGCACACAACCTTTGCAGCCAGCTTACGGCCAGGCTTTTGAATTAGAGGACATCTTAGATCCATTCGAGTGGGTCAAAGTCCCAGAGGGTGTGTACCAAGTAGGACATGATGGAACGGGATTTTGCTATGACAACGAGCTCTACCGTCATAACGTCTACCTCCACGAATATGAGATCGCAAACCGCCTTGTCACAAACGGCGAATACATCGAATTTATCGAAGCTAAAGGCTACTCCAATTTCGACTACTTTCTTTCAAATGGGTGGGACTACATCAATACGCATACCCTAAAAGCACCCCTTTACTGGGCTCAAGAGGGGAATACGTGGTACACCTACAGCTTTAGAGGGAAAGAGCCTGTTGATGAGAACAAGCCAGTCATGCACCTTTCCTATTACGAAGCCGCCGCTTACGCCCAATTTAGAAATGCCCGCCTCCCAAGAGAAGATGAGTGGGAAATCGCTTCAGACCAATTCAAATTCGGTCAGCTTTGGGAATGGACCCTTTCTGCTTACCTCCCCTACCCCAACTACCAAAAAGAGAACGGAGCGCTTGGAGAATACAATGCAAAATTTATGAGTGGGCAAAAAGTTCTAAAAGGAGGATCTGTGGCAACCTCACCTGGACACTGCCGCAAAACCTATCGGAACTATTTCGAACCTAACATGCGCTGGATGTTTTCAGGCCTACGCCTAGCTAGATAAAGAAACTGTTTTGAAAATTGGTTTTCAAGTACGCTCCTTTCTATGAAATTATTGAAAGAACGTGGCAACCCGGCACTTCGGTGGTTAGACCGGTACGTGGGGATTGGGTTGCTGTTTGTTTTAAGTGTGTTTCGTCGAAAAAAGCGACTGCCTGAAAAAGTGAGAAAAGTCGGTGTCTTGAAGTTCTCCGGCATTGGTGATGTGGTTTTGCTAGCGCGCTCGGTGCAGGCCCTAAAGAAACAGCGTCCCGATGTTGAAATTGTGTTTTTCTCAGGGAAAGAAAATGCGGGGATGGCGCCGTTTGTTGGGGCTGATAAGCACATCAAACTATCGGTATTTTCCCCCTTTAAAACGCTTTCGGCTTTAAGGCAAGAGCAGCTAGATGTTTTGATTGATGCAGAGCCATGGTCGCGCATTAGCGCGCTTTTTACGTTTTTTTCACGGGCTAAGTATCGCATTGGATTTAAGACAAAAGGGCAGCATAAGCATGGGGGTGTTGACTGGGCTAAGACGTATGTGTTTAAGCGTCACGAGATGGAAAATTTCGCCAGTCTTTTTGAGCCGCTTGGGGTTGAAAAGCCGCTCCTTGATCCGATACATGATCGAGGAGCTTCACGTCAGGAGAAACTTCTTGTGGTCCACTTGTTGCCTGGAGGCTCAAGGGGATATTTAAAACAGTGGCCTAAAGCGCATTGGCAAACGCTCTTTCGTTTGCTTGAGCCACTTGAATTAGACATTGTGGCGACGGGGGCAAAAAAAGATTTTGAAGCTGTACAGAAAGTCATTGAGGGTTTTAAGGTGCGCAACCTTTGTGGCATGCTGCCACTTAAAAAGACGGCGGAGCTTTTAGGCGAAGCGCGGCTTGTTTTAAGTGTAGATACTGGAATCATGCACCTTGCTACAGCGTTTGATGTGCCGACCATAGCGCTTCATGGACCGACCAGTCCAAACAGATGGGGCGGCGTTGGGAAATATGCCTTTCCCATAACGCCGACAAATAAATATGCTCCATGCATTCAGCTCGGATTCGAAAACCGTTGCAAGGTTGGAAAATGCATGGGTTCGATTGCTCCAGAAAGGGTATTAACGCAAATTCAGGAGTGTTTGAAACTGTGAAATTTCGCTCCCTCGCTCCCTATTATTTTGATGGGGGAGGGCACAATATTGAATACCAAACGTGCTTAAAAGACGCAGCCCTCTCTTTGGGGCTAGAGTTTGAACTCCTCTTGCCCAAAAAACATGAGGTGGGAGAGGTGCCTTTTCCAAGTAAAGACTACTTTCACAAAAGAGGAAAGCTTTTAGCCTTCATCGCCTGTGTTAGAAAGCCCGACCTGCTTTTCTTAGAAACATTTGGCATCAAAGACTTGCCAGGCCTTTTTCTGGCGTCGCTATTCCTGCACAAAAAGGCAAAGCTCTGTCTGCTTTTTCGTCGGGGCCTAAGCTCTAACCCAGTGAAGCGTTTTGCACTCTCGGTACTAAGTGGACTCTTAGCAAAAAGGCGCGGTGTTAAACTTTTGACCGATAGCGAAGTGATCATGAGAGATCTGGTAGGTACGAAAATCCTTCCAATCCCACATGCGCCCACACACACTCAGCCTGCACCGACTTCCAAAATTGTATGCTACTGGCCTGGAGTTCCCCGCGAGGCGAAAGGACTGTATCTCATTCAACAGCTGGCAAACTCAATTGACCAAAAGCGCTTTGAACTCGTTGCTGCAAGTGCATCTCAACTAGAAAATACCACGCTTGTTGACAATTACCTTCCACGTCACTTGTATGAAGCAGAACTTAACCGTGCAGACGTCATCCTACTTCCTTACAACCCAGTCGTTTACCGCTCAGGCACCTCAGGAATTCTCGTCGAAGCAGTCTGTTTAGGTAAGCTCCCCCTCGTTCGAGCGGGTAGCTGGCTTGCTTTTGAACTCCAAAAGCACGATTTACATGAATGCATCATTAATTGGACCGCTGAAAATATCTGGGAAATAATTCCAAAACTTCTTAACGATGAAAATGTTAAGTCTAAACTAAGTGGAATGCAAGAGCACTATCTTAATTTTCACAATCAAATAACATTTAACGAAATGCTTGCTCATCAGTTACAATGAGGACATGGGGGAATGTCCGTTTTGTTCTAAAGAAGTCATTGAAACGCAAAAGGTCTTGGAAAACAGCCATGCGCGCGTCTTTTACTCGAGAACACCAGCCACACTTGGCACCGTTCTAGTTGTGCCAAAACGTCATATCGAGCGTTTTGAAGAACTCAAAAGCGAAGAGCTCTTAGACATTCAAGAAGCCGTAGCCCAAATGGCGCGTGCATTTAAGGAGTTCTACCAGGTTAGTGACTACGTCATCTTGCAAAAAAATGGAGATTTGGCAGGCCGCACAGTCGACCATCTCCACCTTCATCTTGTTCCCACCCGCATCCCGTTTAAAGAAATCGTCCACGAAGCGTTTCACTACCGCCCAGCGATTTCTCCTGAAGAGATGGAAACGCGCACAAGTGAACTCAGGTCATTTTTCTCTTAGACTGACAGAAAAAAGGTGTACATATTAATATCAGATGTTAATATGTACGTATATGAAATATACGAAACGCGTAGCTGAGGTTGCCGCTAAAAGATATCTAAAGGCTTTTCCTGTTCTTGGTTTAACTGGGCCAAGGCAGTCGGGTAAATCAACGCTCCTAAAGCACCTGTTACCAGACTATACTTATGTGACTTTTGATGACCTTCATAAAATCGAATTATTTGAAGAAGATCCTGTAGGCTTTATGAAGAAATACCAGAAGCGAGTCATTTTTGATGAAGTGCAAAACGTCCCTAAAATATTCAATGCGATCAAAATCGTGGTTGATGAAGATCGGCAGAATTATGGGAATTTTGTGCTTACTGGATCAAGCCAATTTTCTTTCTTGAAATCAGCTTCAGAATCCTTAGCAGGTCGTATTGGGCTTCTTTCACTTCTTCCATTTCAATGTAGTGAAGTTGATACAAAGCAAAGGAATGCGTCTATCTTTAAAGGAGCGTATCCAGAACTTGTGTTGCGTGACTATTTTGAATCAGAAGCTTGGTATGCATCCTATGTTGACACGTACCTAAATAAGGATCTTAGGTCGTTAGCACAAATTGGTGACGTCAGTGATTTTCGTAGATTTATCCGTCTCTTGGCAGCTCAGGTAGGTAATACTCTAGAATACTCCCATTATGCAAAAGACCTTGGCCTGTCGGTGCCTACAATCAAGCGATGGATCTCCATCTTAGAAGCGAGTTATGTGATTTTCCTGTTACCTCCTTTCTTCAATAATCTGGGCAAGCGGATTATCAAAAGTCCTAAGCTCTATTTTTACGACACAGGTCTTGTAAGCTATCTTACTGGAATTTCTACATTTAAACAGTATGATGGAGGACCTTTAGCTGGTCCACTATTCGAAAACTATGTAGTTAGCGAGTCGTTAAAACGTGAACGGCACACTGCAACTGATGCTCAACTGTACTATTTACGTACAACAGGTAAACAAGAAATTGACCTCATAATAGATAGGAAAACGCATCGTGAGTTTATAGAGATCAAAAAATCGGCAACCTTTAAATCTGCGATGACAAATACCCTTTCTCGGCTTGTTCCTGAAGGGGACAAGGCGATACTGGTCTACCAGGGGGCTTCAGAGTCGTATAAAGAGGTTGATCTTAGGAATGTCAATGACTATCTACTTAATAATTAATAATATAGGTAGAATATAGTACATATTAACATTGAATGTTAATACGTACGGTTTTTTTTGCATCTGACTCTAAATAAGAAGGATGTAGGTCAAAGTACCCGCAAAGATACTTACAAAGGTTTGCTTGATGGTTAAATGGGCCAGTGTAGTTGCGGCAATGCCAACCATCGCGGGGAAAAATTCGGCAGAGGCGATGTTGTGGGAGAGGAGCAACGTCATAATGGCAAGGGGGAGACCGGCAGCAAGGGTGTTTGCAAGGGGGCTTTCTTTAAGCCGCTTTGAGAAGAAAAACGGGAGCGCACGCGTTAGGTAGATCATGGCGGTGAGAGAAAAGGTGATAAGAAGAAATATGGTTATGTCCATGCGATTTTCCTCCGGCTAAGGTAAAAGCATGAGGCGATAAGCCCCACTAAAAAGGCGTAGGTTGGCGTGACAAGGTAGGCAAGAGAGAAGGTGATCAAGGCTGTGAGGACAAGGAAGTAGTCTTTGGATTTTTTCCACTGCTCGATGAAAAAGACGGTGAAAAGTGCGGTGAGGCTAAATTCAAGTCCGGGGATGAGGAGTTTTGGATTAGAAAAGTAAGCGCCAATAAAGGTGCCGATCACCCAGGATGAGTGAATAAGCGCTGTAAGCCACATGAGGTAGCGGGTGTCGTGGGGTTGTTCGGGTTTGCTTGAGATCACTGAGTAGGTGGCATCGACAAGACCGAAGATGAGGTAGTGTTTTTTCATCGGGGAGACATTGTAGCGATCTAAGACAGAAAGTCCGTAGAAGCTGTTTCGAAGCGCAATGAAAAAAGCGGTAATCATGAAGGCAATAAGGGAGGCCTTGGCGGCAATGGTGGCAAGGAGAACAAACTGGATGGTGCCAGCAAGCACAATAAAGCTCATGAATGGGGCCATGAACCAAGGTAAAGCTAAATTTTGAAAAAGAAGCCCAAAAACGATTCCAAGCGGGAGGTATGAGCAAAAAGCAGGGATTGAATCAAAAAAAGCTTCTCTAAATGTGCGCATAAATAGCTCCTAACTTAGGAGCTATTATAGGCGCAATATTAAGTTATTGTGAAGGCTTTTCTTGTAGTCCTCGGTGGAGGGCAACGACGGCTCTAAAGCTTGCTGCCATACAGATGATGAAGATCCCAAAGTAGATCCAGGCGTGGTGGAGGATGTTTGCATCGTGGTAAGTGAGAAGGATTTGGGGGATGTAGTAACCTACATCGGTGGCGAGGGTGAAGATGAGGATGTCTAGGACAAGTTTGGCGGTAAAGCGTTTTTCATGCGGCACGCCAAAGTAGGCGAGCTCTTTGCCTAGGAGCATAAAGAGGGGAATGATGGGTAAAAAGAGAGCGAAGGCGCTATGACTAAAGGCGAAGTTAGCCTCTGTTAAGGGGTGAAAGGCCGGTGTGTTAAAAGAAAGGACACCGCAAGCTGTTAAGGCAAGGACGATTAGAGCGCCGATCCAGCCATAGGCTTTTCTGCCAACAAAATAGAGAACAATTCCAAGAATGATCCCAAGAATAATAAAGTAAATTTCGTAGAGGCCTTTAATCGGGGCGTATTTCAAAACAGCATTTGTGTAGGCGGTGGCTGTTGTGTGTAGTGCTTTCATTTCAGCGCGCATGAGAAGAGTAATGAGGTGTTTAGCGATCGGGATAAAGAAGACAATCGCCGCAAAGCCTGCGTAGTATTTGCGAAGAACTTCGTTTCCTGGATCAATGGCGCCAAGATCGAATTTTTGCCAAGAGAGGTAGATGAGGAAAATAATGAGCGCTGCAAAAAAGAGGACTAGTGCTGAAAATTCAGGGGAGTTTGCTGGGAGGAGTTTGGGGCTTATGATCAACGCAGGAATCAAGAGGATCATAAGAAAGGGGTAGTGGAGAGCAGCTGTTTTAAACGAGTAGTTTTGGTTGGCAAAACCCCAGGTAAAGATCACGGGAAAAAAGGCAGCGATGTTTAAAAAGCAGAAGGTTGCGCCGAGAAAGAAGGGATGTTGAAATGCCTCATTGGAAAAACGTAGAAAACCTGCAAGGGCAAGGAGGAGGATGAGGTTAATTGGAAAAAAGACCATGAAAGTGCGCTTGAGATGCCCTCCTTTAGATAGGAGAGCGAAAAAGATACCGACAATGAAAGTTGTTATTAAAGCATATTGCTTCATGTAAGGAAGGGCTTTCACCTCACCGTGACTTAAGAGCAATGCTGTTTGAAAATTCTTAGTCATAATAAAGGTAAGAAAGCTCAAAAAGAGCATGCATCCTATGCCGATAAAGAGTTTAAGTTGCTCAGCTTTTGTTTTCATCCTTGACTCCGTCGTACTTTTTTTCAATATAGGAGAAAAAGCGAAGGATGTAAAGATGAGCGAGCATTATATTGAGAATCCAGAAGGTGGCGTGAAGCAAGAACTCGGTCCACCTGAGAAAAAATGCCCCTCTGTAGCGCTTGCGATCTTTACGCTCGCTCTTTGTTCGTTTGCGATCGGCACAACAGAATTTGTGACGACAGGTTTATTGCCTGAGATTGCAAAGTTTTTTAGCGTTTCGATTCCAACAGCAGGGTATGTGACATCCGGCTATGCGATGGGGGTTGTCGTGGGAGCGCCTCTTCTTACAGCGGTTACCATCCATTTAGTGCGTAAGTATGTTTTGATTGGCTTGATGACGCTGTTTATCATCGGTAGCGTTATTTCTGCCTTAGCAGGCTCTTTTGGGATGCTGATGGTAGGGCGGATCGTCTCGGCATTTTGTCATGGAGCTTTTTTTGGCATTAGCGCCGTTGTTGTTTCGGGAATGGTAAAACCTGAAAAGAAAGCAAGTGCGATTGCCCTGATGTTTACAGGGCTTACTATTGCAAATGTTGTGGGTGTTCCAATGGGGACGTATCTAGGACAGAGTTTTAGCTGGCGTTTTCCATTTTGGGTGATTGCAGCAATGGGAGTCATTGGTTTTATAGGGATTTTATTTCTCGTGCCCCGTCAAGAAGAGAAAGAGCCTCCAAGTTTAATGCGAGAGCTATCTGTTTTCAAACTACCGCGTGTTTGGATGGCACTTGCCATTACAGCTTTTGGATTTAGTGGTCTTCTCGCTGCATTTGGGTATATTTCGCCGATGATGGTCGATGTCGCAGGCTTTGCTAAAGGAAGCGTTGTGTGGCTACTTTCCCTATTTGGCATCGGGCTTGTTATAGGAAACCTTCTTGGGGGGAAACTTGCTGACTGGAATTTAAGAAAAGCCATTTACATTACTCTTGGTTTGCTCGCATGTTTGCTCCTTCTCTTTACTATCACTTCTCATGCTAAAATTCCGGCGGTAATCACACTCTTTTTCCTTGGCGTTGTGGGATTTGGAACGATTCCAGGGTTGCAAATGCAAATCATGCAAAAGGCCAAAGCCGCGCCAACACTTGCATCAGCAGCCAACATCGCCGCATTTAACTTTGGGGTAACGATGGCTGTATTTTTCGGAGGCCTAGCCATCCGTGCTGGATGGGGTTATTCTTCAGTGAATATCGTCGGTGCAATCCTAACCCTAATAGGGCTTAGTTTGTCTATTGCCTGCAATTTGAAAAAAAGCTAAGTTCCAAAATTATGAGCGATTTAATCATTCGCACCGCGATCGATATCTTCTGTCCTATCCAGCAAAATAAGAAATGGGGATTTTTTCGTGCCCTTTTAGGGTATGCCAAAAAGGTCCTTTACCTGCCTATTTTGATCGTTGTGATCCCTCACCTATTTATCAAGTGGGCAAGAGAGCATTATAGAAAGCGGCATGCGAAAGGATTTTCTAAGGTTGTGAATAACCACGCTCTTTGGAGCGATATCGATGTGAAACAAACGCAGTTTCCCAAAGAAATGAAATTTGGCATCGCCTCAAGTCACTATCAATTCGGAGGTGCAAGCGTTCATCCAGAGTCTCACTGGAATAATCCCGAGCTATTCCCTTGCGATCAAGCCACAGAAACGCCGCGCTCTCTTGCAGAATTAACACAAGGCGGGCGTGATCTTTGGGAGAACCCCGAGCGCGTGATCAACACGCTTAGAAAAATAGGGGTTAACTCTTTTCGCGTTTCTCTTCCCGAAGAACTTTGGGATTCAGAAGAAGCCGTTTTAAAATATCGTGAACATCTTTGCCTCTTAAGAGAAGCTGGTATTAAACCCCTAGTGACCTTGCACCATTTCTCCCATCCGAAAGACTTTGACTTCTTGGAAAATCCTGACCGCTTCCTTGATTTTGCCGATCGGATGCATGCCGCATTTAGCGATCTTGTCACCGAGTGGTGTACCATAAACGAGCCAGCCGTCTTTGCCGTATCCGCCTACTTTCGCGGCGTCTTTCCCCCATGCAAAGTCAACTTCAAAAAAATGGCTAAAATCATGCTCGCTATGATCAAATGCCATAACGAAATTTATAAACGCTTCAAGGCGCGCGACCCTCAGTGCACAGTAGGGTTCTCGCACGATGAAATCCATTTTCGCCCTTACCACTGGTGGAATCCTGCAGAGCAAGTTCTCTGCTACTTTCTAACCCACGTCTTTTCTGAAGCCTACCTCGGTTTTTATAAATCGGGCAAATTCTGGGTCAAACTGCCCTTTCTCCTCAATTACGCTTTCGAAGATCCCGACTTCGCAAAAAACAACGGCTACCTCGATGTGATCCAGCTGCAGTGCTATACGCGCCCGCTTCTCACCGTCTTCCCCGTGCCCGACTCGGTTGGCTATCCAGGCGAAGCGATGACCCACATGCGTTTTCGCGAAGACCCCGCAGCGCTTCACACCGCCATGCACCGCGTGTACGCCGCCACAAAAAAGCCGGTCAGCATCACAGAGTTTGGATGTACTACCCACGACGAAGAGCAACGTAAGCGGTTTATTGAACGGGCGCTCTACGCCATTTCAAAAGCGCATGAAGATGGCATACCTCTCCACTCCATCCACGGCTGGAGCTTCTACGGTGATCGAGGGGAACACGGCGCATACCATGAGTGGAATGAAGATCCCGAACGGCAAGACTTTGGTCTTTGCAGCTACACGTCAAAAGGAGACCATTATCCCCTCCGCCCAGCTGCAGAGTGCTTTAGGGATGCAATTTTTCGCTCAAGAAGTGATTGATGAAGTAGTCGTCATCCATGATTGCCTGGAGGGTATCAACAGGAATCAGCTGACCTTGATCAATAAGCTCTTTTGAAGATGCTCCAAAAGGCATGACGATGCTTCTTTCCATCTCACCATTTGGAACAATGTTGTCGTCAAAAAATAGGGATGTGCACTCGTCTGAATTGATCGCAATAAACGGTTTGCCGAAACTTGCATGTTCATCATGGCTGTGCCAGTAAGGGAAATCGTCTTGGATCATGAAATAACGACTTGAAGTGAAAATTTGATGCCATTCACTCGGCTCATGGTAAATTTCACCGCCAAAGTGAAGTGCACCTTCGATGAACTTGCCGTATTGAACGGGTGTTTCAAACTCAAGGCCTAGTTTCTCAAAATCTTTCCCAAAGGTTCGAAAGACAAGGTGGACATCTTTATCTTTGAGGTAGTCCATAAACTTTAGAAAAGAGGGGAAGGGAGCGTCTTGAATCGTCTCCATTTTCTCCATGACTTGATCAAACGTTGTTTGCAACGCTTCATAGCAAGGCAGATCTCGAATGTCTTCTAAGAAATGGTGGATTTTAGAGCGCCGCTTTTTTCTCAGCACTTGGTCCGATTGCTCTCCTGGCAGTAAATAATCGTAGACGTAGTCGTAGTAGCTAATCGGCGTTTGCACGCGCTCATCCCAGCAAAGATAGGTCGTTTTCGCTAAGCTTAAAGCAATGAGATCTTCGTAGTTATAATTTTGGTGTGAATCAAGTGCGATAATCGTGCGGTTAATATCGACGTTGATCACAAACTCTTTTGCAAATAGAAGCGTTGTTGCGCTGCACAGGAGAAGAAATTTCAGCATAGGAAGCAATTTTGCACGCTTTAGTGTTTGTTGTCAATCGACCTGAAAAGGGGGTCTCAGCCTGTTTTTAGCTGAAGGTAAATTATTTCTTGTTGGAAAAATGGGGATGGCCTATGTTCCCCTCCTTTATATGAAATTTATTTGAAGGGAGTTTATGAGGGCTTTATTGATCGGAATGGGTTTACTTGCAATGTCAACGGTGAATGCGGCTTTTGAAAGGCACCCGCCTGAGGCAATCATCATCAACACTTTGCCAAAATCGGGAAGTATTTATTATTGGATGTCTCTTGGTACTTTTTTTAAAGGAACGGGAAGTCTTTGTGTTCATAAAGATCCAGATCACGGACCGCCTTATCCTATTGCAGCTATTGCGATTAATGAAACCAATTTCCGTACGGTAGTAGACAAAAAATTCTTAACGCAAAATCACCTAACAGCCACACCTGAAAATATCGCAATGCTTAAAAAGTATGGCGTTAAAAAGATGTTGCTTCATGTGCGAGACCCGAGACAAGCTGTTCTATCCTGGTTGCATCACTTAAAGAAAAACACCATTTATAATAAGTGGTTTGATTTGCCTGATGATTATATTGAAATGGAGTTTGAAGATCAGGTGGATTGGAACATTGAAAATTTCTTTAAGCCTGCCGTTCAATTTATTGAAGACTGGTTGGATTTTATGGAAACCGATGATGAGCTTAAGATCCATTTAACAACCTTTGAGGTCATGATTCAAGATCCTGTATCCTTCATACAAGAAGCATTAGCTTTTTACGATGTTGATGGGAGTGAATTTACAACCCCGCTTAAGCCATCTTCTGGGATGCATTTTAGGAAAGGATTAGTTGATGAGTGGCGTGAGGTGATGACCGATGAACAAAAGGAATTAGTCAATTCACTGATGCCAGAGCGCTTTTTCGAAATTTTTGGTTGGGAACGTTAAATAAAAGGAACATTCGTTGAAAAAAAAGACTTCATTGCGCGTTTTATTCATTGTACTCTTCAACGTTTGCGGGGTACTTTTTGCAGATGTTTCAGTTGATGCGTCATCCCTTGTCTTGTCAAAGCGACAAACCAATGACTTAGAGCTTATTCTTTGCGGGGCATTTGCACCCTTAGAGGGCTTTTTAGGTAAAGCAGACTACGATGAAGTGGTGCAAAACTGTCGACTTTCAAGCGGCGATGTTTGGCCAATGCCGATTATGCTTGATGTGGAAGAAGCATTTGCAAAAGACTTGACTCTTGGTGAGGAAATCGTGCTGCGAGATATCACGGGCACGATTTTGGCAACTTTAGAGGTGTCTGATGTGTGGCAGCCAGATAAAATGCTAGAAGCTAAGCAAGTTTATGCAACTGAAAGCACAGACCACCCGGGCGTTGCTTACTTGATGGAACAGACAAAACCCTTTTATGTTGGTGGAAAGCTTAAAGAGGTGAGCGCGCCATCCCATGCAAATTTCACGGATCTTCGAAAGACTCCAGCAGAAATGAAGGCGTATTTTGAAGAGAATGGGATTAGTAAAGTGGTGGCCTTTCAAACAAGAAACCCGATGCACAGGGCACATGTTGAGATTACAACGCGTGCCGCGAGTCAACTTGGAGCCCATCTTTTAATTAATCCTATTGTAGGGCAAACAAAACCCGGTGATATCGATCCGTATACGCGTGTTCGATGCTATCGAGAAGTATTAAAGCATTATGGTAATGGAGCCACCTTGAGTGTATTGCCCCTTTCTATGAGAATGGCAGGCCCAAGAGAAGCTCTTTGGCACGCTTTAATTCGTAAAAACTACGGGTGTACCCATTTTATTGTGGGACGAGATCATGCCGGGCCAGGATCTGATAAAGAAGGGAATCCCTTCTATGGTCCTTATGAAGCACAAGATATGTTAGCGCGTTACTCTGATGAAATTGGGATTGAAATGGTTCCTTTTCAGATGGTTGTCTATGTGAAAAATGAGGATCGGTATATCCCAATGAATGAGGTGCAGCCTCACCATGAAATTGAAATGATTTCAGGGACTGAGCTCCGTCGTCGTTTAAGTTCCGGGGAGACGATCCCTGAATGGTTTTCTTATCCAAGTATCATTGAAGAGCTTAGAAGGTCTTATCCACCCCCACATAAGAAAGGCCTGACAATTTTTTTTACAGGCTTATCGTGTTCTGGAAAGTCCACGCTTGGCAATGCTTTAGAAGCCCGCTTGCATGAGACAGATCAACGCTCGATTACTCTTCTTGATGGGGATATTGTCCGCACAAATCTTTCAAAGGGCTTGGGATTTACAAAAGAAGACCGCTCAACAAATGTGAGGCGAGTTGGGTTTGTAGCGTCCGAGATTGGGCGAGCTGGGGGGATTACTATCTGTTGTTTGATCGCTCCCTACGAAAGAGATCGTACTTTTAATCAAAGCTGTATTCAAAAGGCAGGAGGCAATTATGTTGAGATTCATGTTGCTACACCTTTAGAGGTTTGTGAGGCGCGTGATACAAAAGGGCTTTATGCGAAAGCACGCCTTGGCCTGATTAAAGGGTTTACAGGGATTGATGACCCGTATGAAATTCCAAGTCATCCAGCATTAACAGTGACAACCTTTGGTGCAAGCGTTGATTGCAAAATTAACGAGATCATGGACTATCTTGCAAGGGAAGGATATATTCAGCTTTAAGGGGAACAGGGCTTTTAAATAAATCGTATACATGCTAACCTCTTTGGCCTCAACCAGACAAAGGAGGATAAAGTGTTACAAAATGTTGGTTCTGTCATTTCCCCAGCCTTAGCGTGCACCGCAATCATGCATGCATCGCATAAGCCTATGTTTCAAAAGTATACAGGTTTCAGCGTGTCGTGGGGATTTGAGATGAGTGCAAGCTTGCAAGGTAGGGTGACACTACCATCTCAGGCTCTATATTTCTTTCCCGTGACTCAATTAGCAAGAAGTTTTTGGAGGCGTTGAGCTGTATAAGTGGGGGGTTGATTGATAGCGAGTTGGGCTAAGCCATTTTGCTTTATCATCTCCTACACCATCCAATGCGTCATTCACAGAATTTCGGTGGTCTGTTGGAAGGCCGCTTATGATATGCCCTAAGTGCACAAGAGCCTCAATGGACGATGAGCTTGTTGCTTTATACTTAAGAAAGAGCCTCTGTCCCACTGCATTTAAGGAACCTGATGCTAAGACAGTACTTAAAACTAGAGCGATGTCCTCTGTATAGACAACGTCTTTTGGAGTTGGAAGGGGTGGTGCGACTAAAGCTGCAACTTTCACGGTGGTTGTATCAGTTGGAGATTGACAAACCTTTTTGTGGGTCGGCCAATGTTTTCTTTGGCAATCTGTGTTGCAGTAAAAAACAAGCTTACATGCCGAGCATCGAAGCGGAGCAACAAGCCTAGTAGGCGGTTTATGGCAAAATACGCATGATCTATCTATTGGTGCTACTGACATTGCCCAAAAATTATAGTCATCAGTGTCTTTTATTGACAGTGAAAGAAGGAGGTTTTATAGGGAAAGTATGGGACACCCTTGGAAAGCCCGCTTAGTTGTTGGGATCATTATGTTACTTTTGGCCTTTGTTGGCTTAATTATCACTGATGTGGCAAAAAGTGCTGCTTGGACTTATTTGTGGATTATATCGATCGTCTTTGCCGTTTTGTGTTTGGGCCTTAGTTGGTACTTAAGGCATCACGACCAGAAGCTTGGGTGGAGTACGATATGGCATGAGCTATTTCACTGGTTTGGGATGATCGTTGCCATCTTTTTAGTATCAAGGTTTGTGAGCATTGGGATAGTAGGGCGGTTTGAGGCAGCTCTTATGGTCATGACACTGCTGTCTTTAACGACGTTTTTGGCCGGCGTTTATGTTGATTTAACATTTGTTTTGGTTGGCGTTGTGATGGGGCTTTTCACATTTAGCTCAGCGTATTTGGCAGAGTATCTCTATACGATTATGTTGCCTGTCGCGGTTGTGGCTGTTCTCGTTCTTTTCTTTATCTTAAGGTATCACAGGAAACAGCATTCATCAAAAGAATGACTTGAGTTTGTCAAAGAAGCTCTTCTTTTGAGGGGAGTTGCTTGGCCCTTCGATTTTCTGGAAATCTCTTAGAATATTTTTTTGTTTGTCATTGAGATTAACAGGTGTTTCGACGTGGATCACTACAAGCATGTCGCCTTTGCCGTGGCCATGGACGTTTTGCATGCCTTCGCCTTTGACGCGTAGAACTTTTCCGTTTTGGGTGCCTGATGGGATGGTTAGGCGAGCGCTTTTATTGAGGGTGGGGATTTCCTTTTTTGAGCCAAGAGCTGCGTCGGTGAATGAGACGGGCAGTTCTAGGATCAGGTCGTCGCCCTCGCGGGTGAAAACTTCGTGAGCTTTGACGCGGACGTAGACGTAGAGGTCTCCAGGAGGGCCTCCGCCTTCACCGGCGTCGCCAAGGCCGTTCATCTTAAGACGCATGCCGTCGTCGATGCCAGCTGGGATTGGGATGGTAACTTTTTTCTTCTCTTTAGTGCGTCCAGCGCCGTGGCAGCTGTCGCACGGTTTGGAGATAATCTGTCCTGCGCCGTGGCAGTTTGGACAGGTTGTTGCCATGGTGAAAAAACCGCGAGACTGTTGCACTTGGCCGTGGCCGTGGCAAGTAGGGCATGTTTTCACATCGCTTGGGTCTTTGGCGCCTGTGCCATTACATTTTGTACAGTTAACGTGGGTTGTGAGCTGAATTTCTTTGTCGACGCCTTTTGCAGCTTCGTTAAAGTCGACGGTAATGGTGGTTTTTTTGCTCGCTCCTTGCGAGGCAAAGCCTCCGTGATGGCCGCCACCACCTCCTCCACCAAAGAAGGAGTCAAAAATCGATTCGTTCCCGCCGCCACCGAATGCTCCCATAAAGGTGCGCATGGCATCCTCCATGGAGGAAAAGCCGCCTGGGCCTCCACCTTGAGGTCCGCCCATGCCACCACGCAATCCATCTGCGCCGTATTGGTCGTAGATGTTTCGCTTTTGGTCGTCACTTAAGACTTCATAAGCCTCTGAGATTTCTTTGAATCGTTTCTCAGCGGCATCATCTCCGGGATTTTTATCGGGGTGGTATTTGACGGCGAGCTTGCGGTAGGCCTTTTTGATTACGTCGGGGCCTGCTCCTCGCTCGATTCCTAGCACTTTATAGTAGTCACTCATACGATGGATTTTAGCAAATAAGTCGTTTAAGTGCTAGTTATGTTTGGTTTTTTTTAGCTTATATTTAAGGGCTGCTTTTGACTTAGCACGTTTTCTGTCAGAAGGTTTAGCGTAGAAGCGATTAGCCTTGGCGGCTTTCATAATCCCTTCTTTATCAATTTTTTTCTTTAAGGCGCGCAGGGTTTTGTCGATCGATTCTCCCGTGCGG
Source organism: Chlamydiia bacterium (assembly GCA_022601645.1). Taxonomy (GTDB): domain Bacteria; phylum Chlamydiota; class Chlamydiia; order Chlamydiales; family Simkaniaceae; genus JAJACH01. The sequence continues at coordinate 457,388 of JAJACH010000002.1, forward strand.
TGTTTGACGCTTGGCATGTGTAGGTTCCTTTTCGGTTAGTAAACGAGATTTATTTTAGGGGAGGCCTCGATATTTTTCAAGTGAACAATTGTACTCTTTTCTGAGGTGATGGGCAGGCTCTGATCGACTTGCTCTACAAGGACGGGGGCTTCGTAGGTGAGGTTTTGGCCGTCAAACGAGCCTTTTAGCGTGTAGAATCCTCGACTTTTTGCATCAGAAATGGCTTGAAAAGGGCCAATTCCTGGAGGGGGATTGCGCTTTAACGAGGAAAAACCGCGGATGGGGACATCAAGGGCCTTTGCAAGGGCTTTTCCAAACATCACGCCAATCCGCGTTCCTGTAAAAGTTCCCGGACCCATTCCGACGGCAATTTCATCGATCGAGCTGAGGTCAATTTTCGCAGCATAGAGGGAAATATCGCGCGCTTTTTCAAAAAAATAGAGTTTGTCTACGCCAAGAAAACAAAGATTTGAGCTGGTATCTATAAATAAAGTGTTCATAGGTTAGAGGATGATAGCCTAAATTGGGATTATTTGATATGCTTGCGCAAATGAAAGATGATGAAATCCAGTCCCCAAAAGACTTAGAGAAACTTGTTGAAGGTGAACTCAAAAGTGAAGGTGAGGCGCCTAAAACCCCTGATCAAGTGTTTATTTTACCCCTAACACGCCGCCCCTTTTTCCCTGGGATGGCCGCCCCCCTCGTGATCGAGCCAGGTCCCTATTACGAAGTTCTTAAGATTGTCGCCAAATCCGAGCATAAAACGCTTGGTCTTGTCATGACACGCGAAGAGGGTGCTGATATTTACAATTTACTCCCAGATGAACTGAACGAAGTGGGTGTTGCGGCATCTATTTTGCGCATTGTCCCACTAGAAGGTGGGGGAGCTCAAGTTGTATTCAACATGGAATCTAGAATCAAGATTTCCAAATGGCTTGAAGGCAAATACCTTCGCGCGAATGTCAAATATCACATCGATAAAGACGTACGTCAGCAGAAAAAAACCATTAAAGCCTACTCGATTGGGATCATCACAACGATTAAAGAGCTTTTAAAGCTCAATCCTCTCTTCAAAGAAGAGCTTCAAATTTTCCTTGGACATTCAGATTTTACAGCGCCAGGAAAGCTTGCCGATTTTGCCGTTGCTCTCACAACTGCAGGGCGCGAAGAGCTCCAAACGGTGCTTGAAGCGTTTGATATTGAAGACCGCATCGATCGTACCCTCACCCTCTTAAAAAAAGAGCTCGACCTTTCAAAACTTCAAAGCAGTATCAATCAGAAGATTGAAGCGACCATTTCCAAAACTCAGCGCGAATTTTTCCTACGAGAGCAGCTCAAAGCCATTAAAAAAGAACTCGGTCTTGAAAAAGACGACAAGCAGTGCGATATCGAAAAATTTGAAGCGCGACTGATTGATAAAGAGCTGTCTGAGGAAGTGCAAGAGGTCATTGAAGAAGAACTCGATAAGCTCTCTGTGCTTGATGTACAATCAGCAGAGTACGCCGTTTGCCGCAACTACCTCGATTGGCTCACAGTAGTCCCATGGTCAACACTTTCAGAAGAGTGCCATGACTTAGAGCATGCCGAAGAGGTGCTTGAAAAAGACCACTACGGTCTCAAAGATATTAAAGAGCGGATCTTAGAATTTATCAGTGTAGGCAAACTTTCTGGTGGCGTTAAGGGAAGCATCATTTGCCTCGTTGGTCCTCCAGGGGTTGGTAAAACAAGCATCGGTAAAAGTGTTGCACGCGCCCTTAATCGCAAATTCTACCGTTTTTCTGTTGGTGGGATGCGCGATGAGGCTGAGATCAAAGGACACCGGCGCACCTACATTGGAGCGATGCCAGGGAAGCTGATACAAGCGCTCAAAAGTTGCCAAACAATGAACCCTGTCATCATGCTCGATGAAGTTGACAAGATGGGGCAAAGCTACCAAGGTGATCCAGCATCGGCACTTTTAGAAGTGCTAGATCCCGAACAAAACAAAGATTTCCAAGATCACTATCTCGATGTACGCGTTGATTTATCCAATGTGCTGTTTATCATCACAGCAAACGTTTTGGATACGATCCCTGCAGCGCTGCGTGATCGGATGGATATCCTTCGCCTTTCTGGTTACATCAAAGAAGAGAAAGTGCAGATCGCGAAAAAGTACCTTGTCCCGAGAAATCGCAAAGAAATGGGGCTCAAAGCCAAACAAGTCTCTTTCACAAACGCGACGCTTGATGCGATCATCGAAGGGTATGCAAGGGAAGCTGGCGTGCGGGTGCTCGAGAATAACATTAAGAAAATCTTGCGCAAGATTGCTGTGAAAATCGTTCGTGCAAAAACAAAAGCGCAAAGCTTTAGCATCACGCCGAAGAACTTGGCTCAGTATTTAGAGCAGCCGATTTTCACCTCAGATCGTTTTTATCCAAAAACGCCTCCCGGAATTGCTATGGGACTTGCTTGGACCTCCATGGGAGGGGCAACGCTCTATATTGAAACTGTCCAGACACCTGCTGAAAAAACGGGCATGAAATTGACCGGACAAGCAGGCGATGTGATGAAAGAATCCTCACAAATTTCGTGGAGCTTTTTGAAAAGCTCTTCTGAAAAGTATTTGCCACGCGTCAAGTTCTTCCCTGAAAGTGAAGTGCATATTCATATTCCCGAAGGCGCAACACCAAAAGATGGGCCGTCAGCTGGAGTGACAATGGTGACAGCACTGATCTCACTTCTTGCGAAAAAGCCTGTGCTTGATGACTTAGCCATGACAGGGGAGATCACCCTAACAGGAAAAGTCTTACCTGTTGGTGGCATTAAGGAAAAACTCATTGCAGCGCGCCGATCAAAAGTCAAAACGCTCATCTTCCCATTTGAGAACAAACGCGATTACGATGAACTCCCTGACTATTTGAAAAAAGGTCTGAAAGTGCACTTTGTGCATCACTACGACGAAGTATTTAAAATTGCCTTTCCTGCAAGGAGAAAGAAAAAGTGAGAGATAAAGTCATCCCCCCAGAGGAGATTGGCAGCTATTTAGAAACCATCCGCAAAGGAAAGACGGTTGTCTCCTTAAATGGCTCGTTTGACCTGATGCATGCTGGACATCTTTACCAGATCCACGAAGCAAAAAAACAAGGGGATATCCTCGTTGTTTGTTTAAATAGCGACTCATCCATTCAGCAGTATAAAAGCATCAATCGCCCCATCATCCCCCTAAAGTATCGCTTGCAGATGATGAGCGCTTTAGAAGCCGTGGATGTTGTGACCTACTTTGATGAACTCGACCCTTGTGAAATTTTGACAAAGGTTAAACCCGATGTACACGTAAATGGTGTTGAATATGGGAAAGAGTGCATCGAAGCTAAGACCGTGAAAAAACTTGGAGCGAGATTACATCTCGTCGACTTAATTGATGGATTATCCACCTCAAATATAATCAAAAAGATCAAATGCGAGTCATAGGAAAACTTAATAGCGAGAGAAAAGCCCAGGACTTTGTCCACTATCTCTTAATGAAACAGATCGAAGCGAACATCGAGCACGTGGATGATCTTTATTATGTCTGGGCGTATGACGAAGATCGCCTAGAAGAGGCTGTAGAGCTTTTAAAGCACTTTGAAGAAAATCCCGATCAAATCCAAATCGAAGTACCAAGAGATCCAATCAGTTTAGGTGAGCCTCGCATCGTAAAAGTGCGTAAAATTGGTAAAGCGCCCTTAACAAAGCTTCTGATTTTTGTGTGCGTTGTACTCTATCTCATCTCACTTACTTTGAAAGCTGAGCCGCCTTTTGGTATGAATGCCCTTAGCCAGTGGCTCATCTTCGAAATGCCTACAACCTTTCCCTTTTGGCAAGGAATTTACCCAGCACTTCTTTCAAAGATGGGAATCGTTGGCGTTCCCGTGTTCACTCAAATCCTCGATGGACAAGTGTGGCGCCTTATCACCCCGATTTTTCTCCACTTCGACTTTCTCCACATCCTCTTCAATATGCTCTGGCTCTGGTTACTTGGCCGTCAGGTCGAAGAGCGCCTTGGCATTGTTAAGTTTGTCATCTTAATGCTCGTCGCTGCTGTTGTATCAAATACCACTCAATACCTGATGAGCGGCCCGTTTTTTATCGGTTTTTCAGGCGTCGTCTGCGCCTTAGCTGCCTACATTTGGATCAGGCAGAAGAAAGCGCCGTGGGAAGGTTACCCCTTGCCGCACTCAACAATCGTCTTCCTCTTCATCTTTGTCTTTGGCATGGTAGGCCTGCAACTCCTCTCTTTTATCCTCTCCTACACAGGCATTGCAAAGTTCCCCATTAATATCGCGAATACCGCCCACGTTGCAGGGGGGCTTGTTGGGTATCTCTTTGGCAAATTTGGCTGGAGGCGTAAGTGAGCGTTCGCGATCTGACCATTCTCGGTTGTTCCTCGCAGCAACCAACGCGCTTACGTAACCACGGAGCCTACTTACTGCGCTGGAACACCGAAGGGTTTCTCTTTGATCCAGGTGAGGGGACCCAGAGGCAATTCATCTTTGCTGACATAGCCCCGCCAACGGTCACCCGCATCTTTGTTTCCCACTTTCATGGCGACCACTGTCTTGGTCTCGGCTCGATGCTCATGCGCTTAAACCTCGATAACGTCACTCACCCCATCCACGTTTACTACCCAAAAAGCGGCAAAAAATACTTCGACCGCCTCCGTTACGGCACCATCTACCACGAGCGTCTCAACGTCATTGAGTATCCAGTTGAAGGCGATGGCATCGTTCATGATGACGGTAACTTCCGTATCGAAGCACGCTTTTTAAACCACGGCGTCGACAACATTGGCTGGCGCATTCAAGAAGCGGACACCGTTAAATTCGAGCGCGAGAAACTGAAAGAATTTGGTCTTAAAGGCCCCATCATCAAAGAGCTTGAAGACAAGGGGGTGATCGAACATGAAGGGAAGAAAATTCAGCTTGAAGATGTCAGTTACCTTCGAACCGGTGATATTTTCTCTGTTGTGATCGATACCAAGTTTACCCAGGCCGCCATCGATACAGCAAGAGATGCTAAAATGCTTTTATGTGAAAGTACCTACTTAGAAGAGCATAAAGACCTTGCTAAAGCGCATTACCATTTAACAGCAAGGCAAGCTGCCGAAATCGCACGTGATGCCGGGGCGCAAAAACTCATTCTCACTCACTACTCAGCACGCTATCGCGATGTGGAAGAGTTTGCAGATGAGGCGCGTACAATCTTTCAAGAGAGTTATGCTGCAGACGATTTCCGCCGCTTTGAATTTCCCCGCTAAAAATAGCCAAGCTCTTCGATCAAGCGTTCTTTAGCCATCGGATAGCGATCAAACTGTTGGAGCATCGGGCCGAGCTTTGCATGCTCTTTTGAAGCTTGGTGCAAAGAAATCTTTTCCCCATCCACGTCAATATGTTGTGTTAAAATCGTGTGGAGGATCTGGGTATCTTCATCAGGCGCATTTGCCGTTGATTCATGAAGCGATTGAATGGTGGAGGCAACTTCCGTTAAGTATTGAGGGTCGTCATAGCGGCTTGTTTCAGCAAGGTGTCCGCGGAAAGTGTGAAGCGCTTGCTTGTAATCTCCCGGACTAGCGTGTCCTTCTGACATTGAATTATGAGGGGTGCCCTGGGCTCCACTTGTTGGCTCAACTGACATCTTCAACTCCTAGCGTTTTTTCTCATCTTAGCAATTGTTGAATATTACACCAGATAAGAGTGCAAAAGCGCAGGCGACATTCAACGAGTTCTTGGAGCCAGGAAGGGGAATCTGCACAATGTGATCGGCAAGTGCGAGATTCTTTTCCGAGATGCCAAACTCTTCGTTCCCAACGATGATAGTACAGATGGATGGAAAGGAAAAATCATAGATGGAAGGTGCATCGGGCGCTGTTTCAAGGGCGATAATTGGGCGCGGAAGATCGATTAGTGAAGTGTGGTTAGTGGGGACAAGAGATGCGCAGCCCATGGCGCTGTCGCACACTTTTTTGTTGTCGATGTAGGGAGTGTTTTCTGAAAAAGATACGGGACCAATGCGAAGCGCTTCGGTTGTACGAAGGATGCTCCCTACGTTGTGGGCAGAGCGGATGTGGTCGAGGTAGATGTGGATATTGCCAAAGGGAACCGATGAGGCTTTGTCGCCCGTTTCTATCAGTAAGTTGTGTTCCTTAACTGAAAGGCCTGCCTCTTTTAAATGAATATGGAAACGGTTGGAGCGCGCCTCAATCGTCCAAGGAATGGGGGAGAGTTGAAGGCGCTTTTCAAGTGTACGGTAGAGCGCCTCGTCACTTCGAAGCGCATTAACAGCCAGCTTATGCGTGGACTTTAGAGTAATATGTTTCGAGATTGCCGTCATAAAACTTAGGTCCAGATGAGTCGAACACAACCAGTTTGTTAGCACATTCTCCGATCAGGTCACGGTCGTGCGCCGCAACGATCACGGTCCCCTTAAATTCAGCAAGGCCCCATGAAAGGGCAGACACAGATTCTAAGTCGAGGTGGTTGTTGGGCTCATCAAGAACGATTGTGTTGTGCTCAGATAAGAGCATGTGAGCGAAGATTAAGCGAGCCGTTTCTCCACCCGAGAGTTTGCTGATTTCTTTAAACGCATCATCTCCACCAAAGAGCATTTTTCCAAGAGCGGATCTTACATCTTGGTCGTAGTGTTTAGAGTGGCGCTGTTTTAACCAGTCAAACATGGTGATTTTTTCTGACTTATCGATTACGTCGTTATGATCTTGCGGAAAGTAGCCCACATCAACTAGGTGGCCGAGTTCAACCGAGCCGCGGTCAGGTTTAATCACACCTGCAAGCATTTTTAGTAGAGTTGTTTTACCAAGACCATTTGGGCCGATGACACCAATGTGGTCGCCACGCATCACTTCAAAAGATAATCCTGAGAACACTTCTTCATCGTAATCTTTTCCAAGGTCTTCGACTTTCATCGAGATTTTACCCGACTTGTTTTCGTTGAGGGGGAAGCGGATATAAGGGCGTTGAATATTGGACTTTTTAAGTTCTTGCGGTTGAAGGCGGCCAATTTCACGAAGGCGCGATTGCACCTGCGAGGCGCGCGTTCCAGCGGCGAATTTTGCGACAAACTCTTTAAGCTGCGAGATCTTCTTCTCGCGAGATTTCGCATCTGCTTCAGCGCTTTGTCTAACAGATGTCTTAGCAACAACCATCTGGTCGTAGTTGCCAGGATAGGTAATAATCGATTCGTAATCAATGTCGGCAATATGAGTTGTCACGCTGTTTAAGAAGTGGCGGTCGTGCGAAATCACGACGAGAGCGCCAGAGTAGTCTTTTAAGAAATTTTCGAGCCAGCCGATCGAGTCCATGTCGAGGTGGTTAGTCGGTTCATCAAGTAACAGGGCTTCAGGCTCACCGAAAATCGCTTGGCAAAGTAGCACTCTAAACTGCATATCAGAGGGGATCTCTTTCATCTGTTTATTAAACATTTCTTCCTCAAGGCCCATGCCAGAGAGAAGCGTTTCCGCGTCGGATTCGGCCGTATAGCCATCTTCATCAGCAACCACTTCCTCTAAGTCGCCAAGGCGCAAGCCAATTTCATCTGTCATCTCTTCATCATAGAGGCGATCGCGCTCTTCTAGCGCTTCCCAGAGGCGGTCATTCCCCATGATCACAACGTCAAGCACCTTTGCATTTTTGAAGTCCTCAATGTTTTGGCGTAAAAAGCCCACTTTCCTCGGCAAAGTCACCGTACCAGATGTGGCATCTTCAAGCCCCATCATGATCTTCATCAAAGTCGATTTACCAGCGCCGTTCGCACCCGTTAAACCATAACGATTTTTTTGATTAAAGGAGATAGAGACAGCATCGAACAGGACGCGTGTACCGATTTTCTTGGAAATTTCATTGAGGGTAATCATAGACGAAAACCATAGCAAAAAACGCCCCTTTCGTCCATACTATTTCTCTTATGGCAGTCGCAAATCTAGTAGCACCAGGACCTGATCCATCAGCTGTGATGGAATATTTTGAAACCGCCCGTTTTGATTGGGATGATGATATGGTGCGTTTAAAGGGGATGAGTGTAGGCCGGGTGGGTCTCCATAAGCTGCATGTTTTTGCTATGGCAGGAGATATTCCACACCTCACAGACGAGCTTACAAGAATGGCAGCCATTGGTGCTGGTTGGCAAAATTTACGCGGCCCTTCAGGGCATACCCCTCTTCATTTTGCGGCATTGACTGGGCAAGTTGAGGCGATAAAAGTGCTCTGTGCATTTAAAGCTGATACAAAACGGCGAGCAGATGATGGGGGCCTACCAGAGGATGTTTGGCTATTAACCAAAGCAAAGATCGCACAGGTTACTCATGATTACCCTCTTATCGATGGCGTCCATTTTGATGCACTTGACCTATTCAAAATGTGGTGTTTTGGTGTACATAATGTACTTTCCACAAGAATTCTTAGCCCTGCATCTGTGATTGATCCTACAAGTCTCGAGGTGCGAGTGCATGAAGTGGCAGGTCGCATACTTATTGCCCCCTTTTCAATCCCGGGAAATTCATATATTGGGCCATATGGAGGATGTACGATGTCGCGTCTTCTTTCTGACGCCTCTAATGGAGGGTGTATTGATGCGAGGTATTTCCCCGATGCAGCTCCTGTTAAATCAGGCGAGTACGTTCTAGGGCATGTTGATGCCGCTAAATTTGGGAATACGGTAGCCATGGCGCCTGATGGAAGCGGAGGGTATTTCTGCGGAGTGGATAACTTCAGGGGATTGGCTCATGCGTCATTTTTACATGTCACTTTCCCTATTCCAGAGGAGGGTGTTATCTCTGTAGATTATGGAGATACGCACCCAATGCGGTTACAAAGAGATTATGTTGATTTAACCCCAGAGCAAAATCACGAGCGTTTAAAGCAGGTGTTAGAAACTCCTGCTGCAGAGATCAAGCAGATACAAAAGCACTTTGTTTGTTGGGCCGTTTCTACACCTCCTCTTATGATCAAATGGTTGCAGGAAGGGGTCTTGGATCTTTCCCAGTATGCACAACTTTGTGAGATTGCAACACACTGGAAAATGCCACATACCCTTAAAGTTCTCAAATTATTAGGAAAAGGAAGAGAAAAGTTTTTCTTAACATGGCTTGAAGCGATGGTTAACCAAGGAGCAAAGCTTAGAATGAATTTTGCAAAATATATTAAGGCGCAAGAAAAGGCTTTTGAAGCCCTTTTGGAGCGAAATATAGGGAATTCTACTCCTTTAAGAGAGTTTATGGAAATCTACAGTCCAGTGCTTCAAGCCCCATGGGTGAAGGTGGCCGAATGATTGCCTTACCAGGACCTAGTTCAGCTGCTATCAACTCATTTTGCAAAATGCACCAGGCTCGCATTGGATTAGACACCCTACATTATCTTGCGCTAGTTGGAAATGTATCTGGGCTTCGCAAAGCTCTTAAAGAGGGAAGAGATGTGAATGTGCTTGATCGTGGAGGCCGCACCCCTATGCACTACGCAGCGCTCGCCGGTCATAACCATGTCATGCTCCTCTTAATGATTCATGGAGGAAACACTCGCGCAACAGATATGTGGGGTGGCTATCCAAGAGATATCCGGCAATACACCGCCGCAAAAACAGGGGAGCTCATCCCGTGTGCTCATATCACAGCGATCCAAATGCTCAAACTCTGGCATTTTGTCATACCTAAACAAACCATTAAACCCTTTCCTCGAGATAAATCGGTATGTATTGTAGATGTCTCGCGCCTTGAAGTGCGTATGGTTGCAAGTGTGGGAAAGGCATTGTTTACAAAAGATCCTTTACCTGCCGGAACCTTTGTGGGCCCATACTACGGCATTCAAGATGAAGGCTCGATGGCAAGTGAGCTTCAAGAACAATATAACCTCTCACCTGATAATTTTAGACAGCCATCAACAAAAGATCGGCAATACATCCTAGCCGGGCAAAATGCGCTTGGACCAGGTTCCATCACAAAATATGCCACAGATGGAGCGGGCGGCCAATTTCGCGCTCTTATAGCATACCGCGGATTACCCCATGGAATCTACTTGCAACTCACAAGGCCCCTTGATGCAGGAGATGCTGTCACCGTTTTTTATCGAGACGGCCATCTAGTTCGTACCATGGCAAACTACCAAGACCTAGAGCCGGTGCGTAATCAGGAGACGATCAGGGGCATTTTGGCAAAAACTTGTGAAGACACTATTTGCTTAGAGTGGTTTGTAACAACACCTGCAGTGATGTATGCGTGGCTTATGAACAAGACTATTACACCGCTTGAAGCAGCCCTTCTTTTTGAAATGCGAAAAGACATCATGCCAACAACAGAAGTGACCTATTTGCGCCTAGCAAATGAACGGCCAGAAATCTTGTCTGACATGGATCGGTGGATGACAATTGCACTGAATTACGCCGAGAGAAATGGCGTGCTACTTGAGAGGTTTCGTCTCTTAACCGAGAGCATGTTCCTCGCAGTTCATAAGAAGGCTCAAGCAAATACCATTGGAGTTCCCTATGAAGCACATGTCGCCTATCTTCTTCGAAATCGCGATCCCCAATTTACACGAATCGGAGGCCTTGATAGATTTGAATTAGTCCCTTGTGCTACTACTTAAAGAGTGAAGCATCAAACCGACTTTTTAACCTATCTTGAAACCATCAAGGGCGCCTCTAAACACACCCTGCGCAGCTACGACCTCGACCTCAAACGCTTTTCCACCTTTCTTTCCGGCAAAGCGCCCGATAAACAACAAATCCGCTCCTACCTAGCTCACCTTAGCGAAAAAGGCGCCGCGCGTAAAACCATCCTCCGCCACCTCTCCACCTTGCGCTCCTACTTCAAGTACCTTATCCGTCAAAAACACATCACCAAAAACCCGATGGAAAGCATTGCACGCTTTAAAGCCGCCAAGCCGATCCCAAGCCCCCTCACCCATGACGAAATCGACCACCTCTTCAACCTCCCCGATACAAAAACTCTCCTCGGCCTCCGTGATCGTGCCATCATGGAACTGTTTTACAGCTCAGGCCTTCGCCTTTCAGAACTTGCCAGCCTTCACACCACCTCCATTGATAGCAACACCCTCAAAGTTCTTGGAAAAGGCCATAAAGAGCGCATCATCCCCCTTACAAAACGCGCAAAAGAGTGGATCGACACCTACCTCTCCCACCCCGAGAGAAGCCATGACCCCCACATCTTCTTAAACCACCGCGGTAAACCCCTTTCCACCCGCTCCATCGACCGTCTCTTCAACAAATACCTCAAACTCTCAGGGCTCTCCTCCAACGTCACACCTCACGTCCTGCGCCACACCATCGCCACCCACTGGCTTGAAAACGGCATGGACCTCAAAACCATCCAAACCCTCCTCGGCCATAACTCGCTTACCACCACAACCATCTACACTCAAGTATCCAAGCGTCACAAGCAAGACGTCTACGACAAAACCCACCCCCTCGCTTGACAAACCGCCTTCAATCAGCTACTTCTAAACGAAAAGCAGAGGTGATAAAATGGCAATACCCGTAAACCCCGCAAGTGGGGGACAAGGCCCCAAATTCTCCACTAATTCCGACGTCAACCAATTGACAAACCAAATGGATACCATCCTAAAGTCCCAAAGCTACCATGAGCTCTACTATGAAAATGGCAGCCATGATGGAGCGCTAGACCTCAAAACCCACCTAGAGGGGATGCAATCCACCCTTGAAAACGGCACCTTTCCCCAGGGCTACGACACAAGCCACGCCTTAGACCTTGTCAGTACAGCTCTTAATAATCTCAAACAATTATCCACCCTTTTAGACCAAGATCCCGACACATCAAGTGCTGAATTTCAAGACGTTAGAAAAGAAGCGGCAGATTCAATAGACGACCTAGGCAAATACACCTAGTATTAATAAAACACCAATTATGTTACTAATTAAGTTGACAAGGGGTATTTTTATGGTTAATCCAATCGGTCCGTCAAATCATGCACATGAGGTTGGTCAGTCAGGTTCAGCTCCTGATTTACAGCAAATTCAAAGTACCCTCACAAGTTTAGATGCTCACAATCCCCCAGTCGTTAATGATCAAACAATCAAAGAGTTAATGGCACTTTCTAATGAAGTTATCCAGCAGCTAGGGGGTAATTTTCCAATTGCACAAAAGGCGCAAACGCCCAAAGAAGTTTCAGTTCAAGGGATAGAACAACTACAAGAGGGACTACAAAACTATCCTACCCATGCAGAAAAAGTCGTAGCCTTTCACAATTTGTGTGTAGGGTCCTTGAATGCGGTCAATAAATTGCTTAATGACTAATAAAAGGCTGCAATACTTCCTTCACAATTTTAAGCGAATATGCTATCTTCTTCCCCTTAAACAAGAGGTGGTTATGAGAATTCCTGATTCACTAATAAAAGTTCTTGGAGAGCTTGAAGCTTTAGAGACTGAGGCAAGAAGTCATGGTGTGCCCTGTATCGTTCGAAGTGATCTAGGGCTTGTAAAAGAGTTCTGCCTGCTTTGCGACAAGGGGAACAAGAATGCAGAGGACGTGCGTAGAGTGGATGAGTTAAGAGCGAAGTTCCTAACGGAAAACGCGCGTTTTCTTCAGCTTAATTGATTCGCAGCTAAGGGATTGCCAAATAATGGCTTCTACGTTACGAGTGGGGAAAGGGGGAATTTATGAGTATTGGACCAGTTGGAGGGGCGGGGGCAAATTATCAACCAAGCCCATCTCTCTCACCGCAAGATTGGCAGACTGAAATGAATCTTCTTCAAAAAGTTCAAACAGCAACAGCTCCTCTTAAGGAAGATTTAGATACGAAGAGTGCGTCTGACCTAGTTAAAATTTTTGAAAATGTCAAAACAGTTGCCGAAAGTGCAGGGAAAACACAAGATGCAACAACTAATTCTTATATGAATCGGATTGTCGATGATCTGAATTTTGCGATTAATTATATCAACAGCCATGTAGATGCAGATGGGATGGTCGGAAAGAAGAAACCTATCGGATTTTATAAGGAAATCGAGGACGCGACAACACAGTCTGGGTTAGCTGTAGATCACTGGAACACACAAAAACCAAGTTAAACACCATATATTAAGGGGGGATTTATGAGTATTGGACCAACAGGCGCTTCAGGTGCGGGTTTTCAGTCAATGGGTCCATCAGGTGATTGGCAAAATGAGATGAACATTTTAACATCATCACAAACGGGGATTAATAGTACTCTGAAAGACCTTCAGAACAAGCCAGATATCTGGAATCCAAGTTTCTATGACATGGGGATTAATATGTTAAAAGGAGAGCTTAGTAAGGCAGGCCAATCTCAAAATGCAACTCTCAATAACTTAGTTTCTACCGTGACTAATGATATTCAAGGAGCACTAGATCATTCTACAACGACAGTGACAATTTATGGGGAAAAGCAGACAGTCCTAGATCCTGAGGCGATGATTCCTTACATGGAACATGCTCAGACGGATATAAAGGCAGTTATTTCCTATTGGAACACACAAAAACCAAGTTAACATTATTTAGGGAAGTAGGGGGAATTTATGAGTATTGGACCAACAGGTCCAGGTGGGGCTAACTACCAACCAATGGATCCGCTAGGCGATGAGCCTATTCCGAAAAATGCAAAATCTGTTTTAACTCAAATAATACCGAATGTAGAAGGGTTGATCAATCATCCCCCCACCTATGAACCACAAGCAGCGGCAATGGCTTTAGGTGAGATGTACCAACAGGTTATCGCGCTTGGGAAGGGGCAAAATGCAGCATTCAATCAAGAGCTTGAGCCAGTTGCTTCGAACCTAAAAAATGCTCTAGATAACTGCGAAAAGACCGTGACAATACGCGAAGGAGGGGCTCCACCTGTTAACATACAAGAATTCAATCCACAGTGTATTCCTCAACTGCAAGCTGCTGTAGCGGGAGCAAAATCAGCGCTTGCTTGGATTAACTCGAATACTTAAGACAAATAGAGGTTAGTTTTTTCAAAAGGCTAAGGAGAGCGTAAGCCGGATTCTGTCGAGGGCAATCATTCATCTAGGATGCGCATTACTGCGCATCTCAAGCGGCAGCCTTGCCTTGCTTTAGGTGGGGTTTGCAGCACTCTAGATCTCTCTAGATGTGGTCCGATCTCAAATCGAGCATTTTCAGCCTGTCTGACGAAACGTCAGCGGAGTGTTTTCTGTTGCACTTTCCGTAGCCTTGCGGCCCCCAGTCTTTCACTGGCACCCGTGCTCCCTTCCAAAAAAAAGGGATTGCCACCAGTCCTTAAAAAGGGCGGGGCAGATTGTAAAGTCCAGACTTTCCTCTCCTTGCCTAAAAGGCAAGCAGCGATTGCCTGCTCTCCTTAGCTTGATTTTGCAGTGACGCGGCGTCTTCTTTGACGGGTAGCCACGGTTGTGCTTTCGACAGCCTCGCTCTCTTGCCAGTAGTGGACGCGTGAGCAGTGCTCGCAGAAGACGATGTTCTCACCTTTGCGGACGAGGTTTTCGTGTTGGATTGTGAGTGTGATGTGGCATCCAGAGCATGTTCTGTTTTCGATCGGGACAACAACACGGTCTTTTTTGTTGCGAAGCAGTCTTTCGTAGATGGAGAGGATGGTAGGTTCTGCTTTTGTCGCGAGTTCTTGTCTCTCTTTTAGGAGGACGACGCCTTCGTCGTTGACGAGATTGATGCTGTTCATGATTTCGTCTTTCAGGCCTGTGCTGCTTGAAGCAGACGTTTTCAGACTTTCTTGGATTTTAACCAGAATTTCTTCTTCGGCCGTTTTTTTGTCGAAGAGGTTTGATGCCTCTTGCTCAAGGGCGATCTTTTGTCTTTCGTGTGTTGTCATCTCTTGGGTAAGAGCGTTGAATTCTTCAACTTTTTTCACGTTTGACTGTTGATCTTCGAGTTTTTTAAGTTTTTCCTTGGTTTCAAGAACTTTATCCTCGAGGGCTTGGATTTGCTTATCGTACTCGGTGATTTCCACCTTTTTAGCACTTTCTTGCTCTTTAAGTTCGGTGTGTAGGGCTTCGATTTCTCCAAGTTCCCCCTGACGCTGCTTTTTAATGCGCATCAGACGGATCATCTTAATGTCTAATTCTTGGATATCTAGAATGGGCTTAAGTGATTCGAGCATGCAAGTTCCTGTAATTTTTGTTAATACAGTGCCTGATTTAAGAGTTTTTCTCAAGAGAAAACTTTTGTAAATATATCCCTCGGTACTTAGAATGACCTTCATGTCTACACTTTGTCAGGGAAAGACAGCATATGCTGCTGTCATAGATTTTTTGAAAGCCTCTCACCCTGAGGTGGCAAGTGCTATTGTGGGTGAGCTGAAGAGCCAGCGCGAATGTCTGAAGATGATCGCGTCGGAGAACTATTCATCCTTAGCCGTTCAACTTGCGATGGGGAATTTACTGACCGATAAGTACAGCGAAGGGTATCCTGGACATCGGTTTTATGCAGGTTGTGAGCATGTCGATACGGTTGAGCAGCTAGCGATTGATGAACTCAAAAAACTTTTTGGGTGTGATCACGCGTATGTCCAACCTCATTCAGGGGCGGATGCCAACATGATTGCCTTTTGGGCCATTTTGGTGCACAAGGTTCAAAATCAGCAGCGAAAGAAAATTGAATCGATGTCAGCTGAGGAGTTTGAAGCGCTTCGAAAAGAGATGTGCAACCAGAAAATCATGGGGATGGGGCTGACAAGTGGTGGTCACTTGACGCACGGCTATCGTCACAATGTGTCGGCAAGAATGTTTCAAGCAGTCCAATACGACGTTGATCCCGAAACTGAAGAGCTCAACTACGACACACTTGAGGCGCAGGTTAAAAAAGAACGCCCACTTATCTTGATCGCAGGCTACTCGGCCTATCCGAAAAAAATTAATTTTAAACGGATGCGCGAGATAGCAGATTCTGTTGGCGCTGTTTTCATGGTTGATATGGCGCACTTTTCTGGCTTGGTTGCTGGAGGTGTGTTCACCGGTGAATTTAATCCTGTGCCGTATGCGGATATAGTGACCTCGACAACGCATAAAACACTGCGAGGCCCGCGTGGAGGATTGATCCTTTGCACGGAAGAATATCGTGAAGTCGTTGATAAAGGGTGCCCGCACGTCATTGGTGGCCCGCTTCCTCATGTGATGGCTGCAAAAGCGATTGCCTTTAAGGAGGCCAACTCTCCCGAATTTAAAATCTACGCACAAAAAATTGTGGAAAATTCAATCGCCTTAGCTGAGAGCTTGAAGAAAGAAGGGGTTAAACTCTTTGCCAACGGCACGGAAAATCACCTTGTTGTTGCAGATGTTGCAACATCTTTTGGTTTAACAGGAAGGCAAGCAGAGCTTCTTTTAACATCGATCGGCATCACGCTTAATCGCAACACCATTCCGTTTGATGAAAATGGCCCTTGGTATACCTCTGGAATACGTTTAGGAACTGCGGCCTTAACATCGCGTGGCTTTGGCCCTTGTGAAATGGAAGAGATTGCAGAGATGATTGTCATGCTTTTAAAAGCGGCAAAACCTGCAGGGGACAGCAGAGCTAAAACACTCATTGATGACACAATGGTTGAGCAGATGCGAGAGCGTGTGAAAAATTTACTCGCTAAGTTCCCTCTTTACCCAGAACTTGAAATCGGTTAGTATCACATCAAATTGGAGGATGAATATGCATAAACTTGACGATAAGATTGACGAAAAACTCTTAACCGAAAGAAGAATTTTCTTATCAGATGCCGTTGATCAAAACAGTGCGAAAGAAGTGATTCGTAAGCTTTGGTACTTAGAACTCAGTGAGCCTGGTAAAGCAATTTTGCTGATCATCAACTCGCCCGGCGGTTCTGTAGATTCAGGTTACGCCATTTGGGATCAGATTAAAATGATCACCTCGCCTGTGACAACCCTTGTTACAGGAATGGCAGCCTCCATGGGATCAGTCTTGTCTCTTTCCGCTGAGAAAGGGCGCCGTTTTGCAACGAAAAACGCGCGTATCATGATCCACCAACCCTCGATTCACGGTGTGATTCAAGGCCAAGCAACAGACTTAGAGATTCAGGCAAAAGAAATCTTAAAGACGCGAGATGACATCATCCATCTTTACATGGACGCGACAGGAAAAGATTTTGAGACGATCGAAAAGGCGCTTGACCGCGACACATGGATGAATGCAGAGGAGGCGCTAAACTTTGGGCTTCTCGATGCAATTGTCTCAAGTTATAAAGATCTCTAAATATCACGGTCTCGGCAATGACTTTTTGATCATTGATAACCGAGACCATCGTTATAGCCTGTGTGCTTCAAAGCTTTGCCACAGGCAAAAAGGCATTGGCGCAGACGGCGTAATTCTCTTCGAAGATTCAGAAATTGCAGACTTTAAAATGCGTGTTTTAAACAGCGATGGGGGAGAAGCCGAAATGTGCGGCAATGGTCTGCGCTGTTTGGTGCTTCACTTGCGTGAAAACGGCTTGCCATGCGAGAGCATAGAAACGCTCTCAGGGATCCTAGAAGTGGAAAACGACTGGATTAGTTTAGGTGAGCCAACAGTTACAAAAGACATCATCAATACAGGCGTTCCTCACGTTGTCCTTTTTGAGCCCTGGGATGAGTGGTTAGGGGAACGGCTTTGTCGCGAACGCTCTTCTAACATCAACTTTGTCACGAAAACAGATAACGGATTGCACGTTCAAACATATGAACGCGGCGTTGGGCCAACGCTTTTTTGTGGGACAGGAGGGGCTGCAAGCGCGTTTGCATATGGCATCTGGCCCATCTGTGTAAATGACGAAATGTTTTACGACCTAAGACAAAAGAAAATTTGGATGAAAGGACCTGCCAAACACGTTTTTAATGGCGAGATTAATGCTAATTTGCTATAGTCTTTCCTTATTATGCTAATTGGAATTCCAAAAGAGGTCAAAAACCATGAAAATCGCGTTGGCGCGACTCCTGCTATGGTTTATGCCCTTGTATCAGGTGGCCATGAAGTCCTGATCGAAAAAGGTGCAGGAGAGAGAATCGGTTTTTCAGACGCCATGTATGAAGAATCTGGCGCTAAAATTGTGGAAAAGGCAATCGATGTTTACTCAGCTGAGATGATCATCAAAGTCAAAGAACCACAGCCTAGCGAATATGGATACTTAAAAGAAGATCAAATTCTCTTTACCTACCTGCACTTAGCTCCCGATCCCGAACAAACAAAAGCCCTCTTAGAGGCAAAAGTTGTAGGCATTGCCTATGAAACCGTTATTGACAAAGACGGGCGCTTACCTCTTTTAACGCCCATGAGTGAAGTGGCAGGGCGCATTGCCATCCAAGCTGGCGCTTCAGCGCTTCAAATGGCAGGCGGCGGACGCGGCGTTCTCTTAGGCGGCGTCCCAGGAGTTGCTCCTGGAAAAGTCATGATCATCGGCGCTGGCGTTGTCGGCACCAATGCCGCCAAAATGGCCATGGGCCTTGGCGCGAATGTCACCATTTTAGACCGCTCCCTCAATCGACTAAGAGAACTCGACGAACTTTACGGTGCAAGGTTAACCACCATGTATTCTACACCACAGGTGATCAAAGAACACGCAAGGCACGCGGACCTCATCATTGGAGCTGTGCTTATTCCCGGTAAAATGGCCCCGAAACTTGTCGATAAACAGACCATTTCAGAGATGAAAAAGGGCGCTGTCATCGTCGATGTAGCCATTGACCAAGGCGGTTGCTTTGAAACATCACGACCAACTACCCATGCAGACCCTGTTTATGAGGTCGATGGCGTTGTCCATTATTGCGTCACAAATATGCCTGGAGGCTGTGCACGTACAGCAACAATGGCCTTAACAAACGCCACCATGCCATTTGCCCTGAAAATTGCAAGTTTAGGCTATAAAAAAGCACTTCTAGAAGATCCATGGCTTCTGCCTGGATTAAATGTTTACCAAGGTAAAGTGACTAACCGTCACGTAGCCATGGACTTAGGGTATGACTACTTCCCACCTGAAAAATTGCTCTAGAAAATAAGCATTTTTTCATGTATTTATAGAGGTATGGAGGTCTCAACTGTCCTCTTTTCGGAGGGCACCTATCAAGTGCAGGTTCTCAACCATGAAAATGGTGAGGAATTCTGGCCGTTTCTCCAGATCAATGATCTGGGTGAGCTCAAGGATGCCTTTTGCACGTGTGAAGAGGAGGGGCGCTGTTCCCACCAGAAAGAAAGCCTAGCCTTTATCACGGCTAAGGGCGATCCATTGCATGTCCGTTTTCGGAACTCTTTTTGGAATCAAATCTGTTTAATGGCCGCAAAGCGCCACGGGTTTGAAGCTAAATCGTTTAAGATAGTTGGTGAAAGCTATTTTATCGATGATGTGAAAGTCATCACTGCGCTTAACAACGATGGAAAAAGGATCCTCTCAGAATTTATTGAGAATAGGGTAGAGGAAACAGAGGAGACATCCCTTAAATTTTCTAATCTCTCAGAAGATGACATCGCTCTATGGAGAAAGGGCAAACCCACAGAGCACTTGTCTTATGAACTGTCTCCATGGTCAGATCTTGCTAAAGCCATGATGATCTTTGAAGAGCACGGCTCAGAGTACAAGCTCGATTTTTCTGGAGGAGATCTCCCGGATCAGCTGACCATCACGTTCCCTTATTTTGAGATTTTCCTCCAAATTGCCAAAGTCAACTGGCCATCCCTTATTCCGACACTCCCAACTGTTGAAACACCATTTTGCGTCCATGAATTCCGCAATGTAATCGTGGAGAAAATGGAATACGATGCAGAGAAACGAGAGCTCAGAGTCTTTAAATCGGTTAAATGCGAGGACAAAGAGGAAAAACCCATTGTCTCCTTAAATGGATGGGATTTTTATCCCGATCATGGGTTTTACCCCACTAAGACAGATGAATTCTTTGAGAAAGAAGTGATGCGAGAGGACGAGATCGCCGATGTGCTCCGTTCCCACACAGAGGTCATCAAGCGCTACTTAAAGAACGTTTCCTTTCATGAAGGGGCAGAAGAACCCAAATACCATATTTATTTCGATGACGAAAAAAACCTCCATATCGACGCTTACATTCACGAGATTGGAGATATGCAACGCCCCTTAAGCACGCGTTATGGCCCTTGGATCTATGTAGAAGGTGGGGGCTTTTGTCTGCTTGAAAACGTGATGTTCGACGATCTAAAAAAAGTCGTGCATTTTCCCCTTGTTGCCGAATTTGTTACCAAGCACAAAACCTTCTTAAATAACTTCGAAGGCTTTCAAATTCACCTCACCGCTTTAGAAATGCGCATGACCTATCGCATCGAGAAGAAAAAAGCGCTAATTTTTGAGAACCAGTCCGAACTACTTGTTGAATCCCAAGATATCCTCGATTTTGGAGAGTGGGCGTACGTCGCCTCGCGTGGCTTTTACAGCAAAGCCGCAAAACCTGGCAAAATTCAGCACGGCACACGCGTCCCCTGGGAGGAAATCACCGATTTTATCGTAGAACATCACGATGAGCTCGAACAAGTCGGAACATTTTTCCATTCAGACAACGACTGTCCACTAGAGAAATTTGGACTAGAGGTCACCCTTGGAAAAAAATCCGTCATCACCATCACTCCTCACATCGTCTACAAGAAAGGAGTAGATGCAGAATTCATCGGTGATTACGTGTATGAGGAGGGGAAAGGCTTTTGCGCCATCCCAGCTAAATGGCACTTACCCAAGAAATTTCGTTCCAAAGTTGAAATTCAAGCCAAGGGCGAAGCCTACTTTGTCACCCACGAGCTGTCGAAAATTAAACCGTTTATCACCAAAATCGACCCCAAACTCGTCACGCCGCGCAACTTCTACCTCCACATTAAGCAAATCGAGCGAGATGGCCCCGATTGGGTCATGAGCGTTAACTACGAGAGCGAACTCGGGCAAGAAACCGTTGGACGCTTCTTACGGGCCGTACAAAAAAACGACTCGTATATCATGTGTAAAGCTGGCCTAATCACCTTAAAAGATCCCCGCTTTGGTTGGCTGCGAAACCTTTCAAAAGAACGGATCATCTCCAACGGGCGGAAGGTCAAACTTACAACACTTGAGTGGATTAAAATGACGCTCATCGAAGACATCGTCTACCCACGCTACCGTGAGTCACTCAAACTCCTCGACCAACTCGAAAGCTTTGAAACAGATATCCCCATCAAACTAAATCGCCTCGAATCCCAGCTCAGACCCTACCAGGAAATCGGGGTGAAATGGCTCTGGTTCCTCTACCAAAATGGACTCTCAGGGATGCTTTGCGATGAAATGGGGCTTGGTAAAACACACCAAGCGATGGCTTTGTTATCTCTTGTCGAAAGAGGGGAAAAATGCCTAGTCGTCTGCCCAACATCCGTCATCTACCACTGGGAAGAGCTATTAGAAAAATTCCTCCCGGACGCCCTTGTCACCACCTACTACGGCCTAAAGCGCGATATCGGTAGCGGCTGGGAAATCCTTCTCACTTCCTTTGGAACACTTCGTACTGATCGAGAAATCCTCACAGAAATTGATTGGGAAGTCGCCATCTTCGATGAACTTCAAAACGCAAAAAACACCCAATCCCAAACGCATAAAGTCCTCTCAGAAATCAAAGCGCGTATGCGCATCGGCCTAACCGGTACCCCAATTGAAAACCGCTTAACAGAACTCAAAGCCCTCTTTGATATCGTCCTACCCCAATACTTCCCCCCACCAACACCCTATCGTGAACATTTTGTTAACCCCATTGAAAAACACGACGATAAACACACTAAAGAACTCCTCTCACGCATGATACGCCCGTTTATGATGAGACGCAAAAAAGCCGATGTTTTAGACGACCTACCAGACAAAATTGAAGAAGTCGTTCACTGCACCATGAGTGATGAACAAATGACACTCTACAAAGAAGCTTTCCTCGCAGAGCGCGATGAACTTTCCAAAAAAATCGACGATGAAAACGAGCCCGTACCTTACGTCCATGTCTTTGCTATCATCAACAAACTCAAACAAATCTGTAACCACCCAGCCCTTATTACAAAAGAGCCCTACCAGAAACAAGAAAGCGGAAAGTGGGAACTGTTCCTAGAACTCCTAGGTGAAATACGCGACTCAGGACAAAAACTCGTCATCTTCTCCCAGTACCTTGGCATGCTTGATATCATCGAAAATCACCTTAAAGAACATAACATTCCCTTTGCAGCCGTGCGAGGCACAACGCGAAACCGGAAAGAAGAACTTGAACGCTTCCGCGACGATCCAAAATGCGAAGTCTTCGTCGCTTCCCTAAAAGCCGTTGGTGTAGGGGTCGACCTCGTTTCAGCCTCTGTTGTCATCCACTATGACCGTTGGTGGAACCCCGCCGTCGAAGACCAAGCAACAGACCGCGTCCACCGTATCGGACAAAAACGGGGCGTCCAAGTCTTCAAACTCGTTTCCAAACACTCCATCGAAGAACACATCGACAACATCATCTTAAAAAAACAAGGCCTCATGGAAGGGATCCTAGGCTTTGACGACCACAACCACATCAAGCAGTTAACCCGCAACGAGCTCAAAGAATTACTTGAGCTTATCGAACGCGACATCGAATTCTAATTTTTAGGGGATGATGAGCGTCGTATTTTGGCATACAGCACGACCGTTTTTCTATTCGAAAAACTTATACCAAACTACTTGCTCCTAACCCCTAAAAAATATGTCAAACCTTTATAGATGAGGGTTTAAGCAAATCCTAGACTTGGTGTATCATGCTCCCATGACACTTGCCAAAATAGCCATTGTAGGACGCCCAAACGTGGGTAAGTCCGCTCTATTCAATAGGATATGCAAAAAACGCATCTCCATCGTCGATGAAGCAGAGGGCATCACGCGTGACCGTATCATCGCAAAAGCCGATATCTTCGGGACCCCCTTTGAAATAATCGATACAGCCGGGATCGGCCATGAGTGGGAAGATGTCAAAGAACAAATTGAAATCGCCATCGAAGAGGCTGATCGCCTCGTCATGGTTGTCGACTCACGAATAGGCCTAACCGAAGAAGACATGGACGTCGCTAAGATCGTCCGCCGCTCAGGCAAAGAAGTCTTTTTAGCTGTTAACAAAGTCGATAACCGCCATAGCACAGACGCTATTCACGAGTTTCACCGCCTTGGATTTAAGAAAATCTACGCCGTATCCGCGCTCCAAGGATTTAATATTGCAGAGCTTTTCATTGACGTCCTAGACGGCCTGGAATCTCAAATTGATCCACGCGATGAGAAAGTCCGAGTGACATTCATCGGCCGCGCCAACGTTGGTAAATCCACGCTTGTCAACCAGCTGGCTAAAGAAAAGCGCTGCGTTGTGCGTGATGTCCCAGGTACCACCCGCGATAAAGTCGATATCCACATCGGCTCCTATACCTTTACCGATACAGCCGGTATCAGACGGAAAAGCGCCGAAAAAGAAGTCGTTGATAAATTCGCCGTTGTGCGGACCTTAGAAGCGCTCAAAGATTCCGACGTCGCTGTCCTCCTACTCGATGCTCGAGAGGGGATGACCCGTCAAGAAAAACGCATTATGGAAACCATTGAAGCCGCTGGTAAGGGCCTGATCATCTTCTTCAATAAATGGGACCTGATCAAAGAATTTCGCATGGAACACTGCTTAAAACAAATCCGCGACGAAGTTCCCTTTCTTAACTTCTGCCCCGTCATCTTTGGCTCGGCTAAAACTGGCCGCAACATGGAACAACTTGTCCATCATGTCGATCTTGTTAAAGAAGCCATGGGACAACGTGTCCCCACAGGAGCCCTTAATAGCGCGATTGAAAAAATCATGCAAAAATACCACCCACCGATGATCCGCGGCAAACGCCTTCGCCTTTACTACACAACGCAAGTAAAAGCCCACCCGCCGATCTTCGTCTCATTTGCCAACTACCCCGACCTCATGACCGGTTCGTACAAACGCTACCTCACAAATGAACTGCGCAAGGTCTTTCCCTTTACTGGCGTGCCACTTGTTCACCAAATTCGCCAAAAAGCCCGATCAACTCCGAACTTCGGATAGAGTGATCACCTCTGAATTTTAACACGTCTCTTCTAAAGAAAGGTTTTCTTGTCTGACCTTACTCTGTATGACTAAGGCAAGCGCTGCATGTAAAATTGGGTGGGAGTTTCTATAGGCTCGTCTCCAGCAGTTGGTGCCCGGGCGACCTCAGTGAATCTACAATGAGTACTTTGGTTTAGGGCAATTGCATGTAGATCAATCGTACCATCAGGACGGGCAGTCATTGTTACCGTCATATGGGCTCCGGTTGGTGCGATTGGGGTGATTTTATAAATATGAGGACCTTCTCCAACCCCAGGTACAAGGGCTGCAGCTCCTAAATCCTCAATTTTAACACGGACTGGTTCTAAGGGGTCCAGATGAGCTGGTGGTGCAAAGGCAACTAGAGCTCCAGGGTGGGGAGCTAATTCTGGTGGGGCTCCACCTGGTGTATAAATAGACATAATGACCTCTTTTTGTTTGTTGAATAAATAATTATAGCATATTAATTACTTTAACACAATAAAATCATAACTAACTAGTAAGTAAGAGGATGGGTGCGTATCTTGTTATAGTTGCTCGAATAAGTGTTGCACAAGGGGGATCCCTACGGCTGTAACAACAGCTCCTATTACACCGATTGCAATAACAGGAATCGTGTTGTTGAGGATGTCTTGAGGGCCCATTATATTAAAGGCTAATGCATTTTTAGGATCTCTAGCATCATGAAGTGCAACAACGACACTTCCACTTAGACCAATTACCATTCCAGGGAGAGCATTTAGACCTACTGTTGTCGCTTTTTCAACAACAGTCCCCCAAGAAGGAATGTTCACGTAGTCACAGATAGAGTAGCTTTTAGTATCGGTAGTTACAAACATGACGGAAAGGATAAGGCATCATCTACAATTGTTGCCAGCTTATTTAGTAGCCCTGTGCTGCTAATAGGCCGAGAACGGAGTTATAGTAAGGTGATGAACCTTGTTGTGAATACGGCCCAGGCATTGTCTTCATATACTTGTTAACATTGTCATTAAGAGTAGTTAAAAGTGAAGCTCCCTTGGGGTTGGTATAAAGTGGTTTGCCTGAAATATTATTATTCATGAGCGTATCAAGCGCATACGCAACGGGTGCATCAAAGGCTGGAGATGAGCCAGGAGAACCAATAGGGTTTCCATCTAATTTATAGCCTTCTGGGCTAAGAGAATGTGTACCACCTGTTTTCTGAATAAATGTGTTCATCATTGGCGTAAGGATTTTGATAATTTCCTTGGCATTTGCATCTGTTGTTGAAACCGCCTGGAGATATCCAGCAAGTCGCATTGGTACTCGGCATGCATCAAAGGAATAAACTAGATTTTTTGGAAAATTTGGAGCTTTATCTTGAGGGTTAGTTGTATCACACCAGTCTGGTATAAGCCCGGTTGTTGGATTTGCAGACTGTGCAATCTCAGCTAAACAATTTGAAGTTAGTGCACTCCAATTATCTCCTGCACTTTTATCAAATTCAGCGAATTGCATCCACATTGTAGGATCAACATAACTTGGGTCAAAGTTATGTTGCCCTGCAGTTCCCCAATTATCACCAGGTAAAATCATGGGCTTTCCGTCTTTTGTAAAAACGTCGTACTTAAATATATTTTGAAGCATTGTGTGCGCTTCACTTGTGTAATTAAACTCAGAATCACTAGGCCATTTTTTGCCAGCTTGCATCAAAGCGTAAGCCATTCCCATATCGGCATCAGTGGCAGATCCTTTACCAACAACAGCACCACTGGAGTTAATTTCCCAATTCATTAACCCATGAGTATCAAATTTACTTTTTGCATAACTGAAAAGAGCTCCGAATACTTTTTGCGTTGGAAAAGAGGTGATTTTCCCATTAAAATTGATGGGAATATCTTTTTCGTTTGAGTGAACAAGTAAACGCAAAGCATAGGCAGTTCCTTCGGAATTACTCATGACACCAGAAGAGGTATTGTCAAAGTTAACGCGACACTGGGACAGTGATGAGCTACTACCCCAACCTGCAATAAATTGACTGCACCAGTGATCTAGATCAGAAGTTGTTTCAGGATTTAAGGATGTTTCGGAACTCTCATTGATAGGATCTATTGGATTGAAGTGACTATTGTGCGGGTTAACCCCATCTATATTTGTCATAAATACACACCCTTTTTATTAATAAGTAAATGGGGGGAGTGATTTTTGTCATTATTTATTTTTTTTATAATATAAGGTAAAAGATCTTCTATAACTGAGTAGGTGGGGTCCCGCTTATAGGTGATGCCACCGATTTCTTTAGTGCGCTACACCCAGTCATCTTTGTTTTCAGGGAGGAGGCGATCACATCCCATGATGTAACCCTTAACAAAGCCGTGGCGGCGCATGGCAAGCAGCATGTAGCGCGCTGAGGTGTCTGCTGGTGAGATGATGTTTTGGTGGCTAGAAAATTTAGAGGAACAACCCGGTTTCAACTAAGAAGTTTTGTGGCATAGATTAAAAATTGCGTACGCGGCTGATTTTACTCTATCTGGTTCGGTATTTTTCTGTAGTTTTCTCACGTTCATAATTAATCTCTTAATCATTTTTCTTGAAATGGTACCTTTGTAGGCTTCGGAAATCGCTTTGTGCAGTCCTGGGACATTCCTTGACCTGGTGGCAGCATCATAGATTACTTGGCATTGGTCAGGTTGTTCCAACACCCTATACTCTAAGTCATGAGGTTTAAGGGAAGGCAAACCGATTGTATGGGAAGGGCCTACAACCCGTAAGATTTTTAAAGCGGTTTGATGATAACGCTTTGCCTTTCCTGGATTACCCAGGAGTATATGCTTAAGTGCACGTACTATATGGCTGAGCGATGTTAGATCGCCATGTAATTTGTATTGCATGCTTAGAGTAGTAAAAGTCTTGGGAGGGGTAAAGCTTTTCTTTGCAATGTTGACGAGTTGTTCACATAGCGTTTTATGCCTCAAGATAACAGAAGATAAACCACCATGAGGTTTGGCTACGGGAAGTATAGTTGCACTTGCGGCGGCATTTTTTATTCTTCTAACTAGAGTGATGAAGTCTTCTGGCAATATGGCAGTTTGTCTCTCATCATCAAGTATTCTAAGCGTTCTTATGACATTCTTGACATATTGTGTTTTTAGAAGAGTTATTCTGCATATAAGCTGAACGTCTGAGTCACGAGTTCTATCGTATTGAGCGGCGTCAACAAACAACTTACATGCATCTGGTGCGTGCTCAAGTAAAGAAAGTTTTCTTTCTGATGTAAAATGTGAAAAACTTGAAATTGCGGTAGCCATGATTGTTCCTCCTTTCTGTATCTAGGATAATATTATAATGGAAAATAAAAAGCACCTGAAATTTAAGAAAGTATAAATATTTTGTGCGGGAGGATGAGCTATTTAATAGGTGGGGTCCCACTTATAGGTGATGCCACCGATTTCTTTAGTGCGGTACACCCAGTCATCTTTGTTTTCACGAAGGAGACGATCGCACCCCATGACATAGCCTTTGAAAAAGCCGTGGCGGCGCATGGCGAGCAGCATGTAGCGTGCTGAGGTGGGACGAAAGTGGGAGCGGGGGCCGTCTGCTGGTGAGATGATGTTTTGGTGGAAAAGGATGACTTTTTCGGCCATTTTGGTCAGGCGACTTTTCCGATCTGTAATGGGAGGGATGAGCGATTTTTCAGCGGGGGCAAGTGCGCTGTCTTTGCCCCATGGCGCTTCGTAGCCAGGGCGCGCTATGAGGCTAGAAGCCGTAGCGCAGAGTAAGCACAGGGTAGAGGCCTTGGCGCCCCATAATGGAAAAAGCTTTTTTCTCATATAGTCTCTCATTATAGAGTTTTGCGGCTTCTCCTGCACCATAAATTCCCCCGAAGTACCAGCCTGACTCAAAGCTTGTGGTTATGAGACCTGCGGCGACGTGGCCGTTTCTGAAAAACTGGACAGCTGCTGTAATAAAGAGCGCGTTTAGGAGAAAGGAGGTGGCAGCGGTTTGTTTTTGACCGACGTAATAGTAGCCAGCGCCTGGAAAGAAGGTGTTGAGGAGTTGCGCGCGTGAGACGAGTTTTTTCTCGGCTTTATATTCGGTGACGAGTTCTGCTAGGACTTCTTCATCGGTGGAGATTTGGGAGATGGCGTCGATGTGGCCTGTTGCAAAAGCGGTTGAGACTTCGAGCTTCTTGGCAGTTTCGGGGTAGCGCTCGTCGATGCATTCTAAGATGGCAAGGGCTTCTTCTTCCTGATCGGTCTTCAAAAAGCTTTCGTAAAGGATGACAAGAAAGTCGTGGTAAGCGGGAAAACCTGGTGTGACTTGTCTTAATTTTGAATGGTTATAGATGTAGATCACATCATCGTAGCGTTTGGCCAGGTAGTAGCAATAAACGGTGTAGTATTGCACTTCCATAAGACGGGAGACGCGATCTTTCGGGATAAGGATTTCGGTACGCTTAAACGTTGAGATGGCGCGGTAGAGATCGAGCTCTTTTGCAAAGTGCATGGCGATTTGGTACTCAGCGCCCCACTGGGTATTTTTTTCAACAGCGGATAGAGGGGGAAAGGCGGGGGGCAACGCTTGGATGTAGCCATCTTGGACGGTATAATCAAGTTGGGGTTCTAATTTGTCGGGAACACGGTAACAAGCAGTTAGTACTAGAAATACTGTCAGTAAAAAATAGCGCATGAAGTGATACTAGCACGGATGTTTTTACATGTCATCTGGTGTTTTAACAAGCTCGATCGCGCGATCAAAGTCTTCTTTGTATGGTGCTTGTTCTCTAAAGAGATCTTCTTGAGCATCGGTGATGTCTTGGTATTCTTCGAAAGTATGGATGATTTGAGGGTAGATGAAAATGATTGTATTGCCCGTATTAAATGAGCGGTTATTTTTAGCAAACGCTGCGCCAAGAATGGGTAAGGACCCTAGGCAGGGAATTCCAGTTTTAAGGCGATCTGTTGTGTCATTGACTTGTCCAGAAAGAGCTAAGAAATGACGATCGGGCATCGTCACGCGTGTTTGTGTTGTTTTCTTTGCAGTGCGAATTCCCGTTAGTTGAGCTGTTGAGATATCTTGATCATCACCAATGTTCGTCGCTTCTGTGATTTCTTCATCGATTTCTAGAGTGATGATATCACCAGAGCCAAGAGTTGGAGTAATGATGAGTTTTGTGCCTACGTCGCGGTATTCTACACTGTTAGCCGTGATGTTTCCGGCATTTTGCTGAGTTGTGACAACAGAACCTGTATAGGGTAAGTTTTGACCAATAAAGATGGTCGAGGTCTGGTTGTCTTGAGTGATGATCTTTTGATTCCATACAGAGACGGTGTCTTCTGTGGCTTTTACAGCGTTGATAAAGTCACCGAGTCCAATGTAACTTTTTCCATGGTGAAGGATGATATCACCAATCACTCCAAGAGTTCCTCCGGAAGGTAATGGGATATTTTGTGCACTTGGCCGAGTTGAAGCAGTTAGCCCTCCGACAGCTGTATCCTGGAACTGGTTATCAACCTCCTGTGATGGTTGAGTGGGGAACGTTCCTGTTTTCCAAGCTAAGCGTTTTTTGTAGTTGCCTTGGCTTTGCCAAAGTAGCTCGATGTCTAATGAATCAGTGCTTGTGGTTTCAATCACGAGCACTTCGATCATGACTTGTCTTAGGGGGACATCAAGACCTTTAATCAACTCACGGAGTTTTTCAAGCGTTTGCGCGTTTCCTGAGCCGATAAGGGAGTTGGTAATTTGGATCCACTGGATTGAGTTAATTGAGCGGGCAATGGCGCTTTCCTTGCCTTTTGCTTCACTTTGCGAAGTCAGGTCAGCTGCAAGGCCTTGGAGAGCCGTTTGGATGTCAAGCCCTTGGTGGTATTGCAACTTGTAAACGAGGAAAGAGGTGTCGTCGATGGTTTCAATGGAGGTTGTGGGATGATCACCTTTTTCGCCAACGACGTCAAAACGCTCTAAGAGTTCTTTCACTTTCGTTGTGGCTTCTTTTGTCCCGGAGATCAAGATCGATTGTGTTTTGGGCATCCATTTGAGGTTGTTGATCACCTCGATGAGCTCTTGGTCTTCAACGCCTGAGGTTGAGAGATTTTGCTCAAAATCGTGGAGGATCTGAATGAGCTCTTCGCCGGATTGATGTTTTGGCTTGTAGACGAGATAGGTTTCAGCGGGGGTAGATCTTACATCTGCAAGATCGATCACATCGAACTTTTTGACAATCGCTTGGACTTTCTTAAGTGTGTCTTCTGTTCCTGTAAAGACGACTGAATTGGTCTCTGGAACATAGCGCATATTATTGAGAGCTTCGATCAGGTGTTTGTCGGGATTCGGGGACTTTTTCAAGTCAGAGGATAGCGCTTTTAGGTGTTTTGAAAGTTGCGGCCCTGTGATGTATTGGAGTTTGTAGATGAAAAAGGTGGTTTGTCCAATCTTCTGAATGGGCTTTGCGGCATCGGGATTGTCGAGTGTTTTTAAGAGCTCTTTAACCTTAGCAATTGAGTCAGGCTCGCCTGTGAAGAGAAGAGATTGGCTAGATTCGACGGTGCGCACGGTCAAGATGGTATTGATGAGACTTTGATCAGTAAGACCTGCAGCTTTTAAGTCTTCAGCGACGGTTAAAAGCGATTCTTTGAGTTCTGCAGGTGGAGCATACGTGGGCTTGTACATGAAGAAGTTAGAGTTATCGCTGATATCGCCTTTGGGGCGGACGATGTCAAATTGTTTGATCAGTTCGATGACTTCTTTAATCGTATCGGGTGTGCCCGTGACGTAGATCGAATTTGTTGACTTGATGTAGCGCAGGGTGTCTATCGATGCGACAACAGGATCTGCTTCTAAACCAGAGCGCTGCATATTATCAGCAACTTGCTTGAGCTCTTTAAGGATTAGGTTTCCTGGAACATTCTCGACCTTGTAGAGTTCAAAGGTTTGCCTTCCGTGGGCCATGTCTTTCCCATCTAAGATCATTAGATAATCTTTGATACGCGCAATCGTACTGACAGAGCCTTTGAAGACAAAGGAGTTTGACTCGGGAAGGTATTGCATGTTCTCGATCGAAACTTTTACCGGATCAGTTTTCGTTAAAGAATTTTCGAGTTGACTAAGCCCTTCAGTCAGTGTTCTTCTATTGGTATTTTGAATCCTGTAAATATAGATTTCTTGGCGCTTAGCTTCTGTGACATCAAGCGTTGGAATAAGAGCTTTAAGACGATCGATGGTTGTCTTATTACCAATAAAGGTCACAGCGTGAGACTCAGAGGACCATTTAGCGGATTCAATCGATTTTAAAAACCCTTCGTCAGCAAGCCCTGCTTTTTTTAAGTTTTTTCCCATCTCAGTAAGAGCTGTCATAAACTCTGAGACATTGAGATTTTTGGGCGTGTAGACATAGAAGTCTGACTTTAAGAGATTGGATTTGTCATCGAGCTCTGGCAAAAGTTCTTTGACCCGGGCAATCGCGTTTTTGTCGCCGGTAAATATCACCGAGTTAGAGTCTGGAACGTATTTTAATGTTTCAAGCGTCTTAATCAAATTCCGATCAGGATTATACGATTTTTTCAATCGATCGATGAGGCTGTTCACCTCATCTGTGAGCACTTGAGGGGTAACGCTTTTCAGCTTATAGATGTAAAAGTCAGCCGTTGTTTCATTCTTCTTGTCAAGTTCAGGCATCAGCTGTTTGAGTTTGTCAATCGAGCTTGCAGGACCTGTAAAGACCATTGAATTCGTGTCTTGAATCCATTTCATGCTGTTTAGTGTCGCAATCAGGCCTTCGTCTGGAGTCTTAGCGGCTTTTAATCTAGTTGTAAGTTGTTCAACAGAGTCTCTAAGTTCGTCAGAATCTGCATTTTTGATCTGATAGATGTAAAACTTGCTTGTTGATAAATCTTCATATTTTTTCGCTGTTGCCGTATCGAGTTCTGAGAGGAGGATTTTGATTTCGGTGATTGCTTTTTCAGAGCCGATGAAGATGAGTGAGTGGCTTGTTTTATTGTAGCGCATTGAGGTGATCAGTTCGCTTAAATCGGTCGGTCTTTTAGATTCTTTAGTAAGGGTTGTAGCGACCTGTTTTAGCGAGTTGATTAAGTCTTCAGGTGACTGGTGGTTGATTTGGTAAACAAAGACATTTTTGCCGGTGAGCTTGATGTGTTTTGCAGTTGGCGGAATATCAAGTAATTTGAAAATGTCTATTGCTTGACTTAAGAGGTAGGGGGTTGTGACGATGTAGGCTGTATTGGTCTCAGCTTGTGGGACAATGATGAGAGGATTACCGTCTCCAAGCGGCGTGAGAACTTGTTTGAGCACGGGGATAAGCATTTCAACGGATGCATCTTTTGCCTGATATTTTCCAACAGCGAGGGAATTTGAGGGGGCGTCAAGGGTTTCAAGCAGGTCGGCAATTTTGACAACATTTGCGACAAGGTCTGTGACGATTAAATGCCGTGTTTCTGATGAAACTTCGATTAAAGCATCTTTTGAAAGCATGGGTTTTAAGACATGCGCAATCGAATCGGGATTGCCCTTTTCGATGAAAAAGACGCGTGTGACAAGCGGTGGGATGTGCTCACTGTTAAAGGGGCGCTCTGGTGAAATGACATCGGCTAAGTGTCCCATGCCATCATTACCGTGAATGATGAGGTTTGATCCATCTTCTGTGAGCTGCAAATTATTAATGCTTAAAACTTGTAAAAACGCTGTCATGATATCGGCTAAGCTAGTTTGCCTTTCTGAAACGATAGTGACATTGAACCCAAGTTCTGCTTCGTTGTAGAGGAAGTTAAGTTTTCCAATTTTACTTAAGAATTTAACGACTTCAATGGCGGAGACATCCTTAAAATTCACGGTGTAACCTGGCTCTTGATCGAGCTCACGTAATACCTGTTCAAACTTTGGGCTTGCAGGTTTATCAGCGCATAGAGGAATCGCTCCGATGAGAAGCAACAAAAACATCAAATGTTTTGCCATGTTCTCATCCTATTACACTTAAAATGTTTTTAGCAAGAAACGTTATCGAATTCTTTGAATGGTGAGCACCCCGTGATGACAACTTTGGTCATTCGAGGGTCCAGAGAGCTTTCTAAAGAGGGATTCTGCTTGTTTTTCTGGCGATAAATTTCGGTATTCTTTGATGAATTCTGGAAGGGATGCGGTCGCTTTTTCGTTTGTAAAGGTGTGAAAATGCAAAAGATCGCCTTCGTTCCATCCATCTTTTAGGGCTTCAAAGGTATTTTCTGGGATTTCACCGAGTTTTGGATGATCGTTTTGCAAAACGCGCGCATCTTGACTGCCGAAATTTGTATGATACGCATGCTCAAGTCCTAAAAGGGCTAGCGAGAAATCTTCGCAATCAGCAGAGAATAAAAGGGCACCAAAACTTGAGCTTGGAAGATAAGAGCTTTCATAGACGAGCTGATTTAAGTCGTGCAAGAAGGAGGGGAGGTTGATTAAAACGGTTGAATCGTTATGCGCTTTTGCAAAAAGCGTTTGAATCATGCCTTTGAGTTGTCCTATATAGGCGAGGGCTTCAACTTCTCTTGTATCAAACTCACCCATGTAGATGAAGTGTTCTCCACTAGGAAATTTGAGGAAATCATAAAAAAGACCGAGTGAGGCGATATTTTTTGCAGAGCTTAGGCCAATATCGACCTGTGACCATTTGGGGAGACTAGGAGGGAGGAGTTTTGCGTGTGAAGCTGATACTTGTTCGAGTACTTCTGCGACTTCATCGCCACTTGGGCGATCTTTTTTCATGCTATCGGATTTTAAATAATTCGAAACGTCAGTGATAAAATCGACGATATCTTGATACCGATCGTCAAGACTTGGTTCCAAACACTTTTTGATGATTCTTTGCATGCCTTTGGGTAAGAGGGCGAGTTGGATGGTGCCGTAACTTAAACGGCCTAAAATCAGTTCGTAGGTGATGACTCCTAGGGCATAAATATCTGTTGCAAATGTGACGCTTTTTGGGTCTTGCTTTTGCTCGGGGCTCATGTAGCTGGGCGTACCAATTAGCTGGCCGGGACCGCCTTTTAGAGCGCTGCCTTGGTTGATAAGCTGAGAGATTCCAAAATCAATGACTTTCACCTGTCCATCTTCTGCAATCAGAATATTTTCTGGCTTTAAATCTCTATGGATTACGCCATGAGTGTGTAGATGTAAAAGCGCATAAGCGACTTGTAGTGCAACTTCGAGTGAACTTTTTAGCGAGAGGGTTTGCTGATTGATAAATTGCTTAAGCGAAATGCCCCCAATAAATTCCATGGCGATATAGAGGCCGTTTTCCCATTCGCCTTGGCCATAGAGTTTGATGATATTGGGGTGATCTGTCATGGAGATTACTTCAGCTTCACTTAAAAATTGGGAGACAACCTCTGGCATGGATGCAAAGCGGGGAGATAGGACTTTAACAACGATATGATCGCCTGTTTTTGGATGTAATCCAAGGTACAAGATGCTCATTCCCCCTTTTGTGAGAAGGCTTTCTATCTTGTAGGGACCAATTTTTGCAGGAAGCTCTTCTGTTTCAAACGTTTCTTCTCTCGCAACATGGGGAAGGGTGTCTTGTGTGTAGAAGTGCTCTCCGCTCATGAGTTTATCCAACCTCGTCGATTTTGACACCGACCATATCACCGACTTCAATCAATTCGCCGCGGGCAATGATCTTGCCTCCGACAGTGAGGTTGACTTGTCCGCTGTTTTCGAGACCACAATCGAGCACGTTGCCTGGCTTTAAACTTAGGAGTTTATCGAGGTTCATTTTCATCCGGGAGACCTCAACGACAATTTCTAAGGGGACTTCGCCAACGGCACTTAATTCTTCTTGCTGAGCGACCATTTCATCTCCTGTCTCGCTCATCATTTCTTCTTGATGCTCAGCCATCGCTTCTTCTTCATGTTCCATCTCATCCATGGGGCTATCCTCTAATATGACGGCAAAATCGAGAACTTTAAGCTCGCCGTCTTTGAGCTTAACCTGAAACAAGGGAGTGCCTTCAAGGGTTAATTGAAGCATCCCTTTTTCTGTTGAGGGGTGGTAAGTTGTTTGATCAAGTAGAACAAAGTCTCCGACCTCAATCTCTTTAAAATCTTCTAAGTCAAGAGAGACCCTACCGGCATTGAGCGCAATCGTCACGCTGGCTTCTTGAGCAACTGGTGAGCCGTGAAGAGGTGGCATGTGGTTTTTGTAGTGATCAAGGATTGCACTGTGAAAGCTTTCGGGGAGCACTAAACGACACCAGATGGTTTCACTTTGATGCATCAGGGCAACATCAACTGTATAAGCGCTTTGTTTTGTAAACGGTGCATCATCAATTTTTGGGGAGAGTTGGTGAAAAATCGCTAACTGGTCGGTTGATGCGAGTGCATGGAGCGTTGCAAATTCAAAAAAGCCTTTTTGCAAATCTTGATCGGTAAACGTTTCAGAGCCAAGCATCCATGTTGAAAGACGTGTTAAATCTTCTTGGGGGATGACGAGGAAACAGGGATCTGTTAGGGGGGTTAAGTTGATAGCAATTTTTGTTGGATCGGCTCCAAGTCCAGAGGTGAGTTCGTGTTGATCTCTCCAATTTGATTTCCCAACGTTTAAAGTGAGATCCTCGATTTCCAAAGAGGTTTTAAGTTTTTCTGTAAATTCATCCCAAGGAAAATTGGGGACTTCGCCCCACATAGGAACGAGTTTAGATGCTGAAACGATCGATTCGATTTTTTTCGTGTATACGTTCATCTTTATTCCGTAGGCGTTTGTTTTTGCTCAGCATAGACGACTTATCAAATTGTGACAAGAGCGCCGGCTGTGCAATGTGACAGGTGATATGAGGAAGTGCTGCTTTTAATGCTTCTTGAAGGGCAGAAATATTTGATCCGAGAAGAGCGACGGCTTCTGGATGGGTTAAAAGTTCAATGTGAAATTGATTTGCTGCCATCGGATCTGTTTCAACGACAATTTGCGTGCCTGCAAAAAGGCTTTGCTGCCCAACGGTAAGCGTTGTCGAGGTGCCTTCATCTCTAATATGTGTTTCGATAAGTTCTGCAACTTCTGCAATTGCAGCTTCTAAGGAAATATCGTCTTGGACCTCAAAGGCAGTTTGTTGGAAAATTGAGGCTTGAATGGGTTCTTGTTCTTTCGGTTTGTCTTTTTTAGGCTTGTAGACTTCTTTGAAATTTCTCTTAGGGGGGGGCGGTGTTCTTTTTGTTTTTGGCAGATTATCAGGTATTTCAGTGATCTTCATTTCTTACCCTTATCCTTCGCAGATTGTACGCGGTAGCTCGCGCGGTGTTTTTTCGTAAGTTCTGGGGATAAGATATTAATCTCAAAGCGCCTTCCTTGCAAGGCCGCAGCGAGCTCTGCCACATTTTGATTAAAGACTTCAATTGCTTCAGGGGTTCCTTGAAACTGGAGGTTATACGAGCCACGTGCGGTATCACTTTGTGTTAAAACAATACTCGAGCCGTCAAAAACAGATCCGGGAATAGAGACTTGGACGGTTGTGGTGGTTTGGCCTGTCGCTTTCATGACGGTGATGACCCCAGCGCACCGGTTGATGATCTCGTCCATCTCACTTGGCATGAGAGTCCGGGCGGCTTGCTGGACGGGTTCAACGCCTGGAATGGCTGTATCAAACCCTGTAATAGGGGTGATCCCCTCCATTCCAACGCCTCTTGTTGCCGCATAGGCTTGGGCGTCTTGTTGATCGTCTTGCTCTTGATCTCCTTTATCCGAATCGCCTTCATGCTTGTCTGTTTCAAGATTTGAAACAGGATCTGTGTGACCGGCAGCCGTTTTCACGGGGCCATGCTGCTCACCTTTTTTACCAGTATGTTGCTCAGTGTGAGCTGAGGCAGCGGCAACGGGGGCAGCGGCGGCTTGTTCTTTTTGCGTAGCCTCCGGCATCCCAGCTTTTTGCACGTCTTCTGGTTTTGCCTGAGGGGTTTTCGCCTTAACTTCAGTAGGTTCAAGGCCTTTTTTAGCCTGACGGGCTTCTTCAAGCTTCTTTTGTTTTGCAATGAACCGTTTTTGCTTGAGAGTCATTTTTTTCGGTTTCATCTCACCGAGCATAAACTCTTCGACAGCGCCTTTTTCCCCTTTTTTCTCCCCTTTCTTTTCGACCTTTTTATCTTCAGGGGTACTTTGCTGATTGGGATCGTTCTCTTTTTGCTCTTGGCCTTGGACAGGTTGCCCTTGAGATGAGACATCATCAGATTGCTCAGGGGGCTGTCCTTCTTGTTGTGGCTGCCCAGGTTGATTAACAGGTGGAGGCTCAGCTGGCAAAGTAGGTTCGGGAGGAAGTGGTGGAGCCTCAGGTTCTGGTGGTGGCGGGGCTGCGTGTTGTTCTGGCGGTTCGACTGGAGTTGATTGAGCCTCGGTAGGCACCGATTCTGGAGGAGTAACATCCTGATTCGGCACCGCTTTTGGAGCCGCTGTTTCTGGAGCTTCACTTCCAAGAGGGGTTTCTGCTGCGGGTTCTTCCCCATATTGAATGTCAGCGGATGGACCGCCCCAATAATCTTCTTCAGAGACAGTCGGGGCATAAGCACTCTTTCCGCTTGTCGCGCCTTCTTCTCTTGACGTTCCCAAATTGCGTTTTGCACTTACACCCTCACCGGCATCGAGTTCAGAAGACTCAAGATCAGCGCCTGAAACCACATCTCTAAAAGCAACCTCAGCTTGAGGCCCTTCTGGTGCGGCAATTTTCTTTTGATCTTCTTTTTCTTCTTCAGCTTGCTTAGATTTCTTATTTTTTTTCGGGTCGTGCTTTTGTTCTTCTTCTGTCTCACCGACTTTCAGATACTTTTCACGAAAAACTTCGGGATCACGCGTGTCTTGAAGCTTTTTAGGGGAGGGGAGTTCTTGTTTAATCCCTTTGATCTTATCGATATCACCGGTCATTTTTCCTCCCGCTTTTTCTTTGAATGCATCGCAGAACCGAGCTCATCCGATTCGATCGCTTCAGCTCGACGCTCTTCTATGCGCATCTCTTTTTCCCAGTCTTTTCGATGCATATTCATTTTCTCAAGCTCAGACTGTTTACGTAGCATGTTTTGTCTTGCTACCTCAACTTCTGCCTCAGCCTCTTTGACTTTTACTTCTTGCGCTTTGACAGCCTCTTCTTTTTTGACAAGTTCGACATCAACCGTTTTAAGGTATTCTTTCATCGCGATGATTTTATCAGTTGACTCACCTTCATCCATTTTATTGCGTAGCTCTGAGAGTTTATCTTCTCGATGGAGTTTGGTTTTATCGCGCTCTTCTTCAACTTTTTTTAACGCTTCTTTCTCATTTTCAAGTCTTTCTTTCGCTTCTTTAAGTGCTTTCTCAGCTTCTTCTAAGCGACGTTTTTTAATGAGAACGAGTTGTTCAAGTGGGTACTTTTCTTTAGTCATCTAAAGAGGGTCTTTAGTTGTTGCACGGTCTCTTCAAACGTGCTTTTTTCTTCAACTTTTTGTTTTAAGAAGCGATTGACCTTGTCGACGTATTTGATCGCAAAGTCAGCAGCCTTATCAGAGCCGGGCTTATATTCCCCAATGCGGATCAAAAGTTCGTTTTTCTTGTAGTTAGCGAGAACCTCGCGGATTTGACCGATAAGACCGAGTTGCTCTTCATCGACAATGGAGGATAGAATACGACTTGCCGAGCCGAGAACATCGATGGCTGGAAAGTGATATTGCCTAGCAAGTTCTGCGGATAAAA
Source organism: Chlamydiia bacterium (assembly GCA_022601645.1). GTDB lineage: Bacteria > Chlamydiota > Chlamydiia > Chlamydiales > Simkaniaceae > JAJACH01. The sequence goes on from JAJACH010000002.1 coordinate 496,081, forward strand.
TAATGTGACCATCTAAAATGGAGCGGACTTCATCAGCTACCGGTTCATTCATGTCATCCCCGGCAACAAGAATGGTATAAAAGGCTGTGATCGATCCTTTGTCGGAGTTTCCTGAACGCTCGAGTAACTTGGGCAGTGTGGCGAAAACAGAAGGTGTAAATCCAGCACGAGCAGGAGGCTCACCAGCAGCGAGACCAATCTCTCTTAAGGCTCTGGCAAAACGGGTCACAGAATCCATCATTAAGATAACAGTTTTTCCCTGATCGCGGAAATATTCGGCAATGGCTGTTCCGACATATGCCGCGTTGAGTCTTAGCTGAGCTGCTTGGTCAGATGTTGAGACAATAATGCATGAACGAGCAAGGCCTTCATCACCAAGCGAGTGCTCAATAAATTCGCGTACCTCACGACCCCTTTCCCCAATAAGCGAGATCACATTGATATCTGCTTGTGCATAGCGAGCAATCATACCAAGGAGCGTTGACTTACCACCACCGGCTGCCGCGAAAATCCCCATTCTTTGACCGCGCCCCACCGTGAGAGCTCCGTCGATGGCGCGAACCCCAACAGGAAGAGGGGATTCGATCATTTCTCTATGGAGAGGATTTGGCGGCGGATTTAAAACAGAAAAAGGCAGAGTGTTTTCTAAAGGACCTTTGCCGTCGATAGGTTGGCCAAGACCATTAAGCACGCGGCCTAGAACACTATCGCCAACTTGGATGTGAATCGGAAGGCGCATCGGAATAACTTCTGAGGAAGGACCAATGCCTGACATTTCACCGAGAGGGGAGAGATAGACTTCTTCTTTTGTGAAACCGACCACCTCAGCAAAAAGAGGTTCGCCTTCGCGTTTGATCATGCAAGCTTCGCCCATTTGCACCTGAGGAACAATGGCTTTGATGAGCATACCGACAACTTCAGTGATTCTACCGTGTACAGTTGTGAGCTCAACGTCTTCGAGCTTGCCAAGGAGATTGTCGAAGTCCCCGTTATCATCCATGGTTAAATCTGAATGTTAAAGAGGGTTTTCACATCACCAACTGCCTGTGAGAGGAGGACAGAGGTGTACTCTAATTCTTGCTGGGCTTTCGCAAGTTTGACCTGAACCATCAAAAGCTTACCGCTGTCAATCTTCCCGCCCTGTTTGTTGAGCGAGGCGATGGATTTACGAGCGCCTTGAAGTTGAGTTTGGCTATCTGCTGCCATAGCCAAAAATTTAGCAATTGGATTTTTCTTGGACATGCCCGTTGGCATCGGTCCAACTTCAGCGCCCGCTTTTTGGGCAGCTGAACGAATCATTGCATTAGATTCGCTAAGCTTATTTCTCAAAAGATACTTTTGAGAGGGCTTTAGCTTGAGATTTTTTGTATGCAGCTGATTTTGGATGTCACCAAGCACAGAGCTGGCACTTTCCATTTGCGCTTGAACAGATTCGTGGCTTGGAGTTCCAAGTTGCGCTTGATTCGAATTTTGTTGGGCAAGCTCAATTGGAGAAGGCTCACCTGGAGCCTTTTCTGTACCACCCACTTTTCCCGAATCGTCCATATAGTCCGAAAAGGACTTGCCGGGCATTTTCCCTTCATCCTGTGACCCACCAATCGAGCGGGTAGGATCTAGCTTGTCTACATTTGTGATATCGTCGGGAATGCCTTTAACCATAAAATCTTATCCCAAATCCATTGGTGATGGTTTTGAAGTGCCTTTCTTTTCAATGAAAGTTTCCACAAAATCAATCGTTTCTTTCGCAACAGTTTTTGTGTTTTTATCACTTGCTTTTTCAGCAACTTCAGAGAGAATGTTCTTTCCATGCTCACCCATATCAGGTGTTAAGCTTAAAGCCATTCCTAAGAAAGCACGAGCCATCTCATTGTTGCCGTCTTCTTCTAAAACTTTTTCAAAAATCGCACAGGCTCTCTTCAGTTCAAGCTTGTGAAAGTGGAGATAACCTTCTCCAATTTTTGGCAAGTGATGCTCAGGTTCTAAAGCTTTTGCAGCTTCAAAAAGTTTCATTGCCGTATCTTCATCGGCTTGATTAACCGCAATGAAGCCTGCTTCACAAAGCAGGATAAAATCATCTTTAAATTTATCCAAAGACATAGTGTCTCCCTAAAACGTTTATTGACCCTTCTGATTTCGAATCGTTGTGTTAATCATAGAGTTGACCTGCGAAATCAAGTTTGAAATCGAGTCACCAATCTGTGTCACCTGGCTCATACCAAATTGTAATAGTAAGAATTTACCAGGAGTTGCAGAACTAATGTGGGATGCTAAGTTCCGAACTTGAGAAACAACCGATGATTGCAACTGAATGTATCGGCTAATCAACGTGTGGAAACTAAGCGTCGCCCATTGGCTTTCTGAACCCATATTTTACCTCCGTTTACCCTTTTGAAGCTTTGTTGATCACTTTGGACAGTGCTGCATAGCCATGGAGCAAAATCCCATACTTGTCAAAATGCTCAGACCCAGCGCCTTCACGTATTAAGCCTTTCAGCTCATTTGATCGAGTGTCAACCAAATCCATTAACATCGTGCGCTTTTTTTTGTCTTCACGTAGCTCTTTTTCCAAGTCAAACTCAAAAGGAGCTTTTTTCTTCTTACCTAAGCCAAACATATCCAATCCTTATCAAATTAAGCCACTTTCACTGCATAGTGCCGTGTATGTGGGTTATTGCTGATTGTAGTTAATCCGAAATTTTAATCCATCTTTTTCTAAATAAACGGTATTTTGCATGATTTTTGTGATCATCATACCATCTAAAGTGTCACCTCTTGAAAGTATCTTGCCATTGACCACAACGTATTGATCGATGTTACCAAATTTAGAGGTTCCTGTCACTTTGTATTTCCCTGAAAGATCCATGACAGCACTCGAAGCATTCACAAAGATTACAAAGCTTTTAACCGTGCGCACACCTTTTGCTTTTGAAAGTGTTGCAATCATGTCATTAAACTTTCTCTCATCTTTCTTGCTGACTCGACCAGCTAAGATCACTTCTCCGCCAGCAAGTTGGAATGTCACATTGACAAAACCGCGCTCTAAAAGATAGGTCTGTACCTCATCCTCGAGGGTTTTTTCCACAATTACGTCGTTATTTAAGTGTTCTAAAAAGGGGAAGTTAACTGTGATATAATCATCGAGCTTAATTGCTTCATCATTACTTGCAACAAAACCGCGCAGGATGAATTTGCCAGGAGAAATAGAGGAGACCGAGACACTACGCCACTTTGGATTTTTCATTAAAAGGGCGTTGAAATTTTCCCACACAAGTTCATCAATAATGACGTTATCATCAACTGAGCGAATAAAAGGCAGCGTTTTAATCATGTACATCAGTTCCTGATGCTCGATTTCCGTCATCACATGACCGATTAGAAAAACCTTGCCCGTTGATTTAGTTAAGTTAAAATTCACAGACGGGAATTTATCGAGAACGTCTTGAATTTGTTTACTTTCATCGACTTTGACAATTTCAATTGCGCTCGACTTAAAGAGAGAGAACACTCCGCCAATTGCAACTAACACAAGAATTAAGAACACACAGCCGATGACAATGTGACGCATCGGGATGATTGTATCTTTCCAACTTTTCTTACCTTCAACCTCATCCGATTCTTTTTCAGGAACAACCCCAAAGTTTGAGGGAGGCGAATAAATTGTTTCCCGTTCTTCATCACGATCAATTAAAAGAAGCGTTGTCGTTCCAAGCGCAATGACATCTTGGGATTTAAGCGCCTTTGGCTCCATCAATTTGTGGCCGTTGACTAAAACGCCATTGCGAGAGCCCAAATCTTCCACCGTAATCACCCCATCCTCACCAAGAGAAATGCGAGCATGTTGGCGAGAGACCGATAAATCCTGGAACGTAATATCAGTTGTTCCAGCATCCTTTCCAATCACATAAGTTTTTCCAGCTTCCAGGTTGAATTCTCCACCTGAATTGGGCCCGGAGATGGCTTTAACAACCCAGCGAGAAGGATCTTGGCTAAGTAATGTGAACTGATCAAGTTCTTCGTCTTCATCATAAATGGTAGGGGTTGAAGAAAGCGCTTCTTCATCTTCAAATTCGTCGTCCGTTTGAAGCGCTCCTTGTGGATCGTCATGCGTAAAGCGCATCACAACCTCACCGATCTGAACTAAATCGCCTTCACCAAGTAGCACAGGTTCAGCAATAGGTTTTCCATTTAACTGAGCAGGATTGACAGCAGACAAGTTTTCACAAATAAAACCCTCATCTGTTAAGCGCACCATCACATGCTTTCTAGAGACCATCGGGTCTTCTAAGGCTTGGAAAACACTTTCAGGGTCTCGCCCAATCAACCACTCGTCACCTGTCTCAAAACGTATTGTAAGACCGGAAAGAGGTCCTTCTTCAACGATAAAAAATCCAGCCATTCACATCTTCCTAAATTTGCACTTGATGTTTAACCACCTCGTCGAACCAGTAATCAAGATAGTTGATAAAATCTTCGATCTTTTCCTTGAAAATCTCGTAGTTCACTTCATAAGGGATCGTAAGAGAGAGTGTCAAGAATTTCTCTTCACGATCCATTCCTATCACACAATCGCCAGTGCCCTGACCTAAAAAATTCGCCTTCATTAAGTGAATAAACAATTCCTCTCTACGTTCACCCGGGATCTCAATGATCTGACTCCATAAATACACTCCCGGATTCATGTCTCGCATTTTCAGAAGCCTATCACCCACAGGAAGAGAAAACGTTCCCTTCTTGTCTTCAGTAGGTGGAACGCTTAAACCGAGTTCGTCCGCCAACCTATTTAACATTTGAGCGAGCATTTTTTGCAACCTATTAATTTAAAAGTAGTTATAATATTCGCTATATATCACAGCCCATAAATTATAAATTAATCTTTTAATTGTACACCTATATCCCATATAATGAGGGTAAGAGGAGGTATTGTATGTCAGGTGAATTTGAGAAAATCATGGGTTTCTTTGACCTTTCCATGAAGGAAAAGGCGACGCGACTCGAAGATGTCTTTGAAGAATCGATCGAATTCTTCGAAAAGTTTAAATACCTTCTAGAAAACGGCTCACCAGAAGAAAAGCGCCAAATTTTCGCTCAAATCAATAAACTGCAATCAAGGCTCCAAAAGGAGTCAGAAGATATGCAGAAGGTGACAGGTCTTAACGAGCAGCAATTAAAAGAGTTCTCGCTCAATCCAGATAACTTTAACGAAGACGAGTGGGGCATCATCTCCAGTGCGAAGAAAAAGCTTGAGACTCAAGCAGATGAGATTAACGTTATCGTAAAAGGTCCAGAAGCCGCTGCGGAAGAGAAGAAAAAAGCCGCCAAAAAGAAGAAATCTACAGGTAAGAAGAAAAAGCGCAAAGACTGGGTCAAATCGTAATCAACTAACCATCAAAGTGATGCAAGTTCGGTTTTTCAGAGTTAGCTTCTACGTAGTGATTTTTTAACCCGCTAACAGAGAGCGGGATACGTTTCTGCATTTCGTTAAAACTTAAACTAAAATTAAATCTATGCTATAATAATCATCTAGGGAAGAGAGTGTATTTAACTTCTTCCCTTAACAGTTGTCCTTTTTAGCGATCTTTTAGGCCATAACCCCCCTTTCATGTCCCTTTTCGCTAAAAAGGACTTTTTTTTGGTTTTTTGGGGGATTTTGATGAGTTTTGGGCTGGCCCCTGCAAGAGCAGGGGCGGGCGCTGCGGCCCAAAGGGCCCCAAAACTCACCAAACTCCCCACAAAAAACACCGATTATCAGAGCAAAATGAGTTCAATTCGATATGGGCTGGCCCCTGCAAGAGCAGGGGCGGGCGCTGCGGCCCAAAGGGCCCGCAAAAAAGACAAACTTGCCTCAAAAAACACACCCCCCTAATCTCACTTCAAAAAACGTAGTTTGTAACTAGTTTATACTAAATGAATTGCAGGTATATGCGTTTTTTCAAATAAACAATACTGTTATGTGTTGAGGTGGGTAGGTGTGGTATGTGTTTAATCATAAGGGTGATAGGGTTTTGGTGGAGGGGGAGTTGTTGAGAAGATTGTTGTTTTATGTTAAAATTGATCCTTGGGGGAATATTAACTATGTAAAGAGGATCACAAAATGACACCACATATTACAATGCAGCTTGGTGAGTCAACTTTTTCGAGAGGGCTGCCTTCAGGACGGGCGAGTGGGTATGAGATTGCGTTTATTGAGGCAATGATGGAAACAATGCGACTTGGCGGTTGCACGTTCAAGGAGAAGTTAAAGCAGATTAAACAAGAGGCCCTTGAAGAAGGTCTTATGAAGGACTTTATTAATGCTGCTAGTCGGTTGACACCCTATGAATTATATTTATTTGTTCGGAAAGTGGCTAAAGCTGGCTTTTTGTCGCCGAGTGAAAAGGCGCAGTTTAGTGCATTAGCAACGGAAATGTATGCATTTGCAAAAAAGAACGATAATGGGGATATTAATTGGGCGGAACAGTATTTAGTGATGATTGCTTTTAGCAAAACAGCTGCAGCTAAGGCGATTGAGTCAAATCCGCATTTTTCACTTCACGATCTAGAAAAGTATCCAGCAGACCGTGCATTATTTTATAAGACGCTCGAAAAATATGGGTTTTTTCCAGATACGATTACGCATATTATCAGTGAAATGCAATACAACTCTAATGGTGATAATAATCTACCCTGGATTCTTGCCAATCCTGATTGGCCAGGTTGGACTCGTTTAAGTATGTATGAGCACGGGTTTTTAACGGAATTAAACGTTGAGAAGAAGAAATTGGCGATAGGGGCGATGCCTGAAAAGAGCGCGGCCCAGATGGCGATTAAACGCGTTTTAAATGTCTTTAATAAGCTCAAGGCAATTCAGTCAGGGTTTTTAGAGTGTATTAAGGCGCTTAATCAAGTTGCTGAGAGCAATTCTTAAGTGTTTGATGTTTAAGGAAATGCAGGTATTTGGCTTTTTGAAATTTTAAGGATTTAATTAAGGGGAATTATTTTAAGTACCTAATAGTAAACGGGTAAGGATGTTTAATTCAAATAATTCCTTAACATAGAAATCGCCGTGTGTTATAATTATAACTTAGGGATGAAGGAGGGTTCGCCTCCACCATCACCTTAACAGTTGTCTCTTTTCAGCATTCTTTAGGCCATAACCCCCCTTCATGTCCAAGAGCTGAAAAGAGACTTTTTTTTTTGGTTTTTTTGGGGGATTTTGGCGAGTTTTGGGCTGGCCCCTGCTGCAGGCAGGGGCGGGCGCTTCGGGCCCAAAGGGCCCCCAAAACTCACCAAACTCCCCTCAAAAAACACCGTTAGCGAGGCCGAAATGGGTAGAAAACGATTTGGGCTGACCCATGCAGAGCATGGGCGGGCGCCATGGCCCCAAAGGCCCCCAAAACGCATCAAAATCACCTCAAAAAATGCAAAAATATTACCTCAAGTTCTATTGCATCACTGGGTATCTGGGGGTTAGATTTGACTTTATTTAAAGAAATTGTTAGTATTTAGTTAAGGGGAGTTGTGGCTTAACGACTTCTATGCGATTTATCAGGGGGAAATGATGACGAAAAATGGGGTATTGCCGGTTCAAAGCCATGTGCCGGTTGTCGATTATGGTTCTACGAATACTCGCTCGCTTGTGTATGCCTACACGTATATTCTTATGATGCAAGATGTGTTGGGCTCGGGTAATCAGGAGTTTAAGGCGAAGTTACAGGAAATGGCGAAGCACGACTTAATGCAGAAGTTGATTGCTCTTTTCCTGAAGCAAACTCAGGGTATGAGCTCTGATCAGATTAAAGAGCTCGCTCAGGGGCTTTCTGCGGCAAAGTTTTTGACGCCTGAGGAACAGGCGCACTTTAGTGGGGTTGTGACGAATTTAGAGACGCTTCAAAGTCAGCTTGCGGCGAATAGTGAGGATCAAGGCGAGATTAACAATTATCAGGACTATTTAGCAGATGAGAAGTTATTGAACAATTGGCTGAATAATGGGGCGAATGGCATGTTCGAGTATGATCCACCGCCGACAAGTGTTTATAGTTCGGGGCTAGCTCATGGTAAGGTTACGGGCGCTCTATTGCAGCTTGTTCGCCAGATCACGGGGAGGCCTAATTTATCTGCGCTCGATGCGGCGGGTATTTTAGCCGGGTCTAAAAATGAGAAGGAATATGGGGCGAATGCGAAGTCGTATGTTGAGTCGATGATTGAGCGTTATACGCATAATGGGTCGAATGATAAGGGGATTTATCAGGCGTATCAGGGCAAAATGAAGACGGCGGCTCAGCAGGCGACGATTCCTCTAGAATCATCAGGAGATGATGCTGGCTCGATCGTTAAGAAGGATCAGAGCGCAATGAAGAGTTTAGAGGGTGATTTACAAAATGCTGTGGCAAGTTTTAGTGTCTTAACATCAATGGTTAATGAAAATGGGTAGGAGGAACCTGTACAAATAATTTGAAATCTGTTAAGATAGAGTTAAGGACAGCTGGGGCAACGAAAAACATAGGACTGACAATGACACACGCTCATAGACCAATGACTAAAGCAGAATATCAATCGGAATACGGCTTCGAGATGTCGCAAATCCAGCAGTATCTGATGGCGCTTAAGCAAAGTGGCGGGGTAACTCGAGACAATTATGCGCTGGTTGTAATTACGATTATGACTGTGGTCGGGATGGACCGCATTCAGAATATCATTACGGAGATTTCTAAGTTACAAGAGTGGGTTTCCAAAAACCAGACGATGGCATCGGAGATTCAGAATTTCATCAACAAGCTTTTAGGGGAGACGCAGACGAATACGCCGGCGGGTTCCAAGACTCCAGCTGGGGGATTACCTCCTGGCTTTTTCCCTCAGCCTGGTAAGACGCCGACGGCGGCGCAAAAGCAGCATGAGCAGCAGCTCACAAGTTTCATCAAGCAGTTAATGAAGCAGTTTTTTGGCGGCGGCTCGGGTAATGAGACGTGGCAGGATCTTAAGATTGATGGCATTCCGGTATTTGTTAATGGGAAGCTCAATCCTAAGGTGGCTCCGTTTATCAATGAGGTGCGTAAGTATGTGACGGGCTCAGATGGTCCTCTTCCTGCTGGAAGTGGGGATCAGGAAGCACCGGCTTATATCATCATGGCGGTCATGGCTTTCAATGCGAAGACGCCGGTTTACAATAAAGATGGTTCGATTAATTTCCAAAAGACGTTTGGCCCTCTTTCTGGAAATGCAGGCTTAACCGGGCTTAAGAACATTTTCCAGGAGCTCAATCAGTCGGTTGACGATCAGGGTTCTCCTCCGAAATCTCACAATTTATGGGATTTAATCAAGCAGGTTGAAGCCGGTGATGCGGGCGCGCTTGCGACTTTAGAGCAGTGTTTCATGACGATGGGGAAAAATTACTGGAATTCGAAAAACGGAACTCCTCCTGGACCTGCGTCCATTTTAGAGCAGGTGGCGAATGCTGCAGGGCAGGCGCAAACCTATTTACAAGCGCAGACTCAGACGAATACGGCGCTAATTCAGCAGGACATTCAGACGCTTGAGTCGTATGACAAAATCGGTCAATCGATGGTTAAATCGTCCACTGATGGGACTTCTGACATGGTTAATAACCAAATTCCTAAATAAAGGTATTCAAATAAATCTTTTTAATGTATAATTAATATTTAGGGCTGATAGACTTAATAACAATTGAGTGCTAAAGGCCTGCCCAATGGGTTGTTATGAAGGGGTGAGGGCAAATGAAATGACACTTCAACCAATGGGAAATACGAATATGAGTACACAAGTTGTAGCTAAAGTAGCACCTCCCGCAGCCGTTCCGGGACATGCTGTGCATGATGCACGAACAAAAGACGGCGTTCTATCGACGACAGTTAGCGATACTCAGCAAGCTAAGAAACAGCGCACAAAAAAGCGCGTCATCTGAAATAACCTCCAAACTCAAATCCATAAATCCGATCCGACAGTTGTAGCTCAAAAACTGGGTCTTCAAATTACTTCACTGTCGTATGACGAGCAGGTTCAAACATTGCAAAATATGGGCTTTGATCCAACGACTGAAAAAGGTCAGACAGAGCTTTTAAAAATGGTTAATAGCTATTTAAGCGATGTGGGTCTTGGTCAGACGGATGAAAATACACCGACACCAAGTAGAGGGCGTAATACGTTCTTTGCCATCGCGCTTATTCAATTTATGTTAGCCGCCGTTAAGGGGAATAACTCGGAAGAAATGGCGGGGATTGGCGCTGTAAAGCTTGCAGATATTGGGCTTAGCAGTATTGAGACAAAGCTTAATAGCGCTGAAAAGCAAATTGGGGATGCGATCACCAAGATGCAAGGTGAAGTCGATAAGAAAGTCCCTCTTTGAAAGAAAATTATTATCCCTGTAGCAATTGGGATTGGCTGTGCCATTTTAGGGCAGCTTTTAGGCCCTGCCGTGCGCTTGCTCAAAGCGGGTGTGATGGCGATTGTAGAGACGTGTTCGAGTTTTGGCGAAGCTGCTGGTGAAGTGGCGATTGAAGCTGCGGAAGAGACTGCATCAAGTGCTGCATCTAATGCAGAGGGAGCCATTGCAGACAGTGGAGCAGGAGTTGCTGGCGAAGTCCCTGAAGCAGGTGGCGGCACAAGTAGTACCACAGGTTCTAATCCTTCTAGTGCGCCTGGAGCTCTTCAAGAGCAAGATGCAGCAGAGACAAGTGATGATATCACTCGCCTTAGGAAAACCGCAGCAAAGTACAAAGGTAACTCGGTTTACGAAGATGCAGGTGGCCGACAGTACTACAAAAACGGTGATAACTGGTTTAAGGAAAGTGATAGACGTTTTAATGCGAGGACCTCTAAAACAACAAACTTCCAGTCCCTCAAACCAGACTCAGTTGGTAGCTTCTTTAAAGCGATGGTTCCGGGTAAAACAGCGATAATGATCGGTGCAATGGGAGCTATTGGTTCAATCCAACCAGTGGAACAAAGTCTTAAAGGGAACCCTAATGAGCAGATGGAGCTTGAGCAAGGTTATGTTTCTCAAGCAGGTGTTGAATCACAAACCCTGACACTTGAGTCAAACAAAAACTCAAACCAAGTTAATACGGTTGAGAAGATGCAAATTCAATCGTCAGAGCAAGCGAACTCAACTCTTGGTTCAGAAATCTCACAAGCACTGCAAGCGATATCAATTATCGGCAGCTTAGGACAAGGGTAGGGTGAGAGATATGAGTCATCCAAATATTCCAACTGTTAGTGAACAAGAGATCATCAAAGGGCTTGGCAAACTCGCCTCGCTTATGATGTCTGTTGGCGTATCAGCGTCTGACGTGGAACAAACACTTATGAATTCAAGTGTGAGTTTAAATTCTACGGTCGATAAACAATCGAGTGAGTATCTCTCAAATGTGAAAAAAGCCGCAGCATGACAGTCTGTCATGAACTGGGTTGTCCCACTTGCTACAACAGCAGTGCAAGGGCTTCTCGGGGCAGATTTTGCAGCAGGTGATACATTCAAAGAATCAGCTAAAATCTTTGGTAAGTCGGCCATGAAGAGCTTACAAGTCGGAGCTTTTGGTTTAAACATCTCAAAAAGTGTTTTGCAAGTTGGGAAATCGTACTACCAAACCGAATCGACCAAAAACCAAGCTGAAATTTCAGAAAATCAAACTGTGCAGGGGGCTCTTTCCTCTGTTGGAACCGATACGGGCAAGCTAACCGAAACTTCGGTTAAGGCATCATCATCGACATTTGCTGCCTTGCTCGACACGATATTGAAAAACGGAAAGGCCATGAGCTGGTCACCAAGATAAGGAGAAAATTATGACACAACTACCAACACCTCCGCCGACAGACGGCGCACAGGGGAAGTCCACACCTGGAGACATAGCAAACAGTGGCGACGCGCAGCTGTTTCTTCTCGCCTCGATTGCCTCAGTAAACGCCGTTAGAAACACACTCTATAGCGTTTTACAAAAATTTGCCGCAAACCTTATGAAAGCACAAGTTGCTGCAGGCTTTTCTGGAGCGAAATCCCTTTCATCCTCAGCAACCACAAGTTTCTATGTAGGTGCTGCAGGCAATGCAATCCAAGTTGGCATTAACCTTCATGGAGCCACATCAGGCGTTAGAGAATACAAGTCAATTGAGGACTCCTTCACAAAAGGTCCTGGCGGTATTAATGATCTCCAAAGACAACTCGACGATATCGACGATGAATTTAAAGCGCGAGAAAATGGCGGCAATGGCGCTGCGAGATTGACAGCAGAGGAACAAGGAGACCCAGCTCTTGAAGCAAGACGCGCAGATCGAGGTGGTGGAACAGGTACAGACGGCGACTCACAAGTAAGCGCATCAAGACGTCCTGAGTTGCAAGGAAGTACAACCGAAGAACTCACGCGCCGAAGAGAAAGCGTTAAACAGCAACTCGAGACAAAGCAAACAGGACTTAGAAGGGCTCTTGATCAGCATAAAGGCAAACTCGACCGGAACACGCAAATGGCTATGGGGCTTAGCGGGCTTGCGACCTCATCATCTGAAACCATCAAGCAGACAGGGCAAGCAGCTGCTCAAGCAGACAGTTCAACGAGCTCAATTAGTAAAGATTCTGAGCAATATGTTAACTCAGCCGCTCAAACAGCGAAACAGTCGGGTGACGAATACGGACAGGCAGCAGGTCAGGCAATGGCCGCATCACAGGCAACAGCCGGAAGATAAGGAGACTAGAAAATGACAACAAACGTTCAAATGGAAAGTGCGCCCGTTCAAGGAGCTCCTACAACAGGCAGCATAGAAACAACTAAGCATGCCGCTTTAATCACAACCCTTGGAAGCGCTGTGAAAGAGGCAAGTGGGAAAAGACCTCCATCCGGCAATGCCATGTATGGCGCAGCTGAGGCAATGGCCGATTCAATGGATGCGAACCAGTTTACCCAAGGAAGCGGGATTCAGGCAGATGAGCTTATCGCAGATGATATCGAAAATCAAAGCCAGGCTCTCCAGAATATCGCAAAAGAGGCCAAAAATGTGCCGCAAAACCTCGATTCTAGCGGAGAGCAGCTCTACCTTACAAAGCTTGGGATTGCTTCTCAGCGGGCGGAATTAGGGCTTAAAACCGACTATACAGACACCTCAACCATCAAAACCCTTCAGATTAGCGCCCCTGAATCGGCGATTTTGACCACATCCGCATTAGGCGAGCAAGTTGTTGAATATAACAATCAGGAGGGCCAAACAAGGCCTTATTAGAAAAAAATAACAAACCTTAATCATCTCAAGGTAAGTGGGATGCGAAATGTCAATTTCGTATCTCGTTTGTATTCTGCGTATTAAGAATCTTTTAAATTTCTTTAAACTAAAATCTTTATGTGATATAATCACTATTTAGGGCTTCTATGAGCACGTTAAAAATGCCATAGAAACCCGTGTCCAACATTGTGTTGATTTAAAGTTTGAAGGGGTGAGGACGTTATAAAACCGACTAAGGAATAACGTAGACTAGTCAAGAGAGAGACTAGACTAGTTCACAACGAAAAACAAAATAAACGAGGATCACAATGGTAGCACAGGCAGTAGGAAGCGCTCAAGGCGCAGCACCAACAGCAGCACACGGAAATGCAGTACACGAAGCAAGAAGCAAAGATGGAATGCTAGCAACAGCCGTAGGCGAAACAAAAACAGATGGAAAACAGCGCGCTAAACAGAGAATTATTCAATCAGAGTTACGCAATCAAATTCAAGAACAAAACCCAGTTCTTCAAGCAGAAAGACTTACAAACCACATCACATCTTTAACACTGAATCAACAAGTTGAAATTCTTAATAAAATGGGTTTTGATCCCTTCACGAAAGAGGGAGCACAGCAACTACTAAATTACGTAAACGGCTTTTTCACAGAAAACGGTTTAGGCGCACAAAGGCCAACCATGGGTGTAGGCGAATCGGCACCTGAATCAACACCAGGAAGAGGGCGCGATGTTTTCTTTGCGATTGCCCTAGTACAATTCATGCTAGCCGCAGTGAAAGGTAACCAATCAGAGATGCTAGCCGGTGTTAGCTCGGTAAAACTTGCTGACCTAGGCCTACAATCTGATGAGAATCAACTTTCAAAAGATGAATCATCAATTTCAAGTAAAATTACCAGCATGGAGCACCAACTAGATAAGCATGTTCCATGGTACAAAAAGATCTTAATTCCACTTGCGATTGGAATCGGATGTATGTTACTCGGGCCAGCTCTTGGAGCGCTTGCTGAAGGGATCGCCATGGGAATCGATGCAGCCCTTGAGTGTGCTGGAGGCTTTATCGATGCTGGAATTGATTCTGGTGTGGAGATGGCTGATCTTGGCGCAGAAGGCGGCGATTTTGTTGACGCTGGAGCATCTGGTGCAGGCGAAGGCACTAGTGGTCTAGGTGATCTCGCTGATGCCGTTGACGCTGATCCAGGAGCAAGTCCTGAGCCTACCACTGAATCAGGTGGAGGAACAAACGAAACTGATGCTGACGCGGCCCAACGCAATAATGCAGAAGAGACTAATAAAGACGATAACCGTATCAGAAGAACGAAAAATGGTGATCGTGCTGAAAACGAAAGAGGACGTCAATTCCGCAAGAATAAAGAAGGCAACTGGGAGAAAGAAACCGATAACCGCATGAGATGGAGAGAGTGGAAGGAAAACCGCTTAAGCTCAATTAAAGGCGAAGGCGAAAATGGCCTGCTCGGTAGATACCTTCCAGGTAAAGGTTCTGTCATGTTCGGTGGAATGGTTGGAATGGCAACAAACACCCCAGTTCAGGAAGCTTTAGCTGGTAACCCACAAGGGCAGATTGCTATTGACCAAGGTGAAGTACAACTTGCAGGAACCGATTCACAGAGAATTGAGCTTAAATCTAAGCAAAATTCGAACAAAGTATCGACTGCCCAGCAAGAGCAGATCCAATCTGCAATGCAAGCTAACCAAACTCTTGGATCTGAGATCAGCCAAGCACTTCAAGCAATCTCAGTCATCGGGTCAATAGGACAAGGTTAACAATGAGTAATACAGCAAACGCTCCGGTTGTGAGCGAACAACAAATTATTCAAGGGTTGAATCAAGTCTCAGGACTGATGATGCAAGTTGGAGTTACTGCGGGGGAAACCTCGCAGGAACTCATGAACGAAGCAGTCAATCTTAGTGGTTCAATGAACACGCAAGCAAGCGAGCATCTGCATAACGTGGAAACAGCTCAGGGTTATCAAAAAGTGATGGCTTGGGTAGCTCCCATGGCAATGACGCTTGTTCAAGGACTCTTAGCGGCTGAATATGCCGGTGGTGATACGACATGGGAGTCAGCTAAGACATTTGGTAAAACAGCAATTAAAGGTCTCCAGGTAGGCGCATTTGGAATGCAAATAACACAAAGCGTATTAGGACTTGGTAGTGCTTACTACAAAGCCCAAGCGTCGAAAAACCAAGGAAACCTTAAAGGACTTGAAACAACTCAGGGAGTGTTAACTTCCGTCGCAACGAGCATTGGACAACTGACCGACGAATCAGTGAAAACATCGACAAGCGTATTCGCCTCCGAGCTCGAAACAATACTTAATAACGGGAAAGCCACAAGGCCCCAAAATACATAATTTAATAGGATCAAACAAATGACAAATCCAACCCCCCCAACCCCAAGCGTGGAAAATGGCCCACCAGTCGCACAAAGCGGTGATGCGCAGCTCTTCATCTTAGTAGAAATTGGTAAAGTCAATGCTGTTAGAAACACCCTTTACGCAACGCTATTAAAGTTCGCCAATGCAACCATGAAAGCGCAAATTGCTTCAGGATACAGTGGAGCGAGTGCTTTAACAACATCAGCAAATACAAGCTTCTGGACGCAAGCTGCTGGACACGGACTTCAAATCGGTGTGAACGGATACGGAGCCACTGCAGGTGTTCGTGAATACAAGAACATCGAAGACAAATTTAACAAAGGCACAGGCGGCATCGAAGATCTCGAAGGACAACTTGGCGATATCGATAGCGAATTCACAGCGAGAGAGAATGGTGGAAACGGCGCTGCAAGGCTTCAAACTCAGGAACAAACTGCAGCCCTTGAAGCACGCCCAGCAAGAGCAAATGGAACAGGAACAACCGCTGACGACGCTCAAATTGCAAGTAGAAACTCAAATCTTAGCGAAGTTTCAAGACCTGAACTTGAAAGACGCCAAGCAAGCCTCAAACGCAAACTCAAAAGTAAGCAAGCTAAGCTTAGAAAAGCACAAGATGAACACAAAGGTAAACTCGACCGCTACACACAAATCACAATGGGACTTAGCGGCCTTGCTAAATCTTCTGGAGAAACCATCTCTCAGAACGGACAAGCAAGCGCGCAAGCAGCTGGAACGACAAACTCGATCAACAAAGACGCACAGCAATACATCAACTCGACCGCACAAGGACAAGAACAGACAGCAAACTCATTTGCACAAGCAGCTGGACAAGCAATGGCCGCATCACAAGCAACGGCCGGAAGGTAAGGAGATAGACACATGGCAACACACGTACCACCAGTTCAAACAACACCTTCAGAGCAAAGTCCACACGTTGAAACAGTGGATTCAAATACGCGTAAATCAGCAGCTGTGGCGACAACGCTCGGCTCTGCTCTTCACGAGGCGACCTCCCCAAAAGGACGTCGCCCTCGTGGAAACGCGATGTACCGTGCAGCTCAGGCTGAAGCAGCATCCATGGATTCTGCTCAACGAAGCCAAGGTGCCGGCATAACTTCAATGGAAACGACAGAAAAGCAAGTTGTAGCCGAAGAAGAAGTCCTTAAAGAAATTGCAACAGAATCGAAAAACATCCCTTCAGGGTATTCCTCATCACAAAAGCAAATGTATATGACAAAACTAGGAATGCAAGCACAAAACGCAGAACTTCATTTGAAAACCGAATACAACGAGATTAGTACCGCGAAATCCCTACAGATATCACCGAATTCAAGCGACATTTTGACCGAATCAGCAATCGGAGATGAGTTAGTAAGATATAATAGCGTTATTGGAAGAACGCGCTAAGGATAGTTTTAGAGCGCCCTTTAGGGGGCGCCCTATTTTTAAAGCAGAAATAAAGGAGTGGGAAATGGCAGTAGCAGGAACAAATAGTAGGTTAATCTTTACCGTTGATCATGTGACCGCATGTGAAGACGCAAAAGGACTCTCAGGAAGAACCCTAAAAACCTACAAAATCGATGCCAATTTTAACGGAAATCACATCACGTTTATCGGCTACGGAGAGCTCAAACTTGTTTTCCAAACCCTTCACGCTCTTGGATCGAAATTCGCTATTGGAAAAATGACCCCCGTGCAACTCAAAGCCTTTAAAGCAAATAATGCTAACGAACAATTCCACTTAGCTCACAAAACAGATAGCAAAACAGGAGAAGGCTCAGTGCGTGTTTTTTCCGTTACAAACGGCCAATTCGTCAATCCTCACCAAACACGCGTTGCCGCAAAGATTTCACAAGAAGTTCTTAAACAATTACTAGACTACGCTTTAGCAAGTACACCAAAGCCGGTAGAACCTCCCGTAAGGGCGGGGGAGCCAGAGGGCCCCTTCTTGCAAGCGAGACGTGCAATTAGCACATAAATTCCCACACTATGGAGCCCACACTCCATTCTTCCTGAGGGGGAGGGCTATTTTAGCCCTCCCCCTCTTTTTTTTGGTTTGTTTTGGGCGATTTTGGTGGGTTTTGGGCTGGCCCCTGCTGGAAGAAGGGGCAGGCGCTTCGGCACCAAAGGTGCCCCAAAACTCACCAAACTCACCTCAAAAAAACACAAAAAAAACCCGCCATCAATAGGGCTGCCGTTTTTGCAGGTTGGGGGTGAAATACGGAGTTTTGTAAGTGTTTGATAGTGTAGGATTTGCAGGTATTCGAGGTTTTTTTGAGGTGAAAGTGGGTGTTTTGGTAAGATGTTGGGAATAAGTGGTTAAGGTGAAATCAAAGAAATTGAAAAAAAGATTTGGTTTATTGGTTATTAAGGGGTTAGGTGAATATTTAAGGGGTTAAGTTGTTGATTGAGAGGGGAATGGGGGTTATTTGATGGGGAATGCGTTTTGTGATAGAATAGATCTTTAGGAAAGAGATACGAGAGGAGAGTATTATGAACACAAAAGGAGTAGCCCCGATCAGCAAGACGGGACTAAACGAAAATAGGAAAGGCTTGGCAGAAGGTGTCAATGCTATTCCACACCATGAAATCGACTTTAACGTCAAAAAAACGTCATACGCTTTAATCGTAGTCTGACTCCTAGTCCATCTCGGCATGGACAATGTTCAAAACCAAATTTCTGATACATCTTCGCTGCAGCAGACGACCTCTCAAGGACAGACGCTTGCGGCAGAGCTCCAAAACTTTATCACAAAAGATTTGGGCGCTGTGACTAAGAATGCAGATGGCCTTAATTGGTCAGAAGCGGGAAATCAAGCGCACCTTAAGTCATTTATGCAAAATGTCTACAGCCTGTTTTACACGAACGTATATCAAGAAGGTTCTGAAAAAGGTGGCGGTACAACATGGGGCTCCCTGCAAATTTATCTTCCAAATGGTGAGACAATTCCGTTCTTAAACGCAGATGGCTCATGAAATTCAGCTCTTAGTGGCTTTTTTGGTATGTTCCGTCAATTTATTGATCCAACGGCTCCAGATGGGGCAGGCGGTTCAATTGACTGGGGGACAAAAAAACCCTCCCTTGAAGGAGCAGCTTCCGCATGAAACCAAGTGCCTAGGTTACCGTCTGATACCTCATCAACTGATGCGGATTACTCTAAGCAGATGGCTAACTCACAGGTCCCCGTCGCCTTTTTGCTTGCCTTTAAGCAATTACAAACAGCTGTCGATATCGATTACAAGGTAACAGGATCTGATCTAAGCACAGGACAAGACCTGCTCAATGAGATCGGTGGAAAGTTCAGCTCTATTTCTGGTTTACAAGGACTTGCAACGCTCTTTACTGACATGAACGTTCTAAGTGTGACAGATCACAATTCAACGGGGCTAAACTTCCTCAACGCCATGATTATCTACAACCGTGCTGCTGATAACGATCCGATGACGCAGTTATGGCAATATATTCACGGAACTTCTGACCCCGACTCTAGGTCAATGGTTATGAAGCATTCAATGTCAGAGGTTGAGTTTATCTTCAACACCTGGGGTAAGGACTATTACGATAATAAAAACCCTCCAACTGACAGTAAGGGTAACCCAACAGGTGCGACAACGCCTCAATCTCAACTCGAGATTATCCAAAATGACGCAGGACAAGCGCAGACTTACCTCCAAACTGCAACTCAGACGAATACAGCCGAAATTCAACAGGATATTCAAACGAGTGAGTCCTACGATAAGGTGGGACAGTCGATTGTAACCTCGGTGAATAAAGGAACTCAAACAATGGTAGGTAACCAAAAGTCGACGTAACAAAGTAAAATAAATTGATCCTCGGGGTCCCACCCTGGAAATCTTCGTTCGCTCTCTCTCTCTCTCTCTCGCGTAAACGAAGGTTCCAGGACTGGGGCCCCTTTTTTTGGCTAATTTTATCTCCTTTGGGCTCTCAAAGGTCACCAAACTCCCCGCAAACAAACCTCCAAAAACCTAAGTGTTTCAGCTCCTTAATAGGGAATTTAGATTGGTTTGGTTTTTCAAAGTTGATAATCAGTGATTTACATGTTTATGTGAAAAAATGGGACGTTTTTGCAGGTTTGGTGTGTTTTGGTGCGGGCTTGAATATAAGTAGCTTAGGAAGATAACTGCATTTTTGTAAATTTGTGGTCTCGCCTGAGGATTAAGGGGTTAGGAGGTGGAAATCGCTTTTATATATATGATATTTAGATGGTTATGGTATATTTTAAAAAAAACATTATATGTGCTATAATAACAGCATGTTCTTTTAATAAATTATAAGAACATCTCCTCTCTAACTAATAAGGACCTCGGTCCTTGCCTTCTTTTACCATACACACTCTCTCTCAGTAGGTAAAAGAAGGCTTTTTGTTTTTTGGGAGTTTGTTTGGCGGATTTTGGCGGGTTTTGGGCTGGCCCCTGCTAGAGCAGGGGCGGGCGCTTCGGCCCCCTGGGCCCTCAAAACTCACCAAACTCCCCACAAACAAACGCCCAAAAACCAGTCGCCTCATGTTATTGCTAGCAAAACCGTGTACGCATGGCTCATGCAGAGCAGGGGCGGGCGCTTCGGCCCCTCAAAACTCACCAAACTCCCCACAAACAAACTCCCAAAAACCAGTCGCCTCATGTTATTGCTGGCAATGCTATGTATATTGGACCCTGCTCGAGCGGGGGCGGGTGCTAAAAGCCTCAAAGGGGGCTCTCAAAACTCACCAAATTCTCTGTTATTGAATTACCTCTTTTAGCGCGCTTAGCATGAGTGGTTTGCAGGTTTATGCAAAAAATAGGGCCTTTTTACCGGTTTTAGCTGTTTTGGAAGGGGTGTTGATTGTTAGGAGGTTAGGGAAAAAGGGGCGGTCCGTTGTTTTTGTGGGTCTTGTTGAGAGTTAGTGGGTTAGAGCTGCTTTTAAGGGGGTAATATGTTGGTAGTAGGTGGTTTAGGTTGGATTTTCAAAATAATTTTATATATGGTATAATGGTAGCATAGTACATTTTTGAATAATGTAATAAAAAGAGGGATATGTGTGGGTATGGATAGTATTAAATTAGAGAAAAGTCCGGTAAAAAAGAGTTTTTCAGAGGGGCTTCAATGGGTGAAGCATATTGATTACAATGTGAAAAAGCAGTCGTACGCTATGATTGTAATTATGGTTATGGTGATGATTGGCATGGACAATATACAAAATCAAATTTCGGATAGATCCAGTGAGCAATCAACGACATCAGGTGCTCAGACGCTTTCAGCTCAGATTCAGAATTTTATTAATAAGGATTTAGCTGCGGTAACTAAGACGAAAAATGGGCTTGATTGGACTAAATCGGGTAATGTTAGTAATTTACAGTCATTTATGAAGAATGTTTACAGCATGTTTTATTCATCAACATCTGGAAATTCAGATGAAACTTGGGGTGATTTAACCTTGTTTTTACCAGATGGCTCTTCGATTCCATTAATGGAAAATACAGGAACAAAAGCTGCTCCTAAATGGCAGATTAACGGCGCTCTTTCAAAGTTTTTTCAGGATATGAGGTCTTGGCTGTCTCCGTCTTTAGGTGATGGTCCTATCAATTGGCCGGATGTGCATTCGCTTCTTGCTCAGTCTGGGAAAAGAAATCCTCAGGTTTTAGCTCCTAGATTGCCTTCTGACCATTATTCTTCGACAGACTCTGGTGAAGAGGCGGGTCGCTCTGAGCTTTCTAAGATGAAAGTTCCGATGATATTTTTGCTTGCGTTTAAGAAGTTACAGACGCTTGTTGATACGGATTATGACCTAACCGCATCAGGCGTAACTGGTTCTTCTTTAGAGAGTTTGTTTGGCTCCTTCTCCTCAGATGCAGGGCTGCAAGGTTTGCAGACGCTTTTTAACGATATGAATAAAAATTCAAGTGAAACGCCTTGGAAGGGTTATACTTCTAATTACAATTTTCTTCAGACGATACAGTTCTATGTTCGAGCAAATAATAAAGACCCTATGCGTTGGCTTTGGTTTTCACCTGGAAATACTCCCCCACTTCCTTCGACTGGAACTAAGGGTGATGCGATTGCGACATATGCAACAACGGCCATGGAAGCTACCTTCAATACTTGGGGGATACAGCACTATGCGAATAAGAATCCCGCTAGTGGTAGCGGTCCTATAACCCCTCAGTCACCGCTAGATCTCTTCTCAACAGATGCCGGTCAGGCTCAGACTTATCTTCAGTCTGCCACTCAGTCGAATACAGCTCAAATTCAACAGGATATTCAGACGAATGAGTCATATGATAAGGTGGGACAAACGATTGTGTCTTCTGTGTCAAAATCAACACAATCGATGGTGAGTAATCAAAAGGCGTCTTAAGTCGTTTACATTCAGTAAGTGAGCTTAAGTCGTTTAGTGTGATAGCGATGCAAGTTCGGAATTGAGAAATAGAGTTTTTGTTAGTCTTGGGACTGCGCTGATAATAAGTAAGTTACGGCGCGGTCCTTTTTTATAAAATAAATATTTTAATAATTGATTGTTAGTGGGTTAGGATAAAGCATACTTAACTAAATGCTTGGTTGTTAGTTACTTGAGTTTATTGGTAAAAAAATATTTGAATGTGATATAATCGTTACCTAGGGCGCGGATTATTCGTATGAAGCCTTTAGAAAGAAGAGAGAGAAAAGAGGGAGAGAAAAATGGGAACATCAAATATTCAACTAGACCAACCCCAGAAGAAGGCGATGACGACGAGTCAGATTGGCCTCTCAAGTGGGATTGGCATGATTAGAAAAGGTATGGATTGGAACGTACACAAGGTTTCGTTTGCCTACATTATAATCATTATCATGGTTACGCTTGGTTTGGATAATATTCAAAACCAAATTTCTGATAGATCATCATACCAGAGGTCGTTGTCTGGCGGTCAGACGCTTGCAGCTGAAATTCAGAACTTTATCAACAAAGACTTGCAGGCTGTTGTAGGAAATGGAACGAGTGCTCATCCAGGCGCAAGAGGTCTTGACTGGGGAAAAGCTGGTAATGTATCTAATTTGCAAGGGATGATGAAAAATATTTCCTCAATTTATTACTCAAATAACACTCAATCGTCAAGTGACACTTGGGGGTCGATGCAAGTGATTCTGCCCAATGGAACTGTGATTCCTCTTATGGAAAAAACTACAGGCGGTTACACCGTGGATCCCGCTTTACTTAGGTTTGCAAGAGAGATGCGTTCTTGGTTAACAGGGGCACCTGTTGGAGCGGTTGATTGGACAAAGTCAGGGGCGATTCCAGCGCTTGGTTCTGGTCAGTCTCAAACTGCTCGTTTACCAGGTGATACATACTCTAGTCAATCAGCTGCAATGGATGCGTTATTTGGGATGCAGCCTCCTCTTTATATGGTTCTTGCGTTTAAAAAACTCCAAAACCTTGTTGATACTGATTACAAGATTACGAAAGCTGAAATTGATGCAGCACCTGCTGCTGGAAAGCAGAGTAAACTACAGTCTCTTTTTGGAAGCTTTGATGCTTATGCTCCTTTGAAGGGGTTTAAATCGCTTTATAACGATATGAATACGAAAGCGACGTTTGATTATGAGACAGGTGTGCCGGTTTCCGTGAATTTCTTAAATGTTCTCGCGTACTACACAAGAGCTGATTACAATGACCCTCTCACAAATTTCTGGCATAATGTCGATACGAAGGTTTTACCAAAGCGAAATGGTGGTCAAAGCTTTCAGGATTGGATTAGTACCTTGAGCACAGGCTCCATGCAAGATACGTTTAATGTTTGGGGAGCTGATCACTACAACAACAAGAATCCTGCCTCAGGGAAGACGACCTCTACTACCCCTCAATCTCAACTCGATGTAATCGCAACCGACGCTGGTCAAGCGCAGACTTACTCTCAAAGTGCGACTCAGGCAAATACGGCGCAGATTACCCAGGATATTAATACGAGTCAGTCCGAAGATAAGGTGGTGCAAACGGTGGTTCAAAAGGCTTCTGAGTCGATTGCAGGTATGGTTAAAAACCAGAACCCTACCTGATTTTGGTGGGTTTTGGGCTGGCTTCTTCGAGCTTCAGGGGCTGGCGCTGTGGCACCAAAGAGGCCCTTAAAACTTACCAAACTCACCACGAAAACCCACCCAAAAATACGGGGCTTTGTCAATTTTACACATTTTTCTCAACCTTGGCTCTTCCTCTCAATGAGAGGAGGGGCTTTTTTTTGGCTTTGGAATTTTTTCGGGTTGTATCATTAAGTGGTTGATAGTAAGAGGTATGCGTGTTTTGGGGCGGGAGGGCGCTTTCTCTTATTTTTGAGGTAAAGAGTTGGGGTGGAGTTTGTTAAGAAATTATTTTAATTATGGGTATTTTGTTGTAATAGTTTGGTTAAGAATGGGTTACGGTGTTTGATGGGTCGATAGGTGACTGGTTAAGAGGGGGTTAGGAAAATTGGTAAAAAAATATTTGAATATGCTATAATTGCTACTTAGGGCGCTCGCTGTTTTGTGTGGAAGAGCCCCTAAGTTAAAGAGAGGGAGAGAAAACGTGGGAAAAAATTGTGGATGTATTGGTCAGCATGTGGCCAAAAACCACCAGAGGCTGTTTAATTCTGATAGGCAGAAAGTTAAGCTGGGTAGTGGTCTTCAAGGTCTAGGTATCTCAGACTTTGATCCAAGCAAAATTTCATATGCTTATATCGTGATTATGGTCATGGTTAAGTTCGGGATGGATAACATCCAAAATCAGATCTCAGATAGATCTAGTGAGCAGCAGACCTTATCAGGTGGTCAAACTCTTGCTGCAGAAATTCAAAACTTCATCAATAAAGACTTAGCCGCTGTTGCAGGAAATGGTACAGCTACTCATCCAGGAGCGGTAGCTCTTGACTGGTCAAAACCAGGAAATCTTTCAAATCTACAATCGATGATGAAGAACATTTCATCACTCTTTTACTCCAATAATACAGGTGCCAAAAATGACACTTGGGGTTCGATGGAAATTATTCTTCCAAATGGTACAACAATTCCCCTGATGACAGAAAATGCCAATGGAAGCTTCTCTGTTGATCCAGCACTTGGTGGGTTTGTCACTCAGCTTCGTAATTGGATGCAGACGATTCCTACAACACCAACTGGTAATGTTAATTGGAATCCAGCGAAAAATGGTAATATCCGAGGGTTAGGATCTGGTGCGGGTTCTCTAACGCATGCTTCTAGGCTTCCATCAGATGAGTATGCAAGTCCACAGGCTGCAATGAAAGCGTTGTTTGGGATGCAACCCCCACTATATGTGCTTTTAGCCTTTAAAAAATTACAGACTTTAGTTGATACAGACTACAAGCTAACTAAAGCGGATATTGAGTCATCTGGAGTAAGTTCGACTGCCTTAATGAAGCTTTTTGGGAGTTTTGATAGTAATGCCCCTCTAAAAGGATTGAAGTCGCTATATAATGATATGCAATCGGCAGCGCCTGTTAATATAAATTGGGACACAACTCACGTTGCTGCTTGTTCTTTCTTAAGTGCAATTCAATTCTATACGCGAGCTTACTATAACGACCCAATGACAGGTTTTTGGCATAAACCTGCTCTGAATGACCCAGTAGCTCCTCCTATTAATTCATCAGAGCAAACTTGGCGAGATTACTTTGTTCAAACTACTAATGGGATACCAGGTCGCGCGAATTATGCAATGGGTGGAATATTTAATGTTTGGGGTATTCAGCACTATAATAACAAGAATCCACCATCAGGAACGACAACAAGTACGACTCCCCAATCGCCACTCGATATTATTGCGACCGATGCGGGTCAGGTTCAGACCTATTCACAAAGTGCAACTCAATCGAATACTGCTGAGATTCAACAGGATATTCAGACAAGTCAATCCGAGGATAAGGTTGTTCAAAGTATTGTTCAGCAGGTTTCTCAATCGACTTCCAATACGGTCAAAAACCAGCTCGTCACCTGATTTTTGGGGTGTTTTCGGGCGATTTTGGTAGGTTTTGGGCTGGTCCCTGCAGGTTGCAGGGACTGGCGCTACGGCACGCTTTGGGGGTTGTTTTGGCTAATTTTAACTCCTTTTGGCTGGCCCATGCAGAGCATGGGCAGGCGCTTCGGCCCTTTGGGCCCACAAAGTAGTTAAACTTAGCTCAAAAAACCTCCCAAAGCCAAGGTGCCCTCAAAACTTACCAAACTCACCGCGAAAACCCTCCCAAAAATACTGGTCTTCGATGACTCGGGTATCTGTAAGTTACGTTCTTTCCCGCTTTTTGCGGATCTTTTGCTGGCTCTTTGTTTAACAAAGGGCCAGTTTTTCTTGGTGGTTTTGTAAGTGCTTGAATGTGTGTGGGATGGGGGATTATGTTAAGTTTTTCTTTTTCAAATATTTAAGATATGTTAAGATTTAACTAAGGGGTGGTTTGGCTTTATGAGTTTTTACCACAATATTTGACTTTGGAAGCGATTAATTCGGGGGGATTATGGCTAACGCACAACAGGTTCCAAATGCTTTGGAGCAAGTAAGCCCAAATGGTAAGTTACACGAAAAGGCTGTTTTACAAAGATCCAGGCAGTATGGCTGTCAGGGATCGGGTTTAGAAGAGGCTATAGAATCGATTGTTCATGGGAAAACATCGGTTAAGAAGATCAATTATGCTCTAGTTGTCATCATGGTTATGGTTCTAATTGGAATGGATGGCATGCAGGATCAGATTGCTGACCGCTCGAATGCTCAGAACAAGGTGTCTGGGCTACAGACGAATGCGGCTCAGATGGAAAATTATATCAATAAGCTTCTACAGCAGGTCACGAAAGGTGGGGGTCCGTCAGGTGGAGGCGGTTTGCCCAGCGATTTTTATAAAACTGGTAAGCCGGGGGCTCCTCAGAATGTTGCTCAGTTACAAAGTTTCATGAAAGAGGTTTACAAGATGTTCTACAGTTATCAGGATCCAAGTGGTGGCTCTAGTGATACCTGGCAGAATGCGGAGATCATTCTTCCTAAGCCGATTATGGTAAATGGAAAAGAGGTGAAGGTGATTCACATGTACAACAGTGATGGAACTGCTAATAAGCAGTTTCGGCAGTTTTTTGTGAAGTTACGCGAAGAGATTGATCCTTCGATTACTCAGGAGTCTTGGTATGACAAGTCGTCAGGGGCGATTGATTGGCCGAAGGCGAAGGCGGCGGGTTATTCGGGAATCAGGTTGCCTTGGGATACGTTTAGTACGGATGCGAAGACGAATGCTGCGGATCAGGCGGCGTTTGCAAAGATGCAGATGCCGGGGATTATGCAGATGGCTTTGGCTCAGCTACAGGTCAAGATGGACACGGATTATGGTGTTAGCTCTGTAGATGATGCTACTTTTATGAAGGTTTTTGGCGATTTCGCTAGTAATTCAGGGATTGCGGGCCTTTCTTCAATGTATCAACAGCTTAATTCTCAGATGAGTAAGTTTGGGATGGATAATTCTGATCTTCCTGGCTGGGTTATGCCAACAGGGATTTCTGGCAGTGGGAACAGTTACAATGGCTCGCTTTTAGACATTATTGTTGATTATGTGAGGAGTCAGTCAAAGGATTTTGCGGGTCAAAATCCGACGGTCAGTGGCCAAAATACCGATTTACACTTGATGGAAGGGGCCATGGAGTATTTGGCACACCTCCATTATTTAGCAAAAGATCAGGGGAGTTCAACGAGTTCGACCCCTACAGACTCTCCGCTTGACGACTTTACAAGTACGGCAGCTCAGGCTCAGACCTACTTACAGACGCAGACGCAGACAAATACTGCGGAGATTCAACAAGACATTCAGACGAATCAGTCTTATGACAAAATTGGACAGACGATTGTGTCGTCTGTCACGCAAGGAACAAAGACAATGGTATCTAACCAGATGGCTAGATAATACAGAAGGGGACTAGAAATGGTAGGACAAGTATCAAGACAGGCAGCAGCAGCGGTGCCAGTACACGGAACAGGCCAACACGGTACACACGAAGCACGCTCAAAAGATGGAACGCTTGCGGTTGTTGCTAAAGATGGAAAAAAGACGCACAAAAAGCGCAAGCCGCGCTTTTACAAAGAGGCGCCTAAGGCAAATCGGAGTTTTCATGCAGCGCATCACGGAGCTGTTATTGGTGCGCACATTAACAAGTTAACGCGTGATGAGCAGATTGGTGCGCTCAATAAGCTTGGGCTGAATTTCAACTCAGAAGAGGGTAGGAAGCAAATTAAAGGCCTGCTGCAACAGGCGCAAAATAGGATCAGTCAACCGTCAGGGCGACGTGATGTGTTTTTTGCGGTTGCGATTGTGGCGTTTATGCTCGCGGCGGTCAAAGGGAATAACGCTGAGATGATGGCAGGTGTTGGTGCGGTAAAGCTCCAGCAAAATGCTCTTAAAGGCGCAGAGGCGCAGCTTGGCTCGATTCAGACGCAGCTTACGAAAGCGATTGGGAAGATGGACACGGAGCTTCATCCCCATCACTCGTGGCTTTCATGGGGCATCCCGCTATTTATTGGCATAGGGGCGCTTGCTCTTGGCCCAGCGCTTGGCGCTTTGGCAGAAGGGGCTGGTGCGGTGCTTTGTACCGCTTTTGAAGCCATGTCTGGCTTTGTGGATGCAGGAGCTGATGTTGCCGTTGAAGGCGCTGTTGATACAACTGTTGAGACGACTGTAGATTCTTCAAGTACCTTTGCAGCAGGTGGTGGCGATGATATTGGTAACTTAGACGATGCTGTGGAAGATACCTATGAGGAAGGAGCTCAGGGTGGCGGCGGAGGCGGTTTAGGAGTAGATGACTCAGATGCAGCTGAGGCAAATCAGGCAAAAGAGGCAAATACTCAGGAGGCAGAAGCCAAGTTACAGCGGGCTAATGCGGATGAAACAGGAAATGATTTAAATAGGATTGAAGAGGCGGAATCAGGCAATGAAGGTGATGATGGAAAGGTAAAGGTTACGAAGACCGGAGACAACGAATATGAAGACAGCAATGGAAGAAAATATCGCCAAAAAGATGACAAATGGGAAAAAGAATCGAATAGCCGTAAGAGATGGAGAGATTGGAAAAACAACCGCTTAAGCTCAATTAAAGGCGAAGGGGAAAATGGCGTACTCGGTAGATACCTTCCAGGAATGAAATCTGCAGCTGCAGCGCCGATGCTTGCGATGACGTCGGTACCAATTGTGCAGCAAGAGTTAACAAGCACAGCGGGAATGAAAGCGTATCAAGATGCGGATGGTGCAAGCCAAACTGCGCAGATTCAATCAGGACAGGTGAAGATCAAGACGCAAGAAGAACAGACAGCGATGAGTACGATTCAGCAACAGAACATTACATCAGCTGAGAATGCGAACAACACGATTGCTTCAGAGACCTATCAGGCACTTCAGGCGATTTCGCAAATTGGAAGTTTAGGACAAGGAGGTTAATCATGGTTGCACCGATTACTAAGACAACGATGAGTGAAACAGAATTGATTCAGGGGCTAGGAAAGCTCGCGGCGCTATTGATGGCAACGTGTTACTACTTGTCTGATGCAACGAAAGGGTTACTCAAAGCAGGCTCGAGTGAAAATACGAAGATGAACACAGCTTTGGAAAAAGAGAAAGAAGATATTAACGAATCAAGCAAATGGCAAACGGCGATGTCCTATATCATGCCGATTTCGACGACGGTGTTAGGTCTTTCAATGGGAACCGATTTTTCGAATTTGGGTATGGAACAACTTAAGTCGGGCTTGTCATCAATGAATGGAGCTTTAGGGGCTTCAAAAGGAATTGTGAGCATTGGCGTCGCGTATTACGACAAAGAGAAAGGCGAAAATGAAGCGAGGGTCAATGTTGCACAAAACATCCAGGCGACTTTAGGGACGAATGGTGTGAACGTGAGTAAAGAAGAGAAAGCAGCGATGCAGACATCGTCAAATGTTTTCGATACGGAGCTTACGACAATTTTACAAAATGGAAAAGCAATGAATTGGAGTCAAAATTAATGGCACATACAGCACAGACGCCTCAAGCAGAGGCACAAAATTTTAACGCGATTGTCACAAGTAGTGATGCGCAAAACTTCGTTGTAGGTTCAATCTCGAAAGTGAATGCGGCACAACAGGTCCTACTACGTTTTTTAGGACACGTGATGGCTTTGATGCAGACAGATCAAATACAAAAGAATTTTGCAGCAGCAGATAACATGAAATCAGGAGCGATCACAGGGTTTGCGACAACCGCAGCAGGAAGTGGCATGCAAATCGCCGCGTCTGTTGGAACGACAGGTTATGGAGCAAAAGCGTCTAAAGAGATCGACGATAAATACAATAAAGGCGAAGGCGGAACGGAAGATCTTAAATCTCAAATCAGCGATCTCGATGATAAAATTAATGCAGAAGATGAAGGCGTTCTTGTTGCAGGACATGGTGATCATGAGCCACCTGTTGAAGTACAAAAAGAAGCGTATCGAGCAGAAAAAGAAAAACTCAAACGCGATCTTGAAAGTCATGAAAAAGCGCGTGATGAAGCAAAATCACAGAAAAAGCAGAAGATGGACATGGTCAATACCGTTGGACAAGCTCTTGGTGGGCTTGGTAAATCCGCTGGTGACTCGACGAAAGACATCAAACAAGCAGCAGCGCAGAAAGAAACGACGATTGGAACGCTTGATAAAACGGGCGTTGATACACTTAACCAAGTGATCGACTCCTCATCACAAACAGCACAAAGCTACGCACAGGCAGCAGCAAGGGCCGGCGAAGCATCACAGAAAACGGCAGGTTAATATGGCAACAGCAGAAATTACAACAGGCGCAGTAGAAGCGACAAGTGCACCAAAAACAGTAAAAGGGGTGCCCCACGCAAGTGGGGCCTCAGCCCATGTGCCGATTCGGCATGTGACAAACGCGATGTACGCTGCAATAAAAGCAGACGCAAGCGCGCAAAACTCAGAGCAAAACGTGCAAGCTGCAGGGCTTGAAGCAGACCAAGTGCTTGAAAAAAGCATCGAGAAAAAGCAAAACGTTTTGAAAGGGATTACAGAGCAAGCGAATGCGGCAGTTACAGCAGATGATACTCAGAAAAAACTGACAGATCTCACCACAACAGTGCAAGAGCTTCAAACGGGAATTTCCTCAGACGAAACGAGTGCAACGACTATCCAGTCGATGCAAATCGAAGCTCCATCTCAGCAGATTGCGGCGCTTGCGAAGGTGGGACGCTCTGAGGTTAATTCAGGAAACGTAACAAACAAAGTAAGATAGGAAAATCTAGGGGAAAATTGTGGCAGCACCAACAGTCAATGTGACTTCATCAAAGCTAAGCTTTAGCTCAGTTGATGTCATTGAACAAAAACCGAATATTAAAGTTGGGGACAAGACGCTTGAAGTGCGTGTCCTTACAGTTGATTTTGGTAATCACAAACAAATGACGTTTACAGCTTATGGCAAAATGCAAAGAGTGCTTGAGAGCATCCAAGTCTTTGGTGAGAAATATCGAACTAAAACAGCGAGTGAGTTCCAACAAAAGATGGATCGATTAAAAGGGTCCACATTTCGCATGTCACGCTCCCATCCACAAAGAGAAAAAAGCTTAAAGGTATCGTTTTATCAGCACGATGGTCGCCTCCTTAAAACAGCGAAAAAAGGCTATAAAATTGACCCGGCGTTGCAAGAAACACTTCGTAAACTGGCAAAGAGTATTGCAGGGCGAAGCTTAAGCCAGCCTCATATGGAGGCGCGGAGACACAGAAGTCCCTTCCAACCAATTCCAGCCGTAGAGCAAGGCTCACAGGTTAAAGGATCTCCTCAAGGAGGAGACTTAAGTTGGGAAAACGGAGTCCCTAATACTCGCGTACCTGAAGTCAGAGGAGACAATGCCAACCAATCACTTCATATAGAAGGTGATCTTGTAGATAGTAGAAATCCTAGAGAGATCGTCGAAGGTGGTGGTGGCTCAGGAGGGCAAGGAAGTGACACTTCCATCCCAGAGGAAATGATCAACGCGCTCAATGACTGGGGTAGCGCTTCGACACAGGAACCTCGTTCTCCTCTGAACACTTCAGAATATGAAGTTGACGTAAGCAAGTTATATTTCAGCGATATTAGCTCAAACTCTTCTGAGGGAGGTTCAGTTTTCACTGGGTACAACGATCCATCACCTACACATGAACCGTTGGTTCCTTCACCGTCTCCAATTCCGGAAGTTTCGTATGCAAAACAGCTACAAAAGCTTGAAGATGGTGATTTGAACTGTAGTGAAGATAAAGAAGGTTGCCCAGAGATGTTTAGCAAAGATTTCAATGCTCGCGCTATGTATCAACAAGCAGGTAAAGCTGCAGTTAAAAAATGGCTAGAAGAGCATTCACCTGATACGGGGTTTGCTAAAGAATAAAATTACTCTCTAATCGATCCTTTGGGTTATGGCCCATTGGTTCTTCCGGGGGTGGCAGGATGTCACCCCTTTTTTATTAGCCAGTTTCTCGCTCTCCACGGATCACTTCGGCGGATTTTCCTTCTTTAACGCAGTCTTCTGTGATGACGACTTCTTTGATGGTGTCATCTGAGGGGACTTCGTACATGAGATCAACTAGGAGTTGTTCGACGATCATCCGTAGTGCCCGAGCTCCTGTGTCGGAGGCTTTTGCTTTGACGGCGATGGCGTTGAGTGCATCTTCTGTGAGGGTGAGTAGGACGCCGTCTTCTGCAAAGAGTTGAATGTAGTGTTTGATGATGGCGTTTTTCGGCTTGACGAGGATTTCACAGAGGTCTTCTAGCGTGAGCTCGTTGCAGTTTGCGAGGGAGTTGAAACGGCCGACGAATTCGGGGATGAGTCCGAAGGAAACGAGGTCTTCTGTCTCAACTTTTGAGAGGAGGAAGTTAGTTTCTTGGGACTGGAATTGTTTTTTGTGCGAGGTGCCGAAACCGATGGTGCCTTTTCCTAGGCGTTTTGCGACGATTTTATCGAGGTTGACGAAGGCTCCTCCGACGATGAAGAGGATGTTCTTCGTGTTAACTTTGATGTATTCTTGGTTGGGGTGTTTGCGTCCGCCTTTTGGGGGGACGTTGGCTACGGTGCCTTCGACGATTTTAAGAAGGGATTGTTGCACACCTTCGCCAGAGACGTCGCGGGTGATCGAGACGTTGCCGGAGGTTTTGCGGATTTTGTCGATTTCATCGATGTAGATAATGCCTTGTTCGGCGCGGGCAACGTCGTAGTCGGCGCTTTGGAGGAGGCGGAGGATGATGTTTTCGACATCTTCACCGACGTAGCCGGCTTCTGTAAGCGTTGTGGCATCGGCGATGGCAAAGGGTACGTCCAGGACTTGGGCGAGGGTGGAGGCAATAAGTGTTTTTCCAGATCCTGTGGGTCCTAAAAGGAGCACGTTCGATTTGGAGTAGTCAAAGGTTTCTTCATCGCCGTGGATTGAACGGATCCGTTTGTAGTGGTTGTAGACGGCAACAGCGATGGTTTTTTTCGCACGGTCTTGGCCGATGATGTAGTCGTCTAGCCGCTCTTTGATTTCTTTAGGCTTGAGGATTTTAAGCTCGGGGGCTTTGCCACCGGAGGGCTTTTTGTCGATAATGTCCATGCAAAGACGGATGCATTTATCGCAAACGTAGGCGCTTGGGCCGGAGATGAGTTTTTCAACCTGGTCTTCCGATCGTCCACAAAAAGAGCATGTTGCAAGCTCTGGTTTCTTTGCCATTACACCTCGCTTGTCTCTTTGACGTGTGAAGAGACAACTTCGTCGATCAGGCCGTAGTTCATGGCCTCTATTGGATCCATATAGAAGTCTCTTTCTGAGTCTAGGAGCACTTGTTCTATTGTTTTTCCGGTATTTTCTGCCAAGATTTCTGCAAGTATTTGTTTTAAGCGCAGGATTTCTTGGGCTTGGATATGCATGTCTGCTGATGTTCCGCCGATGCCGCCGATGGGCTGGTGGATCATGATGCGGCTGTGAGGAAGCGCGTGGCGCTTGCCTTTGGTGCCGGCAGATAAAAGTAGTGCTGCAAAAGAGGCAGCTTGTCCTAAGCAGTAAGTGTGGATGTCAACACCGAGGAAGCGGAGGGTGTCGTAGATCGCAAGACCTGCAGTAACCGAGCCGCCTGGGCTGTTGATGTAGAGGTTAATCGCCTTTTTAGGGTCCTCAGCGCGGAGGAAGATAAGCTGCGCGATGATTGCATTAGCCACTTGGTCGTCGATAGGAGTACCGATAAGCACGATGCGATCTTTTAGTAGGCGTGAGTAGATATCCATGGAGCGTTCGCCACGGCCTGTATCTTCGATTACATAGGGGACTAAAGACATGTTGTTACCTCGTCGTATTTTTTTATGACTATGCTAGAAATTTGGCTTTTCTATCAAGCGCTCTCTTTAGGTGAGAGGCATTTTTCAATAATATAGTCTTGGGCTTTCTTCAACATGGCACGAGAAAGAGCGATTGACTGCTGTTCTTGTGAACGATTTTTTGCAGTGTAATCATCTTCGTGCTTACTCATTGCTGCTTCAATGGGCGAGTGGATTTCACGCTCGATTTCTTCGGGGGTGATTTCGATCTCGTTTGAATCGATAATTTTTCGACAAAGGTAGAAGAGGCTAATGGCTCTTGTTCCGTAGGTTTCAAGTTTTTTGATCTCATCCTTTCTCTCTTCTTCGCTCATTTTTTTGAAGCGTTCTTGGAAGCTTTGGTCGGTGGCAAGTTGTCGCATGCGGTATTCGACTTCTTGATTGATCAGTGAAATAGGGAGGTCAAAAGGATAGGCGTCAACGAGTTTTTCACAGATTTGGTCGCGTAGGGCGTTTGTGCGCTCGTGCTCGGCTTGATTTTCGCGTGTCGTTTTAATTTTTGTTTTCATGTCTTCGACGTCTTTTGCGCCCACTTTCTGGGCGAGTTCGTCGTTCACTTCGGGCATTTCCATTTGTTGGACACTTTGAACGGTGACTTTGACTTTTTTAGCGGGGGTGTCTTTTTTTACATCTTCTGGTGCGTCTTCATCGGGATCAGACATGGCTTCTTTTGACTCGCCGGCTTTCATGCCAAGGACGGTGTCTTGCATCCATTTGGCCATGCGCTCTTTATTCACTTTAAAACGGGTGTTTGAAAGCGCAGATTCTGGTGGGTCGTTTTCAATGATATCGACATCAACTGTGATGTAGTCGTCTTCTTGGACTCCACGATCGGTCACATCGGTCCATGTTCCAAAGTATTCGCGCATGTCATCGATGGCAATTTGGAGTTCTTTATCATCAACTTTTTTTAAGGGGACGTCGTCAACCTTGAGCTCGTCGATTTTCACATCGGGCACATCTGGCTCTGTTTCAAAGGAGAACTTCATCTCTGCGCCGTCTTTTTCAGAGTATTTTTCCATGTTAAAGGCAATTCTTGAGTTGCCATTCAAGACGGGAACTTTTCCAATTTCGTTCGCTTCCACAAAGGCTAGGTCTGCGATGGCTTTTTGCCATCTTTCATCGAGTTGTTCTTTGTATTTTGTTTCGATTAGGTGGGTAGGAGCTTTGCCTTTTCTAAATCCAGGAAGGGTGACTTCTTTGGCGATGCTTTTAAGCGCGTTTTTTTTCGCCTCTTTTACGAGTTCAGGGGAGGTTTTGACATTGTACTCTACTAGACAATTGTCCTTTTTTTCGATGTCGACTGTTACTTTTTCCGTTTCTTGGTTTGTCATGGGGATCCTTGCAAAAGAAATGTTAAAAACTAAGCGGGTGATGAGATTCGAACTCACGACCCTCACGTTGGCAACGTGATGCTCTACCACTGAGCTACACCCGCGTAAGTTATCAAAGTAGTCTAAACCAACTCCATATTTTACGCAAGGGGGCGTTTATAGCCGCGCAGAAATAATTTGGGATGTGATGGCTTTTCCTAGGATCGCGTGCTCGCTTGCTCGCTGTGTACAGGACACAGCGTCGCTCGTGCGCAGCGATTCTGCGCGGTCTAAACGCCCCCGCGGCGCAGCAGCTTCGCGCTGCAAATTAGGCGAAAAGCATGACTGCAGAAATAATTTGGGATGTGACGGTTTTTCAAGGATCGCGTGCTCGCTGTGTAATAGGTAAAATTTACTTGATCTTTAAAAAACTCTACTTACTATTTGGCGGGATGGACTTTATTATTGATCAGTATACGTTGGCGCGAGGTGAACCTTTGTTGTTAAAGGTATATTGTATGTGTGGCTGTGAATTGGTCACTTATCAAAAAGATGGGCCAGGCCCTTTGCTTCGATGTTACCTCGATCGGATAAGGAAAGGTGATTGTGGGGGAGATCGCTTGGCTTGTTCAAATTGTAATGCGGTGGCAGGATGGCTTGGTACCTATCTGAAAGAAAAGCGATTGGCTTATTTCTTAGAGGACGGGAGTTGTCAGATTCAGGAATGTTTCCCTAAGAGTTTGTGAACTGCGTTTTTTTTCTTGCATGTGTTTCAAAAAAAATGTAAAAGCATCGCTATTGGTTAGGTATGCTAAATTTAAGAAAGCTCAAGCAAGACTACTCATCGAACGTGCTCAAAGAAGGTAAAGACCTCTTTGATCAAGGTAAAGTGATCTCGGCGAAGATTTTACACATCGATCCCGAAACACTTCGTATCGGCGCGCAAGTTCTCGGTCAGTACAAGAACGCTTATGAAAGCGAGATTGAAATTGATCGGATGGAATGCGAGACTGTCGATTCAGACTGTGATTGTCCTTATCACTACGACTGCCAGCATTTGGCGGCGCTTTTACACTACTTAGAAGCTCATCTCGATGAGATCTTGGTCAAGTATTCGAAAGAAGCTGACTTAGAGGAACACGAAGAAGAGATTATTGAGGTTGTTAAAGAAGCTGAGACAAAGGAGGTCGCTAGAAAAGATGAGCAAAGGCAAAAAGAACTTTTAGATGAGTATGTTGTCGCATCGAAGGTGCTTGGCACCTCTCCGTTTTTCCTCCCAAGGGAAGAGCGGCGTGTCGATCGCGCTGAGCTTGCCGTGTTATTTTCGTTCCCGAAAGGTAACAAGCCTTATGTCGACTTTCAGTTGGCTCTGCGTCTTCCATCAAGATCAAAACCGCTTCATATTCCTAATGTGAAGGGATTTTTAGATGCGGCAAGGCATTTAGAGCCGCTTGTTATTGGCGGAAAAGAGTATTATTTTACAATCGATTCGTTTTCTCCCAATGAACAGGTGATTGCAAGTAGCATTATGGATCACGCTAGAGGTGACCCAGGCGCGAAAGTGGCTCACTTGGATTTGAAGATCTTTGGCATGCTTTTAGCACAAGGATTTGAAGTGGCATCGAAAGGGTTGATGGTTGAGAGCGAAGATTTACCAACGCTTCCTTGTTTATATGAGGAGTCATTGGATAAACCGCTTAAATTTTCAACGGTGCCTGCAACGCTTGAAGTGCACTTAGAGACCATTGAGTATCCTGAACCGAAAGTTTTGTTAAATCCGCACGCCAGAGTCGATCAAAAATCGATCATGCTCGAGGAAGTGCGCTTTTTTGAATGTGCGATGCCAGGTGTTTTGTACAATCATGTGTATCACAGGTTCCCAGACAATATTACGCGCCAGCACTTAAGGGCGCTGTTGCCGATGCGGAATATGACTATTCCAGAGCCGCTTTTTGGCACGTTTATTGAAAATTCAATGCCTGAATTATCGGGTTTTGCTGAGATTCATAATCAGAAGGTGATTGAATCGTTTGTTACACTTCCTTATGTGGGTAATTTGAGTGCGATTTGTGATCTTTCGTTCTTAAATGGTGAGCTCGAAGCAGCCCTTCAATTTGATTATGATGGCATTTTAATTCCAGCCTCTCATGGGAAGTTGACGATTGAGCATTTAGATGCGTTTAGTTCACCAGAGGGCATTGTTGCGAGGAATTTGGTTGAAGAGCAAAAGATCATTGAGGACCTCTTTAGGGACTTTATTTTCGATCAAGAACACGAACTTTTTGTTGCAAAGACTGAGAAGAAAATCATTGAGTTTATGACGGACACGATTCCTAGGAATCAAGAGCGTGTGCATTTTAATTGTCCGCAAAATCTTCTAGATCAATTCATTTACGACGATTCTGAGTTTAAACTCTCGCTCAAAGAGACAGAGCAGATGGATGTTTATCAGATGAAGATCGATGTGAAGGGCTCTTTAAAAGGGATCAAGGTCGATCGGGTTTGGGATTGTATTGTTTCCAAGCGCTCGTATTTGGAAGTGCAAAAAGGTGGCAAGATTTCAAAGATTCTTGTCTTGGATTTGGAGAGAATTGGGCAGATTGTGCAGCTCTTTGATGAACTGGGCATTGAAAAACTTGACAATCACACGATTAAACGTCCGATTTGGAGCATTGCTAACATTGATGCTTCAAACTTCAAGGACCTTCCTGTTAAATTCACAATGTCTGCGAAGTTAAAAGAGATTCGTGCTCAGATGCTTGGAGAGAAGAATTTTGAGTTCTCCAAGGTGCCTGTGAAGGTTCAAGCTGATCTGAGAAATTACCAGATGGAAGGGGTGCATTGGCTTGAACGGTTACGTTCGATGTTCTTAAGCGGAATTTTAGCCGATGACATGGGTCTTGGTAAAACACTTCAAGCAATTGTAGCGATTGCTCAGCTAAGAAAGAAAACCGATCCTCCAGCACTGATTGTTTGTCCTACTTCTTTGCTCTATAACTGGAAAGAAGAGATGAGCAAGTTTATGCCTGAATTCCGCGTGCTTGTCATTGATGGAATGCCAGGGCAAAGACGTGATCTCATTGAGACTGTACGAAAATATGACGTTGTTGTTACTTCGTATAGTTTAATTCAAAAAGATGTCGAGCATTACCAATCGATCACTTTCTCTTACATGGTACTCGATGAAGCGCAGCATATCAAAAACCGCGGCACAAGAAATGCCAAGTCGGTCAAACAGATCAAGTCTAAGCACAAAGTCATCTTGTCAGGAACGCCAATTGAAAACTCTTTAGACGAACTTTGGAGCTTGTTTGACTTCCTCATGCCTGGGTTCTTAAGTTCATACGACCGCTTTATAGAAAAATATGTTCGTGTGAGTTCAAAAGACCACAGTCGTAATTTGACTTATTTGAAAAAGAAGGTCGCGCCGTTTATTTTAAGACGGATGAAGACAGACGTGCTTGATGACTTGCCCCCTGTTTCAGAAATCAATTACCGTTGTCAACTCTCACCAGTGCAGCAAGAGCTATACAAATCGTATGCTCAGTCTGCAAGAGATGAGCTAGTAAAGCTCGTTGAACGAGATGGTTTTGACAAGGTCCAGATTCACGTTTTAGCAACTCTTACAAGGCTTAAGCAAATTTGTTGTCACCCAGCAATCTTTGCAAAAGAAACGCGCGAAGAAGGTGATTCGGCCAAATACGATATGCTCTTAGAGCTTCTTGGAACGCTCATTGAAGGAAATCACAAAACGGTGATTTTCTCGCAGTACACTCGTATGTTACAGATTATGCGCGAAGATTTTGAAGCCCGTGGTATCCGCTTTGCCTATTTAGACGGCTCTTCGAAAAATCGTTTGGATATTGTTAACGAATTTAATAATGACCCTGACTTGCCTGTCTTCTTAGTCTCATTAAAGGCCGGAGGGACCGGTCTGAACCTAGTTGGCGCTGATACGGTAATTCACTACGACATGTGGTGGAACCCTGCTGTAGAAAATCAAGCAACCGATAGGGTCCATCGCATTGGACAAAATAAACAAGTTTCTGTATATAAGTTAGTCACGCTTGGTACCATCGAAGAGAAGATCGTAGAAATGCACGACCGCAAAAAGGGCATTGTCAAAAAGATAGTCTCTTGCGATGATGAAGCCATCACAAAACTAACGTGGGAAGATGTGTTAGAACTTCTCCAAACTTAGGGCCATCAGATTAATGAGTTTAGCCGCTTTTAACAACCTCAAGAAAAAGTTCGTAGATAGGTGGGGTACTCTCTCTGGCCTTTTTTCAAGCGACATCGGAATTGACCTTGGAACTGCAAACACACTGGTATATGTACGGGGAAAGGGGATTGTCTTAGCGGAGCCCTCTGTTGTCGCCGTTGATTCAAACACAAATGATGTTTTAGAAGTTGGACATAAAGCGAAAGCGATGCTTGGTAAAACACCGCGCAAAATTCACGCAGTCCGACCGATGAAAGATGGTGTTATTGCAGATTTCGAAATTGCTGAAGGGATGCTTAAGGCTCTCATTGCTCGTGTGACACCTCCACGTTCG
Source organism: Chlamydiia bacterium (assembly GCA_022601645.1). Lineage (GTDB taxonomy): Bacteria > Chlamydiota > Chlamydiia > Chlamydiales > Simkaniaceae > JAJACH01. The sequence continues at coordinate 535,869 of JAJACH010000002.1, forward strand.
TTTTTTAGACCAAAAATTTTAATCGCTGTTCCCTCCGGAATCACGGGCGTTGAAAAACGCGCTGTTGAAGACTCGGCCCTTAGAGCCGGTGCTCAAGAGGTAATTTTGATTGAAGAACCGATGGCAGCGGCCATTGGTGTCGATCTGCCAGTTCACGAACCGTCTGCAAATATGATCATTGACGTAGGTGGTGGTACAACCGAGATTGCAATCATCTCACTCGGTGGCATTGTCGAATCAAGAAGCCTGCGCATTGCAGGGGATGAATTCGATGACTGCATCATCAACTACATGCGCCGCACTTACAACTTGATGATTGGCCCAAGAACGGCTGAAGAAATCAAGATGACAATTGGTTCTGCCTATCCGCTCGGCGACCAAGAGCTTGAAATGGAAGTGCGCGGACGTGATCAGGTCGCTGGACTTCCCGTTACAAAAAGAATTAACTCCGTTGAAATCCGTGACTGCTTGTCAGAACCGATTCAGCAGATTTTAGAAGCGGTGAAGCTCACCCTTGAAAAATGCCCCCCAGAACTTGCAGCAGATCTCGTTGAACGAGGCATGGTGCTCGCTGGTGGTGGTGCCATGATTAAGGGGCTTGATAAAGCGTTCATTAAAGCTTCAGGTCTACCTGTCATCGTCGCTCCCAATCCACTCCTTGCTGTTTGTCTCGGTACGGGAAAGGCACTTGATTACATCGACCGTTTCAAAAAGGCTAAGGCTACAGCATGACTCCCCTAGAAGAGTGGGTAGAGGAGATGCGCGCGCTTTGCACGCCTGACTCTGTTCACATGTGTGATGGATCCCAGGAAGAATTCGACCGTTTAGCTGATGAACTCGTGCAAAAAGGCGTCTTTGTCAAATTAAAGCGAGAGGGCTCTTACTGGTGCCGCACAGACCCGTCAGATGTTGCACGCGTTGAAGACCGCACCTTCATTTGCTCTAAAAATGAAGGCGATGCCGGCCCGACGAATCATTGGGTTGATCCAGCAGAGATGAAAGAGAAGATGCTTGGCCTTTTTAAAGGCTGCATGAAAGGACGTACGCTATATGTCGTCCCTTTTAGCATGGGCCCTCTTGGATCCAAGCTCTCAATTCTCGGAGTGCAGATTACCGATTCGCCCTACGTTGTTTTAAATATGCGCATCATGACGCGCATGGGCAAGCAAGCAGAGCACATGATCGCGGATAGTCAAGATTTTGTCCCTTGCATGCACACAGTTGGCGTTCCTCTTGAGAAAGGGGAAAAAGATATGGTGTGGCCCAATCAACCCGAGAACAAGTATATCGTTCATTTCCCCGAAGAGCGATCGATTTGGTCGTATGGAAGTGGGTATGGTGGTAATGCGCTTTTGGGAAAAAAGTGTCTGGCACTTCGCATCGCTTCTGTTAAAGCTAAGGATGAAGGGTGGTTTGCAGAGCACATGCTCATCTCAGGTGTCACGAGCCCCAAGGGTGAGAAAAAATACATCGCCGCCGCTTTTCCTAGCGCTTGTGGTAAAACAAATCTTGCCATGCTTAAATCTGCGTTGCCCGGCTGGAAAATCGAGACGGTTGGGGATGATATCGCATGGATGCGCTTTGGTGAGGGTGGAAGACTGTATGCCATTAATCCCGAATATGGCTTTTTTGGCGTCGCTCCTGGAACAAATGAGAAATCTAATCCAAACGCGATGGCCTCTTGTGCAAAAAATACCATTTTTACAAATGTCGCTCTGACTGATGACAACGACGTGTGGTGGGAGGGAATGACTGATAAGCCCCCCGCGCACCTGATCGATTGGAAAGGCCAAGATTGGACCCCTGAGTCTGGGGAAAAAGCGGCTCATCCCAATGCGCGTTTTACAGCACCAGCAAGCCAATGTCCTGTCATCGACCCCGCATGGGAAGATGTCAAGGGCGTGCCCATCTCAGCTATCATTTTTGGAGGCAGACGGGAAAAGGCTGTTCCACTCGTGGTTGAATCGATGTCGTGGCAACACGGCACCTTCCTGGGGGCTACTCTTTCATCTGAAATGACTGCCGCAGCCTTTGGCGCTATCGGCAAAATCCGCCACGATCCCTTTGCCATGCTGCCATTTTGTGGTTACAATATGGCTGACTACTTTAAGCACTGGTTAGATCTTGGCGCCGAGCATGAAAATCTCCCAAAAATTTTCCATGTCAATTGGTTCCGAAAAGGGGAAGATGGGAAATTCCTTTGGCCCGGCTTTGGAGAAAATATTCGTGTTCTCAAATGGATTTTTGATCGATGTGAGGGAAAGGGTGACATGAAGGAAACCCCCATCGGCATTTTACCAAAATCTATTGATACAGAAGGTCTAGACATTTCTAAAGAAGCAATGGACACGCTTTTAGCTGTTGATAAAGACGCGTGGCTTGCCCTAGCCAAAGAAATTCAAGAATATTTTACCCTTTTTGGCGACCGCCTCCCCGAGAGCGTACGACAAGAAATTACTTCACTAATAAGTCGCTTGTCATAAAGCGACAAGCGATCTATAATCGGCACATCTTATGAGGATGGTTATCCAAAAAGTAACTAAGGCCCAAGTTGATGTCGACGGCCAGACCGTCGGAAAAATTGGCAAAGGACTCTTAGTTTTAGTCGGCTTTCACAAGGATGATAATGATATGGATTTAGACGAATTCGCTGAAAAATTGATTTACCTCCGCATCTTTGAGGACGAGAACAGTAAAATGAACTTGTCTCTTAAGGACGTGGACGGCTCTGTCCTTGTTGTTTCACAATTTACGCTCCAAGCAGACACAAGTAAAGGACGACGCCCTTCTTTCACAAAAGCCGCAAAGCCTGAAGTTGCAAAACCCCTTTACAATACACTTGTTGAATCACTTAAACAAAAAATTGGAAAAGAGAAGGTAGCGACCGGTGAGTTTGGCTCCCATATGGAAGTCCACCTCACAAACGACGGGCCAACTACCCTCCTCTTTGACTAAAGACCCTTAAAGAATGCAATCTCAACAGCAGCTGTTTCAGGGGCATCTGACCCGTGAGAAGCGTTTGCGTCGATTGACGTTGCGAAATCCGCACGAATCGTGCCTGGTGTCGCCTTTTTAGGGTCTGTGTCGCCCATAAGATCACGCCATTTTTTAATCGCGCCTTCACCTTCTAGTACCATCGTCACAACGTTTCCTGATGTCACGAACTCGACTAAGTCGTTAAAAAATGGGCGCTCTTTGTGCACCGCGTAAAATTCACTTGCTTGTTCTGTCGTGAGATGAAGCATTTTCATGCCCACCACACTAAGGTTTGCTTTTTCAATGCGTGAAATGATATCTCCGATGTGTTTTTTCTTAACAGCGTCAGGTTTAATCATTGCAAATGTCTGTTCCATGTTTTCGACTCCTTGTGTGGGAGAAACTATACCTGATCGGATCAAATGGTGCAATATGGTAAATATTTACTTGAATTAGTTTAAAGAAAAGATTAATATCATTGCACCCAAGGAGGTTTCGTATGATGGTAGGAGTAAGACTAGCTGACCTTTCATGCAGCATTTGTCGCGAGTTAATGGGAGGCGCTGAAAATCCCCCCTTATATAGTGAAGGCTGTCCTAACCCAGATTATGTCCACCTCACCTGTCTAGAGCTCGTTATCACAGAGGATTCTCGGTGCGCCTCATGCACAAGTGAAAGGTCGGGCAAAACCGAACGGGTCAATAATAGACTGCGCATATTAGCTCAAAGAGTTGCTGAGCTACAAACAGCGGTAGCTCTCTTTGCGCCTCCTGGAATGGAGCCTGAGTATCAACGAGTGGCTGCAGAAGGTTTTTTATCCGGCCGTCACATGGTAGGGGAAGCCGGTGATCAAAATGCTGTTGTGTGGAATGCCGTCCATTTGACCGTACTTGATTATCTTGGAGCAAGACAAGATCCCATCGACCCAAGCGCTATTGCGCCGAGCTATAAAAATGATCCAGTGCCAAGGCATACGTTTTTAGAGGTGTCAACGGGACGTGATTGTTGCGTTGATGTTTGGGGGTGTATTACAAGTCTTTGGAGTTAGTAAGATTTAAGCTTACATAAAGTTCCATTTGGTGTAGAATCTCTCTTCCTAAACAATAGAGGAGAGAAGAATGAGTGTAGGTTCCACAGCCCTTGTGCCTCAGGATCTTGAATGTTTTTGCGGTGAACTGCTAACAAGTTGTCCTGCTGGTGCCGATCTAGGGCCTCCCGTTTATAATACCGAGAGTTGTGGGCAGCCACACTTGGCACACCGTACTTGCGTCATGCGACTTGTCAACAATAACTGTCACGTTTGTGGGGAGACAAGAGTTCCCGATCATGAAGCGCAGTGCGAAGCCATGGAGCGCGTTGCAACAAGTGTTCATCGTGTGGCTGCTGCAGCCCAGGAATTTGCTCGGGCTAATTCACTGCCAAATGAATTCAATTTGTTTGAAACTGAAGCGATATACGCTTTTCTGCAAGGACAGGCGAATGTTAATTTTACACGCCTACCCACCACTAGAGCACTGCCCCCAGGATATGATGCCTTTTACGCTGTATACAATGCTGAGCGAGGCGTTCGAGAGAGACCGTTGACACAAGCTGATGCGTTCCCGATGAGGGAGCCGGAAACGCCACCTGAGAGTGAGGATTTCATGGAAAGATTGAGTGCGGAAGTGACACACCTTTACACAACCTGTTTGCTTCCTGTTATCAAGACTGTTGTGCTCGTTGTATCCCACCTTTTCCAGTTTTGCTGTGACGAAGTTTATGATGAGGATGCAGCAGGACAGAGATTCTGGGCAAGTTACAACGAGATATGGGGGTAAATCATGGCAGCAACAATCGAACAATTTACTTGTGGAGCCTGTTGGGGAGTATTTGGGGATCCACAAAATCCTCCTCTCTATGGACCGCACTGTGATCACATTTTTCACCAAACTTGTATTCAACGCAATACATGCTTACAGGTAGCAGGACGTGATTGGACTACCTGTGATGTCACTAGAATTGAGCATCAAGACCAGCGGGATCCCCAATGTCCTATGCGCTGTGCAGGCGACAGATGGGGCGGTGGTGATGAGCGTATTCCATCCCGTTTATTTGCTGTTGCAGAGCGTGTATACGCAGTTGCAAGCAGTTTGGCTCCAACTATAGGCCAACCAGTCGGGGACGTCGCAAGAGAGGCTTTAACTGCTTATCTTTCCGGAGATACTTCCGCGCTAGGCAATCCCAATTTGCAACTTGCCGTTACTCGCTTACTTGAGCGAAGAACAACGCCTCTGCAAACAGCGACGATTGAGCGCGACCCTGTAAACGATCCTCGCTTGGATTCTTCCATCTACCCGAATGTAGATCGTTACGATGTGATTGTGGATGCAAGAAGAGGCTATCTGGCGCGGCTTGCCCCAGCAAGTCCTAGCCGTCCTCCAGCACCTGCAAGAGCACCCTCACGTCCACCGCCTCCGGCAGCGCCTTCTTCCCCAGAGGTCGTGAATTGGACCCTTTGGAAGTGTGTTGAGAGCGTAGCAAAGAGTTTTTTCGCCTGGCTCCAATCGCTCTTTTCGTCTATAATCGCCTAACATGAGCGATCCAAAAAAGATCTTGGTGGCGAAACTTCGCCACCATGGAGATGTGCTTTTATCAACGCCCGTTTTCACAGCGCTCAAACGTGCTTATCCAAACGCCAAGATCACCGCTTACATCAATCAAGAAACGCTTCCCATGCTTGAAGGGCACCCCGCGATCTCAGATTTTCTCCTCTATGATCGGAAGAAAAAAACACCGCTGCGTGAAATGGCCCGCCTTTGGAGAATCAAACGAGCTGGATTTGATCTTGTCCTAAACCTCACCGAAGGCGATAGGGGAGCGCTTGCCGCGCGCGTTTCTGGAGCCAAAGTGCGTGTTGGTTGGGACCCGCAAGGTGGGGGCATGAAAGGCAAAAAAAAGATGTATACCCACATCATTAAACACTGCCCACATCCGCGTCATACCGTTGAGAAAAACCTCGATGCCGTGCGTGCTTTAGGGATTTTCCCAACAGAAACCGAGCGCTCGCTTTTCTTCAACGTGCCAGACGATGCCTACCCTGCCATTGAGGGGAATTACGCCCTCATCCACCCCGTTTCACGCTGGATGTTCAAGTGCCTTCCAACAAAAGTTGTGGCAGAGGTGATGGAGCATTTGGCGAAAAAATACGACAAACTCGTCATCACAGCAAGTCCCGATCCCGCAGAAATCGCCATGGTCACTGAGATCCTTTCTCACATCCCCGATGTGCCAGTTGTCAACCTTGCGGGCAAGCTTAGCCTCAAGGAACTTGGTGGCCTCATTGAAAAAGCGGCTTTTCTTTTCACCGTAGATTCCGTGCCCCTCCACCTCGCATCCTGGTCTAAAACGCCGGTTGCGGTTGTTTTTGGACCCACCTCTGAGAAGAACTGGGGGCCGTGGCAACATCCCCATGCAACCGTGATCACCAAAAACATCGAGTGCCGCCCCTGCTACCACCCAGGTTGCGGTGGCTCTGGCGTTGCCGACTGTCTTGAGACCCTCTCAGCCACCGATATTATCCATCAATTAACAGATTGACAATTTTCTTTTATATTGTTTATAATATTGGTAATTACGAGAGAGTGTTAACAACACATATTATAATTGTGGGTTACACTGGCAGCTTTCTTGTGATTTTCTAAACGCTTGATAGTGATTTAGTTGTGGCTTTCACGCTAAAGATTGAGGGCGTATTTCAATGTTATTTGTCGGTAGGATTCAAGATTATGCACAGGCTGCTGATAGTGGGGTATTGCCGGATGCGCTAAAAAAAGGTGCTGGCTATAACAAATCAACAGAGCTGTATCCAGAACAAAATGACAAATTCCACGCCGTTTCTACCGCCTTTTTCTTGGCGCAGCGTGCTACGAGTGGCGAAGACAGAGTTGAAGTAAGAGATGCCTTGCTCGAAATAGATCTTTTTAAACCCCTTCAAGAGCTATTAGACGAGGGTTATGAGATGGAGGCGGCACTTAATATTTGCCACCTTGTTGCTGTTAGAAAGGTGGAAATGGAAGAGTGGAGAGCCCTTGATGAGGAGATTAACACGAATACCAAGATGTATACTGCTCTTAGTCAAGAAAAATCCCAGACTAGTAAAACTGCTGAAGCATTAGATGTGTATGCAGACAAAGCCACCAGAGCTATGTTTAGATTGGAACAAAGTATTGCAGGGTATCACAAAATGGTTCAGCAGAAAAATTTAGTTAGCGAGGTCACTGATTATATTTTTAAGCACCCCAACACCTTCTTTACTAGAAAACCTTTAAAAAATGGAGGAGTAAGGCTTCAGCTATATCCAAGGTTTGTCACAGAATGTGCCTGCACTCCACCCTATGATCGTTCCGTTCTGGGAAACGAGCGGGAAGCAATCGATGATAGAGTCGTTACCTATTTAAAGGATAAGCATCCTCCAAAAGCCACAGAAGAACTGCATTGTACAAGCGTTGGCGCGGGTGCTGGGTTAGATGATGTGATGCGTTTGCAAAAGATCGTAAAGGCGGGTTATAGGGCCATTGTATTGACAAGGGTGGAACCTGAATCGTATGTTCCCCCGCAAGAGCGAACAATTCGCGGGGAAATACAGCTTTTGGCAACAAGTGCTGGCGCAAGCATCATCAGTCGAGTATGCAAAGATATCACCGAAGTACCACAGGGTTCACAACACGTTATTTGGGCGGTGGATGCAGATTTTGTGACAAAACTTAGGGAGCGTTATACTTATTTGACCTCACTTAGAGGCCTTCTTCGCGAAGAGGGACTCTTAGAGCATTCTCATCATGGCCACTCTGTGAGCTATACTGACGAAAGAGCAATTTTACGCGCGGTAGGGCCAGAGTATGAGTCAAACATTTCTGGGATGGAACAGCTTCTTAATAGAGATACAAGACCTTATCCAAAAATGATGGATGTTCTTGTTCAGCGTAGTACGATCGGAATTCAGTATGAAATTATCCGATATCTTCAAGCCTTACACGTTAAAAAAGGTGTGCAAGAAATAAATCTGCAAATTATCAGCGGTAGCTTTGGACCAGATGAGAAATTAAGAAAGCAGGTAGTGGCCTTTATCACCCCCTTTTTGCCAGAGGGCTTAAAATGTACCGTTACAGTCACTGGTAGGCGTGCTGCAAAGAAAGCAGATCAGATATTTATTCCTTTCTGTTTGGATGCTAAGAACCTAGCTAGACAACAAAAGTATGTTTTAGTGTTTCTGAAGGAAGGAGGAACAGCTATTTTTGGGCTCACACCTGAGGATGAGAGAGCAAGCCGCACATGGATAACAGACCGAGATGGCAGAGTGCTTGATGAAGAGATTCCAGAATTTAGAGAAGGCGTTGCTGTAGAAGGTGGCGGTGCTGGTGGGGGTGGCAGTGGAGAAAGCGGTGGTAGCTTTGGTGAGTCTTATGGTTAATATCAGATATGCATTTGGCTTGTAGTTATTGTTTGTGTAATGTATAATCTAGTAAGAATTTAAGAGAGAGTGTTAACCGGCAGATTAATTTTATAGGTTGCGCTAAATCGATTCTATTGCATTGTAGATGCCTTATAGTTATTTAGTTGTGTGGCTTATGCGGATAACAAAGGGCGTAAACGATGTTTTATATTTCAAGAATTCAAGACTTTTCTACAGCAGCTCAAACTGGACAAGTATCTCTTCAACTGTGTCGTACTAAAGCATACCAAAATAAAGTTGGCAAGCACCCTGAAGAGAATGCTGAGTTTCATGCTACCTGCATGGTATTTTCAGTAGCAAAGCTAGCAATTATGTCGGCAGGTGAGTCAACAGATGATGTCGTTGAAGCTCTTTCAACACTCCCAGAGTTTAAACATCTTCCCGCATTGCTTGAAGAAGGCTATGAGATGACAACTGCCTTGAGAATTTGCAAACTATTTGCTGTCAGATCTTTACATAACAAAACTTTAATGTCCCTTGCAGCTACTGAGAGAGCTCATACAGCCTGTGAGCGGGCAATTGAAGAAGATGCGGAGCACTATGGAGGGTCACTTAGTGATTTTACAACAGATCAAGGCTTAGAGCCCCGTAAGCTGCATCATTTAAAACGTCTTTTTGCTAATTGGTTGGTAGAGGAGTACACGCCGCTCTTACAGTCGAACCCAAAGCGAGCTGAGGGCCAACTTGCACGAGTACTTAAAAAGTTTCCTGGAATCAAACAGGAATACATACGCAATAATAGGTCTATCCAGTATTTTTATTTTAATTACAAACCAAAAAGATTTCATTTAGCAGAAGGTTATCAGGCTTATAGAGCGCAGATGGAGATTATCCCGAGGGACCAAATGAAGGTGTCTGAAAAGGGGCTTACTAGAGAGGTGTTTCTTTGGATGATTGATCACCCTCAAGACACTCTTTGGGCTAATCAGACATCAGATCAGGGGGCATGCGTTGGCTCAAGGCCTGGTTTTAGCGAATGTGCTTGTCGGGATAAGTATGATCGGAGAAGGCCCGGAAATGAGCGAGTGCGTATTGATCAGGAAGTCGTGTCACATTTAGTTAAAACATATGACCCATCTTCAACCCCAACTCTTGCTATATTAAGCGTAGGTGCGGGGGAGGGATTTGATGATTTTGTACGTGTTGGTAAACTTTTAAAAGCGGGTTATAAAGACATTCGCCTTACAATAATCGAACCTGATGACGACCCTGATGTGTTGGACATATTTAGAGATGAAATGAAGTATTTGGCTGACGCGTTTGGTGCAAGTGTTACAATAAATCGTTGCTCCAAACTACAGGACATTCCGCGAGAAAAACAGCACGCAATTTGGGCAGTAGATGCGGATTTTATTCCCGATCTAAAGGCTCCTTATATGTACATGGCCTGTTTACGAGATAGACTAACTGACGAGGGGGTTTTGCAAATCACGCATAACGGTTATTCTACGGGGTATATTAGAGGTGAGGCACAAATACATTCTCTAGGAGTAAGTGTTGCGCACTCTGTAGGTAAAGTAGTCAAGGTTCTAGAAGATCATAGAGCGCCTTACCCTGAAACAATGGATTTAGGTATGGGATTTAGTTCTGACTTTCCCCAATACGAAATCATTCCGTATATTTTCGCTTTATACTCTCAAAAAGGAGTAAGAGAAATTACATTAAATCTCCTTCTAAGTGAAGAGCTTGACGATGAGAGAATTTCAAGGGAAATGCTGGGTGTTATGCGTCCATTTTTACCAAAAGATTTAAAATTGACGATTTCTCTAAACACATTAGATAGGTTTCCTGCAGTTGACCTATTTATCGCTCCTTTTAAACGTAACTATTGGCATGTTGAGGGGGCTCGAGATATTTATCTTTCGACTCTCAAAGATGGTGGCAGGGCAATTTTTCAAGTTAATGGAGAAGATGCTGCTAGCGCGCACGCTTGGTTAACAGATAAGGGTGGGGAGGTGCTAGTAGAATATGAAGAAGCTCCTCTAGCTGCTGAAGAAGAGCCACTTTTAGTTGGTCGAGCTGGCGGTGGCGGCGGTGAGTAAGGTCTTTAGGGACAGCTTCTTAAGTTTATATTGCGTCTGATTAAGGGTGTCATCCATGATTAGACGCAACCTAACGTATTTGGCACGTTGTTAGCGGGATAGGTTATTTGTTGACTGATATGGGATCACATTCTAAAATGGACAGGATGTGGATCAAACGAGATTTAATCAAGTTTTTGGAGACAACAGAGGATATTGATCTCCCTATTAAAGTCTTAAGGGGGCCAAGGCAAGTGGGTAAGACGTCCCTACTAGCTCACCTCAAAACGCATAAATTGATTCTTTTTGATGATCTTGGAATTAGAAAATTAGCAGAAGAAACACCTTCCTTGTTTTTTGATCAATTTACTGGTCTGCTCATCTTGGATGAGGCAACGATGGCACCTGAGGTTTTTCCTGAACTTAAAAAGCGAGTTGATCAACAAAGGCGAGAATATCAAGAAACGGGAAATCCTGTAACGATTGATATTTGGATTACAGGTTCTAATCAAACCCTCCTTCAAAAAGCTGTAAGGGAATCGCTTGCTGGAAGGGCAAACTACTACTTTCTCAATACACTATCAGTTCATGAAATTCAAAATGCTTACGGAGAGTTTTCTCTTGAACGTTTGTTTATGAGAGGCGGTTGGCCAGAGCTCTACGCATCGCCAAAATTAAATGCCGTACAGTACTTGAATGATTTTATTGCAACATTCATTGAAAAAGACATCGTTGTGGCTGCAGGTATTGAAAAACGCTCTGCTTTTAGCAAGGCTCTTCAGTTGGTTTCAGGGCGTTTAGGGCAGTTGTTTAATGCTTCAGATATTGCTAAAAATATTGGCGTGGATACATCGACACTAAAAGCTTGGGTTGGTATTTTTGAGCAAAATGGGATTCTGCGAACTGTTTCTCCCTATTACAGTAACCTCAATCAACGTTTGATAAAAACACCTAAGATATACTTTGAGGATATTGGGCTAGCCGTTCGTCTTCAAGGTTGGAGTGAGTACGAGCCTATTCTTACTAGCCCGTATTTTGGGTCTTTGTTCGAAAATTTGGTACTCATTGAAATTGCAAGGTTTTTTACAAACAGAGGGGTGGAACCTGAAATCTTTTTTCTTAGGTCAAAAGACCAAGTTGAAGTTGACTTCTTACTGCAACTTCCAAATCAACGTTACCTTGCGATTGAGGTTAAAACGACTCCAACTGATTTAACTGCTCGCCAATTGAAGTTACTAAGTAGCTTACGTGTTGATATTATTGAGAAGTGGATTATTTCCCCTAATCGATCAACGGATTTTGAAAATGCTCGAGTTATTCCTTTAGGAGAAGTTTTTGAACAATTAACCAAAATTCTCTAGGGGAGGTCGAAGTCTTCACCGAAATATGAGCTTCTAGCGTGTTCGTTGTCTAGGAGTTCGGCGACGGTGCCAGAGAGCGAGACAGAGCCTTTTTGGATGAGGTAGGCGCGGTCTACGATGGAAGAGATTTCGCGCGCGTTGTGGTCGGTAATGAGAACCGAGATATTAAGGGATTTTAGGTGGCGGATCATTTGTTTCACGTCAAAGACGGTGATCGGATCGATGTTGGCAAAGGGTTCATCGAGAAGGAGTAGGGTGGGGTTCGTGACAAGCGTGCGGGCGATCTCAAGGCGTCTTCTTTCTCCTCCGGAGAGAGTGGAAGCGCGTTTTTTCGCCATTTGGGTAAGGTTAAGTTCATGTAAGAGGGCGTCGAGACGGTTTTTTTGTTCTTTTTTTGAAATGGGTAGGGTTTCTAAGATGCAAAGAATATTTTGTTCGACGGTGAGGTTGCGGAAGATGGAAGGCTCTTGGGCGAGGTATCCCATCCCAAGTTTTGCCCGTTTGTGGACGGGGAGTTTGGTGATATCTTCGCCTCCAAAGAAAACTTGGCCGCTGTCGGGGCGGATAAGTCCCATTGTCATATAGAAAGCGGTGGTTTTCCCGGCGCCGTTGGGGCCGAGCAGTCCGACGATTTCCCCGGGGGCCACATTGAAAGAAAGGCCGTTAACAATGCTTTTCCCGCTATAGCTTTTTTTTAATTCTTTTGTTTCTAATATCACGGGCTAATCATAGCATGAGGGAAGGTTTTCTTAAACCTTTCGAGTTCATCGGCTGAAAAAGTGAAGTGGACGGGCCCGACGCCTTTGATGCCGTTTTTGGTCATGATCACTTCCCCGGCTGAAAGGGTGAGGGAGGGGCGCTCTTGCATAATGAGGACGCGGTCGCCTGTTAGGCGCAGTCTTTTTAGTGGTTTATCAAAGTCAAGAGTGTCGGCTAAGCATTTCTTTCCGTCTTTTTCTATGGCGATATTGCCGGTAAGATGCATTGACAGGGGTTGGAGTTGGTATTTGACAAGGGTGCCTTCTAGGTCAAGAGTGTCTGCTAGGAGATGGAGGTGATCGCCTTTGTATTCGATGCCACCAATACTTGTGCAATGGAGGGTTTCTCGGATGAAGTGGAGACCTGTTTGGCAGGTTAAAGTATGTTCTCGATGGGAGAGGATAGTCAGCCCTTCTGTTGTGATCGAGTCCATTAAGGGGGAGTTGTAGAGAAGCGATTGCTTAATGTGGATTTGGGGCGCTTTTAGGTCGCACTCGGCAAGGTCTCTTATGACAGCATTCCCGGATAGGGAAAGGGTTTTGGATTGGTGGTTCCAGTAAAGCTTTTCCCCTTGGACACAGCAGGTGCGGTTGGGCACGATAAGGGATGTGAGTTGTCCTGAAACTTGGTCAAATTCGAGGATTTCCTCGGTAAGATCAATTGAAAGGGTGTGGCTTTCAAGGCGATCTGTTCCCCTTTGCAGAAGGCAGTTTTTGAGATAAAGCTTTCCTTCTTCTTTGTTGTAGTGAGCTTCATGGGCAGACAAGGAGGTGTTTTCGTTCATCTCGATTTGTACGTTGCCCTTTAGGTAAAGGGTTTCGTTTTGGTAGTTCGCTTCATGGGAGGTGAAGTTTGTGATGATGAGCGCGATAAGGCATGGGATCACGGGTCGTACCTGACTTGAGCCTTAAATTTTTCCGCTTTAAAATCGGGGTTTTTGCTGTCGAGGGTCAGTTCGACATGCTCTGCTACCCCTTGAAGATAGGCCTCCTCGGGATTAATGAGAAGGGGTATTTGGGTGCCAGCTGTGCGGAAAAAGGAAAGGTTGACGGAAGATGCGTTAAAGAGGTGATGGGAGTAGTCGTAGATCCCTGTATCGGCGTCAAAAGCGCGCAGGTGTTGTTCGCCATTTTCTACTTTGTGTTGAAACACGGCGTGCATGTTATCGAGGTTTTCAACAAAGCGAAAGTCTTTTTTCTTAGGGATGGCAATGAGTGTTGAGTGAGGGGATTCAATGCGGTAGTGCACGCGTGAGCCGTCTTTTGCAACCCAAATATCTTTACGCACACCAAAGCGTTCTTGTCTTGGGGGAGGAGGGATGATTTTATCACCTTCAGGGGCATCCATGATTTGGATGATTGAAAAGCAGATGATAAAAAATGAGCCAAAAATGGCTAGGGCAAAAATATTTGCGCGGTTAAGCATGCATCAACTCATATAAGGGAATGAATTTTTTCAGCAATCTTTCTAGATCTTTTAGGGGGAGTTGTGTTTTGGCATCGCAAAGCGCATTGTCGGGGTCTGGATGTGTTTCGATGTAGAGCAAGTCTGCGCCAGCGGCAAGCGCTGCCATTGCGAGGGTTTCAACAAATTCACGTTCTCCTCCAGAGGAGGCACCTAGGCCCCCGGGGAGTTGAACCGAGTGGGTGGCATCAAAGCAAACCGGATGGCCCAGTTTTTGCATAATGGGTATCGCTCGCATGTCGGAGACGAGGTTGTTATAGCCAAAGGAGAAGCCTCTTTCTGTGAGAATGATCTGGTCATTTCCAGATTCTACAAGCTTATCAATAGCATATTTCATATCCCAAGGCGCCATGAATTGTCCCTTTTTTACGCTGATTTTTTTGCCCGTTTTTGCAGCGGCGACTAAAAGGTCTGTTTGACGACAGAGAAAAGCGGGGATTTGAATGTAGTCGCACACTTCACCAGCAATTTTTGCCTGCTCAGGAGAATGCACGTCGGTAAAGATGGGGATATCAAATTCAGTGCGGACTTTTTCTAGAATACGTAGTCCCTCATCAATACCAGGGCCTCGGTAAGAACTAATTGATGAGCGGTTTGCTTTGTCAAAGCTCGATTTGTAAACAATGTTTGGTAACATCTTTTTAAGCATTTGTGCGGTTTTTAAAGCGAGATCTTCAGATTCGATCACGCACGGACCGGCGATGATTGTAAATTCATTAAATTCTAGCATAGGAGACCACCGGGATGTTTTGGATGTTTTCTGCGTGCTCTAAAAGTTCTTTAACATCAAGTTCAAGACCAATCGTTGGATCGAAAATCGTTTCAGTTAAATCAAGAAGCGGACGCAAGTAAATTGAGGACCCTGTTAAGCTTGGAACAGGGATTTGTTGTTTAGCAGTGTGATGAATTTCGCGGCCAAAGAGAATAATTTCTGCATCAACTTCAATCTGCTCTTTAAAAGCTTTAAGTGACAAGTTTGTAGAAATTTCAACGGCGGCGATGCGATCTCCCCCGGGGAATTCGTAAATTTCAGAGCATTTTGCATCAAAATTTCGTTTGAAAAATTGAAGATCAATGACTGATCCCTTCAGGGAAAGATAGACTTTTTGTTCCATGGGTTGAAATCATACTTGTTGTGAAGTATATGATCAAGTATACTACTTATCCATGGATTGATAGCTCAGTTGGATAGAGCACCCGCCTTCTAAGCGGGCGGTCGTAGGTTCGAATCCTACTCAATCCGTTTACACTTTTGTGAGAGATGAAGCTCGGCGATATCAAACTAGACCTTTACACTTTCGAGGATCTGAACGAAGAGCTTACAAAGCTCGATAAGCCCGAGTTCAAAGCGCTCAACGAGCAAGAGCAATATAATCGCGTTAATCGCCTTCTTTTAGAACTAATTCGAAAAAGCCCCAATACATTTCTTTTGCGCGCTGTGGTCGAATTTATTACAACTGTGCGTCAAAGTCGCATTTTAGATGATTTTACGTTGACCGCGTTTGAGATCTGGCTCAACCAGTTTTCAGGCCTTTCTGAAGATGAAGAAGCTCTCGTTCGCGGTAAGATTGTTGGCCGCTTTGTTCCACGTGACATGTACCAAAGCATGTTTCCCATCGGGATGGGAAAGCGCTACCAAGGATCCCATTTCGTTGCAGCCCACTCCTCACCTGATCTTGATACCACCATTGCCTCATTTTGGGGGTGGATTGATGCCTTTGCCGCAAAAGTATCAACAGGCAGCCACATTTGGAACGTCCCAGGTGGCCCTCCTACAAATGCAGTTGAGATTCCCTTTCTCTTTCAAGAAATCTTTGGCGAAAATGTATTTGAATGCATCGTCAAAACGCGCTCAGCGCTTACCATTTCTAGTCTAGATCTTCTCTCTCAACGCGGGGTTATCCGCAAAAAACTTAGTGAACCTGCACTTTCTCTTGATCACGAAAGACAAAAAAATGCAGTCGTCCTTGTTGACGAAGAGGGTTATTATCTTGGTGACTGGCGCTCTGTTGATATTGAAGGTGTTCGACAGGTAATTATGCTCTTTAACAATGTACTACGTTGGTATGAAGGGCACCTCCACATGGAACTGATCACTCTTTTTGCGAAGCAAACACTCACTTTACAAGACATCTCTCCTTTCATCGAACGGTTTTTACGCATCAAAGTAAACGAATGTGAGCCGGTTAAGGAATTCACTTTAAAACAATCTGAATACCTTGAAGATTATCTTGTCAAAGTCTTGGGAGTCAGCGAGGGTGTAAGCGCGTCCTTTGAAACTTTAAGTGAAAAACTTAACCACATCGTCGATTTTAGTAGCTTTGTGCAGGCGCTTAAGCTTCTTGAAACTTCAGATCTTTTTGATGCTAAGGGAAAACTTAACGAAAACCGCCCCTTAATCTTCGCCCACCTCGATAAAATCGTGCGAGCACTTAAACAAGTTACACGAGAATTCCGCCTGCACGTTGAAAAGCTCAGCGTATCTCTTGCGGTCAAATCTGATGTTTTTGGCTATGTTCCTCAAAGCATTTCTCATAGAACTGATATCGACGAAATCCACAAGAAAATGGATAGCTATTCTTACCTTACAGTGAATTATACAAACGAGGAAGGAAGACAAATCCCTGTCGGCGTTGTCTACGCAAGCGCTTTGCAACAAAAAACGCTTGGCACCGTCTCACTGCGCGATTTTTGTAATCGCGAAGAAGTGAAAATCCCGTCCTCTCTAGAAGTGATCTCTGTAATCGACCATCACAAAACGCAGCTAACAACTAGCACACCCCCTTTAGCGATCATCGCCGATTACCAATCGTCGAATTCACTTGTTGCAAAACTCTCTTTTGAAATTAACGATCAGTATTCAACAGGGGGCATGACAAAAGAGTCGATTGATAAACAGCTTAAAAAAACTACACACGACTCAGCAGAAGAAATACGCGTTGTTAGCCGCCTCTTAAAACGCAAACGGGCAAGTAGCCACACAAGTTACTTTGTTTCAAAAGAGCGCGAAATGCTCGAATACCTTCAATGCCTCTATGCCATTTTCGATGACACTGATCTACTTACAAAAGTCTCCATGAAAGATGTGCAAATCGTTGCATCACTTATCAACCGCTTAAAATCACTTCAAGTTGGGAACGTGACAGAAGTCATTAACTTTGACGATCTCGAACACGACCCAGATTTTACTAAAAAAGCTGCTAAACGCCTCTTGCAAAACGAAGAGCTCCATTCTCTTTATGCAAAAGTCTACTCATCAAAAGAAGATGTGATCACAGAAAATCTCAAGACAGGCGATGTGTTCTCAGACACAAAAGTGCTTTCACACATTGCCCGTGTTGGTCAAATCAAACTCTTTGCAAAAAATCACCCCACCTACCTTGAAGAAAAAGAAAAACTCCGCGCTCTTTGGTATGAAAAAGCGCTTAAAATTAGCGAAAATACTCCTGAGATAGATCTCCATATGCAAATGGTCTCAACGATTCCCTCAGCAGATGAGCTTTTCACCGGTGATGCTATCAATTACGACCATCACGATGAAATTTGGATCTACATCCCTCAAACGACAACAGCGGCTGACCACCTCGCCACCTTCTTATCCGGTCTAGCCCCTACACTCAATGCCTACCATTGTGATGTTGCACTTGCTGAGGCAAACAAAAGAACACTCGCCTCTATCTTCCGCGATACATTCCCTCTTGCCAGGCAAATGCCGCTTGAGGGCGCAGAACAACCCATTGCTATCCTGTCCTATCCAGCAGGCCGTATCAACTCTCGTAAGAGTCAAATTGCGCCACATCTTTCAACTCAATCATAAATCAGAAATATTCAATTCTTGATGATCTTACAGGCCCTGGTTGCCTTGAGCGAATTGGTTTAGGGGGTTGATACCACCATGATGGCTTAGGGTTAGGCCGAGTTCTCTTTGGCATCTGCGCTCTTTCTTGACGTTGTCTTGCCTCTGGCGGTTTGGGCTCATTTTTATAGAAAAGCCACCCCATTACAACGCTTCCAACAATCGTTCCTGCGCTAATTGTCCATGCGCGTACTCGAGAATTCTTCATCGCCTGGTGTATATTTGGGGCAAAAATAATCGCTGTCGCAATCAAACCAATGGTTAAAAGAGTTCCCGTCATCACAAGTGCCTTGTATTTGAGACTGCGGCCTCTCCAGATACCCGGTTTTTCTGATTTATTCTGTATTAATGGAGAAATTGTTCTTGTTGGACTTACTTGTGACATAATTACCTCGTTGTTAAGTTTTATTATACCTGAATTAAAATAATAAATAAACATTTAGTCGTAAGTCAGTCTGATTATCAATGGGTTAGGTTTCTTGTGGGTTGATTAAAGAGCAGGTTATTTTTCTCGTTTATCTGCATTTTATTGACAATCAGTCGTTTAGGGGATGACATTTATTTACAACTTCTTTAAAATCATCACTTCAAATTTTATAAGGAGAGAGTAATGATTCCATATGTGTTTACACCGCCTAGATGTTGTTCGGGATTTGCTGAGTGGGCGGGAGGAATGATACGAGGCGCCTTTCTAAGGACTCCAGAAGAGCGCCTTGGAGATGCTTTTGTTTCAAGTGATGCGAAGAGTCGGGCGATTTTTGATGCGACAATTCCCGATGATTCAAGGCCAAATAAAGCCGCGGTTTTAGCGAGTGTGACAAGACTAGAAGATACGATTGACGTTCCACTTGGAGATCGCACGATCACAGTCACTTACAGTGTCACGACAACAAACTTTCCAGATGTTGTAGATACAACTGGCGAAAGGATGCACTATCATGGGTGGGCAAGTGGTGCAGTGCGCAGGCATGAACACACAAATGCGCAGCTCTATGCCCTATTAAAAACGCTTTGGGCTAAAGAGGGGAAACCACATAATGTTCATATTTTGCAAGTCAGCCTCTATAATTTTCAGGACGGGTATCAACCCAGAACGATGAAAGAATTGGGTGTGCTTGTACACAATACGTTTGTAGCACTTTCCACCCACTTTGGTCATCAGCTGGATTCGTTACAACTGACCTCTTTTGGGGCAACGATGTTGTTAGCTGGCGGGGTGTTACCGCCTGTAACGGTTTTGGATCGAGCCTTTACCTCTACAGATAAAGTCGCTCTGACTGCAGTGCCCTGCCATAAAAGACCTTGTATGATTTGCTTAGCTGATAAGGGTGGATGGAGGGAAAGCGTAGAGGATTCGGTGACGGGGCAAGCCAAGGATGGCAAGTTAAGAGGTAAGGAAGTGGTTGTGCTTGAAGTTGAGAATGATCACCATTTTGCTGGCACTTCTGGTTTTGGAGCAGAGATGGGTGAAGCGATTGCAGCTCCCAAGAATGGAGGTATTTACACAGGGGTTAAGCTTACTGGCAACCTCTTTGATACCCATGCCAACGCAGTGCACAGCGACCCTCTTGACAGGCTTACAGCAGATAGAGAGATGGGATCCACATCCTTCCCGATGACCATGCACACATCTGGGTTAAAGGCGCTTGTGGATAACGTTCTGATGCGAACTTTCGCCGAAGCTAAGGTTTAGGCGTAAAGATCAGCTTAAAGACGTACGAGATGCGGTAGGTATCTAGAGCTTGTTTAGTGGCTTCGATGTTGTGTACAAGGTCACCTTTAAATAGGCAAAGGCGCATATGTTTGCACTCTGCTGTGTAGGCGATTTCATCGTCTTTGTAAAAAACGGTGCCCATGCCGCATGCGGGGGTGAAGTTTTCTGCTGTGGAATAGAGCATGACGGTGAGCATTTTCGGGGAATTTTTTGAGCCATTTTCAAATGGCTCGATGTATTCGCCGTTATGTTTGGGGATGGTGTAGGCGAGGCCCTTTGTGGGATCGTAATCAGCGTGGCGTCCTAAAAACATGCTTTCCTCTGACATTTCTGTGAGGTAGTTTGTGGCAAAACAGGGCGAGCCGATGGTTTTATTCGTGAGTTCCCAAGGAAGGGTCATCACTTCCATGTTGTCACGTTTTGCCATGTGCCCAAATAACGCGTAGAGTTTTTTAATAGCAGGCGGTGGGCTGTTAAAAAACTGCCACTTCTCCTGTGAGTTCATTGCTTTTGCAGGTTTTTCCCCGTTTTGTTGACTCTCAGGACTCCCGTAGATCTCACGGCTAAAAGAAGCGTTTTCGGAGAAAGTGCGAAATTCTTTCGCCTCATTTTGTGTAAAAAAATCGTCGATTAAAGTCGCGTAGGCATTTTCTGTAATGCGCGCATTTTTCAACCTCTCTTCACAATCTGAGCAAGTATGGCTTGGAAAGTGAAAGAAAAGAGGAATCGTTTTTGGGTTGTTATAGCTTTCGTTTAAAAGCTTCACCTGGCTTTTTTTCAACATACTTTTTAACGTACAGGATATGGATATTTTACATAAAGGGAGGGTCGCCCATATTCGATCCAATGAGGAATTAACTGCGACCTACGATGTGATTTTTCTCGAACACAAGGTCGTGCCAAATCTAGATCCAGTAGCAGCATTAAAATTGTTGTCTGAGACAGAAAAGCTCAAGACGTTTGCAGAAAAAAAAGCGCCTGAGTTGGGAAAGCGAATCTACACAGATGGCGATTTGGAATTTTTGGAAAAAGAGCTTAACGAAGAGCAGAAAAAAGATTTACCAGGATTTTTAGAGGAACTTAGAGATGCTGGACAAATCACCAAGGCGCAATTTGAGCGATTTTATATAAAAAGCAGTCAGCTTCAGGAAGAGACGCCAAAAAATGTGTGCGAAACATTTGAGAAAGCAGCGTTGCATTTAGCGCCAGGCGGTATTTTTGCTTGGCTTGGTCGTGATCCTGCGCCGTATTATGAGGATGCTAAGTTTTTTCAAACCGTGCTTTCAAGTGCGGATTTGGAGTTTTGTGCCGAGGCAGAGGGGAATATTTACAAGATGTGGATTAGAAAAAACTCCCCACCCTAACTCAAGAGCTAGGGTGAGGAGAAGGGGGGGGGGTAATTTACTCTGCAGCTTCAGCAGCGCTCTCGCCGTCTTCTTCGAGGATCTCGAGGTTGACGCGGATGCCGTTTCTGCTGGCAACAGACATTAACAGTGTGCGAATCGCATTGATTGTCTTGCCTTTTTTTCCGATGATTTTTCCGATATCGGCTTTTTCGACAGAAAGTTCAATGATCAACGTATGCGTTCCACCAACTTCATTGATTTTCACTTTATCAGGATTATCGACCAGGTTCTTGACGATGTATTCAACAAATTCTTTCATAGTTCGGTCCTTTTGTGACAGTTGCAATAAACTTTGACATATCATCTGGGATCGGGGCTTTAAGTTCAAGTATCTTTTGAGTGATAGGGTGCATAAATTTAATTTCCGCCGCGTGCAACATGAGACGATCGGATGGATTTTTTGTACTGCCGTAAATCGGATCGAAGAGAATCGGCGTACCAAGATGAGCAAGATGCACACGAATTTGGTGCGTACGTCCTGTGATCGGTTTGGCTTTTATAAGAGCTGTGGCGGCGTGTGAGTCAACGGTTTCAATAACAGTTTGTGAAGGGCGGCCAAGAGAATCAATGCGCATCTTTTGTCGATAGACTGGATGACGTTTAATGGGCGCATCAATCATCCGGTTGCCAGGAACCCCTTGCGTGAGTGCAAGGTAGGTTTTTTCAACTTTTCGATCGGCAAATTGCTCAATTAAACCGCGATGAGCCTTTTCATTTTTTGCAGCTAAGATCACGCCTGATGTGTCTTTATCCAGACGGTGAACAATGCCGGGTCTTAAGGGGTCGGGACTTAAAGAGCAGTGATATAAAAGGGCATTTACAAGCGTGCCATTCGGGTGGCCAGGTGCTGGGTGCACCACCATGCCCGTTGGTTTATTGATTGCAAGAATATCGTCATCCTCATAAATGATATCGAGGGGGATATTTTCGGGTTCTAGGGAAAGCTCTGGGGTGGCAATAAAATGCACTTCGATCTCATCGCAAAGCTCAGAGAGGTAGCGTTTTTTTTGCCGTTTACCATTAACAAGCACAGCCCCTTGTTCAATCAAAAACTGAAAGTAAGTCCTTGAATATTCTGGGTATGCTTTCAATAAAAGCTTATCTAAACGGATGCCTGCGAGGTTTTCTTCAACAATCATGCCAAGCAGTATAGCAGTATTCAAGTGTTGAAGAAACAAGTATGTGTGATGAGAGCCATCTTTTTGGTATTTTTCAAAGAATCCGCCCTACGGTGTATGCACATATACTACTGTAGGGCGGATTAATTGAAAAATTCTCAAAAATATGGCCCTCTTTATAGTGCGGTCTCTTGGCGATATTTTCACTCCTGTCCTTTGGCAGGAGTAAAAATCTCATCCAAGATACGACCCTATAAAACCTTTTAGATTAAGTTCATTAACTTTTTATTTTAGATAGCCTGGAATGTGATTGGTGAACGGATTAATTGAAAGACCCTGTAAAAGTGATGCTTAACGCCCTCAATCCCGCCAATTAACTATTGGTTTTTTTCGGCTTGTTTTAGCTTCTGCTGAGCTTTTTTAACCCGTTTTTGATCTTGCTTCATCGAATTGGAAATAAATTTTGTCAGGTTTCCAAAAAACATTTGCATTTGTTGGTTGGTCATCCCTTTAGAACCTGCCTTTTCAAATGCAGCATTCCACACCTTCTTCGTCGCTTGAAAGGCCGCAGAATTTGTGGGAATTTTCCCGTACTGGGCTTCCATCTGCTTTCCGAGACCCTCGAGCCACTGTGCGCCGCCCATG
This sequence comes from Chlamydiia bacterium, assembly GCA_022601645.1. Lineage (GTDB taxonomy): Bacteria > Chlamydiota > Chlamydiia > Chlamydiales > Simkaniaceae > JAJACH01. Next base: position 558,680 of record JAJACH010000002.1, read on the forward strand.
CCTCCACCGCCACCAGCACCTTGATTGTCGCCTGCTCCGGGCATACCCGGCATACCGGGCATACCACCACCCCCTCCTGGCATTCCCATTTAGTTCGCTCCCTTCTTGTAGACTTCCTTGACGTTTTTTTCAGCTTGCTGGTTTTCCTTATTATCCATCTTGATCGAATTCACAAACCCTTGCACTAGTGTGTTAACCATTTCTGGATGGGAATAATGCTGTTTTGCTATCATCTTTTCCATGGAAGATTCTTCACCCTTGCCCACTTCGTACGAAGCATTACTATTTGATCCTACTGCACCGATATCTGACATAAATCACCTCTCTAATCATCATTGTAACATCCGAGGAGTTATTTGAATATGAGCGCCACAAAAATAGCTTATAACCTACTGGCCCTTAGGGGATATTTTTCTGATGAGCTAGAAGCAAAGCTTCTTAGTAAAGGGTGTGAAAAAGAGGAAATTGACGCGATCATTGTGGATCTTAAGCGGTTAGGTTATTTAGATGATGAAAGAGAGCTTAACCTGTTTATAGCAAGGCAACTGAGAAAGGGGAATGGACCTTATCTTATCAAAGCCAAATTAAGAGAGCGGACAAACTACGGGTTTGTCGATATTGGGCAAGAAGATCAGCGCCCAATTATAGAGGATTGGATCAAAAAAAAATCGTCAGACTCAAAAGAGAAGCTCTACAGATTTTTAAGTCGAAAAGGGTTTGACACCGAGCTTGTTCGAGGGATACTATTAGATTAGGAGGAGATATTATGGAAGCTGATATTGGACTGATTGGATTGGCCGTTATGGGTCAGAACTTAGTAATGAATATGAACGACCACGGTTACACTGTGGCTGTTTGGAACCGCACAACACCTAAAGTGGATGCCTTTTTAGAAGGGCCTGCCAAAGGTTCAAAGGTGATCGGTACCCATGATCTCAAGGAATTCGTGAGTAAACTCAAGCGCCCGCGCAAAATCATGTTCATGGTTCGCGCTGGAGACGCCGTTGATGACCTCATTAACGAAGTCCTTCCACTGCTTGAAAAGGGCGACATTATTATAGATGGGGGAAATAGCCATTACCCCGACACCGACCGTCGCGTTAAGATGATGAAAGAGAAAGGCATGCACTTTATCGGCACCGGAATCTCCGGTGGGGAAGAAGGCGCACGCCATGGACCTTCCATCATGCCAGGGGGCGATGAAGACGCCTGGCCCGAAATTAAGGAAATCTTCCAAGCCATCTCAGCGAAAGCTGACAACGGCGACCCATGCTGTGACTGGGTTGGAGATGGCGGAGCAGGCCACTATGTAAAAATGGTCCATAACGGCATCGAGTACGGTGACATGCAAATCATCTGTGAAGGGTATCACCTTATGCATAATCTCCTCGGATATACTCCAGATGACCTGCATAAAGTCTTCGCAAAATGGAACGAAGGGCAGCTAAATAGCTACCTCATCGAAATCACCCGCGACATCTTCGCTTTTAAAGAAAACGGCAAGCCGCTCGTCGATGAAATCCTCGACGTTGCAGGTCAAAAAGGAACTGGTAAATGGACAGGCATTAGCGCCCTTGATATGGGCCAACCCCTCACCCTCATTGGTGAAGCTGTCTTTGCCCGTTGCCTCTCCGCTCTAAAAGACGAGAGACTCACAGTGAGCAAAGAGTTTGGCGAGAAAGAAAAGAGCTTCTTTGGTGATAAAGAAGAGTTTGTTGAACACATCCGCCAAGCGCTCTACGCGTCAAAAATTATCAGCTACGCCCAAGGGTTTATGTTGATCCGCGCCGCAGCCAAAGAATTTAAGTGGAAACTCAACTACAGCTCGATCGCCCTAATGTGGCGCGGTGGCTGTATCATTCGCTCCGCCTTCCTCGGTGATATCGGAAAAGCGTTTGAGAAAAACCACGACCTCGAATGCCTCATCCTAGATGACTTCTTCAAGAAAGAACTCCAAGGATGTATCGAAGGCTGGAGAAAAACTGTGATGGCATCTGCTGAATACGGCATCGCCTCACCTTGCTTTAACACAGCCCTTTGCTTTTACGATGGGCTCCGTACCGAAAGACTACCCGCAAACCTACTCCAGGCACAGCGCGACTTTTTCGGAGCACACACCTACGAGCGCCTGGACCAGCCGCGTGGAAAATTCTTCCACACAAACTGGACAGGGACCGGAGGCGACGTGTCATCAACAACCTATTCGATCTAAGCCAAAGGGGGGTAACAAATGGTCGACCAAATACCAGGGGCTGGAGACAACGTTTCTCCTGAGCCCAGTGAAAACCCAGCACCCATGCAACAAATCATCGCAGAGTTCATGGGACTTGGTGACAACGCAAAAAAAGAGAAAGAAAAGCTCATCGAACACATCGAAGCTGCGATTGAAAAAGCGCATGTGTCAGGAGAAACAGGACCGTCTGCCTCAAACGTCACAGGAGCTTTTACCACAACACTTGCCGATCTCAATTCAGGTATGAAACCCGAAACAGCCTATCAACAGCTTTCACAAAAACTTTCATTAGGTGCTGGGGGAGTAGGGCTCATGAACGCCTTTGGAGGGCTAAGGAAAACCTTAGTTGACGCTTCCGAAAGACTTAAACACGGAGAGCCGCCTGAAAAGGAGAAAAAGAAAATCCTTGATGGGCTTGAAAAGTTTCAAAAAGAAGCCTCGTCGTACGCAAGCTCACCTGATGCGACCGTACAGGCCGCCGCAGAGAGCTATCTAGCCCTTGCTAAGATGGCCCATGAAGAGATTAAAAGTCATGATGGAGATTTAGGCGAAGCCCTCGGTTCGCTCAACGTCGAAACCTAATCTAGGGGTCAGAGTCGTAACTCTGACCCACAAAGTGCTACGAAGCTTCAGCAGCGGAAGGTGAGGTAGGTGGAGTTGAAGCTGCAAGAGCTGGACTTGCAGGAGCATCGGTAAGGAGCAAGCGTCCATCGATACTCTCGCTTGGTACAGCTCTATCCATTAGCGCAGTTCTTGATCGATCTGCTTCTCTTATAGCATCTGCTCTTGTACCTTCAGATGACCCAATAAACTCGAAGCGATTACGTTCCGTGTGAGCTTTTTCACGTCTTCGTTTAGAAGCGAATGCAGCCGCTGTCACACGTGCCTGAGTTGGGGAGGGGCAGTATTTTCCAGAACCTACAGAGATAATGGCGTGTTCAATTAATGCTCTTTTTATTCGAGTTGCGAGGGGGTTTGTAGTTTTGAGCTTTATAAGCATTGAAGCGTTTAGAAGGCCAAAGAGTTCACTAGCATTTGCTTGTATTTTACCTGCGGTAACTGTCGCCACATTTCTGAGTGAACGTGTAGTAAACTCTTCCCTTCTAGGGACACGTTGACGTTGCAATTCATAGACAGGTTTTTGAACTGATTTATAGCCAACAAGTTCTGGTTCTTCCCAAAGGTCATCATTTTGGCTGTATACAGGTTCACAAACTGTTTCATACCCTACATGAACTCGGACTGTACTGTCAGTCCAAACTACTCTAGACTGTCTTTCATAGACCTCTTCCTCTTTAAATAATGGTGCTTCTGTCCTGATAGCGATGTGTTGATCTCTTAAAGACAGATAACCAGTATCCTGGCCTGTTATTGTAAATGACATAAATTAACCCTGTAATTGTTTTTTGTTTTAAATAATAAAGTATAATTATAACTAAATTATTAATATAAATAAATTACAGGAATTAATTTAATAAAACCCCTTATTAATAAGGGGTTTAGATTTAGTCTATTTCCCAAATAGGGTTGTCTTCAATCTCTAATATTTCTTCGATTGTCACCGAAGGCTCGCGCTCTTCTTTTGGCAGGGCTTCTTTTGAAGGAATGCTGAAACTTTCTATGTTAAACTCTGACATTAAGTCAGTTACATTAACAGAGAGACCTTGGTAGGCATTCATATGACCGTAGACAAGATATTTGCTGAGCGTAGACGCAATTTTAGCGGCGTTATTCCCAATTTGAGCTTCAAGTGTTGGGGCTGCCTTAAGTAGCTTTCTTATATCCCCTTGAATCTTAGGACGATGAATTGCTTTCAGATTTGGGTTGTCTAGTTTCGCTACTAAGTCATTAACTCGCTGGAATTGATCGGAATTTAAAGCTTTAGCATCCAGTGGGTTAGTGGTTGAAACTTCAATCGTATCATTTTTATAGTGAATTTGCACACGGCCTTAGCTTAGTGACAAATAATTATACCACCCATGAAATTGCTAAGAATATTGTGTTCGACAATCAATGCCCATTAATTTTGTGTATACCGTATAACTGGAAAATTTGGCGG
>JAJACH010000003.1 GCA_022601645.1 Chlamydiia bacterium
GCAGCCATCTTTTAAAGATAGCGTAAAAGCTCACTGGTCTAAATAAGTTATCCTGCGGCGAAGATGTACCGGGGCTCAAGCCATGTGCCGAAGCTGAGGATGCTATTTTTATGTGCATGGTAGCGGTGCGTTCTGTGATAAGAACGTTGCTTTTTTAATTCCAGTAATGGTATTAAGATAGCGAAGTTCTGACTGTGAAGCCGGGCTGTAAGGCATCCGGTGGAGTGATCAGAAGTGAGAATGTTGACATGAGTAGCGATAAAGGGGGTGAGAGACCCCCTCGCCGAAAGTCCAAGGGTTCCTGCTTAAAGCTAATCTGAGCAGGGTAAGCCGACCCCTAAGGCGAGGCCGAAAGGCGTAGTCGATGGGAACCACGTTAATATTCGTGGGCCAGGAAGATGTGACGGATCAAAGAGGTCGTTCATCCTTATCGGATTGAATGGGCGGCTGATTGGTTCCAGGAAATAGCCTTCCATTAAGATCGTACCCTAAACCAACACAGGTGGACTGGTAGAGCATACCAAGGCGCTTGAGAGAACTATATTGAAGGAACTCGGCAAAATACCTCCGTAAGTTCGCGAGAAGGAGGCCCGATTGGGACGCAAGTCTTGGTCGGGGGCACAAACCAGGGGGTGGCGACTGTTTACTAAAAACACAGGGCTCTGCGAAGTTGTAAAACGACGTATAGGGTCTGACGCCTGCCCGGTGCTGGAAGGTTAAATGGAGGTGTGCAAGCACTGAAACGAAGCCCCAGTAAACGGCGGCCGTAACTATAACGGTCCTAAGGTAGCGAAATTCCTTGTCGGGTAAGTTCCGACCTGCACGAATGGCGTAACGACTTCCCCGCTGTCTCCAATATAGACTCAGCGAAATTGAATTGCCTGTTAAGATGCAGGCTTCCCGCGGTTAGACGGAAAGACCCCGTGCACCTTTACTACAGCTTCACACTGGCATCAGGTCAGACGTGTGCAGGATAGGTGGTAGGCTTTGAAGCATGGACGCCAGTTCGTGTGGAGCTTCCCTTGAGATACCACCCCTGTCTGTCTTGATGTCTAACCGCGGTCCGTTATCCGGATCCGGGACCCTGTGTGGCGGGTAGTTTGACTGGGGCGGTCGCCTCCTAAAGAGTAACGGAGGCGCGCGATGGTGGGCTCAGACCGGTCGGAAATCGGTCGCTGAGTGCAATGGCATAAGCCCGCCTGACTGCGAGTCTGACAAGACGAGCAGAGACGAAAGTCGGTCATAGTGATCCGGTGGTCCCGAGTGGAAGGGCCATCGCTCAACGGATAAAAGGTACGCCGAGGATAACAAGACACCAAGTGTTGTTCCCATTGAGCCATCACCCTGCCCTGTGCTGGTCTCTTTTAATTCATCAAGCGAATCCT